>CANRNJ010000001.1 GCA_947631955.1 uncultured Lachnospiraceae bacterium
AAGCGGCGTTCCTGTTCTCCCGATAAGGGATTGAGAAACGCCGCCTTTGCGGTCGATATTCAGTTGTCGTGTATTTGCTCTATGCTGATGTGCCGTGTCTTTGGGCTTTTATCTCGCAGGAAGTGGGGCGCATATCAAGGCTCTTTCCTCAAACGTAGTAAATGAGTAGTAAATCCGGCTTGTTACCCTGCGAAACTGCCCGTAAAATCAAGGCTTTTTGAGATAATCAATATTTTTAAGATACAATTTCGTGATTATTAGGATTTTCGTAAAACAAAAGAGCATCCATTTCTTTTCCCAAATTTGTCGGCACATAGCAAAGAAAATCTATATAATTTCCAAAAATATCTACAAATTTCTTTTGTGAAAATGCAGCACTAAGAAAAGCCATAACCGTATATTCATACTTGAGTTTATCACCTTCTGTATGTAACATCTCAATCATATTATTCTCATGGAACGGTGACGGATTTGGTATAATTCCCTTTTGTAATGAAAATGGATTTATTTTTATATATTCATTTAACAAAATACTAAACTCATAGTCAGATATTGAAAACATGGAATTTGCTCCACTTGCACGCTGCAATGACCATGTCCAAATTTTCCCACTATTTCTTAAATCATTAATATCATTTAAACTCAAATAATTAGAAAAATTATATATTGAACACTTTATTTTACACCGAAACGGGTAAAGTCTATCCGCCCATACTTTACTTTCTTCATAATATGGTTCTCCATCTGCCTGCCATACTCCCCTCAGCTCTTTCTTACTTATAATATACATCAAAATATAATCGTCATCCTTGATGCAAGCAAGTCTTGATAATAGACCGTCAAATATGTTATCATGCATACTTGAATCTTTTGCTTCAGGGATTCCCACGATACCTCTTTTCACGCAAATTTCGTAATTGCTTTCACTCAAAGTAAAAATATGTACTGCCATATTTAAGTTTCCTTTCATGCTAAAATATAGTTAAAATTACAGTCCTTAGAGGGTTCCATACTGTAACCTTTATAACACTCTCCAATACCCTGTCTTCTTTGCCCCTCCACACTCTATCCGTTTTCTTTTAAAAACAATATGTTCTTCTCCACCGCCATTTCACTCACACTCAGTATGGTATGAAACTCCGCAGTTGTAATGTTCGGATTGTTCCTCATTTCCAAAATGATTTTTTGTTTTCTTGAATTTAAAGCTTCTTTATTCCCAACCTTTTTCTCAACTTTATTCCAAACCTTATTTACTCCTCCAAACGGAATTGTTGCAATAATAAATTTTTCTCTGAAGAAAAATCCCTTTTTCATTTGCCATTGCAAACACCTGCATTATGCCATGCAGTTCATCACAACACTTATCATCATTTCCTTTTCTTTCGGATCAGACTCCGCAATCATAATCGTAAGCGCAACAAGCGTATGATCATCGATCAGTTTTTGTCCATCTCTAAACAAAACTCCGTTTTTATCCAGAAAGTAGAGAAACATTGTCGCGGCTATTCTTTTATTTCCATCCGAAAAGCTATGATTCTTTGTTACAAAATACAATAGGTTTGCTGCTTTTTCCTCCAATGTCGGATACACATCTTCCCCATCGAAGCTCTGATAAATTGCCCCTATGCTTCCCCTAAAGGATTCATCCTTTTCATTGCCAAACAGTGAACTCTTGTCCATATATTTCATGGAATCAATAATCTTTCTGCATTCTTCATATGTTAAGACATATATCGCCTTGTTACCTTTAGGCCGTTTCATATTCTGGTGATCATACGCATCCAACAGTTCCAGTGCCTGACTATATCTTTCCACTACCGACAAAACCTGTTTTGTATCCAACTTTTCCGATACTCTTTTCATGATCCGTATTACCTCATTTAGCTGATTCATACGGTTATAATTCACAGAATATCCTTTGATTATGTATTCTTTCAATACAGAATTAGCCCAACGCCTGAACTCAACACCCCGCCTTGATTTTACCCGATAACCCACAGAAATAATGACATCCAGAGTATAAAACGGCACCTGTTGTTTTACTCCATCAACACGCATTTTTTGCGTGTTGTTCTCTCTTTCCACTTCTCCCTCCGAAAATACATTATTTATGTGCTTTCGGATTGTTTTTTCATCTCTCTCGAACAGTTCTGCCATTTGATTGGCACTGAGCCACACTGTGTCATTCCTGACCGAAACAGGTAATGTTATACTTTTATCCTCTGTTTCAAATATCACAATTTCATCTTCCGGCATATGCAGCATATCTCCTCGTAACTTATTCAGCCCACTTTTATCCCCCACATACATTATAGCACATGCGGGGGATAGATCTGGGATAAAATGCAAGTAGTATCATATCAAAGCTCTTTCATAGATGGTGTAGTAATGGTGTAGTAAGTGCCAACTCTCTCCATGAAACCATTGATTTTACAGGCTTTTTCGGGACTTTTCAATATCCTCTCATGACAGACGAAAAGTATTTTATCATAATTATTATATCCCTTCATAAGCCTGTAAACCTTGATTTTTCAAGGGGTTTGGCGGTTTACTCTGATTTTGGTTTTTACCCTGATTTTGCATAAATCTTCATAAATCTACGCAAATTTACGGGCAAATGGTGTAGTAATTGGTGTAAAAAGATCGTCAGAGCATTATACTGCTTTTAGTTTATACGAGCTCAATTCCTCTACTCCATCAAACTTTTCAATAATCAATTTGCAATAATTCAGTATAGCATTAGCACTTCTATTTGATTCAATATAAAATCCTTCCGCAATTTTTAAGGGAGACCGCATATTTAAATCGTTATCATCAATAATCCTCATGCTCTTACCTTTAAAACCATTATGCTTGGTAAGACTACGAAAAAACTTGTGTATCATACTCATAAGGGAACTCACATACCTTTTTCATAAAATCTCTCCAAGAATTCACAGAAAACACTTCACCAATGATTTCTAATTTCTTAGGAGTACGTCCAGTAACATTAACTTCATCTGTAAAATCAAATTCTGTTCTGGTATCAATTTCAAACTTTGCATTGTTAATCACATCCGGACATTTCCATATTTTTGATATCTTCTATCAACGTTTCCCCGCGATTTAATATTTCATCCTCTCCCCAGTGAGCATATTGTGCAATTGACTTAGTAATACAAATATTTGACTGGCTGTATAAAGCATGCTTTTCGTTAAAGCTAGCATTAGAAAACTCTGAATTATAACCAGTAAAAGTTAAGTTCCCTAAGTAATTCAAATACTTATCATGTATTTCTTGCGCCCTTTTCCCCAAGATCAATTTTCCATTTTGCTGTCAAAGTCTGCGGCATAATATGTTCGATTGTAAGAGAATCGAATAACACTGTTTCCTTACTCTTACTTCTTTCAATTTGCTCTAAAACAAATTTATTTTCCTTTTTTTACATATAATACACAAACTACCTTTTCTGGAAGTGACATTCCCAGATATCGTTCAACATCTTTTGCCATTGTCGCAAATACTTTATTCAAGGTATTTGTTGGCATTTCACAGAGTAACTGGCTCACCACATATACGAGAATAACATCCAGAGTCTGACACAATTGCGCACATTCTATATTGTGATATACAAAACAATCTTCAAAAATACTTAGCAAAAAGGGATATACCACCGTAGATTTTAGCCTCTGCAAATGAAAAAGTCGCCTGTTAACAGCCATATCAGGGCAATTGCAAAACTTGAACCAACTGTAATACTCTTCATATGTAGTAAATTCCTCCAAAAAACTTCCGAATCGTAATTCGCCAATTCTTGATAATATTCAATGAAAAACTATTATATTATTACTCACTTTAAGGCTTCTCACCATGTGTCAAACTTTCAGTCAATCTTTTGTAATTTAATACTCCTTTCAAACTTCCTTCACTACATATGATTTAAATCATGTCCTTAACAAAATCCTGTAAAATCTTAGCCGAGGGATAATTTGACATAGAGGCTATGCCGTTGACCAACTCAACGGGATAAAGAGCCCCTTCATATTTTCTGCTGATCAGCGTCGGCAAAGTAGCTAATATTCTTTCAAGGCCAATGATGTCTGACGTTGACGGATATGAATTTTCCTTCTCATATCCTCCTGTTGTCATATTTAAAACCATATGAGTATTCTCGTCTAAGAAAACAAATACTTTCTCGCCCCAGTTCGTTCTCATACCGTAGGGATTTCCACGATCTGGTGCTCTTTGAATTACACGCCTTATATATCCATGATTCAATACCGCATATTTAATCTTTCCTGACTCAGGCTTCACAAAACGAGAGCTCAATGAAAGATAATCGAAAAATAATCCTGACTTCTCACTTGCTACAAGGTGTATAGGACGTCCCTGTTTTTTTGCAAAATTCAAGAACTCCCTTATATTCGGAACAAGCTTCGAATACTGCCCCTTCAATGTCATTGGACCATCCTTAATAAACAGTGTGTTACTGATCAAATTTGGATCTCGATTCGACCACTGTAACCTGATCACTGTAAAGAGCATCAACATTTCCATTATGAGCATATATGATGATGCCACAGAGATTGGTGCATTATCCTCATTCATATCAAGGTGAAAGCCAACCATATCGGTAAGTAGAACTTCCTTTCCGCAAAAAGGACACTTGCCTGTATCCTGATCATACGGAATACCCTCATCCACCTTTTCTTCACAATGAGGACACTCAAAGCTTGGCGAATTATTCTTCCCATCCCACTTTTTATAAGCAAGCCATTTAAGCGTTTCAAAATATTGACCGCCCTCATCGTTTCTCATCAAATCATATATGACATGCCGGACTGTGTCATAGATATTTCCCTTTGCACTCTTCAGGTTTCGTAGAGGGAAAACTGTTGCATGAAAGAGGGCGCTGTCCTTCATGATTTCCTGTAGCTTAAGCGGATGTGGGTATTCTTTATCAATATCAGCTATCTTACTCTGCTCCACTGTCATAAGAGCTGTTTTAACAAAGGCAAGTTCTTTGTGATTCTCCTCCACAGGAACATAGGATCCATCCACGACCCAGATATGCTGTAAAGGCTGAGCATTCATGGGATCAAAACTCTCCCATATATCGTTTTCGTAATTATTTGCATCTCCAACATCATTTGTTTCAAAATCTTTTATAAGCGCCCGAACCCATTCACTTTCGATAACATTAAGATGCCCCAGTTTCGATGCCGATTCAAAGGGCAATCTTCCACCTGATGAGTAAGCCATATCATTCTCCTCTCTGTAGAGCATACAAATTGGCCTGGACGGGAATCACAAACCTATTCGACATTGTAAGCATCCGCATGAATCCAGGTGTTCTTGCTCTGAGGATGTCTTCTTCAACACCCTCAAAAGCAATCTGTGTTCTTGTTAACGCTTTTACTTCATCCAAAGAAGATAAATGCCCCACAAAAAAATTTTCTGTCTGCACAAGCAATTCCTTACTAATAGTTGACGGCGACTGTGTTGAATATACCATCCCTATATGGAATTTTGCGCCTTCTTTTGCGAACCTAGAATAAACATCCTGATTGTCTTTTGTTGACGGAGGGAACAGGTTATGAGCCTCCTCAAAATACAATTCAATGTAAGAATTGCCCAAAGCATTATTAACAAACTTCTTCTCCTGATTCGCAAATACACTGGATGACAGCAGATCAGAAAAATACTTCCTTATACTGTCTTGAGCATTGCCCAGATCAAGTATGACGGTCTGTCCTTTCTCCAACAAATTTATAATGTCAGTAACAAAATCTTTCGCATTCTGAGAATGATAGGCTCTGTAAACAGAGAGCATCATCGGACCGCTGCCTGATTTAGGAACCAAAAATCCCAATAAAGCTTTTTCGTCAACGTCAAAGTAACTCTTCTTTCCCTTTTCTACTAAAAGATCCCCCTTCTCATTAATGTAGTCAGCAGCTTTTTTGTATATTTCACACATGGATTCCAAGGAACTTGTTTCCGGAATTTCTACATCGCCGTAGAGCATATCCATGACCTCCTTATTAAAGTGAGGTTCAAGCGGCTTTATTACCCCGGAATGCATTTCCTTGATTTTCTTTAAAGCAGCTTCATTTGCCGAGTAGCCTGCGGTATGTAATATGCTCCAATATATCTGGATCTTTCTGATAGCATGGCTCTTTTCACGAAAATCCTCCATTTGCCCAATTTCTTTAAATGAGCTTAACTCGACACTGCTGAACGCAGTAATGTAATTAGATTTCTTACCGTCGTTCTCTAAAAATGTACCCAATATCGATTTACAACTGCTAGGTTCCTCATAAAAATTGAGTTTTAATTCCTTAGACTCAGTCTGTGGTCTTTTGGTAAGCGCATATACTTCACACCTGCTTGGATTGGCCGATCGTAGTGACACATTGTCTTGATCGCTATCATTTGCATACTCGCCATTTATATCAAAAATCAATTGTCCCACATTTCTTGTTTCTTTAGTAGCATCAATCATTCCCTGCGCAATAAGCTTGACCACATTTGATTTACCAAGTCGTGTCTTACCAAACATAGCCGTTCTACATCCCATGAAATCACGCATAGAAACATTTACCGGAATATTTCCACTAGCTTGTTTTTCAATATCAAACATACACTCCATCGTGCGTAAATGTCCAATTTCTTCCTGGAGTTCATTTCGAACTGTTCCATTTACAATAACATTTAGAAGTGCCTCATCCGGTGCGTATACCTCATATCTGTGAGCGCTAACTATATTGTTCACGTCACCGGAAAAAGCAAGTTTATCTACATCATTGGGGTCTGCGTAGAACATTCCCAACGTATCACATCTTAGCGATCCCCACTGAAGATCAGCTTGTGTCCATATGTCAAGTTCAGGCATAGATCTTTTATGCATCTCGAAATAAGTTTGTTGGACCTGTTGAGAAAGCGGTGTCGCACAAATTTCTTTTACTCTAAGAAGCGTAAAGTGCGGCTGAACTTTGCCAAAATTGGCAGGCACAAGAATCAAAAAGGAGCCTCTTGGTATTCCTCCAACAGCAATTTTGTAGGTATCGTTCGTTATAATCTGTGCACTTTCATAACTGATATCAAGAACATATCCAACAAAACGCCAACGATCTACATCAGCTACACTCTTGTATTGATTCTGCCTATCGATAAATTCTTTCACCTTCCTGATCGGATTGTTCTGAATACTGGAATTATCCACCATGTTTACTATGCCTGCCATTTTATCTTCCCCTCCTATATATTTGCGCTTACTATAAGTTCGGAATACTGCTTCCTTCCACTAGAGTTTCCGGAAATACTGCTATACCTGGAAACCTCATCCAGTAAAAAACCTTCTCGATTTTCATACAAAGCCCGAATAGACGGATGATTCGCATTCGTCATCAATATCTTTACATTTCGTCGACTCGCTCTTTCTAATGCGTTCGCTAACCGAATCTGGTCACGCCAATGAAACAAATTTTGCGTATAACCGACAAAATTCTGTTCTTCCTGAATGGCATAAGGGGGATCGCAAAATAAGAAATCTTCTTCCTGTGCCTCATCAATTGTTGCTTCAAAATCGCAGCATCTTATATCTGCATTGCGAAGAAGCACTGATCGTCTTTCGAACTCTTCCTGTCCGGTCAGGACGGTGTTCTTTGAGCCTTTCGGGATGTTAAACTCACCCTGTCGATTCACGCGGTATATCCCGTTAAAGCATGTCCTGTTAAGATAGATCATACGTGCTGCAATACGGACTAATGTTCTGGGATGTTGAGCTCTGACTGTGTAATAATACGCATCATTATGCTTTCTCGCATGAGTTCTAAGATTTCTATCAAGACCTTCCCAATCCTGTTGTATCGCCAAATAAGTTGATATCAGTTCGCTATTTACATCGCTGAGAATCGCTTTATCCGGTTCCATGTAAAAGAAAACAGATCCTCCTCCCAGGAATGGGTCAATATATCGATTGTATTGGGCAGGCAAACGATAACTTTGATGTTTAACGAACCAGTTCTTACCGCCTGGCCACATTAAAAAAGTATTGTTCATTACGTTTTCCCGTTTCCTGTTCACTCTATATTTTACAAATACTAAACTGCAAAGTCCTGTATGAAAAAGGATACAAATCTCATCATGATATTCCGTTTAAGATATTCCAATCATATTTCCAATAGCTTCCTCAACTGCTGCGTTTAATGTTTTACCATGCTCTATTGCATACACAGCAACATTCCGGTGCAGTTCAGGACTGATCCGCACATTAAAAGTACCTTTATATGGTTGTTCAGGCTCCACCTTCCGCTTTTTGCAATCATCCAGATATTCATCAATTACGTTTTGAAAATCTTGTTCTAATTCCTTAACAGAATCACCCTCATAAGATAACAAAGATTTTATCCCAATAACTTTTCCAAAAAGGCAGTCATCTTCTTTGGAATATTCCACTGTCCCATTATAATTTTTATATGATAAAAGATCACTCATAACAAACCATCCTTTCTTAGTTTTTCTATTACCTGGTCTAATATATAGCTTTTTAATACTCCGCTTGGATGTGGTTTATGGAAATTTATTACATCATTACTTCCGTTTCTGATAAATTTAACTCCCGACCCTGTTTCACCTTGTTTTAGTTCATACCCGAAATACGACAGCAAGGACTTCATTTCATCAAAAGTGAAATCTTTTGGTCTCTTTAGCAGTCTTTCCAATAATTTATCTTTTCTGCTCATAGTTTTCTCCTTTATCTTATAATATAGCACACACAAGCACAATGTGCAACTAAAAATAGTTGCTGTCCATTTATTTCTGAAAAATTCCTTTCAACTCCGTCTTTCATTGTACGACTCCTGAATAACCGCAAGTCCGACTCTCCAGAAATATTGGTAAATTGCATATACGGGATATTTTGAAACAACTGTGTTTCTACAAAGGAGCAGAGATTATCGAGGGCATTTGATGCCGGATCATATCTATATGTTGGTGAGTATACCGCCCAAAATGAGTGTATCAAGCTTTATGGGGTACTTAAAGGGAAAGTCGGCACTCATGATTTTCGACAGGCACGCAAACCTGAAGTACAAGTTTGGAAACCGGCATTTTGGGTCAAAAAGATATTATGTCAGTACAGTAGGTTTAAATGAAGCGGCAATCAGAAAATATATCGAAGACCATGAGAAGTACGATATCATGCAAGATAAGTTCAGTATAAAGGAGTATGAAGACCCTTTTAAGGGTAAGGTCGGAGTAGTACAAATACCCCTTCAGGGAGGGGGTATAAGCAACGCGTCAAGTGCAATAGTGACTTGAACGAAGAAAAAGTCAGGAGCGCCTTGAAACGCTCTCCGGTGTCGAGGGGTTATACCCAGTGAGTCGAGCTACCCGTTTTACGGGTGGCTCGACTTAATTGCAAAGCAATTTACTCATGCGCACAATTGCTGAATCTGCGCCTATTATACCAAAAGAATGTTACAACTTGGTGACTGACTTGCCTGTTTTAATAATATAGTGAAATAATTAGGCTTTCCAAAAACTTTTTCATATCCTGCCACGTCAGGCGAGAAGTATTTTATCATATTCATAAAACCGCCGCAAACGCTTGATTTTACTGTATTTCAGGCGATTTTAATAGTTTTGCTGTGACTGTGTAACAATCTACACCACGCCTCGATAATATTATTTATATGCCGCCATAAACACATATATAAAACGTGCATAAACCGCTCTACGCTACCCCGCAAAAATGCATATTGCTTAATTTTCCCATCGGTATTTTTACATATGCGCGTTTGCCAACATTGAGTGATATGTTAGGTATACAGCATTTAACGGTTCGATCACTTCCCGAATCATCTAGCATTACATATATGCCATTCGCGTTCTTCTTGATTACAGATATAAACGTGCGGTCTGCCTTGTATGATCCTATTTTTTCATCTATAATAGTGTTGATTGCTTTCAAAATAAAAAATCCCAAACCTTCTTTTTATATTGTGCTGTACTCTCGTTCACTTCTTTACAACAATATTGATTATCATCCCATACTGCTTTTCTTTCTCAAAACAATAAAACACAATTCTTCATCTTCAGGCAAAAGATGCTCTATCATATCCTCTATGGAATGGCTCGACCGATACACCACTAAACGAATCAGCCAACTAAAACAAGAAAACATTCATGATATCTGGAGAAAGATGTATCTTGAAAAAGCTGCTGATGAAATTTTTACCAAGCAGCAGGACATAAAAAGCACCATCAGATGAATAATCCATCCGTCGATGCTTTCTTTTTTGTGATGTCATCATTCCTCACTGACGCAGATTCTTTTAATACACCACGACTGCATAAAATCAATTATCTCTTTATCATTACCGCTTTCATAAAATTCCAATAATAAAGTTTTAAATTCTTCCAGTTTGTCAATCGGAATCTGAAAAATACCCACATTATTCTGAATCAATATCTTATTGGCGATCAGTTGCGCTACCCGCTTATTTCCATCTATAAACATCTGTGTCCTTGCAACATAACAGAAATACTTCAAAGCTTTTAACTCAATGTCTGCTATCTGGTCAATGCTCTCCAGTGTATCTATTATGATGCCTGTATGCGGCAATTCTGGCTCCCATGACGTGCCGCCTATCTGCACCGGAATTGTTCTGATTTCACCGGCATAATCAAATAATAATTCTCCAACAATCTTGTTATATTCTCTGAGAAGCATAAGATTATTGCTATAATCGAGATTATCCAGTAAGAATTGCCACGCTCTCTTCATATTGATAATAAACAAAACTTCTTCCGTCTTTGTTGTTGTTATCGCATTGGCTAATATTGCCTCTGTCTTAGGAAAAGTCGTTCCCAATCCTTCCAGATTAGCACTCTTCCAGATACTGTCCACTAATAGCCTTTTTGCCATTTCTATTGCTGAATCACGCATTATTCTTTTACCTCTTCATCTGATCCGACTATTGTAAACTTGCTTCCATTTTCAAGTTTTGCTGATTTAAAATAGAAATTATTTCCCATTTCGTGTTATTCAATTACTCCTAAATTTACTTTCATATGACAATTCAGGATTTAAGTCAACTTTCCATTCAGTCAAATTTTCCGGTTGGCATTGTAGTAACTGCATATATCTTCTATTGTTTTCGTTGAAACGTCACACATGAAATCATTTCCATTATGAGTATTTTGGTATTCTTATAGTTTTTGTTCAATCTCCTTTTTTAATTTATCATAACCTATTCGCCCACTTTTATCTTTATATACATTATAGCATATGTGGAGAATAAAGTGGGGATAAAATGCTATAAAAAACAGTAGAATCAGCAAAAACATTCCATTTTATAAATTGTAAACAGGATCATGTCAAAATCCTTTTTTTAACGGTATAGTAGTGGTATGATTTACCCCGTTCCCCTTCATCAGCAAAAAATATACAAATTATGCATCCTCTCAGCAGCCATGTCACCATTCCTGCATTTTGATTTCGGACCCAAATGTCATTTCCAGAAGTTCCGCCGCGATCTCTTTGCTGCAGACCCGCATCAGATTATCCTCTGCGTCTTCCTTTGACAGCAGGTTCACGCTTCCATACCAGACAATCTCCTGATCGATCACCGCATAATGCTCGCAGGAATTTTCCACCAACCGAATTTCAAATCCGGCTTTCCGCAGACGTTCTATCAGTTCCGTCCTCACATCATCTCTTCCATACTTATAAGCATCAGGATGCCATGTGACAATTGTTACTTTAACGCCTGATTCTTGGCGCTTACCAAGGGCGTCTATGATGCGGTTCACCTTTTGATTATTTAACCTTGGACTGGATATTATGACCCCTGACATGGCCTCTTCAAGATCTCTCCAGTATATCTCGGCATAGTTATCAATATCATAAATGGCATTTGCTGCCTGTTTTTCTCCACCCATGCTGACACAAATCTCATATCCGATCTTCTTATATGCCTTCAGTCTTGCCGAATACATTTTATCGAATTTTGGAATATGAATGTCCACATAATCATATACTATGACATTTTCTTTTCCGCCGTAATCCCTGTTGAGGCGGCCTACATACTGCTCTACAACGCTCTCTCCTGAAACCGGAGTCGCCATAAACAAGGTATCCAATCTCGGATAATCAAATCCTTCTCCAAGTAAGGAGCCCGTTCCCACAAGGATAAGACTTTCTGAATCAGTTACTGTGTTCAGCTCTGCCGCCTGCGACCTGCGCGCTTTTGTACCGTCAGAGCCTGTCAGCAGAATCAGTCTGTCAACATATTTTTCCAACTTCACGGACAACCGTCTGGCATGGTCAACATATTTGGTCAGTACAACCGGAGTCCGTCCGGCTTTCACACAGGCCGCCACATCCCTGATGATCTGCTCATCCCGAACGTCATTATTCCTTATCAGTTCATAGGCATCATTGCCGTATGGAGTCTTAGACAAATGGTGCGGCTTTACTGTGCGTGTAAAACGGGGATATACCAGATGATCGATATTCTGTTCTCTTGCTCTATCTTTTGCCGTAAACCTGTACCTGACAGGGCCAAGAAGAAACTCATTTATCTTTTCCTTGCCATCGCCACGTTTCGGTGTCGCCGTCACCCCATACACATATTTTGCATTGATCGCCTGAAGCACCTCTATTGCGCTGTCGGAAGCGGCGTGATGACATTCATCAAAATAGACCTGTGCGTACTCCTTAAGCATAGGATGGAAACCGTCTTTCTTTTTCAGGGAGCGTATCATTGCCACATCCACTATTCCGGTCAAAGTATCGTGTGTCCCTTGGAGATTCCCGATCAAGGATTTCCTTTTCCTTGTTTGCCCGGTTCTTGTTTTGTATTCCGGCAGTTCCTCATTGATATTCAAAAACTCGCCCAGACGTCTGATCCACTGGTTCATCAGATCTGCCCGATCTACAAGTATTAAGGTATTCACACCTCTTCTTGCGATCATACTGCAGCATACCACCGTCTTTCCAAACGCCGTGGCGGCATGAAGGATACCGGTTTCATTTGCAAGCATCGACTCCACAGCCGGTATCTGCGACTCCCGCAGTTCTCCTTTAAACGAAACATGGATCTTCCGTCCATCCGAACGTTTGTCCTCTATTTCATATTTGACTCCGGCTTTATCAAAGCGCTTCAGGATATCGTCCTTGAGTCCCCGCGGCAGGACAATATATTTTCCATCATCATTTCCAAGATAAATAAATCTTGGCTCATCATAATTGGGCATATCCATGGCCTGATTTTGGAAATATTGTCTGTTTGAGAATGTTGCCATTCGGCGGAGCTGCCTTTTGATCTTATTGGAAATCCCGGTGGAATCTATATAAATACGATCAGCCAATACGATATGCACAATACCATTCACACCGTTTGCATCAATCTCCGAATCCTTATCCCACGGGGCATCGCTGCCATCCGCTTCTCCCATGTCACCTGCGCGGTACCATGCGGAAAGATAATCTACTATTTCCTGTCTGCTTAACCTTCTTGTACTTGCAAGTATTTTTAACTGATCCTCATATGCATTCCAATTTTCATCAACAAAAGCGCTGTTGCCCGCTTTCAGAGCCAGACCCTGCAGCGGAAGGGCAATGACATTTCCAAGGCCGCCATCCGGAAGGGCATCCTGATTCGGTATCATGCGGTCATAGTATTTGAAAGACTTAAGATTTACGGATTCCGCCCCTTTTTCAAGCAATGCAAAGCCAAATCGTCTTGCCAGTCTGGCCGGGATCATCTCCTTAAAGAATATCCAAAGATGTGCGCCCCGCCCCGATCTTGACCGTTCCACCACAGCGTCCACATTAAGATTTCTACAAATACGGCGCAAGGCATTTATTTCCTCCTTCCAACTATCATCCGCATTTGCATAATCTTCCTGTTCTGCCCCTTTTGTGTGATTATCAAAATCGAATACAAGCAGTTGGCACAGATTGTTCTCCAACGTCGGATAAACAGCCACTACATCATTTCCATTTGGATCTGCGCCAATCATATGTGCCTTGATCAACGGCAATGTGATTGGTTTATATGCCTTTAATTCACAGTCTTTACATCGAACGCCGTCCTTTTTCTGAATATGACATCCTTGATCCCATCGGTTAAAGCATTGTGTATAATACCCGTTTTTTCCTGTTTTGGGATTTGTATAGCGAAGATCAAACACATCTTTTCTTCCGCGGCAAAACAGCATAAAGAAATCATTGGCAATCTTATCTGTAACTTCAAATTTCTTTATTCTTGCTCCCTGATCCGGATCATAAATATCTGTAGGTCCATTACTGTTGTCCATCACAATATCTGCATACGAAATCCCGGCTTCATCAAGGCGTTCCTTCAGAAGCCGGTTTTCATTTTGCAGCGCTTCAATTTTTGACTGCAGCTCTCCTGCTGCATCTGATTGATGCTCTTCTAATTCCACCATAACGATCACGCTCCAAGCGGCTCACTGGCTGCAATAACATATTAATGTTTCTCTGCCTCGCCGCTGATCACATACTTTATCCATTTCTTTCAAACAATCAACAGCATCTCCAATTACTCTTATTTTACCACACATCAGAATAAACCAGAAGCAGATTTTTTTATGTATTAGCTGTATTAGCGATCCCACCATCATCACAAATGATTGCCGATAATATCGTTCACAGAAATCACAACTTTCAGTTAAAGCAAAAAGGAGTGCCGCACAATAAGTGCGATACTCCCTTTTATTTTTTGAAAAATATCCCTGCCCGATTTTGATAGCGATCGGTACTTATGCGGTATACCGGATGAAACCATGACAGAATTGCATTTCCGGCTTTCCGTACATCTACATCACAGGATGCAGAAGCAGGGGAATTACCGCGATTGCTGCAGGCTGCTATCACCACCCATCATTCTTGTCATTTCCTCAATTCTTTCAATGGGAAACGGCGGCTGCCCTAAAGGCTTCATTGCAATAGACATAAGCTTCACAGGATTATCATCACCTGCGACTCGATTGGAACGAAATGTTCCGCACCTTTTACATCTGTGAATAACAGCCCATTCACCTTTATTTCTTACCCACACAGACACAGGTTCCATGTACCCGCCGCAATCAGATGCTCTGTCGCCTGGCTCAATGTCCACATGCAGGCTGTATAAGCAATTAGGGCAATGATTTCTATGATTACTGCCCGCGCCTTCCGGTACGACGGTCCTGCCGCAGTTTTTACATACAAATGTATCGCTGCATGGATGTGTTTTATAGAAGCCTTTTTCATACAGCTTTCGCTTATTCTCTCTATTCATTTTTGAATCCTCCATTATCTTTTTGTACAGAGGATTCATATTCATGTATGATTCCCTGAATCCTTTTTTCTGAAAGGAAATACATGATGCCAAGTTCTGCAGCAGTTACGCCTGAATAATACCTGTTTACTATCTCTTTGTTACGTTTTGCCAGCCTGTCTTTGGTTCCGTTCTTTTCACCCCACGATAATAGGTTTTCATCTTTCCGCGGAATGTATAAAACTTTACCGTCAACGTACTTTTGAATTTCTCTGACTAAATCTTCCGGCAGGATTTCATCTGCATTTACATAGCTCATATGCGTCCTCCTAATACTGTGTTAGGATGCAATGGCTATAACATTCCATTATTTGCAATAGCCATTGCTATTGCGCAATCTCCTTATAATTCTTCATGCAACACCTTTTTTAACCTTTCTGTTTCCTTTATTTTGTTTAGGATAACATATCAACAGATATATCGGCAACCTCGTTTTCAAATAAAACTATTCTTGAGTTTTCAAATAAAATCATTGGTGGATTTAGATTATCTTTTTAGAAGTTCTTATATATCCTCACAACCTTTTAGGTTTTCCCTCTGCTTTACGGAAGCGAAAGCTGCGTGTGCGTAATAGTTCAAACTCAAAGTTTTCAGTTTTTTACTTTCCATAGTTTTTTACCTCATTTCTTTCTTTCCAAATTGAGTTACTGCAATCACAAGCACTATCACAAATACCAGTATCGCAATCGGTAAGAACGGAAAAACAGAAAAAGTCCTTATGTTAGGATTGACCGTAAAATCATGCAGAGAACATGATACCAAATATCCACTGTAACAATACGGATAAAAAATCCAAATGGGTGTAGCTGAAACCAAAATGCCGGGGATAACCAGAAGCAGGTTCAATCCTGCGGAAAGCAGCGGCTTATCAAACAATACGGTGATTGCCCACATGGTTCCCACGCATGGCAGCATTGTCAGAAACAGCCCGACACACCATTTCAGCAGATAAAGGATTGGCAGGGTTTCGGTCACACCCATTGTGCTTGTGGCAACTGTTCCGGCAATCACAAACACCGCGAGGAATACGACCATCTCCATGAACAGATAAAATACCAACACGCAGAATTTTGCAATGGAGAGTGCATGGCGGCTGACCGGCAGGGCAAGCATTTTCAGGATGCCGTTATTTCCTGTTTCCCGGCCCGCAATCATCACGCAGACCACGATCATCGAGAACGGCAGCAGATAGTAGGCGTAGAGCAGCGCACTTTGAATGAACATGGCAGGCCATGCGTTTGTGTATTCCGGCGTAAAATATCGGCTCAAGTTTGCGACCCCGGAGGCAGCCACCAACAGAGGCGCAGCAAAAATCAGCGGTACGATCTTCGAGCGTTTTACTTTCATAAACTCAATTCTGAGCAGTTCAAAAAAACTCATTATCCAGATTCCTCCTTACTCACAGCGCAAATTTTTTGCCATCCACAGCCCTGCGCCGAGAAATGCCAATGTTTCAATACATGCGGCAATGATAGCCTTTGTGTCCGGCTGTGCGCTCATAGCAGCCGCAGGTTTCAGCATTATAACGAAAGGGTGGATCATCAACAAGTTAATGCTTGAATCAGCCAATGCCATCCCACTTAGGAAACCTGCAACGCCAATGCCCAGCGGCACCCACATGTTTTCAAAACGGGACGAGATCAAAACCATAAATGACAGGACGGGCATTGAGGTAATGAATGAGTAACCCGCAAATTTGATCAGCGTTCCCATTTCAAACGCCCCTTGCGGCAAGTCGGTCATACCGATCCGCATAAGTGCCAGATTTTGCAAAGCTACTGCCACGAAAAGCAGGGTCGACAGGATCAGAAATTTGCAAAGATACATTCCAGGGACATTTACAGGGAGCATATACATTTTCTTAACAGCATTACCCTTAAACTCCATGTTGTAGATCATGCAGGCAGCAACTACGATCCCAAACATATTCAAGATCATAATCATGCCGTAAAGCTGGGTCAGCAGAACATCCATAGGAGCCAAAGGCAGACTCAGCAGAGTGTCTTTCCTCACAATAAAATTTAGAAAGGCATACCCGGCGCCCAAAATACCAACAGCCGGCAACACAGGGATAACACCTGTCCGCTTTTCTTTCCGAAGTTCAATCGCAAGCATACTCATAACTGCGCCCTCTGCTTTCTGGCAGCATTGTCTTGATCTACCATAGCGAGGAACACATCTTCCAACTGATTTTCAATCAGCATCTGATCTCCGATCAGCTTGTTATCAGCGGACATTCCATCCTGCTTTGCGCTGCGCCGCAGATCATCCAGACTTCCTTCAAACAGCAGGCGTCCATGATTGAGAATACCAATGTCATCCGCCATCAGTTCAATTTCGGAAAGCATATGGGACGAGATCATTATGGTGCAGCTGCAGAGGCTAGGTAAAGATTTTATCAAGTTCCGGATTTCATGGATGCCGGAAGGGTCAAGGCCGTTAGTCGGTTCGTCCAGAATGAGGATAGGAGGTCTGCCCAACAGCGCACCGGCAAGTCCAAGGCGCTGCTTCATGCCCAACGAATACTTCTTTGCTAACCGATTCCCAAATTCCTCCAAACCAACCAATTCCAGGGCATCGTCAACGGAATCTTTAGGCAGCCCCAAGATCCGGCGGATAATATCAAGGTTCTCCCGGCCGGTCAGATTTGCATAAAAGGATGGCGATTCAATAAAGGAACCAATCTCCTTTAGAATGGCAAGCCGATCCTCCGGAAAATGTCGGCCATCAATCGTAAAGCTGCCTTTCGTTGGGGCGGTCAGTCCCAGCAGCATTTTCATAGTGGTGGATTTGCCTGCCCCGTTGGGGCCGAGGAATCCGTAGATACTGCCCTTCCGAATATGAAGGGAAACATTGTTGACGGAAGTAAAATTTTTATATTTTTTCGTCAACTGTTCTGTCGTGATAATATAGTCCATAGAACCAACTCCTTTCTATGCTTCTATGTTACATCATCAACCTGACATTAACTTTCCCGCCACCTTACTTTTACCTTACTTTTTCCGTTCACGCCTGCAAAACGGAAAGAAAACGTGGTATATTCAAGAAGAACGGAGGTGCTGTTATGAATCATACCTATTTACACAGCAAGAAGATTTTGCTTGTAGATGATGAGGCGGAGCTTCTTAAAATGCTCCAGACATTTCTCACAGAAGAAGGCTTTGAAAATATTGTGTCAGCGGTGACTATGAAGGGCGGGCTTGATGCGGCCAGATCAGAATCCCCTGATTTGGCTATTTTGGATGTCATGCTGCCTGATGGAGATGGTTTTTCCCTCATGCAAGAAATCCGCACCTTTTCCGAGATGCCAATTATCTTTTTAACGGCGAAAGATGAAGCAGCAGACAAACTGGCCGGGCTTGGATCGGGAGCTGATGACTATGTTGCGAAACCTTTTCTGCCCCAGGAACTTTTATTTCGTATTTACGCTGTTATGCGCCGGTGCTATAAGGAAGAAAACACCCTTATTATTCTTGATGGCTGTACGGTCGATCTTAGCCGGGCGGAGGTAAATAAAGATGGTGAAGCAATCTCCTTAACGGCCAAAGAACATATTTTTTTGGAAACGCTTGCGCGCAATGAAGGGAAAATCGTGACAGTAGACGCTCTATGTGAAGCTCTTTGGGGTGATAATCCTTTTGGATATGAGAACAGCTTAAATGCCCATGTGCGCAGGATCCGGGAGAAAATTGAAACAGATCCATCAAAGCCGGTTTCGCTCATTACGATCAAAGGCTTGGGATATAAACTAAATACAAGGAAGTGACGCCATGAAATCATTTAGAAAATATATATCAAAATATCTGGCGTCATTTGTGGGATTAGTCCTCATTCTGCTGGCAATCAATATCCTTGCTTTCGGGTGGACATTTCATGGGGTCATGACGAAAGATTACGGTGACTTTTCTCCGCAGAATATGTTAGATACAACGGCGGCATCTGCTGCTTTGGATGGAATATCCGATGAAGCTTCTGCGCAGTTAAGACGCAGCCATATCTGGGCCGTCTACCTGGATATGGCAGGTAACGCAGCTTGGGAATTAGACATGCCGGATGAAATACCCGAACACTTTACCATCCAGGATGTTGCCTTATTTGCAAAAGGTTATCTTGCCGGTTATCCCGTCTTTATCAGAAATACTGCTGACGGTATGCTGATCTTAGGCTATCCGAAAGGCAGCTATATGAAATTGCAAAGCAACTATTTTTCGCTTCGTGCAATCAAAACAATGCCGTTTTTTGTGATGGGAATTTTCGTGGCTGATTTAGCAATCCTGTTCCTGGCCTATTCCTTTTCAAAGAGGAAAATTCTCAAAAATACAGAGCCGATCATAACTTCGATTGAAGGACTCGGAAGTGGTAAGCCGACTGCTCTTTCTATACCGGGAGAATTGTCAGGAGTGGCGAACAGCGTCAATAAGGCGGCTGATATATTAAACAGGCAAAATCAGGCACGCGCAAATTGGATCAGCGGTGTTTCCCACGATATACGGACGCCTCTTTCTATGATTATGGGGTACTCTAAACTGATTGCCGATGAGGATTCTTTGAATGATGATGTCAGGAAAAAGGCGGAAATCATAAGCCAGCAAAGTGTTAAAATAAGAGAGCTGGTACAAGACCTGAATCTCGTATCGCAGTTGGAATATGAAATGCAGCCCATCCATAAAGCAGCGATCCGTATCGCAAGCCTTGTGAGAACCTATGTGGCGGATTTGCTGAACGGAGGACTGCCAGATCAATACTCGATCGATGTTGACATCTCAGCGAACGCTGAAATTACAACTTTTGAATGTGATGCGCGTTTGATTTCGAGGGCAATTAACAATCTGGTACAGAATAGTATCCAGCATAATCCTGATGGATGCGATATTATGCTCAGCCTTGATCGTACAGAGGACAGCGTGATTCTTTATGCTGCAGATAATGGCATTGGCCTGTCTGCTGAAAAACTCAAGAAACTGCGGGAACGACCTCATTATATCGAGAGTACAGATGATCGTTTAGACCTGCGGCATGGCCTCGGACATATTCTTGTCCAACAGATTGTTAAGGCCCATAATGGAACTATGCAGATAGAGAGTGAAAACCAGAAAGGATTTAAGGTGACGCTGATATTCCCAAGACGACCAGACGATTCATGTATGTAGAGCTGACAAGTCTTGCTGCACGACGGCTTTTTTCTTTTGCCGTCGCGCGGCAGAAAACTTTTATTCAGTTACAGATTTCTGGAACAGGATCCATGTGCTGATAAAATAACATATAAGCAATATGACAAGAATACAGATCATAGTTCCTACTTGTGTCAGCAAAGCTCCGATACCTATATAGGCAGAAATCTCTTCCGATATTGTTTCAAAGAAGTATGCAGCGACGATGATTGACACAAATGTTGCAACAGCAATCGGCAAACCAAACCATACAGCTAATTGCTTCAAAATCAGGTGTTCTGTTTCATGCCGATCTACACCGAGTTTGCGAAGTACACCAAAGCGGTATTTATAATGAGCTGCGTCTAAAAGCTGCTGCAGCGAAAGAATAGTAAGACAGATAACCATTAAAACAACCGCACTATAAACAAAAGCCGCTTGTAAAATAAAGTTCCCCGCGATCGTACTATTGATTTGCTGCGTACTCGTTCTGATGTAATATCGAACGCCATTTCCATTGTCCGGCGTTTCGGGATATTTTTGAACAAAAGCATTTTCAAGGTAAATTGCTTCATTATACGGTATTGCCGTTTCTGTTCTCACATATCGGTTTCGCATAACTGAAAGGAGACCGTCGCAAATGCCGTCCGGAAAAATATATATAACATCAGTATAGCTGTTATAAACAGTTTCACCGATCGCCTCTAAGTGATAAGCATTTTCCGCAAGGCTTAAAGTCCCCATATCTGTTGACAGGACAGTATGATTCAGTAAAAATTCGCTTCGTTCTTCCTCAGTTGCTATTGTCTGCCATTGCGTTGTAAATTCTCCCTCGTTTAAGGAAATCGGTTCATATCCAAGCATTTCCCGCAAGGCGTTATAGTCGGAAAGCGATATTGCCACAACAGGGAAATCCCATTTGATCCGTTTATGAAAATCCTCTTGATTAGGCAGGTATAAGTTGAAAGTGCAATCATAAGCCACGGCAATATTCTTTTCATCAAGAAAAGAAGTGATAAGCTCATAATTATCTTTTGGTAAGTCCTCTGTCTTGTACACATCATTATATCTTGTGCTGATTTGAACATCATACAAGGAACGTACATCTAAATACCCCGAAGCCCATCCTGTTAATGCCGGAGCTGCCACAAACAGAAATACAGCTAATACTAATGTCAGGCAGATCAACGTCATTGTTTTAGAGGTAGTATGCAGCTTTGAAATGATCTGTCCGAAGAAAAACAGATCGGTTCCCCGATATTTATGTTCGAGGGATTCTTCTTTCCATTCAGACAGCAGATTACTTGCCAAATAAATCGTACAACAGATCCAAAATATCACATAAACGAGCAAGAACATCAAATATTCGTTAAGTGTACCCTCGCCGCTTGAAAGCATATATTTTTTTTGGATGACAGGAACACTTGCCGCAAATCCAATATTTGCAAGTGAAAGTATGGCGGCAGCAAGGACATATCGGTTAAAACTCCATTTCTTGTGCACAACACACCATACAACACTTAAAAGAAAAGATGCTGCCGGGGCAATGATATTTCCCCAAAACATGATATGAACGGGGATAGGAAAACGGGGATCAGAATAATAGTACATTTGCGATATTCCCGTAACTGCTGCAAGCAGTAAAATAATTGCATATAAA
Organism: uncultured Lachnospiraceae bacterium; assembly: GCA_947631955.1. Taxonomy (GTDB): domain Bacteria; phylum Bacillota; class Clostridia; order Lachnospirales; family Lachnospiraceae; genus UBA3282. Next base: position 22,144 of record CANRNJ010000001.1, read on the forward strand.
ACTGAAATCACCGGCATATAGCGGCTTTTTCTGATATGCGGCTCATTCTGCTTATCGGCATACAGCATATCAATGATCTTTATTTTCCGTATTGTACGGACATTAAATACCCCCACAACCAAAAGACTTATTGCGAAAAAACATACTGTCAGACTAACCGTATCGGGAAACAGCGTCCAAGATAATTTGTAGTCTTTTCCATAGGCAGATAACAGCATACCCGTTATAAACTGCGAGCAGAATACACCTAAAAAAATGCCGATAATGATTGATACTGCTCCCATTAAAAAGGTTTCTGCAAAGAATATCCACGCAACGGTTTTTTGTTCCATTCCCATAACAGATTGTATGGCAAACTCCTTTTGCTTCCTCCGCAGCATATAGTTATTCACATAGCGTATAAGGAACAGCAGCAACAGGGTTACTGCACAGATCGCCATTTTCAGCCCGTCGCTTACTAAAGTAAATTCGTATTCTGTCCCAACGTCGGGATTATAATATTTGCTCGTAATAGACAGGAACGCATAGAACAGCATGACACAAATCGTCATGGTAACAACATATACCAAATAATCCTTTGCCGAACGCTTTGCATTTCTGAAAATCAGTTTAGCGTACATCGCTTTGACCTCCTCCCAGCATGGTAAGGACGTCCAGTATCTTTTCAAAAAATGTTTTTCTGGAATCGCCGCCCTTTAGGATTTCGGTAAAGATCATCCCATCCCTTAAAAAGAGAATACGGTTCGCGTAGTTGGCGGAAAAAGCGTCATGCGTTACCATCAGGATCGTTGTCCCCATCTGCTCATTGATACTCTGCATGGTGCTGAGCAGCATTTGTGACGAATGGCTGTCCAGAGCGCCTGTCGGTTCATCGGCAAGAAGCAGTTTCGGCTTATTGATAATAGCTCTGGCACAGGCACAGCGCTGTTTCTGACCGCCGGACACCTGATAAGGGTACTTGTCCAGAATGTCCGTAATATTGAGCGTTCCGGCCATTTCCGCCACTTTTTTCTCAATCTCATGGGCAGGCACATGATTGATCGTCAATGCCAGGGCTATATTTTCCGAAATCGTCAAGGTATCCAACAGGTTAAAATCCTGAAAGACAAAGCCGAGATTCTCCCTGCGGAAACGTGCCAGTTCCTTTTCTTTGATCTCCGTCACGTCATTTCCGTCCAGATAGATATGCCCCGCACTGACAATATCTATCGTGGATATACAGTTCAGCAGCGTGGTCTTGCCGGAGCCAGACGCGCCCATAATGCCTACAAACTCACCCTCACTGATGGAAAAGCTGATGTCGTTTATGGCTTTTGTAATGTTCCCCTGATTACCGTAATACTTCTGGATATGTTCCAGGCGCAATATCTCTTTCATGCCAACGCTCCTTATTTTTGTTGGTGACATTATTATAACGGATATGCCAAACCGTTTGTATCAGGTTTTCTTACGAAGTTCTAACAAAAATGTAAGAAGTGCAGGGCGTCAGCTCTGCACTTGATGAATAAAGTCGTTGATATGAAAAGAAAGTCTGAAAACCGTTTCGTCGGTTGAAACTGCTGCTATTCCTATGTCCAGTTTATCACACAGCCGTTTACACAAGTACAGCCCCATACCGGTTGCCGTCTGGGAAGTGTCCCGGCCGTTCACTCCGGTGAAGCCTTTTTCAAATATGCGGGGAAGATCGCTGTCCCGGATCCCGATGCCATTATCGGCAATGCACAGAGATATTTCGTTACCTGCATGTTCCACATAAAACCTTATTGTTGGAGATTCCGCACGGTACTTGACCGCATTGACGATCATCTGGTTCAGGATGAAACACAGCCATTTTTCATCGGAATAAACCGTATCGTCCGTTTCCGCAAGATCGATCAGGACGTTATGCTGACGAAGCAGATATTTGTTTTCCGCGATCGCCTGATGGACAACATCAAAAAGCCGGATCTCCCTTACCAGATAATCTTTTTCGGGGTGTTCGCTTCTGGCGTAGTACAGGGCCTGCTCCGTATAGCAGTTTGTCTTTTCCAGTTCTATCAACAGGTCTTTGGAAAAATCCGGCCTGTGGTTTTCACAGATCAGCTTCATGGCCGTGACAGGCGTTTTGATCTCATGCACCCATTGTTCGATAAATTCTTTATATTCGCTCTGTTCCCGTTTTAATGCGTTTACCTGTTCCAACATGGATCTTCCCGCCAGTTTCAGGATCTGATAGTACACCTGATCGTCGGCCCGGACCGGGCGTTCCATCACTTCCGGGAGCAGATACCGCTCTTCAAGCTGTTCAGCCAAAGCCAGCAGTTTATCCATCTGCGCTTTCCGGGTAAAGTACGCCGTCAACAAAGATACCGCAGCCGCCGTTCCCCAAACGGCCTCAATCAGAATGATACTGTCCGCATTTATCCCATTCAGCCGGAGAAAAAGCGCCAAAGCCGCCATGCCGGACCCATTCAAAAAAAGGACCGGGATCTTTTGTTTCCAATACGATTTACCGTTCATATATAATATCCCTGCCTGTGCTTCGTGTTAATAAAATCATGCAGACCGACGGCAGACAATTTATCCCGGATCCGGTTGATGTTCACGCTCAAAGCATTGTCGTCCACGTAGAGCTGGTTATCCCAGAGAAAATCGATCAAATCGCTCCGCAGGCAGATCTTTCCGGCGTTTTTATAGAGATAATACAATATTTTAAACTCGTTTTTGGTAAGTTCGATCTGATGCCCGTCAAATTCGAGCCTGCTGCTCTCCAGATGTAACGATGTCCCCTGATACACAATGATTTCCTGTCCGTCTGCCGGGTATGCCCGTTTCAAAAGCGAGGCGATCTTTGCCAGTAAAATAGCAGTATTGTAGGGTTTTGTGATATAGGCGTCCCCGCCTAACATGATACTGTTCAACTCGTCCATATCCGTACTGCAGCTTGTCACAAAAACAATGGGCGCATTTGAAAAAGTACGGATCTTGGAACACAGGGAAAAACCATTTTCGCCGGGCAGCTTAATATCCAGCAGGATCAGCTGCGGGGCTTCCCTTTTAACATCCTCTATCGTCATGCCAAAATCAGAAACGACAGACGTGTCATAACCGTTCCCGCAAAGCATAGCCCTTAGCTCGGAACGTATCAGGGGATCGTCCTCTATTATCATGATTTTATATGCCGTCATCTCTGCGTATCCGTCCTTTTTTGTTCTTCTGTCAAGCGGCTTTTGGACATCTTTAAGATCCGTCAAAACGCAGGCGTCTTTCCCGCACATAGGATGCGCCCGGCCGGACAGGAATAGTTTATAGTGTAATTATATGGATCCAGACACAGAGTTTCAAGTGTTTATCCAAATTACTATTCATCAGAACATTCTAAAAAAGGCGGAGCTCTCACCCGAAGGTACGCTTGATCTCGCCAAGCTCGCCCTGCGTTTCTACCCAGTTCTCCACATAGCCGCAGTCACAGCAGACATAGCGAATAACCGGGATTTTTTTCATCAGCGTAAAGGTCGATGTATAAATATTGTTGCCGCTTGCATGACGGTTTTGATTGTCGGGGACACGGACAATATTTTGTGAATTGCACTTAGGGCAGCGTTTCGTATTTTTCATAGTAATCTCCATTCCGGAGCGTTCTTGCGACGGGCGACGCGAATCTCAAATTCGCGTCTGCCATCAGGGGAATTTGTGACGCTCCGGCACAAATTCTAGTGTGAAAAATCAGCACATCAGTGTGATTTTTCACACTATATCCTCCTTGCGATAAGCGATAAACTAAAACTTTCAATAAAAACAATACAGAGCAAAATCCATATACTCACAGACCACATACCGATCAATACGGCAGTCAACAGCATGATAAGCGGCACAACATATTTGCGTGGGTGGTGCCATAGATCACCTTCTATTTTCCAACTGCGGATAGGATAAAACCACTCCAACAGGACAGATAAAACAGCGCTCTGCATGGCAATAAGCAGCATGGCAAGGATTTCCATACCGCATACACCGCCATGTTGAACCTGCCAGCTAACCAAATACACGCTGCTTACTGTCATGTTTACTAAGAAGATGAAAACGCAGTAACGGCTGCAAAAGCGGCCTGCCTGTCCGGGCAGTACCCGCACAGCCTGCTCTAAGTCAGGATCACAGGACAGCAGTATGCAGATCGGGGTATTCAGACACAGAATGGCGAACCCAAGCGGCATAACATACAATCCCTCGAATTGTCCCAATATTAAAGGCAAAAATGCAGCTATCAAACATAAACCCGCCGTATTCAAAAGATAATTTCTATTCGTTATCAAATAACGCAGAAGATACAGGAATATGCTCCCCGTTCCTTTGGTGTGCTTGATCAGTTGTTTAGCAGACGCAGGACGGTAAAATCCGTAAGCGTCCTCCGCAAACAGGCAAAAGACGGAAATGCACAGGCTTGCAAGTACGATCAGAGCAAAGGAAATAAGATCCTGCACTAAAAATATAGATAACAGTACCGCTGCACACCATAGAAAAACAACGGGCAGCTGTTTTTTCTTCTCTGTTCCGCCGCACTTTGTACAACATGTCCACGCGGCAGCCATAAAACAGCCATTGCCTGCACAGAGCAGCGACACGGCTGCCTGTACTGCGCTCCACTCATAGACAGCAAAGAACAAAGTCAATACAAGAAATGTCTTTGTAATCAACGTATAGCCAGTAAATGCCAACACAATCGAAAGGGTCATTTTTCTGTTTCCAAACGGCAGCATAAAAAGCCCCATCATACGGTCAGCATTTCCAGAAGAATTAAGAACCTGCCACATGATACCCGCTGAAAAAGCCGTTGCTGTCAGAAAAAAAATAGACGGTGCGATCTCTATTTCGATTTCTGATGTACGAATGGCAAGAAACGCAATAAGGCAGGCGATCAGGCTCTTTGCGATACGCTCATACTTTGCGCCCAAAAGCTGCTTTAAGAGAGCTTTCAAAATATTCATTCCTTCATCACCTCCCGGATTTTGTCTGCCTCGATTTCCTGCCCTGCAAAACTTCTTTTGATCCGCCCTGCCCCCAGAACCAGCACCCTATCAGACGTAAGGCAGATGCTTTCAAGGATATGGGACGAAAAAAGGATCGTGCCGTGCTGCCGGTAGTTGTTGATCTGGCGGTACAGGTATTCTGTACTCTGAAAATCCAGTCCGTTTACAGGTTCGTCCAGCATGAGCAGCTTCGGTTTCAAGGCAAAGGCTGTAATCAGATAAACTTTTTTCAGATTGCCCGTTGACAGCTCTTTCAGTAAAATGTCGGTGTATTCTTCAAAGTGGAAGCCCTGCACCAGCTCGTCGATGCCGCACAATTTCTTTCCATAGGACGCCGCCACATAAGAAGCGTACTCACGGAATGTAAAGAATTGAAACGAATGATCTTCGGCAAAAACCGTATAACGGTCTTTCTTAAAAGCTGCATCCCGGAATTGAAAAGGCTTATCCTGCCATAGCGCGGTTTTGATCCAAAAACTGTCAAGCAGCCCGGAAAGTGTTTTGATAAACGTAGTCTTGCCCGCTCCGTTCAGACCAATCAGCCCGACGACCTCATTTGCTCCCAGCTCCATAGAAAAATCGTCAAGAACAGGCCTGCCACGCGTGTACCATGCATTTAGATTTTTGAGGACAAGAACTGCCCCGCTGTTCATCATGTTACCTCCTCTCGTCTTTGTCCTTTTTCTCCTTTTTCCAAATCGAACAGGCTGACCAAAAAAATAAAATACCCAATCCGGCATACAGCGCTGCAAAAAGTATATTGGCGCCTGCGGCGCTGACAACCGCCGCAGCCATCCAAACCATACCAAGTATAAGACGAAAATAAAAATGGCGCATAAAATACCCTCCGTTTAGATTTGTGCATCCACCTTCGTTACAGTGACAGCATACTGCAAAAACAGCGTTCGTGCCTTTTTGTCCGTAATCGGTATGTTTTTGTCCACGAAAAAAGACCGTCCAAAACGGACGGCCTGCTTTGCCGAAAAACAATGCTTATGCTTCTACTGCTTCAAAAGACAATGTGACAACAACACGGAATGTCTGCTCGTTATACTCTGTTTCAACTGTCCCGTCATAATGTTCCGCAGCGGTACGAATATTTTTTAATCCCCATCCATGCAGGGCTTTATCTGTTTTGGAAGTCTGCAGATCTCCGTCAGCCGCGGCAGATGCAGAACCGCATCCATTTTCCGTCTTGATAACGAGCATATCATTGATACGGCGGATCGTCAGATTGATAAAACGCAGTCTGTCCTCTGCGCCGTCTGCCGCTTCAATGGAATTATCCAGCAGATTCCCTATAATCGCAACCAAGTCAACGCTCCTTATATTGGTATGCCGGGGAAATTCAATATTGGCGTTTACCCGGATGTTTTGTGAAGCGGCAAGAGCAATTTTGCTGTTGATCAGATAATCGACCGCTTTCTCACCTGTCCATACCGCCTCAGAAATGCCCCGCATAGGGGTACGCAGGGCTTCAAGGTATTCCATTGCTTCATTGGTGCTTCCCTTGGACAGATAACGGTACAGCGCTTCCACATGGTTGTGAAAATCGTGAAACAGTTTTGCGTTGGCCGCATACGAATTTCTTACATTCTGATAGTCGCGCGCAAGCAGCGCATTTTTATCCTTTTCAAGACGTGCGATCGTTTTCTCCATTTCATATTGACGGTTAAGGTTGAAAAACAAAACTGCTGCAAGGATTAACAGAGCAAAAATAACCCAAACGGTCAGTTGATCGTCACTGATCGCTATGGTTTTTTGCCCGGACAAAATGATTACCCCTAAAAAACCGGCTAATGCAATTCCGGCGATTGCCCGTGATGATTGCGGATCATTTTTTCTCAGTGATGCTTTGGAGGATTTCCTAGTCAGAAACGCCATACCCAGCATAAGAAACCGGACGATCCAAACGGCTGCCAGATGTTCTGCGGACTTTTCATCGAGAAAACGATCCGATCGAAATACAGCGCCAAGTCCGGCAGATATGATAAATTCCCAGAGGGCAGCGGTTATCTCGTAAAAAAATGTAAGAAACAGGCTCATTCTTAAGTCTGCAGCGAACAAACAATACAACATCCCTGTTAAAAAGATCGTTTCGGCGCCCACAAGATAGGTCTGCCGGACAAAAAAACAGGAAAGCGCCATCATACAGACCGCCGCACAGGCGGCAGCGCCTGCAGAAAGAGCAGCAGCCCTTTTTCTATACCAAGATATCTCTAACAGATTTACCACAAAATACAGGCCGAGAAGGATCCGCAGCCCGTTTGTCAAAAAGAAGGAAAGTATCTGATACCAAGTCATCCTATATGCGCTCCCCAAAACTGATTGATCTGCCGCTTTACCTCCTGCAGGTGGGAACGGCTGACAGGCAGCATTTCACCGTTTTTGAGATACGCCATGCCGCCGCTGATCTTCATGATCTGAATGATATTCACGATACATCCCCGGTCAATAAAAAGGAACTCCGGCGTACCCAATTCTTCAAAAACCTGCTGAAGACTTTTTCTGACCTTCGAGATTCCCATGCCGGAAACGATCACCGCATTTTTGCCTCCGTCGCGTTGGATATAGAAAATGTCTTTATAAGGTATTTTTTCCATGCGCCCGGCAGATTGAACGATGTACTCTTTCCCTGCTTCCAACTCAATCAGCCTTGCCGCGTCCGTCACGGCAGATACCAGACGGTCTGTAAGATTGCTTTTGGGCACATAGCGGAAAATGGACAGTTCAAAGGCGTCGATCGCATACTCCATGTGCGACGTGATAAAAATGATCTTCACCTCTGGCAAATGCAGCTTGATCTTTTCGGTAAGTTCCATGCCTGTCATGCCGGGCATTTCGATATCAAGCAGAATCAGATCAAAGAAAAAGTAATCGTCAACAATATCACAAAGAAGATTGCCGCTCTGCGTGTAAGTTGCGATTTCATAACCGATACCGCAGGCCTGCAGGCTGCTTTTTACAATGTCTTCATGCTGTATGACCGCTTCGCTTTCATCATCGCAGATCGCTATCTGTATCAATCTATTTTCCCCTTATGTACCGTTTTCTTCCGTTCTTTCAATTTACTGTTTTACACCAATTTATTCCGAGGGAGAAATGATCTCTATTCTGCCGCCCATATCACCGCAGACTCACCTCAGCATCCGAACAGCTCCGCCGTTTTCTTCATGCGCTCCGCGACGGGAACTTCAAACGGACAGCGCGCTTCACAGGCCCTGCAGGCAATACATTCGGATGCCTTATGCTCCAACAGTTTATAATGAGAGCGGATCGTTGCGGGTACTACAGGCTGCATCACGGCAAGGTCATAGTATTTATTGATCATCGCAATGTCCAATTGCGCCGCACACGGTTTACAGTGTCCGCAGTAAGTACATTCGCCCTTGTAAGAGTGAAGCGGCGCGTTGGCGAGAACCGTCGCATAATCTTTTTCCTCTTCTGAGGCATCCTCATAATGCACCGCCATATCGACCTGCTCTTTCGTATCGTATCCGCACAGGATCGAAGATACGCCGGGACGTGTCAGCGCATAATGGATGCACTGTACGGGCGACAAGCTCACTCCAAAAGGCGAACGTTTTGCATCAAACAGTCTGCCTCCGGCGAAACCCTTCATAACGGTTATCCCTACATTTTTTTCTTCACATGTCCGATACAATTCCGCTCTTTCGGCATCGATCCCGGAAAGCTCCCGATCGTACCGATATCCTTCCGACAGCAGCTCGTCCAGATCTTCATCTGCTGGCAGCATATCAAAGGCGGGATTGATGCTGAAAAGGATCATCTCCACGAGTCCCGACTGCACGGCTGATTTTGCGGTCTTAGGATTATGGGAGCTCAGCCCAATATGGCGGATCGTCCCTTTTTCCCGCAATTCCAGAACATATTTCATATACTCGGAATCCTGCAGGGATACCCAGTCCTCCTCCGTATCCACATAATGGATCATGCCGATATCGATATAATCCGTCCGCAGTCTTGCAAGCAGATCCTCAAAAGCAGGTTTTACATACTTCATATCTCTGGTGCGCACATACTGGCCGTTTATCAAGGTAGAGCCCAGATGCCCCTGCACATACCATTTCTCCCTGTTTCCGGACATGGCCTCTCCGATAATATCTCTGGATTTCGGATCGGGCATCCAGCAGTCAATAATATTGATGCCGCAATTTCCGGCATAGCGCATCACTTCTACGGCCTCCTCCTTAGGATGCCGCTCCAGCCATTCTCCGCCGAATCCTATTTCACTCACCATAAGACCGGTTTTCCCCAACATTCTTTTTTGCATGATATCCTCCATTCCGGGAACGTTTTTTCACTTGTCTACATACATGCGAAGCGCCTCACTATAGCAAAAATCCGTCTTTTCAAGCAGCTTCAGGAAATAGTCCGGTATGTAGATATGACGCAGCGTATCCGTCTTTGTATTGACAAAATACACTCCTGCAAATTTCGTCGCGATCACCTTGAGAAAAGTTTCCGCATCCTGCTTCTGAGTAAGCATACGCTCCAATTCTTCATTGATCGCCCGTTTCTTGCGTCTGTCCCCATGTTGCCTGTAGTATCTTTCTTTATCCGCGCGCATGGCGAGCTCGGCGGCGCCTATGACCTTATAAACGGCCGACGGGTTCATGCCGCTCTCCACTCCCACGGAGATCTCATAATGATCTTCGCGCAGATCGCGGCGCACCTCCTCCACGATCCTCTCCACAGCCCTCTTGGACAGCCTTGTGCTGAGCATCACAAACTCGTCGCCGCCGATACGGTACAATTTTTCCTCCGGATAATATTTGCGCAGGGCGTCCGCCACACTACAGAGCATCGTATCACCTTTTTCATGACCCAGTTGATTGTTCAGTTCATGCAGTCCGTTCACATCTACATACAAACAGGTGAAGACGACGCCGTCGCCCTTCTGCAGTTCTTCCAGATCGATATTATACTTATGGCGGTTATACAACAGAGTCAGCGCATCTCTGTTGTAATTATCCACCAACTCTTCCCTTGCGCGCAGTTCCATCAGATACTCGTCATGCACATCTTTTACATACAGGATCAGCACCTGATCATCATCCCGGTACTCGATACTGGGAACCAGATCCATCTGCACCCACCGGTAATCATCGCCGATCTTTCTCCGGTACCGGCAGCTTAATTTATTCTGCTCTTCCGCAAAGTATTCCCGCAGTTTCTCTATCTCTGTAAACTGCCGGTATACATCCTCGTCCCCGGCATATACGTTTCCCTGTTCTATAAAATCATTCCACCAACCGGATATCTTGTCGGTCTTCGCCACAAAGTTTTCCTGTTCATAACGATCGACTTTCACGCACTCATAGGTATCCTTTGTCAGATTGATCTTCAGTATCTTATAATAGATAACGGAAAGCGTAGACAGCGCATCCACCATGGTTGTCGTATCGGTATCCGCCTCACGCCAAGTAAATACCGCCCACGGATCTTCCGGGCTGCATCCTTCGGGCGCCACAATGCCGAAAGTCACCCACATATACTTATCGCCCGCTTTTCTGGTATAACTCTGGACGATCCTGCGCTCTCCTGCGAAAACCCGTGCCTGTACATACTGTGGATCGGCAAATTTCAGATAATCCTCCGCATATTCAGACAGGACCAGTTTTGCGCCGACCTGTTCCCTGATATAATCATAAATGCTGGTGATGTCTGCAAATCCTACATCCTGCAGCGCTTTTTCCATCTTTAAAAACTTATATTCTCCTGTGAGCAGATTCACTCTGGCGATCTTCATAAAGCTGTCCCAGAGCGTCCCCGCCGTAAACTCGTATAATTTGCTTTCCAGCTCCATATGTTCTCCCATGTCTGCAAACCTTTCGTCAAATATACAGACTCACCCGTATTTTACAATCATCTCAATATCAGAGAACTTATTTTTCAAAGCGGAAACAGGCCTTATCAGCAGCATATGCTTTCGCACTTTATTGAAACTATATCATTTTTTTATTCTACTCTGCTATATTTTCAAAAGCAACGGTTATTACAAATATTTCTTGTTTTCTGAATCATAATGATTTCAGGGTAAAAAGTGAAATGGCGTAGTATTATAGTAATTATTCTCTTGTATAGAACGTCGCTTTCCCTTTTCCATGCCTGTCAATAACCCCGTCTTTCACCAGTTGTGTCAACGAATTTTCTACGGAAGCCTTAGACAGGGACGGCACAAGTTCCATGATCTCACTCTTTGTAAATTTACCGATCTTTTCAAAAACGGCTTTTCTGACCATTTCTATTGCGGGCAGTTTATCCTCCACAAGACTGATCCGGGTCTCAAAATCCCTGTAAGCTGCCAGTACGATCCCAAGCATATATTTTATAAATGGCGCCGGATCATTTTCATTCTCATGCCAACCCTTCCCGCACTGTTCCAATACATCGTAATAATTTTCTTTCGTCTTTTCTATTTTACTCTCCAAGCTGATATATCTCCCCACAACATACCCGCACCGATATAAAAGGAGTGTAGTGAGCAGACGGGACATCCGGCCATTTCCGTCATTGAATGGATGAATACACAGGAAATCATTGATGAAGATCGGGATCAATACCAACGGATCCACGATGCAGGCATCGATTGCCTGATTGAAATTATCGCAGATGGAATCGATTGCCCCCGGTGTTTCATAAGGAACCAACGGAGTAAATCGCACTGTCTGGGTTCCATCCGGGTGGTTTTCGGCTATCACATTCTGCGTATTCTTAAACCTTCCCCCGATATCCTTCTGTGAATATTGATATAGATCCCGGTGGAGCTGCAAAATATAAGAGGAACGGATCGGGATATATTCATAGCTCTCATGGATCGTATTTAAAACATCCCGATACCCCATAATTTCTTCTTCATCTCTGTTCCTTGGCGTTGTCTTTTCCATAACAAGCTGTTTAAGCCTAGTGCTTGTCGTAACAATGCCTTCAATCTTATTGGAAGCCTCCGTACTTTGTATTTTTGCTATCTCGACCAGTTTTTCCAGTGTGGCCGGTTTCTGCTTAAGATATAATTCCTGTTTTCCTTTAAACTCATGGATCTGTGCTACCAATCCAAGAATTTCCGAATCCCATCTGTAATTTTTTAAATCAGCATAATTAAAGATCCGCATTCGCCTAACTCCTCTCTTTTCGCCTAATTATACCACTTATTTAGGTGATAATCAATATTTTGCCCAAAATTCACCTAATTAATTCTCAAATTATGCGAAAACGGAAGCATTAGGCGATTTCAACTTCAAAAAATACATTCATTCTTACCAATCAAAATTTTAGCCAAATAAAAATAGCCGGCTTCTTTCACGCGGCCCTGATATCCTTTCGTAATTATTGCACAATTTAACGATGTACTTACTTCATAACGACAGCCTCTGAAAATTCCTGCTTTGTAACGATTCCCCTGCTGTCTTAACGATAACTGTAAGATCCGCAGCTTTTCTTTCCTCATTCGTAGTCTTATCGTAGTCCACATATTATTTGTCTGCCACGGTATGCCCAAATCTGCCCCAAAGTGCCAAATTATGCGGTTTTTACCTTACTCCTGCCGTGGCAGACGAGAATTATTTTTATCATAGTTATTGTATCCCTTCATAAGCCTGTAAACCTTGATTTTTTTTCAAGGGTTTTGGCGGTTTACTCTGATTTTGGTGTTTGCCCAGATTTCATGTAAATCTTTATAAATCTACATAAATTTATGGGCAAATGGTGTAGTAAAGTGCTATGATGCACGGAGCAATCCGCAGCATCATAAGTATGAAAATTAACCTGATCTTCTCTGCGCTCCATCATCTTTAAAATCAATGATTTTCGCCATCTGCTCCGCCGCCCTGTCAAAACTCGCATGAGTATAAACATTCAGCGTAACGCCTACATCGGAATGTCCCATAACATACTGCAAGGTTTTAATATCCATGCCCGCATTCGCCATATTCGTACAAAACGTGTGCCGGAATACATGAGGCATGATGTGAGGAAGCGGCTTGTCGGGATAAAGTTTCTTATATTTCTTCATCGCCCACCGCATCTCATTCTCGATATGCAGCGCAACCTTTGGCTTGTCATCCTTGTCCAACAGAAGAAAACCGCTGTATCCGTCAATCACCGTTTCCGTCTTTAGCCGCTTTCGGCGGGCAAAAATATTTTTCAGACTTTGACAGACTTCCTCTGTCATCGGAATGAAACGACAGCCGCACTCCGTCTTTGTCTTTTCCACATAATATTTTCCGCCCCGCTCCCGGACAAGCTGCTTGTCAACACGGATTTTCCGGTTTATGAAATACTTTGTCCACTATCTTTCATTTATCGGTCTTTACAAATGCTGATAAACAGGCCGCATCTTATCATAGGTACAAAAATAGTGGAAGCCCAAACTTTTTAACAATTGCTTTGCATTTTCTATATAAGCTCCCAACTGTCCGGCGCTATGACTGTCACTGCCAATTGTGATAATATCTCCGCCCAATTCTCGATATCGCTTTAATATGTTCACAGAAGGTGTTGCATCTTTTAGTCCGTACCTGTGATAGGAGGTATTCAGTTCTATCCCTTTTCCATCTTCAATTACAATCCTTAATATCTCAGAAATGATCGGCTCAATTTTTTCAAAGGGATAAACACCATTTTCGTCATACCTTGTAATCAAATCCATATGACCGAGTACACTGTAATTTTTGTACATCTGTATTACCTGAAGCATTTCTTCATAGTAACGCTCGTTGTATTCCTGCTGTGTTCTTCCTTTTTGAAAATCCTGTGTCCAGAATTCCTTGTCTTCCACCTGATGAATAGACAAAATAATAAAATCAAAAGGATATCGGCTAAAAAGTGACTCAAATTGTGGAATCGTGTGAACCTGCACGCCAAATTCCATTCCCGCTTTTATTGTGATCTCCCCGCCATATAAACGCCCAAGCCGCGCAATCTCAGCCATATAATGGGGATAGTCCACATTGGCAAGAGGTTCGCCATTGCGGTAAAGGCTTTCCCGTCCGCTGTCCCAGTCATCTTTTACACCATAATCAACATGATCTGTAATACAGATTTCATCCATATGCAGAGCAATGGCGTCTTTGACCACATCTTCTATCTGGTAGGTGGAATCATCGCTAAATTCTGTATGTACATGATAGTCTGCAAACATATTGCCCCCTCCGATTTAAAATTCCATCCTCTCCGCTATGTCGTTCCATGCTTCTTCATCTATTTCCTCATTGCGGAACAATTTTTTCTTATCCTCGTCCGTAATCTTTCGTATCACTCTGCATGGATTCCCCGCGGCAATATACCAGTCCGGAATATCCTTTGTCACCACGCTGCCTGCTCCAATCACCACATTATTGCCGATATTCACTCCCGGACAAACTACTGTGTTACCGCCTATCCACACATTATCACCTATTTTTACCTCTTTGCCATATTCATACATTGAATTGCGGGTGACCGGGTGAACCGGATGCCCCGCAGTATAAATAGCCACATTGGGAGCAAGCTGGCAGTTGTCGCCAATCTCTATTTTTGCTACATCCAGCAATGTGCAGTTATAGTTAGCAAAGAAGTTTTTTCCTACCTCGATATGCTTCCCATAATCACAGTAAAAAGGCGGATTGATAAAAGCGCCTTCCGATTTTCCCAAAAGCTCTTTAACCGTTTCCGCTATACCTGAAAAATCAGCACGATCCATAAAATTTAATTTCTGCAAAATTCTCCTGCATACTAATTGTTCTTCAAAAATACTATCATCTGATATATATGCCAACCCGGCATCCCTTCGCTCTCTATTTGTCACATTTTTCCTCCCTATACGCCCAAATTGTTTTGACTTCATTAAATTTATTCCGGCTGTTCGTCAAAGCGCCTGCCTTTAAAATAGTATTCTTCATCCTGTTCATTGATTTTTCTGTATACTTTGCATGGACTTCCAAATGCTATTACATTTGCCGGTATATCCTTTGTCACAACTGACCCTGCCCCGATCACAGAATTTTCTCCAATCGTAACTCCGGGCAAAACAACTACATTTGCCCCGATCCATACATTATCCTCAATTGTAACCGGAAAGGAATACATACCATCTGCCCGGTGCTTTGGATGAACAGGGTGCCCCGTTGTACATAATGTTACATTAGGACCAATAAGAACATTCTTTCCTATCGTTATCTTCCAATCGTCAATTAGTGTCAGATTCATGTTTGCATATGTACCGTCTCCGATTGACACATATTTTCCTACCGCTGCTGTAAGCGGAGGCACGATCCATACGTTTTCTCCGACATTTCCAAATATTCCTTTAAGAAGCGCCTCGCGTTCTTTCATATTCTCCGGGGGCAGGCTGTTAAACTTACTCACAATGCCCTTCGTATGTGCCTGTAAAGCCATGTTTTCTTCGTCATCACCCCAAAGATACCCTTTTTTCATTTTTTCCTGTTCCGTCATATCATTCCTCCATTTTGTTAAGTTATATTTTTCACCCAGCCATATTTTCTATAATGCCGATACACAGCCGGAAGTTTCACTATTTCATCCAGATTCAGCACGAAGTATACTCCCACCACAGGAAGCTTCAGAATAAAAGCGCATAAGCATCCGATTGGAACAGTAATGCACCATAATGTCACAATATCACAGAGCAATCCGAACTTTGAATCTCCCCCAACCGGGAAAATGCCTCCTATCGTCATGCTGTTTACAGACTTTCCAACAAGGTAACAGGAACATATCAGAAGCATATTTTTCAGGTAACCCATGGCTGTCGGTGTCAGATTTACAAATTTCATAATGACAGGTGATAAAGCCAATAATACGACGCCTGACAGCAGCCCGCATAGAATGGATGCCCTCGTCAATACACGTCCTGCTCTTTTTGCTTCGGCAAAATGATTTGCTCCAAGTTCGTTCCCTATGATGATGCTTCCCGCATTTCCAAGACCAATGCACAAACATACTACAAGATTTTTGGAAATATTCGCAATGCTGTTTGCCGCTACCGCATCTGTCCCCATATGTCCCATAATTACAGAATACATCGTAAAACCGCCGCCCCAGATCAGTTCATTTAATAAGACCGGAGCTGTCTTTTCCCAAAACCGCTTTTCTAAATCTCGATTATGCCCTGGTAAATGAATCTGCGATAATCCCATTTTCATGGCTGCATAAACAATGCACCAGACCATCTGGACGGCAGTTGAAACGACAGTCGCCAATGCCGCTCCTTTGATACCCATTGACGGAAAGCCGAACAGTCCAAAGATGAAGACCGCATTGAGCATAATATTCAGGATAACAGCTACACTTCCGATTGCTGTGCTTAAATTTACAGCGCCGCAATTTTTCATAAGCGTTAAATGCACTTGTGCAACCGCAGACAGCAGATAAGAGATTCCGACATACTTCAGGTATTCGCTTCCCATTGTGACCAGTTCATGGTCATTTGTAAAAAAAAGCATGATGGTCTTTGGAAAACACATTGCACCAATCACAAACAAAATTGCCACAGAACATGAAAGCCAAAGGACAAGATGAAATACCCTTGAAATATTGTCATAATCTTTCTTTCCGTAATACTGCGCAACAAACATATTCTCCCCAATAACGAATGCTGCCATAAAAAGATTGAAAACAAATGTAATCTGCGATGCCAGGGATACGGCTGACATGGAATTTTGATTTAACCGCCCCAGCATAAATGCGTCACTTGCCCCTACAAGCGCAAGCATAAACTGTTGGAATGAAATCGGAAGAACCAACCGAATCAGTTTCTTATGCAAGGTTTCCGTATGTGCCATATCATACCTCCCCTTTTTAACAATAACATATCTGCACTTGAAATTCTTTCAGAATATAGTATAATTTTATAACAATCATCTTTAATCTGGCGATGTATCAGACAATGATACATATCTTTCGTCAGATGGAACAAAGTGTTTTATGGAGGAGATGCGTATGAATGACAATACTACATATTGTTCTACCTTTAATCTGGATTCTTCTGAAACAGTAGCATATAATAACCCTCTGTTTCCTGCTTATGTAAGGCATGGCATATTATCCTCTTATCCGGATTACTCTGCTGTCAGCCATTGGCATAAGGATCTGGAATTTATCGTAATTAAAAAGGGCAGTATGACTTACAATGTAAACGGGGACTTGATCGATCTGCCGGAAGGAAGCGGCATTATGGTAAACAGCAGGCAATTACACTATGGCTTTTCCCCGGAACATAAGGAATGTGAATTTATCTGCATTTTGCTTTCTCCTGAATTGTTATCCGTTAATGAATGGTTTTATCAAAATTATATTGAACCTGTCACAGAAAATGCCTTTTATCCTTATCTCTATCTTGGAGGGGAAGAATGGGAAGATGATATTTTGGAAAAATTAGATAAATTATATTCCTCTTTTACTATGCAGACAAAATACGAATTGCCTTATTTTGCGGTGCTGGGCGAGTTTTTGTCAATCATGAAATTATTATACGATCATTTAGACGTGAAAAACCAGGGATCAGCAAAAACATCGAATGAATTGGCTTCTTTAAAAAATATGATTACTTATATTGAAGAACATCTGGCACAGCATATCTCACTGGAAAATATCGCTTTATCCGGAGCCTGTTGTAAAAGCAGATGTTCATTACTTTTTAAAAAGTATCTTCATGAAACGCCCATGACTTATATTGCCAAGCTGCGTTTACGAAAAAGTCTTGCCACATTATTGAATACTGATAAAAGCATTACGGAAATCGCCTATGAGTACGGATTTTGTGGAGCAAGCTATTACTGTGAAACTTTTCAAAAATATTATGGAACTTCTCCGCTAAAGTATAGAAAAATGCAATCTGAGTAACAGAGAGGAAATGATTGCCATTTTATTTTCACTCCCATATAAATGCATCATGGGAAAGTGCATAACTCCATAAGATAGGCAGTTATACACTTTTCCACAATGCTGCTACGCCTGCGAAATCCATCTCATTTATTTCTATAACTTTTAGACATTATGTCCAAAAGTGAAAAGCCCTGCATATTATTGTACGCAGAGCCTTTCTAATCTTTTTATCCTCTAAATAGAGCGTTTTCTTTTCGTAAAACCCATTTTATAGAGCTATACCTGCCTTTTGTGCGAAATCGGCTCTTCTCTCGATAAGTTCCGACTGTTTTTCTTTTGTCAGGCTCTTAAATACTCCCTCATAGCCGCCCTCCATCAACGGAGTACCCTTTGCCAGCATATATAGCTTTGTATTAAGCCATTCCTGCCACAAATCTTCAAACATATCCCTGCTGTCCGTAAATATCACAGCATCTTCAAAACCATGCGGCGGCTTATAATATTGCAGCTTTACATAACCATATCGTCCTGCATCGACTGCCAAGATATTCTCTATCTCATACAGTTCCACAAACGCATCCGCCACCTTTTGGCACTTTGCCCATTCTTCCTCTGTGATATAAACTTGTTTCTCCATATTGACTTACCTCGTTTCCATACATATTAAGTATAACATTTTTCAGTGTTCCTTATAAGTGCTTCTGTATCACACATCTTGAAATGCTATATATGCCATTTTGTACGAAATAGAGGTATGGCTGTCTGCATTTATTATTATGTTACTTTATACCACCTGGAGCATTATGCCATGCAGTTCATCACAACACTTATCATCATTTCCTTTTCTTCCGGATCAGACTCCGCAATCATAATCGTAAGCGCAACAAGTGTATGATCATCGATCAGTTTTTCTCTGTCTCTAAACAAAACTCCGTTTTTATCCAGAAAGTAGAGAAACATTGTAGCAGCTATTCTTTTATTTCCATCCGAAAAGCTATGATTCTTTGTTACAAAATACAATAGGTTTGCTGCTTTTTCCTCCAATGTCGGATACACATCTTCCCCATCGAAGCTCTGATAAATTGCCCCTATGCTTCCCCTAAAGGATTCATCCTTTTCATTGCCAAACAGTGAACTCTTGTCCATATATTTCATGGAATCAATAATCTTTCTGCATTCTTCATATGTTAAGACATATATCGCCTTGTTACCTTTAGGCCGTTTCATATTCTGGTGATCATACGCATCCAACAGTTCCAGTGCCTGACTATATCTTTCCACTACCGACAAAACCTGTTTTGTATCCAACTTTTCCGATACTCTTTTCATGATCCGTATTACCTCATTTAGCTGATTCATACGGTTATAATTCACAGAATATCCTTTGATTATGTATTCTTTCAATACAGAATTAGCCCAACGCCTGAACTCAACACCCCGCCTTGATTTTACCCGATAACCCACAGAAATAATGACATCCAGAGTATAAAACGGCACCTGTTGTTTTACTCCATCAACACGCATTTTTTGCGTGTTGTTCTCTCTTTCCACTTCTCCCTCCGAAAATACATTATTTATGTGCTTTCGGATTGTTTTTTCATCTCTCTCGAACAGTTCTGCCATTTGATTGGCACTGAGCCACACTGTGTCATTCCTGACCGAAACAGGTAATGTTATACTTTTATCCTCTGTTTCAAATATCACAATTTCATCTTCCGGCATATGCAGCATATCTCCTCGTAACTTATTCAGCCCACTTTTATCCCCCACATACATTATAGCACATGCGGGGGATAAATCGGGGATAAAATGCAAGTAGTATCATATCAAAGCTCTTCCCTAAATGGTGTAGTAGTGGTGTAGTAAACGCCTTTTCTCGCCATGAAATAATATATGTACTCCCAATCAGGCTTTGCCAAAATCAAATCAGCTTATCCCTATTCTGCCCATTATAGAGAAATCTTCTGACCTCCATAATCAACTCGTCCGGATTATCACTTATTACCACATAATAAATAACATAATTATCCACATAAATACGATAATAGGGATACTTACGCTCTCGAATAGAATGATATGGTTCAAAAGATTCTGCCACCGGAAGACGCTCCATAATAGCCGCTTCTACTTTATCCAATAAGTCATTTGCCGCCTTTGGATTCCTTAGTACTTCGGCAATATAAGTAATCTTCTCATCGAGATCCTCGTAAAAAAGCGGCAGATAACTCAATCTGTACTTTTTACTGAGCATTTACTTTCCCCCGCAATTTTCCAAAAACTTCCTCGTGGCTCATCCTCGTTGCATCCTCTGCCGCAAGTCTGTCCGCTTTATCCAATGCAGCTTCTACCCCATCTGTCAGCCTTGCATATTCCTCCAGGCTAAGTACCACCATTGCACCATATCCGTTTTTCGTCAAATATACAGGTTCACCCGTATTTACAATCTTCTCAATATCTGGAAACTTATTTCTTAAATCGGAAACAGGTCTGATCTGCAGCATACGCTTTCACTCCTTATCAAAATTTTATCTAAATTATATCATTTCCTTCATTTTACTCTACTATACCGCAAAAAGCAACGGTTATTGCAGATATTTCTTGTTTCTAAATCATAATAGCATCGGAGAAAAAAGGGGCTTTCCTTAAAGCAAAATGAGCAGCTCTTATAAGGAAAGCTACCCGCACAAACCAACATATTAACTGTAAACTTTGTCATATCAAAGCTCATCCCCAAATGGTATAGTAGTGGTGTAGCAAACTTAAAATACTACCACCATACTTGTTACTTATTCAACAGTAAAGTTCCCGTCTTTTTCATTTCAGGGGACTGGCGAAACTGTGGAATTTTCACCATCTGCCCCGCAACGTGTGCGTATTTTGCCTGGGTGCAAACATTAAGTGTAAATCGGACATTCTAGCCCAGTTCATCCCGGAACAGATTACCGGCACTTTCTTGAAGAAGTATATTTTCGGAATTATCGCAGCTCATATTTTTTCCCTTTGTTTTTACAATCTTTCTAACTTTACATCAGAAAAATCAAATTGATTATTTAAAAAATTGATTATCATATCAGACAATCCATGTAATTCCATTAAATACTCTTGATACCTCTTTCCATCAAAACAATTTTCAATGATTCCATAAAATGGTTTGTCAATATTTTCTAAAGATATTACTCCTGCATTTTCAAGATTATAATGCATCATACAATTGCGCAATTTTGTTGTAAATAATGATTCGCCCTGCTTAAGAATATTGTAGATTTCTTTGGTCTCAACGGTTATATCTATGTTGTTCTCACAATAGTTTTTTAAACGTTCTAACGCACGTAATGTGTAATAAGAAACGATATATTCCACCCTGAAAGCCCATATGTTTCCATCTCGGAATAATAGTCTTAATATGTATTTAATGAAATTCATATTGCATAATAAATGTAAATAGAATAAATTTATTTCCTTCGTTTGATCTTTCAAAAGCAAATTATTTCTCTTATTTGTATTTATATCGCAATAATAGTTAATTGAGATTGACTGGTTTTCTCTTTCGATAATAGGGTAGCTTAAAGAATCTGCTAATCCATCTCTAAATGAGGCAACAAATGAACCTATCTGATAACCCACTTGATAAATCTTCTCCTTAAGCTTAGGGTCAAACATACTCTCTACCGACAAAAAGTCTGCTATCTGCTGCGTATTACCGATTACCTGTCTTTCCTCAGTCCAGTACATTCCTAAATTTAGATGAATATTTATTTTTTTCAGGAATTCAAATCTAAGTTGTTCTTTAAAATTTCTATCTTGTGTATCATCCACAGTTGCTACTCGTCTTTGAGATTTGCCAAAGCCATCCGCGTATGCCTTTATGTGGTTACGAATATCTTTTAAGTCTTTTGCCATTGTTTCAGGCAATAAATTCTCTCCCATATACTCTTGGCATGACTGGACAAACAATGCATAATAAGGAATTATTTCCATTGCAAAAATAGGATCTCTTTCAGTTTGCAACAGAGAATATATCGATTCTGCATCTTCTTGCATAATACGAATAGATATTAATCGTTCATATTCTGTCAGTTCTCCCATGCTACCTCTAATTTCTAATAATTAATCCTGAAGTAATCCAAATATGTTTTATACTTATCCTGTGCCGTCAGGCAGGTATCTGTCAGATAGCCTTTCTCATTGTTCCATTCTTTCAATCCTCGATAGTAGAACATCTTCAGATTATCCTCAATGATAAATGGAACAATATTATATTTCAGGCACTCTTTGAACATAATCAGTCTGCCCACACGACCGTTACCATCTTGGAACGGATGGATTCGCTCAAATTTCACATGGAAGTCCAGAATATCTTCAAAGTTTTTTGTTTCTTTTCCATTGTACTCTATCAGCAGAGCTTTCATCTTATCGGCAACTTCTTCCGGAAGGGCAGTATCCATATCACCGACTTCATTCGGCAACTTCTTGTAATCGCCAACAGCGAACCAATTTTTCCTGGAATCACTGGTGCCATTCTTCAAAATCAAATGAAGCTCTTTAATAAACTTCTCAGTTAATGCCGCTTTTGCGTTTTCAATAATCATGTCAATACAACGGAAATGGTTCGCTGTTTCAATCACATCATCCACATTAAGAACTTCCTTTTCTACACCGATGGTGTTGGTTTCAAAAATATATCTAGTCTGATCATGGGTCAGACGGTTTCCTTCTATGTGATTTGAATTGTATGTCAAATCAATCTGCGTTTTATGGTAAATACCACCGGAGTATTTACTTGCTTTCTGCTCTTTTAAAATATCCAAGAGGGTAATCGGTTCCTCTTTTCTCTTGTTGGTACGCTCCGGTTTTTCCGCATTTTCAGGAATATTCCAAGTCTTGCCGGTGAGAAACGCACCACTCACACGTCCTTGAGCGCAGTAATTTCTAACACTGCGTTCCGACACATCCCACTTTTTTGCTATTTCAATAACTGAAAGGTATCGCATCTGCTATCCTCCGCCATAAATCGAAGCAATAAACTACATTAATCTACATATAGTATATCACATCATCGGCAAAAACGCCAACTGTTTTCGGTTTGGTCTATGCATTTTTGCCGTCATGGGAAGTTTTATTTTTTATAACATTCCATCACTACAAATCAAATAAAAATGTGTTTAAAAGTCAGTTCTTATTTATTATCAGAAATTACGAATAACTATTCTAACCATAGCTTTCGCAAGTCCGACTCTCCAGAAATATTGGTAAATTGTTGGTAAAACTACATAAGAAACACAAAAAGTCCCTGATTTTCACCACTTTTTCCATGCCGGGTATATCCTGCCGTGGCAGATGAAAAGTATTTTTATCATCTTTCTAAAACCTCCTGAAATATGAAATACTTGATTTTACTGTATTTTAGGCGTTTTAATAGTTTCACTGTATGTCAATGCGTGTTCTAAAAAAACAGGCAGATTTTGTCCGCCTGTTTAGATTCTGTTCAATCAGCCTCGGTTCAGAAGCAGTCACATTCTGCCATCCCATAGAATCATACTTCGTCCTTCAACACCGTCAATTCATTGGTGTCCATACGATCTCGCCTTCGTCACGTTGGGCCATCATAAGATCAAGATTAGGAAGCTGGCTGATCCCTCTCGACCGCTTTTGGTCAAGAACCCAGTTTTCATCATCTGCATAAAAGACCAGCACTACATCCGCACTCCAATCTTTTAATACAAGTTCTGAATCATACAAGTAATACCAGCCGGTCCACAGAGCGGAGTCCGGATCAAATTTTCCCAATATGTCAATAATTCTGGCTTTGCCGTCTTTGTTCAGTTTAAGCTCACAGTCATTAAACCAAAAAGATGCTTCTTGCTCATAGACACTTGCGGCCAAATTTCCTTGCGCCCACGCGGATTGATTCTCTGCCCAAACCGGAAGATCGGTCATGCCGCTTGATTTTTGCGCATCAAATATCCAATTACCGCCATCCGCTGTAAAAACCAGTTTTGCACCGCTTTTATCTTCCAGAACAAGCCGCCTGCGGTAAAGGAAGTAATTGCCGTTCCAAATAACGGCATCGGTGTTGTACGCCTGTAGATGATCGCTGACTGCCGCCTCGCCGTTTTGTGTCATTGTCATAGTATAAAAATCATGCGTGAAATGCATATCTTTATCGTACCGATCCGGTTTTGCTGCCAAATACCACATGAGTACGCCTGCAATTATCAATGCCGCCGGAATCACCAAAACCGGAATATGGCAAGACTTATTTTTACAATTTTTTTGATTACACATCATTACTATGCGCCTTTGTTCAACGGAACAGACTCTCCCGGATAAAATCCGGCTTTACGCCACAAGATTCCAAAAAAGAGTCCTTTCTGCATTACAGCATGGAACAGTATGCCCATATGGTGTAACAACACTATCATCCCCACGGAATAACGCTCCGCAACTGCCGTTATCTTTTTCAGAGGACTTTGTCCCTTATACTTTCATAAAGCTATCGCCTGCAATCCATGCAGACGATAGCTTTTCTTGTTCCAATTATAAATAGCTTCGTATATCTACCGTCAATTTTTCTTCTATGTTGATAAGCTTCTTTGCGATGTCTTTCGATTTTTCATCGGCGGCCTTATACTGATTCAAATACTTATGAAGCGATTTCACACCCATGTTGCATCCGTCCGTCATTAGATCCGCGATCGTCTGATCCGACTCGTGCATAACAAGTTTCATGTTCGTCTTCATCCATGACATGCTTTTGGCCATCGGATTGGGATCCTTGCCGTCGTCATGATATTCTTCCAGAAGTTTCTGCACCTTGTCATTGAGTTCTATATGCTCCTCTTTGCAATGAGTCAGAAGCTTCTTAAATTCTTCGTCGCTTACATAGTCCAATACATCATCGATGGACGCAACGCCCATCTTAACACCGGCGTCACATTCCCTGAGAAGCCTGATCGTATCCTGTTCTGCCATATCTGCCTCCATTTCCATGCACCTGCCGGTCCGCTGACAGCCGAACCGCCGATGCCGTATTATTTTGTCCGATAAGAACAGTATACGCCGTTATGATGTTTTTATACCGGAATCAGTAATTCCGGCACATTGATACGCTGCCTTCCGAAAGCCATATGCTATTTTGCTTTCTTGCGTCCCGGTTTTTTCTTTGCTTTCTCCTGCCCCGCCACTTCTTTGAGCAGCAGCGCCTTACCCAGATCGCCCTCCACTTTGATCTTATGGATCGTATAAGCCAGTACCGGATCAAGCTTTCCGCTCATCATATCTAAAAGCGTCTGTGCCGTACAGGTGATCACCGCATCCCTGTCATAATATTCATAGGGCTGCACGTCGGCTTTTCCGTCCTTTACTTCCAGATAAAAGATCCCCGCCGCCTCGCCTTCCACATTGAACTGAAACGCCACATGCTCCTGTATTTTTTCCACATCAGCGCTTTCCGCGGTTTCTTTGATCTGCTTTACCAATTCTTCATATGTCATCGCTGTGATTCTCCTTTATTCTATTTAGATATGCGGCGCGCCGCCTTCGGAGATGCGCTGCACGTTTAAAAATATGTTACCACATCTCTTCTCATTATTCTACAAAATTGTTCATCCTTTTTGCCATTACGGCTTATAAGCGCCAAACATATTTAAAAAAAGGATTTTCAGCAGACCGCTGTTTCCTTTGATAAAACTGATCTTTGTCGGCGTACTGCCATGCGCGGGATAGGTCCTCGCCACCGGGATCTCACACGCCCGATATCCAAGCTGTGTTGCTCTGACCGAAAGATACGCCAAAAGTTCATAGGTCATAAAAATATCGCGCAGCGGCTGCACCCTGTCGTCTTGCAGATAGCGGATCGAATACGCTCTATAAGCGTTGGTCGTATCCGTAAAATGAAAATGGGCCGTCGCGGATATGATGGGCGCATGGATCAGTCTGACAGAAAGAAGTCTTATCAGGGGCGTTCTGACTGCCCGGCCGCCTTTTACAAAACGGGAACCCTGCACCAGATCGTATCCCTGTTCTAACTTTTCAATAAATCGCGGAACATCTTCAATACTGTCCTTGTCATTTCCGTCTATCGTAATGATCCCTTTATATCCCCTCTGCAGCGCCCACCAGATCCCCATACGGAGCTGTGCGCCCTGTTTTCCATCATCGCGTTTTATCAAAAGGGTATTCACCATCAGGCTACGAAGCCTGTTTTCCTCCGTGCATCCGTCCGTAGACCCGCCGTCACAGATCACGATATCCGCCACGTCCGCCACACGGCCCCTGCATGCCCGTTTTAATTCCCGGATGATCCGCTCGCCTTCATTGATGATTGGAATCAAAAGCACATAATCGCTGGATCTGCCGCTGTATTCATTACATTCAAATCTTGGTATCCCCGTCTGTTTTTCATAGATCATAGCTGTCCTCCGTTCTCGGCCCATATCTGCCCATCCGCGACATGGAAAATATCCCATGATCCCGTATTAACGTCATAGACAGCGGCCCCTCTGACCGGGCACAGATTCCAATTCCACGGCTCTGTCTGCATATCAACATCGATAGAAACAACATATCTTCTGCCCTGCGTCATGGCCGCCTGTCTGCCCTGCTCCACACTGATCCCTTCGTAAATGCCTCTGCCAAATAAAAGATTCAAATAACCTCTGACAGTCCCAGCCTGCTCCGTCAGCATAATAGAATCCCCATAATTTTCATTGATATAATCGGCCAATCTCTGGTTGTCTTCCCTGTAATCGACCTCCCATATGCGCGCCGTATCATTCTGATAGGCCCGCAGATTCAGGCCGCAGCAGACGACCGCAGCTGCCAGTACGCCGATCATAACACTGTGTTTCTGCGGAGCGCCGTCCAACAATCCGGCTGCCAGTTCACAGATCAGAAAAGACAGCAGGAAAATACATTTCATGCGATCGTAGGTATAAGAAAGAGCATGCTGCTTCATAACGATATTTTCTACAAGCGGAAACGCCAGTACAAATATCAGGATCCCTTTTTCCATTACGACCCGCTTACTCCGTACAAAGTTCCATATGACCAATATCAGGAACAGTACCCAGAGATACAAAAAACTTTTAAGATAACCGCCAAAGACATCTGTCATGAATACCGAAGAAGTAATATTCCTTGCAAAAAAGCGGGCTTTCAGCGCATCAAAAAATATACCGGCATCCACGCGCAGCAGATAATGCAGGACAAATATGCCAAAGGAAACCAGACTGAACGCTCCGACAGCATATGCCATGACAAATCCTTTTTTTCTGTCTGTTTTCCAATACCGCATGATCTCCGCTAACGCAAATCCTGCATTTGCCACATAGCCTGTCCATTCAAGATAAGGATTGATAAGAGCACAGAGGAAGAAAACTATCACAGCTTTCCGGGACTCTGATTTCATCATCCAGTAATAGGCGATGATCTGTATCAGTAAAGTCACCTGCATAACGGACTGATGCCAGTATACGATCCCCATGCCGTGCAGCAGTTCCGGTGAAAAAATATAAGTGAGCGCTGCGACAACAGCCAGAAAACCCGCTTTTCTTTTTCCATCCTTTCCGTCCGCATAGATCCTGTATATGAACCATGTCCATAAAGAAGCCGAAACGGCAAACAAGAGCGAATTGAACAAATATAAACTGCCTTCCGAAACAGACGGGGCAAAAAGCTTCATAAATATCCACGGCAGCAGATAACCCAATGGAGAAAACGATGTATAATAATAGTTGCCGTTTCGTCCCAAAACGCACACGCCCCACGGTATGTACTTATCCTGTTCTGTACCCAATGACACCAACGGCAGAAATAAATGTTCCGATGCCGGTGTTTCATTGTACGCCTCTATCGTATACAAAACATGCCATGTGGCATCGGAATTGTAATAGTTTATTTCTCCTGACCGATATTTATATACCGATACGCCTATGGACAGCGCACACGCCAGAAATATCAGCTGTAATACTGTATTGCGGCACAGCCGCGCTTTGATTTTACCCATAATACAATACCCCTTCTATCTTTTGCACCCATATCTTCACTTTCTCCAAATAAATGAATTTTTACTTTTGATCTCATTTTGTTATTTTTTATATTCTACCTCAATCCGATTAGGATACAAAAAATGTTCCCTCTGAATTGGTTCAGACAGCAATACATAAATGTAATTTCCTTCTTTCCATATATTTTCAATCACACCCTCTTCATTGCCTGCTCTTAATTTTTCAGCATCTGTCAATGCTGTCGTATTATATTCCGTATTATCAAATTTTAATATCGTTCCCTCTGCATTTACTCCATCATGTGCTATAGTTGGACAGATAAGCGTATAGTTGGTAACGTGTAAAAAATATTCTGGTTCTCTGATCACTGTCACAGCTTCAACATCTATATCTTCTAGTTTTGTACAGGATAAAGGATATGAAGATAAAAAAACATACCCTTTGCCATTTCTCACATAAACAGGAATTGTCAATTTTTGAGAATACTCATCTAAATAATAACAAGCGTTTAAATTATCTCTATATATGCAATATTGTTCTCCGCCGTCCTCAACACATACAACTTTACGCAGTCCCCCGTTTTTCAATCTATCTTTAGTCCATTCTGTCTTATATCGAATCAGCAGATCTACATATGCGCCTTTTTCTGTATAACCCGGCAGTTCCACATCTATTTTGTATGTTGTATCGCTTATATATTGTTTGTTCAATATCACATCCGTATCAAGAACGTTCGTATGTTCCGATTTACTCCAAATAATCGAATAAGCGGTTTCCGCCGTCGGTTTATAATCCGCATACAATTTTCTGTAAAAAAACCAGTTAATTCTGGTCAACCAATACTCATCCGGAGTGTATTCACACTTTAAAGTTGAAGCATACTTATAGTTTCCATTTACAAAAGTATCAAGATATTTTTCCCGCTGTCTGTTACCGAGTACATGTATAATATAATCTATTCCCGTCGGTTGAAAAACTCCGTTTATCGTTTCCAATGCTCCTGCATATGTAGAGAATATCTCTCCATCTGCCAAATTGGCAGCACACTCATCCAAACCTGCGCCGATAACGGAATCAATACGCAGTCCTTCTACCCTTTCTTTACCATCGTAAATAATATCCGACCTAATAATATTTGCTGCAAAAGTATACAGTAACAGCATAGCAAAAATATAACTTGCCATAGAATATCTGCCAAAATCTCTTACTGCTGAATTTACTGTTTTTTCCACCACTTTGAACGCAGATTTTAGTTTCCCCCGCACCTGTTTTTTGATATACGCTGCCACCATCGGCACAAAAGATACTACCAACCCAATGAAAAAGAAATCAGTAACCAATTCTGCCCCTGCATAACCATGAGCGCCGGAACCCAATACATAAATTACAGAGGCACTGTAACAGACACTATGAAGAAACAGTCTGCATATACTATAGTCACCTATTTTATGCCTTATCGCCCGAATCAAAAACCATATGCCATGTGCTATAAAAAATACCGTCATAAATATATATTTTCTGTCACTAAAAATATCAAAAACCGTCAAATATTTGCCATAATAATTTCCATAATACCAAAACTGATAATCTGCAATTCCGGCATTAACAGAAATATAATCAGCAATATTGCCGTGTGTAATAATAACAATCGACAAGGCCGCTCCAACCGCAATACAGGAAACGGCTGTTACTATAAGAAATACCCGCCTTAATATATGCATTTTCTCACAACACAGATTCACTATCAAAAATATGAGAAACAAACAAATAACACAGGAATACCCATAGTCATTTGACCATATGGTAAGCATCCCCATTACCACGAATACAGTTGCTAATTGTTTTGGTGAGCGAAAGCAGCGTTGAATTATCCTTTTTCGTCCTGTTAGTGCTTTCACAAGAAAAAAAATTCCCACTAACATAAAGGGGAGAAACGCCCGCGTTGTCCGCATGGAAACTCCCTGCTCCTCAAAATATACTAAGTCATAAATATATTGATAATAAAATGCCCCATAAGATTCAAAATGTAGTAATACAAATGCAGCAATCGATACCAGATCGGCAAAAATATATGCCTTTTTTTTATCATGACATACCGTATAAAACAACACACACAGAATAAGCGAATACAAAACACTCGTAGTAAAATGCGTAATGAATACGCTTGCTCCAAAACTTCTGAAAAAGAAGACAAGCGGTAAATTCACAAAAACGACGCCGCTTCCCAGATAATTTGTAAAATCCCTGTATGATACCTGTCCGTCCAACAGTCTTCTGAAAATATTATAATTTTGAAAATCTCCGTTATATGCAACAAAATCTCCGTTTACGCATCTGTAAGATGCAAAGATAACTGCTGTCAAAACACAAAAAAGAATGAACAGGATATCCTCTTTTTCAATCCGCCTGATCCCTTTTTTTATCATCTATCGTCCCTACTCTCCTGCAATCTCCGCCACATACGCCATCACTTCTTCCAGTGCTGCCATATCCTGCACCTCGCTCATTTCGATCGAAAGATACCCCTGATACCCCTCCTCTTTCAGCATCCGGCACAAACTCTCATGTTCCTTTCTTCTGCGGATCGGTTTTAAATACGGTTCGCTGATATGCACATGACTGATCTGCATGACCCGTCCTTCCAGAAGTGACAGATCTTCTCCGTTCTCCAGAAATGTGCCAAAGTCAAAATTCAGCATAAACGCGCTTCTGTCCACCTGATCGATCAGTTCCAGCGCTTCCTTTGTCGTGTTGATATAATTCGTCTGATAGATCGGCGGGTTCGCCTCCATACCGATCACGGTATGATGCAGCGCAGCATATTCGGCAATTTCCCGGAAAAAGGAAATCCCGTCCTCCCGGTCTGCTCCGGCCGGAAAATTTCTGTTTTTAGGACAGCCGAATACCAGATTCCGGCATCCGGCAGCCTCTGCAAACTCAACCGCCTTTACGGTGTAATCCGTCAGTGCGGCCCGTTCCGCCTCCGTGCCGAAGATCCTCTCCGTTCTCCCGTACCAGATGGACTGCATGGAAGGGATGCAGAAGCCATAGGCGTTTACAGACTCCTTCCACTCTGCCAGTTTTTCTATATGGTCATACGGCTGTGCCGGAATGATCTTGGTCGGCAGGATCTCCAGTCCTTTTATCCCGTATTTCTTCATCAGGCCATATGCGGCCGTATTGTGCTCCGCAGACCATGCCATATTTGATATCGATAACTTCATACTGTTTTCCGTCCGTCTTCCTAAATTTCTTATGTCGGCCTGTCATTCTCCGCATAGGTTTTGACAAACTGTTTTATCTTCCGGATGATTTCTGCCCTGTCACAGATATAATCGCCGTTTTTTCCAAACAGCGCCGCAGATTTCGTGATAAAGTGATAACTGACCGGCCGGTCCAGAATTTCGTTGCAGAACGTTTTTCCTTCCAGTTCATAAAAAAGATCGCCCGCCGTGACCGGCTCCGTTGCCGGATGCCATAACGTAAATCCGCTGTCCATTACGGTTACGATATCCTCCCACAGCCTGTCCAGCGGATAAAACTGATAACTGCTGCGGCTGTCGGTAAAATTTAATGCGCTGAAATCCGCCTTGGCCAGAAGTTTTTTTAATTCGCGCTGTTCCTCCGGCGTCAGCGTGCGACATTCAAAATATCGATCATCTGCCGCGGTATAATAAGCCGCGATATCCGGACATACTCCGGCCAATTCCTCCATCTTCTCTTTCTTTATCCGAAAAGGGATCCGCTTTATATAGTCGTAAATAAAATTTTTCTTGATATGAAGTCCAAACAGCGCGGGAAGGCGTACGATCAGCGCTTTTTCGTCATATTCCCGGACCCATTTTTCAAGCAGGTAGCGATGGTATCCATAGGGATGCAGTCCGTCGGTCACTACCTCCGCGTCTTCGTCCGCATCCGGCGTCATGCCGAGCACATCCACCGTCGAAATAAGGACAAGCCTCTTCGGACCGATCCGTTCAATATTTTCCTGTGCCGACAGGATGGAATCCCAATCTTTTTCCGGATATTCGTTAGCCAGATATTTTTCTGCCCGCACGCCTGCATAGACCAACAGATCCGGTTTCATTCCGTAAGCTTCCCCGATGTTTGCCGTATTGAACCCATGATCAAACGTGCCGTAATGATACAGATTACTTCCTACAAACCCGGTATACCCAACAAGCGCTTTCACACCCATCGCACCCTCCTACATCGTCAGTTTTTCCAAATTTTCATAACTGTACTGTTTTCTCTTATACAGAAGATCCACTAGGATCTGCAGGTATTTGATAATGACCGTCAGCAGGCCGAACAGGCCAAAGAAGGCAAAGGAGAAAAACAGGACCGTCGTTGTCCATCCCTCGACCGGGCTGCCAAGCCAATAAACGCCCAGAGAATACAGGATCATAAAAAATGTCACGCAGATCATCATAATAGTCATGGAAATGGAAAACCGATATCCCAGAGTCGTAAACAAAAGCAGGACATTGATGCCGAGTTCTCTTCTGTAGCGTTTTTCGGCATCGCCGATATTGTTCTTGGTCTTATCAAAGGGTTCCGCCTTGTATACGATGTTCCATGTCTTAAGCCCGGAACTTGAATAGACGGCTTTGCGGTACGGAATGATGTTGTTCATGTTCATGACCCGGTTAATGACCCGTCTGCTCAGGATACGGAACCTTTCGCTGCTCATACGGTACGGGATATCCGAAAAGTGATCAAATATGCCATAAAATATCCTTGAGGATTTCCTGATATTTCCGTCCGGTGTCGCGCTGACCACATCAAATCCTTCAAGCGCCTTATAGTATACGTTCATGATCTCTGCTTCCGAATAGTCGATCATCGTGCTGTCAAATTCAAAGACAAAATCTCCTATTGCCAGATCTCTTCCCGCGTTCATGGCGATCTCTTTCCCCTGATAATAACTCATATGAAGAAGCGATACCCCTGTCGTCTTCGCCGATGCGCTCATTTTTTTAATGATATCCGCGCTTTCATCCGTCGAGTGGTCATTTACAAAAATGATCTCCGAATGTTCAAAATGATCTTCAAACACTTTGATGAGCATCCGGGCAAAGCGCTCCGCTTCATCCTGAGCGTTATATAAATATACTGTTGCAGAAACAAAATTTTTTTCTTTATTGTCCATTATCAAGCACCTCGTCCAAATCATATACCGTATTGATTTTGCCGGATAATACGCTTATAAATGTAGGTTTATTCGTATATGTCCTTATCACAGTGGGTCTGGAATCATCGATCTCAGAACTGGTCAGGATCGGTTTCATGGAAAAAAGCGACGACTTATGAGTGAACTCATAATCATCCCGCAGATATTTCCGGGCGAGTTTTTCCATATAAGGAAACGCGCTTTCCGGCTTGGCATCACACAGATTGCAGTTGTACAGCCGCTGCCCGCTGCACTTTCCGCCGCTTCTTTCCTGACAGGCAAATACGGGCAGTTCCTGATAGCATGTCGTATGGGGAGTAAACGTCACGGAAGTAAGAGAATGTAATCCCGTTTTGCCAAACGGCATGATAGAGAAAAAAGGTCCGTCCATGACCGTGATCCCGCAGCCGGACAGCTTCTCATTCGTATCGCACAATATGATCTCACACAGTTCATACTTGATCTTAAATTTTTCAAAGCCGCACAGTTCCATGATCTGATTGGTTCCCGCATAGGCGGCGTTAAGAACGTACGGCGCTTCGTATTCCTCACCGGAAGATACCGTGCACACATAGGAATCCGATGTTTTGTCGATACGGATGATCTCCCTGTCAAATAACAGCTTCACATTGGCAAGTTCCGCCAGCTTGTCCAGATAATACTGTTTGAGCAGCATCGCATCATATGTATATTCTTTTGTGATAAAAGCGCCGTCGCACATACCTTTCTTAAAGTATTCTTCCGGCCGTACTTCCCTGCATGGGATATGCGCCGCTTCACAGAACTTCTGGAACTGTGCGCCGTTTGTCCAGGAATACTCGGCAGATGTGGCGTAGATCTTTTCAAACTGCCTGTTAATGCAGAACTCAAAATCCCGGTTAAACCGTTCAAAATATCCCGCGGATTTCATGGCTGTAGAAATGGATCTGGGATAATGATATCCCTGATGCACCCTCGCCTGATTGATATAAGTCGCTCTTCCAAAAGGTTCATGGTCACATTCCAGTACGACGATCTTCTCCTTTTTCTTTCCACAATGCAGCGCAGCATAAAGTCCATACAACCCTGCGCCGATAATGATCTTATCAGCCTTCTCCTTCATGTTCAGAGGTTGCTCCTTTGTTTTTTCTGTTGTTTTTGACCGCGTAAAGGCCCGATGCAAACATACCGGCCACCATGACGACGATCAGTCCGATCATGATACCGCCCCACAGCCGTTTGCTTTTTTCCTGTTTTGCCAGTGCCTCCAGATTCTCCATCCGTAACTCATTATCTTCCGCAACGCTGTCAAACTCCTCGTCCAGCTGTTCCGACTCCACATAGGCGTCCAGAGCATCCGCCCTTGCATACCCCTCTATATCCTGATAAGTGATCCGATACCATCCCTCTTCCTCTGATTCTGTGCAGATAAGCGGCGTTCCTTTTTCCAACACCGCGACCACAGCGCTTCCGGTATCCTGTTCTTCATATATCTGTACTTTTTTCTGGGTTTCCAACAGCATCTGCCCGTTTGCCCGCACCGGCATGGGAACGCTCATGAATATGAACAGCAGCGTCAGAAACAAAACCGGATATCTTATCCTCATTTTCATTGTCTGAATCTCCTATCAATTATATAGCAGCACAAAATGGCCGCTTATGACTTCTTCTTTATACTTTTTCTCCAGTGCCGCCTGCATCGGATCGTCCGCGCCCAATATCACAACAGAACGCTCGCTCAAACGATCCTGCAATGCCTGTTCCTGATCCGGGCAGACGCGGATCTCTACGTTTCTCAGCATAAATTGAAGCAGTCCGATCGCGGATATTTCATTGTAATCCACATATACGGCATACTCTTCATGTTCCGGCTCCTGCACAAGATTTTCGATCTGTCCGGCTATCTGGATATCCTGTCTTGCCAACGCATTAAAAGGATAGATATATTGGTGTCCCAGTCTTACCGCAGACAGCACCTGCAGCGTCAATCCGATCACGGCGATGCCCGGAAATCCTATCCGGCCATAAAGACTGCACAGCGCCGCAAAGACTATCATGCAGAGTATCGCTCCCGCACACGACAGGACAAGAAACGCTCCCTCTTGAAAATCACCGGACGTAAACACACTCATGCCTGCCGCAAAATATCCTTTGACCGGAGCAAGCGCGATATCGGCACAGTAACTATATGTCACAGCCGTCAGCAGGATCATGATCATCCCGGCCGCCGCCAGATTGCGGACCGTCTTTTTTATGCCGCGCACCATCTCACTGAGTCCGGCCGCGATCAGTACCGGCGTGACATAGTCCTGATATCTTCCGTATATGATGCAGTCATAGCTGTCCGGCATCACGTTATATACCGCGCTGATCATCACCTGCGACAAGGTGGAAAGAAGAAAAAAAGCGCATAATATACTTTCCGCTGACAGGCCGCACTTTCTTTTCCATGACCGTCCGCACACTTTAAGCATATGAAAGATGCCCATGTAAGCGAGTCCATAACTGGATATTCCAAGATACAGAAGTTTTCCGCAGACGCTGAAGAAAAAATCGTAAAATCCGCCCAAAGACAAGATGTATCTTACCTTTTTTATCTGCCCCGCCAAAGAGTTGATCTCGTATAGTTCCGTGTCTGCGTTTGGATAAAACGCCGCTGACACCTGTTCCCTGCCGATATGTATGACAACCATGATGGCAAGAAATACGGCCGTCGCCGCTGCCGCCCTTTTCCGATCCCTGCTGTACCGGATCTCCACATATATCACCAGACCGACTGCTGCGGCAAAGATCCCTATCGTCCGCATATGCGCCAGATACAGATAGGAACAGACCGCAAAGATCCCTGCCGCTGCCGCCGGACGCGGCTTTTCCAGATACTCCGCCATAAGCGCCGCCAGAACAAGATACCCTGCCGCCAATACCGTTTCCGCCATGGTCATTTGCGCATAAAAAATAAGCGGCGGATAAAACATCGCAATAGCCGCATATATCTGATTGCTTTCTCTATTTAAGAATCCGCATTTTCTTAAGACTCTGCACAAGAGCGCATAGGATGCGCCGATCATTACAAAGTTCAGCATAACGGCAATGCGGTACGCCGTCAGAGGGTCGGGACACAGGACAAACACCGGCAGTAAGATCAAACTGTATCCCCATGCATAAAAGGATCCGAGTCCTGTTATTCCCGACCAGTCATATCCGGCGCTTCCCGCTGCATACGCCCAATAACTGTACTCATCCGGATATATGGAGAATCCGTACAGTTGTTGGACGGTATAGCGGAAAAAGCACAACAGCATCAAAAAAAAGCACAGCGCATATTTATACTTTGCGCACTTTTGTCTTAATAACTTCTTAACCTTCATGCTCATCATCCGTATAGAGTGAACCGCCTTTACGGCAGTCCACTCATCTACAGATTATTTTGTTACGATCGCGTAAGTGCCAAGACCTGCCTGTATCTCAAACGTAACAGTATTCGGATTGGTATCCGTATCCGGCAGGATCGTGATCACGCCGCCGGGGCGGACGCAGATAACACTGACGGTCTTTGTCGTATCAACCCCTTTGGGAAGACCAATGACTGCGCCAACAGAACCGTTTGCAAGTCTTACATATTTTCCGTTGCTCTTAGCGCCAAGGTCGATATTCAGAGCCGTCACAACATCAGCGCCCATCGCCTCAGCCGCTGCATTGACACAGTTCATCGCCAGATAGCTCTTCTTCGCATCCGTGTCAAATACTATAATATAAGGTGTCTGACCGCTGCCAAGATTCAAGCTGCTCCTAATGCTGTCCGCAGGAGTGATTATCGCCATTCCCTGAATGGTCTTCGCTGCATAGGAACCTGCCATAGTCGTTTTTATAGATGTACCTGCTATCGTTACGGCTGCGCCTGCTCCTTTCACGCTTTCTGCTGCCCAAGCCACACTTGCCTGTGCAGATGCTCCTGACTGAGCCGCATCGCCTGCCACATTCACTGTCGGTGCAGAAGGCGCTGCGCTGCCTGCGCTGCCTGTTGCCTCTACCGTCGGTGCGGAAGGTGCTGCGGGTGCCGCGCTGCCTGAGCCGGCCGCCCATGTTGTCATGCATGTGCCAGTTACCATTGTAACTGCCAGAATAGATGCTAAAAATTTCTTAAGCTTCATTAGAATCATCATCCTCCTTTTGTCGAAATATATTTAGCATACAACCAAAAGCATTGTAACATGCAAACTGATAATTTGCAAGTGCAAATTACATATTTGTTTTTATGTGTGTGCACACTTGCTATTATTAAGTAAAAAGGAAATGAAAAATGTCTGACCGAGAACAGAAATATAAGATGATAGGATTAAACATCGCTTACTACCGCAAATTAAAAGGGCTGAGCCAGATGAAACTGGCGGAGGCCGTCGGTCTGAGCCGTACCTACATCAGTAATATAGAAGCGCCCGGTATGCCGATAGCCATTTCGTTGGACGCCTTGTTGGACATTGCAGAAACTTTAGACATCCCGGCATATAAATTACTGGATTTCCATGACCTCTGAGAATAGGAACACCCTCCGCGGGGTCTGCCCGATATCATAACATTGCCGGATCTATGGACTGGCTTGTCAAGTTGGTTTATTATATAAAAGAACTACCGCTTTCGCAAAAGCAGTAGTTCTTTTTTTTACTTCTATATATAATATCGATCGTTTCCCGTAAGATCAATAATTCTCCGCGCAGATCTCAAAGTACGCCTGCGGGTGCGCACACACGGGACATACTTCGGGCGCCTGTGTGCCGACAACAATATGACCGCAGTTACGGCACTCCCATACTTTTACTTCGCTCTTTTTAAAGACTTCCTGCATCTCCACATTCTTTAACAAGGCGCGGTAGCGCTCCTCATGATGCTTCTCGATAGCGGCAACTCCCCGGAACTTCTCAGCCAGTTCCGGAAAACCTTCCTCTTCCGCCGTCTTGGCGAAACCGGCATACATATCCGTCCACTCATAATTCTCACCGTCCGCAGCGGCCGCGAGGTTCTGCGCCGTGCTGCCGATCCCGTACAGTTCCTTGTACCACAGCTTGGCGTGTTCCTTCTCATTGTCCGCCGTTTCCAAGAAGATCGCTGCGATCTGTTCAAACCCCTCTTTTTTTGCCTTGGATGCAAAAAAAGTATAGTTGTTCCTTGCCACGGATTCTCCCGCGATCGCCGCCTGAAGATTCTTTTCCGTCTGTGTGCCCGCATAGGGACTCTTGTTCTGTGTCTGTGCCATGATTTCCCTCCATTTCCGGATATACCCAGCCTGAAGCCCGCTGATCCGATTATTTTTTTGTTTTTTTATATCCAGCCGCCGGATCCCGCCCGCTTTGCCGTTTACGGCTTTCTGTCGGCGGAGATCCCGGCAGTTGCTTTCTTAAGCCACTCCAGCTCTTCTCCCTCAAAATAGGGCGACAGCGTTTCATACACTATCCTGTGATAACCGTTTAACAGTTCCAGTTCTCTCTCCGTCATCAGTTCCGGCAGAATGGCGTCCCGGTCAAAAGGCGCCATCGTCAAGGGCTCCAGATACATAAACTGTCCGTACCCGTTCTGTTCTCCTTTGCGGCACAGCACCAGATTCTCGTGCCTGATGCCGAAACGCCCTTCCAGATAGATCCCCGGCTCATTGGAGATCACCATGCCTTCCTCCAACGGCACTGTCTGCATATCCTTGGCGATACGCCAGTGGAACTTCTGCGGCCCCTCATGCACGCTGAGAAGATACCCCACGCCGTGCCCGGTGCCGTGGTTATAGTCCAGACCCTTTTCCCACAGAGGCTCTCTTGCCAGTATATCCAGATTCTGCCCGCATACGCCGTGTACGAACTTCGCCGCTCCCAGAGCCAGATGTCCGCGGAGCGTTATCGTATAATACCGCTTCTCCTCCTCGGAAACCGTGCCCAGAGCAAACGTCCGGGTCACATCCGTCGTGCCTTCCCGATAATGTCCGCCCGTGTCCGCCAGACAGAAACTGCCCTCCGACATCACGATATCCGTTCCCTTCGTCGGTTCGTAATGTACGATCGCCCCGTGCGCGCCATAGGCAATGATCGGCGCAAAACTCGGACCGAGATAAGTTTCCCACTGGGCGCGGAAAGTTTCCAGTTTTGCAGCGGCGCTTATCTCCGTAACTTTTTCCCTGCCTACGGCAGACTTAAGCCACCGCATGAACCGCGTTACCGCCACGCCGTCCTGAATGTGCGCCTTTCGTATGTTCTCGATCTCCTGCGGCGTCTTTATGGCTTTCATCAAAACCGCCGGACTGCTTTTATCTATGACTGCGGCTTTCGCAGGCAGGCTGTTGGCCAGCCGATAGCTGATCTGCCTGCTGTCGATCCACACTTTCTGATCCTTGGGGATATCCTTCAGCGCCTGTTCCACCGCATCATAAGGTCTTGGGATGATCCCGCTGCCAAGAAGGCTTTCCCGGATCTTATCCGACAGAATCTCTTCGTGGACAAAAAGCTGCGCCTGATCTTTGCAGATCAGCATATACGCCAGAAAGACCGGGGTGTACAGGATGTCGTTTCCCCGCAGATTTAACAGCCATGCGATCTCGTCAAGCGCGGTAAGAAGCAGGATGTCGGCATTTTCTTCCTGCATTTTTTCCCGCACGGCGCTGAGTTTTTCTTCTCTGCTTCGTCCTGCATATCTTTCGTCCAGTTCCCACACGGGTTCCTTGGAGATGGGCGGACGCTCCTTCCATATGCGGTCCGCCAGATCCCCGCTGTCCTTCAAAACGATCCGTTTTTCGCCCGTCTTCTCTGCAATCTTTTGGATAAACTGCGGCGTAACGGTACGCCCGTCAAAACCGATCGCATCCTTGTCTTCCAAATGCTCCCGAAGATACTCCGCAATCGTAGGCACTCCCGGCTGTCCGGACCGCATCAGTTCTATGGAGCTGTCCTTGAGCTGCTCGGCAGCCTGAATGAAATACCTGCCGTCCGTCCAAAGCGCCGCCCGGTCAGCAAGCACTACAAGCGTTCCCGCCGAGCCTGTGAATCCGGACAGATATTCCCTCGTCTTAAAATACTCTCCCACATACTCCGAACCGTGGAAATCCTCTGTGGGAACCATGTATGCGGAGATCTTCGCCTCCTTCATGCAGTTGCGCAGTTTCATTAATCGATCATCAATATGCATGGCCGTCTGTTCCGTTTCCGCCCGCCTGCCGCGCAGGCTTGTTCCGGTCCCTCTATTTTTGTCTTTTTACATCGCATCCGCCGGTATGACAAGTCTTTTCGATCGTCCGGCGGCGTCTTTTTTATATTCTGACCAGTTCGTACTCGTTGGTTCCCAATCCGATCTTTACCGCATGGGCGATGCAGCTCTTCCACTCCGTATCCGGGTGCGTCATATGGAAATGATCGTGCTTTTCCTCATTGCCAAGCTTCTTCACGTTCTCGCCTAACACGCTGCTCTCCACAGGCGACATCTGGTTGCACAGATCGGCGCACGCCTGATCCAAGGCTACGGGGTCAAAGGATGCCAGCATACCGACGTCCGGAATGATCGGAATGTCATTTTCCGAATGGCAGTCGCAGTTGGGCGACACGTCGCAGATCAGCGAAATATGGAAGCACGGGCGGTCCTTGCAGACAGCCAGACAATATTCCGCCATCTTATAATTGAGCATCGCGATGGAGTCGTTATAGTCGGCAGCGATCGCGTCCTTGGGACATACCGCCAGACAGCGGCCGCACCCCACACACTTATTATGGTCGATATGCGCTTTTCTATTCTCGATCACAGGCGCTCCGTGCGCGCATATCCTGTCGCAGGAACCGCAGCCGATGCACAAGGACTCGTCAACGCTGGGCTTCCCGTCACAGTGCTGCTCCATCTTGCCTGCTCTGGAGCCGCTGCCCATGCCGAGATTCTTGATCGTTCCGCCGAAGCCCGCCATCTCATGGCCCTTAAAATGGGTCAGCGATATGATGATGTCGGCGTCCATGATCGCCTGACCGATCTTGGCTTCCTTCACATATTCCCCGTCGATTGGCACGACCGCTTCGTCCGTTCCCTTTAATCCGTCGGCAATAATGACGTGGCACCCGGTCTGATAAGGGGAAAAGCCGTTCACATAGGCCGTTTCCAAATGATCCAGCGCATTTTTCCGGCTGCCGACATAGAGCGTGTTGCAGTCGGTCAAAAAAGGCTTTCCGCCCCGCTCTTTTACATAATCCGCCACCACTCTGGCATAGTTCGGCCTCAGAAACGCCAGATTGCCGTACTCGCCGAAATGAATCTTGATCGCGGCATATTTATCCGTAAAATCGATCTGTTCAAACCCCGCCGTCTTCATCAGGCGGTGCAGCTTCTGCAGCAGATTTTCCTGCTCCGTCGCTTTAAAACTTGTAAAATACACCTTTGCTTTCTCCATGCTGACCTCCATTCCCATCCCGGAGCGTTCTAATCGAACATCTTGAACCGCTCGCTGATAATCGCATACTGTTCCTTGATCTTTAAGTACAGTCCGATCGTGTTTTCCTTTTCCTTTTCAAACTCCTTGATGATCTGATCGTAGTTGCGCTCTAAGCTTGACACCACGTTTTTATTGATCTTGCCGTTCTCGGCATCGCCCGTCATGATCTCCAGTATCTTCTCTTTGCTGAACGGCTCCTTGTAACTCCGTTTGCCGTACAGCGCGCTTAAGATATCCGCCACCGCGATGATCTGCTGTGGAAGCGTCAAATCCGCCGCCGTCAGCCCTTTGTGGTATCCCGTGCCGTCCAGTTTCTCATGATGTCTGACCGCGATCTGCAGTACCGAGTCGTCCACAACTCCTTCCAGTATCATCTCTGTGATGCGCACATGCGCCTTCATGATCTTCATCTCTTCGTCGCTCAGACGCCCCGTAGACTCCAAGATATTGAGTGGGATCGCGATCTTGCCCAGATCGTGCAGCAGCGCCCCGTAGTGCAGGTCGCGCAGATCCCTTCCCGACAGCCTTGCCAGTCTTCCAAGCTGCTCTGCAAAATTCACGGTCGCCAGCGTGTGGATCACGGTATGCTCGCTTCGAAAATCGATGGTGTACACGAGCATTTCCAGAAACCCTCTCTTGTACTGCTCGGAAAACGCCCGCTTGGCCAGAAGGACGTCCAGTTCCTCCCGGTATTTGCCGTTGATCAGATTTCCCGTGATATCGTACCGCTCCTGCGCCTTGTGGAACAGGTCCAGCGCCGCGCCGGAAAACTTGGTATCTCTGTATTTGGTAAAATAATCCTTATCTAAGGACTGGTCCTTCAAGTGAAGGAACGTATCCATCCGGTCTGCCAGACTGAGCAGCTCTATGATGTGCATATACCGGCTCTGGATCAGATTGTGCCTGTTGTAATCGAGGTGGTGGTACAGCACGATCTCCGCCTTGTCGCCCATCGGTGACAGATATTTTAAAAACAGGAATCCGTAAATGGAATGGGGCCACAGGTTCTTGGTCTCAAAATCGGACACGTTCTTGACATTGTCCTCTTTATACAGCCCGATATCGTGCAGGATCCCAAGCATCGTGTAATCCACAAGTTCCTGCTCCGTATAGTGCTGTTCCGTATAGGTATTCTCATACTCCATCATCTTGTAGAGTATGTATCCGGTGACCTCCCCGTGGTTCATGATCTTTTGGTTGATGATACCCAGCGTTTTTCTGATGATCTCATTGACATCCTTACTGCTGATTACACTCATTGGTATACTTCCCTTCTCTGAACATTCGGTCCTTTGCAGCCTGCCGCCGCGAAATGTCATATCACGGCAGGCGGCCGCTTTGCATCCGCTGCACAGCTATAATCATTTTAGCATTATTTTTTGGTTTTGTCGCCTATTTCTTTTATATTCTGTAAGGATTCTGCAAGGATATTGTATTTATCACGGGCAAAAAATTTTTCAATATTTTCCATATACAAACATATGTTCGTGTGCTATACTTATACTGCAGGACGTCAAAAGCGATCCCGTACAGGCACAAAACTAAACGCCGGATAAGGATTCTAAAAGGAGGCCGGGAATGGAAAAACAGCGCATTTACCTTTGCATCGACTTAAAATCCTTCTACGCTTCCGTAGAGTGCGTGGCGCGCGGGCTTGACCCCATGACCGCCAATCTTGTCGTCGCCGACCCGGAACGCACCGAGAAGACGATCTGCCTCGCCATCACGCCTGCCATGAAAGCGCTCGGCATCAAGAACCGGTGCCGTGTTTTCGAGATCCCGAAGCAGGTAAAATATATCACCGCCCCGCCGCGTATGCAGAAGTACATCGACACCGCAGCAGAGATCTACGGCGTCTATTTAAAATATATCGCGAAAGAGGATATCCATGTCTATTCCATTGATGAAGCCTTCCTCGACGTCACAAGCTATCTGGCGTTATACCGGATATCCGCCCGCGAACTGGGACGGCGGATCATGGACGACATCTATCACACTACAGGAGTGCCCGCCGCATGCGGCGTGGGAACCAATCTTTACCTCGCCAAGATCGCTCTGGACATCACGGCAAAACACTCGCCTGACTTTATCGGAGAACTGGATGAAGAAAGTTACCGGCGTACCCTGTGGCGGCATAAACCGCTGACGGATTTCTGGCGGGTCGGGCCGGGTATCGCCAGACGTCTGGAACCATACGGGATCCACACGATGCAGGATATCGCCGAAGCCGACGAAGATCTGCTGTATCAGCTTTTCGGCGTGGACGCGGAGCTTCTCATCGATCACGCATGGGGCATAGAGCCCGTCACGATAGCCGATATCAAAGGATACAAGTCCCGCTCCAAATGCCTCAGCAGCGGGCAGGTGCTTTCCTGTGACTACCCTTACGACAAAGGACTGCTGATCGTCAAGGAAATGATGGATCTGCTCTGTCTGGATCTGGTGGAGAAAAATCTCGTTACCAAATCCGTAACTTTGTATGTGGGCTATTCCAACCGCTTAAATATCCCACCGGCCCACGGCACCGCGTCGCTTGCCGTCGAAACCAACTCCGATGTGATGCTCATTCCCGCCATAGCCGAGTTGTATAAGCGGATCGTCACCCCCGCTTACGGCATCCGCCGCGTCAATATCACCTGCAACAACGTGGCGCAGGAAGAATACCGGCAGTACAACCTTTTTGTGGATACGGAAGAACTGACCCGCAGTCATAAAATGCAGGAAGCCGTCATCGATATCAAGAACCGGTACGGCAAAGACGCCATCCTGAAAGGCATGAACTACGAGGAAGGCGCTATGACCAGAGAACGCAACCATCAGATAGGAGGGCATAAAAGTGGCGAATAAACCAAGAAACAAGATGCCGATCGAAGAGCGTGCAAAGCAGTTTATGCCCTTTGCCGCA
This sequence comes from uncultured Lachnospiraceae bacterium, assembly GCA_947631955.1. Lineage (GTDB taxonomy): Bacteria > Bacillota > Clostridia > Lachnospirales > Lachnospiraceae > UBA3282. Next base: position 66,503 of record CANRNJ010000001.1, read on the forward strand.
TTAAAGGGACTGCCCGAAGCGCTTGCTGCAAAAGAAAGGCAAATCATGGCTGAAGCTGACAGACATTCCCTGCCTCCAGCGCAAGAAGATACCTCTTTACCTCGATCCCACAGGCAAAACCGCTGATATCGCCGTTCTTGTGAATGACTCTGTGGCATGGGACCAACAGCAGAAGCTGGTTATTGTGGTTCGCCTGTCCCACCGCGCGGACCGCTCTCGGACTGCCCGCGCTTATCGCGATATCCTCATAGCTTCTCGTTTCGCCGTATGGGATTTTCCGCAGCGCTCCCCACACCCTCTCCTGAAACGGCGTGCCGCTGTATCCAATCGGCAGATCAAACTGCTTCCTCGTTCCGGCAAAATATTCGTCGAGCTGTCCGCACGCCCGGCAGAGCAATTCGCAGCCCTGCAGCATACGGCCGCCGATTCCGCCGGTTTCTCCGCGATACAGGCACAACCCCGTTATCTTTCCGCCCTCTTCACTGATCTTAAGAATACCAACGGGGCTTTGATAAAGACAGCTGTTCTTATCCATAAGCAAGATCCTCTCCTTCGTCCGCAGCGGCCAGCGTATTCGGAACCGTTAATACCGCCACGGCTGTATCCGGATCTAAAATCCGGATATAATCATAATACTATTGTTGCGATTATTTTTCTACCGGGTTATCATATCGGGCGGTTTACAGGTATCATATATCACATTGGACGGTTTCTGCTGTTTTATATTCATATTGGAAATTCTACCGCTTTATATCGGGCGGTTTCTGCTGATTTGCATCGGGAATCTTGTTGTATTCATGGTTTCAAAATGATATAATCAATCTCGTGTGGGTCTATATGCAGACCGAAACAAAAGCCGTTTATGGACAAAAGATAAAGAGAGTGACTGCTATGTTTATTCTTTGGGGCGCCCTGATGGGTATTTTTCTTTGGCTGGAACTGATCTATCATTTCAGCGGATTTGGATTCACCGCTTTTCATCCGGTGTATATGATCTTTCTGACGGCATGCTGCGCGGCGCTGTGCACTTTGATCGTAGGAACGGTCAAAGGCAGAGGCAAGAAGATCCTGTATTATATTTTCATATGGCTCCCCACGCTGTGGGTATGTGCGCAGTTGGTCTATCTGCGCATTTTCCGGCAGCCGCTTCTGTTTGAGATGATGATCGTGGGTGGACAGGATGCGCTGACGGACTATTGGCGGGAAGCGCTTGCGGGTATCTTGAGTGCGCTGCCTTTTCTGCTCCTGCTGATACTGCCGTCGGCGGTCATTCCGCATCTTATAGTAAAGCGTCTGGGGATCGCCCTGCCGCAGTTTAACCGCATCGTGATCCTTAAGGCGGCGATGCTTTCTCTGGCAGGCGGCTTGGGATGCGCGGCGGTGCTTCTGACCGGAAAGCAGTCCGGGCTTGATTTTTATGAATTGTACCATGAGTTTTATGATCCGCTTACACTGGCACAAGAGTATGGCGTATTCCCGCTTTTTCAGGGGGATCTGTCCGGGCATCTGCGGCAGGCGCTGCCGTCCTTGTGGCTAGAGGAAACAGGATCGGAATATGCTGCGGCAAATGCCAAAGCGTCCGCGGCGGGAAATACGGCGGAGCCGTCACAGGCTGTAGAAACGGTTTCGGCAAATACGGCGGATCCCTCCCAGACTGCGGAAACGGTTTCGACAAATGCGGCAGAGCCGTCGAAAACGGAAGAAACCGTTTCGGCAAATACAGCCGGATCGTCCCAGACAGAGGAAACGCTTTCGGCAGACATACAGACGCCTGCGGAATCGGTGGAAGAACCGGCCCCGGCGCCGCATCAGCTGGATATCGATTTTGACAGGCTCCGGGAACTTGCAGATAATAACAAGCAGGCATGGCTTGCGGATTATATCCAGAACAAAGCGCCGGTTTCCTCCAATGAATATACGGGTATGTTCAAGGATTACAATCTGATCTTTCTCACCGCCGAGGGTTTCTGTTCTTATGCCATCGATGAAAAACTGACGCCTACGCTGTATCAGCTGGCACATTCCGGATTCGTGTGCAGCAATTATTATGTGCCCCTGTGGCAAACGAGTACCAGTGACGGCGAATACATCAACATGACGGGACTGATCCCCAAAGGACAGCACAGTATGCGCCGCACCGCGCAGAACGTGCAGCCTTTCGTACTGCCCGCTTTTTTCGCTTCCGAAGGAGTGTATTCGTGGGCTTACCACGACAATTCGCTCTCCTATTACGACAGATATCTGACCCACCCGAATATGGGGTATGATTTTAAAGCCTGCCGGCTGGGAAAACTGAGCAGGTCGGAATGGGGCGATAAAGTATTTGAAATGGAACAGCCCAACGAGTGGCCTGCGTCCGACTACAATATGATGGCGGCCACCGTACCGGAGTATGTGAAAGCAGATCGTTTCCATGTATATTATATGACCGTGTCGGGGCATATGAATTATAATTTTGCCGGAAACGCTATGGCGGCCAAGAACAAGGACGCGGTGGCAGGACTGGAATTGTCCGAGAAGTCCAAGGCGTATATCGCGTGCAATATAGAACTGGACAAAGCGATGGCCAACCTGCTTGAACAGCTTGAAGCGGCGGGCCAGCTGGAAAAGACGGTGATCTGCCTCAGCGCCGACCATTATCCCTACAGCTTTACCGATGAAGAGTATGAGGAACTGGCGGGAAAAGACCTGTCGGCGGGAAAAGACCTGTACCGCAATACGCTTATCCTGTGGAACGCGGGGATCAAGGAACCGATCACCATTGACAAGGCGTGCAGTTCCTTGGATATCCTTCCGACGCTTTTAAATTTATTCGGGTTTGATTACGATTCCAGAATGTATGCGGGAAACGACATATTGTCCGATGAAGAGGGAATGGTGATCTTTAACAACCGGGATTTTGTGACGGACGGCCTGATCTTTATCGAGAAAAAAGACGAGGCGGTCTGGCTTAAGGATGCGGCCGGAAACGATATCGTCCCCGACGAAGAAAAAGAAGCCTATCTTGCAGCGAAACGGCAGGAAGTAAAAGACCGATGCCTTTTCAGCGCGGACATTCTGGAAGAAAATTATTACAGTGATATATTGGAGGCTCTGCCCGATCATGCGGTCAGGTAGCGGATAAAAGTTCTACGCTGTATCGGGCAGGATGATCTTTGTCGATATAAACACGGGCATACAGATTTTCCTTCCGCTGAAACGGCGTCAAACAGCAGAAGCCGCTTGCCGCCTTGTATTCCTTTCCCTCATAGATAAATCTACAGACAATTCTGCCGGTGACGTAATTTCCGACCCTGACCCATGCGGCCGGAATCATATCCACTACCTCAGAGTCCACACAAACACCCGAATATTTCAGATCTTTCAGTTTTTTCTTATCATAGATCAGCTTACTCATGGAAACCAAAAACATTATCAGCCACACCGAAGCATTGATCAGCATGATTTTCAATATATTTGAATCGGGATCGAACAAATGTCCGGCAGCACCCGCCGCCAGTTCTATCACCGCCACAAGCAGGGCAACGCCAGCCCATATGGAGAACACACTCTTTACGGGCCGAAGACCGGCAGCCTGTTTTTCTTTAAAAAGTCTGGAAATATTTTCTTCCGCTTTCCCTTTGTATTCCTCCGCCGTTATATGCTCTCCCGAAAACAGTTCGTTCAAGCTGATGCCCAAAGCGCCGCACAGAGGCTCCAAAAGCGACACATCCGGCATACCTTTCCCGTTTTCCCATTTGGAAACTGCCTGATTAGTGACCTCCAACTGTTCAGCCAACTGCATTTGTGTCAAATTTTTTTCTTTCCTGCAATACGCAATAAACGAACCTATTTTCTTCTGATCCATAAAACGGATCTCCTTCCTATTTGGCCATCCCGATGATGATACTTGTCAAATGCCGATTACTGCAAGCGCCATCAGCATATATGATATCAAAAAAGAAATGTCTTGGGGATACACGTTTCGTTGATTTCGTACTAAACGCTTCGTTTACCGCCGCCCTGCCCCTTTTTCTTAGAAGCTGATAACGGTGCCCTCCCGTCATTCCTGCACATCGAAGGTAAACCAGTCGAACACCGCTTCGCCGCCGCCTTCAAATTCAAAGTACACCGCCCGCCTGCCGATGATTCCGCAGTCAAGAGGTACGCAGTATTCCGTCTGACCCGGCTCTGCGTCAAACTGCGCCGCCACACGGCCGCGCCACGCATCGATCCTGAGTTTCACATGCATCTTTTCGGTACAGCTCATGGATACGGTGCAGGTCTTCGGAGCGTTTAAGCCAAACTGCAGATAGCGGAAGCCTGCGGTGGTACCGTCCTTGATATGCACGATGGGAGAAGATATGCCGTCGGTCTGTTCATAGACCGGTTGGATATAAGCCTGCCCCAACGGCGAAAGATGGCAGGCGTAACCCGCGGAGATGATCCGGTAAGCATCGATGCCGTTGACCGACGCGCCGGAGGACGTTTCCTCCACCGGCTTTGCGCTCACAGGCTCCCCGTTCACATAGGTGATATCGCCGATGTAGATCTTACCGTCCTTTCCCAACGCTACATCCACCGGCTCGATCTTGCCCTGTCTGGAAAATTCATCCGTGCCGGTGTGCCGGTGATAAAAAATATACCACTGGCCGTTTATCTCCACCAGACCGCCATGGTTGTTGCCCCAGCGGTAAGTCTGCTGCCCCGTTCCGTCCGGCAGTTTAAGGATCTCGCCGCCGTTAAAAGAAATGTCGCCGCCGTCCCGATAACCGGAAAGCGGACTGTCAGACCACACATAGCTCAAGAAACCGTTGCACGGTTCGTATACGCCCAGTTCCGGCACAGGCGTCATGTACCGCTTTGAGTAGACATAGACATATTTGCCGCAGATCTTTCTGGGAGAAGACGCCTCGAAGAACGCATCATGCAGATCGATCCCCGATACGTTGTTGGATTCGTTCCACGGATCCGGGACATGGCCGATGGGATCATGGCGCAGCGTCCCTTCCTTGATGGTACACATATCTTCATTCAGTTCCGCACAGAATGCCTTACAGAAGCCCCAGAAAGCGTACACTCTGCCGTCGTCGTCCACCAGAACGCCGGGGTCGAACCCAAGCTGTGTGAGTTTCGGATCCTCAAATGGCCCGGCAGGATTTTTGGAAGAGGCGACCACGATCCTGGAGCCGTGGTCCTCGGCGGCATACAGATAAAAGGTATCTCCCTTCTGCACCACATCCGGCGCAAAGAGGATAGAATCGTCGGCCGCACGGTAGCAGACGCCGTGATACGTCCACTGGGTCAGATCGTCCACCGGCGCGCTCCAGACCACCTGATCCCTGCCGCAGTAAGCGGTGCGCTCGGTGTCATGCGAGCCGTAGACATAGACGCGCGTTTCACCGTTATAAGTAAAAACGCGGGGTTCCCCGTCCGGGATATGCTCCCAGAGAGGAAGATAAGGGTTTGCGGATTTCAATCGTTCTTTCATGATAACCTCCATTCCGGAGCGTTTACGCGACGGGGCCTGAAGTAAATTCCTTCGGAATTAACTTCGCCATCAGGGAAATTTGTGACGCTCCGACACAAATTCCGAACGAACAAAGTTCGTTCTGTGAAACAAGCAGCACATCAGTGTGATTTTTCACACTAACCTCCATTCTGAAGCCGAAGGGCTTACCGGCGCATCCCGCCGCCCTGCGGTCTTAATATGCCCGTTTGGCCAGCCATTTCCGATCACTCTGCACATGGTTTAAAGCGGTCTTTTTCCACCGCCTCATACAAGTCCTTCCCCATTTTTTGTTCAAAATAATCTTTTAACGCCAGATTTGTGTTCCATTTGTCCTGATCATAAGCGCCATAGCGCTGCCGGACGTCATTCATCCGGTCAACAATATCCATGACGCCTTCCGCGCCGGATATCGAATCGCAGAGCTGTATCAATTTATCATATTCGTCAAACTGTACTTCCTGCAATTTCGTTTTTATCAGTTCCGTTTCTTCCTCAGTAGTGTCAAAATTTCCTATATATCCTTCTATTTTGTGTTCATTGAAAGAATGGGTAAGGCATATTCTGGCCGCGTCATCATAGCCTAAAGACATCATATATGTATATCCGTCGGAAACATGCCCTAAATGTCTTTTTCCAAACCGTCTTCCAATGTCATGCAGCAATCCAAGCACATAGGCCTTGTCCGGATCCATACCGCATAAGGCCGCGATCTTTTCCGCGCAATGCGCAGCCGTCCTGCTGTGATCTCCCCACGGCCCCGGATTCAACTTCTCCGCTTCTTTCAATAATTCCAATGCTTCTTTTCTGTCCGGATACATGCCATTCACTCCTCTTCATTCCTATAAGACGATCGCCTTCACTTAATAAGCGCCTTCCACTTACCGTCTTCGATCACATATTGAAATTCTGTCAGATCATCCTCTTCCATCACGCGAAGAAGCGGAAACAGGTCATTTACCGTATTCATCTTCGGCAGTTCTGACTTTTCGACCCAGACCATCTCGCCTTCCTCCGAAGATGCCACCTCTCCGGAAAATTCATCCGTGCGGAACAAAAAAACGATATAGCGCCCATTTTCAATGGGAAATTGCTTTACGCCGCACAATTTTGGATTCCGGATAACAAGACCCGTTTCCTCTTTCATCTCCCGGATCACAGCGTCTACGATCGATTCTTCTTTTTCAATGTGGCCTCCGGGCAGAGTGAAGCCTTTCCAATCCTCTTTTAACCTGTTTTGTAAAAGATATCGATCTTTCTGATGGATCAGACATAAAACCGTCAGTTCCACATTTTCTGTCTTCCGCATACGCTGCATCCTCCAATACCGCCTGACTTACCCCTTATCCGCCAACGATCTCTGATCCGTCCGGAAATTCCCGTATGGCAAGGGCACAGAAGCTGGTCAATCGGATACGATCCTTTAACGGATATGCTGCCTTGCCCCGCACTTACGCCGATCACCATCCCATCAGCGCGGATATAGTCCATTAAAGCCGTATGATATTGAACTTTTTAGGCATAACATATCGTTTCATATACGACCCTTTTTCCCTGAAACGCTATTCTCTGACCCATACGTCAATTTCATCTTCATCCGGAGCTTCAAACAGCGTGCGGAATTTTTCCGCAAGATTGCTGTCAACCGGATAGGCCATTGTTTCACCGGCCGCCACCGCATGGTTTCTCCTTTCCACTCGTTCCCGCCACACTTCATCGCTGATACATATATAATGAAATTCACATTCTATGTTCCTGCTTTTATAAAACTCTCTGGCATATGCCCGCTTTTCCTTTGTCCAAAAGCCCCAATCGAGAATGACATCCGTTCCAACTTCGATAATATCGACGGATTTCTTAAACAGACAGCTTTGTATCCGCTCCGCATATTCATCGTGTTTCTCACCGGTATATGGGCCGAAGACAGAAAGCATGATTTCATCCACCGACAGTACGACCGCGTTGTTTTCCTTACGAAGCCGCTCCGCATATACACTTTTTCCGCAGCATATTCTGCCGCATATAAGATAGACTTTTGCCATGTTTCTTCCGTTCCTCCCTCAGATCCCGCGGACTCTGAAAAGCGGTATCGGTCCGGACCGCAGGCTGCATTTTCCAAATCAGCATACGGCAGTTTCTATATCTGCGCCTATTTTACCGAAAAAGCCTGCTGCCCGTCAAGACTGTCCGGCAATTTACGCGGACAAAAGTTCAACAATTTACACAGATAAAAGCCGCTGCATCGCGCAATTAAAAATACATATTACGCAATTAAAAGTCTGTTCTTGCAATCTGATAAAATTATGCTATAATTGATTTGTCGGTCCAAGGAACAGTCCGATCTCGTTTCAGGCACAGCGCCCAGCCGCGGATGCCGCGGATATAAGACCCATGGGGATATAGCTCAGTTGGGAGAGCGATACGTTCGCAACGTATAGGTCAGGGGTTCGAGTCCCCCTATCTCCACTGTTTAGATCCATAGAAATCGCTTAGATGTGCGGTTTTTATGGATTTTTCTATGTGAACAAATGTTTTGCATGGCATTTTGCCTATTCTTGTAGTATAATATTTATATTATTAAATATTTATGGAGGATATCATATATGAAGAATGATCGTTACGTTAATACAATTGACAGCCTGCGTAAAGAAATAGACTCCCTATCATATATTGAGAATAATCGTCAAGTTAATAAAACAGCAAAAATCCAGGTGGATTTGGGCATTGCGCGCCCCTGCTGCTCAAAACGGGGTGATAATATCGGCAATAATACACCGCAATCTATTTTAAAGATCGTACAGGGTCAAACGCAAAATACTAACAAAGAAGAAAGTGAGTGATAGAAATCAATATTATAGATTTGATTCCAATAATATCGGATTTAATTAATTTATTTTTGTCTGGTTTTATTTTTATATATACATATAATTGGTTTAATAACAAAAAAGCGGATATTTCCATATTGACTATATGGAGCTTGTTTATAAGCATGTTGATTAAATCATTTTATTCTACGGTCCACATTTTTATATTATCACATATACAAATTCCTGATTCGATCAAAATTATCATCTTCTCATTAACGGGTTTTTTACTGGCCGTACTGTTTACTCAATTAAAGAAAACAAGAATATTGAATCGAATACTATATAAGATAAATAACAAATCTATAAACGATGATATTTTTGATGATATTATCGATTATGACAAAAAAACTATGATGAAAATATATATTAAATCATCAGATATTTATTATATAGGACGGTTCTCTCTTAGAGAGGAAAATGGTATTCATTCATGGATTTCACTTGTTGAGTATTATTGTGTAGATAGAAAAAATAACAATAAAATATTCGATCCAGAAGCTGATGGGTTATGCTCTTCTGTTGTTATAAATTTGAGTGAAGTAGAACGTATTGAGATTATTTACGAAAAAGATTCCAATGTTTGGGAAAGAGCGAACTGGAAGAAAAACGGTAATTCCAATTAACCAGATCGGAACATCCGTTTTCACTCAGCCCGCCCCATCAAATACGGCCGATCGGCATCCTGCTTCTATTTCATCCTCCGGTACGCCAGATACAGCGCGGGCGGCAGGACCAGATACAGGCACACATACATCGTAAAGACCACGGGCAGCGCCCCTGCGACATGTCCGCCGACCCGGTACAGGTTGAACAGCCTTACCGCCAGACTGATGTTAAGAAGCTGATCCGGCCATAGTCCCAGCATGTCGGACAACGCACTGAATCCATCCACAAACGACGGCAGGAACAGAATGATAAAAGGAACCATCACCGCCAGTACCGAACTGCGCGTCAAAGCGGAAACAAGCATGGTGAGCGTCAGGATAAACAGCCAACCGATGTAACCGCCGAATACAGTCAAAAGCCACAGTTCAAAGAACGTGATATGGTAAAAGCTTTTTCCAAATTCAAAGGACGTCTGGATCGCGCAGTTTCCGCCGCCTGTTCCCGTGACGGCAAGGACGATGGCGGAGTAAGGCAGTACCATGATCCAGTATAAGGCCGTGACCGTCAGATAACCCGCCTTCACTTTTGCGGCGGTCGCCCTGCTCCTGCCGTATCTGGAAGAAAAGAAGACCGCGTCCGCTTTTGTCTGAAACTCACCTGAGAAGATAGACGATACCAGAAATCCGCAGACGATCATTCCGATCATAACTATAGTCTGCGCATAGTACAATACCGCCTGCCACCCGTCGGAATCGGCATAATAAAAAGGCGTTTCCAGCGTTTCGTACCGCTCGATCAGAAACGCTCTTTCCTCTTCGGTGTAATGGTCATAGACTTCCTCGGAATAAAGCCATTCCCGCAGTCTTTCTACTCTTTGCCCATATAACTCTCCCACTTCTTCTTCGGTGACACTGTCCACTCTGTAGTAATAGTACTCCTGAAACGAACAGAACGCCCTGTTGATCATATCCCGGATATCATTGAATCCCTGTTTCTGTGCATATGCCTTATTCTGCTCTTTTACATTTTCCGACCTGGCTTCGTCTGAAGCGTTGATCGCTGCGTTTTCCCGAATGACGCTCCGCAGCACATCCTCCGTGACATAGCCCTCCCATTTCTCCTTGTCCCTTCGCAGCATCCGCACCGCCCGGATACCCGTTACGATATCTCCGTCTTCCTCCACATAATCGATATGGGAAACAGCCAGCCAACAGGTAACTGCCAGAACCGCCGCCATGACCGCCAGTGCGGTCTTACCCGATGTTCTGGAGAAAACCTTCCTGATCTCAAACCATACCATTTTCATCACCCGCCTTTTCTCCAAAATAATACAAAAATACGTCCTCCAAAGATGCCGGCACAGGCTGTGCGTCTTCTGTCGGCCGCTCTGACGCAAGAAGCCTTAGTTCCACGCCCTGCGCATCCGTTTTTACATTGGATGTCTTGTACCGGCGCATCAGTTTCGATGCATGGTCCCTGTCCGTCCGGCATATCCAGACCCGCTCCGGCATGGACGCGATCACCTGTTCCGGCATGCCGCACTGTACGATCCTGCCCTCCTGCATCAGCCAGATCTCATTGGCGATATACTCCACGTCCGAAACGATATGGGTCGATAACAGCACCATTCGCTCCTGCGCCAGTTCGCTGAGCAGGTTTCGGAAGCGGATCCGTTCATTGGGATCTAAGCCCGCCGTAGGTTCGTCCAGTATGAGGATCTTCGGATCGTTCAGCATTGCCTGTGCGATCCCGGCGCGCCTTTTCATGCCGCCGGACAGCTTTTTCATCTTCTTATCCGCGGCCTTGGAAAGCCCGACCCTGTCGATCAGTTTCTCCGCGCGCTTCACCGCTGCCGCCGGACGGAGTCCCTTGATCGCCGCGATGTAGAGCAGGTAATCCCTGACCGTAAAATCAGGATAAAACCCGAAATCCTGCGGCAGATAACCGAGCAGATCCCGATAGGACGCATCCATGGCAAAAATGTCCCTGCCGCCGCAGGTGATACTGCCGCTCGTAGGTTTTAACAGGGTGCAGAGCATCCGCATCAGCGTCGTCTTGCCCGCGCCGTTTACCCCCAACAGGCCGTACACGCCTTCCCGCATGGTCATATCGATACTGTCTACCGCAGTAAAATCCCCATATTTTTTCGTAAGATCAGTAAGTTTTATTTCCATTTATGGCCACCTCCCGATAATGGTCTTTCCGCAACAGCCTGTAGACAGACGTGCCTGCAAATACGACCGCGCCCGTAAACAGCCAGATCCATGCAGGCACCGCAAACGCCGCATACAACGTATCGTTGGAGATCAGCAGGATCCACAAGGCGCCCCACATAAGACACAGCGCCGCCGCCATAGTTTCTCCGAACGGATAACGGCTGCACAGCACGCCGAAACAGACGGCCGCCGTGACCGTCATCGGCAGCAGGAACTGCACCATCAGCTGTACCGCATTGATGCCCAGCGCCGCATAGACACCGCCGCAAAAAACCGTCAGTATCAGTGTGTCCACGATACCGAAAAGAACAAGTCTGGCGGCGTAGATCCCCCGCAGGGAAAAATAAGAGGCGCTCTCCACTTCCGCCAGACCGTAAGTCCTGCTCTTCCACAGATCGGGGATGATCAGCACCACGAACAGAACGGCCGCCGCCCCCATACAGCGCCTTGACGCCCATACGGTCTGCATATCCTGCAGGACACTGTACAAAAGCATAAGCAGCAGGATCTGCAGGATCCACCACCCTTTTTTCATGGTCTTGAGCTGCAGCCGCAGAAACGCTGAATAGGACAGCTTTCTCCCCGCTTCCTCCCGGTAAAAAGCTTCCGCAGACCTGCGGATCGTTTCCCGGATCCGTTCCTCGTCAAGCGTTATGGGCAGCTGACCTTCCTGACCGGCATTTCCCATCCGTCCGTAACCCGTATGCATCCTGCATCCTTTCCGTAATGTCATAGTCGTTCTCCTCTCCGACAGATTTGCCCCTGCGGTCTTCTCACGGCTCTATTCCCATATCTCCCGCAGTTTCTCTTTCGCCTTCTGCAGCCGGTATTTTACAAGCGGCTGCCCGATCTGCAGGATATCCGCGATCTCCCTGATCTTCAACTCCTGAAAATAATACAGGAGCACTACCTCGCGCAGTTCGTCGGGAAGCTTTGCAAGCGCCCGCTCTGTCATTACCCTGTTGACCGCGGCATCCTCAGGGGCCTGCTGACGGATATCCGCCGCCGCTTCGGCGTTTCCGGCATTTCTCCGGCTGTCCGCCGTTTCTCCATCACAGGCCGCCTCCAACACTTCCTGCTGCGTCGGAACCGGCAGGTTTCCGTGCTGCCTGCCATAGTCCCTGCACAGATTTCCGGCAATCGTATACAGGTAGTTTTTGACTTTTCCCAGATGGCGGTAGCCGGACAGATGGGTAAAAAAGCGTACAAAGGTTTCCTGCGTCAGATCCTGCGCATCGGATACGCTGACGCAGCGGTAACAGCAGTATTTCATGATATCTCCGTAATATCTGCGCACAAAGACGTCAAAAGCCTGATCCTCTCCCTGCCGCATCTTTCTGATCAAAGCCTGATCGCTGTCCACATTTTCTCTCCCGTATGCAATAGTTTCTATTATTTATAACGGAGTGGTCCGCCAAAAAGATAGCATAAAAATAAAATTTTTTCGGGCAGACAGTGCAGATCCAGACAGACAGCAAAACACCCGGCCGGTTCGGCAGTCCGCATGTATCAGCACGCTGCCTGCCGCCAGTCGGGTATTTTGTTTGAAGTTATCTATGACAACTTATCTGTTTTTATTTTTCATCCATGAAAGACTCACCATTGTGTGTTGGAATCATATCAGATTCTTTGTTTTTATTTCCTGTATCTTCACTGAAAGTACTTTCACGAAAATGCCTGATGAATCCATCTATATTTTTATCATTGACTTTCTCTCCATATTTTTCTATTGCCTGCAAAACCGCCTGCCTGTTAGCTTTTTCCTCACTCTGCATACTATAAAACAGTTCTTCAAGATCCTTACATTCAAAAATACCCTTTAATCTCTCTGCAGCTTTTATGGACATTTCCTCACCATATAATTTTTTATATGCTTCCTCTACTAACGACAGGCTCATGTCCTTTTTCATTTCCTGATGCTCTTTTATAATACCTGCTATATCCGATAAATCATGCTTATATGTTCTGCCAGCTCTCGCTTTCATTGCTATGAGATATTCTGCCGAAACAGTTCTTACGTTCAGGCAGTTACAGAACCTTTTATAAAAGCTACTGCACTCTATCAGTTTTTCACTGTATGAAGAAGTGTTTCGAAAATCGTCATTTAACCAATCCGGTGGCAAACCGTTTTCATCACCTATTCTGTTTATGATATCTCTCATTGATGATGAAGCTCTTATAATACTGTCAATATCTGTTGTAGAATCTCTAAAATTATAGTTCATGATTACAGAGGCGCCGCCTGCGATTATGACCTCTGCCTCAGGACCTGTCCTATTTGCTTTTTTATATTCTCTTGCCACCAGATACAGATAATGGTCTATATTAGAACGGTTAAAATCAAACAACATCCTCGATGCTCCTTTCTATGATATTGTGTCGAAAGAAAAAGGCACCACATTCATCCTGACTGCATACCGCAGCCGCTTCATCTCTGTTTTTATGACTATGTTCAATCTTATCCATCAGGAGCACTTCCAATGGATATAAAGTTTTTTCCAGCTTATATGCCCGCAGCTCAGCAAATCCATCGAAAAAAGGAACGCTGTTTTTCCATGAAATATAATCGATCATTGCTAGCGCATACAAAGCTTTTGCATATTCATTCCGGTTCCATAATATCATCACAAGATTGCTTTTCATTACCTTGCTGATAAAGTTATAATCTCCATCAAAATGGTACATATGGCATATTTCAGAACGAAATATCTCATAAGACAATTCTTTATTCAACAGCCGAATCAACCGCACATCATACATATTTATATGTCCTTCCATATCATGCGCCTGCCTTTCTCAACATTCAGCCCAGTTCCCTGCTATACCCTTTATGCTATAACTTTATCCTGAAATATAAGCAGTTTTCCTTATTTCTGCTTCCGTTTTGATTTGTTCTTATTATTACATTATTCTTTGTTTTAATCAACCGTTTCAATAACACTTCTCTGTTTCATTATATAAAACCCCTGATTGGCTTGACCTAATCCGTGAACTAAAATATTTATCAATTTTATTCTCCTGCATATTCTCATTTGTTCAACCGATCTGCCACAGTTATAATCAAACAGCGACACAGCATAAATCGCATAGAATAATCTGCACGCTTTTATGCTATGTCTTTAGTTTCTATTTAGTTATAGATATGGTAGATCGGTTGGATAGACTGGAAGTTATCACTTTGCCCTTTGTTTATTTTTTAAGAACATAAAAAAAGCAATCAAAAACACATTAACGAATAATACAATAATGCTTCCCTCAATTTTGCAAGTTCCACCAGATAAAATCTCACTCCCACTGAAAGTCAGAATAAATAGATTTGGATAGTCATCTGCAAGTGATACACCGCCTAAAACTAATGCCCCGATCCCATTCCATACAAAGTGCATTATAGTCGGTGCGATGATCGAACCACTGTATTCAAGGACTATTGTCATAAGTAAACTCATAGTGAGTATATTTAGTACCGGAATAACACCCGCTTCAAATGCCCCGCCATGCAATGCAGTAAAGAGTGCCGTTGTAACGATCGCAGCTGCAGCTATGTTATATTTTTGTTTGAGCATTTGGTACAGATAGCCACGAACAAGAAGTTCTTGCATGATTACATTCAGAAATGCTGCTATCAGCCAAATAGGAAATAGTTTAATTGAGTTACTTCCGTTAAAATGAATAATCTTTGCAATATACATTATCAAAACAGGAATTGCCAGCCATACAATCCCTGCGATTGCTCCTAATACCACTCCCTTAGTTGGATTATCAAACAAATGTAACTTTACCTCTTTCTTTTCTATAAACCAGAATACGAGAGTAAAAGCTATTATTGATAATAGTGGTATGATTTCTGCCCACAATCTCCATATAGCAGGGTCTTCCGATGATGATAACGGCAATATAGAAGTTAGTATTGCCCATCCAAGAAAAAATCCTAAAAATTTTATAACGGTAATTGTTATTTTTTTCAAAACAAGTATCTCCACAAATCCCAATGTCATCAAATTATTGTTTGATGACATTGGTTGTATATCCTTTCATTTCTAAATTTTCACAACTCATCTGGTACGAGCTGCACTCTATATGCCGACAGTTATTTAAAAGTCAGTTATCACTTCCATGTCATTTGGATCTCTCGCTTATTATTTACGCAATCCAAAAGATACAGGTTGATCAACGTCTGATAAGGTATACTGACCTTGCTGGCCTGATCCTTGAAATAATCAATGACCGTAGGCGATATTTTTATGGTGACTTGCTTTTTTAATTCTTTTGCATAGGGATTTTTTACCGCCTTGCTGAAATCAAATTCTTTCTCTAAATATTCATCGTTGTCTTTTTTCATTGCATGATACTCCTTTCATAACCTGCTTTTTCTGCCGCAGTAGCTTTTCTTGATGATATGATCCGAATAATTGACTCATCTCGTATACAATGCACAACCAGAAGAATATTGCCAGCTCTGCTGCATCCAAGAATACGAAACCGCTCTTCTCCTGCTGAATGTAAGTCATCGTATTCCAACAGCGCTTGTTCGTCATAAAACACTGTTTCTGCCTCTTCAAAGGAAACGCCATGTTTTAGCTTATTTTTTTCATTCTTATTTTCGTCCCATTCAAAATACACGGTCAAAAGCCCTCCCTCTGCCCTTGCTGAGTAATTATATTATATTTACTTTATATTGTCAATATTCACACCCATATTAAATTTTCATACTTGACAAAACCGTCGTATGCCTTTAAAATATGTTTCAGAAAGAAATGAGTTTTTCGACCGTACAGCTATTGCTCAAGCGGCTTGCTCGTTTCTTTTTTTGTCCTCAGAATATCATACAGATACAATTTCCCGTCCCTTGCATGGCGCACCAGTATTCTTGCCTTAAAGACATTGTACCTTGCCAGTTCGCCCGCATCATCATAAACGGGTATCGCAAAGCGTGTGTCATATCTGTACCATCCAAATTTTGCATCCGTGCTGTGCTTTCTGGCGTAATTCTCCGCAAAGGTTTTGTTCGTGGCGATCTCAATCATCTCCTTGATCACACTCGAAGAATTTGCCTTTGCATACATATTTGCGCCCCTCAGCTCCTTTGTGTCTTTGGAATGCGCAAACTCATCCGGGAAATCCGTTCCTATGTACACCACATCCGAGGTTTCCGTAATCTCCGCACACTCCCCGATATATTCCTTCAGACAATCCTCAACAATATTCCAGTCCACGCTCCGCCTTCCCTTGAAACGCAGGTCATTGATGACCACAACGCTTTTGCCGTCGGCGTCCTTTATTATGTCAACTTTCTTATCCATCATAACTGCTCCTTATAAAATTCCATCAAAATTTCAGCAGCTATATTGTACCATGCCAGTCTATATAATTCCATTAGAAAATCCGTAAAAATCTGTGCCCGGCAAGTGGCTTCTGGGAAAAAGTCCACATTGGAATCGCACCATCATCTCCATGACGCTCTGCGGAAGTATCATTATCAGGAAACAGCGTCATGGCGCAAGGCTCCCACACCCTGCTTACTTCAAACCATTCCCCGCTCCCGCCTACTTCTGCGCATGCGATCATGGCGTGTTTCTGTACGGCTCGGTTGTTTCATACGTCCTGCCGGACTGCCCGTATTCAGTTTTCTTTTGCCACTATGTGGCAAAGCCGTCGTCCGGCAGATGAAATATTTATTTGATTATCTTTTTATTACCGCCTATAACTAATCCTTGCAGCAATATAATAAATACCATAGAGTAATATGAAAAATACAAACGCAACACATAGAGAGCCAAATATCCACAGGTTGTTTGAAAATACAGGAAGATGAAATGCGCTCAACTGCATTTTCCCTGCGCTGATATATACAAAGCAACTACTGATAATCAATGCAGGTAACAAAGGGAGCAGAAACATCATGGACAGCTGGCAATTATTTAATTTTTCAATATCTTGCGCATTCATTCCAAGCTGCTGTAAAATGCGGTCTTGTTGACGTTTCTTTTCCCTGTCGCTAAGAATTTGTGTTACTAAAATTGCTGCACCTGTGATTTCAAAAACCAGCGACAGGTAAAACAGACAAATAGACATAGCATAGAGTTGTGTCAGACTTTCTTTGTCTACCCACCTGCCGGATAAATAATCAACATTTTCTATCAAAGCTGTAATACCGCTGCCGTCAGATGCCGTTTTCCCTACATTTCGTTTCAACATTGAAAGACCATTGCACCTTTCAACGATATTTTGTAGATCACGGTTATCAAGCGGTGTTTCTGTTATGACAGACAACAAACTATATAGTATTGTCATTTGACTAACCGCTGCATCAGGAACAATGATACAGAAATCAAGACCATTTCCGTATGTGTCCATCTGGCTAAACGGTTCACAAAATATGCCGTTCCCTGCAAATAAGTATCCTGCACAATTCAGGTCTTTATCCCGTTCAATCAATGCTTCGAAGGGCTTTTCCAATGCCGGAACGCAATGGATATAGCAGAAGGACGGATTGAGTTCTACAGCTTGAAGTCCAAGAATTTCACGCAGTTTTTTATAATCACTCTGTTTCATGTAAGTATCATGCTGATATTCCGCATATGACATATAGCCGGAACG
Source organism: uncultured Lachnospiraceae bacterium (assembly GCA_947631955.1). Lineage (GTDB taxonomy): Bacteria > Bacillota > Clostridia > Lachnospirales > Lachnospiraceae > UBA3282. The sequence continues at coordinate 84,277 of CANRNJ010000001.1, forward strand.
CCCTGTGCTTGATATGGCAGTATTTCGTACTGTGAGAAAACTATTTTTGTTATCTGTATAAATGCTGTAAGCATAGCTCGACTGAACAGGAAAGCTAAGGGTAAGTGCATTTTCATAAGCTGAAAAATCATTTGATTCTGCCTTGTGAAGAATCATTATATCAAATACGCTTTGTTCCATATTTTTTTCAGCAATCATATAAACAGCGGTGCCCGCCCCGATAAAAGTTAGTGATAGCATAAACAAAATGGAGAGAATACCCATAATAATGCTTGCAGACCGGATTTTTTCCGTAAATCTGCGAAATAGTACCAGTCTGTTTTTCTCATACTTCCATTTCTCACGGTTGCCAAATCGCATAATAAGGAAATCAGGAACGCTTAGGAAAAAGCCAGTCAGGAACAGCACTAGGCAAACAACTCCCATAAGAACATCATAGCCATTTCCAAGCGGCTCCGTACACATGAGGAAAATTCCCATGCAGCCTGTTAAGACACACACCAAAAATAGAATAGTTGCAGATACCCCGTTATGCAGCAGCCTTTTTTCGTTCTGCCGCTCATAATACAACAAATCGTAAGGAGTTGCTCTGCTTATCCATTTGTTGTTTTTTCGTATAGCCAAAAGAACCATTGCCCCAAAATAAAGACAGGTTAATACTGCGGCATTAAGCGAAAAACGGAATCTTAAGACATACGCCATACCGAACATAGAGCTAATAATTGTTTCCAACAGTTGTGAAAATAATGTGCCAATGAGAATCCCAAAAACAAACGCAAAAATGCCAATCAAAGAATTTTCATAAAATATAAGTCTGCCAATAGAATGGTTGGGGATTCCCGAAATCATATAGATACATAACTCCCGGCTTCGTTTTTTCAGTATATATTTTGTCATATACCCAATCATCCACCCCATAATAAGGACAATGAGCAATGATGCGACAGTAATCATACAAGGCAATACACCGATGCTGGGAAACGCTTTCACAATATCGGAAAAGATCATGGAATTAAAGGCATACATAAAGGAAACTGTACAGGTAAGGGTTATAAAGTAAAGCAAATAATCTTTTGACTGTCTTTTCGCATTGCGGATTGATAATTTCTTTAGCATGGTCTGTCACCTCCCAAGACAGAGAGAACATCAAGGATTTCGTGATAGAAAATATCCCGCATCTTTTCACCTTTCAATATCTCGTTAAAAATTTTTCCGTCCTTTAGGAATAAAATGCGGTCTGCATAACTGGCACAAAATGCGTCATGCGTTACCATGAGGATCGTAGCACACGTTTCTTTATTCAATTCGGACATCATTTGTAACAAAATACGGGCAGAATTAGAATCAAGAGAACCCGTTGGCTCGTCAGCCATAATCAGTTTAGGATTGCATATCAATGCCCGTGCAAAAGCACAACGCTGTTTTTGACCGCCCGATACTTGAAAAGGGAATTTTTTTAGCGTATCACTGATCTGTAACCGCTGTGCAATACAGCAGACCCGTTCCGTAATTTCTTTTGGCGGTACTTTTCCGATCGTTAAAGGTAAGGCTATATTTTCTTCCAGCGTCAGCGTATCTAATAGGTTAAAGTCTTGAAAGATAAAACCAAGATTGTCGCGGCGGAATATGGCTATATCCTCTTCGCTTATCGCAGTAATATCCTTTCCTTGCAGAAAAACATGTCCGGCACTTACGGTATCAATAGTAGATATACAATTCAACAGGGTAGTCTTTCCAGAACCGGATGCACCCATAATACTTACAAATTCTCCATGCTGCACACGAAAACTCACTTGATTCAGTGCTTTTGTGACAGTGCCTTGATTGCCGTAATATTTTTCGATATGCTCCACACAAAGCAAAGGTATTTGACGATTCATTATTGTATTATTCCACCACCTTTCCGTTTGAAATGATTATATCTTTATCTGCAAATTTCAAAATATAAGTATAGGTTGCGTCCTCTAATATATCAATGTAGAGTTTCATAGTATTTTGAGTGTTTAGGGAGATTTCTGCCTCAATTATATAGACCTCGGTTATATTTCCCTCTGAATCTGTTTTACGTTCCGTTGCAGGTTTTGGAACAATAGATGTATAGGGAAAAGTTCCTTTGATATTTACACAAGTTACGATTTCCCCCTCGGTTATAAATTCAACTCCTGCGCTATCTGAACGGAGCTGTTTTGTATTGCCCTCCATGCAGAATATTAAAAACAGGCAAAGGACAAAAAGCAGCATTACACTTATTATGAAGCGTTTTCTTTTTTTCTTTGTCGCACTCATTATGAAACACCTCCTTTGACATTATTTTATATGGCAATGCAAAACAGGTGTATAGAAGTTTATTGATTTTATCTAACAATTCTGTAAGATATAAATTTAAATATTCAAGTGATTACTTTTGGGAAAGTGCAATAGAATAGTCGTATAGCACCCAAGTTCTGATTCTACGCTAATGCCGATTCCTAATTTTAAGCAGAGCTGATCGCATAAGTACAAGCCGATTCCAGTTGATTTTTTTCCCATTCTTCCGTTGCTGCCGACAAAGCCTTTATCAAATATACGGTTTACTTCACTCGGCTTAATGCCTATGCCATTGTCTTTGATAAACAGAGTAACATAGTCCCCCATATCCTGTGATTTGATTTCAATAACCGGCAGTTTATCACCACAATATTTGATACTGTTAAGAATAATCTGCTTGACAATAAAACAAAGCCATTTACTATCAGAAAAAACGGAATCGGAAATGGAATCTGTATGAACACATACCTTATTCTGAATCAAGAACTGTTTGTTTTGGGAAAGGACTTCCAAAACACACTGTTTCAGCGAAACTTCCTTAATCAGATAATCTTTTTCTACGCTGCCAAGACGTGCATAGAACAGCACACGTTCAACGTTCTGCTCAATCAATTCTGTTTGCGCTATGATTTTCCGCATAATTTCCGTTTTGTTATTTTCACATAATAATTGAATCCCTGTTACGGGCACTTTGATTTCGTGAATCCACTGTTCAATAAAATCTTTATATTCTACATTCAAACGACGGACTTCTGCCACTTCATCAGTCATACTTTTTAGGGCAGTTTTCATCAGGCAAAAATAAATTTTTTCTATTTCTGTTTCTGGTTGTTCTGCAATCTCCGCAATTAAATATTTTTGGTCTAAAGAATCCAATGTTTCCAACAAATATTGAATCCTCTTTTGTTGTTTCCAAAAGCAACCAAGCCATGTAAACGAAACAATGATTGCAAAGCAAACCCACAACAAAATAATTTCAGACAGACTAATATCCCAAAAAAAGAGAAGAATAGCAAAAAACAGACTTCCGGCAAAGCAGATGATCAATGTTATTTGGTTATCTTTCATATAATCTGAAAATTTCATATTTTATACCCCATACCTCGTTTCGTTTGTATGAAATCAGCCACCCCAAGCACACGCAGCTTTTCTCTTATCCGCATAATATTCACGCTTAAAGTATTATCATCAATATGAATCTCATTGTCCCATAAATATTCAACCAAATCTATTCGGGAAACAATCTCGCCCGTATGCTTGAATAGATAGTACATGATTTTTAATTCAGTTTTTGTTAATTCAATTTCTTTTCTGTTTGTCGTAAATGTTCCAGCAATCAAATTTAGTTGAATCCCTTTATACTCCATTATATCAGCCTGTTCAGCCGTTCCCCTCCGCAGCAAAAGATTAATTCTTGCAAGCAGAATAGGAATGTTATAGGGTTTTGCAATATAATCATCTCCCCCAAGTGTTAATGCTTGTAATTCGTCCATTGTAGTATTGCGCCCTGTAATGAACAAAATCGGAGTTGTAGAAAAGGTACGAATAGAACTGCATAAGCGGTATCCGTCTTGTCCTGGCAAATTTACATCAAGTAAGATCAAATCGGGGGAAACTAATTTAATGTAGTCTATTGTTTCCCCAAAGTTAATAACGCAATCTACAGTATATCCTGCATTAACTAAGAGTATTTTTAATTCTTCTCTTATCAATTCTTCATCTTCAATTATCACTATTTTATAAGGATTCATTTTTTCTGTCCCTTTCCCTGTTTCATTCTTCTGTCAATCGGTTTTTCTGCGTCCTTTGGTATAAGCCACAAACGACTGAACTTTGCCACGCCGGGTATACGTTTTTCCTCGCACAGCTTCTGTACCCGTCTTTCTGAAATACCCCATTTCTTTGCTGCTTCTGGAGCAGAAATAAATTCTAACATTTTCATTCACCCTTTCCCTAATCTTTGTCATTGTAATTATATGCGGCTGGGCGAACAATTTCAAGTATTTAAGAACTGCACTTTTCCGTTTCATTACATAAAACACCCGATTGGCTCCACAGTTTATGTACAATCAATACATAACCTGCCTATGACCAATCGGGCATTTTGTTTCAGGCCGTTTTCTCAGCCTGTATTCTTGCGTTTTAAAACTTTGCAAACAACACACGGCGTTATAGGCGCCTGCCGCTTATCTATGATTTACACAGCGCTTACACGATACCCTGTGCCTTCATAGCTTCGGCTACCTTAAGGAATCCTGCGATGTTCGCGCCTGCGACATAGTTGCCTTCCAAACCGTACTTCTTGGAAGCATCGTCCAGATTATGGAAAATGTTTACCATGATCCCTTTTAACTTGGCATCCACTTCCTCGAATGTCCATGACAATCTCTCGGAGTTCTGGCTCATCTCCAGTGCGGAGGTTGCAACGCCGCCCGCGTTGGATGCCTTGCCGGGGCAGAACAGGACTTTGTTCTGCTGGAAGTATTCTGTAGCTTCCAGAGTGGTAGGCATGTTTGCGCCTTCCGCTACCGCAAAACAGCCGTTTGCGACAAGCGCCTTTGCATCTTCCAGATCCAGTTCGTTCTGGGTCGCGCAGGGAAGCGCGATATCGCACTTGATGGTCCATACGCCATGCTCGCCGTTCTTCTTCTCATGATACTGCGCGTTCGGTCTTGCCGCCGCATATTCTGTCAGACGCGCACGTTTTACTTCTTTTACCTCTTTCAGCAATGCCACGTCGATTCCGTCGGGATCGTAGATCCAGCCTGTGGAATCGGAACAGGTCACAGGCTTAGCGCCAAGCTGCTGCGCTTTCTGGATCGCGTAGATCGCCACATTGCCCGCGCCGGATACCGCAATAGTCTTGCCTGCGATATCTTTGCCGTTGCATTTCAGCATCTCCTCGGTCAAGTACAAAAGACCGTAGCCGGTCGCCTCCGTTCTTGCCAGAGAGCCGCCGTATGTCAGACCTTTACCGGTCAGAACGCCTTCATACAGGTTGCGGATCCTCTTATACTGGCCGAACATAAAACCGATCTCACGGCCGCCCACGCCGATATCGCCTGCCGGTACGTCGGTGTCCGCTCCGATATGTTTGCAGAGTTCTGTCATAAAACTCTGGCAGAACGCCATAACTTCTCTGTCTGATTTGCCCTTGGGATCAAAATCGGAACCGCCCTTGCCGCCGCCGATCGGAAGACCGGTCAGGGAGTTCTTGAAGATCTGCTCAAAACCTAAGAATTTGATGATACCCAGATTAACGGAGGGATGAAATCTCAAACCGCCCTTGTAGGGTCCGATCGCGCTGTTGAACTGAACGCGGAAACCGTTGTTCACCTGAACCTGTCCCTTGTCATCCACCCACGGAACACGGAACTGTACGATTCTCTCCGGAACCGTCAATCTCTCTAACAAAGCATCTTTTCTGTATGCTTCTTCGTCTGCTTCGATCACCACGCGAAGAGATTCCAGAACCTCTTTGACCGCCTGATGGAACTCAGGCTGCGCAGGATTCTTCGCAACTACCAACTCATAAACTTCATCAACGTATGACATTGTGCATGTCCTCCTTTAATTTGTATATAATGCCTACGTTTCATTATAGTATGCGGCCCGAAAATCCTCAACCCGATTTAGTCAAGTAACGTGTAAAAATTTTTTATCTTTTTTTAGATAAATTGTACAATAATACCGAAATTCACCAATACATGTATACAATCTCGCCTTTATCCATCACCTTGCCATACCGCCCGCTTTGTCCTAAAACTATTCCCGCCATCCATGCCGATTGCGCTGCTCTAAAGTCGTTCCGCCCGCTCTTCCTCAAAGCCATTTCCGCAGCCGTTCGATATTTTCCTGCTCAAAATCCACCAATTCCTGCGCCAGTTCCACCGCTTCGCTGGTAGCCAGCTGATTGTGCTGCATTGCCTTCCACATACTGGTGATCCCTCTGCTGCTTCCTTGGATCAGCATTTCCGCCAGATGCGGCCGGCTCACATTGAATACGGTCCCCGCATGGATGCTTCCTTTTAACATCATATCCGCGATCTGGTTCCCGCGGTACACTTCTCCCTCATTTTTCAATATCCGATTCAGCGCCTTGTTATGGATCTCGGCGTACTGAAGGGATTGTCTTGACAGCTGAAGCGTAAATTCATCGTCGCTCGTCTTATCCAGTATCGTATCGATCGCAGTCATGCCCAGTTCGGTATTTTTCTGTACTTCCAGCAGGATCTTTGCGTCGTCATGTTTCATGTCCGTTCTCCTTATGATAAAAAAAGAGTATGAGAAATTCCCATACTCTTTAGCTTTGCCATTATTTTCTTTTCTAACCGCTATTCCACATAATCGGATTTGACATAAGCGGTCTGGCCATTGTATTTGATCTTGGTCCAGCCGTCGGCCTGCTTCATGATCACATCCAGTTTTTCACCGATATACGCCGTGGCGATCTTTTCCGAATTTTCGCTCGCGCCCGAACGGATACGAACGTTTTCCTTGACCGTCACCGTTCCCGTCGTTTCAGCGGACGTGTTTGTCTGCGTCTGCTCCGATTCGTCGTCGTTCTCCTGCGTTTCGGCGGCGGTTTCTCCCGCGTCCGCCTGCGTCACTTCCGACGGCTCCAGATACTCGCTTTTGATAAAGGCCTCGCTGCCCTCATAACTTATCTTGCTCCAGCCGTTCCCTCTCTCTTCCAGAAGGACAAATTCATCGCCGACAGCCGCCTTGCCGAGTTTGTCGGCCGTTTCGCTGTCAGAGCTGCGGATATTTACCACATCCGTCGCTTTGACTTTCGTTACGACGTTTACCGGTTCCTCCGGCGCACCGGCATCGGTTTCCCCGCCTTCCGCGCCGTCTGTTTCTCCGCCTTCTGCACTGTCCTGTCCGTCTGCCGCACCGTCTTGCTCTGCGCTGGTTTCGCTGCCCTCCACGCGCGCCAGTTCTTTTCCGACATCCTTATCGATCTCTGCGTTCAGGTCAACGATGAACTGCTGCAGTTCCGGGTCGCCGTCAACCATATCGTTATATGCAACAGCCACTTTATTGTGGAGATCCACGAAATCATCCTGAAGATTGACTTCACGGATATAGTTCAGTATGCTTTCATCCACGTCCCCTTCGTACTGCAGGTGATACTCGCCGTTTTCATCCGCATAGACGTAGTATGTGCGCAGTCCCGGAAGCGGTTCCGCATAATCATAGAATTTCACTTCCTGAAAAATATATGCGATATAGGTATTCTCCTGCGGCCCCGCCTTGGTATAGACTTCCAGTGTAGGGCAGGATTCCATATACTTGCTGACCGCCTTCGCACGCAGCGTTTCCAGTTCATCCATCGCGCAGATCCTGTTCATGGTATCGGTATCGCCGTCCACCATCGCCTGATAGTAAGTGCGGCACAGTTCACTGACTTCCGGCACGGCCTCTTTTTCAAGCGGCACTTCCGGCACTGAGATCAGCGAATTGACGATCTCCGTCTGCGGCACCTCTTCCGCTTCGACGATCTCCTCTTCCACGGTTTTTTTCTTATTGGCATTGATCGCTATAGCGACCGTGATCACAACGCAGATTACCAGTACGACGGGCATAATGATCTTAGAATAAAGAAACAGCCAGTTCTTGAACGCTTCAAGCTTAGCCTTGAGAAAATCCTGTATATTATTATTGGATGTATTCATAAAAACACCTTCCTGAAATATCAGTATCCTAAAAGTTTAATCAAAACTGTCCAATGCACCCGACAGGACTCGAACCTGCATCAAAGGCGTCGGAGGCCTACGTTTTATCCATTAGACTACGGGTGCCTGCATGCATACAAAATATTACGATTTTGTTACATCTTAATCATAATACCATAAGCAGGCACCATTTGTCCAGTAAACTAAGCATTTAAACACAAATTAAACACAAATTTCCACAATTTCTTCTTTTTCCCTGCTATAACGATACAGACTGTACGAAAGGATTTCTTCCGGCTCCACCTGCGTCGTATTGACTTCTTTGACCATATTGCGGTAGAAATCATACTCCTGCGTTCGATCGTCGGGCAGGATCAGCACCTCATGGACGGAACTGGGAAGGATCAAAAGATCGGCGCCGAGTCTGTCCGCCAGTTCTTTTGCCTTGTCAGAATACAGCATGGCGGATGCCCCGTACAGCTTGTCCCGGTTGGTCAGCACATACAGGTCTGTCACTGATGCGGGCTCCGGTCTTTCTCCCGTCATCTCCTCGATAATATCCGGCAGCGGCACAAGAATGTCCGGCATACTGCGCCTCATATTGTCCTGCGCGATCTGAAACAGCCCGTCCGGCGTCTGCCGCCACATGTCCATATGCTCGTTTCTTATCAGTATGGAAGCCCGCGCGGGCATGTTCTCCTCCACCGCATAATAGAAGACGACCGCCAGATCGCACCACCGGATATGCGGCACGTCTTTCAGCAGGTTCCGGTTCTTGTCATAGTGGACGATCTTGTGATAGATCTTGTCCCGGACGTGGTCAAACTCCCGGAACAGGCTGAGATCCGGATGAATATCGCGTTTCCTCTCTCTATACAGCTCCACGATCTGATCCGCGATGCTGTGTATATCGGCGCCCATGCAGTACTGCCGGTAGGGCTCCTCAAGATATATCGTGGGCGATATCGTGTCGGACTTACGCATCATAACGACACCGGTAAGCCGGATATCATTGTTCTTGGTCACGGTAGTCGTCTTGATTTCGTATCCGTCTTCCATTTTTTCATGTAACACTTCAACCATATGATCAACAAATTCTTTATAATTCATTCTCCCTCTTTCCCATTCTCTCCGGACATCAGGAAAATTTCTTTGATTTCTGTTTTTAAATTTCTCTTTTTTCTGTCTTTTTAATCTCCCTTCTTCTGTTTTTTACAACAACAAAAAGACAATGGCCGCTGTGCTTCCATTGTCTTATAGGCTTAATTGATCAGGTATGTCAGTATTCGATCATACTCTGGACAGATACTCTCCGGTTCTTGTATCGATCTTGATAACTTCGCCCTGCTCGATGAACAGCGGAACCATGACCTTGGCCCCTGTTTCCACTACGGCAGGCTTTGTGGCGCCGGTCGCCGTATCGCCTTTAAATCCGGGCTCTGTTTCAATGATCTGCAGTTCGACAAACAGCGGCGGTTCAAGAGCAAACACATTGCCGTTATAGGAGCAGACCTTGACCATTTCGTTCTCTTTTACAAATTTCAGCGCATCGCCGACTGTGTCCGCATTCAGAGCGATCTGGTCGTAAGTTTCCGTGTCCATGAAGTTGTAAAGATCACCGTCCGCATACAGATACTGCATGTCTTTTCTGTCAATGCGTGCCTGAGGGCATTTCTCAGTGGGTCTGAAAGTCTTCTCCACAACGCCGCCGTTGATGATGTTCTTCAGTTTCGTCCTCACAAACGCCGCGCCTTTGCCGGGTTTTACATGCTGGAACTCGATTATCTGATAAACATTGCCTTCAAACTCAATGGTAATACCGTTTCTGAAATCGCCTGCAGATATCATAAACCAATCCTCCTAAGATTCTCACAAATATAACTCCTACTTAGTTTATACTATTAATTTTGTTTTTTCAACCTATTTCACAAAAAAAGGAAAACTTTTTTATACGGATCCCTTGGCGCGGTGCATCGCCAGAACATGATCGATCGCCGTCAGATAACCGTTCAGTCCCTCCCCGTAGATCTGTCTGTCGCAGACGGGGGCCGTTACCGACACCTTGCGGAAATCCTCCCGCTCCATGATATTGGAGATATGGATCTCGACCTTTGGCACCGTAATACTGGCGAGCGCGTCGCGGATCGCATAGCTGTAATGCGTATACGCCCCCGGATTGATCACGATCCCTTCCGTGCCGTCATAATAGGAATCTTGGATCCGGTCGATGATCGCGCCTTCGTGATTGCTCTGGAACACTTCGATGGTACAGTTCTCCTGCTGTCCTTTCTGCGCGATCATATTGAGCAGAAAATCATAGTCCTGCGCGCCGTATACCGTCTTTTCCCGGATGCCGAGAAAATTGATGTTGGGTCCGTTGATCACTAATATTTTCATGATGATTTCCTCCGTTTTCTCTTGATCTTTGCCGGATCATCCGGCATCTTCAGCCTGACGGCAGATCTCGTCCAGTATCTGTTCAAAATCCTTGCCGTCCACGGTCACGACCACATCGGCCGCCTCCCGGTAGCAGGCGTCCCGTTCCTCCAGAAGCATCCTGATCTTACGCTTCGGATCATCTCCCTGAAGCAGCGGTCTTGTCGTATCGTGTTTCAGCCTCTCGTAGATCGTTTCGGCGTCCGCCCGAAGATAAAAAACCTTTCCCAGTTTATGCAGCAGTTCCCTGTTCCGCTGCCGCAGCGGCAGGCCGCCTCCCACCGAAAGGATCTTGTTCCCCGTATCCGCAAGCAGTTTCTCCAGACACTCCGTTTCCTTATCCCGGAAATACGCTTCGCCGTCCGTGGCAAAAATATCCGATATCGAGCGTTTCTCATCTTTCTCGATCTCTTTATCCGTATCAATGACCGGGCGGCGCAGACAATAAGACAGTTTCAGTCCCACCGTCGTCTTTCCGCTGCCCATAAAACCGATCAGGATCACATTTCCCTTCATATCTTCCGGCTCCTTATCTTAGTCGTTTCGATCCGTTCCGCTTTGTCCGATATGTTCTCTCAGCTTCTCATAGACCGCCTGCGCGTCTTCATCCGCCACATGCACGCCGTTCCACAGTTCGTAGGCGATGATACCCTGATACAGCAGCATTTTAAGTCCGTTGTACGCCGGTCTGCCCTGCGCTCTCACCAAACGCATGAATTTCGTTTCCCATGGGCTGTATATCAGGTCGAACCCGGTCCGCACTTTTCTGTAAAAGGCATCGTCGGTGATCACCGCTTCATCGGCATGGGGCGCAAGTCCCACGGAAGTTCCCTGTATCGTCAAATATTCCCCGTCGGGGATCGCCGCATAGTCGTCGATCAGCATCGGTATGACCGTCTGCCTGTCCGTCCTGCCGTTCACCTCCGCCGCTGCCTCTTCCGCCCTGCTCAGAGTCCGGTTCAGCATGTATACCTTGGACGCGCCCTTAACCGCGCACAGATACGCAACGGCTCTGGCCGCGCCGCCCGCTCCCAGCAGAATGATCTCCTGTCCCTCGATTGGCACGCCCTCGCTCAGCAGGGCGCGGTACAGCCCTTCCATATCCGTGTTATAGCCCTTGTATCCGCCTTTCGTCCTGACCAGCGTATTGACCGCGCCGATATCGCGGGCGAGCGGATCCAGTTCTTTAAGACAGTCCATGACCTCGCTCTTGTACGGCACAGTCACATTCAATCCGAGGACTCCGAGCGCATCCGCCCCGGCGACCGCTTCGGAGACCCTGCCCGGTCCGACCGGAAAAGGCACATACACAAGATCGTGCCCAAGACGCCCGGCGAGCGTATTATGTATGACCGGCGACATCGTATGCTCCACCGGATTGCCGATCAGGCCGCACACTCTTGTCTTCCCGTTTATCTCCATTGTTTTCTCCTTTCGGACCGTTTATAAAAAAACAGCACGATCCATTCCAGTCTGCGTTTTATGACGATCTGTATCTCTTCCTTCGGATGAATGGGTTTGACCAGCCATGTCCGGATCCCCGCTTTCTTGGCGCCCCACACGTCGGTAAAAAGCTGATCGCCGACAAACAGCGTCGTTTCCGGCGTCGTCCCCATCCGCTCCATTGCCCGGACGTAATTTCCTACGGCCGGTTTCCCGGCCCTGTAGATATACTGGGATCCCACGTCGTCGTTAAACGTCTTCACACGCGGCTCTTTGTTGTTGGACAGCAGAAGGCTCTGATATCCGATGGCCCGGAGCCTCTCGAAAAGTTCGATGCTCCTTGCGTCTGCCGGTGCGCCGTGGGGAACGAGCGTATTGTCGATATCGAATATCACGCCCCGGTATCCCTGTTTATACAGCTTCTCATAATCAATATCGTATGCGGAATCCAGATATTCATCCGGATAAAAACGCTCCAAAAATGCCATGTTTCCTCCGTCGCGGAGCGCCTGTCCGTATTTTCTGCGCGCCCCGGCCCTTCCCTATCATAACAAAACCCCCTGCCTGTATGCAAGGGGTTTTCCGTTTACCGTTCCTCTGTCATTTTCTGTTTCCTGTTTTGCCGTCAGGATTTCATTATGACCATACCGTCCAAAGACGGCTGCCCGTCGAAAAGATTCCCCGCGCTCCCTACAAAATACTGGTAGCTTTGGAGCACCTGATCTTTCCGCATATCGGAGATCGCCTTCTGCATATCCAACGCTTCCGGATCGCTGTCCTTTCCGATATATCCGAAATCATCCTCCCGGTTGAACGTCAGGGAAACGTTTGCCAGATCGGCCATGCGCCCGGCTGTATTTTCCTGTCCGCTCTCCTTATCCGCCGCCGGCCCGCTGTTCTTAACGGCTTCCCCGCTCTGCGTTTCCTGTCCGGGCGCCGCTTCCGTCCTCACGGACGCCGCCTGCCCACCCGCATATATAGTCTGAGTCTGCCGTACGCCGTAACCGCTGCGTATCGAATCGTTGATACCGCCTGCCGTCATACCCGCACCACCTTTCCTATGCTGCCCGCCGGACGTTTCTGTAAGACATCCCGGCGGATCCTGATCTGCGCATCGATCTTTTCCTTTCTATATAGTATATCGGCAGGATGTTCCCATCTCTTGATCCCCGGAACGGCGGATATCCTCCGCTCCTGCGATCTACTTATCCAATACTTTCTTCAACTCGTCCATAAAGGTATTGATATCCTTAAATTCACGATATACGGAAGCAAATCTGACGTAGGCGACCGCCTCCAGATCTTTCAGTTTGTTCATGACCAGTTCGCCGATCACCCGGCTCGGAATCTCCTTTTCTTCCATGTTGAAGATCTCCGTTTCAACTTCGTCGATCAGCTGATTGATCTGTGAAGCGCTGATCGGTCTTTTATGACATGCGCGCAGAACTCCCGCTTCGATCTTGGATCTGTCGTAGGCCTCCCTGTTGCTGTCTTTCTTAATGATGATAAGCGGGATCGTTTCCACTTTCTCGTAAGTGGTGAACCGCTTATCGCACTCATCGCAGACACGCCTCCTTCGAATGGAATTATTGTCTTCGGCAGGCCTGCTGTCGATCACCCTGGTATTTTCATGACCGCAAAAAGGGCATTTCATCCGGGATATCCTCCTTTGTATCGATATTTTGTATCCGGCGGCACATAATAGGGAAAAAATGTGCCATATTTATTATAGGAGAACATTATAATTATGTCAACTATTTTATGGAAACCATTTTTAAAACCATTTTAAAAACCATTTATAAACTTTTACAGACTCCAGCAAACCGGCGCTGATTTTTACAAACCCATCCGCAGACTTTTTACAGACCATTTTAATACCGTCTTACAAGCTTTTGCTGTTTTTTGCAGAACATTTTTCAAACCGGCGCAGACCGTTCACCGGTCCCGTCAGATACAGATATCGACTATAATGATGTCCGGCCCGATCTGCTTGATGTCTTTGTAACGGATCACATAGTCGGAATCGCTGCTGCCAAACAGGCCGCACCATTTATTGTTTCCGGGAATAATGAGTTTGAATATCTGCCCTGTGCACTCGTCGAATTCAAAGTCGCATACCTTGCCCAGTTTCTGGCAGTTTTTGAGATTGATGACTTCCTTTTTCTTTAATTCGGAAAACAGCATAGGAACCTCCTCAGACGCTTGCTGTTACATTATTAAATGCATCGTCTTTCCAAAGGTTCCTATCGCCCCGTCACTCTACCGTGACGTATTCATGAAACACATACCCTGTTGAACCGTCGTCCAGTATGATCTTATACCACTCTCCGCCGTCCACGCTGCCGGTGCAACGGTAGGTCTCGCCTTCCTGTGCGACTTTCAGGATATTCGAGTCCGATGTGCTCGGATTATCCCGCACGTTTACGTTATGTATGACCGTGAGCGTCGATTCCTCTCCGCCTGCGCTTTTGCTTTTCTCTTCCTCCGCGTTTCCGCCTTCGTCTTCCGCGGCATCCTGTCCGGCCTGATCCTCCTGCGTCTGGACCTCTTCGGCCCCATTCTCATAATTTCCCGGCGCATACTGGCGGTACAGGCGGTATCCCAGAATGACCATCACAACAAGGATCACGCAGCCGACTACTGCCGTCATTACCGTAATGACATCTATTCCTTCATCCTCGTCTTCGTCGTCCCAGTCTTCTTCCTCCCAGTCCTCTTCCTCCGGATCCTTTTCATCCCAGTCTTCTCTCCGGCGGGTTTCCTTCTTTTTCACAGCCCCCTCATAACGATCGGGATGCGTCGGATCCTTACGGGAGGCCGACGCGCCGCTGCCGGAAGGCGGCAGGCTTTTCCCGGAGCGTTTCTCCTTAGGGTCTGAGCGGATCTCTTTATGATCCGGGCGGATCTCCTTATGGTCCAGGCGGATCTCTCTTCGATCTGAGCGGATCTCCGCAGCAGTTTCCGTCAGGATATTCCGCTCGATAGCGTCAATGGGAATATCCAGCGTTTCCCGCGGCGCTTCCGGCTGACCTTTTTCTCCGTCCACCTGCGCCCCGCATTTATTGCAGAACTGAATGTCCTCCCGCAGGACCGCCCCGCAGCTCGGACATCTTTTATCTCTGACCACTTTCGTGCCGCATCTGGGGCAGAACAGATCCTCGTCCGTCAGATGGGCGCCGCAGTTCGTACATTTCATGCTTTTATCACCTCTTTATAAATGTAACAGAGAACTTACGTTTTGTAAAACCTTATGGAAAATATTTCATAAAAAAATAATGAATAATTCCGCTTTATCCGCACATCCTTTTTATGTGACGAAACAGAAAGGATGGGGTACGACATGATACAGGGCAAAGTAGAGATATGCGGTGTAAACACATCCAAACTTCCGCTTCTTAAGAACGCGGAAAAAGAAGAACTGTTCAAGCGGATCGGCGACGGCGACGACGAGGCCCGCAAAGAATATATCAACGGGAATCTCCGTCTTGTGTTAAGCGTTATCAAACGATTCCACTCCAGCAACGAGAACGTGGACGACCTTTTTCAGATCGGCTGCATCGGGCTGATCAAGGCCATTGACAATTTCGACAGCTCCCTTAATGTAAAGTTTTCCACTTATGCCGTACCCATGATCGTGGGAGAGATCCGCAGATATTTACGCGATGCGAACAGTATACGCGTATCACGTTCTCTGAAAGATACCGCCTACAAGGCGATATATGCCAAAGAGCATCTCACGCGCGTCAACGCCAAAGAGCCGACCGTCACGGAGATCGCCGAAGAGATCGGCATATCCAAAGAAGAGATCGTCTATGCGCTGGACGCCATACAGGTCCCCATGAGCCTTTACGAGCCGGTCTATACGGACGGCGGCGATACGCTCTATGTCATGGACCAGATCAGCGACAAGAAGAACCGGGAAGAAACATGGGTCGAACAGATCTCCTTAAGCGAGGCCATGAAAAAATTAAGCGAACGGGAATATGAGATCATCACCCTGCGGTTTTTCGAGGGAAAAACGCAGATGGAGATCGCCAGAAAAATAGGGATCTCACAGGCGCAGGTATCACGTCTTGAAAAAAATGCACTGAAGACGATGCGCATGTACCTGACTGCCTGAAAGACCCCAATATATCAATAATCCGCCACATCAAAAGTTACCGTGATATCCTTGCCGCCGTACAGCTTAAAATAATTCTGTATGATACGGTCTGTGACAACGCGGATATTCTCTCTCTCCGCGCCCATGAGTACCACCAGGAACTGCGAACTGCTGTAACGGGTCCCCACGTCCACGCCGCGCAGCGACTTGCAGATGGCCTGCTCCATACACTGCATGGCAGTTTCCATGCGCTCCAGTCTGATATCGCTCCCGTCCGATGAAAACAGCGTAAACAAAAGCAGCTGCGTTTTCTGCTGGTTCCGTTCCGATATCCGGGTCACAAACTCATAGATATGGGCAAATTCGCCGTAATCGACCTGAAATGCGCCGTGGTGCTCATGGCGCTGCCTGATCAGATTGATCACCGTATCCAGATCGTTCTTTGACTGTTCCGGCGTATGCACCATTCCGGTGCTCTGATAGAAGCCGTAACGGACGTTCTCGTTCTGTTTCACATGATACAGCGCTTTATCCGCGCGCTGGTACAGCACTTCATATTCATAGCCGTCCACACCGGACAGACTGATGCCGATCGAAAGCTTGGTTTCTTTAAGGACATCCGCTTCTTCCTGTTTCTTCTCGAACGCCTCCAAGATCTCATTTACCTTGACTACGGCCGCATCCCGGCTTCTCATTCCCTCCGCGAACAGAAGGAATTCATCCCCGCCGGTCCGGCAGACGATATCTTTGCTGCACACTTCGCGCAGGACGTCGGCCGTCATTTTTAACGCGTAATCGCCCGCCAGATGCCCATGCCTCTGATTGATCCTCTTGAAATGATCCAGATCCAAGATCATCAGGCAGCCGCCGATCTCCCGGAGCGAGGCTTTGATCTCATTCTCTCCTTTGCGCTTGCTGAGTACGCCCGTAAGGTAATCCGTGGGCGCATCCAGCACGCTCTCGCTGCCCATCGTAACGCCCAGTATCTTCTCGCTGTCAAAGATCGGCGACGCCATGTCTTCCTCTTGCATCCACTGTTTCTCCAGTGCGCCCTCTTTGATCAGTTCCAAGAAAATATCCACCAGATCGGGATCCCATTGGCTTCCTTTGCCCTTCTCCAGTTCCTTCATCACGATATCGTCGCTTAAGCGTCTTCTGTATACCCGGTTGCTCGTCATGGCATCGTAAGAATCCACTAAAGCGATGATCCTTGCCACAAGCGGGATAGACTCCGCCTTAAGCCCTTCCGGATAACCTTTGCCGTCATAGCGCTCATGATGATACTTGGCTCCCACGTTGACATTGGGGAACATCTTAAAATCCTTTAAGATCTCCGCGCCCATGGTCGTATGTCCCTGTATCAGCCTGAATTCCAGATCCGTCAGCTTAAAAGGTTTGTTGAGCACCGCATCGGGCACGCCGATCTTGCCGACGTCATGAAGCATGGCCACATAGTAAATATTCTGGATCTCTTCTTCGGACCATCCGAGTCTTTGGGCCATCAGTTCCGAATAGGCCGCCACACGCATGGAATGGCCTTTGGTATAATCGTCCTTCGCATCCACCGTATTCGCCACGGTCATGATCGCTTGGATCGTGATGCGCTCCATCTCTCTGGTCTTTTCGTCCAGACGCCTCTGCAGATCCTTCCGATAGCTGTCCAGTTCCAAGGTGCTTTTTATACGGCTCAGCATGATCTGAGGCTCAAAAGGCTTGGTAATAAAATCGCAGGCTCCGACACGGAAACACTCTACCTCTGTTTCGGAACTGCGGTCTGCTGTCAGGAAAATGACAGGGATCTTCTTCCAGCGCGGATCGGTCTGAAGTCTTGCCATGACCTCAAATCCGCCGATCTCAGGCATATTGATATCCAACAGTATCAGATCGGGCGTATGCCTCTCCAAATACTTATACGCCTGTTTTCCGGAGTTCACGGCGACTACCTTATACATATCGCCCAATAAATTCTGCGCCGTTGACAATGATAATCTGTCGTCATCGACAATTAAAATGATCCTTTTCATTCGCCCTCACACATGTCTGCCCATACGCCTGCCCATCTCATCCTGTTAAATCCCCGTATCCGACAAAACATCTCCCCTTCATATGTATTACAAGATATATTTTATCATATCATTCCCACATGCAAAAATCAATTATCTTTGCTTATCTATCCATTATATTTGCCTATTCATCTATTATCTTTGCTTATCCGTCCGTTATCTTATGCCTGCGGTCAATTATCCTTGCTCATCTCCTTCTTTAATCTGCGCATGATCTTCTTCTCCAGCCGGGAAATATACGACTGCGATATCCCCAGCAATTCCGCGACTTCCTTCTGCGTCAGTTCCTTGCCGTCGGTACTGCCCAAGCCGAACCGGAGCCGGATGATCGTCTGTTCCCGTTCCGTCAGCTTCGCAATGGCTTTGACCAACAGTTTGCGCTCCACTTCATTTTCCAGATCCTTGTAGATCACATCTTCGTCCGTCCCCAGAATGTCTGACAGCAGCAATTCGTTGCCGTCCCAGTCCACGTTGAGGGGCTCGTCGATCGACACCTCCATCTTGTGCTTGCTGTTCCTTCTCAGGTACATCAATATCTCGTTCTCGATGCACCGCGACGCATAAGTCGCCAGTTTGATATTTTTCTCCGGGTTGAATGTGTTAATGGACTTGATCAGCCCGATCGTGCCGATCGATATCAGATCTTCCACTCCCACGCCTGTATTGTCAAACTTTTTCGCAATATATACGACCAATCTCAGATTATGTTCGATCAGGATCGCTTTCGCTTCATCCTCATATTCCGTTCCGAGATCGCTTATGATCTCGTTCTCTTTCTCTGTTTCCAGCGGGGGCGGCAGCACTTCCGTTCCGCCTATGTAATGTATGTCGCCCTGCCGGGACATAAGAAACCTCGGATCCTTATGCACCATTTTAAATTGGATCATACCGGGGATTGCCACTTTAAAAACCATTTTCATTCCTCCTAGTCTTCTAATAACCGGGGGTTCAATATCATTTGGTAGACGCTGTCCTCTGCTATACCTGTATCACAAATCGCGACAATGACATGTTCCTTTCTGACCATACCCGCCCGCTCCTCGATATCGATGTCCGGCAGTTCATAGGCATCCAGAACGCCTTGGTCTTTTCCTACGCTGCGGTACGGAACGGCATGATATTTCTCAGGCTTAAACGCTGCGGATATCTGCTCCGCCAGACGGCGGCTGATCAGGTTCACCGGCGCGCCGCATAAAGGGTCCGTCAGGTGGTTCCCCGTATCGATCAATGCCCTCATGCGCAGTATCTGTCCGCTGTCCGGGATCCGGATCGCCACGTTTCTTAAGCTTTCGGCTCTTTTTTGCTGTATCACCGTGATCAGCTTAAGAAGGATGCGGTACGACAGATATCCCGCCGCAAGCGTTATAACAAAACTTATATGCCCTTTTAGAATCGTTCTGAGCCGATTCAGAATCCATATCATCACGCTGCCTAAAAAAAAACCGCATCCGGCCATTGACAGACTTGCGTACAACAGCTTTTTCCAACGGTACAGACGAAAGGCAGCGCACAACATACATATACTGACCGGGACCGCACTTACAAGGAGCCGGAATCCGGCCGTCCCTATCGGCGCCATTATCACCATACAGACTACGGCCGCTCCGGCTGCCGCCGACGCCCAGATCCTCCTATGCGTGGCAGTACATCTGAGGATCTTCCCGGCCAAAGACAGCAGATACAGATTGCTCGTCATCTGTATGACAAAAACACTGTCAATATATAATTTGTAATACACATCTCACCTCCGTGTTTCGGCTCTATTATATGAAAATGATCACAAATATTTTGTCGCAATCGGGGAGCATTTCCAATATTTTTGAAGACAGATAACAACAAAAAACCACAGGATATCCTATCCTGTGGCTCATGTCATATTTTGATCCGTTTAAAACCCGGCAGCGTCCGCGCCTGTTATTTGCTTTTCAGAAAATCCGGGATCTTCAACGACTTCTCCTCTACGGAACTTCTGATATCGGCCGTCTTGTTGATGCCGCCGATCGTCTTAAGCTGAGAGGCCGAAGACTGTCCCGCGGAAGTGCCCGCCGTCTTAGCGCCGCCCGAAGGCACCGTAAAATTACCGAGTCCCGCGCCCGGCACCGAACCGAGCGTCTGTTTGCCCTGAAGAGAGGTGGGGGTTATGTAGCCGGACTTAAATCCGAGCCCGCCGATCTGTTTCGCCTTCTCTTCTATACCCGTGGCAATGATCGTGATGTTGCAGGTATCGGTCATGTTCGCATCATACATAGCGCCGAAGATAATGTTCACATCGTCGCCGGTAAGATCCTGAACATAGCTTGCCGCGTCGGATGCATCCGCCAGAGAGATATCTCCCGACACGTTGATGATAACATGTGTCGCGCCGGAGATCGTCGTTTCCAGAAGAGGACTTTCCACCGCCATCTTGACCGCTTCGCTCGCCTTGTCGTCCCCTTTGCCCGTACCGATACCGATATGCGCGATACCCTTGTCCTTCATAACAGTCTGGACATCGGCAAAGTCGAGGTTGATAACCGACGGAACGTTGATCAGATCCGTGATACCCTGAACTGCCTGCTGAAGCACCTCGTCCGCTTTCTTAAGCGCATCCGGCATGGTGGTTCTCCTGTCCACGATCTCTAACAGCTTGTCATTCGGAATAACGATCAAGGTATCCACATTGTCCTTGATCTTCTCAATACCGGCAATGGCATTGGTCATACGCGCCTTTGCCTCAAAACGGAACGGCTTCGTCACGACGCCTACCGTCAATATTCCCATATCTTTTGCAAGTTTGGCAACTACCGGAGCCGCTCCCGTACCTGTACCGCCGCCCATACCGCAGGTGACGAATACCATGTCGGCGCCTTTGAGCGCTGCCGCCACTTCATCCGAGCTCTCCTCGGCGGCTTTCTCGCCGATCTCCGGCTTGGCTCCTGCTCCGAGTCCTTTTGTCAGTTTCTCACCTATCTGCAGGAGAGTGGGCGCTTTACACAGCTGCAGGGCCTGCTTGTCCGTGTTGATTCCGATAAACTCCACCCCGTCTATCTTTTCATCGATCATTCTATTTACAGCATTATTGCCTGCGCCGCCGACACCGACTACGATAATCCTGGCAGCAGACTCAGCATCATTTGACTTAATCTCAAGCAAGGTGATTCCTCCTTCTGTTTTCCCCATAAACTCTCATAGACTATCATATAATTATTTTGCAAAATGCGCAACCCATTTTTTTGCTTTTTATTCCGGATAAACGAAAATACGCACAATAACGGCCGGATCATTACGTCTGCGCGCGGCAGGAGCCGCTCTCCTGCCCGTTCTCAGTTTTGATCGAAACTATAGGATTTCGTGTCCTCGCTGTACTCGCGCATATCGAGCGTTCCCGCTTTTCCGATCAGATTCGGCAGGATATACTGGAGTTTCATGATCTTTTCGTCTATGTATTGATCGTTGCCCAGAGCGACCTTTGCATCGCCGAACAGCAGCGTGATATTATAGTCCGCGTCAAAATAGATCTTGTCCGCAGCCATGGAATATTTTCCCAGCTGCTGGGAGATATCCAAGACTTCGTCAAACACTTCCGGGTTTTCCACGGGAAGGACTTCGTGCAGGATGACATGATCAAATTTCAGCCCGGTGACCTGCGGGATGCCCTTGGTCTGCTCAGTGGATGTTTCCACCACGATGCCGTCCTTGTCAAAATAAACATACCGGCCCAGATACGACACATAACCGGCCAGCGCTTTCTCGTACACGGTGATCCGGATCGTGTCCTTCGCTTCGATCTCCACATCCATCGTCTGGATGAAAGGGATGTCCTCCATTCCTTTGTCCTTATATTTCAGGGCCAGAAACAGAGAGTTGTGTCCGAATCTTCCGCCCATCACCATTTCCATGATCTCTTCATTGGTATAATGGACATTTCCTTCCACATATACTGTAGTGACCGTGTAGTTATGGATAATGTATTCATAACCGCCTGCCAAGACCGCAAGCAGAAGCAGGAGCGTGACGGACAGGATCGCTGTCCGCCTGCCTTTGTTAAAACGCAGCTTCTCTTTCCGCACGCCCGCGCTTTTTCTATCGCCCGGCTCAGGATCACCGTTTTTGACAAGCCGCAGATGAGTATTCCCGGTGTTCAGTTTTCTGTGGTTCTTTCTGTGAGCCATCCGATGTCCTCATATGATTTATGCTCTGTGCGCCGGTCTTTTTCCTTCTGATGCTAAGCGAGTTCCAGATCGGCCCCCAGATCTCTTAAGCTTAATACGATATCTTCATATCCTCTGTCTATATAATGGCGGTTCGTCACGATACTGGTCCCGTCCGCCCCAAGCGCCGCAATGACAAGCGCTGCGCCGCCGCGCAGTTCCTGAGCCTGTACGATGGCCCCGTGGAGCCGTCCGTTTCCCGCCACATAGGCAGTATTCCCGTGAATCGTGATATCCGCGCCCATCCTGCGCAGTTCGGAAACGATGCGGAAACGGTTTTCAAACACGGTTTCCTCGATGCGGCCCCCGCGCCCCGACAGCGCCATGACCGCCATAAAGGGCGACTGCATATCCGTGGGAAACGCCGGGTAACAGCCTGTCGTCACCACATCGGCCGTGCCCGCGTGATCCATGCCCGTCACGACAATGCCGTCCGGCTCGTATTCGACTGCGGCCCCCATGGCGGCCGCCTGCTCCAGAACGCTTTCCATGTGATGCACCGGCGCATCTTTCAGGAAGACACGCCCTCCGGCGCACATGCAGGCGCACAGATAAGTGCCTGCGACAATACGGTCCGCCGGAACACGGTACCGCACCGGCGTAAGCTTATCCACTCCCCGTATGACCAGACGCTGCGTGCCGCTTCCCTCGATATGCGCGCCGGCGGATTGAAGAAATTCGCACAAAGCCTGTATCTCCGGTTCTCTCGCCGCCGGTTCGATGGTGGTCGTGCCGTCGGCCAGAACCGCCGCAAGGATCAGGTTTTCGGTCACGCCCACACTGACAAACGGAAGCTTCATTTCCGCCCCTTTGAGTCCCGGCGTTTCCGCACAGAATCCCTTCTCCTGCTCCTTTATCGTTACGCCCATCCTGCGAAGGGACCGCAGATGCAGGTCTATGGGTCTTGCGCCGATCACGCATCCGCCCGGATACTCCATGCACACCCTGCCCGTTCTGGCAAGAAGCGCTCCCACAAGCATTACGGAAGACCGCATCACTCCCACGGAATCCGAAGGCATGTCACACTCTGACAGTCCCGCCGTATCCACCCGGATAAGCGTTTCTTCCCGTTCCACTGTACAGCCCAGACTTTCCAGAAGTCTTTGCATATGAAAGACATCGGAGATCTCCGGGCAGTTCTCTATCTCACATGTTCCGTCTATCAATAACGTCGCCGCCAGAATAGGCAGCGCCGCATTTTTTGACCCTTGTATCGTAGTCTGTCCATCCAGACAGCTGCCGCCATAGATACGAATAGCGTCCATATTCCTTACCTCGAATCCAAAAATATGACCTATTCTATCTATATGGCTTTTGAAAAGAAAGTTATCTTGTCCCTATAAATCTTTGAGCCGGATACCTCTGGCCACGCTTAAGACCAGACCGATCTCTATCAGCAGGAACATCACCGATGATCCTCCGTAGCTGATGAACGGGAGCGATATTCCGGTATTGGGTATCGTGTTCGTCACGACCGCGATATTGAGGATCACCTGAATGGCGATATGGCCGAGCACCCCGACCACAAGGAGCGCCCCGAACAGATCCGGCGCGTTGTTGGCGATCACCATAAACCGCCAGATCAGCATGATGAACATGATAATGACGGCAAAACCGCCGAACAGCCCCAATTCCTCGCAGATGATCGAGAAGATCATATCGTTCTGCGCCTCCGGGAGAAAGCCGAGTTTCTGCATACTGGCTCCCAGTCCCTTGCCGAGTACGCCGCCCGACCCGATCGCGTAGAGAGCTTGGATCGTCTGAAATCCCTTGCCGCTCGAATAAGCTTCCGGATCAAGCCACGCGAGGATACGCTCTCCTCTGAAACCTACGTCGCCCTCCCCTGTGCCCGCCTGCGCCGACGCCATCTGCACGATGGCGAACACCGCTAGCGCGGCCAATGCCAAGCCCGTTAGTCCGAGAATAATGAACCTCTTGTAGTCCGGACAGGAAACAAACAGCATCAGCGCCGCGATCCCCACAACGATGATGGCGGAACTGAGGTTATTCGTGATCTGCCAGAGCATGAAGGCGATCGGCATGGGAACGGCCAGTACCGTCAGAAAGCCTTTCCGGCCCCGTATCTGCTTGCCCATCGTACAGATCATGCTCGCCAGAAACAGGATCATACACAGTTTTGCGACCTCCGCAGGCTGCAGGGAAATCGGTCCTATGTACAGCCATCTCTTGGCGCCGTGCGACTCGTGTCCGAACGGTATGATCAGCAGGATCAGCACCACCGACACGATATATCCGATCACGGCGAAACGTTCCCAGAAATGATAAGGCACATTCGCCACAGCGATCATGGCGATCAGCCCTAGGATCGTTGCAAAGACCTGTTTTCTGAGATAGTATGTGGAATCTCCCAATTCCAGATTGGCCTCATAGGAACTGGTCGAATACACCATGATCAGCCCAAACCCCAGTAAAAACAGCACAATGAACAACAGACTGTAATCCATAAAGCTTTCATGATTCAATTGTCTTCTCCGCGAAGGACTCCTCTGTGCCACCTACTCTGTTTCCTCCAGTTTATTTACAAGTTCTTTGAAAAGTCTGCCTCTTGCCTCATAATTCGGGAACATCCCCCAGCTGGCGCATGCGGGCGACAGGAGCACCGCGTCACCGCTCTGCGCGCGGTCCACGCATATCGCAAAGGCCTCCTCAAAACTGTCCGCCAGAATGATATCCCTGATGCCGTGCCTTTTCGCGCAGTCGGCGATCTTATCTCTCGTCTGCCCAATGAGCACAAGACATTTGACCTTGCCGTCGAACGCCTCGATCCACTCGTCATACTGGCTCTGTTTGTCATAACCGCCGCCGATCAGGACCGTCGGTCTGCTCATGGCCCGGATCCCCTGAATGGCCGCATCCGGATTGGTTCCCTTGGAATCGTTGTAATAGTCCACGCCCCTCTTGGTGGCCACAAATTCGATCCTGTGCTCAACCGCCTTGAACTGTCTGACCACGGACAGGATCGTTTCCATGGGAACGCCCATCGCCCGCGTGACAGCGATCGCCGCCATGACATTCTCCACATTGCACAGGCCCACCAGATTCATATCGTGGATATTCATCAGCCGTCTGGATCTGCCTTCTTCCGCCAGACAGATCTCCTCTCCGTCCAGATACAGCCCGTCTTCCAGTTTCCTTGCGGAAGAGAACCACACGACGCGGGCGGGGCATCTGCCGCCGAAATCCCTTGTATAGCCGTTCTCATAATTGAGCACGCAGATCTGGTCCTTCGTCTGATTTCTGGCGATCGCCTCTTTGGCCGCCGCATAGTTTTCCATAGTATGATGCCGGTTCAGATGATCCGGCGTGATATTTAAGATTGCCGATACATCCGGGCGGAAACGCTCGACCGTTTCCAACTGGAAACTGCTGATCTCCGCCACCGTCACCGTATCGTCCACGGCGTCCAGCGCCGTAAGCGTATAGGGATTGCCGATGTTTCCCACAACATCGACATGGCTGCAGCAGGCCGCCATGATCTCGCCCACAAGAGATGTCGTCGTCGTTTTTCCGTTGGTGCCCGTGATGCCGATCACGCGCCCTTTTCCGAGCCGGTACGCAAGTTCGATCTCGCCCCAGACGGCCACGCCCCTTTTGCGGAAACTTTCCACAAATTCCGTATCCGTCGGCACGCCGGGACTGAGTATCACCAGACAGACCGCCTCCGCAGTCTGATCGGGCAGCTGGCCCAGTACGATATCCACCTCCGTACCGTCCGCAAATTTCTTAAGGATCTCGTCCTTATCCAATTGTTCATTGGCGTCAAAGAGGATCGGAACGGCTCCGATCCGGCACAGCGCCTGCGCCGCGCCGACGCCGCTTATACCCGACCCCACCACCAGGACTTTTTTCCCTTGCAGATCTTTTATCTCCATAACAATCTCCATTCCGGACAAACAAAATCCGTTCCGTGTTCAGACTCCCATCAGCGCCAACAGGCACAGCAGCGCCGTCACGATGGAAAAGACGGCGACTACCCTCGTTTCCGACCAGCCGCATAATTCAAAATGATGGTGGATCGGCGCCATCTTAAAGATCCGCCTGCCTCCGGTCATTTTAAAATAGGACACCTGTATGATCACGGACAGCACTTCTATCATATAGATAAATCCCACGATCACGATAAACAGCGGCATCTGCATCATGTAAGCCGCCGCCGCAACGAACCCGCCGAGAGCCAGCGATCCCGTGTCGCCCATAAACACGCTCGCCGGATATACATTGAACAGCAGAAACCCCATAAGCGCTCCCGCCACCGCACAGGTGATCGGTTCAATGCCGCTCCCCGTACCGATCGCGACCACGCTGAAAAAAGTCGCCACAAGCACCGTGACGGAACTTGCCAGACCGTCTAAGCCGTCCGTAAAATTGGTGCCGTTGACCGTTCCGATCACGACGAAAAACAGGATCGGTATGTTCATCCAGCCAAAATCCAGATACATGCCGTCAACAAACGGCACTTTCATGGCAAGCGGCACATCGGTGTACCGCAGCAGATATATTGCAAAAACAGCCGTCACAAGGATCTGAAGCACAAATTTCTGCCATGCCCGAAGACCCATGGAACGCTTCAGGACGACCTTGATATAATCATCCACAAACCCGATCAGCCCGAATCCAAGCGTAAGGAACAGGATCGGTATGATCTTCGGATAATCTTTTACAAAAAAAAGAGAGGTGGCCACTATCGCAATCAGGATAAGGATCCCGCCCATCGTCGGCGTACCGTTCTTCTTCAGATGGCTTTCGGGTCCTTCATCCCTGACCGTCTGGCCGACTTTCAGACGCCTCAAAAACGGAATGACGACAGGTCCGAGTACAACGCTTATCGTAAACGATATCATCACAGCCATCAAAATCGTTGAATTCATATGCCCTCCATCATCTCCACCATGCAGGAGCCGTCCCGCATGGTCTTCACAGGGACCGTCTGCGGTTCCTGCGGACATGATCCCGATTCTCTTAAGCGGCTTTTGGGCCGTCTTAGAAAATCATCATGTTCTATTATAGTCCATCTTTTCCAAATATGGAAGAATGTTTTCAAAAAGCTGTCGTATCACCGGGGCTGCGATCTGCCCGCCGTAATAAGTCCCCTGGGGATCATTGATGATCGCGACCGCAAGCACCTTTGGGTCGTCTGCCGGTGCAAATCCCAGAAAAGAGGCTATATACCTGCCGCTTCCCCTCGGCAGCGTCTGGCTGGTCGCCGTCTTGCCGCCCACCCGGTACCCCTCTACCGCTCCGTTCTTTCCGCTTCCTTCCGCCACCACCTGCTCCAGTATATACCGCATGGAAGCCGAGGTTTCTTCGGATACGATGTTGTCTTTGACCGGATAGTCAAACGTCCGGCTGTTACTGCCGTCGCTGTCCGCTGTCCGCACCCCGAAATGCGGAGTCACCCGCCTGCCTCCGTTGATGATGGAAGCCGCTGTCACCGCCAGTTGGATGGGCGTGATCTGAAAAGACTGTCCAAAGGAAATGGTCGCCAGTTCGACCGGGCCGATATCCTCCAGTTTGTGCATGATGGTCCCCGCTTCTCCGGGAAGGTCTATCCCGGTCTTGTCGAGAAGACCGAACTTTTCAAAATACGAATAATAGCGCTCCGCCCCGATCCGGAGCCCGACCGTTATAAAAACGGGATTGCAGGAATTCATGGTCGCCTTGACAAAGTCTTCCGCTCCGTGTCCTCCGACTTTGTGGCACCGGATCCTCCGGTCTTCCACCATGATATAGCCCGGACAGTTAAAAGTATCCGTCGTCTTGACCGCTCCCGATTCAAGCCCGGCCGCCGCCGTGACGATCTTGAACGTGGAACCCGGCTCGTAGGTGTCATTGATGCAGCCGTTGCGCCATATGCCGTTGAGCAGTTCCTGCTTTTTCTCCTCGCTCAGCCCTTCCGCGTTTACCGTATCGGGAAGGGCATACGGATCGTTTAAGTCAAACTCCGGCACGTTGACCATCGCCAAGATCTCGCCGTTTTGGGGATTCATGACGAGGATCGACACGCTGTCCGCCTCCTTGGTTTCCATCGTCTGAAGCGCAAGCTGGGTGGCGTAGCTTTGGATATTCATATCCATGCTGATATACAGGTCTTTCCCCTCCACAGGCTCCACGCGCTCCTCGCCGGCCTCCGCCACTTCCACGCCCATGGCGTCCGTCACCGTCAGGATCGTTCCCGCTTTTCCCTGCAGGTATTCCTCATAGACGACTTCCAGTCCTATGATGCCCTGATTATCTCCGCCCGTAAAGCCGAGCACTTTCGACCCCAGAGAATCATACGGGTAGTAACGTTTGAAATCTTCGTCCACTTTTACGCCCGCCAGATCGTACGCCCGGACCGCATCCCCGATGCTCTTATCCACGTTGCTCCGGATCTTCTCTATAGAAGATATCTTCTCCACTCTCTTCCGGACATATTCTTCCGAGAGCCCCAGTTCTCTGCTGAGAACGGCGATCACTTTCTCCTTGTCGGTGATCTGGCTGTGTATCACGGATATGGTGCACACCGTCTTATTATCCGCCAATATCTTGCCGTTCGCATCGATGATCCTGCCCCGCGCCGCCTTGATGCTCCGCTCGCGTTCATGCAGTTCTTTGGCCTTCATGGTGTAATACTCGGACCGAAATACCATCAGATACACCAGTCTGCCCATCAGAACGGCAAAGACAAGCAGGCATAGGAACATGACCGTCACCGTCTTGCTCCTGTGATATGTTTTTTGCTGATGCGGCGCTTCTTCCACCATACAGAAAACCTCACAAAAAGGTATTGATACAATTTATTACCGTTCTTATGAGGTTATTCTTAATTTCCCGATTCTGTTTTATCAAAAAAGTTATTCCGCGCTGTGCCTGCCGGTCCTACGGCTCCTGTGTGCCTCCGTCTTCCGGTGTCCCATCGTCTTCCGGCGTTTCGTCCCCCTCTGTAGAGTCCTCGTCTTCCGATCCTTCATCTTCCAGCAGGCTGCCGCCGTATACTTGGGTCCCCGTTTCCGGATCATACAGATATCCGGTGCTGGGGTCTTTCAGATATCCGGTTTCCGGATCCACCGGAAACGTCTTCCAGACCTCTCTGGCCGCCTGATCCTCAGGGGATTCCGTCCCGTCGTCCTGTCCGTCCTGCCCGTCTTCTCCCTCATCGGCGCCGTCTTCGGCGGTTTCCGGATCAATGGGATTGCCCTCCTCGTCCACGGTCGGCTCTTCCGGAATGTTTTCCGGCATTTTCAGCTGTATCTGCAGTTCTTCAAGTTCTTTCCTCTCCTCGTCGCTAAGCTCTTCCGTCATAAAGACATTCAGGTACGGAAGCACTTCCGTCAGGATCTTGCGGACGATGCCCGTAGCGTATCTTGCATTATCCTGCGCAAACACGTTAGGCCTGTCCACTACCACATAGATGGCGATCTGCGGATCGGCCGCAGGCGCATAGCCCATAAAAGAAACCACATATTCGCCGTTTTTACGGGGCAGCGTTTCCGCCGTTCCCGTCTTGCCGCCGATCATATAACCGGCGGGTCTTGCGGTCTTGCCGGTTCCCTTTTCACCGGTCACGACCGTATCGCAGAATTCCTTGACCATGGCGCTGGTCGATTGAGAGATCGTCTGTTTCAGCACCCTCGGCTGAATATTCTCCAAAGTCGCTCCGTCCGCCGTCGTTATCTTATCCACAACGTGGGGTTCATAATAATAGCCGCCATTGATCAGGGAGCAGAAGCCCGTGATCATCTGTATCATCGTCGCGTTGAAACCCTGTCCGAAGGAATTGGTCGCCAGTTCGACGGGCCCCATGGAATCCTGATCGTAGATCATCGACACTGTGCGCGCCTCGCCCGCCAGATCGATGTTAGTCTTCAATCCGAAGCCGAAGATATGCTGATATTTCACGAAATTACTCTTGCCCGTTTTCAAGGCAACGTTCATCAGCACTACGTTACAGGAGCGCTCTATGCCCTGCTGCACGGTAATGTAGCCGTCGCCGTAAGTCTGGTGGCACTTGATCGGCTTTTCTCCCTGAACGACTACCAGACCGCCCTCGCAGTTGTAGGACTCGTCCCCGTTGATCGAGCCGCTGTCCACCGCCGCCGCCACAGTAAAAGGCTTGGCTACCGAACCGGGTTCATAGGCCTCCACGATACAGAAATTCTTCCACAGCGCATTAAGCTGTTGATACATCGCCGCATCGTCCATGCCGTCTAAGATCTCCTGCGTCACGCACTCCCCCGTACGGTTGCCTTTTTCATCCACCAGCGGCATACCTAACAGATTGTCCGTATTGCGCGTATCGTTCAGGTCGTAATTCGGATAACTGGCCATCGCCAGAACCCTTCCCGTCGCGATCTCCATAATGATGCAGCCTATGTTCTCTGCGCCGTTGCCCGGCCTGTAATTGTCCTTGTATTCATCGTTGTATTCTTTCAGGTATTTTTCGACAATACTCTGAATGTTCGCGTCGATGCTCAGTTGGAGATTATCCCCGTCTTCCGCCGGGATCGTCGTCCTCTCCAGAGTGGAATTTTCGTTCAGATAACCGTACTCTCTTCCGTTGAGTCCGCTCAGAGTATCATTGTAAAATTCTTCCAGTCCGTAGGTGCCCTGATTATCGTTTGTCGTAAAACCGATCACGTCGCAGGCGAGGGACCCGTTGGGATACTCGCGCTTGTATTCGCTCTCAAACCATACGCCGGTGATATTTTTCCCCGCCTCCGGATCGTTGGCGATCTCCTGAAACGCGTTCATCTTCTCATAATCCACGCGCCTTGCCATCACATAATAGGAAGAGTTGGGATGCTCCGCTATGTAATTGCGCACTTCGTTCGTATCGATGTTGAAACACTTCCGCAGCGCGCTCAGCGTAGGCTCCAGATTCGCCTCGTCCCGCATAAGGATCTTCGTGTCCAAGATCACATTGTACACCTTGTTGCTGATCGCGAGCACTGTTCCGTTGGAATCCACAATGCTGCCACGTTTAAAAGGTATTGTCGTGGAGTCATACTCCTGCTGCGACAATACCTGTTTCTTATACTCCTCGCCATTATCCCTTGTGATCAGATACAGTTGGGCGCTGAGCCCGGCAAAAGCCGCCAGTATCAGGATAAACAACACCAACAGCTTCTTCTGCATCCTTACCGTAAATCTTGTGACGGCACTTTTTGCTCTTGTCTGGTTACTCAAATGATCACCTGCTTATGCCGCATACCATCCTTCTGCCGTAAGATCATTGCGGAATGTCAGCCACCTGCTTCACATAATCGTTGCTCTCGCTTGCAAAAGATACGATCTGACCTTCCTGCGCATACTGCATACCCAGTTCCTGGATTGCGACCCTCTTGATTTCCTCTAAGTTCACACTACTTGTTATTCTACTATATTCTTCATCATTTGCAAGCTTTAAATCATTCAGCTGCTTCTCCAGTGAAGAAATATGCTGTATGCTGTTCGTGATATCCGACTGCAGGCCGATGTAGTTGATCAGGATGATGCCCGATGCCAAAAGCGCTGCGCTCAGGAAAAGCACATATCCTGCGCTCATATGCTTAGCGCGGTCCCTGTTCTTGCGCGCCGCGTTGTTCGCCTTTTTCTGCGGCTGCCTCGGCGCTGCATCCGGCATGTCCAATTTTCTGACCGTGTTCCCCTCTGTGTAATACCGGCTCCTTCCGTTTACGACACGCATCCGGTTCTCTGTTCTTTGTGCTGACGCCATAATTCCTATCCCCTTCTATACTCCTGTCGGTATGATCGTATCCTTATGATCTATAGTATCCGCAGTTGCGGCCTCGCAGCGCGGCTCTGCGGACGGCGCGGGCCTCACCTTTCTCTAAGCATCGGCCTTACGCCTTCTCAAACACCCTCAGCTTTGCGCTCTTGGATCTCTTGTTGTTCTCTATCTCCTCCCCGGAAGGAAGGATCGGTTTTCTCGTGATCACTTTTCCTTTGGAAACTTGTCCGCATACGCACACCGGAAAATCCGGCGGGCATGTGCAAGGATTCTCGTATCGGCGGAAGGCGGTCTTGACGATCCGGTCTTCCAGTGAGTGAAACGTTATGATGCAGATCCGTCCTCCGGGTCTTAACAGCTGTACGAGATCTTCCAACGACTCTTTTAAGACTTCCAGTTCCTTATTGCACTCTATCCGTATCGCCTGAAAAGTCCTCTTGGAAGGATGTCCGCCCGCCGCGCGCATCTTCGCCGGGATGGCCGCCTTTATGATCTCGTTGAGCTCCCCGGTCGTCCTGACAGGCTTGTCCTTTCTCACAGCCGCGATATGCTTCGCGATGTTCTTGGCGAACTGCTCTTCGCCGTAATCCCGTATCACATGATATAATTCCGTTTCGGAATATCCGTTGACGATATCCGCGGCCGTCATCGTCTGCCGCTGATCCATGCGCATGTCCAGTTTCGTGTCGTATTTGTAGGAAAATCCCCGCTCCGCATTGTCCAGTTGGAAGGAGGACACCCCCAGATCCAACAGGATGCCGTCCACCTGTTCTATGCCTATGTCCTTAAGCACGCGTTTTGCGTTGCGGTAATTGTCACGGATCAACGTCACTTTGTCTTCATACGGTTTAAGCCTTGCGCCCGCCGCCTCAATGGCTGCTTCATCCTGATCGATGCCGATCAGCCGTCCGCCCTCACCCAGTTTGGATG
Organism: uncultured Lachnospiraceae bacterium; assembly: GCA_947631955.1. Classification (GTDB taxonomy): domain Bacteria; phylum Bacillota; class Clostridia; order Lachnospirales; family Lachnospiraceae; genus UBA3282. The sequence goes on from CANRNJ010000001.1 coordinate 117,156, forward strand.
CGATGCGATAGGAGTGTCCTCCGCCTCCCAGCGTGCCGTCCAGATAGATCCCGTCCGGCTTGATCCTCAGATTTTCTATCGTTTCCTCCAAAAGAACTGATGTATGCTTAAACTCCATTCCGTTTTTACGCCCTTATTTTATCCCGAATCCGACGTTCTCTTATATGCCAAGCCCTAACTGCGCCATGTGCTCCGCTATCTCGTCCATATCGTCATAGGAAGCCGTTCCGTCGAAACGCTCTCTGCTCCATATCTCGATCCGGCTCGCGACGCCGATCAGGACGACTTCTTTGTCCAGTCCGGCGAACTCCCTGAGCACATTCGGCACCAGTATCCTGCCCTGTTTATCTACCTCTGCCTCCGCTGCACCCGCAAGGAAGAACCGCACGAACTTTCTGGCGTCCTTGTTGGTAAGCGGCAGGGATTTCAGTTTCTCTTCAAATGCAGCCCATTCCTCGTTATCGTACACAAACAGACAGCCGTCCAATCCTTTTGTCACCACGAACGTATCTCCGAGCGCCTCCCGGAACTTGGACGGTATGATGAGTCTGCCCTTAGGGTCAATTGTGTGATTGTATTCTCCCATAAACATCGTCAATCACCCTGTTCCAAATGCTGTGCGCCCGTACCGCCGCTGCCGCCATACAGCACAGCCTGCATATGTGGTCTGCCACGGTCCGCGGATCGGGTTTTCAATGGTATGCTTGATTTACCACTTTGCGCCACTTATCTCCACTTTCCACCACTCTGATACCTATTTTATAATAAAACTGCGTATAATGCAAGCAAAAACATTGCATTTTCGCAGAATTTTTCTTGGATCCAAATAACTTTTTCGTCTGCCGGTCATACACAGCCAAATGAAGACGGCAGCGCTGTTGGACATACGGGAATCGTATTGAATATTGGACAGACATCCGCAGGATATAGCAAGGATCAGAAAAACATGGCAGAAATCAGAAGAATGTAATGAGATGCCGAATGGATATGATCGATATCGATCTGCGGCAGAAAGTTGTTTGCCAGAAAGCCTTTCTGCCATAGCCGATGAAAAGACTTTTACTCTTTGAAAGAATTGCCGGATTTTGCCCGAAAACCATCTTCTATGCGGTTTCCGATCAGTGTGCTGCGTTCCAGCATGAAATAGTAACAGGTGGACGGACAGGCATAATAACTGTTTACCTCTCCTTCACAGGCATAATAGATAGTATTCCCCTTTATCTCTATGCCCGCCATCGACCCTCTGTCATAATCCTGCTGCACAAGATAATAGGGTCTTGTAAGATTGTGTTTGAAAAAAACGCCGGCATCCGTAATGTACTGATCCCAGTACGGGCTTACGAACACAACGATACAAAAGAGCAGGCTCCCTGCCATGATCTTGGCAAAACCGTTCAGTTCCTCTTCCAACAGTCCTCCCACCGCGATCATAATGACAGCGAACAAAAAAGCAAGCCCGTATCTGATAAAAGGCGCCATAAAAAACCACACAAGAAGATCGGCCCATATGCTCAGATGCAGAACGATCTCCCCGCACCGGATCCGCCGCTTTCCGACGATTCTGGACAAAAACAGCAGCGCCTGCAGCACAGCCGCCAATACCGCCGCCACGAGAAACATCTGTTCATATCGAAATTGATGTTCCCACCATACAGGCAGCCAGCCGGAAACCGGCACATCCACTTTCGCCACGTCATACAGGCATCTGCCCCATGTTTTGATCTGCGCGGCATCCACCAGAAGATACTCTTTCGGCACTTTCCATTCCGGATGAAAGATATCTATTTTATCAAAAGGGTACAGCAGCCAGCCGGATATATAATAATTGCGGATCAGAAAAGGCATCAGGATCACAATACCGCACAGCAGATAACCGATCGTTTCTCTCCACCTTTTTTCTTTTATCAGTGCAGATGCCGGATACAAAGCAAGCAGGACCAACAGACAGGCCGAAAACTTCACGGTTGCCACATAGACCGCCCCCGCCGACAGCAAAGCGCAGGCTGTCGGATCCGCGCCGTCTTCCTTTTCCAGACATTCGCACCATGCCGTCAGGATGAACAAAGTCAGGAACATCGCCGCATAATCCGTTGCCGGCGACATACTGCGGGTCAGGTTCACAAGGGTATAAAACAGGATTCCGGCCTTCATCATATCCGACTTATGGGTCTTGTGCCTTTTAAAATCTTTCAGGCCGCGGAAAGCGTAAATGCACATCACAACTTCCAGCCATCCGGTCGTCGTATGAAGCGGACGCCCTAACAGCCACCCGAAATCAAAAACTGCGGCAAACGCCAGATAGGCGCTGTTGTAGGCATAATGAAGCTGCAGGTTTCCCATTCCTTTGATCAGCCCATACTCTTCATACAGCCGGATCATTGCCGCATGATAAATATTGGTATCTGTATGAAATTCCCCTCTGGACGTATAAAAAGCGATCAGGAGCACAAAACAACAATAAAAAAAGCCTTCCCATGAGAAAAGCACGCGGACTGCGTCTGTCCAGAGCTGCCGGAACCCCGGCGTACTGCGCTTGAAAAATCCGACACACAAAGCGGCTGCCAGAAGCGCCAGACTTGCGGCGGCTTTGATCCGCCAGAAGATGCTGAAGAACTCCACATAGACAGTAACGGCAATCATTCCCGCCATCAGATAGTGTATCCACCGGAAACGGATCCCTTTCAGACAAGAAAGGCATCCAAATCCGATCAGAGTACAGATCAGTGAAATATAAGCCCAGTTTATGATCACACCAACCATTCCACATCCTCCTAAGCGATTCTATCGGACATATCATAGCCCCCCCCCTTCATTTGTCAAGCATAAGCGCATTACAAAGCAGATCTTCTGCTGTTGCAAGACGTGAAAGCCGCCTCATTCTTAATATGTGCAGATCTTTTTCAGGAAATACGCTTTTCTCCAAAGACCGGGCCGAATGACAGTCGCAGGATTGGAAAGAAAAGATTTGTCAAAGGCATACAAAAACGCCTGTATCCCAAAACGAAATACAGGCGTTGTCTGATTCAGAAGTTCCATATGTGTTGTTTTTAACGCGGTCCGTCTACTCGATATCGTGGACCAATTCAGGCGGAAGGTACTTGCGCACCATCTCCTTATAGCGCGCGGCATTGATCGGCTTGGACAGATAATCCTCGAATCCGGCCGCAAGATACATTTCTCTGGATCCCGAAATCGCGTTGGCGGTCAAGGCGATCACCGCTGCGTCCCGGCTCATGTTCTCCTCCTGCCCGCGCATCCGCTCCAGTGTTTCCATACCGTCCATCACAGGCATCATGTGATCCAGCAGTATAATATCGTACTTGTTCGTACGAATCATCTCCAGTGCCTCGGCGCCGCTTAAGACCGCATCGATCTGTATCCCGGTTTCTTTGAGCAGTCCTTTGGCAACCACCAGATTGACCTTGTTGTCGTCCACGATCAGGATCCGGGCATCCGGCGCTGTAAAGGATATCTCCTCCGGTTCGTCCGCCCTGCGCCCGGAAGCCGTATTGGCAAAATCTCCGATGGGCGCTTCGTCCATGATCGTCTGCGGCAGAGATACCCGGAAAACGGAACCCTGTCCATATACGCTTTCCACCTGTATATGGCCTTCCATCTGTTCCGTCAGCTGTTTTGTTATCGCAAGGCCGAGTCCCGTACCTTCCACGTTGCGGTTGACGGCCATATCGACCCGCTGAAAACTGTTGAACAGCTTGCCGATATCTTCCTCCTTGATGCCGATGCCCGTATCGATAACGGCTATCTCCAGAAGCAGCCGTTTCTCTTTTTCCCGCTGGCACCCCACCTTCAGGGTCACTGTTCCTTTTTCCGTATATTTGACGGCGTTGTTGATCAGATTCAGCACGATCTGGCGGATACGGATCTCATCGCCAAACAGCTGATGCGGGATATCCGGCGCCACATCCGTCACCAGATTCAATCCCTTGTCATGCACCTTGCCGGTCACCATGACCAGCACATCGTTCAAAAGCGAACTCAGTTCATAGACGACAGGCACGATCTCCATCTTGCCCGACTCGATCTTGGAGAAATCCAGAATGTCATTGATGATAGCCAAAAGCGTCTGGCCCGCATTGTGGATATCCTGCGAGTACTGCAGAGCCTTGGGAGAGATCTCCTCCCGCATCACCATCTCATTCATGCCGATGATCGCGTTCATCGGCGTCCGGATCTCATGGCTCATATTGGCGAGGAAATCCCCTTTTGCCTGATTGGCACGGACAGCCGCAAGTCGGTTCGCCTCCGCAAGCGCCGTCTGTTTCTCCAGACTTGCCAGCAGTTCCTCGCGGTCCGTGACGTCATTGATCACGTTCATGACGCACCGCGTTTCTCCGAAATGGTCCAGAATAACCGTGTAGCGGATGTCCAGCACCCTCTTGCCGTCCAGCGTCCGGGCGGGGAAAGCGCCTTCATACATATGTTCCGCGGTGATCAGGTCGATCGCCTCGTCCAGACTTCTCTCCGTCAGGATATTCTCGTAGAACTTGTGTTCGCCCAGTATCTCCTCATTCTCCAGATGAAAAAACTTCTGGAAGCTTTCATTGTAATAAATGATCCTTCCTATGTAATCCACGAACACGACAGGCGTCGAAAGATAGGACGTGATATAAGAATCCACCTTCGCCTTCGGCAGTTCCAGCATATCCAGATAATTGGCGATAAAGTAAAAACTCAGATTGGCGACACAGGCGCCGAACCCTTCGAAAGGTGTGGTTGCGTGCCCTTTTCCCATATTGATAAAGCTGATCCCGTTGATCACGACGCAGTAGATAACGATCAGCACGATCCAGAGCGTCAGACAGATCTTTTCCCGCTTAAGCACGGATTTCATGCCGTGATAGATCAATATGCATATGCCCACAAAGCACATTGCAAAAATACTCAGATAGAACAGATAATTCCCCAGACACGGTCTGTCCATATAGAAATAACCGTATTCCGTTTCCACCATGATATAGCCGTCGCCGGACAGACGAAGAAGCCATATCAGCACTCCCAGGATCGGACACAGGAAACGGACCAGTCTGTATGTTCTGGTTTCCCGATAGAACGCCATCATAAACACGAGCACATACATGACAAAACTGACGGCGCCCAATACGCTCAGATTCGCATAAAAGAAACTGAACTTTCGAGGGCAGAACATCATGACGGCCAGCGAACTGGCCCAGATATAGGTGGAAAGGCACATGGCAAAATAGGCACTGTTCTGTCTGCTGTGCCTGTTGTTAAACCATTTGACTTGGATTCCCTGTATCAGAACAAGGAAACTGACGGAAAATAAAAGCAATGAAATAAAAATATTCATTTCACTCTGTCCTCGTCTGCATTGTTTGTACTCTCCGATAGCCCGTCGGTTCCGGTCGTTTTCTCTGCCGCCGGAGCCTTATGCAGATGCATCCTCGCGGCCGCATCCGCTATGACCGCCGCAGCCGCGCAGGCAGCCGCCACCACTTGGGACACCGGGATCGAAGTCCCCATAAGATACAGCTGATCCGTACGGATAGCCTCGATCCAAAACCTTCCGATCCCGTATCCGCCCAGATACAGCAGCCAGATCTCCCCGTCGAATCTCTTATGCCTGCGGTACAGCAGCATCAAAAGCAGGATCAAAAGATTCCACAGGCTCTCGTATAAAAAAGTCGGATGCACCTGAATATAATTCGTCCCCTCTAAGATATGCGCCGCCACACCCTCCGTGATATCCCTGCTGCGGACCGCATCGATGGGAAGACGCATCGCGACAAGGTTATCCGTATAACCTCCGAACACTTCCCGGTTCATAAAGTTGCCCCATCTGCCGATCGCCTGTCCCAATATAAGACCCGGCACGCAGACATCGACCATCTTTAAAAAACTCTGTTTTTTGATCCTTGTATAGACATACAGCGTCAAAAAAGCCGCGATCACGCCGCCGTAGATCGCCAGACCGCCGTTGCGGAGATTAAACACCTGAAGCAGGTTATCCTTGTACATGTCCCACTCAAAGACTACATAGTAGATCCTTGCGCCCAAGATCGAAAAGATAATGGCATATATCGCGAAATCCCACACCGTATCCGGATCCATGCCTTCCTTCTTCGCCACATGCGACGCCGTCAGCACACCGCACAAAACGCCGAAACCGATGATCACCCCGTAAAACGCGATCCAGAAACCGAACAGACTGAATCCCCGCGGCACATCACTCAAGTATATCCCCAAATGCGGAAACGCTATATCCGCCACATCCATGATATCCTGCACGATAACTCCTTTCGGGCAAACGCACGCCCCGCCTTACTCTGTTTCTCCGTCTTCTTTCCGCATCTCCTATACGTTGAACCTGAAAAGGATCACATCGCCGTCCCTGACCACATAGTCCTTGCCTTCCATGCCGACCAGACCCTTTTCCCTTGCGGCAGCCAGCGATCCCTGTTCCAAAAGGTCCTTATAATTCACGACCTCCGCCTTGATAAAGCCGCGCTCGAAATCGGTATGGATCTTGCCCGCCGCCTGAGGCGCTTTCGTGCCGATCTTGATCGTCCACGCCCTCGTTTCGTCTTCCCCGGCCGTCAGGAAACTCATAAGCCCCAAGATCCGATAACTTGCCTTGATCAGTTTCTGCAGGCCGGATTCCTTCAATCCCAGATCCTCCAGAAACATGGCGGTTTCCTCCTCGTCCAGTTCCGCGATCTCCTGCTCGATCTGTGCACAGATCACAAACACCTCGCTGCCGTTTGCCGCCGCATACTCCTTCACTTTGGCCACACCGGCATTTCCCGCTCCGTCGTCCGCCAGATCCTCCTCTGACACATTGGCCGCAAAGATTACCGGCTTGCCCGTAAGCAGATTATAGGAAGCGATCAGCGCCTGTTCATCCTCGTCCTCCGTCTGAAAAACGAGCGCCGGTCTGCCTTCCTCCAGATGCGCTTTCAGGCGCTCCAGCAGAGCGAACTCCTTGCCGAGGCTCTTGTCCATTCTGGCCGCCTTGCCGGTCTTGGCGATCCGGCGTTCAAGGATCTCTATATCCGAAAAGATTAGTTCCAGATTGATCGTTTCGATATCCCTCAACGGATCGACGGAACCGTCCACATGCACGATATTGTCGTCTTCAAAACAGCGCACCACATGTACGATGGCGTCCACCTCGCGGATGTTGCTCAGAAACTGGTTGCCGAGCCCTTCTCCCTTGGACGCGCCCTTGACCAGTCCCGCAATATCCACGAACTCGATCGTCGCCGGTGTCACCTTTTTGGAGTGATACATATCTCCCAACAGCTTAAGTCTTTCGTCCGGCACCGACACGATACCGATATTGGGGTCTATCGTACAGAAGGGATAGTTTGCGGACTCCGCGCCCGCTTTTGTCAGAGAATTAAAAAGTGTACTTTTTCCAACGTTGGGAAGACCTACGATACCTAGTTTCATTTTATTCCATATCCTCCTGAAAAACTTTGATTTTATGTGTTTTTATCCAACAGATCACTACGCCTGTTTTGGTTTTTCTGTCATGTGATTCCAATTCCACCGGCTTATCCGCTGCCCGGCGCCGCTCAATATTTTTTTACCCTGCTCAGTTCCTCATACAACGTTTTGTAGTTTTCATACCGCACCTTGCTGATCCTGCCCTCCGCCACGGCGTCTTTGACCCCGCACGCCGGTTCGTTTATATGGGCGCATCCGCTGAACCTGCAATACGGCTCATAGACGGTAAATTCCGGGTAAAACCGTCCCAGCTGCTCCTTGGGGATCCCGGAGATATCAAGGGATGTAAATCCCGGCGTATCAACGATGTAAGACCGTTCTCCCAGAGCAATGATCTCGGAATGTCTGGTCGTATGCCTGCCTCTCTCGATCTTGGCGCTGATAGCGCCCGTTTCCATATTGGCCGCCGGAGCCAGACAGTTGATCAGGGAAGATTTTCCAACCCCGCTGGGCCCGGCCACCGTGGTGGTCTTTCCGTTCAGCAGTTCCCGCACCTGATCGACGCCTTCATTTTCCAATGCGCTGATGAACAGCACGCGATAACCGCAGGTTTCATAGGACCTGCGCAGCGTTTCTTTTTCCTGTTTGGACGCGATATCCTGTTTGTTAAAGCAGATGATCGTGGGAAGCCCCTGCTGTTCCATACGGATCAGGAATCTGTCCAGAAGGTTGAAATTCGGATCTGGTTTGACGATCGCGAAAATGATCATGGCCTGATCCACATTGGCTACCGCCGGTCTGATCAACATGCTCTTACGCGGAAGGATCTTAAGGATACTGCCCTCTTTATCCTTTTCGTCAAGCACTTCCAGTTCGACATCGTCCCCCACCAGAGGCTTGATCTTCTCATTTCTGAAGATTCCTTTGGCGTGACATTCATATACGCCTTTTCCTTCTACATGCACATAATAGAATCCCGCTATCCCTTTAACAATCTTTCCTGTCATTCATCCTCCCGCACAGGTCTCCCATCCGGATCTTCTCTATTCCTGCGTAAAACTGACGGCCCTTGTCACCGTGCGTTCTTCAAGAGAACCTTCCGTCGTCGTGACTTCTCCCGTATCCGGATCCGTCACCGTACTGGCTTCCTTCTCCACCGTAAAACGAAACGTGATCACGCCGGTGGCAGATTTAATGCCGGTGTAATTGACCGCCACGGGAAAAGACGACGTCTGCGTGCTCAACAGCTGCGTGCCGTCCGCGGTGGCCAGCGTGACATCGACCATCATGCCGTCGTGGTAATCCGGGTCTTCCGTCGGCGCGGTAATTCCTTCCGAATAGCGGTAGGTCGCGCCTGCGGGGCCCGTGCTGACCTGCAGATCGATCACCGTTCCCTTGTCCACATAGGAACCCACCGAATAACTCTGATAACATACTTTATCCATCAGGCTGCTGTCCTCATTGGTCGTCAACCGCACGCTCCCTACCGCCAGTCCGCTCTCTACCAGACTGACCGTGGCGTCTTCTTCCGTAAGCCCGATCACATTCGGCACTCTTACTTTGCTGTCCTCTGCACCTTGGCTTACGCGGATCGTGATAGAAGAGCCTTCCGGAGCCGTACTGTCCGCTTCGGGGGACTGGGAAATGACATGCCCGCTCTCCACCGCCGCATCGTAGCTCTCCGTCACGTTGACGACAAATCCCTCTTTCTCCAGCAGCGAAACCGCTTCCTCCTCGGATTTGCCGGTTACGTCCGGAACGGTCACGCCCTCTTCACCCTGCGCCACCGTCATGACGACGACGGTATTTTTATCGATCATAAGTCCGTCCTGAATACTTGCCCGAAGGACGGTGCCCTCCTCGTAGTTCGTGTTTACCTCATACTGGATCTCCGGCGTCAGTTCCAGTTCCAACAGAGCACGTTTCGCCTCGTCGATATTCATTCCGACGACTCTGATCATCTCTACCTTTTCGGTTTCTTCCTGCGCTTTTGAATCCTCCGCACCGGAGCCGAACTGGAACACGCCGAACGACCTTCCCACAAGGAAGACCACGATACAGCCGATCAGCAGCGCCGCAACGACGGCAAGGATCGTAGTGATCTTCTCCATCTTGGGATCGTAATCTTCATCGTCGTCTTCGTCCCATTCTTCGTCTTCCTCGTACACGCGCTCTTTCTTTTTCTTTAAGCGCATCTCTTCGTCCATCGAATCTCTTCGGTCGGACTGTTTCTTGATCTGCACCATATCCCGGTCCGTAATCATCCGCGTAGACGCCTCCTCGTCAGGATCGATGACATGTACGAAATCCTCGTCCGGATTGATCAGCGACTGTTTCAGATCAACGATCAGTTCTCCCATCGACTGATATCTTCTGTCCGGGCTCTTCTGGCAGCACTTGCACACGATCTGTTCCACGCTGATCGGGATCTCCGGCACGAACTCTCTCGGCGACGGCATCTCCTCCTGTATGTGCTTGATGGCGATCGCCACGGTCGTTTCACCGTTGAACGGCACCCGCCCCGTAAGCATTTCAAACATAGTGATGCCCAGCGAATAAATATCGCTCTTCTCGTCGCTGTACCCGCCCCTTGCCTGTTCCGGCGAAGTGTAGTGCACGGAGCCCATGACGTTGGAAGTGATCGTATTGGAAGTGGCGGCCTTGGCAATGCCGAAGTCCGTGACCTTTACTTTTCCCTCTTTGGAGATAATGATATTCTGCGGCTTGATATCGCGGTGGATGATATGATTGTTATGCGCCGCCTCGATGCCCATGGAAACCTGAATCGCGATACTGACCGCCTCTTTGACGGACAGTCTGGCTTTCTTCTCGATATATTTTTTCAGGGTAATGCCTTCCACCAGTTCCATAACGATATAGTGGATACCGGACTCTTCCCCGACATCGTAGACATTGACGATATTCGGATGCATCAGGCCCGCCGCCGCCTGCGCCTCAACCCGGAATTTGGACACAAAATTAGCGTTCTCCCCGAATTCCTGTTTTAACACTTTGACAGCCACAAATCTGTTCAGCTTATGATCTTTTGCCTTATAAACATCCGACATACCGCCGGTACCGATCTTTTCCAGTATCTCATACCGGTCGCCTATCATCATACCAATCTTAATCATTTTCCACCTCATCTGCTGACGGCTCGATAACGATCACGGAGATATTATCCCTGCCGCCGTTCCGGTTCGCTGTTTCCACCAACTCTTCCGCTCTATCTTTAAGGCTGCTGTCTTTTGTCAATATCTGACGTATCTCTTCGTCCTCCAACATATTCGTCAAACCGTCAGAGCATAGTAAGATCTTATCGCCTTGATTGAGTTCCACGCTGAAATAATCAATATCGATCGAATCCGCCGCCCCGACCGCTCTGGTGATAATGTTCTTATCCGGGTGGTTCCTTGCGGACCTCCTGTCGATACCGCCCGCCCGCACCATCTCTTCCACCAGAGAATGGTCAGTGGTTATCTGCTTTATCTTATCGTTGACCACATAGAGCCTGCTGTCGCCGACATTCGCCACTTCCATGTATCGTCCCATACAGGTGGCGGCGACCATAGTCGTTCCCATCCCGTTGTACGCGGCCACCTCTCTGGCTCTTTCGCGTATCAGCCTGTTCGCCTTCTCGATCGCTCTCCCCAGGATCTTGACGGGATTTTTCTCAAAAGAAGCGCCTATCTCTTCCACCACGGTTTCCACCGCATAGCGGGAGGCATAGTCGCCTGCATTATGTCCGCCCATGCCGTCCGCCACGATGAAAACGTTGGGCAGATTGCCGACCGGCGTTTCCGACAAATATATAAAATCCTGATTCAGTTGTCTTCTCCGTCCGATATCCGTTATCGCATAGGACCTAAGCACGCGTAAACCCTCCTGAAATACTTTTATGCCTTATTTTACCATAACCTTGAACATTTTAACACACAGATCCCAAAAGGACAAGAAATATAATACGGCGTTCTGTTCAGCCGTCCATATATCTGCGTCTGAGCTGTCCGCATGCGCCGTCGATATCCCGTCCCATCTCTCTCCTGACCGTGACATGGATCCCTCTTCGTTCAAGCTTCTCCTGAAAAGCCTGCACCGCATGTTTCTCAGACTGTACATAACCCCGTTCTTTGACGGGATTGACCGGTATCAGGTTGACATGACAGTTGAGCGGAGCGATGAGCGCCGCCAGCTGTCCGGCGTCCTGATCCGTGTCGTTGACCCCTTTTACCAGACTGTACTCAAATGTGATCCTTCTTCCGGTCTGTGCAAAATAGAAGACGCACGCATCGATCACTTCCCTGAGAGGATACCGCTCGGCGATCGGCATCAGCTGACGTCTTTTCTCGTCGGTCGCCGCATGCAGAGAGATGGCGAGCGTTATCTGCAGTTTTTCATCCGCCAGTGCACGCATGGCCGGCACGATGCCGCAGGTGGAAACCGTGATGTTCCTCTGGCTGATGTTCAGACCGTTCTCGTCTGTCAGGAGCCTGATGAACCGCACCACATGATCGTAATTGTCCAACGGCTCGCCGCTCCCCATGACCACTACGTTGGACACCCGCTCGCCGGTATCCCGGATAATGGAATAAACCTGTTCAAGCATTTCGGAAGGCAGCAGGCTGCGCTCCAACCCGTCCAGAGTAGATGCGCAGAACCGGCAGCCCATGCGGCATCCCACCTGAGAGGATACGCACACGCTGTTGCCGTGGTGATAACGCATCCATACGCTCTCTATCAGGCAGCCGTCGGGCAGTTCAAAAAGATATTTTCTCGTGCCGTCCAGAGCGGACTCCTGAACCTGCACCGTCTTCAACGAAGTAAACGTATACCGCTGCCTGCACAGATCCGCCAGCGCCTGCGGTATATTGGTCATCCGCCCGTAATCCTCGGCCAATTTCCGATGCATCCACTCGTACAGCTGTCTGGCCCGGAAGGATCTCTCGCCCCAAGCCTCCATCTGTTCTCTCAATTCATCGAGCGTGAGGGATTTGATATCCTGTTTGACGTCTTTCTCTTCATCCGGTTTGATGTCCTGCTTGGCGTCCTTTTCCCCGTCCGGAACGGAAGATCCGCCACCCTGCCTCCTGCGCAGTTTAGCCAGAAAAAATCCGTCCGTACCGTGTATGCCGGGCATCAGCTGGATCTGTCCTCTATCCGCTTCTTTTCGCAGTTCCTCCGGCATGTCGTGCGCCATGCCCACCGTTTCCATGCCGTACTCCCTGCATATCCAATCCGCCATCTCTTCATTTTCCGCCGGATTCATGGTACAGGTGCTGTACATCATGATCCCGTCCGGTTTGAGATACCGTATCACATTCTTTACGATCTCTTTTTGAAGTTTTACGACCTCCCGCATCGATTCGGGGCTCACACGATATTTGATATCCTGTTTCTTTCCGATCACACCCAGCCCGGAGCAGGGGACATCGACCAGAAGCACGTCGGCCTGCCCGACCAGCTTTTCATCGCACACGCGCGCGTCCCTCTCCATGACGGTCATGTTATCCGCGCGGAGTCTGTCCCGGTTCTCCCGTATCTTATCCGTCTTGCGCACCGATATGTCGCAGGCAATGACGCGCCCCGTCCCCTTCAGCTTATCGGCTGCATGAAGGGACTTTCCGCCAGGTGCGGCGCAGACATCTATCACCGTGCAGCCTTCCCGGATACCGGCCGCCTCCGCCACCAGCATGGAACTGACATCCTGAACGGAAAAAGCGCCCTCCTCATATCCTTCCAGATTCCGGACGCCTTCTGTCTTCTCCGCCTCCACCGCATAGGGCAGGTACGGACTTTGGCGCACTGTGACGCCTTTTTGCCGCCATGCCGCAATCAGGCGTTCTCTCTCCTTATCGCCGATCGTTTCCTGAAAACGGATGCTGACCGCTCCTCTGTGCAGGAAAGCCTGCAGGATCTTTTCACAGTTTTCCTCCCCATAGGCATTGCTGAAATGTTCCGTCAGCCACAGGGGCATGGAATAATACACCGAAAGATACTCGTGATACGCTTCCCGTCTGTCCGGATATACGATCTGATCTTTCTGTCTAACCAGAGCGCGCAGCACGCCGTTGACATAGCCCTGAAGAGATCTAAACCCTCTCTTCTTAGCCAGTTTCACCGCCTCGTCGCAGACGGCCGCATCAGGAATATTCTCCATAAAAAGGATCTGATAACCGCTCATGCGCAAAAGTTCCCTGATAAGCGGCTTCATCTTTCTGACCGGCGTCGTGGAAAAACATTCCAGAACGTAATCGATCCGGATCATGCGCTCAACCGTCCCCTCGCTGACGCGCTTGATAAATGCCTTCTCTTTTCCGCTCATGTAGTCATATTTTTCCAAGACTGACCCGACCAAAACATTGATGTATTCGTTTTGTTTTGAATGTTCCAGAAGAATATCCAGAACAACTTCCCTGACATTCATGCGATCTCCCCGAACCCCGCGGTTTCTCTGCTCTGCGCGCCTAATCTTCCCGTCTGTTGCCGCCAAACAGGAGCACGAGCCTCAACAGCTGCAATATAGCGGACGCCGCGGCAGCCACGTAGGTGAGCGCCGCCGCCGACAGGACCTTGCGGCATCCTCTTGTTTCGTCCTGCTCCATCATACCGTAATTGCCAAGCATGGCCAAAGCCCGGCCCGATGCGTTGAACTCCACAGGGAGCGTGACGACCTGAAAAAGCACCGCGAGCGCAAATACCCATATGCCGATCTGGATCAGCATATGGTTCATGCTGAAGATCACCCCTAACAGGATGATCGGTATTCCCAATCTGGAACCGATGTTCGCGGCGGGAACGAGCGCCGTCCGGAACGTGAGCGGAGCATATCCTTTGTCATGCTGCACCGCATGTCCGCACTCATGCGCCGCCACCCCGATGGCCGCTATGGAATCGGAACCGTACACCGAATCCGACAGGCGGAGCACTTTTGACGACGGATCATAATGATCGGTCAGTTCGCCCCGCACATGTTCGATGCGCACATCATAGATCCCCGACATCTGGAGGATGCGCTGCGCCGCCTGCGCGCCGGTCATCCCGCTCCTGCTCCTTATGCGCGAATACTTTCTGTAAGTAGACTGAACGCGCATCTGCGCCCAGATGCATAAAACCGCGCCGACCAATACCAGAATATAGGTCGGATCAAAATAGTAACCATAATAACCGTAACGTCCCATATCATTCATCCTTTCCGACTACGCTCGATCTGCCGTATCCCGTCCGCTGCCGTCAAGGCTGTCGCCCGCCTTGATCGGATGGCCCAGCAGAAAATCTTTTACGGACATCCTCTTTCTGCCTTCCGGCTGTACTTCCAATATCTTCAAAAACCCATCCCCGGTCTTTACGTAAAAAGCGTCTTTTTCGACCCGGACGACGGTTCCCGGCCCGCTGCCCTCGATATCCTCCAATGTTTCGGCGTCCGGACGGCCGTCCCTTTCCTTGGCGCGTATCGATTCCTGCGCGGCCACTTCTTCATCCCATATCTTAAGCGTTCTTCCGCGATAGGAAGCGGACGCGCCCGGCCACGATATCATTCCCCGGATAAAGCAGTCCAGTTTCTCCGCCCCCATCCGCCAGTCTATGCGTCCCATAGACTTTTGAAGCATTTTGGCATAGGTGCTGTGGTCCCCCTGTCTGACAGGGACCAGTTCCCCTCTCTCGATCTTGGGAAGCGCTTCCGTTATCAGCTGCGCTCCTGCCTCCGCCAGCTTGTCGTGCAGGCTGTCGCCCGTTTCTTTCGGATCGATCGCGACTTCCCGCTTCAACAGGATATCGCCGGTGTCAAGACCTTTGTCCATCTGCATGATCGTCACGCCGGTGGTCTTCTTCCCGTCGATGATCGCCCATTGGATCGGCGCGGCGCCCCTGTATTCGGGAAGCAGGGACGCATGGATGTTCACACACCCGTATTTTGGCATCCGCAGGATCTCCTCCGGCAGGATCTGTCCGAAAGCCGCCACCACGATGATATCCGCCTTACAGTTTCGCAGCGTTTCCTCCGTTTCCGGCTCTTTGATCCTGACCGGCTGAAGCACCGGTATCTGGTGTGCGAGCGCACATTTTTTGACAGGCGGTATCTGTATCTCCTTGCCCCTGCCTTTCGGTTTGTCCGGCTGCGTCACCACCGCCGCCACATGATGGCCCGCCTGTATGATGGCTTCCAGCGCGCCCACCGCAAAATCCGGCGTGCCCATAAATATAAGATCCATATAATCTCCATTCCGGAGCGTTCTCGCGACAGAGGCCTGAAGTAAATTCCTTCGGAATCAACTTCGCCATCCGGGAAATCTGTGACGCTCCGGCACAGATTCCCTGAACGAACCAAGTCCGTTCTGCGCTCTTTATGCTTTCTTTTGCGCTCTGCCGCGCACTTTTTTATTTTTCTTCCGCATCCTGAAGATCCTCGTTGTTCACAAGCGGCCCGGTTACCTTCTCCACATACAGATGCCCGGCAAGATGATCCAGTTCATGACACAGCGCTCTGGCGAGCAGTTCCGTTCCCTCCAGTTCAAACGGCTTCAGGTTCTCGTCGTAAGCCAGCACCTTGACATAATTTGGCCTCGTCACTATGCCGCTCTTGCCCGGAACGCTGAGGCATCCCTCGTATCCCTCCTGCTCGCCGCTGGTTTCCAGGATCCGCGGATTGATAAGTAAGATCGGGTCCTCCCCGGTAACGTCGATCACGACGATCCTTTTTAAGATGCCCACCTGAGGCGCCGCCAGTCCGACCCCCTCCGCGTCATACAGCGTTTCAAACATATCGTCGATCAGATCCCTTATCCGCGGCGTGATCTCTGTTACCTCCTTGCATTGTTTTGTCAATACCGGATCGCCTATTTCCCTTATCTTCCTGAGTGCCATATCCTTATCCTCTCCTTCTTAGTCTGCCGTTGACTAATATGTATTCATCGGGTCAAAATCATATTGTACCGTAAAATTTTTGATCCCGTTTTCCTTTTCCCTGCAGAAAAGTTCCAAGATATCCTTCACTTCGATCAGTTTATCATAGTCTTTGTGTTTCACATAAAAAACATGCCTGTACTGATCGCTGATCCTGCTGATGGCCGCCTCCGCCGGTCCTATCACCTGATAGATACCGCCTTCTTTATCGTCCTGTTCTCTCTTTCTAAGGACCAGTTCCACCATCTGCCCGCAGATCTTTTTCCCCACCGCCTGCTCTCCCGACGTGATCAGTACGGCCATCATATGCGCCACCGGCGGATACTGCATAAATTCGCGGTAGGTGATCTCTTCCTCATAGAATCCCTGATAATCCTGAGCCGCCGCGTACACGATGCTGTAATGATCCGGCTGGTAGGTCTGGATCACCACCTCGCCCGGTTTTCCGCCCCGTCCTGCGCGGCCCGCCGCCTGCGTCAGCAGCTGAAAAGTCCTTTCGCCGGCCCGGTAATCATTCTGGTTTAAAGACAGGTCCGCCGCAAGGATCCCCACCAGTGTGACATTCGGGAAATCATGCCCTTTCACGATCATCTGCGTCCCCACCAGAATATCGGCCTTTTCGTCCGCAAAAGCCGCCAAGATCTTCTCATAGCTTTCTTTCTTCCGGGTGGTATCGCCGTCCATGCGCAGGACGCGCGCCGCCGGGAACTCCCTGTGGAGGGCTTCTTCGATCTGTTCGGTGCCCGCCCGGAACCCCATCAGATACCGGGAACCACATTCCGGACAGTCCGCACGGCGTACCTCCTCGTATCCGCAGTAGTGGCACACCAGCATGCCGTTGCGGTGCTCCGACAGCGAAACGTCACAGTGCGGACATTTCATGACATGGCCGCACGCTCTGCAGGAAACAAATCCCGCATAACCCCTTCTGTTCAGAAACAGCATCGTCTGCTCTCCCGCGTGCAATCTCTGCTCGATCAGATCATGCAGTTTCCGGCTGAACACGGAGCGGTTTCCCTGCTTTAATTCTTCCCTCAAATCCACTATATATACGCTCGGAAGCGTGCTGCTGCCGTGTCTTTCCGGCATTTCAAACAGTTGATAGGCACCGGTCTTCGCCCTGTAATACGCCTCCATGGAAGGGGTGGCGGATCCCATGACCACGCAGGCTCCGTGCATCGATGCGATGTGGACCGCCGTTTCTCTCGCGTGGTACTTCGGCATGGATTCGCTCTTGTAACTGCCCTCATGCTCTTCGTCAATGATGATGATCCCCAGATTCGGAAACGGAGTAAAAAGCGCGGACCGCGGACCGATGATCACATCCAGCTCCCCTGCCGCCGCACGTCTGATCTGATCGTATCTCTCTCCTTGGGAGAGCGAAGAATTGATCACCGACACTCGTTCTCCGAACCGTTTATAGAAACGGAGCAGCGTCTGATAAGTGAGGGCGATCTCCGGGATCAGCACGATCGCCTGCTTTCCCATCCGGATCATCTCTTCTATGATCCCCAGATACACCTCCGTCTTGCCGCTTCCGGTCACTCCGTGTATCAGATACGTCCGGGGATTCCCGCTCCGGTAATCCCGGAGGACTTCTTCGACGATCTTTTTCTGGTCGTCGCCCAGACACACTCTCTTCTCTCCGCCCTCCACATGCTTCACCGGATTGCGGTATACGCTTTCCGTATCCACGCGGAGATATCCCTGTTTTTCCAGAGCCGTAAGCGTGGCGGGCGATATGTTGAGTTTCTGCCGGATCAGTTCGTAAGGAAGCACCTCTTCCTCCGTAAGGGCGCGCAGCACCCGCGCTTTTGCCGCCTGATGCTTCCGCTCACACTGATCGGCCGCCTCCGCAAGAGCCTCTGCGCCAAGACATGCCGTGACCTTTTTTTTCTCCAGATCTTTCAGCGTCCGTTTCACCGGAAGGACCGTTTTCAGAGCCGTGATCATGGTAGAGCCGTATTGCCGTTTCAGCCAATAGGCGATCTGTATCTGGCTGCTCTCGGCGGTGATGCCTTTTTCGTCAACCGCGGTTATGAACTTGATCTTCTCCTCCGGATAATCGGCCCGGTCCGACAGATCCACGACATATCCCGCCTTCTCTTTGTTGCCGTTCCCGAAAGGCACACGCACGCGCACGCCCGGATATATGGCTTCCGATAATTCCTGCGGTATCTTATACTGAAAAGGTCTGTCAACTTTTTCATGCGAGATATCCACGATAACATCCGCGTATCTTTCCGCCATGCCGCCTTTACCTTCCTTCAAGTATCTCCTGTATCAGCACTCTTTCGTCCATAGGATATTTGACGCCGTTGATCTCCTGATAATCTTCATGTCCCTTACCGGCCAGCACAATGATGTCGCCGGGCTCTCCGTGCGCGATCGCATAGGCGATGGCTTCCTTCCGGTCACAGATCTCAACGTATTTTCCGTCGGTCCTGCCGATCCCCTCTTTGATATCGTCTATGATGTCCTGCGGTTTCTCGGTCCGGGGATTGTCAGAGGTAATGATCGTCAGATCCGCCATCTGACCGCTGACCTCTCCCATCTCATACCTTCTGGACCGGGCCCGGTTGCCCCCGCAGCCAAACAGGCAGACCAACCGGTGCGGTTTATACTCCCGCAGCGTGGACAGCAGGCTTTTTAACGCCATCGCATTGTGCGCATAATCGATCATCAGCGTGAAGTCGTCCGACACTTTGACAGGCTCCATCCTGCCCTTTACCTTGGCGGTGAGGAGGGCCGCCCGGATATCCTCCTCAGATATTCCGAAATGACGGCATATTGCGATTGCCGTCAACGCATTATATACGCTGAATTTGCCGGGAGTCGCAATCCTTACCGGAAAATTCATCTGTCCCCGGACCTCAAACGACATCCCCAGACTGCCGGCCTCCCGCAGAAAAGAGATGCCGCAGGCGCGCAGATCGGCCTCCGTATCGATGCCGTACGTTTCCAGACTACAGGTGTGTCCTTCGGTGACTGCCTCCCAGTGCGCATCGTCATGATTGACGATCCCCACCCTGCACTGTCTGAACAACAGCCCTTTACAGTACAGATATTCGTCAAAATCTTTGTGTTCGCCCTTGCCGATATGGTCCGGCTCGATATTTGTAAAGATCCCGAAATCAAAGACAAACCCCTGTGTCCTGTGCAGTTTGAGCCCCTGAGATGATACCTCCATCACCACGGTATCGCATCCGGCATCCGCCATCTGCCTGAAATATTTCTGGATCAGATAAGACTCCGGCGTCGTATGGTCCGCATGGATATGAGTGTCACCTATAATGATCTCTATCGTTCCGATCAGGCCCACTTTTCTTCCGGAATTCTCCAGAATGGATTTCACCAGATATGTCGTGGTCGTCTTGCCCTTCGTCCCGGTAATGCCTATGATCTTCATCTCTTTGGCCGGATGGCCGAAGAAAGCCGCGGACAAGAACGCCATGGCATAATGGGTATCTTTGACCCGGACGACCGTGGCATCCGTACCGGCAGGCAGTTCCACGTCTTTTTCCACGACGATCACACCGGCCCCGGCTTCCGCCGCATCGGCGGCAAATTCATGTCCGTCCACGACCGCGCCCGGTATACAGATAAACATGCAGTCCGGCACGACCCTTCGGGAATCGTATACGATGTCCGAAACTTCCCGTTCCAGTGTCCCCCGGACGCACTCATGATCGATGCCGTCTAACAATTTCAATAATGCTGCCATTGCTGCCTCCCTGTTCTTTTCTCACTTACTTACCATAGCACGAAAACCGCCGTTTTTCAACTTGTGCAGCGGCCATCATCTTTTTTTTGGTTTTCTGAACATCATTTTATTTTTTCTTTCGCCTTCCTTAATTTACTTTAGAAATTTATAACAAAGTAAACACATTTTGTACACAAATAACCATTAAAGTAAAAAACAAGAATAGTTGAACAACTCACTATTCCCCCCCCCTCATAAGAATAATGCAGAAAAGTCTGGAGAACCCAGACTTTTTTGTATGTCTGACGGCAATTC
Organism: uncultured Lachnospiraceae bacterium; assembly: GCA_947631955.1. GTDB lineage: Bacteria > Bacillota > Clostridia > Lachnospirales > Lachnospiraceae > UBA3282. The sequence goes on from CANRNJ010000001.1 coordinate 137,503, forward strand.
TTATGCGGGATCTATCTTCTCCACTATAATCTTATTCATCAGCTCTTCCGCTGTTTCCATGGGGATTTCGGCGCTCACCGCGGTGGTCACATTCGCCGCCGAAACAGCGCAGGCGCGCACGATAGCCTGTTCGCGCGTTTCTCCCGCCATGTGCGACATAGCGTAAGCCGCCACAACGCTGTCGCCGCATCCCACCGTGTTGACACACGGGACTTCTTCCGCGCGCGCGTACAGGACGCTGTCTTTTGAAACGCTCAGAAGTCCTTTATTTCCCATCGATACCACGACTTCGGCGATCCCCTCCTGACAGAACAGCTGCGCCGATTCTATGATCTGCGCCCGCGTCGTGAACCGCCTTCCCATAAGATATTCCAGTTCTCTCTGATTGGGCTTGATCAGATACGGTTTCGCGCGGATACCGGATTTCAGGCTCTCCCCGCTGGAATCCAGATAAGACGGCACGGAAGCGGCGGCCGCCCGGTCGATCAGTTCCGCGTATATGTCCGCCTCGATCCCCTGCGCGGCGGAACCTGACAGGATCACAAGCCCACATTCTTCCAGCAGCCGGTCATACTGTCTTAGGAACTCCGCCCGCTCCTCAGCGCTGATCACCGGCCCCGGCTCCAGGATCTCCGTGACATAACCGTCGTCCGCCAGAATGTTCATATTGGTTCTGGTTTCTCCCGCTGTCTTCACGAAACGGCACTCCGCACCGCGCCGGAGCAGTTCTTCTTCTATATACCGTCCGTCATTGCCGCCCAGAAATCCGGTCGCCGCTGTGGGATACCCGTACTGCCTGAGTATCTTTGCCACGTTGACGCCCTTTCCACCGGCGATCTTCATGACCGTCCTCATTCTGTTGACATTTCCGGCCATCAAGCTCTGCGTCGTATAAGTCTTATCTACTGCCGGATTTAATGTCACAGTCAATATTTTCTTCATGGCTTACATATCTCCCTTACAATAATCCTGCATGACCATCTGTATGCGCTCTCTGCCCCGGTAGACGTCCACTTCCGGATAATAGACCACGCTGATGCAGATATCGCAGCCGCCGCCCTGATACAGCGCGTCAAAGCTGTCCTGCCCAAACGTCTGCCGCAGAAAATCGTGCCATACTTCCATATTCCCGAAATAGATCATCTCAAATGTCCTGCCGCTGCCGTCTTTCACGGTATACTTTCCCACATTGCTGTTTTTACCGAGTATCCTTCCTCTTACCAGCCGGATATTTTTCTGTGCGAAGATCGGTTTCGGATTGCCGTTGCCGAAAGGTTCCAGAACCGAGAACTGTTTCACCAGATCCGCCGTCACATAGGACATAGGCATGGGCACATCGATGTGTATCTTCTCCTCCAGATCCTCCGGCGCCAGTCCACAGTGTTCGTTCAGATAAGTGCGGAAAACGTCCACATTCTCCGCATCCATCGACACGCCAGCCGCCATCTTATGGCCGCCGTATTTCGTATATAATTCTTTGCACTCGCTCATCTTGTCATACATGGAGTAGGCTTCTATGGACCGCCCCGATCCCTTGACGCCCTCCTCCGAGCGGGTGAGCACAAAGACCGGCTTATAATAGCGTTCCCGGATACGTCCGGCGATGATGCCCGCCAGACTTTCATGACAGTCCGGCAGGTAGACGACCAACACCTTATCGTCCTTAAGACCGGTTTCCTCGATCATGCGGATCGCCTGCTGCGTTCCCCGCAGGGTCATATCCTTCCTGCTGTCATTTAATTCCTTCAGCTCTCCGGCTATGGTCATCGCCTCGGCCTTGTCCTGAGTCATGAACATCCTCAGCGCTCTGGCCGCCGTATCCAGCCTTCCCGTGGCGTTAAGACACGGCCCCAGTACGAACCCGATATGATACGCCGAGAGCTGCTTCTCCTGTAATCCGTTGACGGCAAGAAGCGCCTGCATCCCGGCATTGCCCGACCGAAGGATCCTTGGCAGACCGTATCGGACTATGATGCGGTTCTCATCGACAAGTTCCATCACGTCGCCTACCGTGGCAAACGCCGCAAACGCCAAAAGTTCGTCCAGAAGTCCGCAGCTTCCCTCCGTCGGCATTTTGTCAAACAAAACCTGTATCAGCTTGTAGGCGACTACGGCCCCGCAGATCCCGTCAAAAGGATACCCGCATGCTGCCTGTTTCGGGTCGATCACCGCATCCGCCGCGGGCAGACATTCCCGGCGCACACCGTCGCCGCCGATCTGGTAAGGCACTTCATGATGATCGGTCACTACCACGGTCATTCCGAGCGAAACGGCATGGTCGATCTGGGCGCCCGCCGCAATGCCGTTGTCGCACGTTACCACCGTATCCGCCCCCGCTTCATGCGCGTCGTCGATGATATGCTCGTTCAGCCCGTATCCGTCGTGGATGCGGTGCGGGATCACCGCGTCGGCCAGTGCGCCGCAATGCCTGAGGCCCGTCAGGAGAATATATGTGGCGCATATTCCGTCTATGTCATAATCCCCTATGACACGGATCTTTTTTTTGTCCCGGATCTTACCGGCGATCAGCTCCGCCGCCTTCTCCGCATCTTTTAACAGATAAGGAGAGTGCATATCCGCAATCGAGCCGTGCAGAAACGTTTCGATCTGGCTGACATCCACGATATCCCTGTTTCTGATTATCCTCGCAACCACCGGGTCGATATGAAATTTTTCCGCTATCGCCGCAAAATCCGCTCGTTTTGCATATACCGTCCACTTTGCCATATGCCGCTCCCGTATCCGCCTGTTCTGATGATAAAGGCGTTCTGCGATAAACAGAACGCCTTTGCAAGCAATGATCCTGCCGCATCCGCAAAGGACGCGGCGCCTATACCGGAATATCCGTCGTTTTTATTTGGCGGCCTTCTTGACAAATTTTGTCCGGAACACATACCACATTGCACCGGTAAGGCATATGGAAGAATAGGTTCCGCAAATGATGCCTGCAATCAGCGGAAGCGCAAATTCCCTGATCGAAGACACGCCGAACACCTCCAGCGCCGCCACCATAAAGAAAGTCGTCAGCGAAGTAAAGATACTCCGGGACAAAGTCTGGGTAATACTCTTATTTACCAGTTCTTCAAGCTTTCCGGAATCTCTTCTGCTCCGCAGATTCTCACGGATACGGTCGAAGATAACGATCGTAGCGTTAATGGAATAACCTACTATGGTCAGCATACAGGCGATAAACGTATTGCCCACCGATATTCTGGCGACCGCATAGAAGGCAAGCACGACCAGCACATCGTGTATCAGCGCGATCACGGAACTTGCTCCGAACCGGATATCCTTGAACCGGAACCAGATATACAGCAGCATAAGGATGGCCGATACTATGATCGCCTTGATCGCATCCGACTGCATCTCCGAACTGATCGTTGCGCTGATCGTTTCCGCCGTGATACTGCTCTTATCCACGCCGAAATTCTCCGCCATGGCGTCGGCAAACCGTTCCCGCTCTTCCACGTTCAGAGTCCTTGTCTTGATAATGATCTGATTGCTTCCTGCCACCTTTGTGGACTGAACGTTGCTGTCGCCCGTGATATCCTCCACGACCGGAACGATCTGCTCGTCGATCTCCTCAATGCTCAGATCCTCGTTGAGCGTCATGGTCGTAGACGTACCGCCCACGAAATCAAGACTGTAGTTGAGCGGCATGCCTATCTGGGATCTGTTGATGCCCATCACGATAAATCCGGCCACGATGACCGCTGCCGACAGTCCGAAGAAGAAATATTTCTTCGACAGGAACGGAATGGTCTTATGCTCCTTGCCGACACCGTACGCCTTCTCGCTCTGAACTCCCAGCGCGAAGAACACGTTCATCAGGAATTTGGTCACAAACAGCGCCGTAAACATCGATAAGATGATACCCAGCATCAACGTGATGGAGAATCCACGAATCGTGCCGCTGCCCATAAAGTAAAGCACTACCGCCGCAATAAAGGTCGTGATATTACCGTCCAGAATAGCGGACATGGCCTTGTTGAAACCGATCTTCATAGAGGACTGTACCGTCTTGCCGGTGGCCAGTTCCTCACGGATGCGGGCAAAGATAATAACGTTGGCATCGACCGCCATACCGATGGAAAGAATGATACCCGCAATACCGGGAAGCGTCAGAGTCGCCTCAAAGGCATACAGAAGAATGACCATCAGTTCCGAATACAGGCACAGCGCCAGCGACGCCGCCAGACCGGAAATGTAATATACCGCGATCATGAAGACGACGACCAGTCCAAAACCTACCGCCGCCGCGATCAGGCTGGTATGGATCGCCGCGGAACCAAGCTGAGCGCCCACTACATTGGAGCGCAGTTCTTCCAATTCCAATTTCAGACCGCCGATACGGATCGTGGAAGCAAGCTGCTGCGCTTCCTCCGCGCCGCCCTGTCCCACCGTGATGATGGCGTTGCCGTCCGTGATCACGGCGTTGACGCTGGGTGCGCTGACAATGGCATCGTCATAATAGATCGCGATCGACTCGCCGTTTTTATACGCCTTCTCGGTAGCTTCCGCAAAAGCCGCCGCGCCCGTATCGTTCAGCGTCAGCGTCACGACATTCTCCACGTTGCCCATCTGCTGATCCTGCTGCGCCCTCGCCTGTGCGTCCACCACTTCCGTACCCGTGATGATAACGGAGCCGTCGGCGATCAGTTCGTCGATCGTCTTGGTCAGCACATACTGTACGATCAGGTTCCCGTCGGCATCCATACCGTAGCTGCCTTCATAGTTGTTGTTCCCTTCACTGTCCGTCTGGGATATAAAATACAGACTTCCGGGTTTCCCCAGTTCTTCCAATATTGCGTTGGCGTCGGACACACCGGGGATCTCGATGTTGATACGGTCGGAACCCTCCTGATATACCTGTGCCTCCGTACTGTAATTCTGCACACGCTGCTGCAGTTTATAGATCGTATCGTCCATATCCTCGGAACTGGGATTCTCATCGCCCACTACCTGATAGGTTATGCTGACACCACCGGCGAGATCCAGCCCCAGTTTAATCTTGGAAGCCGATCCGGACTGATCCGACCCGACGCCGAAGATCGCCGTATAACCCAGCAGCACGAGTATCAGAACATACACAATCAACCCTATAACCGCTCTGCTTTTTTTCATCACACTTTCTCCTTTTCCTCATCAGCCAAAGCCGCTTTTATCATGATCGCACATTCAACACGCTTTTTCTGCAATTCACAGCCTATGTCGTAAGAGCCGTCTATACGGCCGCTGAAATTGTACGCGTTGGCGGCGCATCCGCCGCTGCAATAATATTTGGCGAAACAATCTCTGCACTTTTCTTTCGCATAGACATTGCACGCTTTAAATGCATCCCGGATATCCGTCCGGACGATCCCCTCGTCCACGCTGCCCATAAGGAACTGTTCCTGCCCGACGAACTGATGGCACGGGTAGAGATCGCCCCATGGGGTCACTGACAGATATTCGCTCCCCGATCCGCAGCCGGATAATCTCTTGGCCACGCACGGACCACCTTCTAAATCTATCATAAAATGAAAAAAATTGAAACCTTTTCCTTCTTTTTTTCTTCGGATATATTCTGCGGCGAGTCTGTCATACTCGGCCAGCAGCGTGGGGACATCCTCTTCCCGGAGCGCATAATCTTCCTCAGGCTGCGCCACCACGGGCTCGACGGATATCTGTCGGAAGCCTTCATCCGCCAGATGCAGGACGTCCTCGGAGAAATCGAGATTGTATCTCGTAAAGGTACCCCGGACATAATAGTTGGTCTGGTTCCGGCTCTGAGCCGCTTTCTTATATTTGGGAAGCACTTCATCGTAACTTCCCTGACCACCCTTGTGCGGGCGCATCCTGTCATGAACCTCTTTCCTTCCGTCTATGCTGAGGACAAGGTTTGCCATTTCCCTGTTGGCAAATTCCAGAATGTCGTCATTCAAAAGGATGCCGTTCGTCGTCAGGGTAAACCGGAACTTCTTGTGGCAGGGCTCCTCCAGACTTCTTCCGTACGCCACCAGTTCCTTCACCACATCCCAGTTCATGAGCGGTTCTCCGCCAAAGAAATCCACCTCCAGATTCACCCGGCTGCCCGAATTCTTCACAAGAAAATCCAGCGCCTTCTTTCCGACTTCCAGACTCATGACGGCTCTTTCACCGTGATATTCGCCCTCCGCAGCGAAACAATACCGGCAGGAAAGATTGCAGTCGTGCGCGATATGAAGGCACAAAGCCTTCACTACCGTGGGCCTGTTCCTGAACCCGTCGATATACTTCTCATAAACATCCTCGCTGTACAGCGTCCCCGCATCCTTAAGCGCAAGGATCTCATCGACAGTTTCCGCCAGTTCCTCTGCTTCCGGTCCCTGTCCCGCCGGAGCCTGCATTTTTTCGGACACATACGCAAGGATCTCTTCTCTGGTTTCTATATGCTGTCTGAGTGCTTCCTCCACGATCGGTATCACGCGGTACGCCGTTTCGTCCACGACATGCACGCTGCCGCTCTCCACATCCAATACGATATGATATCCGTTATTTACATATTGATGTATCATCTTTTTCTCCGTTTCGATCAGTCTATAGACGTTTCTGTCCCGTTCCTGCGATCAAGCAGATAAACGCATAATAAGCAGCGATACGAGATCGCTGCTTATATTATCGTTTCAGCTGAAACAAAATCCCTATTTTGTATTCTCGCAGCTCTGGTTGCCCACCGTGCAGGACGTCTTACATGCAGACTGACAGGACGTCTGGCACTCGCCGCAGCCGCCTTTCTTCATCGATTCCTTCAGATCTCTGGTAGCTAATGTCTTGATATGCTTCATATAACGTATCCTCCGTTTATTTTTTCATTCTTTATCATGTCAGCCGGGATCGGGGACATGCCTGACAGACATCGTCTTGCCCGATACGGCAGAAACAGAATCATGCGGTGCGGCGGCACAGCGCGCACGACAGACAGATTCTGGAATGTATTATATCACACCTTTTTAAACAGGAAAAGTCTTTTTTTCACAACTTATGAGCCGCCCTGTGGACCGCAGCTTACAAGCCGCAGTCTGCGGGCTTCCGGCAGCTGCACTTTCCGTGTTTTATGAGGCGTATCCGCCAGAGTCTGCCACTCAGCTGATCATACCGCCCAGCATACCGCTTCCGGCACACAGGAAGAACACCGTCACCATGCTGCCGGCCACATCCTGAATCCCTCTGTTTACGATCAGCGACACGATCACGAGAATCGCGTAATAGGCGGTCCCCATGGCGAGCCCCCACAGAAACTTCCGCCTGCCCGCGCGTCTGCCCGACAGAAATCCCGCCGCAAACGTGACGGCTATGTAGATGCCGATGATGCACAGCGATACCACTTTTTCCGACAGGCCGAAACGGTACAGCAGAAAGGCAAGCAGAAGCAGAAGCGCGGCAGTCAGGATATACGCCGCCAGCATACATTTCGTTATGAAAACGACTTTTTCCATATAGATATTCTTTTTTCCCATATTTCCTCCAATCCCGCGGAACAAAGATGATCATATATATTCCGCCCGTGCTAATATATATTCCGTCCGTGCTAAAAACTTGACACATTCTTGTATGCATAGTAATATCTTTGTAACTGTCCACGAACAGGACATCCGGCCGCAGGCGGCACAGGCGGGGCTTTACAGGTCTGACCGGCCGCGGAGGGGTTTCATGACAGCCTGCTGCCGCGGTCAGGGATCGGAAGCATCATACGCATCAATAAGGAGTGAACATTTCATTGGATACCACAGGTGTCATACAAATTGCAACATTGGTGATTCTCATTTTTTTATCGGGATTCTTCTCGTCTGCCGAAACAGCTTTCTCGACAGTCAATCGTGTGCGCATCCGCACGCTTGTTCAGGAAAACAACAAAAAAGCCGTCAGAGTTCAGGGCATATTGGATCATTACGGCAAAATGCTCAGCGCGATCCTGATTGGCAATAATGTAGTCAATCTCTCCGCTTCGTCGGTGGCGACCACGCTTGCCATCAAGCTGTGGGGCAGCCGCACCGTCGGCATCGTTACGGGCGTGCTGACTTTTCTTGTCCTGATCTTCGGGGAGATCATCCCGAAGACATGGGCCATGCAGCGGGCCGAAAAGATCACGCTGATGTACAGCGGCACAGTGCGTCTGCTCATCACGCTGCTCACGCCCATTATCTTCATCATCGATAAATTCTCGAACTGGATCCTGCGGTTCCTACATATCAGTTCGGAGGGCAATACTTTCAGCATCACGGAAAAAGAATTGAAGACTTATGTGGATGTGAGCCACGAAGACGGCGTTATTGAATCGGAAGAACGGGAACTGATCTACAACGTGTTTGATTTCGGCGACACGGTTGCCAAGGACATCATGATCCCTCGCATCCGCATGACTACGGTTCCCATAGACGCGACCTATCAGGAACTGCTCTCCACTTTTCAGGAATCGATGTTTACGAGGATACCGGTATATGAGGACGATCCGGACAACATCGTCGGAATCGTCAACATCAAGGACTTTATTCTGGTCAAGGACACGGAGAAATTCCAGATCAAGAAGATCCTCCGCGAAGCCTACTATACCTATGAATATAAGAGCGTATCCGATCTGTTGATGGAAATACGGGAAAAATCGCTCAGTATCGCCTTTGTCTTAAGCGAATACGGCGCGACCGTGGGCATGATCACCATGGAAGACATGATCGAAGAACTGGTCGGCGAGATCCGTGACGAATACGACGCCGACGAGGAAGAGCTGATCCAAGCGGTCGGCGACGGGCAGTATCTTGTGGAAGCGCAGATGAAACTGGACGACATCAACGACGCCCTTGATATCGGATTGGATTCCGAAGACTATGATTCCATCGGCGGGCTGATCATCGACAAACTGGACCGCCTGCCTCAGGATCAGGAAACCATCGTACTGGACAACGGGATCACCTTACAGGCAGACGGTATTCAAGACAATCACATCGTGAAAGTCCTTATCACTCTGCCGGCCGCCGAGGAACCCGCTGAGGCGGAAACGCCGGAAGAAGACTGACCGGGCGGTCATTCGGCATTGTTTATGATACACTTTTCCGGAAGATATTTGACCAATAATTTCTCCAATTCGGTGCCGTCGATGGGCTTGGACAGATAATCGTCAAACCCTTTCTCCAGATACATCTCACGCACACCGGCCATGGCGTTGGCGGTCAGGACGATGACCGCCGCGTCCTTACTCTTGTTATCCGGCATATTTTTGAGTCTTTCCAACGTTTCTATGCCGTCCATACCCGGCATCATATGATCCAGAAGAATGATATCATACGCTTCCTTCGCGGCATATTCCAGACATTCCCGGCCGCTTGCGGCGCAGGTGATCTGCACTTTAGTCTTGCGCAGCAGACCTCGGATGACCGTCAGATTGACTTTATTGTCGTCCACGGCAAGGATCTTGGCATCCAGAGCCATGAACAGCGGCGCGTTCCCGCGGCTTTTTTCATTTTTCTTCTTATTGTCCTGTAGGCTGCCGATCGTTTCGCTGCCCGCGATCTTCTGCGGCAGACAGACGGTAAACGTCGAGCCTTCGCCGTACACGCTCTCTACCGATACCGTACCGTTCATCAGCTTCAACAGCCGGTCGACTATGCTCAGTCCCAGACCGGTGCCCTCGATGGCATGCACCTGTTCTTCGTTGATCCGGTCAAATTTGCCGAACAGCCGGTCGATGTTCTCCTCTTTGATGCCGATACCGGTATCCGCCACCGCAAAGGTAAACTGTACCACGTCCGGCGTCATTTTCTTGTGTGAAACGGTCAGCGTGACGCTGCCCTTCATCGTATACTTGATCGCATTGGTCAGGATATTCAGAAGGATCTGCCGCACCCTGACCTCGTCCCCCAGAAGAGTGCTCGGCGTATCGCCCGGTACGACAAACGACAGATCCAGTCCCTTCTCTTCGGCGCGGAGGCTGCACTCCGTCTTGAGGGCATTGAGCATATCCTTTAAGGAATACTCTCTTTCCACCACTTCCATCATACCGGACTCGATCTTGGAGAAGTCCAAAATATCATTGATGAGCACAAGCAGCGTCTTGCTTGCGTTCTGTATATTATTCGCATACTCGATGATCCCCGGCTTCTCGCTCTCCCTAAGGATCATTTCGTTCATGCCCATAATGGCATTGAGGGGCGTCCTGATCTCGTGGGACATATTGGCGAGAAAGGTACTCTTGGCTTCATTGGCTTTGTCTGCGCGCTTCTTCTCCCTTTCCAGACGCTCCAGCATACGCACGCGCTCCGTCACATCATGCACGATAACGATATAGCCGATGATATCCATATAGTCGTCGTAGATCTTGTCTATGGTAATGCTGCAGATATTGTTCTTCTGCCAGCAGCGCGCCTCCACCCGGTTCTTGCTGCCCCGGAACCGAAACACGTCCCTCTCCAGTACAAAAATATCGTTCAGCTGAAGCTTGCAACATTCCTCGGCGCTGAGGCCGAGAAAGATGGTGGCGCCGTTATTGACGATGCACAGCCGCTCCTCTTCGTCGAACACAAACACCGGCTCGTCCACGGAATAATACACGAACTTCGACATATTCTCCAGCGTGACCCTCGTGCCGTTATAGAAGCGGTAGGTCCTGCACAGGACGATCTGCGCCGCGAACTGGCCGAGCGTGCTGATTGGGAACGCCGACAATCCGATAAACTGCAGCAGCGCATCCAGCGCGCATCCGAACCCGACGATAAGAACGCACAGCATCATCGCGTAGGCGATATCCTTTTCCCGCTTGCGGATGCTCTTGCGCAGCATGTAAATGATGATGATCATCATATTGACCGCCGCCGTGGCGCAGTAAACCACATAGGCTACGCTCCAGACGCCGGGGACGATGCGGTAGGACATGCCGTAAACCGTCATTTCAAACTGCACGTTGCCCGGCTGAACGACAAACGGATACAAAAGAGCGCCCAGCCATACGAAACCGGCCGTCCACCGTTTGATCTTTCCGCGTACATCGGACCAGTATATGAGCATGTTCGTAAAACATATCAGCAGTCCGAAAATATGTATCATCCCTATGGCGCGGAATACGGCGGCAAGATTCCGGTCCTGCTGTATGAGCACAAGACCGGTGAACAGCCCCCATCCGGCGCTCAGCATGGCGGACATAAAATATAGTCTGTCGATGATGCTCTTTCTGCTCAATCTGCCGAGCTGGCTCGCGCCCACGAAATAAGTGATCGCGGACAGGGCAAATATCAGATAAAACAAGAACTCTTTCATAATTCGTTTCTCTCCTAAACGGCCGAGGCAAACTTTATGACCGCCTCGATCTCCGTTCCGTTATCGGGCACAGGCTCCATCCGTTCATATGTTCCGTCCGGCATGATCCTTCCGAAATAACTGCCCTGTTTCGTCTTCTCCAAAGTGTAATACTGTATCTGCTGCGTATCGCGGTTCAAAACCACATACACCCGGTAACACATACCGGTCTTCTCCGTCCTGCTCGGCGTATCCAGACGCAGGATCTGCATATCGTCCGTAACATTCAGCGTCATAACGGAAAAATCCTGAAGGGCCTGCGCGATCGCCGCATCTTTTCCCTGCGGATAAACCTCTTTGTAAAACGGTACAAGAAACGCTCCTTCCTCCGTCCGGAGACGTTCCAGTCCCTCTTCTCCTTCTTTGAACAGATGCATCGGGAGCAGATAGAGCATCACGCGGTTATGCAGTACCTGCCGGAACTGTTCCGGGGTCAGGTTGACGCCCTTCGCCTGGGATACGGATTCCAGACGTTTGACAGCCACTTCCAGCACCGCTTTGGACAAGACCATATTGTGGGTAAAAGGATTCAGCGCCACCACGTCTATGTGTTCCTGATTGGCCATGACCATAGACAGACATGCGGCAAAAGAAAGAGTGAGGACCACCGGGCTCCTCTTATCCGGCGGGATCTGCGCCGCGGATGAAAAGATCGGGAGCGCGCTTCCCCCGTCGCTCTTTTTCAAAAGGCACGGAATGACCTTCACATCTTTGGAAAGATGCACGGTTTCTCCGGTCCGCATGGCCTCCTGCGCCTCCTGATCCAATCCCTGCGGCGGCAGAGAAGGAACGAGCACCGCTGACTTTTCCAAGATCTCCATGACTTTGGCATAGCTGTCCTTCTGTCTGTCCTGTGCGAACTCTTCCAGTGCTGACTCCAGCTGTGAGTTGTCCAATACCTGACCGTTCATCTGTGACACTTCTCCTTTTGCAGACATCGATAGACCCATATCATGTTAAAGTATAGCAGAATTTTATCGTTCTGCCAATCATACTTTGCTCTGTTTTCCGTCCGGCTGCGTTGGAACGACCGCCGCGGCTTGTGCCGTTGTGCGGCGCTGAATCTACTCTTTTACAGACATTGCGTCAAAAAAATTACCTTTCAGGTCCCAAACGAGGTTCCTAAAAGGTAACTTCCGTGATCCGATCAAAATCGTATGTGCCGCCCGCCCGTTACCGTCCAAACGGCATCTCCCGAAGCTGTCTGATCATCTCCATATCATCGGCACTGATCTTCAGATTGGAGTCGTAGCACTCCCCGTCTGCGGTTGTCACCTTGATCTCTATGATACTGTCCTCTTTGACAGCATTTCTCATTACCGCCGACAAGAATTTCGGAAACTTCGGGTGGTTGTTCTGAAAACGGTTCCACAGACTCATCATCTGCAGAAGATCCGCCGGGTTCTGCATATTCATCAGGCTCCCTCCACGCTGTCTTCCTTTTTCTCAGCCGTCACCGCAATACACAGTTCCTCAAGCTGCTTTTCATCCACCGTGCCGGGCGCTTCCGTCATCAGACAGGACGCATCCTTAATCTTCGGGAACGCAATGACCTCACGGATATTGTCGGCGCCCGTCAGGAGCATCACGAACCGGTCAAGGCCGTATGCCAGACCCGCGTGAGGCGGCACACCATACTTAAATGCATTTAACAGGAAGCCGAACTGCGACCAAGCCTGCTCTTTGGTAAAGCCCAGGACCTCAAACATTTTTTCCTGTATGTCGTCCTGATGGATCCTGACAGAGCCGCCGCCCAGTTCTACGCCGTTTAATACGATGTCGTACGCCTTGGCGCGCACACGTCCCGGATCGGAGTCGATGTACTGCCAGTCTTCCTCCATCGGCATCGTAAAAGGGTGATGCATCGCCATAAAACGATTCTCCTCATCGCTCCATTCAAGCAGCGGGAACTCAACGACCCACAGGAAGTTAAACTTCGACTCGTCGATCAGCCCAAGCTGTTTTCCCAACTCTACGCGCAGCGCGCCGAGCACGCTGTACACGATATCCTTCTTATCCGCGGCAAAAAGAAGCAGGTCGCCTTTCTCACCCTTCATGGCCTGAACAAGACGTTCCAGTTCTTCCGGCGTCATGAATTTGGCAAAAGAAGACTTGTAAGTGCCATCCGCCTGTACGCTTAAATAGGCAAGACCTTTGGCGCCGTATCCCTTGGCAAACTCCACAAGCGCATCGATCTTCTTGCGGGGCATTTCCGCCTGTCCTTTCACGTTCAGGCCACGGACGGAGCCGCCGTTTTCAAGCGCCGACGTAAACACGCCGAACCCGCATCCCGCCACCGTATCGGACACGTCGGTCAATTCCATCGCAAATCTGGTATCGGGCTTATCGGAACCGTACCGGTCCATAGCCTCCTGCCATGTGATGCGGGGCAGAGGAAGCTGCACGTCGATCCCGACCGCTTCCTTACACACATGGCGGATCAGTCTTTCATTGACCTCTATCACATCGTCCACATCCACAAAGGACAGTTCCATATCCGCCTGCGTAAATTCCGGCTGTCTGTCGGCACGAAGATCCTCGTCCCGGAAACATCTCGCTATCTGAAAATAGCGGTCGTATCCCGAACACATAAGAAGCTGCTTATACAGCTGCGGAGATTGCGGCAGAGCATAAAAGCTGCCCGGATGCACGCGGCTGGGCACCAGATAATCTCTGGCCCCCTCAGGAGTGGATTTGCACAGAATCGGCGTTTCGATCTCCAGAAATCCCTCGTCTGCCATAAAGCTGCGCATCTCGGATACGATCCTGCTCCTGAGCATCAGCTTTGCCTGAATATCCGGTCTGCGCAGATCCAGATAGCGGTATTTCAAACGGATCTCTTCCTTGGTCTTGGAATCCGCCTCCACAGGAAACGGCGGCGTTTCGGATTCCGATAAGATCCGCACCTGTCCGGCACGGACTTCGATCTCTCCGGTCTTTAAATTCTCGTTCACCGCTCCGGAACGCTTCTCCACTCTGCCTGCCACCGCTATGACAAACTCGCTCCGCATCTTTTCCGCCTTGGCGAAGGCTTCCGCTCCGCAGTCGTTTTCCTCAAAGATGATCTGCAGGATCCCGGAACGGTCCCTCAGATCAACAAAGATGATGCCGCCTTTATTCCTCTGCTTCTGCACCCAGCCCATCACGGTGACTTCCTCGCCCACATTCTGCAAAGACAGTTCCGCACAGCGATGGGTCCGCTTCCAGCCTTTCATTGATTCCGCCATTTTCCATATCCTCCTCTTTTTTCCGTTACGGCGCTCCCGCACGGTTTCCGCGTTGATCTCTCGGACGCCGCCTCTATGGGATCCCGTACCGCTTTCCGCTCGCAGTCATGCTTCTTAATGCTTCAGTTCTTCTCTGTAAAACTCCTTGAACTCCTCGTAGCCCTGCGCGGCAAGCTGTTCTTTCTGGAACTTCTTATTCTTGTTCATGCGCGCCACAAAGACCGAATCTCCCTGCTCTCTCTGCTGTCTGGCCTGCTCCATCACCTCGCACAGTCTGCCGCCGGAGATCCCTTTCTCGACCAGATAAGCCGTCTTTTTACCGGATTTGGGGACCTTAAAGCCGTTCTCCAAAAGCAGCAGGATGATCCGTTCAAAACCAATGGAAAAACCGCACGCCGGCACATCATGTCCGGTGAAACGTCCCACCATCCCGTCATACCGGCCGCCGCCTCCGCAGCTTCCGCCGAACTGCGGCATAGCGATCTCAAAGATCGGTCCTGTATAATAGGACATGCCGCGCACAAGCGTCGGATCAAACACCAAGTCAAAGAAATCTCCCTTGGCCGCATTTACGCTTTCTGTGATCTCCAGAAAATTTGTCTTTACTTCCTGCTCCAGACTGTTTCCCAGTTCGTCAAACAAATAGGACACCGCGTCGGGCGCTTTATCCATATCTGCAAATAAAGCAAGATACCGGTCGACCACACCCTTGTCGAAACCGCTTTTCAGCAGTTCCTCTTCCACACCCTCGGCGCCGATCTTATCCATCTTGTCCAATATGATAAACACCGCGTCATAATCGTCCTGCATAAAGCCACAGTGCGCCGCCATCGCCTTCAATATCCGCCTGTCATTGATGCGGATCTGAAAATCCCTGAATCCCAGTCTGCCAAGCGTTGTGGTCGCGGCGAGGATCAGCTCGATCTCCGCCAGATTCGATTCCTCGCCGAGAATATCGATGTCGCATTGCATAAACTGGCGGTAACGCCCTCTCTGAGGTCTTTCCGCGCGCCACACATTTCCCATCTGCAGCGCTTTGAAAGGCGACGGCAGTTCGTTGGTATGATTGGAATAATACCGCACTAACGGCACGGTCAGATCGTACCTTAATCCGCCGTCCACCAGATCGTCCTCTTCCTTCGCTTCATCAAGCCTTAACTTTTCGCCCCGTTTCAGGATCTTGAAGATCAGCTTCTCATTCTCGCCTCCGGCCTTGCAGTTTAAGTTGGCAAGATTCTCCACACAGGGCGTTTCAATGGAGTTGAAACCGAACGACATATAAGTGTCCTTGATAACGCCGATCACATAATCCCGGATCTCCATCTCCTCCGGAAGGATATCTTTCATGCCCGCCACGGGCTTTTTGCTCAGTGTCTGTGCCATAACATACTCCTAGATATAAAAAGATCATAATAGATTCCGTATTTCTGCCGCCGGATCTTACCGTCGTATTCTGCCCTCAAATTTTACTGCTACGATTTTACACTTTTTCAGCGGTTTTTTCAATCCTGCATTGTCAGACGCACGCTTAACAGATCCTTTTTTCTGACTGCTCTGCCCACGGCTGATTCCGGCGTCCATCCTAATAACCGAAACTTACAGTCACCACTCCGTTGGCTGCCGACGCATGTATCACGAGCGGATATCGGAAAGTGTTTGTAAACTTTAAGTCTTTGCTCCCCGACGCGATCGTTGCGTCCATACCTTCCGGTATATAGCTGACCGCTCTGGAATGGGGGTGCCGTTCCGTCGCTTTGATGCCGCATTGCAGCATTGCGGCATAGGTAGTGGACGACACCTGACAGATGCCGCCGCCCACGCCCTGCACTACGGAGCTGTTCACAAACATAGGCGCCTTCACAAAACCGTTCTCAGTCGTTCTGGGGCCGACCGTTTCGCTGAAAGAGAAACTCTGGCCGGGCTGTATCACCGTACCGTCGATCGCAGCGGCCGCCAGTTCGATATTGCGCGCCCGGCTCTGCGCAGGATCAAAAGTGGTAGAATACGAGCCGATCACGTTCATCTGCGGCACAGTTCCGGCTGTGGATACAACTCCTCCCGATGCGATGCGCCCCTCTTTCTTTCCGTATTTCATGTAATGAAGATAATAACTCTTCAGATCTCCGCCGAAAGCGATCCGCAGATCCGGGTAATTATTCCGGTAGACTTCCACGTTGAATTCCGCGTTCCCGTTTCTTCCCTCGCTCATACCGTACGATATAAAGTGCTGAAGCAGCGCTTGATCGTCTTTGCCGATGGCGCTGCGCAGATCCGGATAAGCATTGTAGTAATAATCCGCGTCAAACACGGCGGAATAATCGGTCTTGCCCGCGGCTGCGGCCGGAAGCGGCGCCAAACCTGCCGCCAAAAGCAGAACTGCGGCCAGCATCGACCATACTCTGATAGTGATAGCTCTGTTTTTCATAATAATCTCCTCTATTCTATCTTTTTGCATACATCATACTATAACACATCCACATGCCTTTCGGAAAATATATTTTAAAAAATTTTAAATTTTTTTCGTTCCCCGCCGGTAATTACAGTCGTTTCATGACAAAAGTTGACAAATAAGAAAAAAAGGTTATGATACTTATGATACATACAGGCGTTACGATGCCGATACAGACTGCACAAAAGGATCATGACATGAAACACACTTTAAGACATCACCGCTTTCCATACAGACTCTGTGCGATCACCCTGCTTCTGCTCTGTTTAAGCGCGCAGCTGCGGGGCTGCGGACCGGCTCAGGGCGAACCAGCTGCGGCTCTTACCGAAGACCGCGGCGGCGCGGCGGCGCAGCCTGAAGATCCCCAAAGCGGGACCGGCTCGTCCGAAAAAACTTCCGCACCCGAAGACGATACGCTGTCCGGAGAGATTTCCGCATCTGAAAGCGATACGCCGTCCGAAGAGATTTCCGCGTCCGAAAGCGATACGCCGTCCGGAGAAGTTTCCGCATCCGAAGACGGTACACTGTCCGAGGAAACTTCCGAAGACGAAGATTCCCCGGAGGAATACGACATCACCTGCATGGCATTGGGGGACAACCTCATGCATATGGGTATCATCAAGACCGGCTTGAAGGAAGACGGAAGCTGTGATTTCTCGTTCCTTTTTTCAACGATCACCGATTACCTTGACCGGGCCGACATCCGCATGATCAATCAGGAAACCGTGCTTGCAGGCAATGAGCGCGGGTTCTCCGGATTTCCCCGCTTCAACTCTCCCACGGAAGTCGGCGACGCCATTGCCGACGCGGGTTTCAACGTCGTGCTGCATGCTTCCAACCATACCGCCGATCAGGGATGCGACGGGCTGATCTCCTGTGCCGAATTCTGGGAGAACGAACATCCGGAAGTCCTTCTGGCCGGCATCACGGCCGAAGACAGACAGTCCGGGGAAAGCGCTGACGGGAACATCCCTCTGCTCACCGTTAAAGACGTCACTTTTGCGATCCTGAATTATACCTACGGGCCAAATGCGGAGATTCTGGACCAATCCCTGATGGGCCGTCTGAATATGCTCTGCGCCTATGACCCGCAGAGCGGAAGGATCGATTTTACCTCTCTAAATCCCGGCGTGATAAGCGATATCAAAGAAGCAAAACAAAAAGCAGACATTGTGATCGTCTGCCCTCACTGGGGTACCGAATATACCACGTCGCCTTCTCAATATCAGCGTTCTTTTGCGGCCGAAATGGCCGAAGCCGGCGCCGATCTCATTATCGGCACCCATCCCCATGTCCCGCAGCCGATAGAATGGATCACATCACAGGACGGCCGCAGGACCCTCTGTTATTACTCTCTCGGCAATTATGCTTCCACTCAGAAACAAACCATCTGCATGTTGGAAGAAATGGCATGGATCCGCTTTCATGTGTCCGAGGACGGCGTTTCGATCGATGAAGACGCCAGCGGCGCGCTCCCTCTGGTATGCCATTATACAAGCGGGCCCGTCCGTTTTGAAGGCGTCTACCCGTTGGAAGATTACACCGAAGAGATGGCGGAAGCCCACGGCATCCGGGACTACGGCGGAGTGATCCTCCGGCTCGACGAACTCCAGCAGAAAGCACAGGAGATCCTCGGAGATATGGCGCTTTCCAAATCGGATATCCTGAACCCCTGAAGGCTCAGTCGATCACATTTTTCACCCCTATGATCGTATCATAATCCGCCGGTCCGATGATAACGCCCTTTTTGGAATTGGCGGCATGCAGGATCTGTCCGCCGCCGATATATAACGCCACATGGCTGCATTTCCCGCCGGAACCGTAACAGATAATGTCGCCCGGCTGCGCCTGACTGTAATCAATGCTTCTTCCCGAACCCGAAAACTGGCTTCCCGGCGTTCTGCCGATGGAATATCCAAATGCCGCATAAGTAAAACAGGTAAACCCGGAACAGTCCGTACCGCCTGCCAGCGACTGCCCGCCATGCACATATCGGTTGCCAAGATACTGCATTGCATAATCCACGATCTGCTGGCGCAGCTGCCCGTTATCGCTGTATTCGACGGTCGGCGCTGCCGCCATCTCGGTATTTTCCTGCGTCTGTTCTTCCGGCTGACGGCTGCGTTCGGCCAGCAGTCTTTGCTCTTCAAGTTCCGCGGCCTCCTCTTCCAGCGTCTTGCCGTACACAAATTCATCGGACACTTTCACATACCGGGCCGCCACATAACCGTCCACGTCGTCGGCATACTGTACTTTCAGCCACTCGCCGTCGTCCTCCAGAACTCTGACGCGTTCTCCCTCGTCGATATATCCCACCCGGCGGGCGTTGATATCGGCTTCCTGCCGTACATTCAGCCGGTCCGCCAGAACCGTGGCATAGTGTATGACATACTCGTCTATGACTTCGGCCGCGGAATCCCCGTACAGGAAAAACTCGGCTTTGATATAACCTTCCACATTACCGGAAACCATCCGGAACCATTCGCCGTCTTCTCCCTGCTCTACCGCAAGCACCTGTGCTACGGCTCCGTCATATATCTTTCCCACCACTTCGCCGGATGTACTGGGGACCGTACGCACATTCACATAATCGTCCACGTCCGCAATGGCGAGATCCGCATACTCGTCCTCCTGCCGCGCATCTTCCGTATTTTCATCCTGTTCCTGCTGCACAGCCTCTTCCGGGACAGACGCTCCCTGCTCGGATCCGCCGGACTCCGGCACAGACGCATCCGTCTTCTCTGCATATACGTCATAGACGTCCGCCTCGTCCCTATCCTTCCAGAACGTTTCGGGCGTCACTCCGGCCGCATATGACAGACTGTTCTCCTGCACCGGCTCCCTGCCGGAATCCGGCTCCTCTGCCGTCCTTTTCTCTTCATCCGCGGCGTATGTCACGGCGCCGGACGCTGTCCGCCCCACCGCCATAAGCAATGCCATAACGACCGCCGCAGATACTACCCTGTATCTTACCATTGCCGTTTCTGCCTTCCGTCATGTCATACCCGGATACCGCGCCTGCCGGTCATTCCGGTACGCATACCCGCAATCGCGTTCATCAACAGTCTACTGCTCGACGGCCGTGGAACGGTACTCTATGGATGCCACCGTATCGTTTTCCAGAATAAAGCACAATTTCATGCCGTCCTTCTCATACACTCTCATGCCGTCTTCCTCTGTCCAGCCGCTTCCGTACGCTTCAACCACTTTATCTTCCGGATCTCCGATCCCGACGCCTTCCGTCGTGGTAATGGTATCGTCTTTAAAAACCACTGAGGACACATAGTCTTTGTCGTCCGTCGGATAAGTGTCCAGTTCAAAACTGCCGTAAGTATACACCTTATCGATCCCTTCAAAAGCGCAGCTCGGCGCCTCAAAATAAGAATCCGGCTCCCCCAGCTGCTCTACGACAGGCGCGGCGTCCATGTCCATGCCGATTACCGTGCCGTCATAAGTAAAGGCGTATCCGCTGTACTGCGCCGTATCTTCCGCCGCAGCGGCATCCTCCGCCTCTTCCGGCGCCGCCTCCGTCTGCTCTTTCTCCTGCGCCTGCGCGGAAGTTTCCTTTACCGCGACATCGCCCTCTATAGTCTTGACGCCGCTTCCGCAGCCGCACAGCGCCGCGGTGATCATTATGCTGCTTATCCATACCTTTCTTTTCATTGCTTCTCCATTTCCTCCTCCTGCCTTTTTCGATCCTGCTCATAAGCGGCTGCTTTATCAGCCCATATCCTGCTTAATCTTTCTTCCGGTCTCCGGTCGGCCAGATGATACTCGTCCCGAAGCACCTGCCCCAGATAAGCCGTTATCTTCTCCGCGCCGGAAAGATTCAGATGCAGGCCGCCGTCGTAGGTGTCGCTGTTGTAATCCAATCCCGTTTCCTCGGCCAGCTCTAAGAAGTTGATGTACAACAGGCCGTTCTGTCTGGCATAATCCTCGATCTGCTGCTCCCATTCGTCGTACCAATACGGGTACAGCGAAGGCGCTTTTACCAGAACCAGTTCTATCCCGTTGTCCCGGCACAGTTTCGTCATTTTATCCAGATACCGATAGGCGTTCTCGCCGAAACGGTAATCCGCCAGCATCTTTCCTTCCGGCACATCCTTCGCCGGTTTTACGTCCACCCGCATATAATAACCGTTATGCGATACCTTCCGGTCCGCGAACAGATACTCCACATCTTCCGCTTTCAGGCTGCTCCATCTGGAATGATAGCGCAGGATCGGAAATACATAATCCAAGAAATGCTCCTCGTCGGTCATGGAAGCCTGTATGGCCTTCACCTTGGCCATAGACCATCTCATTCCCTCCAGACTCATCCGGTTGTAAGCCTCGCTCTGCGGCTCGTTATATTTCAGCGCCAGAACGTTAAAAACGACCACCTTCGGTTTCTCATAACGCAGAGTGTCTTCCAGAAGATAATAGGACTGCCAGATCAGCTGCTGCGCGCTTCCCCGGATATAACTGTTGATCCCGTAATCCTCCCACAGTATCTTGGGAGAAAAATTCTCGTACACCTCGCAGTCCCCGATAAAGATCACATCGTGGTCTTTTTCCTCCGCATAATATTCCGCTATCAGCCTGCCCTCCACAACATCCGAAACGTATTTCGGAAGCAGCAGTTTCTGCAGCATAAACAATGTGGACACGACCACCAAAACGGAACATACCGCCCGGATGATCCTTTTTCGTTTCATATGTTTCTATGCCTCCCAAAGCTGTTTATCCTTATGCTAGAACTGATTATAGATAAACTGGCTCGCATCGTATCCGATCCCGTAGACTCCCATCAAAAGCACGATCAGAAACAGCCCGTACCACACCGCAAATCTGACAGGATACGGTTTCGCCGCGATCTTCTCCCGCACGCTTCCGCTTCTTTGCAGCATACTCACGGCAAAGATCAGGACCGTTCCCGCCAGCAGGACCGCATAATCCGTAAGCTGCAGCCCCAGACCCAGCAGCGATCCGTCCCATAGGATATTCCAGTTTCCCGCCGTGAACATCGTCCCGAACATGCGGAAGGTCAGCGGCACATCCCGGTAACAGTCAAACGTCCTAAGACAGCTCATAAGAAGAACCGTCCTGACGATCTGGAAGATACGAAAGCCGGTCTTGTCCTCCACAGAAAAACGCGCGTGAAATCTTCGGTACAAAGGCTCCAGTTCCTGCGAGATCATGATGACCGCCCAGTTGCCCAGACCCCATACGATGAAATTCCAGCTGGCTCCGTGCCAGACGCCCGTAGCGAGCCAGACCGCAAAAGAGGACAGATAAACGGGCACTCTCTTACCGATGCGGTTCCCCAGATATTTTCGGGAAACTTTCGATATCTTAAGCATGGGTCTTGATATGGAGATCGGATAGAAAATATAATCCGTAAACCATGTCCCCATCGTGATGTGCCATCTGCGCCAGTATTCCTTGATGGATTTGGAAAAGTACGGCCTGTTGAAGTTCTCCGTCACCCTTATGCCAAGGCACTGTGCCGCACCGATGGTAATGTCGATGCCTCCCGTAAAGTCGGCATACAGTTCCAACGCATAAAACATCATCCCGGCAAATACATAGGCACCGGTATAATCATCCGGATTGCGGATGATCTCGTTGACACCGATCAGTATCCTGTCCGCGATCACCAGTTTCTTGAAATATCCCCACAGGATCCTCTGCAGTCCCCGGCTAAACCCGCTCCATGCGAACTCATGTTCCTCATACAGAGTCTGCGACAGGTCGTTGAAACGGCTGATCGGTCCCTGAACTAACTGTGGGAAAAAGGAAACGAACAGCGCAAACCGAAACAGATTTTTTTCCGCGGGGATCGTCCCGCGGTATACGTCGATCAGATATCCCACCGCCTGAAACGTATAAAAGGAAATGCCCATGGGAAGCAGCAGATCCACAAAAGCAATCGTATGTCCGCTCCCGGCCGCGTGCAGTATCCCGTTTACATTGGCAATCACAAAATTCGTATATTTCAATACCGCCAGAATACCCAGATTGAGTATGAGCGCCGCCAGAAAAAGTCCGGTCTGGCGCTTTCTGACCCGTTCCTTATACGCCTTCTTCTCTTCTTTTCCGAGAGTCCCCTTGTGCGCTGCCAGATATGCTTTCTGCTTCTCTGCCTGCTCCTCTATCTTAAGCCCCAGATAGTACACGCTGACCGTAGTGACCGATATGTATATGAGATAATAAGGGTCTGCCATGAAATAAAACACACAGCTGAAAAGCAGCAGGAGCATCCATTGAAATTTCTTTGGAACGGTATAATAACACACAAATAACAGCAGCAGAAACCCCAGAAATTCGTATGATGTAAAAAACATTCCTATTCCTCGTCCTCCAGCTTCTGTATCAGGTCATACAGCGCTCTTGCCGAGTTAAAATGCTCCGGCAGGATATACTGGGCTGAAATGGCCACATCAAAAGCGTCCGCCACTTCCGAGATAATGGTCACGATATCAAAAGAATCCAATATCTTGTCGTCCACCAGTGTATCGCAGGTTTCAAAGTCCACGTCCGGGTGCAGATTGGTCAAGATCTCCATCAATTCTTCCATCTTCTTAAGTTCCTCCTATATTCTATATGGTTATGATCAGAATCTGTATCATATCTTCTTCATCAGCGTCAGACGGTCCAGTTTTCCGTTGGCGGTATAAGGCATCTCAGGCAGCCGGATGATCCTGCTTGGCATCATGTATCTCGGCAGTTTTTCCTTCAGGCAGACCGTCAGATCCTTTTCATCGATCCCGCCGGTATAGAACAGCACGATCTTGGAACGCTCTTTATCATAGACGCACCCGGCCGCTTTGATATCATCCAGCATGTTTACGTTAGCCTCGATCTCGCCGAGTTCTATGCGGTGTCCCATATGTTTGACCTGATAATCCCTGCGGGAAATAAATTCCAGTTCGCCCCGCCCGTTCAGGCGGCCCAGATCCCCCGTCCGATAGATCGATTCCGGATAAAACGGATTGAGCGGATTCTGGACAAATACTTCCCTCGTCCTTTCCGGATCATTGTAATAACCCAAAGTCAGAGAGGCGCCCCTGATGCAGATCTCTCCGGGCTGTCCCGGTTCCACGCTTTTATCCTGTTCGTCCAAGAGCAGGATCTGCGTGTTCTTAAAAGGCTTTCCGATGGGAATGACGTCGCCGGGCTCAAACTCCCGGTCCACTTTATAATAACAACATACGCCCGTTCCCTCCGTCGGCCCGTATAAATTGACGTAAACCGCATCGGGAAGCACTTTGCGCCATTTGTTGAACTGTTTGACCGGAAAGGCTTCGCTGACAAAAGCGATCAGGCGCAGGTATCGCGGAACCACGGTTTCAAAAGTCCCGAACGCCGATATCATCGTCAGCGCGGAAACCACCCAGCAGACCGTATTGATCCGGTACCGGTTCATATATTCCACCAGTTTGACAGGAAACATAAACAGCTCTTTGGGGATCAGATACGCCGATGCGCCGAACTTGATCGTCACAAGCAGTTCCCTTAAGCAGGCATCCATATACAAGGGCGCCTGATTGCCGAACACCGTATCTTCATCAAATCCCAGCGCTTCCGATAAATGCTCTATGTAATCGATCACCGAGCGGTGGCAGGCGGTAACGCCCTTCGGCACTCCCGTGGAACCCGAAGTGAACACGATATAAACAGGATCCGTATCGATAGCACGGTCATATATTTCCTGAAGCGCCTCTTCCTTTACCTGCGTGCGGCAGATCTCGTCGTAGAGCACCACCCTGCCCTCAAATCCGATCTTTTCCGCAACCGGCAGCGTTGTGTCGTCACAGATCATGATCCGTGCTGCAATGTTTTCCAAAATCAGCCGTATCCGCCCTTCCGGCATTTCCACGTCTATCGGGACATAGTAGTTTCCGCCGAAAATGGTTCCGTAAAAAGCCGCAGCCATTTTCGGATGCTTATTCATAAAAATGACGACCGGCTCCTTATATATACCGCTGCCGCTCAAAAAAGTCCCTACCGCCCGGCTCTGTTCGTATACTTCCCGGAAACACAGCTCGTCCGTGCCATCGGAATATGCCATTTTCTCCGGTACCCTTTGCACGGTTTCCGTTAAATAATCTAAAATATGTGTCTGCATCGCTTTCTCCGTGTCCGCGGCGCCGCCGCGCCGCTCCTTACTTTTACAAGCGCAATCCGTCTGCGCCCTCCGTATGCCGCCCCAACCGCTGATATTCCGAGCGCAGACGGCCGCACTCCAAAACGGCCCGGCGCGCCAGAACTTCCATGACGTCCAGATACTCTGCCGGCAGGACATGATCCCTTTTGATCAGGGACAGTTCCGTACAGGCCAGTAAGACCGTCTGCGCTCCCGACCGGATCAATTTTTTTGAAATCCGGCCAAACAAGGCCATGTCAACCGGCTTTCCGGCTTTGATCTGCCGATAAATGATGTCCATGACGCCCTTCTGGTCCTCCGCGTCCGGCACAAGAAACGCAATGCCCGCCCGGTCCAGCGCATCCTGAAACAATCCGCTCTTTATGGTCCCGTCCGTCGCAAGGATCCCCACTTTTGTCCGATGATCCTCCTGAAGATAGGATACCGTATCCTCTATGGCATGGAGAACGGGCAGCCCAATCTTCTCTTCCAGTTCGCGGTGGAAATAATGCGCCGTAATGCAGGGAATGGCCAGAAGATCCGCTCCTATCTCCTTAAGGCACAGCCCCGCCGCGACCATATCCGGCACAGGATCCAAAGAACTTTCTCCTATTATGAACTTCGTTCTGTCCGGAACAGCGGGCTTACTGTAAAGCACGATCTCCATATGCTCCTGATCCGCTGCGGCATCGCTCATCTGCGTCAAAAGCTGCAGGAAATATGCCGTCGCCATCGGCCCCAGTCCGCCCAGCACTCCAAGTGTCTTCATTAGTTTACCTCCGGATATTGGCTGTGGTCGTAATTGTGAGAATTGCCGTGCGATGTGGAATACGCCATCAGCTGTTCTTCCGTCCACATGCAGATGTGCGGATGATCGGGGCGTCTGGGCGTAGTGTCAAAGTGATACCATCCGTTTCCCACATTCACAAGATTCCAATAGTGGCTCGTCTTTGAAGGTATCTTTGCAATATCCATATTCGCAATACCGGCTCTTGTCAGCAGCACCTTGGCCGTGCTGGCGTATACATAACAGTCGCCCCTGCCGTCTACCAGTCCTTCGTATGCCGCTCTCACCCAGTTGCCCTTCTCGGAATGACTGATATAGCCTACATGGGACTGTACATATCCATAGATCGCTTCCAGTTTCTGTCCCGGATCCATATCCGGCGTTATGATCCGCGCCAACACGCCGTCCGCAATGCTATTCACTTCGTTTTCGTCATATACCCGCGGTCTGACCGTCACACTGGCTGCTGCCGTAGTTTCGTTGCCGGAACCGTCCTTCGCGACATAAACGATCGGATAGGTGCCTTCAACATTCAGATTTACGGCGCTGTTGTCAACCGTCAGACTCAGCCCCTCCTGACAGTTGTCCGTAACGGTGACGTTCTTTTTATAGGAAACGGTACTTCCTACGATTACGTTCAGATCCGTAACACCGCTGATGACCGGCGCCTCTTTGTCCTCTTCCAAAATCAGTTTCGCCGTCTTGACTGTCTGATTGCCGCCCGCATCCGTCGCACAGATCTCAACCTCCTGCTCCCCTGCGGCAGTCACATCAGGATCGGTTACAAAAGCGGTCTTCACCTTTGTAACATCTCTCACAGACTCCACAAAGTCGTCCGCGGTCCTATCCAGCGTAGTAAAACTGCGGACATCGTGAACGTTCAGCACCGGAGCGACCGTATCAGCAATGTGCAGCACCGCCTCATACTCGTTGCCGTCTACACGCAGTTTTACCTTATGGTCGGCCGGGACCGTATAATCAAATCTATCTACGCGCGTCAGAAACGCGGCGTCTTCACCCTCTATCACGAAATCCGACAGGGCGGGCGGTCTGCTGCCTGCCTCCACGGTCAGCTCCGTTACCACCTGCGAGATAAAAAGTTCCGCGGCCACCGTAGCCGTATTGCCGCCCAGATCCGTTAAAAGGATCTCTACCTCCTGACGGCCAGGCAGTTCAAAATCCGGCTCTTTGGCATACGAGGCAGTTACTTTGATGGCATCCGTGACCGCTGTCACAAATTCCTCCGCGGCACATTCCTGCCCCATTTCCAGATTTACCTTCACCCCTTCTCCCTCAGGGGCAATAGTGTCCGTTATGTACAATGTGCTGCCGTGCGAAAAATACCCCGTCTGTATCTTCACATGGTATTCACCGGGAACGGACACGTCCACCGCATCGCTACCCTCGGCAAAATACGCCGGCTTGTCAGGATTTTTCACAAAATCCGCGGCGGTGACTTCAACTCCTGCCTCCGCATAACATTCCCGGTAAACCAGACTGTTCTCGTATAAGAGAAAAACGGCCGACAGCACAAGCACCGCGGCAGCCGCGGAACCTGCGATCCATATCCCGCGCTTTCTGCCGGAAGCGGATGATCTTTCCGCCTGCTCCTGTCCGCCTTGTTTCTGTTTGTCCTTTTTTTGCTCGCTCTTTTTCTGTTTATCTTTTTTCTGTCTGTCCTTTTTCTGTTTGCCAGCGGTATCCATATCTTCTTTTGCCACCGCAATACCCATAGCGATATTTTCTCCTTTCCAGACACAGCGGAGCATCATATCTGCAATGACCTTACGGCCGTCCTGCGGACCAAAAAAGCTCCGCACCGTTTCGTAATATTGCTTATATCCGTCGTATCCGGGGTACTGTTTAACCTGAGTCAGTATACCACTCATTGGATACATTTGCAATAAAAACCGTTGGTTTGAAGGCGGCGGGCCGAAGGGTTGAAGGTATCGGACAGACTGCTGCAAAAGATTTGTATTGTTCGCCGGTGCATTGTTCCCATAAAATGCTGTTGTGTTTGGCTTGAAACATGATATACTATAAATGATCACAATAATTTTGAGGTGTTCACCCAACGAGGCCCATACATGAGCAACAAAGCGAAAATCCGCGAAGAGGCGAAGAAACTGAATCCGATCGACGATCTGATGTTCCGCACAATGGCTGAGGATGAAAGATTCTGTGAGGAGATCCTGCGGGTCATTCTTGGCGACGATACGCTCACCGTTCTGGAATCGATACCCCAATATACCGGGACTAATCCGCAGGGACGTTCCGTTATCCTTGATGCAAAATGTGTTCTGGGAAGCGGAAGAAAAATCGACATTGAAGTGCAGAGAGCCGATGATGATGACCACCAAAAGCGTGTACGCTACAACGGTGCTCTCCTTACAACAAATATCACTGATCCCGGCACAAAATTTAAAGATGTCCCGGATGTATGTGTCGTCTTTATCTCACGATTCGACATTTTTAACAGCGGCCTTCCCTTATATCATGTAGACCGTGTTATAAGGGAAAACGGACAAGTGGTCGATAATGGTTTTGAAGAGATCTATGTCAATGCCAAAGTCAAAGACGGATCGGATGTATCGGAACTGATGGAAGTATTTGTCAACGATACTGCCTACAACAATAAATTCCCTATCACATCCGGCAGCAAACGCCGGTACAAGGAAACGGAGGAGGGTCAGCAGACTATGTGCGAAATTATGGAAAAGATTGCCAGAGAAGAACGCAGCGAAGGACGTGAAGAAGGACGCAAGGAAGGACGTGTTGAAGGCGTTGCCCGTATCAACAGGCTCAACTCCATCCTGATCGATCTGGGCAGATTTGACGACATGAAACGCGCTGCCAAAGATCAGGCTTACCAGATGCAGCTGATACTCGAACTTCTGCCCGAAGAGGCGTAGATACACACCCGACAGGCCCGGTGTATTCAGAAACGGATACACCGGGCCTATTATTTTATGGCAGAACTGATTTCAAAATAACTAAGCCAAAAACAGCTTCTCTTTTATCCTTCAAAGAAACCAATGGCTGATTCTCTAGAACATACGCAATATTATTGAATAACAACCCACATCCCATCACGCTTAGACCCCATACGTTCTATTTTTCCTTTTTTTTGAAGACTTGCAAAAGTACGCTCAATAGTACGCTTTGTAACTCCTATCTCTGCCGCAATCATATCGGCGGTTTTCTCCGGAGATTCGATCAGCAATCCTAAAACAGCCTTTTCTGTTTTATTTAAACCGACATTCAAGCCGACATTCAAACCGACATTTTTGCTGCTTAATTCCAGTACCTTTTTATCAAAAGGTATCTTACATTTTATATAATTATCTGTGATTTCAAAAACTTCCCTGCCATATTTTTTAACAATAATCGGAACACCGTGACCGGTATGTTCCGTCAAACCCATATTCAAAAAGACTCTCATCAATGCAGAGTTTCTTGGATGGCTGATTCCTTCATAAAAGTCCTCTATTGCCATCCCATTTGGAAGCCCTCCATGTGATAATATTTCCATGCGATCACTAAAGACAGATATCTGTGGCTCAGTAATCGTCCAGTCATTATGAACCAATGCATTTAGTACAGCTTCGTTTACGGCATCATAGTCAAAAAGATATCTATCCCTTCTTGGTCTAACTGTGGTATCAGAAATACATATATTTTCTGCTGACAATCTTGCTTTTATTTTTTCATAAACCGACAAGATGCATCCATATCCATAATCATTCCTTTCGGATATAGCAGCCTTATCGACACCGCTAAATTTTACAAAAATAAATGGAATATTATTTTTATCCGCCAACAGTTCAGCTAAAAGATTATATTCTCCATCTTTATTGCGAAGATTAAAATTCGCTTCTATCGAAGAATCCTCAACATGAAATCCTTTTTCTGAATAATATATTTTTAATTCTCTAAACGAAAGGTCAGCACGAGATGCTCTTTTCTTTATCATATATTCTTCGCCATAGAAGTTTTTCTCATAACGAACCCGAATCTGCTCTGCTGTCATTTCCTTACAGGTAGTACCGATTCGAATTACGCAGCCGTTTGAAGAAAACCCATATTTTTTCTGGCAATAAATATTCCTTGTCCCCTTTGAAACGAATAAAACTATGAGAGTCTTTCCGGAATCAAATTTAAGCTCCGTTCTAATCTCTTCCTGTGGATTGGGTTCTATCTGCATAGTGATGACATCAGATATTTTTTTCAATGTTTCATCAATTTTATCAACGCCAATCACCTTGCCATTATTATCAACGCCTATAATAATCTGCCCGCCATCAGCATTAAGAAATGCCACGATCTCCTTACATATCGTATCTGTATATTTTGTTTTTAATTCGACTTTTTCAGATTCTACATACCGGCTCATATACGATATCCTCTTTCCTTTTTTATTAAAGCATATCATTTTAACGACATTATTTCAATATAAACCGACATTCAAACCGACATTCGCAAATAAAAAAGAAGTTCCATAAGAACTCCTGCAGCCACAAATCATATTCATTTTTATTTAGGACAGTTCGGTTGATTAAAGCTTTTCTTTCAGATTAGTTCGATGCCCGCGCCAAAATCAAAGACGGATCGGATGTATCGGAACTGATGGAAGTATTTGTCAACGATACTGCCTACAACAATAAATTCCCTATCACATCCGGCAGCAAACGCCGGTACAAGGAAACGGAGGAGGGTCAGCAGACTATGTGCAAAATTATGGAAAAGATTGCCAGAGAAGAACGCAGCGAAGAGTCCGAAGAGGCGTAGATACACACCCGACAGGCTCGGTGTATTCAGAAACGGATACACCGGGTCTATTATTTTATGGCAGAACCGATTTCAAAATAACTAAGCCAAAAACAGCTTCTCTTTTATCCTTCAAACTGCAGCATATCGTTCTCATCGAGCATCACTTCCCCTGTCACGGGATCTAACCTGTCCTGTTCCCCTTTTACTTTGTACGGTACAGGGGCAAGGATACGGATGCTCTTTTTCTCTTTTTTCACATGGCGGTTGAAATTCGTCTGCCATACTTTTTCCTTTCCTTTTCCACAGGAAAATACCGCCCTGCATATTTCACAAGACGGTATTTCCCAAAATAAAAAAGGCGCATGGATCATAAATAATGCTTACTTTCCATGCACCTTTCGTTACTATTAAATTTTACTTAAAGCAATCTCAATAACTGCACAAGCTCATGCGGTTCGTCTTTGCTTAATGTGGTTTGTCTAGTATCAAACTGACGGAATTTGTTGTCCTGATAAAATGACAACAGGCTTTCTTCGTCATTTGCTTCCAAAAATACTACCATTCCACCTCCCATATACTGCATATCCTCTACAACGCTCCATGCCAACTCAAGCAGCTCCGCCCCCCCCCCGTAATGCGCTTATCGGCATCATTTGTATAATTTTTCCCAAGCTGTGCGATCAGAAACGCTGACATTGTGTAGGATTTTGTTTGTTCGTCAAACTCACTGATCCTCTTTATCTTCTTTTTTACTGTATTGCTGACCGTTTCATCCCGAACCGTCAAAGGTTTCAGCGCTATTGTGAAATAAGCGACTAATACCCCATCCTCCATGTCATGCACCAAATATGTAACCGACTGGTTCTTTTTTGTAAATTCTACACAGCTCTTTTTTAGGAATTGCTCAACATCCGGGTTCTTAGGACAGGAAAAGTCGGAGATCATTCTCATAAGCTCTGGCTCTCCGACTTTTTCATTATCCCCTTGTGCCAAATACTCACGAATGTTGACAAACATAAATCTGTCACTTACTTCCATTCGCTTTCTCCCTTTTCATTTTAAGAAACATCAGATCATCTTTACCCTTTAACTGTCTTGCAGCCACAGGAACACGGTTTGGGCGGTCATTGGCAGATGCTTCAATCGCATCGGCAAACATCTCCACCTGTTTCTTTCCGGAAATGACAAAGTTTTTCGTGATGCTTGAAGTTGCCATAAGAAACACCTCCTTTGCCAGTACATGATTATTATTTGCCTGCAAATAATAATATGGCTCGTTCTAAACATAGTTATTCTGAAAGCAAAAGCTTCCATATCTGTTGACATTTTGCTTACTTATATTTTCCTAACTATATTTTATGATGTTTCCGCCGCTTTCGCAATAAGAATGTTTTGAAATCTATATGTCCACCTCTTTCTGTTTTTTTTATTTCCGCCTGTTTTTGCGTCCCGGCTGCCTGCGTTTTGAACAGTTCCAGTTTCTCATAATAAAACTTCTCATGTTCCTCGTTTACATTTCTTCAAATAATCTCCGTTTCCGCTCGATCATCTCGTCGATCCTCTCGATATACTGGGCCACTTCCTTCACATTCTCGCACCGCTCGATCAGGATATTCTCCCGGCCGTCCGCCATAGTCGTTCGGGTAACTTTCTTGGTGATCGAACCCGCCCCTAGCGCAAGAATGGTCTGTTTCTCCTCCATAATGAGAATATTATAGATGCCATATCTGCCATCGACGGCATACCCGACATTCTCAAAATTGCCAGACATATTTTTCTGGCGGTACAGATAGTAAGGCGCCATGCCCATCGCATCCGCGCCAAGGGCCGCAATCTGCATCATTTCTTCCGTGTTATTGTAAGCGGTGATCCCGTGTTCTTCGATCCATCTGCCCAGACCGGCGGCCCGCTTGACCGCCAGAGAATGTACTGTCAGGGATTCGGGCGCCAGCACCAGGATCGATTCTATCGTAGACCGTACATCTTCTTTGTCCTCACCCGGCAGTCCTAAAATGATATCCATGTTGATATTGTCAAATCCGGCTTTCCGCGTCATATGAAAGGCATCTGCCACCTGCCTTACGGTATGCTGTCTGCCGATCAGCTTAAGCGTGCTCTCCTTCATGGTCTGCGGATTGACGGAGATCCTCGTGACGCCATGTCTGCGCATCACTTTGAGTTTTTCATCCGTAATGCTGTCCGCGCGGCCCGCCTCTACGGTAAACTCCTGTACCGTACTGAAATCAAAATATTTTTTCAGCGATGTGATCAGTCTGTCGATTTCTCCGGCGGAGAGGGATGTCGGCGTGCCGCCTCCTATGTACACGGTGTCCAGTATTTTGCCCCGGTACAGCTGCGCCGCCGTCTCCATCTCTTTTTCCAACGCTGTCAGGTAGTCCGGCACGCGCTCTTTCCACGCGCCGATCGGATAAGAGGTAAAGGAACAATACAGGCATGTAGTCGGGCAGAACGGTATGCCGACGTAAAGGCTGTAACCGTCCTCATAGTGCAGCGTGCTGAGGATCTTCCGCTCGCGCTGCGCGATCTCTATGCCAAGATCGATCTTTTCCTCGCTGACAAAGTGCTTCTCGCGCAGAAAGGCCGCGATCTCCTGCTCGCTTTCCCCGTGTTCCAACATTCCCATAATGAGTTTGGTCGGCCGGACGCCCGTCAGATTGCCCCACGGAAGAGATATGCCGGTTTCTTCCTGAAGAGATGTGTACAAAAAGCGGCCGAAGGCATTTTTGTATTCGTCGCTTTCCGTCTGATCGGTATTCCACCATGTATAGGAGTTTGATTTGTTATGTAAACCATCGTGGACGATAAATTCCACATGGTCGTCCAGAAACTTTAATTCCATCACCGGAGGCGTTTCCAGAATCTTTCTGTCTTTTATCACAGAGTCCGGCGTCAGGATCTTTACGTCCCACGCCGGATAAAATGATTTCACCAGAGCATGGATCTCATATTCATACTGTGCTTTGCTGCTCTTTATGATCTGCAAGATTATACCGTACCCTTCCCGTCTTTGGGCAGATGCCGCATACAGCCGTCTTCTGCGCGGACAGCGCTCCTCACTGTTTCTGCCGGTTTTCCGTATTTACGATGATAATCTCATGTTACTACAAATCGGCGCATCTGTCTAACAATTATATTGCCGTATTCCGCCATCGCATATCCCGCGGTCCGCGCCCATGTTCCGCGTTCTGCCATCGTCCATCCCACGGCCGCCTCATCGCAGTCCGCGCCGCAGGATGTTTATATCTTGTTGAACGGCTCCTTATAGCAGGCGGTGCTGCCCAATTCTTCCTCAATGCGCAGAAGCTGATTGTACTTTGCCACGCGGTCGCTTCTGCAGGGCGCGCCGGTCTTGATCTGCCCGGCATTGACTGCCACGGCGAGATCCGCGATGAAGGTATCCTCCGTTTCCCCGGACCTGTGCGATATGACTGCTTTGTATCCGTTTTTCTGTGCCATCTCTATGGCATCCATCGCCTCGCTGACCGTTCCGATCTGATTGACCTTGATCAGGATCGCATTTGCCACATTCAGCTTGATCCCCGCATCCAGTCGTTTCGTATTCGTCACGAACAGGTCATCTCCCACAAGCTGGATCTTATCGCCCAGTTTCTGCGTCATCATCTGCCAGCCGTCCCAGTCATCCTCGGCCAAGCCGTCCTCAATGGAAACGATCGGATAGCGTTCCACCAATTCCTCATAATACGCCACCATCTCTTCCGTACTTCTGGTGATCTCCTGAACCTGTCCGTCGCTGTCAAAACCGATCCCCGCTTCATAGCACTCCGCCACATGGCTGTCCTTCGGCGTATATGCGTGCCGCTTTCGTTCCGTTTCACCCGGAAAATGATACACTCCGTCGGATTCCTCATACAATTCGGAAGCCGCCGCATCCAACGCTATCTTGATATCCTGCCCCGGAGTATAGCCCGCCGCCTTGATCGACTCCACGATCAGATCCAGAACCGCAAAGGCATCGGGCAGGGACGGCGCGAAACCGCCTTCGTCGCCCACCCCGGTAGAGAGTCCTCTGTCTTTGCATATCTGCTTAAGATTGTGATAGATCTCGGCACAGATGCGCAGTCCGTCCGCAAAGGATTCTGCCTGTACCGGCATGATCATAAATTCCTGAAAGTCCACCGTATTATCCGCATGTCTGCCGCCGTTCAGGATATTCATCATGGGTACGGGAAGCAGTCTTGTATACGCGCCGCCCAAATAGCGGAACAGCGGGATCCCCATTGCCTCTGCGCCCGCTTTGGCACAGGCCATGGATACGCTGAGCGTAGCGTTTGCGCCCAGATTGCTCTTGTTGTCGGTACCGTCCTGTTCAATAAGGATCCGGTCGATCAGCCCTTGGTCAAAGCCGTTCATTCCCATCAGCGCTTCTCTGATCTTGGTATTGACGTTATTTACCGCCTTGGTCGTTCCCAGACCGAAATAACGGGTTTCCCCATCCCGGAGTTCCACCGCTTCAAACCGCCCTGTACTGGCTCCGCTCGGCACGGCTGCGCGGCCAATATACTGTGCCCCTCCCAGTTCCTTCTCTACGGTCACTTCCGCCTCGATCGTCGGATTTCCTCTGGAATCCAGTATCTCTCTTGCATGTACGTCTACGATCCTCAACTTCATACCCATAAAAAAACCTCCTGTGCGCAACTGTTTTCGATTAGTATGCGCACGGAAGGTTTGTGTTATACATAGGCGGCGCCAGACATCTGGCCCATACCGTTCTATTCATTTCTGATCGCGGCGAGAGGACTCAGCTTCATCGCCCTTCTGGCCGGAAAGAATCCCGCCACCATCCCGACCAATATGGCAAAGATCAGGGACAGAAAGACAAGCCACACGGGAATGTAGGAAATGCCCTGCGCATATTCCTGTGTTGCCTGCGCCAGTTTATTGATAACGGCCGACAGTGTAAAACTCAGGATCAATCCGATCACACCGCCGATCAGCCCGATAAATCCGGCTTCCATCAGGAAAAGTCCGCGGATGTTCCGCAGATCGCATCCCAACACCTTCATGACGCCGATTTCTTTTGTCCTCTCGTAGATAGACATCATCATCGTGTTGGTGATGCCGATGGCTGCGACAAACAATGAAACGGCGCCGATCCCGCCGAGCACAAGCTGGATCGTGCCCATGGTCTTCTGCTCCGATTCCACCCACTCGGCGTTGCTGTATGCTTCGTAACCAAGTTCCGTCAGGCGATTCTGCACTTCCATAACGTGATCCATGCTGTCCACATTGACATACAGTTCATTGTAAAATATTTCCTTGTACGGTTTGCCGGTCTTGGTGGACGGCTGTCCGGGTATGACCTTGTTCTTAAATATCTTCTTAAGTTCCGGAATGAGCAGGTCGATATCGCACTGTGTATACCAACCGTACTGCGACCAGCCATTCTCGTTCGTCGCTTCAACACCGCAGGCAGGTATCAGATATTTCTTCGGCGCAGGGATCGGCTGCCCGTTCTCGTCCGTACCGCCGGCCGAATAATAAGCGTTCGTATCGAATATGATAAAGATCGGATCGTTCATCAGATCGATATCCGGCAGGTCGATATCCGGCAGGACGCCGGTTTCCCAGTATCCGCTCCCGCCATGGGAATCATAGAAGTTCTGCAGCACTTCGCAGCCATAGAAAAACGTCAGTTCATCATCTTGGCCGGGCAGGCGCCCGTCGCCCACATCTATATTCATCTCGGCGAAAGCCTCCTTCGGCCTCGCATTGATCTGGAGATATCCTTCGTAACCTCCGTATTTGGCGATTGCAGACAGGGACAAGGTCGGCCACACGGAATCAACATGATCCATTGCGGAGATCTCCTGAACCAATTCGTCGTCCAGACGCATTTCTTCTTCATTATCGCTGTTCCACGGCTGGTTGACTGTGATCTGCGTCAGACTGCCGTATGACTCGTACTGTTCCATCATGGTGCGCTTTAGGCCCAAGCCGAGAGAAAGCATGACGACAATGGAAGCTACGCCGATCACAACGCCAAGCACCGTCAGGATCGTCCTCACTTTTCTTTTCCACAGATTACCGCTGCTCATGCGCAGTAAATCAAGAAATTTCATACAAGCCTTCTGCCTTTCTTACGATATCTCTGTCCGTGGACGGATATTGGTACCGTCCTATTTTTCATCGTTTTCCGACGGCTGTTCCTGATCCAGATCGATCAGATCTTCCAGATCTTCTTCCAACAGTTTTGCCGCCTTTTTCTTTTTGCGGATCACAAGGAATACCGCCAAACCTGCTATCGCGGCTGCCACAGCTGCAATGATGATGCCGATAAGCAGTCCTTTACCGCTTTTAGAGCCTTCCTCTTCCGGCATCATGCCGCCTTCCATCATCGATTCGTCGTACATCATATCGCCGCCAAATTCCTCCGTTACATACAGTGTGATCGGCTTCTCCACCGTGCTCACATTTCCGGCCTCGTCTTCGTACGAGATCTCCATATTGACAGTTCCGTCGTCCATCGTCGCTGCGATTCCCGTCAGCATCACATCCACATTTCCGGTGGCGCCGGACTGCAGATTGCCCACAAACGCAGACGCTTCGTCGATGGAATCCGCCACGAACTTCACCTGAACATTGTACAGCGTCGTCTTGCCGGTATTGTAGATACTGAACATGACATTGGACTGCGAACCGACCGTGATATCCGCAGGAACCACTTCCGGTATGCTCGTGTCAAAACGGCTCTCCTGCGAGATCGGAATGGACACGCTCGCCTTGTCCGTAATATCGAACATAGTCGGCGTATCGTACTTCATGTTTACATCCAGCACATACGGTTTCTGCGCGAGATCGGCTTTGGCCGTCATTTCTATGACAATATCCGCCTCCGTATCGGCGCTGATCTGGTCCATATACACAGAACTGGATCCGGATGTGGGCAGGAACGCGGCATAGGTATTCGTCTTGTCGTCCCCTTCCGTGGCCGCCTGCATATCAAAAAGCACGTTCGACACCGTCGTGTCCTTGGCCGTATTCTTCACATGAATCGTCAGGGTAAACGTGTCCCCCGCAAAGACTTCCGCAGGATCCGTTTCAAATCCGGTCACAACGATACGCGGCTTTGAACCGTTCTCCTCATGGCCGCTGCCGCCGATGATGCCGCTTCCGGGTTTCCCTTCGGTCTTGACATACACCGTAAGCACCGCCGGTTCCTCGCAGCGGACGCCCGCTTTGGTATAGGAAACGTTGAATTTCAGCGGATAGTATCCGCTCATTACGTCGCTCCTTGCCGTAAAGTAAAACGTGAACTCCCTTCTGTTCTCCATCGCCTTTTCTTTCGTATCATTGCCGGGGATAAAAGGCTCCGTCTGGAGATAACTGGTCATATCCGGTTCAAAAGGCCATTCGGTGACGAGCGTTGACGTCTGCGGCTCTACGATCAGATCATTCAGCTCTTCCGTTCCGAAATTAATGACCGGCAGAACGATCGCCACCCGCTGTCCATAACTTACCGTAGGCGTTGACCAGTTGTCCCCCACCTGCAGGAACTCGCTTGTGGACTGCGTTACCTGCGCCACCGCCGTGGACTCCATAAGGGATTTTGTGGAAGCGACATATGACCACAGATCCGCAACAGACATTTCCGTGTTGGCTATGTAATACACGGCGCTGTCGAATACCTTGTGGACATTTTCCATCACTTTTTCGTCAAGCTGATACCGCACTTCCAGACTCTGCATGAAGTAGAGCATATCGGCGTCCGCATCTCCCCGGTCGTCGTTGTTGATCACGCGGTCAGACGTCCTGTCGCCGATCGATATGGCGTTGGAACTGAGGCTGTCGGAAGCAGCCTCCGCATACGGTATCGGCTCCCAGATATACTTTCCCAAGGGAAGCGACAGGACGACCGCCGTCCCCAGCATGACTCCGAGCAGATACTTTGCCGTTTCCCACGCGCTTCTGCGTTTCTTTGATCCGCCTTGTTTCGTTATCTTTCTCACTTCTGCACCCTTTGATCCTTTCCCGGCACGGCTATGTCCTCGTCCGACATATTTTCCCCGCGCCTGTCTTCTATCTCTATGATCTTTCCGTCCTTGATCCTTAAGATCATATCCGCAAAACCCGCCAGATAATTGTCATGCGTCACCATGACGAGCGTCTGGTTCTTCTCCCGGACGATCTTTTTCATCAGATTCATCACTTCCACGGAAGTATTGGAATCCAGATTGCCGGTAGGTTCATCCGCAAAAATGAT
The DNA here is from genome assembly GCA_947631955.1 of uncultured Lachnospiraceae bacterium. Lineage (GTDB taxonomy): Bacteria > Bacillota > Clostridia > Lachnospirales > Lachnospiraceae > UBA3282. Next base: position 176,410 of record CANRNJ010000001.1, read on the forward strand.
CTCCGGCTCCACCACGAGCGCTCTCGCTACGCCCACGCGCTGCTGCTGTCCGCCGGACATCTGGTTCGGCCTGTGCTTCTTATATTTGGTAAGCCCCACCAGATCCAGCATCTCTTCCGCTTTGGCTGTCCTTTTCTTCTTGTCCATTCCCTGAAAAGTAAGCGGCAGCGCCACATTCTCAATGGCGTTCATCGTTCCCATCAGATTGAACGACTGGAAGATAAAGCCGATGTGTTCCCGTCTGAACGCCACCAGTTTATTTTCGGACTTGGTTTCCATGTGTTCCCCGGCGATCACGATCTCCCCTTTGGTAGGTTTCTCCAATCCTGCCAGCATATTGAGCAGCGTGGATTTGCCGGAACCGGAAGCGCCCACGATGGCGCAGAAACTGCCCCGGTCGATGGAGAAACTGACGCCATTGAGAGCGCGCACTTTCGTTTCGCCGACACGGTAAATCTTATATAGATCCTTTACACAGATAACAGGACCGTTTTTTGACGGCGTCTTTTGGTCCGCCCGCCCATCCTCTTTCTTATCTACGATACCCATGCGATCTCCCTTGATCCTGCGGCGGCAGGCGGCACATCCCGCCTCATCCGCGCCGCCTGCGTTTCAGCCGCCTTTTCGGCCGTTTATTCTCTATAGGCCGTATCTTTTTTCACAAAATCCGGTATCTGACCGTGCTTTAGGGAAAATGTATCCTGCACCTTCTTATAAGGATAATCGATATCGGGTTTAAATGCAATAGTAATTGTATAATTTTCGTCCAAATAGTCATAAGACGGATCATCCGGATCCTTCTGCCGCCACATCTGATAAAAATCATCGGGATAGGCCGTTTCCATGATCCGGCCGATCTGAGCGGGATCGTCATACACCACCGTCACGGCTCTGTTGCCGTACCACCCGTCCTGATAGGCATAATCCGCTTCGGCCACGGCATAAGAATTGGTCACATAACCGGCCGCGGAACCCGTTTCCTCATAATTGTTGTTTGTCACAGCCAGACTCTCGATATCCGCCAGATTCGGCTGCAGCGGATAGTATGCGCCTTTGTCCGACAGCAGGCTTACGGTGTTCTGAAAACTTTCATAAACCGGAAGCGTGACCGTTCCCATCGTATTTTTTATCATGATCTTTCCGCACATATCGTTCGCCGAGGCAAAAGAGTAGTCATATCCTTCCATATCGGCATCCCACGCCTGATAGAGTTCTGCCACATCCGCGGGATCCATCTCCGCCTGCATACTGCCGTTGGTATAATACAGCCGCGTATCTTCGTCCGTCAGGCACTGTGGCGTCGCCGCAGGCATGTAGACGCCTGCCCGGTATTCTTTTGTGCCGATAACGGCGTCTATGATCCTTGCCATATCCGGATCGAGCAGATCCACATTGTAGCAGCGCGAGACCTCCCTGCCGTTTTTCAGCCTGTACAGGATGGATACATACCGGTACGATCCCGGCTTTTCTGTGGAAACATCCGCCTTGGCATGTTTCCTCTGCCAGCACTGTTCAATTCCCTTTTGGGCCAGTGCCGTGACTGCATCCGTATCGGTCAAATACATATGTTCCTGTGCATATTCAAACGGCGACAGCCGCGATTTCGTTTCGTAACCGGTTCCGGCCGGATCTGGGTCCGTGCCCTCCGCTTCGGTATATTCCCAGTAATCCTGCGTATAATCATAAAACGCAACGACCGCGCTTTCGATCTGATCCTGATCGGGTATATAACTATCATACCCAAATACATCAAACCAGAAAAGACAAAATATTACCAGTGAAACAGACAGCGATGCGGCGCTGGACACCAGATGCTTCGCCACCGCCCTGATATCGAACTCATAGACGGCTTCGAGGATGCAGCTGAACAGTACCGCCGCCCCGATAAGCGTCAGGAAAGTGATCGCCGTGTTCTCCTCCGACCACCTGTACATCAGGTATGCGGTAAAGAGCGTTCCGCTTACCACAATGACCCCTTTGAGAAAAGGCCAGATCACCGGATAGGCAATGGTCCTTCCCGCCATCTCCGCCGGGCGCTTCCGGTAGCAGAGATAAGCCAGGATCCCCAGTACGGCCGCGCACAGCGCCCACTTTATGAGGACAGGCGCGATGCCCGAAATAAACTGGGCCGGCTGGGAGCCAAATTTCCGCGCCCATGAATAAGTACCGTTGGCATATTCAAAGAGAATACTGGGTTCCAGTTCTTCCCGCGAAAAATCACGGCATCTCGTGTCAAAAAAAGTCAGCTGCAGCACTCCGCCGACCCAATACAGCCATTCACCCAGCACGCTTGCAAACGCAAAGCCCAGACAGGCCATGATCCGGTTGCCCGTCAGCATGATCACAAGGATGAACAGATTCAGATTGACCAGAAAATAGAACATGTTGAGGACAAACGCCATTATACAGCTGCCAACCACCATGCCGGACACCGCTCCGTACGCCGCGGCCGTCAACAGTCCCAGCACCAGACTGATCGCATAGGGGATCAGCCAGATCAAGACGCTGTTGCAGTAGATCACCATGAAACGTTCTTGTTCCCTGACCGGCACACTTTTGTACAGATCCAGCTTTTGTCTGTCATGAAGCCAGCCGAATCCCTGAAGAGCAATGACGGCGGCAAGAACGAACAGCATGATCACGACCCTGTCGTTGGTGTGGAATCCGAGCGCATCCGAAGCTGCGTCCGCAAGCATCCTGCGGTATATTTCTTTTGTGCCGTACAACCCGCTCAGATTTCTGGAATGGATACGGGACATATACACCAGCGTCACGCCGGGATACATGATCAGATGCGCGATCATGCTCACAGCCCACACCCATATCCTTCTCTTATTATTCTCCCTGCATTTATCCCAAAATGATCTTTTTAATGTCATAGCCGACCACCTCCGTTTCGCTGATAAAGATCTCCTCCAATGATAACGGCAGCACTTCAAAGAAGACCGTGTTGACCGCCGCAAATCTGGCGATCACTTCCTCTCTGGAAGCCCGCACCGTATAGGTATAAAGGGAACCTCTGCGCTCCACTTTCATGATATTCATGTCTTTTTCCGCTTTTCTTGCATCCTCTTCCGACGCAAAGACGCTCTGCACTTTCTGGATATTGCTCTTCATGTCTTCCAGATCCTTGGACAAAAGAACGCCGCCCTTGTGAAGAAGCCCCACATGATCGCAGATGTCCTCCAGTTCCCTCAAATTGTGGGAGGCGATAACGGGAGTCAGCCCGTTCTCTTCTATCTCTTTTGCAAAAATACTCTTGATGCCTTGGCGCATCACCGGATCCAGACCGTCGAACGTTTCGTCGCACAGCAGGTATCTCGTGTGTGCGCATATGCCGAGGAGCAGCGCCAGCTGTTTCTTCATTCCCTTGGAATAGGTGCTGATCTTCCTGTTCTTGTCTAAATTGAAATTGTCCAGATACCGGTAAAATTCTCCCGAATTAAAATTTTCGTAAATGCTGCTGTAATAACTCTCCATCGCTTTCGCGTTGGAATCGCTGAAAAAATACGGATCGTCCGCTATAAAGAACAGCTTCTTCTTAACTTCGGCGTTGTCGTATACCGGCGCCCCGTCTATCGCCACCGTTCCTCCGTCAGGCTTCAGCACGCCGCACACCATGCGGAGCACGGTGCTCTTTCCCGCCCCGTTCGTCCCGATCAGTCCGAACACCGTATGGTCTTTGATAGTCACGCTGACGCCATCGACCGCTTTGATCTCTTCAAATGATTTCGTAAGATTATGTATTTCTATCATACTTTTCCCTTTCCGCTCAGAGAGCTTCTATCTCGTGGATGATCTGTTCCTTCGGCATACCGATCTCCATCACTTCCCTTGCCAGTTTCAAGATCTGATCCAGATACTCGCTCCTGCGTTTCTGTGCAAGTCCGCTATCGTCCGCCACAAAATTTCCCCGGCCTTTCACCGTATAGATAAAGCCCTGCCTTTCAAGATCCGCATAGGCTTTCTGGATCGTGTTCGGATTAATCGAGAGTTCCATGGCAAGACTGCGGACCGACGGCATCTGCTCGTCGGGCTGCATCACGCCCTTCAATATCAGGGTCTTGAATCGCTCCACGATCTGCTCGTATATTGGATGCGCGTCCTTGTAATCTATAATAATGATAGGACATACCTCCTTTCGGTTTCTTCCCACACGCTCGTCCCATACTAACTGTACTATTAGTGATAATACACTTAGTATCGCATAATGACCGCATCCTGTCAAGCGCTCAGCATAAAAAACAGGGAAATATGGAATCCTGCGCCGCCGCTCTGCAACGGCAGCCCAAAGACTGATATTTCCCTGAATGATAACGTATATGACAGGAATCCGTATCGACCCTGTATTTATTTAAGCAGAAGCGACCTGCCCGTCATTTCCGCCGGCTGCTCCATGCCCATCAGCTCGATCAGCGTAGGTACGATATCGGCCAGACATCCGCCCTCTCTGAGTTTGTATGCGGGATCCGCATTGACCAGGATAAAAGGCACCGGGTTGGTCGTATGCGCGGTAAAAGGCGCGCCCGTTTCATAATCGATCAGCTGCTCCGCATTGCCATGGTCCGCACAGATGAACATCACTCCATCTACTTCCTTGATGGCTTCCACCGCGCGTCCTACGCACTCGTCAACCGCCTCCACGGCTTTGACGGCCGCTTCCATGACGCCGGTATGCCCTACCATATCCGGATTTGCAAAGTTGATGATGATAACGTCATACCCGCCGGACTTGATGCAGTCCACAAGTTTATCGCACACTTCGTACGCGCTCATCTGCGGCTTAAGATCGTAAGTCGCCACGTCTTTCGGAGAATTGACCAAGATCCTCTCCTCGTTCTTATTGGGCTCTTCCACGCCGCCGTTAAAGAAGAATGTTACATGCGCGTACTTCTCCGTTTCCGCCAGCCGCACCTGTTTCATACCATTGGCTGCGATCCACTCGCCGAACGTATTCGTAACGGCGATCTTGTGAAAAGCGACTTCTTTGTTCGGGATCGTCGGATCATAATCGGAGAAACATACATAGGTGAGATCCAGTTTTTTCTCCCGTTCAAAGCCCTTGAAATCATCGTCGCAGAAGCTTCTGGTGATCTCTCTTGCCCGGTCGGGGCGGAAGTTAAAGAAGACCACGGAATCACCGTCCTTAATGACAGCCGTCGGCGCGCCGTTTTTCATCACAACGGTAGGCTTTACAAATTCATCCGTTTCTTCTCTGTCATAGGAAGCCTGAATACCTTCCGCCGCGCTTGCGGCTTCCAGACCTTCTCCCTTAGTCAATGCCGCATAGGCTTTCTGCACTCTGTCATAGTTGTTATCCCGGTCCATGGCATAATAACGTCCGGTCACGGTAGCGACCTCGCCCACGCCGATCTTCTTCATTTCTTTTTCCAGTTCTTCCACATAGCCCTTGCCGCTTGCCGGAGGGGTATCACGTCCATCCAGAAAAGCATGTACATACACTTTGCTCAATCCGCTGCGCTTCGCCAATTCCAAAAGCCCGTACAGGTGCGTATTATGGCTGTGCACGCCGCCGTCGGACACAAGGCCGAACAGATGCAGCGAAGAATCGTTCTTCCGGCAGTTGTTGACCGCGTCAAGCAGCGCGGGATTCTCAAAAAATGTGCCGTCCTGGATCTCTTTGGTGATCCGGGTCAGCTCCTGATAGACGATACGCCCTGCGCCCATGTTCAGATGTCCTACTTCGGAGTTTCCCATCTGCCCTTCGGGAAGCCCCACCGCCATGCCGCTGGCATTTCCCTTTACAAATGGATACTCCGCCATAAGTTTGTCCATTACCGGCGTCTTTGCCTGCGCCACCGCGTTTCCTTCGGTTTTGTCATTCAGACCGTAACCGTCCAAGATCATTAATACTGTTGGTTTTTTTCTCATTGTCTGCCTCCTCATATACTTTTATATTGTTCTGTATTGTGATATGCCATGATACGTTATTGCCAGGACTGCCTCCGGCGGTCTTAATAATCGATCTCCCACTCGTGTTCGCCGCCCCAGTCGCCGATGGCGTTGGTAGTGATCCCGTCGTCTGTAGTGACCTTGGTATCAAACCGGTAATTCATCTGGGGTACATAACTGCCGTTGATCTTGACATTGCTGTACAGGTACTGCACCGTGTACTCCGTGTGGGAGCCATCGCCGTTCTCCTGCACGGGTTCATAGGAAACCACGCTTCTCTGCACACCGTCGTCCTCCTGATGCGTCCCCCAGACCGTGATGATCCCCTGCCGGTTATCATATTCGGTTTCATCCGGAAAATAGAACCGGATCTTGTCTTCTTCCCTGTGCAGCACGAGCAGTTCTTTGTTCACCGGAATGTAGACCGAGCCTTCCCAGTATCCTGAATTACCGTTGATAAACGAATCCCGGATCTCCTGATAGGATTCCTCCGTCACCAGTTCCCGCGCATAAGTAAAATCCCCCGACTCAAACTTTGCAAAGGCGGGCGCGAAATATTCCCGGATCTCCCCGGCGCGTTCAAGACAGGCTATGGTTTCTTCGACCCTCGGATCCTGTACCTTGTCGTTGACGTCCGCAAGCAGGGCGGCATATTGATCGACATGTGCCATGCTGAAACGCACATAGGGCGTATCGATCAGCACATACTGTATCAGCAGTTCCTTCAATGCGTCCGTCGGAGTCGATCCGTACACTGTCAGCATCCTTCTGACAAGCTGCTCGTATTCCGCATAACTGCAGGTATCCTGCGATGCATCCGCATCAAAGAACAGCATACAGGTATCCTCTTCCTCCGACATCATTAACAGCCGTCTGAAACAGTTGTCCAAAAGAGAAACGGCGTCCGTATTGTCCCCTTCCAGTTCCAAGATCTGGATCCCCTTGTCCACTGTTTCCAACGAACAGCTGCCCGCGTTGATCTCGCCGGCCGCTTCATTGAACACTTCCACACAATAATAATGCCTGAGTCCCTCGTCCTGTGTCTGCTCCCAGCCTTTATACAATATCTGCTTTGCTTCGTCCGGCTTGTCCTGCGCCAGATAATTATCCGCTATACGCCGATATCCTTCGACATAATCCGGATCGATCGACAGCGCTTCCTCGTACGCGGTCTGCGCACCGGCATAGTCCTCCTGCCCGGTAAACCGGTCCCCTTCCGCCAGACACCTCTCGAATCTTGCGGACGGGCTGTTGTACCTCACGGCGGATATTACGGCAATAACGACCGCGGCCGCCAATGCAGCGGCTATCAGGATCTTCTGCCGTCTGACCCTTCTGCGGCGGGCCTCACGCTTTCTGACGCGTGCCTCGTCCCGCCCGGTATTCCCGGCGCCGGAACCCTGTGCCGTACCTTTTGCGGGAGTCCTTTTCTTCCTTACGGGCTTTTTCTTTGCTCTAACCTTTTTAACCGGTTTCCTTCCGGGGTCTTTCTTTACTTTTTCCTTTGGTTTTATCGGCTCTTCGGCCTCTTCGTCATACATATTTTCCATACCTTCACAATACTAGCATATTTTACCGGATCTTGTCCAGCGGTCGCACTTTCTTTCTATACGTTTTTTCCCGCCTGTGATACAATAAGTGCAGACACAGCGGCCTGAATTCAGAGAATCGCGTTGCGGTTCTCCCGGTACCGACATCTGAGAATTATGTACACAGGCGCTTTAAAGGGAGAAAAGAATGGATAACAGCAGCGGCCGGACAATACGGATCCAATATCAGAGCAGGCTCTATGAACTTCCCTATACCCTTGTCCGCAGCGGCCGGAAAAGTCTGGCGGTCAGCATCGATCCCGACGGGCAGATCACCGTCCGCGTTCCTCAGCGCATCTCCCAAAAAGAGATCGACCACTTTCTCATTGACAAGCGGATATGGATCGTCACCAGATATCTCGAAATGATGAAGCGGCGGCAGGACATTCCCGCGTCCGATCTGACGGACACGCAGCGCGCCGCACTGGAGAAACGTTATATCGCCGCGGCAAAAGAATACTTTCCCAAAAGAGCCGCCTACTTCCAACAGTTCACCGGCGGCACATACAGCCGCATTTCCATCCGCGGCCAGAAGACCCGGTGGGGAAGCTGCAGCGCCAAAGGAACGCTCTCCTTCAACTGGCGGCTCATGCTGGCGCCGCCTGCGGTCCTCGATTATGTGGTGGTCCATGAACTGTGCCATCTGTCGCACATGGATCACTCCGATTCCTTCTGGAAAAAAGTGGAGTCGGTATACCCGGACTACCGCACGGCGCGCAAGTGGCTCAAAGACCACGGCCATGAACTGGTGCTGTAGGGATCCGGCACAGTAGACAGACTGCTCAAAAGCCAGCCGGCACAAAAGCCTGTCGGCTCACACGACCGGCCATAAAACAGAGCTGCCCGGCAGGCAGCCCTGATACAAGATTCCATTTCTCTTACGCCGTATAGATCCGGCGCAGTCTGCTTACGGCTCTGTTCGCTATAAGACATTCGCCATGTTCTTCCAGATACTGCATCCTCTCCTCAGACACGGCAATAAGGTTCCCGAACTCCAGCGCCTCCGCGCTGATCTTATTCAACATGCTGTAGGACATCCGGTTCTTCTCGATCACGAGATAATATGCGTCGTCCGCTTTGTACAGATGGCTTTTGACCGATACATCGGACGGGATCGCAGCCGTATACTGCATCACCTGATGGATCGATGCAAAAACAAACATACGGCGGTTATCGTCCGCTGCCCCGTCGGCGCCGCCTGCCAAAGACTGGCGGGACGATTCGTCCTGTCTGCCGAGTTCCTCGCTGACTCCCTGAAGCACTTCCTTCAGATGCTGCAGGATATCCCTGAAAGCGGCCGGACCTTCATTTGTAAAAGTAACGACCAGTCCCTTATTCTGCAGGGGCGTTATCTGCATCGTGATATTGTCGCCGCTCACGATATATCCGACTTCCTCGTGCGCGCGTTCTATAATGTCGCGCAGGAATCCCTCGCCCTTTTCATTGCGCTCAAAAATATCCGACAGCGTCAATCCGTATTCCAGCATATCTTCTTCTGAGATTATGCACTGTACCGTTGCATCATTGATCTTCTTATATTTCATAATGAACTGTTATCCTCTGTTTTCTTCTCCCTGACGCCGTCCGATGCCGCTTCCATGCCGCCGGTACGGACCGCGCCGCCTTTCGTATGACCGCTCCTCAAACGGAGCGTATTATTATTCTACCACAAAAAAACGTAATAAGGAAGATTCTTATCGCGCAATTTTATCCTTCCCTGTCAAAAAAGCCGTTTGTCCATAAAAATCGTAAAGAAAAAAGGGAAAATGCCGATATTATTAACAGAACAAGGAGTTCGCCAAAATATCCAAGGAGGGATTACAGCAATTTATGCAGCAGACAAGAACTATAAAGTGGAAGCGGTTTGGGCGATAACCCCGCTGCGGAAGGTTTCTTCCAACAACAAAAAACGCCAGTCCAAGCAGAACCCGTCCAAAACATTCTCGAAGCTCTTCTTCTCAGAAGTTTTGGATGAGGCATGTGAAAGGGAAGAGCAGAAAACCATACAGATCCAGACTTCAGGCTATACCAAAAATGCGATGCCCTTTTACAATATCGTTCATATGAGGGAATATTCCCAGTAATTGAAAAGTCGATGAGAGATGATCTCATCGGCTTTTCGTCTGCCTGACGCTGCTGAGGCCAGACCGTCGGAGGCAGACCCGGCTGCGGCGGCAGCCATTCCATTTTTCCATATCCATCTATCCCGCTCCGGCATCACCCGTTCATCTCTTTCTTGAAAGTTTCCACATACTCTCTCGCCGTGTCCGTACTATAACCGTTCTCTTCCATGAGATTGATAAAATGGGAACCGACGATACAGCCGTCTATCGTATGTTTCATCGGCGCCACATCTTTGGCGGTGCGGATACCGAATCCCATCATTACAGGGATCTTCGACACTTTCTTGACCTGTTCCAGATAGGACAGCACATTTCTGTGGAAATCCGCCGCCTGCCCGGTCACGCCCATGGAAGATACGCAGTAGACAAATCCTCTCGCATGTTCCAGCAGCATCGGGATACGATCGCCCGATACCGGCGTCACAAGCTGGATCAGGATCGGCGCGTTTTCTTTTGCATCGAGGACGTCCTGAAACTGCTTCTGCTCCTCATACGGCAGGTCGGGCACGATCAGCCCGTCAACTCCTGTTTCAATGCATTTGTCCACAAACCGCTCCATCCCGTAGTATGTGATCGTATTAAAATACATCATGAACACGATCGGCACCTGGCAGCCGTCCCGGCGGATATCGGCCACCATGTCGAATACCTTGCGCAGATTGGTCCCCTGCTGTATGGACTTATAGGACGCCGCCTGTATCACGGGACCGTCCGCCACCGGATCGGAGAACGGGATCCCCAGTTCCACCACATCTATTCCCGAACTGTCCAAAGTCTGCACCAGCCGGGCGCACCCTGCCATGTCCGGCAGACCGGCGGTGGTGTAGACTATAAACGCTTTCTCGCCTTTTTTCTGCACCTGCTGAAGTCTTTCTTCGATTCTGTTCATGTCAATGTGTCCTCCTAATATTCATGATATCCGTATTCCTCATATGATTTCGTATGCCATGCACCGCTGCTCTAATTCAGATAACCCTTTCCGCTGAAATAGGACTCTATCGTATGCACGTCCTTGTCGCCGCGTCCGGACAGGCACAGCACGATCGCCTGATCCTTGGTCATCGTCTTGGCGCGCTTGAAAGCATAGGCGAGAGCATGGGCGCTCTCGATCGCCGGAATGATGCCTTCTAGTTTACATAACTCAGCCAACGCTTCCATGGCTTCATCATCCGTTATGGACACATATTTTGCTCTTCCGCTATCTCTTAAGTAAGCGTGTTCCGGTCCCACTCCGGGATAGTCCAGTCCGGCGGATATGGAATGGGCAAGCTGAATGTTGCCGTCCTCGTCCTGAAGCAGGTACGACCGCATACCGTGAAGGGTGCCGGGTCTTCCCAGCGCCATCGCGGAAGCGTGTTTGCCGGTTTCGATGCCCATTCCCGCTGCTTCGACGCCGATCAGCTCCACATCCTTATCATCAATAAAATCCGCAAACATACCGATCGAATTGGAGCCGCCTCCGACACAGGCCATCACCACATCAGGGAGTCTGCCTTCCTTCTCCAGAAACTGTTTCTTGGCCTCAACGCTGATGCATTTCTGAAATTCCTTGACCATGCGCGGATAGGGGTGGGGTCCCACCGCGGACCCGATCACATAGAACGTGTCTTCCGCTTCTTTTGCCCATGTGCGGATCGCTTCGTTGGTCGCATCTTTCAGCGTATTGCTGCCGGATTCCACGCTCACGACCTCAGCGCCGAGCATCTCCATACGCATCACATTCAGATGCTGCCTCTCGATATCTTCCGAGCCCATATACACTTTGCACTTCATATTAAAAAGCGCCGCGCCGGTAGCCGTCGCCACTCCGTGCTGTCCTGCCCCGGTTTCCGCGATCACCTTGGTTTTGCCCATTCTTTTTGCAAGAAGGATCTGCCCGATAACATTGTTGATCTTATGGGCGCCCGTATGGTTCAGGTCTTCCCGTTTCAGATAGATCTTCGTGCCGTATTTTTCCGAAAGGCGCTCCGCATAATAAAGCGGCGTTTCCCTGCCTACATACTCTTTGAGATAATAATTGTACTGTTCCCAAAAGTGCGGGTCGGCCACCGCCTCCTCAAAGGCTTTCTCCAATTCGGCCAACGTGTTCATCAGCGTTTCTGCCACATATTGACCGCCAAATTCTCCGTAATATCGATTGCTCATATAAACCCTCCGTTCCGCAGCATGGCTGCTCCTTAAATCCGCCGCCTCTATCCGGCATCCGTTACTTTTCTTACCGCATCTACAAACGCCCGTATCTTATCCCGGTCCTTACCGATGCGCACCGGCGTCCTGCCGTCGGCCGCCGCATCCGTCCTGTCTTTCTCTACCCCGCTGGACACGTCCACCGCATCGGGTCTTACTTCCCGGATGGCCTGCCCGATGTTCCCGGCATTTAATCCGCCTGCCAGAAAAAGGGGCTTCCCGTTTCTGGGGATCTGTCTTAACCGTTCCCAGTCAAAGGTCCTTCCGCTGCCGGGCGTGCCCGCATCATACAGGAAAGCTTCCACTTGACCGCAGTTTTGCATCCAATCCTGCGCCGCACCGTCCAATCCGTTGTAGGCGCGTATGATCGGTATCCGTATCATCTTAAACGCCTCTTCGGACAGTTCCCCATGGATCTGGATCCTGTCAAAACCTGCCGCCTGTATCTCGTCCACCTGCTGCGCCGTAGGCGATACCGTGACCGCTGTGGTCCTGATCGGCCCGCCTGCGGACGACCTGCCCGCCTTAAGGACCGGCAGCAGTTCTTCGGCCTCTTTGATCGTCATATTGCGGCGGCTTTTGGGATAAAACATTACGATGCCCGCGTAATCGACCCGCTCCTCTGCGACCCATTCCGCTTCCTGTACCGAGGTGAGGCCGCATATCTTTATCTTGGGAATCAGGCGCCCCTGCCGCTTATCTTCCATATTCAACCCTTCCATCTTTGTGCCAGTGCCTTCGGGTCCTCCGCTTCCATAAAAACGGTCCCGATCAAAAGTCCGTCCGCTCCCGCTTCTTTCAGGAACTCCACATCTTTGTCCTCACTCACGCCGCTCTCCGATACGAGAAGCGTTCCGTGCGGCACCATCCGCGCCAGTCTGGCGGTCGTATTCAAATCGATGCTGAAATCCTTCAGATTGCGGTTGTTGACTCCGATGATCCTTGCACCCAGTCCCACCGCTCTCATCATTTCTTCCTCGTCATGCACCTCCACCAGAACATCCATGCCCAGATCATAAGCCAGTTCATAGAACCGCTTCATTTCTCTGTCATTCAGGATCGCCGCGATCAGCAGGATACAGTCCGCGCCGATGACTTTTGCCTCAAAGATCTGATAGGGGTCTATGATAAAATCCTTGCGTATCATGGGCAGATCGGTGATCGACCGGATCTGTTTAAAATAGTCCACGCTGCCCAGAAAATGGTCTTCTTCCGTCAGACAGGAAATGGCGTCTACCGAAGCGTTGTATTGGTCGATCCGATCCGTCAGTTCTATCTTATTATGCATCTTTCCGTGGCTTGGGGAAGCCTTCTTAAACTCTCCGATAATGGAAAGGCCTTCCTTGGCGACCGCCCCGTAAAAGCTGATGCTCTGTCTGCCGCACCGGGCGGCCAGTTCCTTCATCTCCTCCTCGGATACGCGGGCCTTGTGCTCTGCCAGCCTTTTTCTTTTATCCGTCGTTATCTCGTCTAAGATCATAATTTTTTCTCCTTATCTCCGCATACCGCAGCCGGTTTCAGATCACGCCGTTCACAAAGTTTTCGATCAGCCTTTTCCCGTGTTCCGTATAAATGGATTCGGGGTGGAACTGCAGCCCCACTACCGAATATTCTTTATGCCGGATCGCCATGATCTCTCCGTCGTCCGTTTCCGCCAGAATCTGAAGACATTCCGGCAGACCTTCCTTCTGAACCGCCAGCGAATGATAGCGGGCCACCTTGATCGGGGAATCGATCCCGGTAAAAATGCTCGTTCCGTCATGCTCGATCCGGCTCTGCTTTCCGTGGAAGATCTTCTTGGCATAGGAAACTCTGCCGCCCAGCGCTTCGCCGATACACTGATGGCCGAGGCAGATCCCTAAGATCGGTTTCTTTCCCGTAAACCTGCGCACGACATCCATACAGATACCGGCCTCTTTCGGGCTCTTGGGACCGGGAGATAATACGATCTTATCCGGGTCGAGTTCCGTGATCTGCTCCGTGGTGATCTTATCGTTCCTGACGACTTTGATGTCGCTCGTAAAAGTTCCGATATACTGGTATAGATTATAAGTAAACGAATCGTAATTATCAATGAGTAAAATCATAAATTTTCCTCCTCCACCAAGGTCTTGGCCAGCGCCATGACTTTGTTGCAACATTCCTGATACTCCAATTCGCCGACGGAATCCGCCACGATCCCCGCACCGGCTTGAAGATACACCCTGCTGCCTTTCTTGATCATCGTGCGGATCGTGATGCACATATCCATGTTTCCGTTAAATCCGACGTATCCCGTCGCGCCGCCGTACAGCCCTCTGCGCACCGTTTCCAGTTCGTCTATGATCTCCATGGCGCGGATCTTCGGCGCGCCGCTGAGCGTTCCCGCAGGCAGGAAAGAGGCCACCAGATCGAGCGGATGCCGCTCTCCCTTCTTCTTTCCTTCCACCATCGACACGATATGCATGACATGAGAATAATTCTGCACATTCATGAACTGCGTCACCTTCACCGTTCCGAACTCGGCGATCCTCCCCATATCGTTTCTCGCCAGATCCACCAGCATGACATGCTCGGCGCGCTCCTTTTCATCCTGAAGCAGTTCGTCCCTCAACAGCTGATCTTCCTCCTCGTCGCGTCCGCGGCGCCTTGTTCCGGCGATCGGGCAGGTGAACACCTTGTTGTCCGTCTGCTTGACGAGCATCTCCGGACTGGAACCGATGATCTCAAAATCCCCGAAATTAAAATAGTACAGATAGGGCGACGGATTCAGTTCCCGCAGCTCTTTGTACAGCGTCAGCCCGTCATGTTCCGTTTCGATCGTCCACCGCTGCGACAGGACCGTTTGGAAGATATGTCCCTCTTTGATGTAATGCTTGATCCGGTCTACCTTGGCGCTGTACTCCTCCAACGTATCCGTCTTATGGACGATCCTGCCGTCGTGTACGAACTTCTGCGGCGTTTCGCTGTCTTTCATATTGCTTCTGACGAGCGCCACCAGATCCGCCGCCTTTTGCTCGCCGATGGCACGCCCTTTTTCCGTATCTTCCTCAAGCGCCACACCGGTCATCGTTTCCGCCCGGTGGTCGATGATGATAAATTCTTTGGTAAGCATCAACTGGATCGTTTCGATGCCGATATCGTCGGGATCATCGTCCGGCAGATCCTCGCTGTACCGGATAAAATCATAGGCAAGGCTTCCCACAAGCCCGCCGATCATGGCCAGCTCGCCCTCGTCTTTGACAACCTCAAATTCGTCATAGTATTCCTTCAAAAGTTCCAGAGGATTGCCCTCTCTGACTTCCACGCTCCCGTCCGCCTTTGTGATCGTAAGACTCCTGCCTTTAGACGAAATGATCTCCTCCGGGTCAATGCCAAAGAAAGAATACCGGTCATATTCCTTGTCATAACTTTCCAGCAAAAAACATTTCTTATTCCGCGCGATCCCTTCAAACATGGAGATCGCCTTTTCGTTCACGATGCTCACCGTCTTGCGGTACGCTCTAAGTCTTCTTTTCATATGCTCCTCCGTTTCTGCCTCTGCGCAAAAAAGCGGGTATCTTCCAATCGGAAAATACCCGCCACCAATTCATTCACTGACATATCACAGATACGGGACATGCGTCCGATATCCTTCTCCTTAACGCGGAGTCACGGCCCAGTCTACTGACAGATTGCTGATTTCGACCTGCATCTCACAAACCCATTCCCGAAAGCGCTCCATACCGGCTTCCACCAACGCCGGCTCTCTGTGATGTCCCTGCCCACGGTACTCTTTTTGCTCACTGACTTTTCTGTATAATATAAATATGGAACCGGCTGTTCCTGCCGAACCCGCCGACGGTTACATGTTAGCACAGTACACCGCTAAAGTCAACCTCGAATTACTGCAGCTGTTTTGCCAGATTCATGATCTTCTCCAACATTTCCTTACATGCCTGCATATCCTGTACGGTCGCTTCGGATGTCCTGAGGCCTTCCATACTGGATGCCGCCACTTCCTCGCTGGACGCTGACAACTGGGAAATATCGTCGGAGATCACATTGGTGCTTTCGAGGATGCCCACTATGATCTTCTCGCTCTCCCGCACGTTCGCCGCCATATTCTGTACTTCCTCGTCCACGGCCGCGAACTTCTCTTTGGTAGCCTCGATCAGTTCATTCTGCTTCTCGATGGACAATACCGCACTGTCCACGCTTTCATTGACGCTCTTGGTGTCTTGGATCAATTCGTTGATGATATTGGTGATGCTGTTGGAAGCATCTTTTGTCTGCTCGGACAGCTGTCTGATCTCCTCGGCAACTACCGCGAAGCCCCTTCCGGTTTCCCCGGCGCGCGCCGCTTCGATCGATGCGTTGAGTGCAAGCAGGTTGGTCTGGTTGGAAATAGACAGGATCACGCCGATGAAGTTCTGCACTTCCGTGACTTTCTCGCTCAGCCTGTTGCTGACCGAAACGGTGGCGCTGCTTGCTTCCGCAACGTTCTGGGCCTGTTTCCGCAGGCTTTCAACCACTTCCGCGCCCTGCGACACCATGCTGTTGGCCCGGCTGGACGCAGCGATCAAAGTCTTCATGCTCTCTTCCACGCTGTCCGTATTGCTGCGGATGTCCATACACATATCCGCCTGACGCTGGATCGACTGCGCCGTCGCATCCGTGCTCTCGGCGATATTGGTCATAGCAAAATTGCTGGTATCCACATTGCCCTGAAGATCGTTAAGGCGGCTCATAGCACCGTCAAAATTATGTATGATATCGGCCGCGACCTGAAGCATCTTCTGCTGACTGGCTTCCTGAACTTTCGCCGCATCGGCGACCGCGCTCACATTTTCATCATTGAATACGATCAAAAGTTTGGAGATCCTGATCGACGCATAGGCCACCAGAATACATGTCAGCATAGCCAGCTGCGCACTGGAAGCCTGTTCGGGAGATACCGTAAAAAGCTTGATGAAATTGACGATCAGTATCGCTGCATTGCCGCCTATCAGCAGGTTTCTGTTGTGATACGCCATCGCTCCGAACAGGACCGGAAAGGCGTAGGCATAAACCCCCACGTCAACTCCCACTAGCACGATCACCACATACGCAACCGTAGAGCAGAGCATAATGGCGACGCCGCCCCGCTTTTCATTTTTCCACATAAAATAGAAAACCGTTGTACAGATACATGCCACCACGGATACGATAACTTTCAGATATCCCTGAATGGACGGATCCGTTTTGACCGCCGTATAGCCCATTGCTATGATAAAATAAAGCAATATTACGATTACTACCGAATACACGGTTTTATTGGCACGTTTGTATTGTGACTCCGTCATTTTCTTAATCCCCCTTATGTGAAATGCTTTATCCGTATGACTGCTTTATACATGACTTTATTTTAGCATAAACGGCGGATGATTTCCACATAATTTCTTGTTTTTTCGCTATCCATTTTTCTGCTTTCTGCGCCTTCTGTTTTCCTCTTTCCCTGCTCGCTGTGTCTTTTTGTTTCCCGCTTTTTCCGCCTTCCGCTTCTCCTGCTTCCTGCTTTTTTCCGCCTTCCGCGTCTTCTGTTTTCCGCTCAGATCACATAATTGTCCACCATCGCGGACTGCCAGTCGACCAGATCGGCAAGCGTGACCTTATCCACAACGCCGCTGACCGCGCTGTCGATCATTTTCCATAAACGCAGAGTCACGCACCTGTCCTGACGCTCGCAGGTGTTGACTTCACCGTCCAGACATGCCACCGGTGCAAGCGATCCTTCCGTCAGCCTGAGGATCATGCCTACCGTATACTGGCTGGGTTCCCTCGTAAGAAGATAACCTCCCTGAGGTCCTCTGACACTTTTCACATAACCGGCTTTGTTCAGTACGGAAATGATCTGCTCCAAATATTTCTCCGATATTTCCTGCCGTGTCGAGATCTCTTTGATGCGCACCGGTTCCCCTGTATTGTTCAGCGCCAGATCGAGCATAAGCCTGAGCGCGTATCTTCCTTTCGTTGAAATCTTCATTTTTCCGCCTTTCCCTATATCCTACAAAATTACTATACTTTATATGATTATTTATACTACTATCCTTCCGTTTTGTCAAATCCGTCAGGCCGCCTTTCTGCCTGTTTTGGAAGCAGAAATAACGACTGCCGCCGGGCAGCGGTGATCTTACTCTATTCTGTTTTACAGCGGCGGCTCTTACTCTGCTTCGTTTACAGCAGCAGTCCTTACTCCGCTGCGTTTTACGGCAGAGTTCTGGCGTCATGCGCTTTTACGGCTGCGGTTTTACAGCGGCGGCTCTTAAGAAAAATCGGAAAACATACGATATAAATATAAAGAACGGCCGATACCGCAGGTATGCAGCGGCCGACATCAGGTAAACGGATTTACGGATCATGCTAAGGAGGGCAGCAGATGAACAAAGTAAACGGATACAATATCTATCAGAACAATTATTACGAGAACTCCGTACGCGGCCGCAAGGATTCCGCCAAATCATCCAAGACGGACTCTTCCCGCAAGGCACAGGACGCCAAGAAGGCCGGGAACAGCGCGCAGCTCAGCGACAAGGCGAAAGCTCTGCTTCAGGAGTTAAAGAAAACTTATGCAAACATGGATTTTATCGTAGCCGACTATGATACCGAGGAAGAGACCGATTCCTATCTGGCCCGCGGCACAAAGGAATACAGCGTCCTGATCAACCCCGAAGAGTTGGAGCGCATGGCTTCCGACGACAAGGTAAAAGAACAGAATCTGTCCCTTCTCGACAACGCAGTCGGACAGTTGGACGATCTGAAGGACCGGCTGGGCGACCGCAAAGACGAAGTCGTCCGCATGGGCGTTACGATCGGCAAGGACGGCGAAGTATCCTTTTTTGCGGAATTGGAAAAAAGCGGAGAACGGCAGAAAGAATTCATCGACCGGATACGGGAGAACAAGAAAGCTGCCGCCGAGAAATCCGAAGCGGACAGCGCCGACCCCAGACATCGGTACGAGCGCGGATATGAGAAAAGCAAACGGACGACCGTTTATGCTTCATCCGCCGACGAACTGCTTGACAAGATCTCTCATGTTGACTGGGACGACATAAAAGAAGACTCTGAGCCTTACAGAAGCGGCGAACGGTTCAGCACATCGATATAAAAAAACAGACAAAAAAAGCATCTTCCTCCTCTATCGGACGGAAGGTGCTTTTTATCATCCTGTATCCTTTTCTCTTCTGCCGCGCCGCTTCGTGCACTGTATGACGGCCGTCGGCATCCGCTTACATGCGCATGAGTTCTTTTCTTCTCATCTCCTCAAAGAAATTATCGACAGACTCGACGATCTTCTCCGGCTCCATCGATTTGAGCAGATACCCCTGCGGCTTTAACGCCATAACATTCAGTATCGTTTCCCGGTCGCCTTTATTGGTCAGAAAGATAACGGGTATATCGGAAAATTCCGTTTCGCTCCGAATCATCTCCAGTACCTGTTTGCCGTCCACGATCGGCATCTCATAATCCAAAAGCACCAGATCCGGTCTGTTGGTGGCAAGGTACTTGATCGCCATCGCCCCGGAATTAGCCAGTATCACCTGATAGTTCTGCTCCAGCCACCCCTTGACGTTGCGGAGCATCGTTCCGGAATCATCCACCACAAGGATCTTTTTCTTATTGTGCTTGCCGTTTTCTTTTACATAGGCCGTAATTGCATTGACCACTTCGCTTACATTGATCGGACGCTGAAACTTACGGCGTATCAGGTTCTTTGAAATGATCTTCTCCGCCAGTTCCAGTTCGGTGGGATCCCCGACTGCAAAAACAGGGATATCCTCCTCTACCGCCTTATCGCTGATATAATTCAGAGCCTGCTGCTGATCCCGCATCTTCTCGTCCACATACAACAGGATAATGCCGATCGGCTCCTCCAGCTGAGCCTCAAACTGACATATGGCATCGACATCCGCCTTTAACACATTCACTTCATATTCCGCTTCTTCAAACCACTCTTTCAAAGACAGAATCAAATAACTTTGAACCTGAGTGATAATCAATACATTCTGCATGCGAAAACACTCTCCCGGTCAAGCAACCACATATACAGCGGTAAAACTGCATATAACATTCACAACAGTAAGTATAGCAAATTATATAAAAATCCGCAAGCATATTTCCATGGCGGACATGATAATTATCGACCGGGCGGCCGAATCATTTTTCCAGATACCGACGTCCTTCCTGCGTGGAATCTTCGTACAGTTTCATCATTCTGCCATGATATTCTTTGATATACCGGATCAGTTCCGCCCGGTGCGGAGCGTCCTCTTTCTGCAGTTCTTTTCCCGCCTGCTCCAGACTGGCCGCCTCATCCGAAAGTTTCTTGGCCCCAACGCTCAGCGCGGAAGATTTTAATCCGTGGACATGTATCGTATAATTCTTCCAGTCCTCGGCCTGAAACGCGCCTTCTATCAATTCCCGGTTCTCCCCTGCCACGTCACAGAACTCCTGGAGCGCCTCTTCAAAGACCTCCACGCTGTCGGCGCAGTAACGGATCCCCATATCGATGTCGATCAGATCCTTCTTCTGGAACGCCAGAGAATCGGCAGGGAACATGCCGCCTCCCGGTTTTGACCCGCCGCGGGCCGATGCCTTCCGTTCCGGCTTGATCTGATCCTGCCCGGACTGATCCGGCTCAGTCCGGTCCTTTTCGTCCTGATCCGCGTCGATCGGTCCCTCAACGATCCGGATCTTCTCTTTGGGAATGTACCTGCGCAGCATCTCTTCAAGATCTTTGCCTTCCACGGGTTTGCTCAGATAGTCGGCAAATCCTTCTTGGAGATACATCTCGCGCACACCCACGATCGCGTTGGCCGTCAGGGCAATGACCGGCGTTTCTTTGCACTTATGACTGCGTATATCCTTCAGGGATCTGAGGGTTTCGATCCCGTCCATCTCCGGCATCATATGATCCAGAAGGATCACATCATAATGTTCCTTCTGTGCCATGTAAAGACATTCTTTGCCGCTCAGGCAGGTATCCACCTGAACACGCGTTTTTTTCAGGAGCTGGGTAATCACCGTCAGGTTCAAAGACGTATCGTCCACTACTAGGATCTTTGCATCCGGCGCGGTAAAACTCTCCCGATAACGGTGCTCTTCTTCCTGTTTCAGCATCACACGGTACTTCTTGCGGAAATCTCCGATGGGGCTGTCGCTCATGATCCCCTGCGGCAGGCACACCGTAAATGTCGAACCGACTCCATACTCGCTTTCCGCGCGGACGGTCCCTTTCATCTGTTCTGCCAGACGATAGGTGATGGCAAGCCCCAGACCCGTGCCTTCCACATTTCTGTTCTCCGCCAGATCGAGCCGTTCAAAGCTGCGGAACAGCTTGTTCATATCCTGTTTTTTGATGCCGATCCCGGTATCGGCGACTTGGATCTTAAGGAGCACCTGATCGCCTTCCATCGGCTCGCTTGTCACCGACAGGGTCACGCCGCCTTCTCTGGTGTACTTGACGGCGTTGTTCAGAATATTGATCAGGATCTGCTTATTGCGGGTCGCATCGCCCCACAGTTCGCTCGGTATCGTTTCGTCCACATTGACGTAAAACCACAGGTTCTTCTCCTCGGCCTTGACGCGCACCATATTGACCACATCGCACAGGAAAGCCGCCACGTCATAGGTCTTATCGATGATCTCCATTTTGCCGGACTCGATCTTGGAGATATCCAGGATATCGTTGATCAGCGACAGCAGCGTCTGACTTGCCCGCTGTATGTTCAGAGCATACTCCTTGATCTTTTCCTGCTTACATTCCCTCAGGATCATCTCATTCATACCCATGACCGCATTGATGGGCGTCCTGATCTCGTGGGACATGTTTGCAAGGAAATCGCTCTTGGCGTTATTGGCCTTATCCGCTATCATTTTGGCTTCGCGCAGTTCGTCGCTCTCCCGCGCTTTTTCCTCCGCGCCGAACAGGTACGCCATGCTGATTATGAGCACGACGAAGAGCAGACCGAACACCCAGAAGACCAGCATCGCCAGATAGGAAATGCCCTCCATCGCCACATCCTCCGGGACGATCCCCACAAGGAGCATATCCGCCGTCGGCATTTCGGAAGCGAACAGGAAATAATCGTCCTTCGGTGTTTCCACATAAGTGGAAGTCGCCGACAGGACCTGTATCTGTTCCCGCATATGGGTAAATCCCTCATAAACGGCCGCATCCTCCATGAAAGCGCCGCCGTCGCTGATGCTGTCCGCCGCGGGAATGATAACCTGCTCCTGTCTGTCCATGATCAGCGCGCTGCCCTGCCCTTCATAACAGGAGATCCCGAACCGGTCATACAGGATGCTTTTATCATACAGTTTATACAGCACATATCTCACGTTTTTGTCCCGATAGACGGGAACCGTAAACAGCAGACCCTGATCTCTTCCATAGCTGACCGCGCTCTCGCCGCGGAACGACCGCCGGATCCCTTCAAACTCTATAAAATCAAGGGTTTCCCCTGTCACCGCATGTCCGTCCATCTCAAGCAGTCCCACGGAGACCTGCTCATCCTGACCCGCGTAAACATCGACGACCGCCTGACGCTCCGTTTCATACTGCTGGATAAAATCGGCCGTCCACTCCAGTTGACGCAGTTCCTCTTCAAACTTCTCCTCCGTCGTCTGCGAAAGGATCTTGGCCTGACGTATCGCCTGCTTCTCCACATAATAGTAGAGCAGCGTCCTCATCCTGTTTTGCATGAGAATACCGACCACGCTGAGGATTACGACAAAAACCAGCGTGCCCACGATGATCTTCCTGTTTCTCTTAAACCATGTTTTCCATGTTTTTTTCATAGAATCTTACGCCTTCCGCAGCTGCACATTGATCCTACTGCGCGCTGTCTGTTACCACGCCTTCGACATACCAGTCAAACGAATTGAGCATCTCCGCATCCGTCATGCACTCCATGTCGCCCACGCGCACATTTCCTTCCGTATCCTTGATCGGGCCATAGAACACATCGAATGTTCCGCTCAGAAATCTCTGTTCCGCCATCTCGACCGTCTTCGCGATACCGGGTTTGACATTACGGCTCAAAGGCGCCAGAGAAACGATCCCTGTTTCCGTTCCTTCCCAGTAATGCCTGCCCGCAAACTTGCCCTGAAGGCACTCCAGAATATGCGGTTCATAGAAATTTTCCCACTCAAAAACGGGCGCGGTCAGAAACGTGTTCGGATACAGTCCGCTGTTGTCCATGTTGTATCCGATACACCAGATCCCCTTTTCCTCTGCGATCTCCAACGGCCTGTTCGTGTCCGTATGTATCGTGAGCACGTCGATATCATGCTCTGCCAAAAGCTTCCCGGCAGCGGCTTCCGCTTCCGCCTCCCCTGTCCACGACTGCGTCCATTCCACATAGACATGGGCGTCGGGATTGACCTCGCGGACCCCAAGCGTAAACGCATTGATGCCTCTGTTTACCTCCGATATGGGAAAAGCAGCCACATAGCCGATCTCGTCTGTTTCCGTCTGCAGTCCCGCAACGATACCGCTCAGATACCGCACCTGATATATCCTGCCAAAATAAGTGGCGAGATTGTCTGCCTCTTCCACGCCTGCCGCATGGAAAAAATAGATCTCAGGATGCTCCTTGGCCTCCTTCTGCACATACTCCCCGAATCCGAAAGAATTGCAGATAATGATCTCGCAGCCCTGTCCGATCAGTTCTTCTATGACGTTCACACACTCTTCACTGGCAGGAACGTTTTCCCGATAATATACTTCCAGATTCAGTTCATCGGAGCAGGCCTCCATCCCTTCGTAATGGGACTGGCTCCAGCTGTGGTCGTCGATCGTTCCGTTCAGGATAAATCCCACCTTGGTCTTGTTCTTTGTCACTTCGACATCGGTTTCCCGCACGCTGATCAAAGTAATGCCCAGCATAATGACGCACATGATCCCGACTGCAATAACCAACATCTTTCTCATATTTTCACCGTTCGTATTTTCCCGTTTAATGACATTATGTTAAATATACCTTATTCACGCGCGCTTGTCTATAAGCCCATCTTCCCAAGGATCCCGTCTGCGCTCACGCCGGGATGCGTGACATACAGACGGCAGATCTGTTCGGCAAGCTTCCGGTCGATCCCGTTTCTGGCCGCGATCTCATCTACCGGGATCCCTTTGTCCGTATCTTTCATCACCGCCTTGACGATCCGCTTCATATCGCCGCTGTCGGCCGGTATCCCTGCTCCTTTGGCATTTCCCGCTTCCCGCGGCCGGTGGGGGACGTCTATCCTCGACACCAAAACCGCTCCGTCCTCTGCGGTCTCCAAAACCGCGTAGGTGACGGGCTGGGTGAACCTTCGCGGCCCGCAGCTGCCCGGATTCAGGAAAAGTATGCCGTTTTCACGTTTTTCCTCATACTTGTGGGAGTGGCCGAATATGACGATATCGATGTCCTTAAGTCCGGCGGGGATATGCTTTTTGTTATGTACCATATAAAACCGCAGGCTGCCCAGTTCCACGCGCAGATCCTCCGGCAGGTCTTCGGCCCACTCTTTATCGTTATTTCCCCGCACCGCATAGACGGGTGCGATCTTATTCAGTTCTTCCAGGATCTTACGGCTGTTGATGTCGCCGCCGTGCAGTATTGCCCCACAGCCCTTCAATCCTTCCGCCACTTCGGGGCGGAGAAGCCCGTGCGTATCGGAAACCACTCCTATTCTGTACATGCCAAAACCTCCCACATAAAACATCATAATATAGAAAGCACCGATTGTCCACCGCCACAAGGCAATTTACGATCGGTGCCGCATCATTCTTCTATCCTGCTGCCGCCGGACACCTGCTCCGGATGCCCCGTAGCGGTCAGCTCCGATAAAGGTTTAAAAGTATATCCCATCTCCTCCCACTTCGTCAGAAGTTCATCCAGTATCTCGCCGTTGGTCTGCGATGTGTTATGCAGCAGCACTATGGCTCCCGGATGGATCCGCGACGTCAGCTTGTCGATCGCCTCCTCCCGGCCGGGCTGATCGTCCTGATTCCAATCCACATAGGCAAGACTCCAAAAGATCGTGGAATAACCCAGTTCCTGTGCCATTTTCAAATTCTGCACATTGCATTTTCCCTGCGGCGGTCTGTAATATTTGTCCAGTTCCTCGCCCGTGATCTCCTTAAACCGCTCGGCGACATCATCCAGTTCCGCCTGAAACACCGCCGGATCCAGAATCTCCGGCATGTCCCGGTGGTGGTAAGTATGGTTTCCCACCGCATGTCCTTCCCGGACCATCCTCTCCGCCATGTCCGGCGCCGTTTCCAGAAAATGTCCCACCACAAAAAAAGTCGCCTTAACGTCATGTTTCTTCAAGGCATCCAAAATCGGCTCCGTGTTGCCGTTCTCATATCCGCAGTCGAACGTAAGATAGATCACTTTCTCATTATCCGCGCCCACATAATAGGCATCATACCACGCCAGATCTTCCGCGGAAGCATTTCCGGCAGGCTGCGTTCCCGGCTCCCCGAAAGAAAGTCCCCAGTCCTCCGAGGCGAGTTCCAGTTCCCACCCGGCGGGCGGCTGCGGTTTGGCTGAGCCTTCCTGCTCTTCTGCCTCCTGCGGCCCGGCTGTTTCGCCCTGCTCATCTGCTGCCTGCGGGTTGGCCGTTTCGTCCTGCTCTTCCGTTTTCTGGGATCCGGCCGTTTCGCCCTGTTCCGCAGGATCGATTTCAATCGGCCGGACGATGTTTTCCGCGCTGTCTGCCGTTTCCGCGCTATGGCATCCTGTAAGCAGAACGGCGGCAATCAGGCATACTTTCCATTTTTTCATACAAACCTCCATTCCGGAGCGTTCTCGCGACGGAGCGACGCGAATCTCAAATTCGCGTCTGCCATCAGGGGAATTTGTGCAATTCCCGTGTGAAAAATCAGCACATCAGTGTGATTTTTCACACCACGCCACCTTCGCTTTCGTATTTTACAAAGCATCCGTTCACTGTCGGTCATTATAAAATACGCTTGCATCATAGTTGTATCAAAAATGCATCATAGTTGCATCATTGCCCGTTCATCCGGATGTCCGCTCTCTCAAAGATCCAGCCCGGCGTCCGTGTCCTGCCCAAGCAGCACTTTTTCTCCAAGACTTGGAAAAAAACAGTACCCGTCATACAGTCCGCCGGAATACAGTTTGACGATGATCTCACGCATCCGCCCGTCAAGCCTGTGATAGCACCTTCTGTCCTCCCACATAAGCCCGGTCATATACTCGCGCTGACGCTCGTTCAGGACAGCCAGCGATGCTTCCAGCCGTTCCCTGTCCCGGCGGAGCATCCTGCCGAAATCGCAGGAAACATAAGACCGTTCTTCTCCCGCCGCAAGGCATTTATCCGCCAGATATCCCGCAAGACTGCCGCACATTCTGCTGTCGTAACGCAGTTCTCTGTAGCGGACCTCTCCGGCGCCTTGCTCCGGGCTTGTCCGAAGGCGGAAACTTGCCCTTCCGTACCGATCATGCTCCACGGTATATTCCGCGCGGCCTGCGTCTGTTCCGCTGCCCGGCTCCTGCGTGAGTATGACCCCCGTTTCGGTCAGATATTTCCACAGACTCCTGCGCACCCGCTCATAAGGCGTCGGAAAAGTCAGGCGCTCGCTGATCTGTTTGGCCGTATATCCCAGATCCGCCAGATGGCGGATCGCACCGGCGCTGGCAGCCTCATAGGCAAAATCAGACAACGCCTCCCTGAAGTAATCCTGATCTGGCATGTCTATTCCTCAATGCTGCCCGCGGCGGCCGCACATTCCTCTACGCTGCCTGCAGCGACCACATCAACGCCGGTCTGAGCGATATCTGCGGCTATCACGTCCCCGATGCGGATCGGAGCCTTGACCTGAACATTCTTCAATTCCCTGACACAGTCAAAGATCTTCTCTTTCGGAATATCTTGGCGCGTCTTCACCGGCACGACAGCCGATCTTCCGCCTGTGACCCGCACCGTCGTGGTCACGATCCTTGTCGGATCCGTCACTTCTTTTCTCGCATAATCTTCCCCGCGTTTACAGGTATTGCCAGTTACGCTTATGATCTTATCCTTATCCAGTTCCACCGTGATACTGCATCCCATCGGACAATTGATGCAGGTCAGATTTTTCGTTTCCATCCTGTTTTCCTCCGTCGCCCATTCGTTTGTCTGACAGATTTTTTATTCATCCTCTACCGTGATCCGGATCGTTTCAAGCTCCGGACAGCCAAGGATCTGTTCCTTGGTCAGCACGATCTCTTCCATTTCGCCCGGCGCCATGACGGGACGCTTTCTGCGGCTGACTCTCTCCTGATCAAAATATACGCTGATGCAGCGGCCGCGGTACACGTTGTCCACACGGAAACGGACAGTCAGGCTGTCCTCCATTTGTTCGGGACGGACCGTAGACGGCACCGTGTACCTGACGCCCGATGCTGCCGTCAGCAGGATCGCCTTTCCGCCGCCATTTTTCACAGTGCGGCTGCCTTTTACATAAGCCGCGGCATTTCTGCCCGCCGCTGCCGCCTCTTTGGACACATGATCCACCAGATCATGCACATGGAGTACATTTCCACATGCAAAAACGCCGTCAATGCTCGTTTCCAGGCTCTCATTTACTTTGGGCCCCGATGTGGCCGGATCCATAACCGCGCCCATGCCGCGTGAAAGTTCGTTTTCGGGTATCAGTCCCACCGATAACAGCAGGGTATCGCAGGGATAATCTTCTTCCGTTCCCGGTATCGGTTTACTGTTTTGATCGACCTCGGCCAGAGTGACGCCCTCCACTCGTTCTCTGCCTTTGATATCCACTACGGTATGGCTCAGTTTCAGAGGGATCCCGTAATCGTCCAGACACTGTACGATATTGCGCTTAAGGCCGCCCGAATACGGCATGAGTTCCGCCACCGCCTTGACATGGGCGCCTTCCAGCGTCATCCTTCGGGCCATGATCAGTCCGATATCGCCGGAACCCAATATAACGACTTCTCTGCCCGGCATGTAACCTTCTATATTTACAAGCCTCTGTGCCGTTCCGGCGGAAAAGATCCCCGCGGGCCGGTAACCCGGTATGTTGAGCGCCCCTCTGGCCCTCTCCCGGCACCCCATGGCGAGAATGACGGCTCCTGCCCGGATCGTGAACACGCCGTCGGTCTTGTTCATCGCCGTGACGGTCCTGTCCGGGCGGATATCCATAACCATGGTGTTCAGTTTATATTCGATCTCTAACTGTTTTGCCTGCCGTATATACCGGTCCGCATACTCCGGCCCGGTCAGTTCTTCCTGAAACGTGTGCAGGCCGAATCCGTTATGGATGCATTGATTCAGTATGCCGCCCAGGCGGTCGTCACGCTCCAATATCAGTATGCTCTCTATCCCGTTTTCTCTGGCGGAAACAGCTGCGGCCAGCCCGGCCGGTCCGCCGCCGATGATCACAATATCATATTCTCTCATATCCGGTTTCTCCTCCTCACAGCGTGTCTTTATTGGTACCGGCCACAATGCGTGACCCGCCGCCGGATTTTGTGATATCATATATGCTTTTGCCACATTCTCTCGCGAGGATATTCATCACCGTCGGAGAACAGAAACCGGACTGACAGCGTCCCATACCTGCTCTCGTCCTGCGCTTGACCCCGTCGAGGGATTTTGCGCCAAGCGGCCTTCTGATTGCATCGATGATCTCCCCTTCCGTGATCATCTCACAGCGGCACACGATACTGCCGTAGGCGGGATTCTCCCGAATGAGGGCATTGCGCTCGTCCAGATCAAGCTGCGCCGGATGAACGATCCCTTTGCGGTACGCGGTAAAATGCTCCTTCTTTTTCAAGCCCATCTTGTCGCACAGGATCTGCGCGACCCGCTCGCCGATGGCGGGACAGCTTGTAAGTCCCGGCGATTCGATACCGGCGCAGTCTATGAACCCCGCGGCATCGTCCGCTTCTTTGATGATAAAATCATCGCCGTCCTCATGGGCACGCAGTCCCGCAAAAGAAGTAATGACCTGCTTCATCGGAATATTTTTCACACTCAGCTGCGCTTTTTCGGCCACCTGACGAAGACCGTCCGCAGTCGTATTGACCGCCTCTTTGTCCAAAACGTCCACAGCCGTAGGACCGATCAGCAGATTGCCGTGGATCGTCGGCGTGACCAGAATCCCTTTTCCGTTTTTTCCCGGCAGAGCAAAGATCGTCATGCCCACATGACGGCCCGCATCCTTATCCAGCAGGCAGTAATCTCCCCGTCTGGCGGTAATGTGTATCTTGTTCCTGCTGACCATATTGTGGATCCGGTCCGCGTAGACCCCTGCGGCGTTGACCACACACCGGGCCGTAAACGTACCGTTGTCCGTGCGGATCTCATAGCCTTCATCCAATCTGACGATATCCTCCACTGCCGTGTTGAACCGGAACTCCACGCCGTTGACACAGGCATTTTCCGCCAACGCGATATTCAGCTCAAACGGGCATATGATACCGGCCGTGGGCGCATACAGGGCCGCGCATACACTGTCCGTGACATTCGGCTCCATGCGGAGCACTTCCTCCCGCGGCAGGATACGCATATCCTTCACGCCGTTGGCCACACCCCGGTCATAAAGCGCCTGAAGTCTGGGCATATCCTCTTCATTCAGGCACAAAACCAGAGAACCTGTGCGTTTAAAAGGAATATCCAGTTCCCGTGCCAGAGGCCCCATCAGTTCATTACCGCGCACATTCATCTGCGCCTTCAATGACCCTGTTTCGGCATCGTATCCGGCGTGTACGATCGCGCTGTTGGCTTTGGACGTTCCGCAGCAGACGTCTTCCTCCTTTTCCAGTACGCATATGTCGGCTTCATAGCGGGACAATTCCCGTGCCGCGGCTGCGCCGGACACTCCCGCTCCTATAATGATGATGTCATACATGACGACCTATACTCCTTTCTGTCGGACCCTTCCTGCGCCGGACCTTTTCTGCACTGACGCTTCCTGCGCCGGATCCTTTCTGCATCGTTCTTCCTGCTCTGCACCTTTTCTGCATCGCCCTTCCTGCGCCGGGGGCTCTTTCTAATCTTCTTTTGCCCACCCGTATGCATATTTTACGGCTTTGTTCCATCCCCTGATCCGCGCCTGTCTGTCAGCCTCGGCAATCGACGGCTCAAAAATGCGGTCGCTCGCCCAGTTCTTGATCACATCCTCTTTATCCTGCCAGTATCCTACCGCAAGTCCCGCCAGATAAGCGGCTCCCATGGCTGTGGTTTCCACGCACTGGGGCCGGATCACCGGAACGTTTACGATATCCGCCTGCGTCTGCATCAGGAAATTGTTGGCGCTGGCGCCTCCGTCTACTTTCAAAGACGATATCTGCATATGGGAATCCGCCTCCATCGCCTTCAGTACGTCATTGGTCTGATAGGCGATCGATTCCAGAGTCGCCCGGATGATATGATACTTGTTCACGCCCCGTGTGATCCCCACCACGGTTCCCCTTGCGTACTGATCCCAGTGGGGCGCTCCCAGCCCGGTAAACGCCGGCACTACATAGCATCCGTTGGAATCCTTTACCTTATTCGCCATATATTCGGAATCCGGAGCGGAATCGATCAGCCGCATCTCGTCGCGCAGCCATTGGACCGCTGCGCCCGCCACAAAGATCGAGCCCTCCAAGGCATAATTCACTTTACCGTCCAGTCCCCACGCGATCGTCGTCAGCAGCCCGTTGTCGGAGAAAACCGGTCTGCTGCCCGTATTCATCAGCAGAAAGCAGCCGGTCCCATAAGTATTCTTGGCCTCTCCCGCCGCAAAACACGTCTGCCCGAACAGGGCCGCCTGCTGATCGCCCGCCGCACCGGCAATGGGGATGGCTCCGCCCAGAAAAGACGGATCGGCCTCGCCGTATATGCAGCTGGAAGCTTTTACCTGCGGCAGCATACATTTGGGAATATCGAGTTCCGCAAGGATCTCATCGTCCCATTCCAATGTGTTGATGTTAAAGAGCATCGTCCTTGACGCATTGGAATAATCCGTCACATGGACCGCGCCCTTAGTCAATTTCCAGATCAGCCATGTTTCCACCGTGCCAAAAAGCAGGTCGCCGTTTTCCGCCCTCTGCCTTGCACCCGGAACATGATCTAAGATCCACTTGATCTTGGTCGCCGAGAAATAGGCGTCGATCACCAGACCCGTTTTCTGCTTGAATTTTTCCGTGAGCCCTTTCGCTTTCAGGGCGTCACATTCTTTTGCCGTCCTTCTGCATTGCCATACGATGGCATGGCATACCGGTTCACCGGTATGTCTGTCCCACACGATCGCCGTTTCCCTCTGATTCGTGATCCCGATGGCCGCGATCTCTCCTGCCGCAGCGCCGATCATGTTCATCGCCTCCACCGCCACGCCAAGCTGGCTTGCCCAGATCTCGTCCGCGTCGTGTTCCACCCAGCCCGGCTGCGGAAAATACTGCGTAAACTCCCGCTGCGCCACGCTGCACATATTTCCTTTTTCATCAAAAAGAATACATCGGTTGCTGGTCGTTCCGGCATCCAATGCCATGATATATTTTGCCATAAGCCGATCCTCCGTTTTCTGCACTGGTCTGTATGATAATCCCATCTTACCAGTTTGGCGGACGAATCTCAATCCGTATCCGCTGCTTTCTTCCATTTATCGTAAGGACAGGCGTTCTTCTTCACCGCCGCGCGCAGCTCCACATAACAGCCGCATGCCCTGCACATGCCGTCCGCCAGAAGATCGCAGTCCTTACAGACAGCCAGCCGCTTTTCATAAAGCGGCCGGTCAACTTTGATATCATCATCCAGATTGGCAATATAAGTATGCAGATTCTCAAAATACTCCTTTTCATCCATATCTATCGTCAGGCATCTTCTGCACACACGCCTTGTCTGTCTGTCCTGTTCCATGGGATACCTCTCTATCGGATATCCAGACTGATCACGCTGCACGCCGGGGCGGTAAATCGGATAACATCCCCCTCAATGGCGCAGCCGGATAATTCCGTTTCCTTTACCTGTTCCGGAGCGTCAAAGGTATTGTGCGCATGCGCTTGGCCCGTCAGAACGGACGCCTTTACCGAAGACGGCTTAAGCTGTGCAAAGGAGATCTCCACCGGCGCATCTTCGGACAGGGAGAGGTTGCTCACGGTCACATGGACGGTGCCGTCCTCACCCACGGATACGGATTCGCTAAGGAACGGTACACGGTCTTTTTCATCCGTGCCCACCGTCTTGTTACCCTCGATATAACTGTGCAGAAGTTCTGCGTTCTGGTGCTTCTTATACATATGGAACACATGGTATGTAGGCGTCAGGATCATCTTCGGCCCTTCCGTCAGGATCACGGACTGCAGCACGTTCACAAGCTGTGCGATGCAGGCCATCTTCACACGGTCACAGTGCTTGTTGAAGATATTTAAAGTCGCGCCTGCCACAAGCGCATCCCGCATGGTATTCTGCTGATACAGGAATCCCGGATTCGTACCCGGCTCCACGTCGAACCAACAGCCCCACTCGTCTACATACAGGCCGATCTTCTTCTCCGGATCATACTGATCCATAATCGCGCCGTGCCGGGTGATCAGCTCGTCCATATAGACTGCCTTCGCCAGCGTCCTGTACCACTCCGCCTCGTCGAACTGCGTTGCGCTCCCCTTGTGCTCCCAGTCGTTGGGCACTACATAGTAATGCAGGGACATGGCATCCATATATCCGTGCGCCTGCGCCGGATGCGGCGCGGCAAAACAGGTCTTCAACACCCCTTCCGTCCAGAAATAGTCCGCAGCGTTCGGCCCGCAGCACACCTTCCGGACGGGCGCGGCGTTATTGTACTGTCTGATATAAGTCTGGTATCTGCGGTACAGGTTGCCGTAATATTCCGGTGTCATGTTGCCGCCGCATCCCCAGTTCTCGTTGCCGACACCGAAATAATCGATCTTCCACGGCTTCTCGTGTCCGTTGGCCTTGCGCAGGTCCGCCATGGGCGACACGCCGTCAAAAGTGCAGTATTCCACCCACTCGCTCATCTCCTGCACGGTGCCGCTTCCCACGTTGCCGTTCACATAGGTCTTGCAGCCAAGCTGTCTGCACAGTTCAAAATATTCGTGGGTGCCGAAGCTGTTATCCTCGACCACGCCGCCCCAATGGGTATTGATCATCTTCTTGCGCTTGTCCTTGGGGCCGATCCCGTCCTTCCAGTGGTATTCGTCCGCAAAGCAGCCGCCCGGCCAGCGCAGCACCGGGATCTGCATTTCCTTAAGCGCCTCCACCACGTCCGTGCGCATCCCGTTTACATTGGGAATATCGGAGTTCTCCCCGACATATAACCCTTCATAGATGCATCTGCCCAGATGCTCCGAGAAATGCCCGTAGATCTCGGCGTTGATGTGACCTTTTTTCTCTTTCTCATTGATGTGTAATACCGCCATAATTCCCTCCGTTCCGAAGTTTCCTTCCCGTAATCATCCGGCCGTGGCCGTGGCCCGCATTTTTATTTTCTGCCGTCAGTTCCCTGAAATGTCGCATCCCTTTGATATTCCAAAAATTTCTGCTGAATATGTTCCGCCGAGAGCACATAATGATAAAATTCCAATCCCGCGATCTTTCCTCTGAACGATCTCTGATATTCGTCGCCGCCCAGCATAACCTTCTGGGCGACCTTAAGACTCGGAACGTCCTCTCTGCTTCCTACCAGAAGTCCGTTAAAATACAGGCGTGAAACACCGACTATCATATCGTAGGTAGCGCAGATATAGGACCACTCTCCCGGCACGGCCTGCCGACATAAAATATCGTACCACACATTCGGCTCTCTGTCATCCTTAATCCGAAAACAAAATCCCAGATCCGTGTTGGGCACCAGACTCATAAAGCCGTCCTGATACATAATGTAGACAACGCTGCTCCACGGCTGCTCTTCATCAGGATTGACCCACAGGCATACGGAATAACTGTCGCTATGCATCAGGTGTCCCGGAAATTCAACCGTATTCTTCTTCACTCCGCCGCCCGGAAATATGAGCGACCGTTGGGATGCGACTACGCCAAAGCCGTATGCCAGACCGTCCCCGATATACTCTCCTTTTATCTTTTTCCGGTTATCTGACAGATCCTGCTCAAACGAAAAAGACACCGGAGCCTTATTGCCGATCAGGTACAGTCTGTCCTTATAGGCTTCACAAAATCCCGCTTCGTCCAAAGCTTCCCCATAGAAACTTCCGGTGCCAAGCTGTGCGCCGTATGTGGCAAGCGCCGCTGCCTGCTTAGCGTCCGCGATCCCCTGTCCTACGATACTCCGGCGGATATCTCTGCCCAGACTGATAATATTCTTTAATATCTGCGTTGACAGTGCATTTTCCGTTTGTACGATGCACAGCTTCCCGTCCAGTTTTAAAATACGGGAGGGAACATCCTGAAGCACCGTAAACGACGACGCCGATCCGAAATTATTGATGGCGATCTCAAAACCCATATCCATGACAGACCGGAGCATACTCTTAAGCTGTTTTCTGCTTTCTAAGAAATCCTTCTCTTCAATGCAGAGTTTGATCTCCTTCGGGGATATCCGGTATCGTTCCACGCACCGGCGGATGTGATCGAGTCCTTCCTCCTTCAAAAGATACAGGCCGGACATTCTGACATAAATATCCAGATGTTCAAAGACCGTTCCCCGCCATCCGGCTTTCCACGCACAGACTTTTTCAAACACATAAGCGTCCGTCTGCATCACCACGCCGTATTGCTCAAAGATCGGCATGAACTTCTCTTCGGGGAGAATACCCTGTTCCGGGAACTTCCAGTACAGTGCGACCTCCGCCGCATAGACTTCGGACGTCTGCAGATAGATCACAGGACGCAGAAGTATCTGTATCTCCCCGTTTTCCATCGCCGTCAGCGCCCTGTCCTTTAACGCCTTATTTTCCTCCACCATGCCACGGATCCGGTCGTAGGAAATATAGCTGCCCTTACCGTTCTTCTTGATATGATACATGGCTTCGTCGCACTGTTGCAGCAGGCTTGCAAGTCCGCTCTTCACCGGCTGGCTGTAGGATACGCCGATACTGAAAGACAGCATCGTGCCGATCGTTTCATCGAAACCGCCGTTCTTTAATTCTGTCTGCAGCACGGGAAAACATGCCGCGATCTCCCGCTTCTCGATCCCGCCGTCACAGACCACCACAAATTCATCGCCGCCCATACGCACCACGATCTGGCCTTCAAAAGTGCGTTTCAGGATCTGCGCCACATAGAGCAGCAGTTCATCGCCCTTGGCATGGCCATAGATATCATTGACAAGTTTAAAATTATCCACATCGATATAGATGCCGTGCACGCACATATCATCCGGCAGAGAATCCCATGTATCGTCAAGTCCTCTTCTGTTCAACAATCCCGTCAGATAGTCTGTATCTGTACTTTTTATATCGATCGCATTAATCTTCCGATCCATCCCATGTCCCCTTATCGATAAAGTAAGGTGCAGAAGAAAACCTTTTGCACCTTATCATGATACACCGTAATCGTTAAAAAGAAAAATCAAAAACGGGCTTTCCGTCTTCACCCCATTTTACTTTCAGCAGCATGGCGTGTCTGTTGGCCACATAGAGCGGGTCGCCCACGATCTCTGTTTCTTTTCTGGCATGGAACACCATGACGGTATTGCCGTCTTCATCCTGCGTAAAGCAGTTGTGCCCCGGCCCGTATATTTCCAACGTTTCATCCGTCTTAAGCACCGGATATCTTTCTTTTTTCCACTGACGGGGATCCAACAGATCCGCGTCTTCGTCCACGCTCATCATGCCCACGCAGTAATTGACGCCGGTATCACTGGCCGAATAAGTAAGGTATATCTTTCCGTCATGATGAAGCGCAAAAGGGCCTTCGTTCACCCAGAATCCGTGGCGTTCCCAATCATAATCGGGAGTTGTCAAAAGGACCTGCACCGTCTTTAATTTTACCGGCGACTCCATCTGGGCGATATACAGATTGGAGATCTGCCTCCCCACGCCCACTTTTTCCGCCCAGACAAAATAATGTTTCCCTTTATTTTCCACCACGGTCCCGTCCAGTGAAAAGGCATGGAAAGAAAATTCATCCTCGTCCGCCGCCTGCATCATGCCCAGTTCTTTCCAAGGATCTTCCATCGGATCTTCCCCTTCACATTCCAATACATAGGGCCTTATCTTCCAGATATCCTCTTTTTCGCCTGCGGCAAAATATATGTACCATTTTCCATCCAGATAATGCAGCTCCGGCGCCCATACGTTCTCGCTCATAGGACCGCTTTCATGCCTGCGCCACACGACTTTTTCCTCAGCCTGCGCCAGCCCTGTAAGGTCCCGCGACCTTCTGAGCGCAATACAGTCATATACAGGCATACTCCCCGTAAAATAGTAATATCCGTCTGTGTGGCGATATACATATGGATCGGCTCTCTGCGTTATCCATGGTTGTCTGCTGTCATATTTTCTGCTCATACTCTCTCCGTTTCTACTGTTTTAATCTTCCTCTGGTATCTTATCATAATCATCGTACCGCTCGTCAATATGCTTCATGAACACCCGGTAAAAGAAAAACGACTGGATATAGGACAACAGCGCAAATCCGATAAATATCATGATGCTGTTTGCCACCAGCGACACCAGATTCGCATACAAGACTGCTCCGGTCAGCGCTAAGACGATTGCCGTATAAGGAAGATATCCCACCGCAAACGCTGCCGTATTCTTTAAAAGATTCCGTCTGGTTCCTTCAAATTTTGCAAATACGGGAAATACCCACAGGCTCACGACCGTCAGCATTACCGCAATAACGGCGCTGATCACAAACATGGTTTTCCCTAATACACCGCCTGTCCGATCCCAGAAGATCATATCCCCGGCAAGCAGTATGCCGCATAAGATCATCAGCAGCCATATCGGTGTAACGCGGCGGAAATTCTCTTTGAAGCTCTTGAAAAACCGCCGCACTACATATCCGTCCCCGCAGCGGATGGATGTGATATTGACATAATACATCGCCGTTACGGATGCCCCCATAGTGATAATGGGTATACTGCACAGGATCCACAATACATTCAACAAGACCAGATCGGTCAGCTTATTTAAAAACGCTATTACCGGTGAATCCGACATTTTCTGTCCCCTTATTTGATACCGCTGATCGCCACAGATTCAATGATCACCCTCTGGAAGCAGAAGAACAAAATGATCGTAGGGATCATAGCGATAACCGATGCCGCCATAATGAGCGCATAATCGCTCTGGATCGAATAATAGGTATTGAACGACCGGATAACGACCTGCAGCGTCCACGAAGACTCGCTCCGCAAAAAGATCGTAGGCGCCAGATAATCGTTCCAGATCCCCATAAACCACAGGGTAAGCTGCGTGCCTACCGCGCCTTTCATCAAAGGGAGGAATATCTGTAAAAAAGTCCTGAAATATCCGCACCCGTCCAGTTTCGCGGCGTCCATAAGATCATTTGGTATGCTGGATAAGTTCTGCCTCAGGAAAAAGATCATACTGACATTGCCAAAGCACGCCGGAATGATCAGCGGAAGCAGGGTATCCGTCCAGCCAAGTCTTGTAAACATGACATACTGCGGGATCATGATAACTGCAAACGGAATCATGATCGTTGCCAGCAGTCCCATAAAGATCGCGCCTTTTCCGCGGAAATTCATCTTCGCAAAGGCAAAAGCCGCCAGTGAAGACGTAAAACCGCCGATCAACAGTACAGGAACCTCCACCTTTACCGTGTTGAGGATACCTGAAATGAAATTGCCCTTCTTCATGACCTCCGAGTATTTACCCCATACCCACGGATCCGGTATCACCCGAAGCTGACCCGACAGATACTGGTTCTTCGTCATGAATGACGTCATGATCATATAGAAGAACGGAAAAACCATAACGACTGCGCCCAGAGCAAGCAGCACAAACACAATGATGTTAAATGTTTTTTCCTTTCCGGTCGTGACTCCGGAAGATGCATAATCTTTGTTTGCCATATTCTTCCGCCCTCCTAATCTATCGTCTTAACCCATTTATCCTGTCCGATAAAGTTGAACAGGGTAATGATAAAGATTATGATCGCAAGTATCACGGCGATCGCACTCGCATATCCTAACTGATAACTCTCAAACGCCTTCTGGTACAGATAGAACACGATCGTTGCCGCGCTGTATCCGATACCGCCGTTGCCGCCGGGCGTCATGACCTGTACTTCGACAAACACCTGAAAACCGCCGATCAGCGTTGTTACCAGAATGTAAAAAGTTACAGGAGAAAGCAGCGGGAACGTGATGCTCTTAAATTTCTGCCAGCCATTGGCTCCGTCCACCATCGCCGCTTCATAGTAAGATTTCGGTATATTCTGAAGACCCGCCAGATACAGGATGATCGAAGTGCCCAGTCCTTTCCAAACCATGAAAATGATCATGGATACCTTGATCAACACCTCGTCACCCAGCCAGTTCGGGCCGTGCCTCCCTGTTAATGCCTTGATAATGACGTTGAGAAGACCGTAATCATAATTGTAGACCCATGCCCACAGGATGGATACCGCCACCAGCGAAGAAATGACCGGTATGTAATACATGGTCCGCAATACCCTTACGCCCGGTATCTTCCGATTCATGCCCATCGCACATATCAGGCCAAGGATCATTCCGATCGGGATCCCCAGCAGATAGATCACTGTGGTCAAAAGCGTCTGCCAGAATTTTGTATCTTTAAACAGGCTCACATAATTGTCGAACCCGCAGAATCTGTCTATCATCCCCGCAAAGCCTTTTGCGCCGTTCCATGTGGTCAGGGACGTCAGTACCGCAAAAATGATCGGCCATAGCATGAACAGCAGAAATCCGACTGCCGGCGCCGCGACAAACAAGAGCCCCATCTTTTCTTCCCTCTTTGCCATCGCAGACAGTTTCGTCTTGACTTTAGGTTGTTTTTCTTTCATCCCGCTCATAATACCTCCTACTATCTGAAAAAAAGAGGAGCATAACGATCTATACTCCTCTTTTCACATTTTCTGAAATAACCGCCGCTCTGTTACTGCGCCGCTTCTTTCATCGCAATGGCATTATCCAAAGCCGCCTGCATTGCGGGCTGTACTTCCGCACAATACTCCGCCGCCGTCTTTTCACCGGTCAGCACATACTCGTAACCGCCGCTCAAAAACTCATTCCACCAGTCAGCATTGTATGTGTATGTCGTTTCTACGAAAATACCTTCATATTTGTCCGTGCCTTCAATATAATTGAAGATAACGTCCACATTGTCACCGTAAGGAATGGTGCCGTCCGCGATCCTGTCTTTGAAATCGCCCTTTGCATAACTCATGGTATTCGGGATCTGCAAAGATGCGCCGGTGGTTTCACCGGAAAGCACTCTCTGGCCTTCAAGGTCAGTGGAGAACAGGGTGATCAGGGCTGCCGCAGCTTCCGGATACTCTGTATCCGCCGAGATCGCAAAACCAACGGAACCGTTACGCGTCATGGAAACGCCGGTAGAACCTACAGGCCATGCGCACAGACCCCATTCATAAGGGAAAGTGTTCTCATCCATGAAAGCGCCTACATCCCATGTACCGCAGGCGTAGAAACCGATCTGGCCGTCCAGCCATCTCTGATATCCGCCCAGAGCCGTATCCTGCTCAACGGTAGGCGTTACGCCGTATTTGCATGTAAGATCCGCAAAGAACTGGAAAG
This sequence comes from uncultured Lachnospiraceae bacterium, assembly GCA_947631955.1. Classification (GTDB taxonomy): domain Bacteria; phylum Bacillota; class Clostridia; order Lachnospirales; family Lachnospiraceae; genus UBA3282. Next base: position 215,886 of record CANRNJ010000001.1, read on the forward strand.
CGTCAATGAATTCCTGCTGTCCGTCGATCACTACTTTGGTATAATCTTCATTCAGGAAGTGGCCGCCGTTCGTATAAACGAAAGCATCCAACGCCCACTGAAGCGCGTTGCTGACGCCCCACTGATCGATCTCGCCGTCACCGTCCTTGTCGATGGTGAGCTGCTTGCAGACTTCCACGAATTCATCCCATGTATACGGATTCTCCGGATCGGGATAAGGAACGCCGCACTCGTCAAACAGGGTCTTGTTGTATGCGAACGCAAAAGTTGACAGATCCTTGGGCAGGCAGTATAAGGAACCGCTTCCCGCCTGCTGGCCGTCATAACGGTAAGCAGATGTGATGGCAGGCCAGAGATCTGCGATCGTTTCTTCCGGCACATAATCATCCAGCGGAAGAAGATAGCCGTCGTCTACATTGCTCGCCAGTCCGTCAGGACCTACATAGAAGATGTCAGGCATGTCGCTTGCCGCCTTGTAAGCCATCAGTTTCTGGCCGTATTCGTCTGCTGTGGTAACTTCAAACGTTACCTTGGCGCCGGTGCTCTCCGTAAACTTGTCGATCAGGGACTGGTATACGGCCTTCTCATGATCCTGCGCGTAAATGAATACCGTCAGATCTGCGTCGCCGTACTCGCCTTCTACGTTGACGTTGTCCGTTGCGGACTCGTCAACCGTGATCTGCGCGCCTACCTGTTCGGTGCTCTCTTCTGTATCCGCGCTCTCCGTGCTCTCTGTGCCCGCATCAGTGGAAGCTGCGCCGTCGGACGACCCCCCCCCACATCCTGCAAGTGTGGATGCTGCAAGTGCGGATGCCAGCAAAAGGCTTAAAACTTTTCTTTTCATAGTATCCTCCTTTTTTTAATGTTCAAACAACTTTAAAATTTCAAAATATTTTACATTTGTGTGTTTTGTTTGTCTGTTCTGCACGAAACGGAAAATATTTTTTGTGCATTTTTTATAGTTGTTTGATTTTTTTATCTCTGTTTACATACACATTTTATAAGATATAGTACGCCTTGTCAATATATATTTTAAATTTTTCTAAAATATTTTAATTTATTTTTATAGTGCTTTTTATTCAAGATACAGAACGCCCCAGATCGTCTGGTTATTGCCGCCCACGCCCATAAAGCACCTGACCGCGTTGCCCGCTTCGTCCGTCATGTCAAGCACCACGCCGTCATACACCGTGCCGTCGGCTTCGATGCTCATATACGCCGTTCCCTCTTCCAGCGCGTAGGTCCCGTTCATGAGATCGCCTTTGACCTTTCCGTTCTGCAGCGTTATCTCCTGTGCGCTGTGGATCTCCTTGCCGATATCCGTACCATGATTCAGGAAATACCACCGGCCCTCCACGTCCGCTTCCCGATATCCGTCCTGTTTCAGCGTTTCGCCGCTGTACGCGAAGGGCGCGGCGACGAGCCATCCCTGTCTGTTTGCGAACACCTGATGCACCCGCGGCTCATGATATTCCGTCCCGCCGTCAAAGCGCTGATGATACGCCAGATACATCCTGCCGTCGGAAGCCTTGATCATGGAACAGTGCCCCGGCGCCATATAGGCGGTCTTCAGACTGGGGAACTGATAGTTGCCCAGCATTTTTACGCCGTACTCATGATGATCGGACACATATTCAAATGTCTGCCCCATCGCATCCGTATAAGGGCCTTCCACATTTTCCGAGCGGAAACACCGGATCTGATAACCCCCTTCTCTTGTCAATTCCCCGTAGGATACCAGCAGATAATACCAACCGCTCTCTTCGTCATAATAAATATACGGTCCTTCGCAGGAATTATGCAGGCCGCCCAACAGGTATCTGCCAAAATACTTATCGGTGTGCGTTTCCTCATTCGTTTCCGGATGGATCAAACGTCCCGTAGCCTGATCGATCTCCAGAAGCCATATGCCGCCCGACCAAGAGCCGTATACCATCCACATCCTGCCGTCCTTATCGTAAAACACCGTGGGGTCGATGCAGTTCGGATAATTCAGATTGTTATACTGCGCCGACGACAGATAGGCGGAAACGTCCGCGTCGTCCCCCATGATCTCCTTAAAATTCGTATTATCCACGGTCAGCGAGGTAAACCCTGAACTGATCAGCGTATCGATATAGGTATAGGGTCCTTTGATATCGTCCGCCGTTGCAAAACAGATGCTGGAAGTTCTGTAATCATGGCTGGTGGAAAAATACATCACCCATTTCTGCATCGTTTCATTGTAGATCACATCGGGCGCCCATACCGCATAACCGCCGTCAACATACTCGCCCACAAAAGAAAAAGCCGCCATATCCTCGTCGAACAGATTGTCAAACAGCGGATTTGCCGCGTTCACTCCGCTGGCAAAAGATTTCCATCCCAACAGGTCATCGCTCTCCGCAGCCTCCATATGGGAACCGAATATGTAATATTTTCCATCCGCTTCCACAAGAGATGGATCATGCACAGATATCCCCAGTGTCTGCGCCCCCTGCGCAACCTCGTCGGCGTTCCTGCCCTGAACGCTTCCGCAGCCCGCAAGCGTTCCCGCCGCCACAGCCGCCGCCATCGTTACCGCCATTGATCTTTTTAATAAGTTTCTTTTACCCATCGCTGCACCTCCATCGTTTCTGCAGATATCACTTTTGCCGCTCTTTCGGATATCATTTTCCGGTCCTATGGCATCCTCTTTTCCGGCCGCCGGAATATCCCCTTTGCCGTCCGCATCATATCCCCGGATTTTTTGCAGGCAATATGATATATTTTATTTTTTACTTAATTATTTTTAATATATCTAAATAATATAGTATATGTTTTTGTCACTTTTTTCAAGTATTTCTTTTTGAATCCTTATTTATTGTTTTAAATTGACATATTATTTATTTTTATCTAAAATATTATATAGTTTTGTTAAAGTTTTATTATTACTATGCTATGCTTTGTCCTTGCTCAAGCTGTTTGGACAATGCATAACCAATCATTCCACCATTTGCGAAAGGAGAATCTCTATGAGTACGATCACATACCCGTCTATGCCCCCGCATTTACCGCCCAAGCCGGCCTCCCGCGCAAGAGATCTGTGCAGCGCCAACGGCACATGGTTCACCCATGATCCCGCCATCTTCCGGGACGCCGAAAGCGGCAGATATTATCTGTACAGCACCGGCGCCTTCTGTCAGCGCTCCGAAGATCTGATTCATTGGGAATATGTGGGAAAAGTGGTGGAAAGGCCGCCCGAAGAATCCGTTCAGTGGACCGGAAGCGAAGATATCTGGGCGCCGGACATTGTAAAGACAGGAAACGAATACCGCCTGTATTGCTCCAATTCATCTTGGGGCGTCCGCCAGTCCTGCATCTTTCTGGCGGTTTCCTCTTCTCCCGAAGGCCCGTTCATCCCGCGCGGCTGTGTCCTTAAAACCACCGACGAGATGCCGGTCAACGCCATAGACGCAAATATCATCGAAGATGCGGATACGCATGACATGTATATGCTGTACGGTTCCTTCTGGGGCGGCTGCCATATGATCCGCTTAGACCGCCAGACCGGCTTGGCCGCCGAATCCGGCATCGGCGTCTGCGTGGCAAGACGCCCTGCCTATACGGATCGTTCGATAGAAGGCCCCTATATGATCTACCATCGGGAAAGCGGTTACTATTTTCTCTTTGTATCCTACGGTTCCTTAAAAAGCGATTACAACATCCGCGTCGGACGAAGCCGCAGTATCACTGGCCCTTTTCTGGACTATCACGGAAGGGATCTTGCGGATATCCGGGACGACGACTGCTCCACAGGACTGATGATCTCCTGCGGTTACCGTTGGCTGGACGGCATCCCTTATATGGCGCCCGGACACAATTCCGTCTTACAGGACAGCGACGGAAGAATGTTTCTGGTATCTCACATCAGACAGCTTAACTTTTACGGCACGCCCGAACCTTCCCTGCTGCAGATCCGGCAGCTGTACATGACGCCGGATCATTGGCCCATCGCTTCCTCGCAGCCTTACGCCGGAGAATCCCTCCAGCCGCTGACTGCCGAAGATACGGCGGGATACTATGAAAGGATCTGTCTTGCGCCAACCGTTCCGCAGGGCATCCAGCACGCGCACCCCTGCGTGCTTGCGGACAACGGCCGCCTTGAGATCTGCTCCGTCACAGGGACATGGCGGATGGCGGATCCGCACACCGTAATACTGCAATACGGAAACACCACAGAACGTCTTACCGCCTCTCCTGGCTGGGATCATGAACTTGACAGACCCACCCTGCTGCTGTCCGGACTGACCGATCAGGGAATATGCACATGGTATAAGAAAAGGCCCTGATATCGCAGAAAGAGGCGCACAAAAAAAGATTCTCTGCACAAAAAAAGGACCCTGAGGCCGCATAGCTTCAGGGTCTTTTCATTCTGACCGTACCGTCCGTATCCGTATATTACTCTTCTTTTGCCGCACCGTCTTCCTGCTGCAGGTCCGCGATCGGGCTGTAATTGATCCGTACCGATATATCCTGATTATAATTGCCAAACGTCTTGCCGAAAACAGTCAGGCCTCCCACATGCTCCGCATCGTCCTCCACCGCCAGTTTCAGCTTGATTGTGCTGCGGTAATCAAAATCAAAATCATTGATGGAAACGTCGGACACCTGCAGTCCGTCAATGAACGTTCCTTTTCTGTTGATCACCAGAATCTTAAGCAGCCCGTACTGGTTCCAATTAGGATACCACCAGTCCGGCGTAAAGATCCCCTTCATATTGCCGAAATCACCGGGACTGGTCCAGACGGCTATCTTTTTATTGTTAATAAAAAACGAAATGTCCGAAGGCCATACCTCATTGCTTCCGGGCGCCTCGGAACCGATCTCCAGCGATATCGTGATCTGATCGATCTTCTGCCCGAAAGGGATAAAATTGGGAACCACATATTCCACATACCCTCTCGTAAACCAGAGGATGTCCGCGTTATATCTGTCAGGATGGGCAAAATAACGGGTATCATCCACCTCTCCGATGATCGCGGTATCGGACGCCAGACCGCAGGTCGGATATACGGAATAATCCGAGAAGTGCCCCACTTTAAGATCTGTCTGGTAAACATCCTTAAATTCTTCCTGATCATCCATTTCGATCAGGATCTTGTCCAGATGCACGGAGCATTTTTTCTGGTTGCCGTGCCCCGCCGTTTCATTGGAAACCATAACAAGGCCGCAGTCCTCCAGTTTCCTGATATGTCCTGTGAGCGCCCCGTTTGTAATATTTAATCTGGCGGCAAGTTCGTTCATGTTCATGCCATGATTTTCCATGAGGATCTTGATGATCTCTATCCTGACTTCCGAACCCAGCGCCTTGAAGATATCCAGTCCGTCTTCCAGAGATTTGATATGCAGCATAAGAATCTCCATTCCGTTAGTATAGCAAAGTTTAAAATAACACTTTTCTATTATACCAATTTATAGAAAATAGTCAAATATTTTGTAAGAACTTAAAATATTTTACATCCGCATAAATATCCATAGCGATACGCCAGATAACCGCTCACGATACATCGCCTTCCCTTTACAGCAGCGCAAAGATATCTTCGACCCTCTCCGCTATGTACGTTGCGCCCGCGTTCTCCAGTTCCTGTCTGTCGCCGTAGCCGTAGAGGACGCCGATGGAGTCCAGTCCAAACGCCTTCGCACCCAAGACGTCGTACTCTCGGTCCCCTGCCATCACCGCCGTTGACACATCCGTGATGCCGCAGGATGTAAGCGCGTATGCTATGACTTCCGTTTTCTTCGTCCTGCTGTCGTCCATGGCCGCTCCCGCCACGAAATCAAAATACCCGGCAATACCGAAATATTCCAGTATCCGGCGGGCAAATTCTTCCGGCTTGGATGTGGCAAGGATCACCTGCCGCCCGGAATCCTTGATCTGTTTGAGCAGCCTGTCCATGCCGTCGTACAGCACGTTTTCATAGATCCCTTTATCCTTGTAATATTCCCGGTACCAGATCACTCCCTGCTCCTGCTTGGCCTCGTCGAACCCGTAATATTTCCGATAGGATTCCTTAAGCGGCGGCCCGATAAAGGGATACAGGCTTGTCCGGTCTTCTACCTCTATTCCAAATTTATGAAGCGCATACATGATCGAATTGGTGATGCCGAGCCCCGGATCCGTCACCGTTCCGTCCAGATCAAACAATACTGTTTTATACCTCATTTCAAACTGCCTTTCTTCTTGATATGATTCCCGATGATCTCCGAGATCTCGTTGATTGCGATAAAAGCGCCGGTATCCGCTTCCTTGATAAGTTTCTTAAGTTCGTACACTTCCAGACGGTTCAGCACGCAGTAGACCACGTCCTTCTTTCCGCTGATCAGTCCTTCGCCCTCCATGATGGTCGCCGTCCGGCCCATTTTTCCATAGATCATGTCCGCGATCTTCCTGCCGTCATTGGTGATGATGGTGGCGGCCTTCGCCTGATTCATACCGTTGTCTATGAAATCAAGCACTTTCGACGTGATGTAATAGGTAAGCAGGCTGTACATCGCCGGATCGAATCCGAACTGCGTGCCCGCCACGGTGTAGATCACGATATTGATAAAAAGCACCGTCCTCCCCACCGGAAAATCCGTCTTACGGTTGATCAGGATAGCCACGGTTTCCGTCCCGTCCAGACAGCCGCCGAAAGAGATCACGAGTCCTACGCCGATCCCTAAGAAAATACCGCCGAAGCAGACTGCCAAAAGCGGCTCCCTCGTCATGTTCTTAAGCGGTGCAAACACTTCCAGAAATGCGGAAAAGATGATCATGGCATAACCGGCTTTGATGAAAAAATCTTTTCCCAAGACCTTGTATCCGACTATCAGAAAAGGGATATTGATGCCGAAAGTCAGAAGACTTAAACGGATATGCGTCAGATGATTGATGATCATGCCGACGCCCACCACCCCGCCGTCCAGAATATCGCAGGGCACCAGAAATTCTTCAATGGCAAAAGCCGCTGTCGCTGAGCCGAGCGCCAGCATCAGATATTCCCACACGGTCCTGCATACCGCCGCAAAACGTCCCCCGCTGTTTGATTGCAGATACTCTTTACCTGACGCCATGATCCGCCCGCCTTTCATCGTTTCTTTTGAGTATAGCAAAAACGCCGCCTGCTTTCAACCAGATAAAACCGCCCGCAATCCCTGTTTCCCGGTTTTGGCGCGCTCCCGGTTCTTGACAAAATTCCCCGCGACTGTGTATGCTTTTATCGTATCCGGTGTTTACCGGAGCCGGAACGCACCGATCCCGCTTTTGCCGGGAAGGATATAAACTATCGTATTATATGGCCGGAGGATCGAAGATATGCAGGAAATTCTGAGAGTAAACGTATCGCTTGACGATGTCATGGAAGTAAAAGGAGCTGCGCGCACCGCCTGTATGGTCGTGTTCTCCGGCACAGCGGAGAGCCCGTATTTTCAAGGAAAGATCCTGCCCCACGGGGTGGACACGCAGATGAGAACGGACGGACACCCCATGAGGCTGTCCGCCCGCTATATTCTGGAAGGTATGGACGATCAGGGCAGACCCTGCCGCCTCTTTATCGAAAACAACGGTGCAGAAGATCCCGATCATGTGATCCGCACCCGCCCCGTTATCGTCACGGACAGCCCTTCACTTGCATGGATGGAGCATACCGATCTGCAGGGCACCGTGGAAGGCACGGACGGCGGCGTTATCATACACATTCTGGCAGATATCGGCTGAAGATCCCCGAAGGCTAATCGACGATCTCTACCTCTGTCAGCCTGCCGTCGTCGTCATAAACAGTCTTTACGTCGAAGTCCCCCGGCTGCGCAGAGGAAAAAGTAAAAACGCTGCCGTCCGGAGCGATGTCCGCAAAACGACTGACCAGTAAACCGTTTAAATATACATTCCCGCGCCCGCTGTTTTCTTCCGTTTCTTCATAGGTAATACCGAACGGAGCATACTTTCCAAAAATCTCGGCAAAACTCCTGCCCTGCGCCGCCGCGTTCCCTTCCTCCTCAGAAGTTTCCGAATCAAGGACGCCATATACCGGTGTTTCCCGCGGGATTGCGTAGGTTACGGCATCCGACACAGCGGCAGAGTGCAGACTGTCGGTATCATGGTCGTATGGCGCCTGAGAATATTGCTCCACTCCCATCAGCGGTCCCAAGAGATCGAAGCTTCCGTCAACGTTCTGCACGCACTGGCGCACCGTGCGGACGTCGATTCCTTCCTCGCCTTCCTCAAATCCCGCATCCAGATATTCCGTTTTTATTACCATTCCGTCACCCACTTTCACGCCGTCGAGGAAATAACGCACGCGCTGCCCGTTCCAGAACAATGCCTTTTTTCCCTCGTCCCATGTGAGGCCATAGGGCTCATAAATCGTAAAGTCCGATGCTGCGGCATCGCCCTCATATACCTGCGCTTCTCCGGCAGACAGATCGGAGAACATGACAAAGGCATCATCTTCGCTGCCTGTCGTTTTAGAATAACGTATCCCGTTTTTGATATTTTCAAGGATGCCTTCATACATAGCTGTCGTTTCGTCTACGATCTCCTGCGTCCAGACAAATTCACCCCTGCTTCCGGTGTACGCCTTCTGCCCAATCATACCCTGTAACTCAACTTTTTCCTTTTCAAGCCATGCCTTGTATTCGTCATAAGTCCACCACTCCACTTCGGATGCGTCCTCCATAGCGGTATCGGCTGTGCCCGGCTTATAGGCTGAATCTTCGGCCGCCGTATTCTCGCCAGGCTGTGCCGATGTGGCAAAGACCGTTATTACTCCGGCGACCAAGGCAGCCGCGGCAGTCAGTGCCGCCAATGTAGTCTTTTTTATTTTCATAATTGCAACGATCCTTTCTTCAATAGCGTTTTTGCTAAAATGATTGTAAAGAGGATTCAGTCCGCTGCGCGTTTCCTCCATGCGGATGAGCGTCATGGCGTAAGCCGTTTTTGTCCGCTCTCCGAACCGGCGCACCACCGCTTCGTCACAGGACAGCTCAATATCCCGATTGGCAAGAACATACATGATCCATACTGCCGGATTGAACCAGTGGATACAGAGAATAACGGCTAACAGCGGCTTTGCCAAGGCATCGAAGCGGCGGATATGCACATACTCATGGGTCAGCACATATTTTAACGTATCCGTATCGTCCCAGTCCGTAGTTTTCGGCATCAAAATGACCGGACGGAATACGCCATAGGTCAGGGGCGTCCGGATCCTGCCGGACTGGCGGATCTCAATGGTACGACAAATGCGGTGTTCTCTAAGCCAGACCTTCACATACTCATTGTCAACAGGCAGGGATGCCTTAAACTCCCGGCGGCATTTTAGATAGACTGCAGCAAAACATGCCGCACATGCCAACGCACCGGCCGCCCAGACGATCCCCCATATATCAACAGAAACAGCCGCCGCATTGGCGGAAACCGCAGGCGCAGGCATCCGATCAGGAACCGGGACGGTCTGTACGAATGAAACAGCGGTCCTATCGTTTGCCGCTTCTCCCGCTGCCCTCAAACGCCCCAGCAGCGAATAGATACTGAAAGCAGAGCGGAAAGAATAGGGTATCAGCAGCCGCACCGCAGCAGCGCCCCACAACGCCAAAAAAGTTTTTTTCGGAAACTTATTGACGGACAGCGCGCGGATAACAACAATGACCACTATCATTACTGCCCCGGAAAGACTCATTTGCATCAGATTCATTTGTCCACCTCGTCCAAGTCACCAACGATCTGTTTCAGCGCCGTGATCTGTTCGGCCGACAGTTTTTTTCTGCCAAGCAGGGCGGCAAAAAGTTTGTCCACGGAGCCGTCATAAAGCTTGCCGATCAGCTCATCGGTCTCCGCCTCCTGTGCCGCTTCTTTCGGGATAAGCGCGTGGCACAGGAAGTTCGGTTCCGTGCGCCGGACCGCCCCTTTTGCAATACATTTTTTGATCACCGTGTAGGTAGTGTTCATGTTCCAGCCGATCTCTTCTTTGAGGATATCAGAAATCTGTTTTGCGGTCATATCGCCTTTATCCCATAAAACGCTCATGACTTTCAGTTCCGAATCAAAAAGTTTAATTGCCATAAGATCCAATCCTTTCCTATACACTATTGCAATAGTTTATATTGTGTATACTATCACAGTAGTGTGGCTTTGTCAACACTACTCCGATAGTTTTTCCCAGACAGGAATGATTTCTGAGTCCGCCTGCATATTCAGATGGCTTTGCGCAAAAAAAGGACGCATAGATATTGATCTACACGCCCTGTGCCGTTACGATATCACATTTTGGATTCACTATGCCATCTGTAAAACTTCCGCTTCCAGTTTTTTCAATTCATCCATTGATAAAGACGGTACGCATAATGCAATTTCATCTAATGATAACTTTCCCATTTTTATCATTCTTTCGGCGGTTTCCCTTGCCTCGTTGCTTTGAATGTCTTTTGCATATGCTTCCAAATATGTTTCCATGATTTCTTCATCATCAAACAATGTCATCATAATATCTACAACCTCCTGTTCTTTGCCTTGCCCGCACTTTTACGGCTGCCTTGTCATCCCTGAACTTCCACTTAAAGCTTTGTCTTTCCTTTTCTGTACCTGCCAAAAAATATTCCGTCATCCACATATTTTGAAGCCTCGGATACCCACATCGGGAACTGCCCTGTTGCGACTGCCGTTTGCCCGTTTAACATCCCGGTATGAAACGATATATGCCGAAACTGCCTTAATACAAGTTCCATTCTTGTATACCGGCATTTCTCCGGCTTGTCATAGAGCATATCGTCTGTAAGAGAATCGAGGTATTCCATGGTTTTCTTTTCGATCCCGTCCAAGTATTCCAATAACTGTTCATCCGACAAGACAACAGCGCAGGGCTTATCCGGGTCGTCCATACCTTCCTCATGAAATTCAGGTTCCTCATATACAAAAGGATTGATAAACCATTTATCCGCCGAATGAAGGGTATGATAAACCCACCGCCAGCAAGGCGCGCCGCAGCACAACGCATCTCTGTCATAAGTCTGTATCGAAGTCCTGATATTGAGAAAATTGGGTTTAACCATATCTTTTATGATCATACATAATTCATTCATAGAAAATTTCTCCCGTTTCCGATCCTTCTCTCTGATTTATCGAATCGCCCGTCCGAGGGCCACGCCGCTCATTGCAGCGCTTCGCTCAGACTTTTGGGGATCCCTCTGGGGCCTCGCACCGCATGGATCCCATATTTTTCGCTCAGCACGGCAAAAGGAAACTGTTCCGGTTTGTAGCGTTTCAGCAGTTTTATCTTCATAAGGCTTGTCATGTGGATCTTCCCGTTGTCAAACAGATACGGCATATCCGTTTTCGTCACCCTGCACTTATAGAGGACCGCCGATACCGGAGCCGCGACGTACAGGAACACGGTGTCCCCCGTTTTGATGCCTTTTCCCTGTTTCCAGTCGATCTCATTTTCCTTGGAAAAAGCCGCTTCTACATCATAATATTTCGGATTGGCGGGGATGATCCACTCCTTTGTGGGTCTGACCGCCTGCTTTGTTTTGACAGAGGCCGTTGCGGTATAACTTTCCTCCAGCCATCTGCAGATTTCATCGAATCCGACTGTGCCGTCCAGCGCAACGGAAACCCAGTTTCCCCGGCTGATGTGATAACCCCTGAAAAAACCTTCCTGCTGCATCAGGATATCCGCAAGAAAAGGATCCGCGATCTTCACATTCAAAATATCTATGATCTCTTCCGTTTCCAATCCCAGTTTGTTTCCCGGCACATCCATGACGATCGCAAACCACTTTCGGTTGTCGCTGTGTCTGAAGACTGCATAGCCGGGGAATTTTCTCCATAAATATTCCGGGGCGGCTTTATATTTTTTCTTAATATGAGCAAATAACTGTTCTCTCAACGTTTCCATATGGATCTCCATTCCGGAGCGCCTGTGCGGCAGACAGAATTTATTTCATCCAGTATAGCAAAAACCGGCCGCGCTTTCAACCGCTGCTGCTGACGGGACTTGCTGCTTATCTGCTTGATCTTATTTAAATACAAGCGATAGACCGCCAGCACCACACTATTCCGAGCCAAAGAAATCAAAGACCCAAAGACAAACATTGTGGAAATGCGCACAGCGTGCCATTATTCCATACTAAACGATACGTCGATTGAAAAAAACAGTGCAAAGATGTATGGTTATGGCGAAAGGATGTGAAGCGGATGGACGCAAAAGTATTTGGTGTATTCATAGCAGAATGTCGCAAAGAAAAAAATATGACTCAAACGGATTTAGCTATGAAATTAAATGTCACCGATAAAGCTGTAAGCCGTTGGGAAAGAGGAATCGGTTTCCCGGATATCAACACGATCGAACCATTGGCTTCGGCTTTAGGAATAAGTATTCTGGAGCTTATGAAATCTGAGCGGATTATATCAAATGAAGTAACAAAAGAAGAAGCAGCAGGTATCATTACCGATACCTTAAATGTTGTTAAACTGCAACGCAGGCAAGAACGCAAAAATGCACTTTGTATTTTGGGAGTTATGGCGGCAGTTGTCATTTTTGTCTTATTTCTTGACAGTATACAATGGCAGATGGATACTCTCATTTTTACCGGTGCTGGTGTTGCTTTTCCATTGTTTTGTATATTCGGGTCCCTTGCCTTACTGGGGAATGGAATACGGCGGAAAATAACCGGAAAACCAAGCAGTCAAACTTTTGCAATGGCATTGGCGCTGCTGCTGCTATTCATTATTTTTATGGGATCGTTCTTCTTGATCGGAGCTTTAGGAATAAGCCCTGTTCCAAACTAAATTATTACAACTTGATTGTAAAAATAAATGGTCAAGCGGCTGTTATTGGTGGAGCAGATGGCTCAAATCGAACGCCGGATAATGAAAAGAGGTTTAAAATCAGATGCTGAAAAAGAATGTGATAGGGCTAACACGAATACTTCTCGTTTTATTTGCGGGGACAAATATTCTATATACTTTTGGTAACGGGGATAAGGTTTTGCAGACGATCTGTATTGCCAGTATTTTGGTTACAGCAGCGCTTCTTAGTTTCACCATATGGGCAAACAAAAACAGCGAACAAAAACGGAAAACCCTCATACAAGGTTTTTATTGTGGAATAACAGTTGTGATTGCTTTTGGTTTAAGCAGAATTGTGGGTAACATTATAACGAGTATATTGATTATTGCAATCACCACATTATATATCCGCTTCTTGAAATGATTTTCCGAGAATTATCAGTATGCCTCCAGCAGTCCGCCTTCGAGAGTTGAGTGCCGTTTTTCATTCTATTTATATCGTGGATATTCAGGCAGCAAATCAATCAATCTTGCTGTCCGTCCTTCTTTATCCAATAATATTTCAATCTTTTCCACATCTCCGCCTAACTGCATCATAAATTCTCTACAAATACCACAAGGTGGAATTATATTTCCATCTTTATATACTGAAACCACTTTTGCGACCTCACTTTCGCCATATGTAAGCATTGTTGATAAAGCGTTTCTTTCCGCGCACATGCCTATACTGCCGTCTGTATCGATACATATCCCCTTATAAATATTGCCTCTTCATATAACCTTTCCCATTCTTTGTTCATTGTTTTGCTCTCCTTGATAAACCATTGTTTTTTTGAATATATCAAAAACGAGGACTTCCGCTTCCCTGAACCATTTCCCACAGCGGCTCCTTCTGCTCCATGCCAAACAGCAGTATCTTCCAGAGTGAATCTACCGCATCAGGACCATAGACCTGCATATATGAGATATGCATCTGGCCAGCTCCTTGAAACAATAAATCATACTCTTCTCTGGAGATCTTTTCTTCCGCATAGTACCCTCTCAGGAAGCTTTGCGCCAGATCAAATCGATAGTGCATTTCTTCCGTATCATGATTGAAATCCACAAACTGCATGATAAACGGCCAGCCCAGATCCAAATATCGGCTTCCGATCCCCGCATCATCCAAGTCAATGAACATAACCTCGCCATTCTCCCCTAGAATGGTATTATGCGGGCCAATATCTGTGTGCACGAAGCACTGGTCTAATGCTGCAAAATCAGGAAGCGTATCCAGAATGGCATCAAATTCTTTTACAAAACTGCGCTTCCTGAACCAATCGTAAAAACGGCTTTTACTCTGCTTAAAAGGAGATTTCACATCGTATCCTTGCAGATTGTGCAGCTTTTTTACCGCCTGACCAATCCTGTACTCATCGTCCGGCGTTTCCTCCATTTTCCTTCCGGCGATAAATTCCATGAGATAAAGCCAATGGCTCTGGTTACTGACATAGTACGCTCCTGTCTTCGTCGGATACAGCTTGGGCGCCATACCATTTTCATTTCCCAGAAACAGATGCGCCCGGACATTACTCTCTATTGCAGCTTCGGGCACTCCCCGTGGAATACCTTTCAAAATAAAATCCTGTGAATCCGTCTTGATTTTAAAGATCAGCCTGTCAGATCCTTCCTGAAACTGTTCGCATATTTGCGGATGATTCAAATTCCAAGAACCAAGAATTGTTTCTATTTGATTGTTGTTCTTTACATCTGCACGCATCTTTGCACATCCAATACAGCACTCGCCGCATGATGTTATCGTCGTATAATCTATCATCCTCAATATCCCAGAATTCCCATCTAAATGTTTCCGATACCTTCTCCGGCAGATATCCGAGCAAGAACATACGTTCCATTTCATTGTAACAGATGCCATTACCACCTGCAATACAAAAATGGCACATTCATGACCTATGTTCCTGATCAACAGAGCTATCCCCGGCAGTATCCCCCCCACACACGCAGAAAAGCGGACCGCCTCCAGCAGTCCGCCTTCTGAAACAAGAGAGAAAATTTTTTATTCTTTTACGCCGCCGATGGTAAGACCGGTGACGAAATATCTTTGTAAGAACGGATACAGGCAGATGATCGGCAGCATCGTAACCACCGTAGCCGCCGCACGGATCGTAAGCGGTGTGATCGCCGCAGCCGCAGATCCGCGCTCGCTTGCCGACGCCGCGCTTCCGCTCTGCTGCATGACCGAGGACAGCAGCTTCATCAACTCATACTGCAAAGTCGTATATTCCGTCTTCATTCTGTTATACAGCATTGCATCAAACCATGAATTCCACTGTCCTACCGCCACAAACAGGACGATCGTCGCATATACTGGTTTACATAACGGTGATATGATCTTCCAGAAGATCGTCATATAACCCGCGCCGTCAAGCTGCGCCGATTCCTCCAGACTGTCCGGAAGTCCCAGCATATATGTACGAAGGACAAGCATGTTCCACGCGCTCACCATACCGGGAACCACATAGACCCAGAAAGTACCCGTCAGATGAAGGTTCCTGTACAGCAAAAATACCGGGATCAGACCGCCGTTCACATACATGGTGATAACCCAGAACAACGACAGCTGCGATTTAAACAAGAACCGCTTGCGGCTGACCACATAGGCCAGAAGCGCGTTGACGATCAGCGAAGAAACCGTTCCGATAAGCGTTCTCGCCACCGTGATCTTGGCGCCGATGATCAGATTTTCCATTGCGAGCACTGTTTCGTAGTTCTTAATGGCAAATTTTCTCGGCCACAGATAGATTCCGCCGCGCACCGCGTCGATACCGTCGTTAAAGGATATTGCCACTGTGTTTAACACCGGATACAGCGTTATGATAACAAAGGCGATCATAAACAGAGAGTTTAATATCGTAAAGATCTTGCTGCCCAAGGAGCTTTTTATTTTTTTCTTTTTCATCGCATCCACCTCCTAGAACAGCCGCTCTTCGCCGGCGCGTTTTGCCAGATAATTACAGATCACGATCAGCGCGATACTTACCGCACTCTTAAAGATACCCGCCGCCGTACCAAGGGAGAAGTCGTTCTGGCTGATACCCCAGTTTAAGACGTAGATATCGATCGTCTGGGACACGCTCTGCACCAGACCGTTGCCAAGCAGATACTGTACCTCGAATCCCGCGTTCAGCACGTTGCCGATATTCATCAGAAGCAGGATCATGATCGTAGGCTTGATACCCGGAAGCGTTATGTAACGGATCTTCTGTAATCTGCTTGCGCCGTCGATGGATGCCGCCTCATAAAGGCTGGGGTCGATCGCGGTGATCGCAGCCAGATAGATGATCGCGTTCCAGCCCGTTTCTTTCCAGCAGTTGGCAAACGCCACGATCGGCCAGAAATATTTCGGATGGGCAAAAAAGTTGATTGCATTTGTGATAACGCCCGAACGCATCAGCAGGTCGTTGATGATACCGGTACTGGACAGCGCATCGTGCAGGATGCCGGTAACGATGATCCACGACAGGAAATGCGGCATGTAAGAGATCGTCTGCACCAGTTTCTTCGCGATCGTGGAACGTATCTCATTTAATAACACGGCGAACAGGATCGCCATGATCGTAGTCGTAACAAGATTCAGTGCGCCCATGCAGAAGGTGTTTCTGATTACCCTTATAAATGCGGCGTCCTGAAATAAAAATTTAAATTTGTCGAGTCCTACAAATTTGGACCCCAGAATCCCTTTCGCAGGCTTATAATTTTGAAAAGCCATGACCCAGCCGGTCAACGGCCAGTAATAGAATATAAATCCATATACAGTCACAAAAAAAGCGATGATCAGCAGGGATTTCTGCCTCTTGACCTCTTTCCATGTGATCCTTTTGTCTTTTTTCTGTTTCACGCGAGCCATTGCACCACCCCTATCTTACAATAAAAGGCAGCAACAGTCTTCTATATGGAATCCTTATTGCTGCCTTTTGCATGCAGTTATATCAAAATACCGATGTACGGATATCTGATCTACTTAAACGTATCCAGTATCGCCTGCATCTCGCCGAGGAAGTCTTCCGGCTTGCAGGATTCATACTGCGCCATATAATCTTCCCAAGCGCTGTCAAAATCAGCACCCATAACTACCTTGGGCAGATATTCATGCTTGATCTCGCCCATCTTCGCCCACGCTACACCGCCGGGTGTATCAGTCGTGAAGTTGTTGGAGTAGCTGTACATCGGGAACCAAGGTCCGTTTGTTTCTACTACGGAGCCGATCATGTCAACATAGTTGCGTGCGCCGTATGCGTCGAAGCAGTTCTTAAGCGGCGCCGCCATACCATTCTGGAATTCGGACGTCTGCTCTTCCGGCTTGTTGGCGTTCTTGCCGTCACGGCTCGTGCCGCCCCACTGAGGCATATAAGAGTACTGGCACAGATGGGATGCCTGATAAGAAGTATCCGCGCACTCCATTCTCTGTTCATCCGTTCTGTAATACAGACCGTCGGCATCTACATTATAGTCAACGTCTTTAACGCCCCAGAATCTCAAATCATGAAGCTCCTGATCCATTGCGCAGTCTACGATGAACTTAAACGCCTTGTCGGGATCTTTACAGTCAACCGTGATCGCCACACCGGATGCTTGGTTTACCGTGTCGTCATAAGTATGCCATCTGTTTACCATGCCTTCTTCCGTTGTCAATCCAAGCGGTACATAGTTGCAGCCCTGCTCGTCAAGACCCTGCTGCTTGAACACATCGTTTACCGTGTATGCGAAATCCCACCACTGGTCACACATGCCAAGTACGCGGCCGGTAGAAAGTTTTGCGATGTACTCGTCATAAGTCTGCGTAGCAAACTCCGTATCGATCAGGCCCTTGTTATATGCCGAATTCAACTCTTGGAAATACTTCTTGGTATCCTCGGAAGTGTTGTAATCTTCGATCGTCATGGTGTCCTTATTAACGATAACGGAACCGTCGTTAGGATATCCGGCAAGGAACTGTCCTGCATTTTCAATACAGAAATATCTCCAGTCTTCGCAGAGGATCGTATAAGGGATATTCGGTGTGCCGTCTTCCATCGTCGGATTTGCGGCAACGTAATCCTCCAGCAGCTTGAAGTATTCATCCAGAGTATTGATCTCCGGATAACCCGCCCATTCAAGAACTCTTACTTGGATCCAGAAAGCCTCGTCGTTATGAGTCGTAGCCGTGCTCTCGCCCATCGTATTGCCGAAGGGATTGATCCAGTAAATGTGGCCGTCGGGCTGGCGGAACTTCTCCCACTCTTCGGGAGTGAACCAAGTATCTTTGAATTCCGGATACTGGTCGATGTAATCGTCCAAAGGAACCAGCGCGCCTGCGTCAACAAGCAGGGACATATCGTCACTGTCGATATAGTCCGGATACTCGCCGCTGGCAATCAGGGTACCTGTCGCCTCGGAAGCGGTCTGGCCTGTCAGCCATGTTTCCTTGATCTTAACGCCCCACTTGTCGGCGATCATCTGCGCGATCTCGTTGTCGCTGTTGATCTCGGAACCCGGCATCGTGATGAACATTGTGAAATCTGTTACTTCTCCGGATGATGCCGATGTATCGGCGTCGCTGCCGCCGTCCGTATCCGCCGCCGCATCCGAACCGCTGTCGGACGCCGCTGAGTTTGTGGCTGCGCCGTCATCCGCTTTGCCGCCGCATCCGGCCAGTGAAGCTACCGTCAATGCAGATGCAAGCAGAAGTGTCAACACTTTCTTCTTCATTTTTTATCCTCCTTCATATGCAGCGTTTAAATAATCGCTTTATAAACATTTTATAAAAGATCCCTTCATTAACAACCCGACAAAACATAGCAAAAGTCCCGACAAATTATAGGTCGTCACATTCCTATGATTTGTCGGGACTTTTATCGTTTCTGCGTCTGTCCGGCCGCTTCCTTCACCTGATCTGTTTGCGGAATTTGGCGGGCGTGCAGCCTTTGAGCAGGATAAATTTGTCAATGAAATAATCCAGATCCTTGTAGCCTACTTCCTCCGCGATCTCATATATTTTTTTATCCGAATACATCAGCAGTTCCACCGCGGCCTCGATCCGGATACGGTTCAGATAGTCCTTGAAAGATTCGCCGTACTGTTTCCGGAAACTCTGGCCCAGATACGCCGCATTCACATAATACTTCTTGCTGAGATCTTTCAGGGTGAGGTTTTCTTTATAGTTTTCTTTCATATCCTGAACGACCTGCCCCAAAATACCCCTGCTCTGGTTCGCCCGAAGCTGCGCCAGATAATCGCCGTATTCGTCCAGGATCCCGGTCAGATTCTCCTCCCCGTCTTCGGTATCGATACGCTTTAAAATATTCTCGTTGATAAGCCGGAAGACTTCGTGCGGGTCGATGTTGTCGTCCTGCTCCGTGGCCATGTGGAGCAGCTCAAACATCAGGTAATTGATCCCCATATTGATCATGCGCGCATCCGACTGTCCGGATGTCATTTCATTCATGAGTTTTCTGCTTTCGCTCCGGATCGTTTCCTTGTCGTTGACCTTCACCGCATGGAGCAGCGAGTCGATCAGCTGCTTATTGACCGGTTTGCCTTCCGGGTCTTTTGCCGTATCATCTCCCATATCAAAATTTCTGATAGAATATGCAAGCAGCGTAGCCTTGCAGGAATCCGCAATATCCTCGATATCTTCCACGCGGCTCCCCACGATCACAATGACCGGCATACCTGCCGCCGCCCTGATCCTGTCCCGCAGCCTCTCCAGATACTCCGGCTCGGACAGTTCGCTCTGCTCTTCTGCCATGGCTTCGCTGTAGATGATCCCCACGTCATAACTCTGCTCCCTGAGCGACGGGTCAAGCATACACAGGTATTCTCTCCCCGGAAAGAGCGTGAGGCATCTCTGGTACAATTCTTTCTGGAACTGCCTCTTTTTGCCCCCCCCCATGCGCTTCAGGGAATTTTCCTTCTCGTCAAGGGCCGCGCTGATATAGCGGAAGCCTTTCCCGTTTCCCAGATACCGGCGCACATATTCCACATTGTCCGATCTGTATTTGCCCCGGCAGATACGGATCATGTTCTTGGCAAAGACTTCCCGTTCCATAATGGAGTCGTCCATGCGTTTCTTACTGTAAATGGCATGAGATTTTCTGACCCTGTCCAACACGTCGAGCAGTTCGTCCTTGGAAATGGGCTTGAGCATATAATCAAGACATTCATTCTGCAGCGCGGTCCGCACATAGCGGAAATCATTATAGCCGCTGAGCATCACAAAATAAGCCTGTGAAATTTTTTCGCGGCACACTTTTTCCACCAGTTCCAGTCCCGTCATTTCAGGCATCTTGATATCCGAGATCACCAGATCGATCTCTTCTCTCTGCAATATTTCCAAGGCTTCCAGAGCATTGGAAACTTTTCCCGCTATTTCAAACCCTTCCTTGCCCCAGTCGATAATGACCGAAAGTCCTTCCAGAATAAACGGTTCATCATCCACAAGCAATACCTTCAGCATAATACGATTCCCTTCTTGCTTACGCTTTTCCTGATCCTGCTTTTTCCCAATTCCGCTTTTTCTTAATTCTGCTTTTCTTAATTCCGCTTTTCCCAATTCCGCTTTTTCTTAATTCTGCTTTTCTTAATTCCGCTTCCTCTGATCCCGCTTCGCTTTATCTTTTTTACCTGCCGCTGATCCGTTTCAGTTCATCCATGGGAAAACTGATCGTAACCATCGTCCCGGCCCCCGTTTCGCTGTCGATCTCAAAACGCACTTTATCGTTGGAGGCCATTTTCAGCCGCAGCGCCGCGTTCAGTATGCCGACGTGGCTCGTTTCCTTCAATTTGTCAATGCTGACGTTCTGCATCTCCTCCACGATACTCCGGCACTGTTCTTCATTCATGCCGTGTCCGGTATCCTCGATCTCCGCCACGAGCGCGTCCTCCTGCATCGAGATACGCACAAAGATCCAGCTGCGCAGCGTTTTGTTCTCCATGCCGTGCACGCAGGCATTTTCCACAAAAGTAACCAGCGACAGCTTGGGAAGCCTGTAGTCCAGACATTCCTCGTCCGCATTGACCTCGTAGGACAGTTTGGCGCCGAACCGGTATTTCTGCAGTTCCAGATAGGCCTCCACGAACTCCACCTCATCTCTTATGCAGACCAGATCATCTCCCCACTCTACGTTCTGCCGCTCCATCAAAGCAAGTTTCTGCACCATGTCGGCAGTTTCAAACTCTTTTTTCAGCACACTGTGCATACGGATACTCTCCAGCGCATTGAACAGGAAATGCGGATTGATCTGGCTGTGGAGCGCCAGAAGTTCTGCGTTCTGTCTGGCGATATCGATCTCTTGGCTCCGCAGCCTGTTCTTGTACACCGTCTGTATCAGTTCGTTCATGCGCTGCGCCATCCGGTTATAGCTGAACATCAACGCGCTGATCTCGTCGTTTCCCCGCACTTCCGGCAGCTTCTTCAATTCTTCCCCGTCCACGTCCCGGAAGATCTTGTCCATCTCCCTGATGCGCTGCGTAAAAGACCGGTTGATCAGACCCATGATCAGAAACGGAAGGATCACGTTGATGCAGATAAGCCCGCCGATCAGCGGCGCGTTCCTAAGCAGGATCTCGCCGGAATCGATCTTCGGAGTCATCACATAGATATCCCATATCTTCCCGTAAATATTTATCGTTTCATGGACGCCTGCGCTGCGTCTGGTCTCTTCGTCCATATTTTCAAAAGGCACCTGAAGCCCTCCCCTTCCGTCATTGGAAAAAAGGACCCGGTCCCCTTCGCAGACATAGAGCACGGCGGAATATTTGGCGTTAATGATGTCCAGCGACATGCCGCTGTAATCCATATTGATCTTTAAAACGCTCTTTCCCTGGTTCCGGTTGTAATAATCCATATACCGTACAAGCGAAATGACCCGCGAATTGTTCATTCCCGTGCGCGCATAGTCGGAAAAGATCATGACACTCTTGTCATTTTCTTCAAGTTCCCGATACCACCATGTATCCTCCGCCATTTCAAGCCGCTGAAAATATCCGCCGTTTACGATCCCGTCATTGTCTGCATAAATGACCGCGTTGTAATGGCTGTTGCTGACTCCGACCGCATAGAGGGAATCCTTGATGAAATGCGTATACTGATCATAATAATCAGCGGGGGATGCAAAGTCGGAAGTCAGAAACTCGTTGACATACCGATTGACGTATATATTCTGCATCAGCCCCAGCGCATTATCGATGGAATCGCTGAGCGTATACTTGACCGAATCCGCAATGTTTTCGATCTCCTGCATCGCCACGCGCTTTTCCTCGTTGATGATAAGCGTTATGATCACGCTGTCCGTAATGAGAAGCGGCAGGAGTACGCAGAAGATCTGTATCAGCATAAGCTTCTGCCGTATGCGCAGATTATCCAGTTTATCTGTCAGAAAAGAATTCTTCTTGTCTTCCGGCATTTCCTTCCTCCCGCTCCTGCGCCTTCTCTTCTCAGTTGCGCGTCAGGGTAAACGATTTGAGGCTCGTCGTCCCGCCGCCCGTGTAGGTGATATAGAAAGCATAGACGCCGTCCGGCAGATCGATATCCGCCGTATACATTTCCCACACATTGGTATACTCTATCTTGATCTTGGCGATCGGACCGCCGTCCCGCTTGGTCCGTATCTCGAAGACTCCGTCCGCATATCCTCTTGTCGTCACAGCGATCTTTTTGATCCCCCTGCAGTCAAAATATTTGAATCCCGCCACAGCGGAATCTTTGATATTCGCCAGATATCCGTCTTCCCGGTCGCCGTCCCGTCCGTCCTGAACGATCTTCGGCTTGTCGTCGCCGCCCACATAGACCGACGGTTCGGCCGTATAGAGATTGCATGCCAGATAGGCCGGATGCTCTCCTTCCCCGTTCAGAGGGCCGCCGTTCAACCCGCAGGACGTCATTTCGACCTGCGGAATATGGCCGTCTTCACGGAAGCTGATCTCTTCCGCGCACCCCTGTCTGCTGTACCATGTGCCGTTCGTGTGGCGATGATAGAAGATATACCATTTTTCCCCGATCTCCACGATGCTCCCGTGATTGTTGGCGCCGTAGGCCGCGGGCATCTGCGCCGGTTTATAGCTGTCGATATGCAGATCGCAGTTGCTGACGATAACGCCGCCGTAGCAGAATCCGCCGTCCGGTCTGCTGCTGACCGCATAGCAGAGTTCGTGCATGACCTCCGAGGAATAGATAAAATAGTAGACATCCCCTCGTCTGCGGATGGAAGGGGCCTCAAAAAAGGCGTGGCCTTCGTATTCGGTGCCTTTGCTTTGAACGGAACCCGGAACGATAAACTTCGGCTCCTGTATCACCGTCAGCATATCCCTGTCCAGACATGTGGCCATCGCTCCCGTCCGCGTCTTGTCGCCGACGCCGCAGAAACCGGTGTACAGCCATGTATGACCGTCTTCCGTCAGCACGCCCGGATCAAACTGCGGCTCGTCGCCCTGCCGTTCGCCCAGTTTTGTGCCATCCGCATAATGCACATACCCGTAGAATTGATACCGGCCCGCCGGTGTGT
Organism: uncultured Lachnospiraceae bacterium; assembly: GCA_947631955.1. GTDB lineage: Bacteria > Bacillota > Clostridia > Lachnospirales > Lachnospiraceae > UBA3282. The sequence continues at coordinate 239,211 of CANRNJ010000001.1, forward strand.
CGCACACCGCCACGGACACGATCGGAACTTTGTCAAGCACATAGTACAGATAGTATCTGCCGTCCGGTCCCACCGTCACATCCGGCGCATACAGACACATTTTACCTTCCCGGTTGAGCGGGTCCTCCGTCTTGGGATAAATGACGCCTTCATAGCGCCAGTTTCCCAGATCGTCGACCGGAGCCGACCAGCAGACATAATCTCCCATGCAGAACACATACCCGTTATAAAAATCATGGGACCCGTATATATACACCCTGTCCCCGAATACATACGGCTCTCCGTCCGGTATATATTCCCACGATGGAAGATATGGATTAAACGCTTCTTTCTTCATAACTGTTCCCTCTCTGCTTTCTGTGATCTGATCTCTGTTTTGTCCTCTTCTATCATCAAAAAAGGCTGTGCACCGGTACACCCGATGCAGCAGCCTCAATGACCTGTTTTAAGCGCCTGTATGGAATCGGTTAATGATCTTCTCCAACTCCTTGATAAGCTGTTTATTATTATCCGACTGTACGCGGATCTCGTCTGCGATCTCCTTCGTCGTTCCGCTCTTTTCAGCGATCACGTCGATCGCGCACTCATTTTCCTCCGCGATCTTCTTAACGGACGATACGCTCTCGGAAATCTTCTGCAGGGAATTGCTCAGCGTATCGGTGGAAGCATCCAGATTCATGATATCCTGCCGGATACCGTCTACGGCGATGCTGTACTGGTCCGCGCTTTCCGCAAACTGTTTGAATTCCACCATGACCGTGCTCTCCAAGAACTGGAGGATCCGGTCGAAGCAATCCTTGACCACATCCACGCTCTCGTTCGCGTTGTTACAGATGCTCTGGATATTGGACGCAGTCGTCGTCGATGTTTCCGCCAGATTACCGATCTCACCCGCTACGACCGCGAATCCTCTTCCCGCTTCGCCGGCTCTCGCCGCCTCTATGGAAGCGTTTAAGGACAGCAGATTCGTCTGGGATGCAATATTTAAGATATTATCCGTCATGGCATTAATCTGGGATATATCCTGAAGCCGCATCATAGCGTCCTGAACGGCCTGTTTGGTTTCGCCGAACGTCTTGCGGCTGTTCTCATAAGCCTCCTGCGCCTGCCTGCGCATCTCGCCGGAACTGTCGATCAGCACGTTGCTGGATTTGATGCTGTTCTGCAGATTTTCCAGTGTTTCGGTTACCCACTGGTCGATGCTCGTCACTTTCTCATGCACGTCCGAAACCACCTGTTCCGTGCTGCCCAGACTTGCCGAAAGCTGTTCGATCGTCGCCGTATTATCCGCCACGCAGTCCACCAGTTTATAAGAGTAATCGTCCAGTTCGTCCGTCTTGCTCTTCAGGGAATAACAGCACTGGCCGAGCGTGGCCACCACATCCTGAAGCGACTGGATCAGCACATCTGTAGCCTGTGCGATACTTCCCAGTTCATCCTTGCGCCCGGTAAATTTCTGGATCTCCGCCTGATAAGAGATATCGCCGTCTTTCACCTTGCCAAGGATATCGCCCGATACCTTGACAGGTTTGATCAGCGAATTGACCAACAGATATGTAAAGATCATCATTACCGCTACGCCGACAAAACAGATAACAAGCAGTATGATCCTCACCTGACTCAAAGACGCAAACAATTCGTCGGCGGGATCGGTTATAATGAACACCCATCCTTTGTCGGGCATATAATTATAAGCCGCCATATAATCCGTTCCGCCGTCGGTATAGTTCATTACATCTACGGAACTGCCGCTTCCGCTGCCCACTTTTCCGATGATGTCCTGAATATATCCTTCCTGCGCCACCGCAGCGATCAATTCCGGATCGCCATTGAAAATATATTCTCCGGTCTTGACGTTTACCATATAATATTGAAGCTGTTCCATTCCTCCCTTGGGAAGACTGTTCAGGGTATCCACCAATCCGTCGGTAAAAATACCGCCGCCGACCAGACCGATCGGATTGCCGTCCGCATCCAGACATGCCCGGTATACGGAAATGATCTGCGCGCCGCTGGCGGGAGAAATGATGATGCCGGTATTGTATACGCCGTCCGCTGCCAACATGGCGTCCTGAAGCGCTTTAAGCGGGTCGCCTTCTCTCGTCGTGATCCCGACCACCGCCGCATTGGTATGGGCAAGGACATGGGTATTCCATTCACTGGCATAGATGCCTTCCAGATATTCCCTGTCGGCGCTGAACCGCTCCGTGTACGCCTGCGCGGCCGCCACGGCGTCCGCATCTTCCGGATGCAGCAGCAGATCGGTGATCTCTCCCGCACGGCTGTAAGCGGTCAGATAATTTTCCGCCTCCGTAACGTAATTCTCTATCAGTTTGGAACGTTCCTGCACGATCGTTTTCATACTTTCGATCACGCTGTTCTTAATATTGTTCGACAGCGCCGAATTCATGAACAGATATACAAACAGGAACACGACCACCATGACGATGATCTGCGCGCATACCATGATCGCAACGATGCCGATATTTTTCTTTTTCATTTGCCTATGATCCCCCTGTAGAATTAAATTGTGCCGTGGTCTGCCGCCGCTATGACCGACAGGCAGTCACAATACACTGACTACAGAGTAATTATACACCGGCCGTTCTGTTTTTTATATTTAATTCTTGCGGTTTAATATTTAATTTTTGCGGATTGGCGCCGGGTCCCCGCGGATGCCTTAAGCGCCCTTACCGTCTGCACAGATCCCGCTTCCGGGCGGCCTCGCGCCGCCCCTCAAAAAGCCGTTACAGATACTTGATCAGTTCATCCCTGACGCCGTCCATACGGCTGTCCGAAATACCGAAATCCATTTCCCTGTAACTCCACGCCGCTCTGGAGATTTCGTATTTTTCAAACACACTGTTGATCACCTTAAACCATTTCAACGCATCCTCCGGCGAAACCCGGTCGATCACGCCGTATTCGCCGCAGTACAGGCAGGTGCCGTTGTCAGCCGCCTTCTTCAGGGCGTCCGCAAACAGCTTCTCGAAGTACTCCGGAGTAACGTTCATCTCCTCAAAGGAAAACTTCTTATCCGTCAGATCCTTGACCCACGGTGCGCCCTGATGGGTAAACTCCAGCGGAGAATAACAGTGGAAATTATAGACCACCTTATCGTCGAACGGAGCGGGCAGATCCTTCACCGCTTCCGCGCTGTTGTTCCAGTAACTGCCCAACAGTATCAGCGTGTCGGGCGCATCCCGGCGTATCCTCTCGATGCATTTTCCGGAAATGGCGTTCCAGACAGCGCTGAACTTCTGGTCCGTGACCTCGTTCAGCAGTTCAAACGCCACATGGTCCGAATAGGAGCCGAAACGCTTTGCCAGTTCCGCCCACAGATCATAAAACCTTTCCTGATATTTCTCATTTTCAAAGAAACCGCTCTCCTCTTCTCCCTCGTCGAAAGAAAAGCCCGCCGTCTTGTGCAGATCGATGATGGCGTTCAGTCCGTACTTCTTGGCCAGACCGACAGCCGCATCGACCCGGTCGAACCCTGTCCGGTCATATCCGCCGTCCTCATTCTCCAAAATGTTGTAATCTACCGGGATCCTCACATGGTCAAGCCCCCATGAGGCGATCTTCTCGAAATCCGGCTCGGTGATAAAGCGGTCCAGTCTTTCTTTACTGTAATCGCACTGGGAAAACCATCCGCCCAGATCGATCCCTCTGTAAAAACCTTTTTCCTTCATTATATTTCCCATCGCTTACTCCTTTCTCCGTTACAGTCGTAACGGCCCGTAACGGATCGATACGGATCGTTACAGACCGTTGCAAACCTGCATACCTTCTGTATCTGCTATACTCTCTTAAAACGATTCACTTCATCGTTCAGCTTCTGTGAAATCTTCTGGTTATGCTCTGTTTCTCTCTGGATCTCGACCATGGACTCTACCAGAGCCACCGCGTTATCCGCCACATTGGTGATGCCCTGCGCGTTGTCTTCCACAACAGTAGAGATATCGTTGATGCCGTTGCTCATATTGTCCATCGTCTGGCTGATGTCTTCCGCATTGACGGCCATATCGTTCAGGATCTCGTCCACGCTGTCCGCATCCTGCTTATACTGTTTTACGACGTCCACGAAACTGTCGTAATCCTTCATGACATTGTCGCCGACAAACTGCAGCATCTGCTCGGCATTTTTCGCAAGCTTTTCCACAGCTTCCGTAACAAGGCTGCTGATATTCTGAATATTGCCGGCCGCCTGTGCGCTGCTGTCCGCCAGACCTCTGATCTCGTCCGCAACGACTGCGAATCCTCTTCCGGCCTCGCCCGCTCTCGCCGCTTCGATCGAAGCGTTCAGGGAAAGGAGGTTGGTCTGGCTTGTGATGCTCAGTATCTCCTGCGTCATTTCATTGATCTTCTGTGCATTGCGGCTCTCCTCCAAAGCAGCCTGCAGGGCCTCCCGGATCTGGGAGATCGTCTGTCCCGCATACTCTTTGCTCTCAATAGTCATTTGGTGCATCTTCGTCGCGCGCTCCTGAATATCACGCACCAGACTTACGCCGTCCTGTACACTGGACGCCATGGAATGGATCTCGCTCAGGATATTGCTGCTGCCGGTAGAGAGCTGGCTGAGTGTAGCCGAGATCTCTTCCATGCTCGCCGCCATCTCCTCCGTCGCCGCGGATACATTGCTCGCACTCTCGTTGGAATCCACGATCTGGTCGGTAATGATCTGCGCCGAATGTGCCATATTGCCGGATTCCGTCTTCAGATCCTGCATGATCTTCTGCAGCTGCCCGATGAAACCGTTGATTCCAACTGCCATCTGGCCTATTTCATCTCCCGTTTTGGCCGGGACCCTCTCGGTCAGATCGCCTTCGCCCGCATCCAGCTTGTCGGTGATCGACCGGAGCGCCGCGCCGGACTCCCTTGCCGGTTTCACGATCGTCTTGGCCACGATAATGACCGTGACCACCAGTATGATAAGATATAACACCGCTGCGCAGTAATTGAAGATCACGGTCCCCTCGATCTGCACCTGACTGCTCTGTATCGTGTCGTCCGTTTCCTTCATGAGCGCCGTCATGTCCGCGTCTGCCTCCAGACTTTTCAGCGACTGGCATGCGTCATTGATCCGGCTGTTAAAGCTGCTGATCGTCTTCAGGCCTGAAATATTCAGCCCGATGATCGTGATAAGCAGCACGCCAATGACCCCCAGTACAATGTAGATCTTCATTCCGATACTTTTCATACCACAACCTCCTGCTATCTATTTCTATTTTCTTTCTGCTGACACGATATGTATCTGCCGTCCGAAAAATATGTACATCTATATTGTATTACTTTTCCACCCTATAAATCAACTGTAAACGGTTGATAAATTGTACTTAAATTGTATTTCCCGAAAACTGCGTCATATACAGTTCATAATATCTGCCTTTCTGACTGAGCAGTTCCTCGTGATTGCCCGCCTCGATGATCCTGCCCTGATCCATGACAACGATGTAGTCGGCGTCTTGGATCGTGGAGAGCCGGTGGGCGATGATCAGACTGGTCCTGTTCTCCATCAGCTTCACCATGGCGTCTTGGATCTTCTTCTCCGTTCTGGTATCCACGCTGGACGTAGCTTCGTCCAGTATGAGAATCTTCGGCTGCGCCAGAAATGCCCTCGCGATAGCCAGCAGCTGCCTTTGTCCCTGGGAAAGATTATAACCCTCTCCCGAAAGCATCGTGTCGTAACCGTCCTTTAAACGCATCACCATGTCGTGGCAGTTGCTCATGACGGCCGCCCGTATCATGTCTTCATCCGACGCCTGCTCATTGGAGTATTTCAGATTATTTCTGACCGTATCTGCAAAGAGCACCGTATCCTGAAGCACGATCGCCGTATTTTGGCGCAGGATACGGCAGTCTATGTCTTTGATATCGACACCGTCGATCGATATCTCCCCGCTGTCCGCATCGTAAAAGCGCATCAGCAGGTTCACCACCGTCGTCTTGCCGCTGCCGGTGGCTCCCACCAGTGCGATCTTATGTCCCGCCCGCACTTCCAGACAAAAGTCATGCAGCACCTGCTGCCCCGGAATATAGGAAAAGTTCACATTCTGAAACGTGATGACGCCCTGCGCGCCTTCCATATCCCTGCTGCCCGACTTGTCTTCCCTCGTCTGGTCCATGATTGCGAACACGCGCTCCGCTCCGGCAATAGCCGTCTGGATCTGCCCGTATATCTGGGCAAGTTCGTCAATGGGCCGCCCGAACTGTTTGGCATAGACGATAAAGGCGGAGATAACGCCGATGGAGATCATTCCGTTCACCGCAAAATACCCGCCGAACGCGGCAATGATAACGAACCCCACGTTGTTGATCACGTTCATGACCGGCCCCATGGATCCGCCCAGTATCTCGGCAATGATACCGGATCTGGTCAGTTCGTCCGCGGTTCTGTCAAACTCTTCCACGACGGCTTCCTGACGCTCATATGCGACCACCGTTTTGTAGCCGCCCACCATCTCCTCCACCGTGCCGTTGAGTTCTCCCAGCAGTTCCTGCCGTCTGCGGTAAAAAGCCCGCATGGCTTTGGACAGAAACTTGGTCGCCGCGATGGTGAGGATCACCGTGGTACAGGACAGGAGCGCCAGAGGGGGACACAGATACAGCATCATCGCCACCGTTCCGAGCACGGTAAGGATCCCTGAAAAAAGCGAACTGAGCGACTGCGACACCGTGTTGGAGATATTTTCCACATCGTTCGTCATGCGGCTCATGATATCGCCGTGGGAATGTCCGTCTATGTATTTTACCGGAAGGTTCACCACGCAGTCGAACAGATCTTCCCGCATCTTCTTCACCACACGCTGGCTTAAGACCGCGCTTTCCCTGCTCTGTAAGAATGTCCCCACGCCATGGACGCCATATACGGCCAGCATAAACAGCAGTATCGGCGTCAGCCGGTCAAACTCTCTTCCCGACACCCGGTCTATGGCTTCGCTCTGAAGTCTGGGCGCATAGACGGACGCCGCCACCACGACAAACACCACCGCCGACAGAAAGAGCACAGTCATACGCTCGTGCGCAAAATACTTTACGAGGCGTCCGAGCGTCTTCTGCATATCTTTTGGCTTCTCCACCTGTCTGTTGCGGGGGCCGCGCATCCCCGGCACTTTGTATTTACTCATGGATTGTTCTCTGTCTTCGGCCATCTCGTCCCTCACTTCTTCAGCTGAGAATCATAGATATCTCTATAGATCCCGCTGCTTTCCATAAGCTGCGCATGACTTCCGCACGCCGCCAGTCTTCCGTTTTCGATCACCGCGATGCGGTCCGCGTCTTTTACGGAAGCGATCCGCTGCGCTATGATGATCTTCGTCGTATCGGGATACTCTTTTTGAAGCTTCTGATACAGTTCCGCTTCCGTTTTCAGATCCAGTGCACTGGTCGTATCGTCAAAAATAAGGATCTCCGCATTTTTCAGGATCGCTCTCGCTATGGCTACCCGCTGCTTCTGGCCGCCGGACAGACTGTGGCCGCCCTGCGCCACCTGCGTGTCCAACCCTTCTTCCTTCCTGTCGATGAACTCCAGCGCCTGCGCCGTGCCTGCCGCATGGCGTATCTGCCCGTCGTCGGCGCTCGTATCTCCCCACGCGATATTTTCTCTTATGGAAGTGCTGAAGATCTCGCTTTTCTGCAAAGCGACCGCGATCTTTCCGCGCAGCGCGCTCAGAGTGTATTCGCGGACGTCCCTGTCGTCCACCAGAACCTGTCCGTCCGTCGCGTCGTAGAATCTTGGGATAAGATTGACCAGACTGGATTTTCCGCAGCCGGTGGCGCCCAGTATCCCCAGTGTTTCGCCGGGCTGTATCGTCAGGTCGAAATGCTCGATCACTTTCTCCGTTCCCATACCGGGGTACGCGAAAGAAACGTCCCTAAATTCCACTTTTCCCTTCACGGAAGTTTCCGTTTCCCCGTCAAATGTTCCGTCGGTGATCGAAGGATCACAGTCGAGCACTTCCTTGATACGCCTGCCCGAAGCGACGCCGCGGGATACCGTCTGGAAGATCATGGTCATGCGCATCACCGCGTTTAAGATCTGGGATATGTATGTGACCGCCGCCATCACGTCGCCGGGCGTGGTATGGCCCGCGCCCACCTGAATGGCGCCCACCTTGATAACAGCCACCACGGAAACATTCAGAAGGATGTTCATAATGGGCGTCATATAGGACAAAAGAAGCAGCACGTCCAACTGCGTGCCCACAAGGTCGTCATTTGCACGTCCGAACCGCTCCTTCTCATAGTCTTCTTTGACATAAGCCTTGACCACCCGGATCCCGGATACGTTCTCCTGCATGACGTTGTTTAAGCGGTCCAGTCTGTCCTGAAGCACCGTAAACATCGGATTGGTTTTGGCAATAAAAAAGATCACGCACAACACGATCAGCGGAAGTACGCATACCACCACGATGCCGAAACTCAGATGCAGGGTCAGCATACACACGATACCGCCTGCAAACAGCAGAAACGTACGCACGAATCCGCGGACGCACTGGGACAGGAGGTTCTGTACCTGCGTGATGTCGTTGGTGACTCTCGTGATCAGCGAGCCGGTCGAAAACCGGTCCGTCTGCTCAAAAGAAAGCGCCATGATCCTGCGAAAGGCGTCCTTTCTGATATCGTTGCCGTAATTTTGACTGCACAGATTGGCAAATACGCCGGACATAATGCCGCAGCAGCACCCGAACAGCACAAGGCAGATCATCCGCAGCCCGGTGTGAATGACCAAAGACATGTCGCCCACACCGCCGTTGGAAAGTCCCAGCACCCCTTCGTCCACGATGGTCCCCATCAGACGCGGCTGAAGCAGATCCATACTCACTTCGCCGAGCATGAACAGCGGCGCCAATATAAAAAACAGCCAATACTTTCTTAGATATTTGATCATTTTTCTTTTTTCACTTTCACCTTTTCTGTTGTCGGCCAGACGCTTTCGTCTTCCACGCGCCCTCTTCTATAGAAGATACAGGAAAGGATCATCCCGATAAAGGAATCTATCTCTGTACACGGCCGGATGCGTCGCCGCCCGCCAGTTTCAAGACTTCCTCCATGGAAACCATATTGTAATCGCCCTCGATGGAATGTTTCAGGCAGGATGCCGCAACGGCGAACTCGATGGTCTTTTCCGCGTCGTATCCGCTCAGGGATGCCGCGATCAGTCCCGCGCCGAAACTGTCCCCGCCGCCCACGCGGTCCACGATATGCATTTTGTACTGTCTGCTGAAATAATAATCCGTCCCGTCGTACAGCATAGCGGACCAATTGTTGTCATTGGCAGACAGCGACTCCCGCAGAGTGATCGCCACTTTTGCGAATCCGAACCGGTCGGACAGCTGTTTTGCCACATCCTTGTATCCCTCTCTGTTGACTTCGCCCGCCGTCACATCCGTATCGGCCGCATGTATGCCGAACACATCCGCCGCGTCCTCTTCATTGGCTATGCACACGTCCACATACCGGCACAGTTCTCCCATCACCTTTCCGGCTTTCTCTTTGCTCCACAGCTTATTGCGGTAGTTCAGGTCGCAGGAGATCGTCACGCCCGCCGCTTTCGCTGCCTTACAGGCCTCCATGCAGATGGCGGCGACGTTATCGTTCAGCGCGGGAGTGATTCCCGTAAAATGAAACCACTGTGCGCCGTCAAAGACCGCTTTCCAGTCAAAATCCTCCATGGCAGCCTCGGCTATGGAAGAGCCCGCCCTGTCATAGATCACTTTGGAAGGCCGCTGCGACGCGCCCTTTTCCAGATAATAAATGCCTATGCGGCTGCCGCCGCGCGCGATAAGCGACGTGTCCACGCCGTACCTGCGCAGGGAATTGACCGCCGCCTGTCCTATCTCATGGGCCGGAAGTCTGCTGACAAACGCTGCGTCGAACCCGAAATTAGCCAGAGATACCGCCACGTTAGCCTCGCCGCCCCCAAAAGTCGCTCCCAGTTTGTCCGCCTGAACGAAACGATAATATCCTTCCGGTGCAAGCCTCAGCATCAGCTCGCCAAATGTGATCACTCTATTTCCCATTTTCCGCTCCTTTCCGAACTCTGGCCGCCAACGCTGCCGCTTCCTGCGCAAGGGCCTTGATCTCATCGAATCTTCCCGCTTTGATCAGATCGCTCTTCACCATCCAGCTTCCGCCGCAGGCGATGACCTCTTTACTCTCCAGATATTTCTCCAGATTGCCCGCGTTCACACCGCCGGTAGGCATGAACCGCAGTCCCGTATACGGAGCCGCGATCGCCTTGATCGTCGCGATGCCGCCGAAAGATTCTGCGGGAAAGAATTTCACCACTTTCAGCCCCCTCTTGACCGCCTGCGCCACCTCCGACGGGGTGATGCACCCCGGAAACACGGGAATGTTTTTGGCAAGACAGTAATCCACGATCTCCGGATCGAATCCGGGGCTGACGATAAACTTCGCCCCGGCCTTCACGGCCTGCTCCACCTGTTCGATCGTCAGGACGGTGCCCGCGCCTACGAACATATCGGGGAACTCTCTTGTCATGATCTCGATGGATTCCTGCGCCGCATCGGTGCGGAACGTCACTTCCGCGCAGGGCAGTCCTCCCTCACAGAGCGCTTTGGCCAGCGGCGCCGCATCTTTTGCGTCATGAAGCACGACCACAGGCACAATGCCCGTATCGTATAAAGTTTCCGTTACACTTTTCATCATACCTCTCCTTTTCTACAGATCAAATCCGAAATACCTCACGGCATTGTTGTAAGAGATCCCTTTGACGATCTTTTCAAGCGCCTCATAGTCTTCCGGGTATTCCCCGTTTTCCACCCAGCCGCCGATCAGGTCGCACAGGATCCGCCGGAAATATTCATGCCTTGTATAGGACAGAAAACTTCTGGAATCGGTCAGCATCCCTATAAAATTCCCAAGAAGCCCCAGATTGGCAAGGGAAATCATCTGCTCCCGCATACCGTTCTTGTTATCGTTGAACCACCACGCGCTTCCCTGCTGTATCTTCCCGACCGCCGAAGAATCCTGAAAACACCCGATAATAGTGCCGATCGCCGCATTGTCGATGGGGTTGAGGGAATATATGATCGTTCTGGGAAGTTCGTCCGTATCCGCAAGCACATTCAGGTAATCCGCCAGCTGCGAATTGGGCGCATTGCTGCCGATACTGTCGATCCCGGCGTTTGCGCCGAGCGCCCGGAAAATACGGCTGTTGTTGTCACGCTTTACGCCGTAATGCAGCTGCATAGCCCAGTCTTTTTTGTGATAGGCTCTTCCCATGGCGGTCATGAACGCCGTCTTAAACTTCAAGATCTCCTGTCTGCTCAGCGTTTCATCCGCCATACGTTTTGTGAAGATCTTCTCTATCTCTTCCTCCGCTGCCGGTTCGCACATCACATATTCCAAGCCATGGTCGGCGATGCGGCATCCGTGCGATGCGAAGAAATCCATGCGGCGGCAAAGCGCCTCCTGAAGCGTCCCGAAACTGTCGATCTTCACACCGGCCGCATTGCCCAGTTGTTCCAGATACTCTTGATAATCCGTCTTTTCGATATCCATTGCGCGGTCAGGCCGCCAAGCCGGAAGGACCTGAACGTCGAAACTCTTATCGGCCGCGATCTTTTCATGCCAGATCAGAGGATCCGCCGGGTCGTCCGTGGTACACAAAAGCTTCACGCCGGACATTTTGATCAGTCCCCGTGCGCTGTGATCCGCCTCTGCCAGCTGCCCGTTGCACAGATCCCATATCCGGGGCGCCGTCTTTTCGCACAGGTTCATGTCACAGCCGAAATACCTCTTTAATTCCAAGTGGCTCCAATGATACAGCGGATTCCCGATGGCCGCCTCAAGCGTCTGCGCCCAGCGGACAAATTTCTCGTAATCCGGCGCATCGCCCGTGATATACTTTTCCTCCACTCCGTTCGACCGCATCTGCCGCCATTTGTAATGATCGCCTCCGAGCCAGACCTGCGTGATATTGTCGAATCTCCTGTCCTCATAGATCTCCCTCGGATCGATATGACAGTGATAATCGATGATCGGCATATTTTCCGCATACTGATGATACAGTTTTTCGGCTGTCGGCGTGGACAGCAGGAAATCTTCATCCATAAATCTTTTCATGTTCATTCTCCATTTTGGAGCGTTCTCGCGACAAGGCGGCGCGAATCTCAAATTCGCGTCTGCCATCAGGGGATTTGTGACGCTCCGGCACAAATCCTGTGTAAAAAATCAGCACATCAGTGTGATTTTTTACACGATTCTCCATTTTGGAGCGTTATGCCGTATATTTTTTCAGCACGGCACGGACCGCTCCCGGTCCTGCGGTCAATTCTTCAAAATACCCGCACACTTTGTCCGCCATACCAGCCTCATACAGATTCACACCGAATACAGCGGCGTTTTCAAGGATCGGTTTCAGCGCTTTCTCCACATCCGCTTTTTCGCCCAGTGCAAAGCCCGACACATACGGGCGCACCGTATCGAGGAGCGGGTCCGGACTCAGTTCAAACGCCTTCCCTTCATCATCCACGGCCATCAGGTATCTGAGCCACCCGGCGAACACGAGCGGGATCAGCTTCAGATCGGACACGTTCAGCTTCGGCGACGCGGCGTATGCCTTGATCGTTTCCCCGAAACGTATGGCCAGTTTCTGGGACGTATCCGTCGCTATCCTCTGCGGCGTATCCGGCATGAACGGATTGGGGATTCGGAGTCCGAGCACCGTGTCGATGAATTCTTTCGGATCGAGCACTCCCGGATCGACCACTACGGGAAGTCCTTCCTTATAGCCGATCGTTTCCACCATCTTCCGAAGCTCCGTATCGTTCATCTCTTCCGATATCTTCGTGTAACCGAGCAGGCAGCCGTATACGGCCAGCGCGGTGTGCAGCGGATTCAGGCAGGTGCAGACTTTCATCTTCTCCACCTTATCGACGGTTTCCCGGTCCGTGAACAGAAGCCCGCCTTTTTCAAGTGCAGGCCGCCCGTTGGGGAAACGATCCTCGATCACCAGATACTCGCACTCCTCGGCATTGACAAAAGGCGCCACATAGGTATTCTTGGAAGTAATGACCGGATCCAAACCCTCCAGTCCGTCCGCCTTAAGGACCGCCTCCACGGAAGCGTCCGGCCTCGGCGTGATCTTATCGATCATCGTCCACGGGAAAGTGACTCTGTTCCTGTCGTTGATATAGGCGGTAAATCCTTCGTCCGCCAGACCGTTCTGCACCCATTTCTCCGCGAAAGCGTTTACGGCCGCATACAGCTTGTCGCCGTTGTGGGAACAGTTGTCCATGCTGACCATCGCCACGGGTTTTGCGCCTGCCCGGTAACGGGCGTACAGAAGCGATGTGACTTTTCCCATATAGCTTGCGGGCCTGCCGGGTCCGGCTGCGAAATCCGCTTCCACATCGGGCAGCATATCCCCTTTTCCGTTCACCAGACTGTATCCCTTCTCCGTGATCGTAAAGGAAACCATCTGGAGGGAATCTTTGCAGAAGATCTCTTTCAGCCTGTTGTACTCCTGCTCCCTGCCGGAATCCAGAATACAGGATTCAACGACGCTCCCTATCACGGTCTTCTCGATATTGCCGTCCGCCTTCAGCGTCACGGCGATGGAATACTCGTCGTGGGGACGGTTCATCTTCTCTATGATCTCATAGTCGAATCCTTCCGCCACGATAAGCCCCCGGTCCAGTACTCCCTGATTCAACAGTTCCTGCACAACGGCTGCCTGAAATGCCCGGAAGATATTGCCCGCTCCGAAATGGATCCAAAACGGATCTTCCATAGTCTTCTTCCTGACCGCATCCGTATCAAACTGCGGGAGCCTGTAACCGGCGGCCTCCCACTGTGCCCTGTCTGCCAATCCGCTTTTATTCAGTATCATACCGTATTATCCCTCTTTTCCTGATTGATCGGTGTATTTTGTCCGTTTCCGTTCTTTCCGGCCTCGTCCGCCCTACGGCCTGTGCGCCGCTTTGTCGATCGCCTCCCACAGGCCGTTCAGATAAGCCGCGCCCAGCGCTCTGTCATACAGCCCGTACCCCGGCATGGCCACTTCGTCCCATATCATACGTCCGTGGTCCGGCCGGATCGGTCCGGTAAAGCCGATCTCGTAAAGCGCTTTCATGATCTCGTACATATCAAAGGAACCGTCGCTTGACAGATGCGCGGCTTCCTCAAAATTGGTCGGCGAGATGAATTTCAGGTTGCGCACATGAGCAAAATGGATCCTCCCTTTCAGGGAGCGGATCATATCCGGCAGGTCGTTCTCCAGATTGGTCCCGTACGATCCGGAGCAGAACGTCACGCCGTTATGCGGATCGTCTACCATCTTCATCATGCGCAGGATGTTCTGCTTATTGATGATGATGCGCGGCAGCCCGAACACGCTCCAAGCGGGATCGTCCGGATGGATCGCCATCCGGATGTCGTACTGGCTGCAGACCGGCATGATCTTTTCCAGAAAATATTTCAGATTGGCAAAAAGCTTTTCATCATCCACATCCTTATAAAGCTCAAACAGTTCCTTCACATGCTCCATGCGCTCCGGTTCCCACCCCGGCATGACCGTACCGTTCGTATCGCCCGCGATCGAGGCGAACATCTTCTCCGGATCCAGCGCATCGACAGCCTCCTGGGTATAGGCCAGCACCGTGGAGCCGTCCGCTCTTACGCGCGCCAGTTCCGTCCGCGTCCAGTCGAACACGGGCATGAAATTATAGCAGACCAGATGGATATCTTCCTTGCCGAGATTCTCCAGTGTTTCTATGTAGTTGGCGATATATCGTTCCCTGTCCGGACTGCCGATCTTGATCGCGTCGTGGACATTCACGCTCTCGATGCCGGACAGTTTAAGCCCCGCCGCCTCGATCTCTTCTTTCAGAGCACGGATGCGCTCCCTGCTCCACACTTCGCCCGGCGCCGTGTCATACAGCGTGGATATGACCCCTGTCACACCGGGGATCTGACGGATCTGTTTTAACGTCACCGTATCGAATTTGGAACCGTACCACCGCAATGTCATTTCCATAAAAAAAGTCCCCCTGTCGTTTGATAATCGTTTTTCGTTACCGGTCCGCGCCGCTTACAGTCAGCGCGTCCCCCGCCGATAGGCAAAAAATGAAAAATCTGCGTAACCGCCCGTATCCCTGCCGTTTCCGGAAGCATACATGCCCACCGTACAGCCAAGAAATCCGCCTGCGGATTCCGTGCTGAGCGGACGGATATCTATATCGGATAAAAGCATCTGCCACCCGCCGCCGCAGTCGTACCACAGATCCGCCGTCAGGCCGTGTACGGCCAGTTTCATCCCCGTCACCGGTCCGCCGCTGTCTTTCAGGCTCAGCTGCTCGTCCGTTCCTTTGACGCACCGCACGGCCCGGACTTTCTCCCGGCCGTCTTCCTGAAAATACTCCGCCCGCACATGGTCCTCGTTGCTCTGCATCAGGACGATGCCTGCGCAGCCTTCCCCGCCGTCCGCGCCGAACTGCGCTTCAAACTTCGTTTCGACCTCATAATCGCGATGCTGCTGCCGGATGCACAGATAAGCCGGTTCTCCGTTATCCTTTATGGAATCCGCACGCATATACAGGCGCAGATACCCGCTGCGGTCCGTCAGCGACATCTCCCGCTCCCGGTGATTGCGGAGCGACAGAAGTTCCGGAGGAATGACTGCGTCTTCAAACGTGTAGATCCGATCCTTGTCATAACTGCATACCGCTTCTTTGTCCGCCGGAATCTCAAACGTATCTTCCAGATGGCCGATCCCCGGATTTACCACCGGCCACCCATCCTCCCAGACGATCTTGGCAAGGAATGTTTCGCGCCCCATCAGGGTATATCCGTCCTGCGGACGGCAGGCAAGCATCACCATATACCAGTTTCCGCGTCCGTCGTCCACCAGATCGGCGTGCCCGACGCAGGTCACCGGAAACTCCCGGCCCAAATGCCTGTGCGTGATGATCGGATTGGACGGGCAGTATTCGTAAGGCCCGAACAGGCTGCGGCTTCTGGCCGCCATCACGCTGTGATGGAACGCCGTGCCGCTCTCCGCATGAATAATGTAGTAATAGTCGTCTTTTTTATACAGATGCGGTCCTTCCGGCCAGACCGCATTTTTCTGGAAACCGTCCAGCACCACGGCTGCGTTTCCCACAAATTTCATCGTATCCAGATCCAGACGCCGGATCCATACCTCGCAGTCCCCATAGTATTTTGCGTCCTTTTTCTCCCGCTGCCCGATATAATAACAGGCCCCGTCGGTGTCAAAAAACAGGCTCGGATCGATCCCCGCTGCGTCGGGCCCTAAGAAATACGGCTCGGACCACGGACCTTCCGGCGACTTGGCGGTCACGATAAAATTGCCGCCTTTGGATACATTGGTCGTTATCATGTAAAACGTGCCGTCGTGGAAACGGATCGACGGGGCAAAGATGCCTTGGGATTGTCTGCACCCATCAAGCGGCACCTGAGAATCCCTGTCCAACACATTGCCGACCTGTTTCCATTCAACCAGATCCTCGCTCTCAAAAACAGGCACGCCGGGGAAATAGGCGAACGTGGAATGAACCATGTAAAACTTATTTTCTACGCGGCAGACGGAAGGATCCGGATAAAACCCTGCCATTATGGGATTGTTTGCTCTAATCATTCTGACCTCCTTATCGATATAGCCGCTGCAGTCTTCCGGCTAAAATGTTCTGCTCTCCTCCGGGCCCAGATAGGCTTGCGGGATCACAACGGAAGGCTTGTGGATCTGTACTCTTTCCAGCACCGCTCCCGCTTCCATCGCGCCGATGGTCAGCGTCTGCACCCCTTTGTCAAAAGGCAGCACGACACTTCTTCGCCTCTCCTGATCGAGCACACCTGCTGCCCAGCACGGATCGTTATAATCTCCGGCTTTAAAATCCGCCGGGAGAAGCTCCGTCCGACGTCCGTTGACCATCACGCTGACGCTGCGCCGGTTGACGACGGAATTAAACGGCGACGTGATAAGATCGACCTGATAATCCCCGGCTTCCTCCAGATAAAACCGATAGCTGATTTCGGGCTTATCCTCCGACTCTCCGAAATCGGCCGTGCTCGGAAGCACTTTCACTCCGGCTCCGTATTTGCCGTATCCTTTTATGAGCGTATAGGAACCGCCCGCAGCGTCCTTCTTATCGCAGTAATGGTCCGCGTTTATCACGATCACACCGTTTTCGGCATGGTAGGTATGCTCCGGAAGTCCGCCCGTCACGACGGCTCTTCCTTTGACATCGACGGCCACGGCCGTATCGCCGTCCGAAATCATAAGGCGGACGGTCTGCAGCTGCGGCGGCAGTTTTTCCCTGACGCATCGAAGCGTCACTTCCTCCAACTGCTCCACGTCTTTCTCGACCGGTTCAACGATCAGCCAGTCCGGGATCCCCGCATCGGCGTCCGCCGCCGTGATCTTGTAGTGCAGACTGCCGGTGCCGCCGTTGGCGATCTCCAGTCTGACCTCGTCGTGTCCTGCATCGGCAAATTCCGGTACCTCTATGACCATAGGCGCCCCGTAGTTCTTGACCGCCGTCTTCTCGGAATCTTTGCGGGAAACGCTCATTCTGGCACAATGGGCCGGTTCTACCGTGATCATGAGCGGATAGCGGTAATCATCCTCGTTCCATTTCGTAAACCCGATATGCTGCGCAAGCTGCATCCCGTCCCATTTTCCGTCCAGAAACGCCGCCCATTCATCCGCCAGTTCTCTGTCCCGCCGGATTCGGTCCGCCGTCAGGCCGCCGTACACATTGGCAGCCGTCCTGCCCTGTCCGGCATAGTGGTGATTCTTGCCCGCATACAGGTGCATTTTCAGCAGATTCATACTCGCCATGGCCGGATAATGGATCATGCTGTAATAGGCATTGGACAGCCTGTCGTCCGTTCCGTCCAATCCGCGCAGAGCATCCGCCACGCTGCACGACAGGTCCTCGATCTTCTCCGCGGCGGAAAGCATCCGGTCCGTTTCGTTATAGTGGCACGGGTGATAGACGCCGGGGTGCAGCGCCTCCGGTCTGCGCAGAGCATTGACCGCGATATAATCCGTAAAGACCTCTCCGATCTTTTTCTGCAGATCCTGCGGTATACCGGCAAAATCCCGACGTACCATAAGCTCGGTGTATTCCGTGTAACTGTCCTTGTTACCGTACCCCCATTTATCATAATCATAGGCAAGCGCCATAAAATAAGTCAGCGGCAGTTCATGAAATTTCAGATCTCCAACATTGACGATCCATACATCCCGTATGCCGTACTCGTACGCCTGACACATCTGCTCCCACACCTTGGAGAGCGGGGTGGAATCCACCCACTCATAGGAAACGGGAGCCCCGTGGTAATCAAAATGATAGTACATGCCGAAGCCGCCGCTTCTGCCCCTTATATCCTCGGTGGGCAGCGTGCGCATCTGCCCGTAATTATCCTCACAGAGCATACAGATCACATCGGACAGCCCCTCCCAGTCTTTTAAGCCCGGAGTCCGTTCATCCCCGTAAAAATAGGCTTCCACCTCTTTATAGAGAGCCAGCATAAGCGGGATCTCCCGCCCGTCCCGCTCGACGTGCCGACGGATCAGTTCCTTCTGTCTGGTTATGATGCGTTTGAGCAGATCGACATTCTCCTCCACCGTCGCGTCGGGCCCCAGCATACTGGAATCGTATTCGCCGCGCATACCGATCGTGATCATGTTTTCATATCCGCCGCTCCGTTTGAGGGAATCCTCCCAATAATTGGTCAGCCCCTGCTCGTTCGTATAGTAGTTCCACTCGTTTCCGTAACGGCTGTCCGGACCGCAGACCTTCTTCCACTCCTCACTGGCGCGCAGGCACGGTTCGTGATGGGAATATCCCATTACCACGCCATACAGATCCGCCAGTTCCTCATTGGCGCTGCCGGGGCCGTCCAAAGGGAACGCCGCCGTCCACATGGCAGGCCACAGATAATTTCCCTTCATGCGCAGCAGCAGTTCAAAGATCCGGTCGTAAGCCTGCGCGTTGAAACCGCCGAAACTCCGGTTGACCCATGTTCCGAAACAAGGCCATTCATCGTTGATAAAAAAGCCGCGGTACTTCACGCTGGGCTCTTTGGAAAGCGTTTCAAATCCCTCTTCGATATGGATACTCTCCCTGTGCGCCGGTTTGACATCTCCCCAATAGCACAGGGGCGAAACCCCGATATATTCCGACAGGGAAAACATGCCGTAAATGGTCCCGCGCTTGTCGCTGCCGCAGATCAGAAGGATCGTGCGCGTTCGTCCGCACAGTTCACCGGTCAGACACTTTACCAGATAGACTTCCCGTTTCGGGACCAGGGCTGCCCCCGCCTCTTCCGGCGTCCTGTACAGGCCGCTTATGTCCACTTTCCCGCTGTCCCGGAGTTTTTCCAAAAGAAGGCTGTGCCCCGCCGTGGCGCACAGAATGACGCTCTCTGCATCGTCCGAAAGCGTTTCCTGCGTAACCACCTCTGGCAGTTCTCCGACCACGCTGCGGATATCTTCCGCCACCTTGCCCGCAATTCTCCTGACTCCCTCGAAACCGCAGCTTTCCACAACGATCGGCGGCATATTATCTTTCTTCCAATCCATACCCGCTCATAACCTCCGTCTATTCCACATAACCGAATCCGAGAATCGTAAATTCCTTGTCCGCCTGCCCGTCCGCCATACGCACTTCCACATGATAGGACCTGCGCTCTTTCTGCTTGAAACAGATAACGGGATTACAGTGTGTCCAGCCGTTGATGTGCGGATCCGCATCCAGCACCTTCTCCCCGTCTACCCACACCTGCGCACAGCCCGTATGGATGTCGGCGGAATCCTTGAACACAAGCAGAAGGGACGTGCACACGATATCCATCGCAAAGGGTCTGGCTTTCTCCTCGGCGGACCGGTTCTTCCGGTACATCCAGTTATACGGAAATTCCTTGGTCGGGATCAGATCCATATCCATCTCCACCGCCTGAAGTTCCTCGTCGGTATCCTCGAAATCGCCGCAGTCGATCTGCACGGACAGCCCCGCCTGATACGGACTGTTCTCTTTCATGCAGCGCCCATCCCGGATCAGCTCATAGATGTTTCTGTCCAACAGTTTTACCGCTTCAAACGCCCTGCCTTTGGGCGGCGTGATCTGGGCCAGGCACAGATCGTCTTTTCCTGCGGGCTGCGTATCCGCGTGCCGGATATAATTCAGGACACAGTCGGCCATGACGCGGTGCCCCACGTTCGTCGGATGATAGGAATCGTAGAAGAACTGATACTTGCTGATAAGGCGTCCCTCGCCGGACCGGCGATAGAACTGCTCCACGACCGCATTTTTGACGCTCACCATCGGCAGATCGTAGGCCCGCCCCACCGGCGCCAGTCTGTCCTGAAGATTTCCGTCGTCGGCGAAGACCGCAAACAGCAGGATCACCGCCGGGCTGTTCTTCTGCATCAGGATCTTCCGGACGAGAGAGTCGTAACACTCCCCTTTCGTTTCGTCCCCTTCATCGTTGACGGCAAACTCCACCACAACGATATCCGGCAGATCTTCCGTCACCTGCCCGTTCTCGTCCATGCGCAGCACATCCCGCTCATACCGTATCATGCCCAGTTCGGAAGGCGTGCCGCCCACTCCCGCTTTGCGGTAATGGATGTTTTCCTCCGTTCCTTTTCCCAGATACCCGCACAGCCCCGTGAAGATCTGGCGCGCATAGCATTTCGTGTTGATCGGGATCGCTCCGGCTCCCTGCGTGATGGATCCGCCGATAAATGCCACCGTGACGTCTTCCCCGGCTCTCGCCCTGCACAGCGCTTTCTGCAGTCTGGCCGGATTGCCGGACTGCATCAGGGACTTGGCGATCATCTCCCCGTACAGAGGCGACGTAAAGTCGATCTCCTGCTCCTCGG
The DNA here is from genome assembly GCA_947631955.1 of uncultured Lachnospiraceae bacterium. GTDB lineage: Bacteria > Bacillota > Clostridia > Lachnospirales > Lachnospiraceae > UBA3282. Next base: position 260,089 of record CANRNJ010000001.1, read on the forward strand.
ATTGCTCCGGCGCATCAAACCCGTCCCTCAAATAAAGCTTTACGGATACTTTCGCCGTACAGCCTCCCTTTTCAAATTCAAACCGGATCTGTCCCGGTTCGTTGTCGTCCTCCGACCATTCCTGTTCATCGAGCACGATCACCGTTTCCATGCCGTCGGCGGGAATCTTCTGTCTGATCGTAGTCCCGGAATGATACGGGTCCTTCCTGCCATACATCTGGAACGCAAAGTCAACCGTATCCGGCTCTCCGTCCGTTTCCACGCTGACACCGATGCTGTGCACCAGTTCCCGGAAACCTTTCACGGTCTTCATAAGTCCAATGATGTTTTCATCCGTCATGTTCCCGACGATCCGGGAACTGCTCAGCATCCTGCCGTCATTCTGATACAGGAACTGGATCCCCCTTCCGTCCGGCTGCGGGCTGCCCATGATCTCCTTGCCCCGCATGATATAGAATCCCGGCCTTTTTTTGACCGCATCTTTCGGCGCCTTAGGCCCGTTAAATTCTTTGTTTTTCTCGTACACGCCCATCTTGCCTCCTTCCGCCCCTGTGGACTACCATATACGATAATTCCCGCTCAACGCCAGAAAAGCGAAGAAATAAAGACAGTTATCATAATATCTTCTCTTGCCCTCCCGGAGCGGCAGATGAAAGAACCGTTCCACCCACTCCGTCCTGTGGGGGCTTTCGGACGCAAGCGATGCCTGCGCGACCGTCGCCGTGATGGCTGTCGGATGCAGCACGGAAAGATCCGCTATCCTGCCGTCCACCTCATAAGTGTGATACTCCCCTTTCCGGCAGTCCTCTATAAGAAAATCCTGTATTCTGGACGCCGCCGCGCGCTGTCCGCAGTCCGTGCCGAACCACTCATAATCCAGACCGATATTGGCCGCCGTGCGGTACGCGTCACTGTAAAACCAGTCGTGCCTGTCGTCGGTCCACGGAAGTTTCCTGCTCATGGGAGAACCGTCAAATTCGGCATATTCGGCCGAAAATCCGGTCACCGGATGGCAGGCTTTCGCCAGATATCTCCTGCTTGCCCCGGCCGCTTCCCGGAAAAACTCCCTGTCCTCCTCATAGGCCCATTCGGCAAACAGTTCATAAAAATGCGGAAGATGGTACGAGGGATCCGTGAAATCGCTGCCCGGCACGAACAGGATCTGATGATTGTCGTGATTCCACATAGGCTGTCCGGCCCTGCCGTCATAACCCTTGTGAAGGCAGGCGTGCAGGATCTCCTTAGCCTGTTCGGAGTAGGCATAGATACCTTCTCCATCTCCCCACCTGTGCGAGGCAAAAAACAGCGCCATCGCAAAAAATTCCTCTCCGTCCGGCGCGGGGCCGTACGCATTTTTGCTCCCGTCGAGCCCGCAGGACCATGCAAAATATCCCTCGTTCTCTCCGCTGTCCATGTACATGTATGTCTTGGCCCACTTCCAGATCCGGTCAAACTCTTCCTTGCGGTCCATCTGCACACAGATCATCATGCCGTAAGACATTCCCTCGGTCCTTGCATCGTCGTTTCCCGTATCGCACAGATACCCCATATCTTCTCCGGCCGGAGAATAGATCCGCTCGTCCGCTCCTCCGTAAAAAAATGTGTTCCAGATCTCCTCAAGACGCCGGTCTATCTGGCTCTGTTCAAATCCCGCCTCAAGAAAAAGATTGCGGTATCCCTCTTTTTTCCATGTATTCATCCGCGCATACTCCTCCCGTCTGATCCCGATATTTTCCTGTATATAAGATATCATATAATGCCTGTTTTCTCTTTTTAAATATTGCGGTCTGGCAAGCAGAAATTGCGCTGTCAGTTATCATAGCGGGCGGACACTTTTTTCAGGTTCTCGATGATCGGCAGATGCTGCGGGCACACGCTCTCGCACTGGCCGCACGCGATGCAGTCCTTCGCCCTGCCGAACCGATCCGCCAGCATGGCATAATTGGTCGTGTTGATGGTCCACCCCTTCTCTTCAAGGCACTCCCTCATATCCTCATTATAGAGGGAAAAATACTGGGGGATCGCAATCTTTTTCGGGCACCCCTCCGTGCAGTACGAACAGCCGGTACACGGCACGGCAGTCTGTGCGTTGATCACGTCCGCCACCCGAAAACAGAGCTGCTTCTCTTCCTCCGTGAGCGGTTTGAAATCCTCCATAAATCCCACGTTGTCCTTCACCTGACCGATATCCGACATGCCGGAAAGGACCATCATCACATTGTCAAGGGAAGCCGCAAACCGCAGCGCCCAGCTGGGCACGGACATACCCGGATCGTAATCCCGGAAGATCTTTGCCGCCGTCTGAGGCACACGGGCCAGCGTGCCGCCTTTGACCGGCTCCATGACAATGACCGGCTTCTTATGCCGGACCGCCGTTTCGTAACAGGCCCGCGACCTGATCCACGGACTTTCCCAATCCAGATAGTTGATCTGCAGCTGCACAAATTCCATCTCCGGATGTCTTGTGAGGATCTCGTCCAACAGTTCCGGCGTATCATGATAGGAAAATCCCGCATGTCTGACCAGACCCTTCTCCTTCTTGTCGAGAAGCCAGTCAAAGCAGTCCAGTTTCTCGTATTTGGGGAGCATGGCGCTCTCGACGCCGTGCAGCAGATAGTAGTCGAAAAATCCCGCGCCGGTCTTTTCAAGCTGAGCGTTGAAGACCTTGTCGCGGTCCTCCAAAGAATCAAAAAATTCTGCGTGCAGTTTGGTCGCAAGCGTAAAGCTGTCCCTCGGATGGCGCTCCACCAATACTTTTTTCACCACGTCTTCACTTGCGAACGCATGATACATCCATGCCGTATCGAAATAAGTAAATCCCTTCTCCAGAAAGTAATCGACCATCTCGTTTACTTTTTCAATATCCACATCCGCCGGATCGTTCCTGTCCCTGAGCGGCAGCCGCATCAGGCCGAAGCCAAGTTTTTTGCTGCTCATATCCTTCTCCTTTCACACTTCCTGCTGTTATTACATCTGTTTTCATCCATGCTTCCTGCTGTCATTCCACATCCGTCTTCATCCGCGTTTCCTGCTGTCATTCCACATCCGTCTTCGTCCGCGCTTCCTGCTGTTATTATACATCTGTCTTCGTCCATGCTTCCTGCTGTTATTATACATCCGTTTCCATCCACCGCGTCAAGCGCTTTCGAGTGACAGAATGAGGATTTCGTGTTAAGATGAAACCGGCCCGGAAAACGGACGAAAACAGAAGCAGTCGGCGGCAGGCCCAAACGTACGCCGAAGCGCTCCTGCGCGGTGCCTTAAAGAACCGGACAAGGCCGCATAAAAGCGGGATTTTCATAGGGATCCGGCGGCCAAGACAGAGGGACCTGCCGGATTATGATTGACACTCCTCTTTAAAAAAAGTATACTGAACGCACATATTCTCATTATCTGATAACAGCAAAAAGGAGCGTATGTCCAATGAGTCATAAAAAAATACCGCTTCTGCTCTTAGCGCTCGGCGCTGCGCTGTCCGGATGCGGCGGCAAAAGTGCGGCGGAAACCATCGTTCAGGCCGAAGAGGTGCTGATCACGGACGCCGAAGCCACGGATGAAATCCCGGCAGGCGCTGATACGGCAGGCGGAACCGCGGCTGGCGATAATACGGCAGGCGGATCCACGGCGGGTGCCGATGCCGCAGACGGAACCACGGCGGATACTGATGCAGCGGATGGAAACCCGGCGGGCGCTGATGCCGCAGGCGATACAGAGCCGGAAGCCGTCCTTTCGGGCGGAAGCGATACGGCAGATGCCGCCGGAGCCGGAACGGATACGGCGCCGGAAGAATACGCCGAAGAGCCGGAGCTCCCCGCCTATGAAGTCACCCCGCTCAAAGAAGCCACCGTTATGTACGCCGCCGCTTCGCTCAACGTCAGGCAGGGTCCTTCAACGGGCTATGAGATCGTAGGGTCGCTGGATTACGGAGAAGATATCACGGTGACGGGTCAGGCGGATACGGGGTGGTATGAGATCGAGTATCAAGACGGCAGGGATTTTGTCAGCGATGAATATGTCCTCGCGGAGAGACCCGAAGACCAGAACGCAGCCGGTATCATCCTCGTGGGAGATTCCCGTTTCGTGCAGATGCAGAACAGCGTCGGTGAGAACTCCTGCACTTGGATCGCCGAAACCGGCAAAGGTTATAAATGGTTCAGCGAAAACGCTGTCGCCCAAATTGACAGCTGTGTCGGAAAAGGTTCCAAGATCCTGATCAATCTGGGCGTCAACGACCTTGGAAATTCCCAGAAATACCTGACGCTTGTAAATTCCAAAGCGGAAGAATGGGTGGACAAAGGAGCGCAGGTGTACTATGCTTCCGTCAATCCCGTACGGGAAAACCCCTATGTGACGGAAGAACAGGTGGAAAATTTCAACTCGCAGATGCAGGACGGACTCAGCGCAGACGTCACATGGATAGACAGCCACAGCTATCTCTGTTCCATTGAATACCAGTCGCCAGACGGCCTGCACTACAACAAGGAAACAAGCCGGAACCTGTATGACTACTATATGAGCTGCCTGTAATACCGGCTGTGCGGCTGTCTATAAAATTACCATGCGGCCGATGTAATACTGGTCATGTTGCCGCATGTAATACCAGTCATATGACTGTCTGTAATGTCGGCCTTGCGGCCATCTGAATAAACTTAAGAACCGAGGAAAATCAAATGAAGACAAAAGTATTTATCGACGGAAGCGAAGGGACCACCGGGCTGCGGATACACGAACGTTTCAAAGACCGCGGCGACATCGAACTGCTCACGATCCCCTCAGAACTGCGCAAAGACATCAACGAACGGAAACGCCTGATCAACGCGTCGGACATCACCTTTACCTGTCTGCCGGATGCCGCGGCGGCAGAGTCCGTTTCTCTGGTGGAAAACGAGAACGTCCGCATCATCGACCCGTCCACGGCGCATCGGACCGAAGACGGATGGGCATACGGATTTCCGGAACTGTCACAGGCACACCGCGATGCCATCCGCAGCGGAAAAAGGATTGCGGTCCCCGGCTGCCATGCGACGGGCTTTATCTCACTGGTCTACCCTTTGACGGCCGGCGGTATCATGCCGTCCGACTATCCGGTATACTCTTTCTCGATAACCGGGTACAGCGGCGCAGGCCGAAAAGTGATCGCGGATTATGAGTCCGAAGACCGGCCCGCCGAATACGATTCACCGAGAGAATATGCTTTAAGCCAACAGCATAAGCACTTAAAGGAAATGAAAAAGGTCGCAGGACTGGACAAACTTCCTCTATTCTCTCCCATTATAGCAGACTATTACAGTGGGATGGTCGTAACGGTCCCACTCTACGCAGAACTGTTGAAAGACTCTCCCACGCCGGAAAAACTCCATGAATTTCTGTCTGACTTCTATGCGGGAGAACGTTTCATCCGCGTCATGCCCTGCGGTTCCGAATCGGAAAGCGGAGGGTTCCTCGGCGGAAATGTCCGTTCCGGCTGGGACGGTCTGGAAATCTATGTGACTGGCAACCCGGAACGCATCCTTCTCTCCTCGCGGTTTGACAATCTGGGCAAAGGCGCGTCAGGCGCGGCGATCCAGTGCCTTAACATCATGCTGGGCTGCGAAGAAAATAAAGGACTGAATCTGTAGATTCAGTCCTTTGTTTACGATACACAAAACCCTGCGGCTTTTCTATCCCGCTCTATAACTGCTTCGCCCTTTCCCGGACGATCAGTTCGTGGAGTTCTTCCGCCTTTAACCTCATATTTTCCTTGTAATCCGCCGCCTGATGCTCCTCACCCATGTATGACAGCCATTCAAAAATCTCTTCCTTGTTTTCATTCACATAGGAAAGAATATATTCCGCCAGTTCAAGGGGATCTTCGTAGGCCGCCTTAAAGACCTGATCGCCATTTGTGACGCACATAGACATATGCAGCGGGCTGTTGATAAAACTATAAAATCCTTCTTCTTTGGTATCGATCTCCAAAATAAACGCATACCGATCTCTCAACATCTCGATCGCCCCGTCTAACAGATCGCCGGGAACATCAGTCAAAAAACTGGCACGATAGCGATGCACCTGCCGGTCATTATCCTCGACTGTAATGTCTATCCATTTTTCGATAGGTTCGCCTTTTTCACTGTCTGCCTGTACCGTAATAGGTTTGCCCAGATTAAACACTCTCTGATCTCCTTCTTTAAATAAATGATATGACCCGATCCTGCGCGGCATCCTGCCGACACTCACATTTTATATATTACCATATTTTCACACATTTGCAAGAAATTTGTTAATATCCGCCAGATGCCCGCTGTGTGCTCCCATATCTCTTTTACCGGACCGCAGCCGGTATATACAGGTCCTTAAAATGTTATCGTGGCCGGTTCGTCCGTAAAGGAAGAAAAGACCGCCGTCGCATCCTTGAAATACAATACTTCCGTATTGTCGTCCGTGGCGGAATACATGGCTTTCAGAGAGGGATGTCCCTCCAGCATATGTTCCTTTGCTTCCACGCGGTCGTCCCGCACGAGCCGTCCCGACACCCGGAGCCATCTGGTACCGTCAAAAGCGCACAGTTCCACCTTGGGATTTTGTTGGATCTGCTTCGATACTTCCTTCACCTTGCCGGTCTGAATATACAATCTGCCCTCAAAAATATCTACTGTGCCGAAGGGTCTTACACGGGGCTGATCGCCGTCGACCGTCGCCAGATAATAAGTGCCGCACTGTTTCAAAAACTCATAAACTTCCTGCATGATATCCTCCATTCCGGAGCGTTCCCGCACGGGCCTGAAGCAGATCCCTTCGGAATCGACTTTGCCATCAGGGGAATTTGTGACGCTCCAACACCTGTATATTTGCTTTTATCATACTACGATCACTGTCCGGTATGCAACCGGATTCCTTTGCGGCTGAGGGTTTTCTTTTTTTACGGCTGAGGTTTCTCATGACGTCACCACCTCCTCGATTTGACATCACCCGACTCCGCTCGATTAGGATTGTATTTCCTTTTAAAATGTGATACGATAGTTCCGATGGGGAACCGTCCCCAAGTACATTATCCGAAAGGAGTCATAGACTATGAAGAAATATTTCTGTAATCCTTGTGGCTACACATACGATCCCGAAAAAGGCGATCCCGAACACGGCATCAAACCCGGAACGGCGTTTGAAGATCTGCCGGATGACTGGGTTTGCCCTGTATGCGGTATCGACAAGAGTATGTTCCAACCCTGCATCGATAACTACAACTAATCCGTTTAAACGATCAGATTCAAACGGCCAATGCAAGAATCCGGCGCTCTGCTGCCGGATTCTTTTCGTTTTGGTCCGCATAAGGATGGATTTTTCTTAGAAGTTGTCGTTTCGATGCTATCTTGTCTGTATGCCGCATAGGTCTTTCACCACCTCGCCTGCGATGATCAGCCCTGCTATCGACGGCACAAATGCTGTGCTTCCCGGTATATCCCGCCGTTCCGTACACTTATGCTGTGCCCCCGGCGGGCAGATGCAATGCGTCCTGCAGCTGATCGACATATCTTCCAAAGGCCGGATGGGCTTTTCTTCGGAATATACCACTTTCAGTTTTTCCACGCCCCGTTTTTTTAATTCTCTGCGCATCACTCTGGCCAAGGGACAGACTTTCGTGTCATAAATGTCGGCGACCCTGAACCGGCTCCCGTCCAGTTTGTTGCCTGCGCCCATACTGCTGATGATGGGGATCCCTTTTTCCTGCGCCTTCATGACCAGAGCAATCTTGGCGGTGACCGTGTCTACCGCATCCACGATATAATCATACTCTTCAAAAGGAAATTCGTCCGCGTTTTCCGGCAGGAAAAAGCACTTGCGGGTCGTGACATCCGCTTCCGGATTGATTTCAAGTATCCGCTCTTTCATCACATCCACTTTGTACCGCCCGATCGTTTTGTGCGTTGCCGTCAACTGCCGGTTTAAGTTGGTCAGACAGACCTTGTCGTCGTCGATCAACTCAAACTTTTTGACGCCGCTGCGCACAAGGGCCTCGCATACATATCCGCCCACACCGCCGATCCCGAAGACCGCCGCCTTGGCATCGGCCAGTTTATCCATGGCTTCTTTTCCCAACAATAATTCCGTTCTTGAAAACTGTGTCAGCATTTAGGTATATGCCCCTTTCCAACCTTTCTAACCACGCAGGAAACGCGCCCGATATTCGGCATTGATCTGCGCTATCTCTTTCTTTCCGTCTATATAATCCTGATACATGTCAAACGGACTGCCGCCGCCCAGCCAGCAGGAAGAACAGTTCTCGCAGCCGCCTCCGCAATCCAAAGACTGCCGTATCACCTGCTCTCTCTCCTCTCTGGTCGTATCTTTGATCAATAGATTCATATCTCTTTCTCCCATTCGTTCATCCGTCCAAACGACGCATGTTTCGGTCCATCGGTTTTGGCCTGCCATTTCATACTATTTAAGTAGACTATATATGTATTATAGGATAATGAGTTCGTTTCGTCAATCCACCGGAGCCGGACACCCGTCAATCATGTCCACGGCCTGCCAAGATCCGGCGCTTCTCTGTCTTTTTCTCATACCGTTTCCTCCATATATTTCTGCGTCTGTTCATGTGCCTGCAAAATCAGGCATCAAACAGGACCCCGATACATCCTGCACCGGGGTCCCAAAACAAACCAATATCTTCTTGTATATCATACGTGCTGCTGCCGCAGATCTAGTTCTTCTCGATCAGTTTACCGCCCCTCTTGGATACGACATCAAAGATAACGGCTGCAAGAAGCACAAGGCCCTTGACCACTTTCTGCATATTCTGGTCTACGCCCATCAGCGACATGCCGAGATTGATAACGCCCATCAGGACCGCGCCGACGATAACGCCGGGAACCGTACCGATTCCGCCGTATGCGGAAGCGCCGCCGATAAAGCAGGATGCGATGGCGTCCATCTCATAGTTCTGACCGTATGTAGGCTGCGCCGATGTCAGCCGGGCGATCGTGACCATGCCTGCCAGTGCGGAGAGGAATCCCATGTTCAGGTATGCCAGGAAATATACGTTGTTGGTGTTGATACCCGACAGCTTGGTGGCTTTCTCATTGCCGCCCACCGCATAGAAGTAACGGCCTATCGTGGTGTTGGAAGTAATGTAAGAGTACACGAGTATCACGATCATGACCCAGATCAGCACGCTCGGTATGCCCTTATGCTGTGCCAGTCTGATCGTAAAGGCAAGAATGACCGCGCTGATCAGAATGGTCTTAACGATCATTCCTATGGAGTTCTCCAGCTTGTATCCTTTTTTCTTCTTATTAAGTCTTCCGATGATCTGCGACGCAATAAAGATCACCGTGGCGATGATGCCCACAACCATACAGGTAACGTTTATCCCGCCATTGCCAAGCACATCGGGGATATAGCAGTTAGCGCCGCCGCCGAACAGATTAACAAAGGTCGTGCAGTTCTGGATGGAAACCGTCATACCGTCCAAAACCACATTGCTCAGTCCCCTGAATATCAGCATACCCGCCAGAGTTACGATAAAAGGAGGTATCCTGACGAACGCGATCCAGAATCCCTGCCATGCGCCAATCGCAATACCGATCAGGAGCATGATCAAAATGGCAAGTGCCATATTCATACCTTTATTGACCATGAGCACCGCACCGATGGCGCCTACAAAGCACACAACGCTGCCGACCGACAGATCGATGTTGCCGCCGGTCAGGATACACAGCAGCATACCGGTTGCCAGAATGAAAACATATGCGTTCTGTGAGATCAGGCTGCTGACATTCATCGGCAGGAGGATCGCACCGTTGGTTCTCCACGCAAAAAACGCCGTGATCAGGACCAGCATAAGAATCATGGTATATTTTTTTACTATATCTAACGTTTTTGTCTTATTCATACTTCCTTACGCTCCTTTACCACTGGATTTTAAAATGTGTGACATGATGATCTCCTGCGTTGCCTCGCTGCCGTCAAGTTCACCCACGATCCTGCCTTCGTTCATAACGTAGATCCGATCGCACATACCGAGGATCTCCGGCAGTTCCGAAGAGATCATGATAACCGTCTTCCCCTCAGCCACCAGCTGATTGATGATACAGTAGATCTCGTACTTGGCGCCTACATCGATACCTCTTGTGGGCTCGTCGAGGATCAGCACGTCCGGATCCGCAAACATCCACTTTGCCAGCAGGACTTTCTGCTGGTTGCCGCCGCTTAAGTTGCCCACATTCTGCTCGACGGTAGGGCACTTGGTCCGGAGTTTCTCTTTATATTCCACCGCCACACTGTACTCTTTATCTTTATCGATGATGCTGTGACTGCTCACGCCGTCCAGATTCGCCAGAGTTGTATTGATCTTAATGGGATTGCTCAGGATCAGACCGTTTCCTTTACGGTCCTCCGTCACATATGCCAGTTTATGCTTGATGGCGTCCTGAACCGAATTTAAGTGGACTTCTTCTCCGTTGATATAGACTTTTCCGCTGATATTCGTGCCGTAACTCTTGCCGAACACACTCATGGCAAGTTCTGTACGCCCTGCGCCCATCAGTCCGGAGATCCCCACCACTTCGCCTTTGCGGGCGTTGATGCTGACACCGTCCACCACTTTCCGTTCCGAATACAGCGGGTGGTATACGCTCCAATCCTTGATCTCCAGATTGATATCGCCGATATGTTTCTCCCGTTTCGGGAACCGGTCCGAAAGTTCACGGCCGACCATGCCTTTGATGATACGCGCTTCCGAGATATCATCCTTTTCTTTATCCAATGTTTCTATGGTCGCTCCGTCACGGATCACGGTGATCTTATCCGCCACATAAGAGATCTCGTTTAACTTATGGGATATAATAATGGAAGTCATTCCCTGTTTCTTAAATCTGAGAAGCAGATCCAGAAGCGCTCTGGAATCCGTTTCGTTCAGGGATGCCGTGGGTTCGTCCAGAATAAGCAGTTTCGCATTCTTGGCAAGCGCCTTGGCGATCTCCACAAGCTGCTGCTTGCCCACGCCTATATCTTTAATCAATGTCTGAGGCGTTTCCTGTAGACCTACCGTTTTTAACAGTTCGCCCGCACGACCAAATGTTTCATTCCAGTCCAATTTATATTTATGTCCTCTCTCATTACCGAGGAACATATTTTCACCGATCGTCATATACGGAATCAGCGCCAATTCCTGATGGATGATCACGATTCCCTTCTCTTCACTGTCCTTGATCTGATTGAATCTGCATACCTCGCCGTTATAGATGATGTCGCCTTCATAGGTTCCGTAAGGGTAGATGCCGCTCAATACGTTCATCAGCGTGGATTTTCCGGCGCCGTTCTCGCCTACCAGCGCATGGATCTCGCCCTCTTCCACTTTCAGATTCACATTGTCAAGTGCCTTAACACCGGGGAAAGTCTTGGTAATATTTTTCATTTCCAGTAAAACTTTTGCCAATTTTATCCCTCCCATATCACTATACATTCAAATTTTCTATCCGCTGGGATATCCATTTCTTTGAAAACCGGCAGGCGGAATTTCCGCCTGCCGAATATCTGCTTATCTTCTTATCATAAGCTGTGCAGCCTTTTTTCGGCTCAAGCGGCGAAGCCGCTCAAACTCATAGCTGCCGAGCAGATCTACTACTGTAAATCGCTCTCTGCATAGTAACCGGAGTCTACCAGCAGTTCCTTATAGTTGTTCACATCTGCGAATACAGGCTCGCACAGATAGGAAGGAATAACGCCCGTACCGTTGTCATATGTTTCGGTATCGTTGACCGGCGCTTCTCCGCCCTTCATGATCGCGTCAACCATCTCTACGACCTTAGAAGCAAGAGTTCTTGTATCCTTGAAGATCGACATGGACTGTTTGCCTGCGATCATGTTCTTAACGTTCGCGACATCGCAGTCCTGGCCTGTGATGATCGGCCAGTCGCCTGTGTAGTTGGCTTCCAGAGAGTTCTCAACGCCAAGCGCTGTAGAATCGTTGGAGCAGAGAACAGCATCCAGTTTTGTGCCGTCCGCATAGTTAGCGGAAATGATGGCATCCATTCTTGCCTGAGCCGTTTCTGTGGACCAGTTAGCCGTTGCAACCGTTTCAAAATCGGTCTGGCCGGACTTTACTACCAGTTTGCCTGCGTCGATGTACGGCTGAAGGACATCCATAGCGCCGCCAAAGAAATATCTTGCGTTGTTGTCGCCGGGGTCGCCTGTTACAAGCTCAATGTTGAAAGGACCTGCCGCATTGTCCAGATCAAGCTGATCTCTGATGTATTCGCCCTGCTTCGTGCCTACCATGTAGTTATCGAACGTAGCATAGTAGGAAACCGCATCGGAGTTCATGATCAGACGGTCATAAGCGATAACCGGAATATTCTTTTCCTTAGCCTGCTCAAGGACCGTACCAAGAGAATCACCGTCGATGGATGCGATAACAAGAAGCTGGCATCCGGAGTTGATCATATTTTCGATCTGGGAAACCTGGGTAGCGATGTCGTTTGCCGCATACTGCAGATCTACTTCGTAACCTGCCGCTTCCAGCTCGGACTTCATGTTATCGCCGTCCTGATTCCATCTCTGCAGATCCTTGGTGGGCATCGCCACACCTACTTTACCGCCGCCTGAAGCAGCCGTGTCGCCCGATGACGCATCATCTGCTGCTGCCGCCGGCGTGCTTCCCGAATCGGCAGAGGAACCGCCGCCGCATCCTGCCAACAGGGATACGGTCATTGCCGTTGCCATGAACATGCATAATAATTTCTTTTTCATGTTTTTCCTCCCTTAATTTGTGAGATTTTATTGTTTTCCGTCACAGGCACAGAAAATGTTCGTGCCTGCCACAAATTCAATCTATCACAAATCAAATAGGAATAACTTGCGATTTTCTGTATATTTTTATGCTGTCGCCTGTACACGGCAGGAAAAGGTTAGCACAAATTTGTCAATGTATGATCGTTTCAGCGCAAAAAAATCCTATTGCATTTTCACGATATGTCCGCCTATCCTTACTGCGGCATTTTTTCCGGCACGTTCAGATACACGTCCTCTTTCAGATGAAAACCGCTCCCGATAATGACTTCGTCGATGTTGTCGCGATTGACGCTTACGGGCTCCACCCCGATATAAGGGATCTCGTAGCTGCCGTTTTCAAGCATCATGATATCCGGCGCGTCCAGTTCTTCACCTCTGGCAAGGGCGACGGATGCCTGCGCGGCTCTGGTGGCGAGCCGCTCTACCGGCTTATACACCGTCATGACCTGCGTGCCTTCCACGATACGCTGGCATGCCGCCAGATCGGCGTCCTGACCGACTACGAGGATATCTCCCGCCATCCGGTTCTCCGCCAGTGCGCGTATGGTCTGGGTGGCGAGATCGTCGTTGCCGCACATGATGGCGTCGATATCCGTAAGTTCCGCGCTGTGATCGTATATGTACGCCGCCGCAAGTTCTGCGCGCCACCCTTCCGCGTGCGCGCTGTCCACGATCGTCACGTCGTTGTCCTTCATCACCCTGCGGAAGGCGTCTTCCACCAGCGGAACATTGCTGTCCGTAGGAGAACCGCCCAACATAAGCACATTGCCGCCCGCGATGCCGGCATCGACGAGCGCCTGTCCCATCATGGTTCCCACCATGGAATTGTCAAAAGATATGTACAGATCGACGTCCGCATCCTTGACCAGACGGTCGTAGGCAACGATCTTTATCCCCTCGGCCTCGGCCTTTTTTACGGATTCCTTAAGCGCGTCGGAATCGATACAGATAATGACGATCACATCCATGCCCTTCTGTATAAAATAATCGATCTGCTTCTTCTGTTCTTCAATATCGCCGTTAGCGTTCTGCACATTGACTTCCGCGCCCAGTTCCTTGGCCACGGAAACAAAGACGTCCCTGTCCCGCTGCCATCTCTCAATGACGAAAGAGTCAAAACTCATGCCGATCTGAATCTTATCGTCCTCCTCTTTGCTCTCCATGCCTCCGGTTTCCGCCTGTCCGCACGCCGCACAGCAGATCAGGAGCGTTGCGGCAAAGAGCGCGCCGATACACCTTTTCAACATCTCTGTTCCCCGCTCCCTTCCGCCTTATATTCCGTGGGTGTAACGCCCACGTTTTTCTTAAACGACCGGCTGAAATAATTGGGATCCGAATAGCCCACCATAGAGCAAATCTCTTTCATGGAGCACTCCGTGGTAGACAGCAGTTCTTTCGCCTTCTCCATGCGGACGCCGGTCAGATATTCCACGAAACCCTCGCCCGTTTCCTCTTTAAAGATCTTGCTGAAATAATAGGGGCTTATATTGACCCGGCGCGACACGTCGTCGAGCGAGATATCTTTGCTGTAGTTGTCCCGGATGTATTCCTTCGCCGTTTCCACTTGGCTGACGGATTTCTCAGACGCCTTGTGCAGGACGTTCTGGCACGCCTCTCCCACCTTCAGGATGAACCACTTCCTGAGCGTTTCCGCGTCGGCGGCGTTCATCACCTCCGGGAGATACTCGTTGCGCGTGTTAAACTCGTAAGTCATGCCGCCGTTCTCGTAAGCGATATGTTCCGCCCAGAGGACAAATTCAAGCACCTTTAAGCGGATAGCCATCCGGCTGTCGGGATTGCTGTCCACCATCCAGTCAAAAAATTCCCCGGCTGTCAGCACGGCGCGGTTCGGTTCCCCATTCTTCACTTCCTCAAACAGACGTTTCTCCAGATGGATCGGATAATCTCCTCCGTACTCACAGTGGATCGGCAGGTCGTCCGCGTGCGCCACACTCCCGGTCGTGCGCAGGAGTGCGTTAAGCGCCTCCGAATAGGAATTTTTCACTTCTCCCATCCGTCTGATCGAGCCGATGCCGATGCGGAAATGGATGTCGGTCTTCCTGCGCAGTTCCCGGACCATCGCGCGCGACTTTTCGATCAGTTCTATCCGTTTGTTGTAATCCATGGACTTTTCGCTGCTGGGAACCAGCACGGCGATCTTATTCGCCATGACCGATCCCACGATACATCCCGGAAAGCCTTCTTTTAACGCCTCCCGCACTTCCTGTTCATGACGGCTGATGCGGACGCTGCTTCCCACCGCATTGGTCAGGTGGCTCCCTTCCTGAACCTCGCCGCATACTACGGCCGCCATATACGCATATTCCTGTTCGATACCGAGCAGTTCCCTGTAGCTGTCGATATCTTCGGTAAAATGCTCCTGCAAAAGGATGTCGTATATCAGTCCGCTCTCTATGATCGGGACCACCGTTTCCAGTTTCTCACGGATCAGAAGGTCGTTGCTGCGCTTCTCGCGCTCTCTGTCGATCTGCTCTATCGCCCTTCGGATCGCCGCCACGATCCTCGTCTTCTCCATGGGCTTCGTGATATATTCCAACACGCCCAGACTGATGGCTTCCTTGGCATAGTCAAACTTGTCATAAGCCGACATCACGATAAACACCACATTCTGATTGGTCGCCCGTATCTCTTTCATGGCTTCGATACCGTTAATGCCGGGCATCTGGATATCCATGATCGCGATATCCGGCCGGTAGTTCTCCGCCAGTTCGATCACGCTCCTGCCGGTCTTGGCATACTCTACCATGCACTCGCTGCCAAATTCCTTTTCAATAATGAATTTGAGCGCGTCGATAACGATCCCTTCATCGTCCGCCAACATGATCCTGTACATACTCTCTCCATTCCGGGTCTATTCCCTCACTGTCCTTCCGTGCCGCTCTGTCCGTCCGGCCCGCGGTCCGCGGCGGCGCCCGCCGCCTGTCTGATGCGGATCAACACCTCTGTGCCCTGTCCTTTGCCTTTGCTGTTGATCTCCACCGCATCTTCATCCCCCGTGTACAGCCGCATACGCGATATCACGTTGTCCATGCCGATCCCGTTGGACCCGGCGGCCATGCCGCTCGTCCTGTAGGTGCCGTTCATCACCCGGTCGATCGTTTCCCTGCTCATGCCGACGCCGTTATCCTTTATGCTGATGCAGAGAGGGCCCCCCCCCACAAAATCGCCGTTTGCGGCTTTTTCGCCCGCCGCGCCGCTCTCCCGGTAAACGCACAGGCGGATCATGCCTTCTCCGTCCATCTCACGGATGCCGTGATTGACGCAGTTCTCCACGATCGGCTGCAGGATCATTCCCGGCATCTGCGTCTGCATAAGGGCTTCGTCCACATTTTTCTCGTAATGGATATCGCCCGCAAACCGCACGTTCAGGATGTAGATATAGGAATCCACCATCTCGATCTCCTCGGCAAGAGAAACATTCTCCTCGCTTTTTTTCATGTTATAGCGGTAAAACTGAGCGACCTTCTGGACATATTCATACGTCCTGTCGGCGCCCTCCATCATGGCAAGCTGTGCGCCCGCGTTCAGCGTGTTAAAAAGGAAATGCGGGTTGATCTGCGCCTGCAGATATTTCAGCCTCGCATCCTTTAAATGGGCTTCCATCAACAGCTCCTTCTCCTTAAGCTTCCGCTCCGCCTCCATGTTGTCCCGGATCTGCTCGATATATTTTCCTATGCTGACGACCATAGAATTGAAAGCATGTGTCACGATCCCGACTTCGTCCGTCGATTCGGGTTCCTGGAGTTCGATGTCAAAATTGCCTTTGGCGATCTCATCCGCGGAGCCTGCAAGCCTTTTCAACGGTTTGATGACCGTGCCCGTAAAACTGATGATAATGCCTACATTTCCCACCATCACCGCAGTCATAACGATCATGGACACCATTTCAAACAGCCGGAACCGCCTGAGCAGTTCCATGTACTGCGTCGAATTGTTTTTAAACTGTTCACTGTTCAAAGCGGATATATAGGCGATGATATAGTCGTACATCTGCGTCGTGGATTCATACCTGACCCTGTATTTCTCCACGTTCCGGCCGCGCTTTGCCTCAATGGTCTGTCCCGCCGTTTCCAGATAACATTCCGACATATGCCTGATATTGCGTTCCATTCTTTCAAAAGCCGAACCCGTCACCTGATCGTCCAGTTCCCGCACCATCTCCGAAAAAGCCTGCTCGCTCCGATAATAATTTTCCAGAGAATCCGTGGTCTTTGCACTCAGATACGCCGTCATATTATCCTGAGTCTGTGTCAGCGCCTCCGACAGTTCGTTCAAATGCAGATTATCCTGATAGACCGTGTCCAACTGGGACGACATGCCATTGATGCCCGCCAGCAGCGCCAGATTGACGCACAGCATGAAAAGATTGGTCACGATATAGATGGCGCTGATCTTGAACTGGAGAGAGCCGCCGCGTAATCTATTCATCCGCATTTTCCTCCTCGTTATAATCAAGATACTGCGCCACGTTATTCTTGTTGATCACAGTGACGTCCGCCGTAAAATACTGGCTCGTGTACCCCAGATCGTGATATTCCTGAAGAGCCTCTATGCAGTAACCGCCCATCTGCCGCGTATCGATCACCGCCGTCGCGTATATCACATTTCTGTCGATCGCATTGGCAATCGTATCGGACACAAAATATCCCAGAATATTAACGTCGCCGACCATATTATAATCCACTACGGCCTGATAAACGCAGGTGGTGCTCAGTTCGTCCAGACAAACGATGATGTCCGGCACGTTTTCTTCCATAAAAATATCACGGATCGACTCCTCTACGGAAAAATCATTGGTATCGTCGATGGAGATAGGGACAAATTCCAGTTCGATACCCGTGGACTTCTCGTTCTCCATCGTTTCTTGGATGCCGGAATATAGGATATTCTGATCCACATCACTGGCGTAAGCGTTTACCAGTACGGCTATCTTCACTTTTTCTCCGATCGCTCTGGCAGGATCGAGAAACTGCACCTCACCGTCCTTTCTGCCACTGTTCAGACGGCGTTCGGCATTATCCTTGTTTCCAATGATATCGGCGAGCAGATACAGTCCCATCCTGCCGTACTCACGGCCCAGATTATAGCTGCCCACACCGACAAAACTGCATCTGCTGCTGTGCGTATTATCCCCGTAGAGCGTCACCACGGGTATGCCCTGCGCCGACGCCTCGTCGATGAGCGCGGCGATCTCCTCTCCTTCGTCCGCCGTCACGATGATCCCGTCTACGCCCGAAGCGATCGCGATACGCATCAGATCCTCTTTATCATATTCCTGCGGCAGGTTCCCGCCCAGCCAGTCCACATACACATTGTTTTCCAGGCCGCGCATATACGCGCCCTGATACACCGACGTCCAGAAAGAAGATTTGTGATCATCGGTGATCATTACATAGTACCTGTCATAGACCATATCGTCCGCAGTATCCGCACTTTTGCCATAACCGTTATAGAAGCGGACGACCGCAGCGCCCATGCCGACAGTCAGAGCCATACATACCACGGTGATCACAAACGCCGGGATATACGATCTGCGCGCCGTTCCCGTTCCTTTTTCACTTGTCCGAACCGCTTTCCTCTTCCTATTCAAACCGCCGCATCCTTTCTTTGCACCGCAGCGCCCGCAGACTAATCCGACAGCCGCTCCGCCGCCGGGACCGGCGGCCTGCGGATCTTCCGAAACGTTTATCTGTATTTTATCACAACGGGCCAAAGTTGTGAAACAACTTTCGAGGATCGCGGTTCGAATCGCAATTCGAATATCATTTGCCCGTCGCCAAACACAACCCGTTTATCACATTTCAGATACGCCTGTAACTGTTTGATCGCCTTGGCTTTTGAAAGTATGTCACCTTTTTCGCTGTGACCAATGAGCGGGCTGCCGCATAAAAAACATTTCCTGCCCCGTCAATCGATCGATTACCCTGTTTGTGTATTCTGATATGTCCGATTCCTAATGTAATTACTGATATAAAAAACAGGTAAATCTTTCAATGAACCAGCATAGATAGTTTTTCCCCGCAAAAAATACCGATAAGGCAGCAGCCAACGCGCCGCCAAGCGCTACAAGCAAAAATTCCATGATCTTTTCCTCCGCAAACAAAACTTTAATGCTCTTGTGTCCAGTCTTCTACTGATAAACCGGCCACGCAATCAAACTCTTTTGTATTGTTTGTCACCAGAATCAGGTCCCTTGATTTGGCATGACCTGCAATCAGCGTATCCATGGGACCGATCGGGGTTCCTCTTTTTTCAAGGTCAGATCTGATTTTTCCATATCCCTCTGCAGCCCGCATGTCAAAGTCGATAATTGTAATCGGCGAGAGAAATAAAGAGAGCGCAATACGATTTCTTTCCACCGCCATGCTCTTTTCAACACCATGCATCAGCTCTGCATAAGTGATTGCTGAAATACACAATTCTTCTGGATCATGCGAAAGGAATTTTTTGATTACATTATTGGGCCTGTTCTTCATGACATAGATACAAATGTTTGTGTCTAACATATATTTCATAGCGGATCGCGCTCCTGTGCTTCGGATTGATTGCGTCCATCATTCATAAAATCCTCTGAAAAAAGATTCAGGCTGTTTAAAAAGCCGGACCATTTGTTTTCCACAGGCATCAATATGACAACATCGCCTATCTTATTGACAGCTACTTCCTCATCATTAAACCGATATTCCTTTGGCAGTCTGACAGCCTGACTTCTGCCATTTTCAAATATTTTTGCTAACATCATCTTTGTGAACCCTCCTATAATATTAGTATATATCAAGATATATATCGCGTCAATGCTATTAGAATACATCCGAATATATTCCGCTCATAATAAAATTGTTTCATGCTTCTTTTTACAGCCTTTTAACCGGTCTGACATATTTCCAGAATCGTTCGGGGGCATGATAAAAATAGAACACTCTGCCTTGTGTCATGTCAAGGCAATAGCCGGATGCGGCATAATCGAAATTTTTCATTGCCTCTTCAATTTTTTGCTCAACATTTCATATATGGCAGCTCGTCCTATTGTTATATTACCGCTGATAATAATAAATATATGTTATCTGTTGGCTAAAAATAAAACCGCAAAACTTATTACTCCAAAAATCGGAGCTGAGATTGCTATAATGCGCCGTACTTTTGAATCATCGCTGCATATTAAGTACAATAGTCTGCATATAAGAACTCCAATCAAACCGCCCATGCTATTTAAAATCACATCATCAATATCTCCAATTCCAAATTTTGAAATAAATTGGACTATTTCGACTACCGTACTTATAACAAAAACCCACAAAGCGTTCTTCCATATTCCTTTATCCTTTTTAAACAAAGTAATATAGACACCACAAGGTACAAAGATAAAAATATTAGCCAATAAATTGAGCGGCGCAAATGCGTGTAAAACAGAAGCACTATCCTGACCTGATACCAAATCATTCCCTGATAAATAACTTATGATTCCTTGAAATGGAACTAAATTGACAGCCCTTGTTGAATGGTGTGTCCTAAATAGTATTAAAACTGAAAGTAAAATATAAAATGCAAATACGCCATATAGTAAAAGATCGATACAAAAATTGATTTTTCTCTTATCGCTCATACTTGTTCCTTTCAAATTTCTTAAAGTTAGGCATTTGCGAAACGCCACAATCCGCATAAATACGGCATTTTTACTACTAAAAAAATAAATAACTCCTCACCGGATATGGTATAATAGAATTGTCCAGAAACCATTAACCATCACCAAGAAAGGAGTTATTCTGATACCTATGATATCATATAAACAGCTTTCTTTGACAGATATTTTTCAGGATTGCCAGGATAAATTTGAAAATGACAAACCTGCGTTTCTGTCTCTATTAGAACAACATATCGATCTGGATGAACTGATCCCTCTTTCTTTCCGGAATCATTTCTATGCATCAACGGGCAGAACCCGTAAATACCCTTTACATGCTTTTCTGTGGGCGCTGATCATCCAGCGTATTTTCTCTATCCCTACAGACCAGCTTCTCCTGACTTTTCTCGCTTACTCAAAACCGCTTCGTGAGTTCTGTGGTTTTACCAAAGTCCCCGATGCTTCCAAGATCACCCGCTTCAAACAGGACTTTTTAGATGATCTGCAGCTCGTATTCGAGAACCTTGTTGATCTTACCGAACCCATCTGCAAGGCCATTGACTCTGCTAAGGCCGACATGACCATCTTTGATTCTTCGGGCATTGAAGCATTCGTTACCGAAAATAATCCGAAGTACGCTAACAGAATCGTCAAGCAGCTTAAGGCATACGCGAAAGCGCAGGGCTTTGATAAATCTTATGATCCTTATAAAGCTGCCTATGGCTCCATGCCCGCGCATGCTTCTGCTAATCCTGAGATCAAACAATTATATATCAATGGTCATTTCTGCTATGTCTTCAAGTTTGGCATTGTTACCAATGGTCTTGGCATCATCCGGCATATTTCTTTTTATAATAAAGACTTTTTTAAGTCTCATCCCGATATCGTTGTCAATAACAAATCCGATTCCCCTGACGAAGATAAATGTGTCCATGATTCCAAGCTTTTGATCCCGACACTAAAAGATTTCTTTTCCATGCATCCGTTAATTAATCCAAAAACCTTCCTTGGTGATGCAGCTTTCGATACCGTAGGACTCTATAAGAATCTTCTTACCGGTAACACTTTTGGTGATAATAAACATTTCTCCAAAGCTTTCATACCGCTCAATGCAAGGTCTCACCTTGAAAATGTTGATTATAACATCAATGAAAACGGCTTACCCTGTTGTCCCCACGATCCTTCCATTCCTATGAAACACGAGGGCAGTAAATCAAACTTACGCAGCGGTATCCCCACCTTCAAGTTCGTATGTCCAAAAATGAAATGGATCTACGACAAAACAGCCAAAAAATCCCATCGTCATTGTTTTTGTGAAAATCCGTGTACTTCTTCTAAATGCGGACGCATGGTTTACATCTATCCGGAAAAGAATCTCCGTGCTTATCCGGGTGTTGTCCGCGGAACCGAAGAATGGGACAATATCTACAAAATACGGACTGCCGTTGAAAGGAATCTCAATCATACAAAAGAAAATCTCTGTCTGGCAGGGCGCCGGACCCAAAATGAGAAGACCCTGCATGCTGATCTGATTCTTGCAGGCATCACTCAACTGCTGACTGTCGTTCTTGCACACAAGATAAACCATCACGAATACATCCGCAGTTTGAAACCGCTTATAGCTTAGGATTTACCAACTTTATAAGTTATAAGGCTTAATTAAAGTGCGCCTGATTTTGCCACCGCCTCCTTTTATCCTTGAAATCCTGCGGAACAGGATTGCTTCCTTATTTGAAATCAAGGCTGCGAACTTGTTTCGCAATTACCTATTCTTAAAGTATTCATCATTATACTTTTTTAATGCCCATAAATGAATGAACCGTTAAAGCTAAAACAAAAAACCATACCACGGTGCTTGATCCGATCGAAACTTCTTTCATCGCTCCCGCAACCTCTCCATCGTTCGCAATGATCATCGTATTCTGAAGCGTTAATATTGCCACGCATATATCTATCAAGTTTATTGTTCTAAGCTCTTTGGCAAAAAGATTGCCATTATCCGATGCCGGTCTGGAATGTATAATATAATTTACGATCCGATATGTTGTATATGCTGCCATAGCTATCGCAGGAATCAATCCTAAATTATAGGGTCTGCCTCCTTTTATCATAGTGGCAATCGGAAGGATCAGGGCAACATTTATCATAGCCATAATAATATGTGTCAATAAGGCTATTCTTTTACAGCGTTTCCTTTCCTGCTCATTGTCTGCATATGTTTTTCTCATAGAATAAATAATAATCGACCGCACCATAAACAACAACAGGGAATAAGCGCATATCGCGCCATTCCATATCATCTTGTAACATATGCCGAGAAAACCATTGTATATTATATAAGCAGCACTGAACGCCATTGAAACGAAAGGCAAAGAACATATTCTAAAAAATATATTTATTTTATCTCTCATCAGTTAATCTCCATAATTCAAAATACATATCTTAATTATTTTACCACATTCACGTTCACTTTCCTACCGTATTTTCATTAACTTTCCAGTGTTTCAGCTTGATGCGGAATTTAACCTTTTCGGTTATCCGTTTATCCATATATTCCCTTGTATTGCAATCTCCGATTTTAGTAACTATCGGTAATCTCCATTATATGAGCAGAATAAGAATAAAGCAGGAGCATAACAGGAGTTTGTAGGATGATTAAATTTGATAAGCTTTTCCGAACTTTAAAGGAAAATGGGATAAGCCAGTACAGCTTATATACCCACTATGGCATAAGCAGGTCGCAGATACAGCAGATCCGGCAGATCCCCACGCCAGCCACTCAAAAACCGTTTCGGCTTTTCCATGGAACGATCTTTCGATAAATGGAAATCTAAAATTTTTTTAAGTTAATTGACATATTTTCGTTGCCTTCGTATAATGA
Source organism: uncultured Lachnospiraceae bacterium (assembly GCA_947631955.1). Taxonomy (GTDB): domain Bacteria; phylum Bacillota; class Clostridia; order Lachnospirales; family Lachnospiraceae; genus UBA3282. Next base: position 283,386 of record CANRNJ010000001.1, read on the forward strand.
TAATAATGATGAGGGAAGTACTCCGTCATCGAAAATATTGTCCGCTTACCGCTGGCGGCCTATAAATGAACGGCCCGAAAATATTGTTCGCTCACCGGAGGCGTCTAATAAATGTCCGGTTTGAAAATCAAGCCCTATCGAAAGGTAGGGCTATTTTTATCTGAGCGGTGAGGTGACCATGATTTACCAGGAAGGGTATGTTTACCATATCAAAGATGAATACTTTGAAAAAGTAAAAGATGACAAACTCATGCAGAATAAGGAAAACGGAGCGTACCGTCCTACTTTTTACTGCCTTCGCGATGAAAAGACAGGGCTTTTCTGGATGGTTCTGCTCAGCAGCCGGGTAAATAAATTTCAGGCTATCTATGACAAGCAAGTAGAAAAGTACGGAAAGTGCCTGACTATCGTTATAGGAGAGTTTGACGGAAAAAAAGCAGCCTTCTTGCTACAGAACATGTTTCCGGTAACAGAATACTATCTCGACCATATACATACCCGTAATAACAACCCCGTTCCTGTAAAATATTCTATTCACCGGACAATCAGTACAAATATGAAGCAACTTCGGCAACTTCATGCCAGAGGGAAAAAGGTTGTATTTCCAGATATTTCACGTTTGGAACAACTTATGCTATCAGAAGATAGATAGCAAGCTGTGGCTCCATAAAAAATTGCCCTCCAAATCGGAAGGCAGGAAATAGTGAGGGCGGTTGTCTATATCAGTCTTGTTTGTTGTGCTTCTTTACCGTACATGAGCATTTGCCCACCTATTACTTATATATCCGCCTTTCGCTCATTTTCCAATGACAAATATCTGTTTGATCTCATCATTTCTTTACATTTATAGTGAATGGGTTATTTTTCGCATAAGCTACTGCGGCCTCCTGAAACGCCTCAGGAATCCTATGCCCGTGCCATAACTATTCAAATCAACCCTATACCATTATTCTATCCCAGCCCCTTTAATGATATATTTCTGTTTAGTTGTAACTGTGGCAGATAATTTCCTGCCCCGCATATCATTTTCCCCAGCCGTCTTTATTACTGCCGGTTTCATAACTCAATGGAGAAGCATGAGGGTACTCATCAACAGAACTTTGATGTTTTAACGCCCATGCCTTTTGAGGGACATAGAGCAGGGATTCAAATTCCATGTTCCACACATTTTCTTCCTTTCCCTGTTTAACTTTTTCATAATAATCCGGTCCGTTTATCAAAGCAACACATCTGGAATATAAAAATGTATCATCACACATCTGCAAGTCAGCTTTTTCGCATTGTTCCGCCAGCTTTTCCGTATCCAGGTGATATAACAATTCCGTCATTAAATCATCAAATTCAAAAATAATATGGTCGCTCTGTTCTGCGAGATATTTAATGACTGGTTTGAGTACCTTGTCATCATCGCCTTCTTTTTTCCAATCACACAACTCCATTGTAGTCCAAAAGAAATCGTATTTTTCACTCATAGTATTTTTGCGCCTCCTATAAACCGGAAGTTTTTCACTCCCATAATAGCACAATCACGCACATTTTCCTATCACATTTCCATTAAACCTTTTCCTTTCTCCGCTTGATCCTGCTGACTGCCCGTATACGTTTCGATCTCTGCAATCTAGTCCTCTCTCCTTCCTGTGCTGACGCTGTAAATGTCTGTAACGCAAAAGCGCATAGATGTTACTCTATACGCTTTGATGCTGTGTTGTTATTTGGTTGTTAATTGTAATTTTTGTGTAATTTATACGGCAATATCAAATAATGAGCTGCCCTGCACGTTGTAGGCGCCGTTTGCCGTATAGCCGCTTTCTGCGCTAGCCTGTGTCTTCATATAGTAGTCGATCAGCGACACATTCGAGGAGATCGAAGATGCGTAATTCTTAAAGAACCTCTCGATCGAGATCGAGGAATGGGCTTGGCCTTTCCGAAGGCGGTCTTCATCCAGCGTCATGTTGCCGTTTTCGTCCACATCGATGCCAAACTGCTTTAGGCCATCCTTGTTCTGCTCCGTCTTTTCCATGAGAGCCGCAAGGTTCGAGGTCACACCGGAGTTGGTGCTGCCCTTAGCTGCGTCGATCAAGCTGTTGTAGTGATTCACAAAGCTTTTTGTCGTGGCATAAATATCGGCAATATCAATCTCCCTAAATGCCTTTCTCACATCTTTCTTGCTGTAAGGCTTCAGAAACGCATCGTCGGCCGTGAACTTTTCGATGTCCTCCATGAGGTTCTTGGTGCCTGCTCTCGCCACCCTCTCCCTCTCGTGCTTCTCCGTATGCGTTCCTGCTGCCGTACCCGACGAGATGCCTGCAAAGCCGAGGCGTGACTTCACAATAGATCCGTAGCTCATGACATTATCCTTGGAAAACAACTCCTGTACCTTGGAAATGTCTGCCGTCTTCAGTTTGTCCTCGTTCAGCTGCAAAGTGCCGTTCTCGTTGAGCGTGATTCCGAGTTCCGCAAGCTTATCCTTGTTCTCCCTCGTGGCGTTCATCATCGCCGCAACGTGTGTCGTCTTGTTCGTCAGCGTGGATTCCTTTGACGCCCGGACAACATCATTGTATCCGGAAACGTAATCTTTCACCGCAGAAACCACTTTGTCCGCCGCATCAGTCTTGCCGGTCGTGTCCTGATAAGTTTTTTCGTTCTGTAAAACCGAAACGGAACCTGCCAGCCCTGAAATTCCTGACGTCAGTTTGTCATTTGCCGCCTGCGTTTCTTTGGAAACCGTCGGATACATCTTTTCCCGCAGAATCTTGTCAAGCACATATTCCTTGCCCGTACTCGTACTTGTTCTTCTTCCGGATACCGCCGTGTCGGAACCATGCAGTCCGCTGTAATAGGATTTCATCATCCTGCCGTAGCTGCCGTTCCTGATTCCTGCCCAGTTAGAATACCAACCGGAATTTCCCGAAGTACCCGAAAAGGAACCTATACCGTAATAACTCATACCACCATCACCTTTCTTTCTGGAGGAAGTGATTTTGCATATTGCCGCGCTTCCCATCGTCCTTCTTTGTACCGTCGTCCCATGTGAGCGCATCCATGACGTCTTCCGTCAGGTTTCCGCGCAGATCGTCCAGACTGCACATCTTCTGCATATCCAGACTGCCGTCTTTCTGAAGACCCTGCACATACATGTTTCCGCCATCCACATGGTACAAAAAAGCGCCCTTCTTCATCTGCGCCGCGACATCCTCTCCAGTGGTCTTTAAGGACCATTTCTCGGACGGCGGCTCTATTTTTATTCCCTGTAATTGGTCTTCGCCAGCGGACAAACCGGCAGCCCCATCTTTTTCCTTTTCCAAAAAAGCTGTTTCCGGGATTTCGGATTCCGCATCCTGACTGCCAAAAAGTGGCGAAACCGGACTGGTTTCCGGGATTTCGGGTTCCGCATCCTGACTACTGAAAAGCTGCGAAACCAGACTGACTTTCTGGGATAATGTGCCGTCCTCCCAGTCCATATAGCCGCGCTGAGCAATCATATCCAACGTCCGCTTCACGGGTGTCCTGTTGTCGGACTGTGTATGCTGTCTGGCAAGTCCCGCCCCTGACAGCGTACCCTCTCTGCTATACAGCCCGGAAACGCTTTGGTTCCCCTGCCCGGCAGAGATGCCGTCCGCAGATACAAGATCTCTGTCCTTAAAAGTCGGGAAGACCTCTTTCTGTTTATGCGGCAGAGCCGTATTGTGCGAAAAAAGAAGCGGGCCGTTTCCGGAATTTCCTATCGAAAAAAGCGGACTGTTACTGAAATTTCCCATCGATAATATCACTCTGCCACCTCCCTTCCGCTTACCAATATTTTAACCCCCCCCCATTGCTGCCTGTCAAGGACGTATTCATTATTTTTCATTACTTTTGTTGTTTTGAACCTGTTATAAAATGTTTCGATCTCCGCAATCTAGTCCTCTCTCCTTCCTGTGCTGACACTGTAAATGTTTATAACACAAAAGCGCATAGATGTTACTCTATACGCTTTGATGTTTTTCTCCGTCCACAGTCAGTTCTATATCTCAGCCTGCCTTGTAATTTTGCGCTGTTTTCTGCTCAAAAAATCCCAATATGTTTGCATACTGGATCTGTAATATGCCGCTGCCTGATGGGCTCGCAGCTTTGTCAGATCACTGATTGACTTCTCAAACATATCCATATAATTTCCTCTGTCATTCAATCCCATCTCTCCATCACCCATAGGAAGTGATGAATAACCATTCCGTTTTGCAACGCCAAGATGTGCTTCCAATGCCCGCATCTCTACATATGTCGCACACTCCGGGTTTATCTTATTGATATGTATGGTCTGTTCAAATTTATTTCCGTTTTCATCGATACCTTTCGCAATGACGATAGGATCATCTTCCACCACGTTCTCTGCGTATTTGATATAAAAGGACAGCCCCGTACCGTTTCCGCCGGAATAAAGCATATCGTCTGTTTTCATATACACGAGATGTCCTTTTCCTGAATTACCCGCGATACTGTTTATCTGGTCAGAAAAACCTGCCCCTGACGTTGTTTTTGCAGTTTTGCTATTTGCATATCCTGTCGGATAACAGCCTGCTGATATTCCATTGATACCCATTTTTTCAGTCCCCATTCTATGTATGCTGATGACTATGATAAAAGCTCCATCTTTTCTTTCAGCGCCTGATAAAACTCCTTTTCCTGTTCTGCAAAGGCACTTTTTTCTTCTGTCACTACTCCCAGCGGATCTGCAATTCTATCAAGAATACGGTCTACCGCATCCATACTGCTCTCCAGTGTATTGCCGAAAATATTATCATTTCCTCCCGTCATAAAGTCCTGCTCCATAGCAAGCTGCTGCAACGCGCTGTAGTATCCGTTTGGGAACGGGTTGATTCCCGTTTCCTCTAAGACCGCCTGCCATGCAGCTTTTACCTCTTTCGGTGCTGTGGACAAATAGTAATCGCTCATATAGGCAATCTGTTTTCTGGTTCTTTCATCAGCAAACTCATACGTCCTGTTAGCTGCCTTTTGCCGCTCATACGCCGCCTGCGCTTCCGCAGCTGCTTCGGATTCAAAGCAGCCCTTACTGTTTGTGGAATATTTCATGCCATTCACATAAAAATCTTTGCCCGTATCTATTCCCAAATAACTTAATACATCGGTGATACCCTGTGTAACCCACTGTTGCTTTTCTCCCGTATTGGCGATTCTGTCCCGTGTTCCCCCTGCATTTCTAAGTAAAGCATCTAGTGAGCTGGCCATTTGCTCCGCTTTTAAATACGCTTTCTGATCATACGGATCATAACCCTCTGTATGAGATACTTCTACTCCCTGCGGTTTCACCGTCAGTACATATCCATCGTTAATGCGAATTTGTGTACCTGCGGCTAAAGAAACGGAATTAGATGTCCTGCTGATTCTGGTGCTTTCCGCTAAATTAATAGGGGTTTTTAAAGCCGTCATCACATCTTCGACGGGTCTCATTTCATCAAACATAAAGTTTATGGCTTCTCTGTCCTTTACTGCCGTATTCTTTATGTTTGTTGTTAAACTCCTTGTATTCGGATTGATATAATATGATGATGTATCAATACTCATTTTTAAGTCCTCCAATTCTACGGTATTATTGTGTAATTTTGCTGTCAGTCAAAGCCAAGCTGCCCTCGCAGCCTTGAAAAAAGCTATAACTTTTCCAGTTTTTCCAAAAATGCAGCATAAAACTCCCTTTCTTTCATACACGCCTGCCGAACATTCGGAGCAATCATATCGAACGTTTTTTCATCAAAGTCTGCTTCCGGCATATACTGATTCACGTTTTCGCTTTCTTTGACAGACTGTTCAGGATTATTTTGCTCCCCTATAAAGACCAAGCAATTATTTTTTCTGTTCAAAATGTCTTTTTTCCCATTCCTCGATCCACTCGAAATAGGAATAACTTTTACTTTCCCCTACAAATTTGAACCTTGCAGTTCTCCAATTTGGACAAGTTTCTTTGATCAAATCTGCTTCTGTTTTCCCATATAATTTCTTGTTTTTTTCCAACTGTTTATCAATGGAGCGCAGCAATTCCTCTCTTGTCATTGCTGTTCCAAAAGCAGGCTGGCCGGAAAACTGTGCCTTTGCCAGTTCTCTGTTAAATCGCATTGTGCCTTCGCCGTCATACTCAAAAACCTGTTTTTGGTCCGGACCGCCCGTGTACACGATCGGAATATCATTATAATTGCTGCTTATTGTTATACTCATTTTTTATCCCCCGCCGTGCTTCAAATACCATCAAACATACTGCCGCTGTATGTGCCGTTTATCTTTTTCCACAGTTCTTTTCGTCTTCAAATATAAACTGGTCCGCTATCCCTTCAAAAATCCAAGAAACTTCTTCCATTCCAAATATCCCTTGAGATCGCCAAAGTCATATGCCGACTGCATCAGTTCCCGCACCGTTTCCGTCCAGTTTATGCTCTTTGAAAAATCCCATGTGTTCCATGTTTTCTGCTCTGCACCTGCTGCCGCCTTAGCGCTTACGGCATGCATCACTGTTTCCTCGAAGCTGCCTTTTCCGGTTTCCTTCAGATCAGCGGCATAAGCATACATCTCATAAGTATTGCAGCCTCTCGGATTCACCTGTGAGGCATCGATCACACGCTCGGTCAGATTTCCCGCCGCATCCCATGACTTTACTCTGTATACCGGATGCTCCAAAGTATAGTCCTGTGCTTTATACACTTCCCCGGTAGAACCGTCCGCCGAATACAGCCATCTGAATACCGGTTTTTCTTCGGTATTTCCTGTTTTCTTCGGATCTGCGCTCTTTGCAATATCGCTGATCCGGCCTGCGAAATCCTCGTCCGCCGCTTTCAGCGTTTTGCTATCCGTATATTCCGTTCCACAATAATTCCCTGATATCCCGTTGACAGCCATTTTTATTCCTCCTGTTCTGCGGACCGCCGCCCCTTTTATAAGTAATACGAATTAAATCCGGAAAAAGTTTCACACAGCTCATACAATTTTAACCCGTCATACAGTATTTCCTCTTTTTTGCAAACAGGGCTTTAATCGCCCTGTGGGATCGGTTTGAATGTTGCCGCTCACATTCCTCATATCTCCCATAATTTTGCACATGGCCGCCACTCCTTTCTCGTCCTGCTTGAAATATCTTGCTTTCTTAGCAAGCGCTTCATAATTCATAGAAGACTGAAATACTGATCCCTGCCCTTTTTCCCAACGCCGAAACAATTCAAGGCTGCACCTTTCCTTCCATAATCGCCTCCACCTCGCTTCGCTTCTCATACAGCACACAGCCGCCTGCATGATCGTCTGTCAGAAGCTCTCCTTCGCGCAGCGCGGCAAACAGCGGCGAACGCAGCGCTTCCCGCAGAGAGGTGTCCCGCACATTGCTGTCCGAATACGGCGAGAACGGACAGGGCTCCGCTCCGCCATGGGAATTGATATGGAAAAATCCTCTGCCCGCGGCGATACAGCCGCCGGAGGTCTTTTCATCGCCGGGAAAAGATACAAACACCGTTTCCGGACAGCTTTCTCGCAAAAGTGCGATCCCGTCCCGCAGAACCGTCCGTTCTTCTTCTCCGGGCGCAAGTTCCCTGCTTTCTTCCGTCACCGGCACAAATTCCACATAGACTACCAGCCTGCAGCCGCGGTCTGTCAGCGTATCAAGAAATGCGCGGGAGATAACCTCTCTGACATTCTGCGTCGTCACCGTAACGGAAACGCCAAACAACAATTCCTTACTATGTAGTGCGTCCATGTTGGAGATCAGCTTTTCATAGGCGCCCTTTCCGCGGCGTTTTTCCGTTTCTTCCCTGCCGCCTTCGATGCTCATGACCGGGATTAGGTTGCGGCACTTGTCAAACAGCCGGAAATAATCCTCGTCTATATAAGTGCCGTTCGTAAAGATGGGAAAAAGGATATTCGGCATTTTCCCTGCTGCCTCGATAATGTCCCTGCGCAGCATCGGCTCACCTCCGGCCAGCAGGATAAAACTGACGCCGATCTCGTCTGCTTCCCGGAAGATTGCAAGCCATTCCGCATCGGTAAGCTGGCTTACCGGCGCCGCGTCTACGGTTGCATGATTGCAGCGGGAATAACAGCCCGCACAGTGCAGATTGCAGCTTGATGTGATACTGGCGATCAGAAACGGCGGAATGTGTTCCCCGTTTCTTTCCGCCTCCGCACGGCGTTTGGAGGCTTTTTTGCTGGCTGCCGCAAACTGGAGCATAAACGCGCTCTCCCGCGGATCTTTCAACGTCGCTTTCAACGCGCCTGCGACAATGTTCTCTACGCCCCGCGTCATATAAGTCTGTATATCAAATTCCTCATTCATTTTCCGCTCCTCCGTTCTCGTGTGATTTTTTTGTCAATGTCCCGATGATCTCATACAGCGCCCGGTACAGTCCCGCCGCTTTGTCAGGCTCCAATTCCACGCAGGCCGCAAGCTTTTCAGGGATAGTAAGCGCCTTTTCCTTCAAGGCTTCTCCGGCTTCGGTAAGTGTGACGAAAACATCCCGCTCGTCCGTTTCTGAGCGCCGTCTTGTCAGACAGCCTTTTTCCTCCAGCCGTTTCAAAAGTGGCGTCAGCGTACTGGAATCAAGAAACAATTTTTCGCCCACCTCTTTAACGCGCAGTTCCTTATATTCCCACAAAACCATCATGGTGATGTACTGTGTATAGGTCAGCCCCAGTTCATCCAGATACGGCTTATATGCCTTGACGACCTCCTTGGAACAGACATAGAGAGGAAAGCAAAGCTGATTTTTCAATTTCAGCGCAGCGTACTTATCTTTCCGATCCACTTTTCATCCTCCTTGCAAAACATTCCCTGTTCATGCGCCCAAATGAGCCTGTGCGCTAATCGCTGACATCACTGTCTAAGACCGCGATAAATTCATACGCCGCATACTGCTCTTTCATGCGCCTTATAATGCCACCCTCGATTTCCGCCTTGTTCTCCGCCTTAAAATCGATGATCAGGTCAAAGGATACCAGTTTTTTCTCTGTATCCACATAAAAACCGTGCATCTGCAAAACTTCCGGGTATTCTTGGACAAGAGCGGACAACGCTTTTTTCATATCGGCAAAGACCTCGTCCACCGTATTGGAAGCGTAAATGCCGACTGTCAGGACAATACCGTAATTTCTGTATACATCTTCCGTGATCTGCCTGGTCAGTCCGTGGATCTCTCTTGCCGTCATATCGTCCGGCAGTTCAATATGTACAGAACCGATCAGACGCTCCGGTCCGTATTGGTGCAGAAAAAGATCATAGGCCCCCAATACCGCCGGATTTTTGCAGATAAAATCTTTTAACTCTGTGGACAGCTGACTGTCCACCCTTGTTCCGATAATATTTCCAAGGCTTTCCAACAGGATCTCTATCCCCGCTTTCAGAATAAAGACAGCGATCACAACGCCAAGGATCCCCTCAATGCTGACCGAAAATGCCATGCTGACAGCTGCCGCCGCGAGGGTAGAAAGGGAGATAAACGCATCCATCACCGAGTCCGTGCCGGAAGCGGCCAGCGACTCCGAATGATAGGTCCTGCCCGCCGCTTTGCAAAAGCGTCCGAATATCAGTTTAACTGCCGCCGCAGCCGCTATGATCACCAGTGATACCACCGAATAATCCGCCGTTTCCGGGTGGAACATCTTGTCAAAGGATTCCCGGAAAGCCGCAGATCCGGCCAGTAAAATGATAACCGCCACGGTGACGGAAGTGATATATTCGATCTTCCCATAGCCGTAGGGATGCTTTTTATCCGGCATCCTGCCGGCCAGCTTCGTCCCAATGATGGTAACGACCGACGACAGAGCGTCCGTCAGGTTATTGATACCGTCCAGAATGATCGCTATGGAGTGGCTCAAAAACCCCACCGCTAATTTGAATGCCACCAGCACGGCATTGACAAAAATGCCGATCATGCTTATTTTTACGATTTCTTTTTCCCGTTCCATCTTCCTTTGCTCCCGCTGCGCCTCTTTTAATCTGTAAAGATTTAATCGTGCGCGATTTATTAGAGTATATATCATATGTGACTACTTTTCAAGACTGCTTTATGATTTGATAACACGGCGGCAGCAGCAAAAGACCTTCCATGCGATCCTTAACGCTATGCAAAAGTGTGTTTTGTGTTTCGTTTCTTGACTATCAAATATATTTTATCATCCTTTTCTACCCTATAGATCCTTGGGAGTTTTGCTAATATTCTCTTTCAAACAAAATTCTTCATTAATCTTCGTAATAACAAGAACCATTCTCTTGACCTTCGCCCACCTCATAGACACAAGTCCCACAAGCGGTCTCACATTTCGTCCATTAGCGCCTTCACTGAAAGCGAAAATTTATCTGATCTGGAAAAAATATCAGGTGTTTACGCCGATTGCGGACAGATTTTTAGACGAGGCGAAAAAACATCTCATAACCGTAGAATAAAACATTGTCAATGTCAATCATAGCATATCGGAAACAGGCTTTTAAGAATCGGACGCCTGTTTTTTCGGACGTTTTACGGGCTCATAGAGTTTCTTCATGATTTTTACCACCTGCTCCTCACCGCCCGGAGTTATCGTGTAGGTATATTTTCCCGCGATGCTGCCAAATGTGATCACACGCTCGGCCTGCAGCCTTTCTTTCAGATAATCGATCATGTTTTCTTTGGTCGCGTTGTGATTATAGATTTTGATATATGCGCAGCCGGGATAGTCGGTGGAATCGTATTTTAACACTTTCAGTTTTTGGGTGAAGCCGTGTGCATCCAGTGCCTGATAGATCTTTTCGATGCGTTCCTTTTGGTCGATCAGCATAAAATAAACGACACCCTGACCTGCGGGGACGTCTTGTTTGACATAGTTTCTGTAGGGCGAGAGGCGGTAAGCTGCAATCAGTCGGTTATAGATCTCATCGTCCGTATCCTGACAGTATATGACCAGCATATCGTCAACGATCACGTTGGCAAACCAGTGCATGCCGCGGCTTCGCAGAAAAGAGATCATTTCTTCCGTGCATTTGTCGGAGATCATATAGGAATAGACGTATCTTTTTTCCGAGATGTCATACAGTACCGCGCCGTCCATGGCGATCACCGGAAGCCGCAGGCGGATATCCTGAAGCGGTTCCATGATCGATGCGGGCGTACGCATGGTGGATACCGTAAAAAGCGCACCGTCGTCGAGCAGCCGGTTCAGCTCCACGCGAGTGAAGCCGGAGAGGACGTGTTCTTTGGTGAGCAGGGTGTCGTCCAGGCCGGATATAAAGAGAATATCCTTGTTCCGTTCTCTCGGCAGACGGAGCAGATTGACGGCAACGCCGACCGCGATGCCGATCAGCGTGTCCAGAACGCGGTTCCAGACAAAAAGATACGGATCGGCATCTTTTGCATGGTTTACGACGATGCTCAGATAGACGACACAGGAGAAATAAGAGGCTTGCTTCCTGCGCAGCAGTACAGTCGTATAGAGGACGCCGATGATCATCAATGATACAACAATTTGTTGTATAAAGATTCCGTTTTCAAATAACAGAGAGAGTATGGGCAGCAGTATGAGCGTCAGCAGACCCAAAGCGGCGCCGACTGCCGTGCCGATCAGACGCTGCCTGGCGTTCTGCTTCGTGTCGCTCACATAATCCTGCATACACCACAGAGCGGCCAGCTGCGAATAGAATACGATTCCCGTTCCGCTGCGCATAAGGTCGACGCAGTAGCACAGAAAAACGGCGGCTGCAGATTTGATGATCCGCAGCCCGATAGGTGGCAGATGGAAATTTTCTCTTTTTTTCATTTCCACTTATCCTTTACAATAGCCGCAAGGATATCTGCGGTTTTCTCGATGCCGAAACGGCTGCTGTCCAGCATGATGTCTTTGAAGTCGAAAGGACTGTTCCAGCCGGGGCAGTAGGTTCTATGGTAGTTGTCGCGGGCGGTGTCCACCTCGCGGATCATTCGTCTGGCAGTTTTTGCATCCATCTGCAGGATGTCGGTACAGTTTTTCAGCCGCGCCTCATAGGGAGCATAGATATACACGCACAGCCGGTTTTCATGGCTGCGCAGGATGCTGTCGGCGCATCTGCCGACGATGATGCAGGATTCTCTGGCGGCCGTATCGAGAATGATATTTTTCTGTACCTCGAAGATCTCGTCTTTCAGGTTCGGCACGCCGATCCCCAGAGGATACATGCGGGGAAAAAATTTCAGTTTATCGCGTTCCTCTTCCTCGCTGATCACGGACACCGGAAGTCCCATGCGCTTGGCTGTGGCTTCGACGATATCTCTGTCCAGATAATCGATATCGAGTATCTGTGACAGTCTGTGGGCGATGGAACGCCCCATGCTGCCAAACTGTCTGGAAATGGTAATGACGTATCGCTGCTCCATAACTCCTCTTTTCCGCCGCGGCTATGCGGCTTTCATTAATCTGGGCTGCCTGTTTCTGCGCTTCTGCATTCCGCGGACGATGCAGGAGAGCGTGTAATTGATCGCAAAGTAGATGACCGCGGCGAAGCCGAACAGGACGAATACATCCGACACGTTGATATTGCCGGTGCCGTTGTACTGGCTGGCGGAACTCAGAATCTGCTTTACCCTCGCCATCAGCTCTATGACCGCCACGTTGGCCAGATAGGACGAGTCCTTGATGGTCGATGTTACCTGGCTCAACAGGGTGGGCAGGATACTGCGGTAAGCCTGCGGCAGAATAATGTAGACAAAGGTCTGGACAATGTTGAAACCTTGCGCGTGCGCTGCTTCGAACTGTCCTTTGGCAATCCCGTTCAGTCCGCCCCTGACGATCTCCGCGATGACCGAAGAGGTAAAAAGGATCAGAGCCACCGCCGCCTTAAAGAGAAGCTTGGTTTCCACGCTGGTCAGGCCGAACATTTTCCGTGCAAAAAATGCCGGACAGGGACAGAAGACCAGGCAGATGAAGATCCACAACAGAAGCGGCGTGTTCCGGAATACTTCGATATAGATTACCGCCAGCATATGCAGGATCCGCGGTATAACGCCTTTGGTACAGTAGTTGCGGACCAGTGCCAGTATCGAGCCGATCAGGATGCTGCACAGCACGGCGATCACGGATATGATCAGCGTGAACAGCACACCTTTGCCGATATAAATCAGAATATTTTTGTTCTGCAGCATGGAAAGGCTTGCTTCCAGGTTATTCATTTGCCGTCACCTCCGATCCGCCGTTTCGGGTCCGTGTAAATTCCACTCTCTGTTCCCTGCGCTTCAAGGCCAGCTCCCATGTGCTGGCGATCTTGGAGAGAGGGAAACATATAATAAAGAACAAAAAGCCGCTGACCAGATAGGCGGGCGCATAGGCGCCGCCGGTATTTACGCCTGTCACGAAGCTGTAGGTCAGCGAGATCAGATCAGCGCCGCCGATAATGTACAGGCAGGAAGTGTTCTTGATCAGGTTTACTACCTGATTGACCATTGGCGGCAGGATGATCTTGATGCTCTGTGGCAGGATAATATAATACATTTTTTCCAGATAGTTGAAGCCCTGTGACTGCGCTGCCTCGAACTGTCCCTTGGGAATCGCCTCGATTCCGGCGCGGACAACCTCCGCCATATAAGCGCCGGTGTACACGCCCAGGGCCAGAATACCTGTCGTGATGATACCGATGCTGTGTCCGGAGAAAGCAAGCGCATAGTATAGAAAACAGGTCTGCAGCAGGATAGGGGTATTTTGGATCACCTCTACATAGACCCGGCTGATCAGCTGCAGCGGTTTTTTACCGCTGGTTGCCAGCAGGCCAAAAATAATACCGAGCGCCAAAGCCAGCAGTATGGCGAATACTGCCGTCCGCACCGTATTCCATAAGCCGAGCAGAAATGTGCCCCGATATAGCCATACTTTTTCCCATGCCCTCATTGAAAAGATACCGGACATTGCCTTTCCTCCCATCCGCTTTCATGAAAGAGGAGAACCGATCGCATCGGATTCTCCTCTTCTGTTGACTTATGTTACTGCAGGTTGTTCTCCTCGATGAAGCCCTGAATCGTGCCATCGGCAAGCCATGTGGTGATCAGGCCGTCCACATATGTAGAGAAGTCGGAACCTTTCGTGGTTGCTACACCGTAATCCTGCGGTGCAAATTCCTCTTCAATATAAGAGCGGCTGTCCGTCTGGTAGATCGCCAGAATGGATTTGTCCACGCAGAAAGCGTCAACCTCGCCTGCGCTGAGCGCGGTGGATATCGCCGGATAGTCGTCGTACTGCTGGAAGGAAACGCCTGTTGTCCAGAGCGCCGGATCAAAAGTTTCCTCATCGAAGCCGTCACCGGAGATCAGGCCCGCGTCTATCATAGCGCTGACCAGAGATTTGGCCGATGTGGAACCGGACGATACGCCCACAGTCTTATCTGCCAGGCCCGCCAGGTCGGTGATGCCGCTTGCATTCTCCACCAGAACCGTTACATGGTCCGTGTAGTAAGGCGTTGAGAAATCCCAGTTCTCTTTTCTCTCATCCGTGATCGTAAATGTTGCAAGTACGCAGTCGATATCACCGGAGTCGAGAAGCTCCGTTCTGGTAGCTGCCGTGACGGTGGTAAATTCGATGTCAACGCCCAGAGATTCCGCGATCTTCTCAGCGATGGAAATCTCCATACCGGAATACTCGCCGGTTATCGTGTCCTGAAAACCGAATCCTTCTACCGCGTTCTTGACGCCGACACGCAGGACGCCTCTGTCGATGATCGCCTGCACGTCCGGGCCGTATTCGCTGTCTGCCTCGGCGCTGTCTGCGGGCGCAGCCTCGTCCTCATCTGTTTCAGCTGCGGTATCCGTTGTTTCGGCTGCCGTCTCCTCGGTGGTCTCGGCCGGTGCTGCCGTCTCCTCCGCTGTGCTGCCGCATCCGGCAAGCAGCATGGCGGATGCCGTCAGCGCTGCCACAAAAACTTTAGTAAATCTTTTCATACTCCTCATTCCTCCTTTTGCCTTTTAGCAAAGGCGATAATCTATATCAAAGCCGTTGGCATTGATATCACGTTATGAGCGGATGATCTTTCCAAGGAACTGTTTTACCCGTTCGTTCTCCGGATTGGTGAAGAAATGATCCGGTGTCCCCTCTTCCAGAATCTGGCCATCCGCCATAAAGACCACTCTGTCCGCCACCTGTCTGGCAAAACCCATTTCATGCGTGACGACCACCATCGTGATGTTTTCTTTTGCCAGCTTCACCATGACGTCCAGCACTTCCTTGATCGTTTCAGGGTCCAGGGCCGATGTGGGTTCGTCAAACAGAATGATTTTGGTTTGTGTGCACAGCGCCCTGGCAATCGCAATACGCTGCTGCTGACCGCCGGATAGCATGGTAGGATAGACATGCGCCTTATCGCGCAGCCCCACCACATCCAGATAGTGGTAAGCCAGTTCCTCCGCTTCCTTTTTGCTCTTGTGATGCAGCTTCATGGGTGCGATGGTCAGATTCTTAAGCACCGTCATGTGCGGGTACAGGTTAAACTGCTGAAACACCATAGAGATCGATTCGCGCACCAGTTTGGTCTTATTCTTGGAGGTCAGCTCGTGCCCGTCTATGTATACGTGTCCGCTGGTAGGCTCTTCCAGAAAGTTCATGCACCGCACCGTAGTGGATTTGCCGGAACCGGAAGGCCCTATGATCACCAGCTTTTCGCCCTCCTTTACCTCCAGATTCACATTTTTCAACACCTGCAGATCGCCAAAATTTTTACATACGTTTTCCAGCCTGATCATACTAATCTCCATTCCGAAGCGTTCTAGCGACAAGGGGCATGAAGTAAATTCTCTCAGAATTAACTTCGCCATCAGGGGAATTTGTGACGCTCCGGCACAAATTCTGAACGAACAAAGTTCGTTCTGTGAAACAATCAGCACATCAGTGTGATTTCAGCTTGGCTTACTGCCCGCGTAAATAAAAAGGGCGCTTCACTGGAATCCAGCGAAACGCCTTTGTCTCTTACGTGTGATATTAAAACAAAATTCTTCGGTTGTCAACCACAAATTTGCATCGTAAAATTAAACGTAAAATGAAATCAATACTTCAAATCCCTGCCCAGATCGTATGCCGCCTGCGGATAAACAGAGCGTCTGGTCATTTCCGGCGTGCCGCATCCTTTGCCCAATACCCTTCCCTGATCTTTCAGGTTCAGATACCGCACCAGCGTGTCATAATGCGATTCCAGCGCCTCAAACGTCCATGTGTCGCTATTCCATGCCACAGCTAAAAGCGCCGACTTCATGTGCTTTCTCTGGATGCTGCCGTTAAAAGCACAGAACCGGTCGATCAGCGTTTTAAGCTGCGCGCTCATGCCGTAATAGTAAAGCGGCGTCACAAATACCATCATGTCCGCATCCAATATTTCCTGCCGGATCTCATTTACATCATCTTTCTGCACGCACGGCCCTTCATACCCGCAATGGATACAGCCGGTGCATGGGTGGATATCGGCATGGGCGGCATCGATCACCTGCACGCTGTGTCCCGCCTCCCCCGCTCCTTTGCAAAACTGCTCCGCCAGCATATTGGAGGAACCGTTTTTGTTGGGACTGCCTTCCAGTATTACGATCTTCATAATGTATCCACCCACGCTTTCAATTCAGAGAAGTATTGTCAAGTGTGTTTGTAAAACTTTTTCAAATTCCGCATCTAAATAGGGGACATCCATTTCTGAATGTCCCCCGCCTGCGTTTTACCACGCCCGCCTATTCCTCACTGTAATACATATCAAACTGCCATGTAATGATCATGAGCCGCTGCACAAGCCTTTCAAACAGCTCCCGGTTAAATTTCCTGTCCTCCATGCTCAATACTGCCATCATGTATGGCTGAAACAGCCTTATCACTTCCTGCATGGCGCTGTAATCGCCCGCCTTTGCCTTTTCCAACGTTTCATAGGTAATGCTCTTTCTCTTGTGTTTACCGTCCATCATGCAGTGCCTCCATATCTTGGCGCATCTTCCTGATGGCGCTGTTTCTGTATGCGCATACAGTAGGTCTTGGCATACCGTAAATCTCCCCGATCTCCCTGTCGTTCAGACCGATGATATAATACAGCAGGACAATCTGCCTGCTTCTGTCCGGCAGTTCCCGTAACGCCTGTGCCAGATCGCCGTCCACGATGCCGATCTCATATCCCATGACATGAAAATATCCGGCATGGTATGTGTCAAAAAGGCTGCCCGCCATGCCAAGCAGCTTTCCGGGAAACGTATCTATGTGCGCCTCCCGTTCCAACCTGTGCCTCCGCTCATTGTAATAATTCAGCTTCTCATACTTCAGCGCAGCATGGCAGTACAGCACAAACTGCCGCACTATTTTATCTTCCTTATCTTCTTTTTCCGTCATTGTCCTGTCCTCCATCTCTATGCTTTTCAAACTGAAACATGAATAGAAATGGCGGGGAATGACACCGGATGATTGATCTTATATGCAAAAAAGCGTCCATTGGTTTTCTCCCAACAAACGCTCTCCTGCCTTAAATGCCTATTTTGTTTACTTGTTACCGATTTATCTTTCCAGTTCTCGAAAGACCTATATTTTATCAGAGCCGCTCATGCCTCTTACTTTTACTAACGGATAATCCTGAGCATACATCCATCTCTAATAGTTAATCGTATTCGTTCCAATCTCTCCCGTTATCGCATTTCCGTTTTCAAAAGATACTTCCAATGTAGCCTCTGTATGTTCACACTGAAGATTTCCCAATTCCTTTGCATAATCCTCAGACGGTGCCTGTTCTTCAGACTGCCCATGAAGCTCTGCGAACTGCTTTTCTTCCCGCTTTTCTTTACGTTCAGCCATCATTTCTGCGCTGACAGCCATCGCATACATTTCCGGATCATATTCTGCCAAAAATCTTCTATCTTCCTCTGATACCTTTTCACCGGATGCCATCTTTGACATTACAGACATTGCTCTCGACATTCTCTTAGACTCATTTTCCCAAACCTCCGCCTGCTGTCTTGCCACAATCGCATTGTGCTGCATTATGTACTGCATCATGGCTTTTTCGCTGGCATCAAAAGCCTCTTTGCTTGTTTTTAATATTTTCTCCTTTACTTCGTCAGATAACGGTATATCCTGTCCATTAACCGTTATATAGCCACGCTGTACTGCCCTGTGCGTCAACGCAGCATTATCAAAATGGATAACATAACTGTTCGGGGCTGTTCCTTTTGTAATTCCAAGCTGATCCTTTCCTGACGAAGCGCTTAAATTTTTTTCCTGCTCTTGCAGTTCATACCCATCCTGCGAAATTTCTACCGAATCAGAATACTTTGAAGATATGTTCCTGCAAGTATCCTGATATGCTTTTAATGCCCTTTCTGCCGCAGGTGCATGATAAGTTTTTGAAACATAATCACGGGCATAATTTAATACCGCATTTCCCATGTTCATATCTTTCACCCATTCCATCATCTCTTTACTGGCAAAGCAAACGCTACTTATATTTCCAATGCTTATTTTTGCCCGTTCTCCTTAATCTTCATTTTGATTCTTTTGTCAGTCAGAGCCAAGCTGCTCCGCTCAACCTTGGAAAAGATTATAACTTTTCCAGCTTTTCCAGAAATGCAACATAAAACTCCCTTTCTTTCATACAAGCCTGCTGAACCTCTATGCTTTTGGGAATATATACTACCGGATGATCCAAATTATACAGTGCTTGCTTCGTTGCCTGAATTGCGGATTCTGTAGTATTACCCAAAATGTCCAGGCTGTCCACATCTCCCTCTCCCCGAAGCTGTTTGTTAAGCCTTTGCACCATCATTTGTGATATGTGGCTCAACATTCCATTCCCCTTTATGCCTAAACCATTTGCATTTACTTCCTTAGACGCTTCCATCCATGCGTCTTTTACATTCTGCGGAGCATTCGGAGCAATCATATCGAATGCTTTTTCATCAAAATCTGCTTCCGGCATATACCGATTCACATTTTTGCTTTCTTGGACAGCCTGTTCAGGATTAAATTGAGGAACATTATCCTGCTTATGCCTAATATCATAAGATACATTACTCATAGAATATTCAGAGCTAATCTGCATATCGCAACGCCTCCTTTCGCTCTCTTATAAAGCCCAAGCCTTTCTCCGTTTCCTCAATTACTTGCTGCTCATAAAGTCCCAATATGCCTGCATACTGTATCTGTAATATGCCGCCGCTTTTTGAGAATTTAATGTTGTCAGATCACTGATTGTCTTTTCAAACATATCCATAAAGTTTCTTCTGTCATTCAGTCCCATATTTCCGGCAGATAAGGGAAGTGAAGAAAATCCATTCTTTTTTTCTACGCCAGTGTATGCCTCCAATGCCCGCATTTCCACTATGGTCGCACTCTTTGGATTGATGTCATTGATGTGTATAGTCTGTTCAAAATCATTCCCATTTTCATCAACACCCTTTGCAATGACGATAGGATCATCTTCCGCCACGTTCTCTGCGTATTTGATATAATAGGACAGCCCTGTACCGTTTCCGCCGGAAAAAAGCATATCGTCTGTTTTCATATAAACGATGTGTCCCTTTCCTGCATTACCTGCGATACTGTTTATCTGGTTAGAAAAATCTGCCCCTGATGTTGTTTTTGTAGTTTTGCTATTTGCATATCCTGTCGGATAATAGCCCGATGATATTCCATTGATACCCATTTTTCAGTCCTCCATCTATGTATTATTGTGCAATCCCTCTGTCAGTCAGAACCGCTAAGCGCTGCCGCACTCCGACAGCACTTTTGCCCCCCCCCTTGTGCTAAGTCCGGGCATTTACTGCCTTTTATAAAATATTCCCTATCGTACTGCTGCTGTATGTGCTGATTGCGCTCTCATAAGCTGCTGCCGCCGCTGACATCTGCGGCTGACTGATAAAATGATAATTTGCCATACCGAATCCGTTTTTTTGAAAGTTATCTGCCATAAGCATTTTATGATATTGTAATTCGGCAAACTCTCTGCGTTTCTCTGCTGCTTCTGCGGCAAGCTCCTGATATTTCTCCCGTCTTCCCCGCTTTGCCTCCTGCTCCGCCTTAATCTTGGCTCTGGTCTCTGGCGTATCGTTATCACAACCGCCTATATAAGTCACGTTCCCGTCCTCATGAATTACGACACCACCAGGTGTATAATTCAATCCCTGTGCTGCGAACTGTGTTTTTAGTCTGGGAATTGCATTAAAAAAATCGTCTATTTTTCCTTCATAGTAAGCCGCTTTTTCCGGATCGTTCGCCATCTCCTCCACAATATTTGGGGCAATAATAACGTCATTTCCACTCATGCCTTTTCCAACTCGGTCAAGACTTTTCTGATCTCTGCCAACGCTTTCATAGCGCACATTTCCATACTTTTGTTTCAAATAATCCTTGTACGCTTCCGTCCGGTCTGCGGAACTGTTTTCTGCGGTCTGCTTTACGGTATCCGCAAAGCTGGTTTTTCCCGTCGCATTGCTTTTCTGTGTCTTATTTGCATACTGATATGCATCTATCAATACACTGTTTACATTCGCAATACTCATTTCCATCCATCCCTTTCCTATGTAATTTTGATTTCTCTGTCATTCACAATCAATTCTGCTCCCTCATTCAAGTCCAAGCAGCGGCAATGATTGCTATTTACTTTCTTCCCATAAACGACTCATATACGCCCAGCATCTTGCTATATATTGCATATCCGCTGTAATTATGCGCTTTATATTGCATTTCCATCATATCCCTTGCTATATCCAAGAAATTTGATCTCAAATTTGATGCCTTTGCCAAATCCGTAGGCGTTATATCTGTTCCTGTCAAAATACTTGTGGGAACACTGCCATCTAATTTTCCCTGATCGACTAAATAGGCATTGAGTGCAAGCATCTCATTTTGTGTCGCATTGGATATGTCTATTGTGCGTGGATCAATGAGTTGTTCCCTTTCCTCACCGTCCGCAGATGTCGTTACGATCCGCAGCATTGGATTTTCTGTAGTATAGGAGTCTGATTTATAAATTGTAACATTCGCCCCTTTATCTAAGGCTCTCGATACCAAACCGCCGATCCTCAAATGCGCCGGACCGTTGTAAAAACTGTTTGTATAATCATTTGTCCGTACCACAGCTTTTCCTATCTGATTTTGTTCTCTGTTTTTAATCGCAGTCCTTGTAATACCCAAACCGCCGCTTATTGCATTTATCATAATTTTCCTTATTCCCTCCGCTTTCCAATATCTCCAATACTTTTCTTTTTTTTGCGGTTCCTCTGTCAGTCAGAAGCACACTGCTCTCTCTTACGAGTCCAAACATCCTTAATCAGCTATTCAAATATCCCTGTTCTTCTTCCTCTTTTGACCAGATTCTTTCATAACGGCTTCCGATACTGTCAAAAATATCCTGCCACATGGAGAATTTCTGCATATCTTCCATACTTAACCGATGATTTTGAATATACTCATAAAGAGCCTTATATGTATTTTCTGAAAAGAATACGCTCCAATTATTCTTATAATCGGAATTGTCATTATAGGACATTCCGTCATATCCCATTTGCACAATCCCTTGCTCCGTTCTTTGTGCCAGCCCTTTAATTTCCAAATCTGCCCAGATACGGGCAGCATTCACATCATGCACAAGATTCGGATATTTGCTTAAATAGTTCTGTTCCAATGCCTCATACTTTGCCACATCTGCTTCACTCTGCAAAAGCACCTTTCCACCGTGTCCTTCCTCTCCGTCCCTGATCAGAAATTGAATGCCTGTTCCTGCGTGGGTATGTAAGGTAAATCCCTGCAAAGTTTCCGTTTCCAGTTCCTCTTTTCCCATTACTTTCTGTAGAGCATCCTTTAATTCTCCGTCCAACACGGTTGCATCATAACTCATCGTCCCATGCTCGGAAATCAAAAACTGCTTGCCTGTGACGGAATCCTGCCTGATTTTTATGTCGGCATAATCAAATGCCCCTATCTTCTCTCCCTGTCCGCTATAAATATCAAAGCAGCCCGACTCATTATCCGGTATGATTTTATAGTTCTCTGACTGGTATGTTTCATACGCAGTTTTCACATGGCTTGCCCCTTGCACAAACGACATTCTATAGGCATCCTGCACTGAACTTCCAGTGTTCATCCGCAATCCGGCATTGTAAGGTGATATTTGTTCTCCTGCCTTATCCGTTGATTTTGCCATGCGCTTTGCAAATTCATTTTGTGCTGTATATTTATTTCTTTCTTTAGATCCATATACAAGCATAGTGCCTGCTGATATTCCATTGATAGCCATTTTTATAAACCCCCGTTTCTTTCTGATCGGTTCCTCTGTCAGTCAGAACCGCCATGCCCCCTTATGCTAAGTCCGGGCATTTACTGCCTTTTATAAAATATTCCCTATCGCACTGCTGCTGTATGTGCTGATTGCGCTCTCATAAGCCGCTGCCGCCGCTGACATCTGCGGCTGACTGATGAAATGATAATTTGCATCCGTAACAAGGCTGCTCTTTTGCAACGCATCTGACATAAGCTGTTGATGATATTGCAGTTCTGCAAGCTCTCTACGCTTTTCTGCCGCTTCTTCGGAAAGTTCCTGATACCTTTCCCGTCTTTCTCTTTTTGCTTCTTGCTCTGCTTTAACTTTTGCCTCCATCTTTGCACGCACTTCCGGCTTCAAATCTCCAGTAACACATCTTACTACTGTGCCATCTGCATGAATACAAACACAGTAAGAAGTGATTTGATGTCCCGCTGCTGATAACTCTGCTTGTAATGTTGGAAAGCGGTCAAAAGCCTTTTGTATTTCCTGTTCGTAATGTGCGGCTTTCTCAGGATCATTTGCCATCTGCTCTAAAATATTGGGAGCGATTGCAACATTATTAAATCCCGCTGTGCTTGCTCCTAAATTATCATAACTTTTTTGATTCTTCCCGACATCTTTCACCATCACATTTGCGCCATACCGCTGTTTCAGATACTCTACATACTGCTCCGTCCGATCTGCGGAACTGCTCTCCGCGGTCTGCTTTACGGTATCCGCAAAGCTGGTCTTTTCCGTCGCATTGCCTTTCTGCGTCTTGTTTGCATACTGATATGCCGCCATCAGCGCACTGTTTACATTACCGATACTCATTTTCTGTACTCCTTTCGTTTTTCAAAAATCTTCCAATACTTTCCATTTTTTTGCGATTCCTCTGTCGGTCAGAACCGCCATGCCCCCTTATGCTAAGTCCGGGCATTTACTGCCTTTTATAAAATATTCCCTATCGCACTGCTGCTGTATGTGCTGATTGCGCTCTCATAAGCCGCTGCCGCCGCTGACATCTGCGGCTGACTGATGAAATGATAATTTGCATCCGTAACAAGGCTGCTCTTTTGCAACGCATCTGACATAAGCTGTTGATGATATTGCAGTTCTGCAAGCTCTCTACGCTTTTCTGCCGCTTCTTCGGAAAGTTCCTGATACCTTTCCCGTCTTTCCCGCTTTTCTGCCTGCTCCGCTTTGATTTTTGCTTCAATCTTCGCCCGCACTTCCGGTTTTAGGTCTCCGGTAAGATATTTATGCACCACACCATTCTCATCAATACCCACCGCATAAGAAGATACCTCGAATCCATTCATTGACGCTATCGCCTGATGTTTGGGAAAATCAGCAAGCGCTTTCTGAATTTTCTGTTCATAATAGGCTGCTTTTTCCGGGTCGTTCGCCATCTGTTCCACAATATTCGGAGCGATTGCGACATTATTAAATCCCGCTATGCTTGCGCCGAAATTATCAACACTTCGTTGGTCGTGACCGATATTTTTCACCATCACATTTGCGCCATACCGTTGTTTCAGATACTCTACATACTGCTCTGTCCGATCTGCGGAACTGCTCTCCGCTGTCTGCTTTACGGTATCCGCAAAGCTGGTTTTTTCCGTCGCATTGCCTTTCTGTGTCTTGCTTGCATACTGATATGCTGCCATCAGCGCACTGTTTACATTACCGATACTCATTTTCTGTACTCCTTTCGTTTTTCAACATAACTGTCAGGGTAAACACCCCGTCCTGCGCCTGCCAGTCCACCCCGCCATGATATTTCTCTGCGGTGCTTTTGATATTGGCAAGCCCTATCCCATGTGTCTTTTTGTCCGGCTTGTCAGTCGCCGGAAATTCCATTCCTTTTTTTCTCACCACCTTCCCCTCAAAGCTGTTTTCCACCTTGATAAAAAACATCTTCCCTTTTGCAAATGAGGACAGACGGATAAACGGCTCTTCGCCGCCCCCTTTCATCTTCCCGCAGGCTTCCGCCGCATTGTCCAGCGCATTCCCGACAATCACGCCGATGTCATAGCTCCCGATCACGATATTGTCCGTAAAAAGCAGCTTATCCGCATACAATTTCACCTCTGGCATCATATGTGCAAGCTCATGGCTTTTCATGTTCAAGAGCGTGTCCACCACCGCATTGCCTGTCTTATACCGTATCTCAAGGCTGTCAAAATTACGGTTCAATTCCGACAGGTATTCCTGCAGTTCGGCGTTATCGTCTCCCTGCCCCGCAAGCCGCAGGATAACAGCAAGGGTGTTCTTCATATCATGCCTCATGCTCCGTATGCCGGAATGGATATGCTCCATCTCTGCGATCTGCGCCTGCATACTGCCAATCTGCCGTTCCATGATGATCCGGTTATTCCTCTCCCTGTTCAGGGCGATCATATCCTGAAACAGCTTAACGCTGTATAAGATCGACAATAAGCACAGGAACATAATGACCGGGACCACCACTGTCAGCGCCGGATGCTGGTCATAGAGCAGCTTCGGTGCGCCGTTTTCCGCTGTGACCACAAGGAAGCGCAGCAGCATACAGATCAGCAGCCCCACCGCACTCGGCACAATCAGGAAGTACAATTCCGTCCTGCCAATGGGATGTTCCTTATCCCGAAAACTGTGTATGATCTTTTTCAAAGAATAAATGCACAGGACAGTACATACTCCATACATCAGCAGCAACTGCCCTATGGCGGTCATGCAGAGGATAACCGTAACCGTATCGTTATCCACAAGGCGTTTTCCCTCAATGAGCCAAGACCATACGCCATATAGCTGTTTGCCCATCTGCAGCACACTGTACGCAATAAAGAAACTGATCTGGCTGATTGCCGCAAACGTGATCAGCAGATACCCCGTGACGGCTCTGACTGCCCTGTAAAACAGCAATGCCAGAAGCACTGTCACACCGAAAAGCGCCGCCTGCCGTTCAATTACCCTAATGTCCTCATATCTGTATGGACAAAGATGCCCGATGCACAGGCTGCACACCGCATAGGCTGCCGCCACGCAAAAACCGCTCCGCCGCCTTTTGCTCCCCCTGCACTCCAAAAAATTCCCCAGGAAATATTGCAGGCAGAAGCCGCCAAAGACGGCATAATACACTTCAAATAAGGCGTTCGCTATATCAAGCATCCTCCGCACCCCCATTATCCAGATAGCGCAGATATGCCCTGACAAAATCCGGATACTTTTCCTTTGCCAGATACACCCGCCCGCCGTCATCCATATCGATCATGTCGCTGCTGTACTCGGAAATATGCGCCATATTCACAAGGTATCCCCGGTGGCAGCGGTAAAAGCTGCTGCCCAGCTCGCCCTCAAGCTTCTGTATGGACTGCCATGCCTCGATCTCGTCCCTTGCGGTGTGGATCACTGCCTTATTTGACCGGCTCTCAATATAGAGAATGTCTTTCTGTTTCAGCGTGACGCTGCGTTTTCTTCCTTTGAGAAAGAGCGTGGGCGTTTCTTCCCGCCCTTTGCGGCTTTTTTCGATCCCCCGCTTTGCGGCGGCAAAGACTTCCGTAAATTTTTCCTCCCCGATGGGCTTTAAGAGATAATGGAACGCTCCCACGTCAAAGGCTTCAAAGACATATTCCTTGACCGCCGTTACAAAGACGATGACCGCCTGCTCATCGTACTTCCGTATGGCTCTTGCGGTTTCTATCCCGTTCCTGCCCTCCATCTGTATGTCGAGGAAGATCATGTCATAATGCCTTTTTACCGCAAGCAGCTCGTCCCCTGTGGCAAACAGTTCCGTCCGGCAGTCCGCCCCCTGCTGTTCCACCAGATCGGCGATCTGTTCCCGGATGACTTTTTCATCATCGCATACTGCTATTTCTATCAAATCGATCACTTACTTTCCCGTTATTCCCATTTTTGTTTCTCTGCTTTTTATATCGGCAGATTTTTTTCAAAGAAAGGTCAAATTATGTAAAACCCCCCTTTTTATTATGCGAAATCCTCTTTTCGATACAAAAAAGAGAAAATCAGGGGTTAAGTTTTTAGAAAATCGTCCGACAGTTGCCGCACAGATTACAAAAAGGCAGCGGAACACAGCACATCATGCCATGCTCCGCCGCTTTTTTTCTTTCTTACGGTTATTCCGCCATCTCCACGAAAAGTCCTGCAAATCCTGCTACCTCGCCCCTTTCTCTTTCTGCCTTGCCGGATGCTCCCGTCCGGCTTCCCGTTCCTTTACCTCCTGCTGTTTCTGCCTGAGCCGCTCTTTCATGCTCGTCGGCTCCTTTTCTCTGTCCCCATAGGCTTTCTCCCATTTTTCGCAGGCTGCCTGATAAGCAAGGTATTCCTTCTCCGCCGCTTTCAATTCCTTATGGAAAGCCTGCACAGAGTCGAAGTTATATTCCCTCACGATGGCGGAAAGCCTCTTTTTCATATTGGAAATCTGTTTTTCCACGCCGTCGATCTCCTGCTGCAGCTCTTTCCTCCTGCCGCCCTTGAAAACGCCCATGTATCTGAAAGATACATTGCATTCGGACAGTTCCTTTTTCAGCTTATCCCGTTTTTTCTCACGCTCAAAAATTGCCCTGTTCTGCTTCCCAAGCCTGCCCTCGATCTCTTTCAGGCGGGGATATTTTGCGGCAGGTATCGAAGGCTTTGGATGCGGCGGTCTTTCCGCTGTCTGCTTTGGCTGCTCTGCGGTCTGCTTTGGCTCTGCCGCCCGTTCCGGCTGGGACTGCTTCACATCTTTGGGTTGCTCCCCATCCAGCCGCCCCTTTGCCGGGAACAGCAGTTTCCGTATGGTTTTTGCGATCAGACGCTCCAGCAACGCAACCGCCGCTTTGACAATATCCCCGAACAGCTCCGGCTTTCTACCGTTCTGCGCCACGGATTCTTTTACCCTGTCCGTGATCTCCGTCTTTTTCAGCTCCAATATCTCCGTATCAGCTACTCCGCTTACGATTGCACGGTCAACCGCCCTGTTCCACTCCATGCGCATCTCATTGTCCGCCTTTATCTCCTCTGCCTTCGGATTGTTCTTCCCGACCTTCTTTGTGGCAAGGTACGGACCGTTCCTGTCAAAGATGCTGAGCCTGTCCTTATCATCAAGCGCCATCTGGTTGATCAGATCTGTATAGAATACTTTTGCTTCGTCCAGAAAGGACTCCTGCTTAAAACGCCCGTCTTTTACCGTGAAGATCCTGCGCTCATACGCCTCCCCTTTTTTGATGATCCTGCATCCCCTCCGGACTTCCCCGTTCTCGTCCAGTATCTCTTTTTTGGTGCGCACATGGCGTCCCCGCTCGTCGTAGAACATATTCCGGGACGCTGTCTTTTCCTCCGGCTGCTCCAGACGCTTCCTCTCCGCAAAGATCATGTGGATGTGCAGGTTGGTTTTCCGCTTGTTATGGTGGAGCGCAGCAAAGCACTCCACGCCGTACTTTTCCCTGAATGCGTCCACCATCCTTTTCAGCAGAGCCTCCTTGTCATGATCGATGAAGCTTTCCGGCAGGGCGATCATCAGCTCCCTCGCCTCGATGCACTTCCCGTTCGTGCCGCTTTTGGAAAATTCTTCCTGGCTGCACTTTGCCAGCTCCCGCCAGAACGCCCTGTCCGGCTCCGTCGCATAGACCTCATACAAATGCTCCTGCTTGGCGTGGCTTGAAATATAGGTGATGCGCCCCGACAGGTTATGCAGCTTTGCCATCTCTATAAATGAGTTTCTTTTCATGATACGCCTTTCCTCTCTTTCGGCGGGCGATCCCGCCGCCATGCCCTTTGTGAGCAGCCGCCACAGGGCGGCCTGCTGCGAACCCATGCCCGTATCCGGGCAGTCCACGGCTGCTGTCTTTGCAGCCTGAGAAGGGACTTCGCCGAAGTCCCGTAGGCGCTGTTGCACATCTGCCTTAAAATGTAGCCATAGGCTGCAGCGCCATCCATGCGTACCAGCTTTAATGGACGCATGGATAAACCGGGCGGATTTATCCGCACGGAAATTCACGCAAGCGTGAATTTGCCCCCTGCAAGGGCGAAATACCCCGGAGCATAAATCTCTGATTTGTGCGGAGGGTGTATTTCGCTCTCAAACGCCGAGGGCTTAGGGGAAGGCTTGCGCCCTCCCCGGAAATTGCCACCTGACGCTCCTTGAAATCTGCCGGAGCTGCTCCCGCCACAGGTCTTTGCAGAACATAAAAAACCGTCTGCCTGAAAGCTGCTATTCCAGCTTCAAAACAGACGGCTACACTTACGCCCTTATTTGCAGCCTTCCGGCTGCTCTTTTCCCTTATTATGCAGGCTTTAATGCCTGCCCTTTGATATGCAGCCTTTAACGGCTGCCTTTTGCCCTTGTTTTGCAGCCTTTCGGCTGCACTTTTCTCTGATTTTGTAAAAATACGGCTTCATTTCCCGCAAATTTGCAAAAAACAGGCTACGGTAAAACCGCTTACCGTAGCCTGTTCTGTAATCATTATTTTAGAAAGCGTCAAAGTCAATCAGATCATTGTCCGGCGGCTCTGTGGCGTTTTCCGATACAGCTTCTTCCTGCATATTTCCTACATTCTGTATCTCTGGTCCCGTATCTGCCGGATTGGAAATAATAAGAGAAACGGCTCCGTCCATTACTGCATTTCCATTATTCGTACCGTTTGCTGATACCTGACCATACACCATGCCGCCCTGCGCCGCATAAGCCCCCACAGGGACAGATAAGGGAAAAGCCTGCATCTGCGCCATATACATCCCGAAAAGCGCCGGAAGGTTGGAGATCACTTTCCTCTCCACCGCCTCCACGATGCGCTCTGCAAAGGCGTCCTCCTTCTCCCTCGTTTCCAGATAGGGATCATCCTTTCTCTCCACGCACCTGTCGTAATAGTCATTGACCGCCTCGATCACGAACCTGTTCTGCGACTTTGACACCTCCCGCACCTTTGGGGAGTGCAGAAGCTCCCACGCCCTGCGCTCGTCCTCTTTTTCCGTGTTGAAGCGGATGTTGTGGTTTTTCGTTTTCATCGGCAGCCCCCTTATCCGGCGGAAGCCATCGCCTTCTGCCTGCGCAGCTTCATATAGCAGAAGTATTCATACCCTTTGGCGTTCGCCCGTATGTCGTGGTTGAAAGTGACATTATCATGGTCGTAATCCCCGGCAAATTCCACAACCTTTGCGCCGCCGCCCATGACATACAGCTTCATAAGGTTCGGGTTATAGCCGTGCGCTTTCAGCTCCGCAAATATCCTCCCTGCATAGGACTTTGCCGCTTCCTCCATGAGTGCCTTGTAATCGCCGCCCACATCAGCATCCCCGTACCTCAGATAGTTCTCGATGACCTCTGCCGGAAGTTCTTCCGCTTTCCTGTCCAGGATAAGATTGCGGATTGCCATAAAACATTCATTCGCTCCCATCTTCACTGTCCATGATCTGCTCTCGCTTGCCTTGCCATTATTGAGTATCATCACATTCATTGTTCCATTGCCAATATCCGCTATCATGTGCATCCCTTTGAAATCCGGCAGGCTCTCCGCTATCGCCGCATAGCACTGCGGCATGACCGTGCAGTCTGCGATGTCAACGGCATAACGCTTTCCGGCATACTTGTAATCCACATGGCGGTTCTGCATCATATACTCACGGAAAGCCTCCCGCTGCGTCTGCACCCACTTTAAAGGAAGCCCCACCGCAAGATGCAGCCTTGCGGCGTTCAGCCCCCTTGCATGGAGTTCCTTTGCGATGGCGGCTAATGTCAGGATGTAGTTGTCCTCGTCCATGCTCTTTTCCGCCACGAAATCCTTATGCCCCTCGCCTATGGTGTAATAAGCGCCGCCGTATTCCAGATAGTCCCTTGTAAAAATGGGCGGCTGGCTGCTCTTTGCCACGGCAGTCGGGAAACAGCACCTTGCCGTCTTGTAGTTCCCGTATCCTGCGTCCACGCCTAAAATGATTGTTCCGTTCATGTTATAATCCCTGATCTTTGTCATGTCTGTCATCCTCACTTTCCATATTGTTGTTCAGCAGGCAGACATCCGCCTGCCTTCCTGTGCCCTGACGGTTCATTTCCCATATTTAAGCTTCACTTCCTCTTTGGTGGGAAATCTGATCTCCACGACAACCTTGTTTTCTCCCGCCACCATAGCCGCAACCTGCTCCGTGCTGTCTGTATGCAGGAGTTCATCTGCCAAAAGCTCCGCCTCTGCAAACTGCTTCTGCCTGTCCGACTCCCTTGCGCCCTCGATCACATGGCGAACCTCCAGCCTGCGCTTTCTGCGGTAGGCTTTCTGGTATTCACGCTGGTACTGGCGGCGCTTCCGCTTCTTTTCCTCCGCCGCCATTTCTTCCTCTGAAAGCTCCTGCACTGGAAGTTCCACCTTCCCGATATAGTTTAGGAAAATCTCGATCTCCTGCACACGGTCTCCGTCTGTTTTCTCGATTTTGTGTACCAGCACTTTGTCCACAAACTCATTGACGATGGCAGGTGTAAGTTCCCGGATGTCGGTATACTTATGGACAAGGGAAAGAAATTCCCCTGTCCTATC
Organism: uncultured Lachnospiraceae bacterium; assembly: GCA_947631955.1. GTDB lineage: Bacteria > Bacillota > Clostridia > Lachnospirales > Lachnospiraceae > UBA3282. The sequence continues at coordinate 314,091 of CANRNJ010000001.1, forward strand.
CGTGTCATTCTCAAACTGCACCAGCTTCTCCCTGATTTCCTGCATGGAAATTTCAATCTCCTGCTGTTCCCTCTCATAATCGGAAGAAAGCATCTCATACCGTCTGTCCGGCAGTTTCCCCATTGCGTTGTCCTCATACACTTTTTTGACCAGCAGGTCAAGGTCTGCAGAGCGCTTCTCTTTTCTGGCAAGCTCTGCCCTCAGCTTCCTTGCCTCGCTTCTATCCCTGACCTCTGATGCACTCCGCATATTCTTTATGAATGCCGCCTCGTCCATGCGGACGCTCTTTAAGGCGTACCGTATCGTTTCAAGGATGAGCTGCTTTACCGTGTCCTCTTTGATGGAATGGGAGCAGCATACCTGCCTGTACTGCTTTCTGCCGCTGTTATAGGTGCTGCAGTTAAAGCCTGCGGGTGTGCGCTGGATTTCACCATTCGGGATGCCCTGCCAGTCCCTGCCTGCTCTTGTTGTGCCTCTGCGGTAGTGCATCTTCCCTCCGCAGTCCGCACAATAGAGTTTTCCGGTCAGCAGGCTCCCTTCCCCGCTGGTGCTAATCCTACGGACGGTCTTTCTCAATTCCTGCACCAGATACCATGTCCTGCGGTCTATGACTGCTTCATGGGTGTTTTGGAAAACAAGGATTTCATCACTGCCGTTTTTTACCACTTTTTTATCTTTATAAGATTCCTTATGGCTGCGGAAATTCACGGTATCGCCCATGTATTCCGCTCTTTCCAATATCCTCATGACCGAGCTGCCTGTCCAGTTATAAGGGGTTTCAAAATCGCACATGGTCTTATAGTTCCCCCTCTGTCTGGAAGCCTGATAGTAAGACGGCTTCTCCACTTTTTCCTCCGTAAGCTGCCTTGCGATCTGGTATGGACCTTTTCCCTCAACCGTCATCCGAAATATCCTGCGCACAATCTCCGCCGCTTCCTCGTCAATGATCCAGACATTTTTATCATCAGGGCTTTTCACATACCCGTATGGCGGGTTGCTCGTGACAGGCTTCCCGTCTTTCCCCTTCGCCTGCAGCACTGCCCTGATCTTCCTGCTGCAGTCCCGCAGATACCATTCGTTCATGATATTCAAAAAAGGGGCGAATTCACTGCTGGTGTTGTTGTCGCTGTCAACACCGTTGGAGACAGCAATGAAACGGACACCCTTTTCCCGGAAGAACACCTCGGTATAAAACCCTACCTGAAGGTAATCCCTCCCGACACGGCTCATGTCCTTTACAATGACTGTGCCAATGCTGCCTTTCTCAATCTCTGCCAGCATCCGCTTCCATCCCGGTCTGTCAAAACTGCCGCCGGAAAACCCGTCATCCGTAAAATGCGCCGTGTTCGTGTATCCGTTGTTTTTCGCATAATCCTCCAGCATCTTCTTCTGGTTGACTATGCTGTTGCTGTCCCCCGCAAGATCATCGTCCCTTGAGAGCCGCTCATAAAGAGCTGTTATTCTGTTGTCACCAGCCGTCCTGTTGTTCATTCCGAACTCCTTTCCGGCGGCTGGCTCATCTGTGGTGTTTCCATCATACCACAGTTTCCGCCCCCTGTCATCACCTCATTGCAGATCAGGCGGGAAATTTTTTCCTCCGGCGTGTCCGCATATCCCGAACCCGTATACACCCTGACCACAAAAAGCGTCCCGCCGATCCTGCGGCAAAAAGAGCCTGCCGGGGACGCAGCCGCTTTCCCTGCGCCGTTATCCGTTTTTAATGCCTCCATTCATCCAATCCTTTCTTGCGCATATGGCGCATATCCTTTATAATACTTAGCAGACTTCCGTGTCCGGTAACCGGATTTTTCATTTATCCGTATCCCATAAGCCCGCCCTCCTTTCGTAATTGTTTTTTTCTTGAAAAGAATTACCCTTCCACTGATAGGAGAAAAACGGCTATAAAAACGGAAGTGTTTTTGAAAAAACTGCTGCATTTTTTTATTTTTCTGCAAAGGACTGACTGCAAATGCCGAAATACGCTGAGTTCCAGGCGTTCAGGGAACAAAACTTAATAACGGAAGCGGACGGGGATATGCTGCACCGGGAAGCCCGTGCGCTCGCCCTGCGGCGTATCGAGGAAAGCGCAAGGACAGAGGATGATTTCAGGGAAGTCATACAATGGTGGGACAGGCTGGACGCCAACCGGGAGCGTAAGGAAAGGAGCCATGAGATCGGGCGCTCTGACGTGCCGCTGGAATGGGGCGCAGACAGGCTCTCCCTTTCCGGCGGCACGTCCTATGAAATGGTCCTGCAGAAGCTCCTGCTCATGGGCGAGTTCCTCGACGCCATCTTTGACCGCCCGGAAACGCTGCACGAGCTTGTCACGGATGCAGACCTGTCAGGGATATTGAAAAACTTAAAGCCGCACCAGAAGAATATGCTCTACTGCCTGTTCCTGCATGATTACACCGCTCTGGAGTATGCGGACAGCATCGGGCAGACAGACCGCAACGTGCGGGGCGTCCGGGAAACAACGCTGAAAAAGCTGCGCAGGCTCTATGGCGTTGTGCTGGCAGACAGGAAGGAAAACCATCTGCCGATGACGCTGGATGAGAGGTATTTTCTGGAGAACGGGGTGCGGAAGAAAGGGAAAAGCGGAAAGCCGAAAGCGGGGAACACATGATCTGAAACGCAAACGGCTTGACCTCCAAGCAGTAACCGATTATAATAAAGGAGATATTACATCCAGAAATGTAATGGATAACCGACAGACAGATAAATGAATAGATGGATTGCATAGGCAGATTGGAGATTTTATGAAGAACTTTTTTGAACACACCAGCGCACCGTGGATTCGGTACAGCGGCTATGAATATCAGACAGGCAGCGACGGGAACCTCTACATAACGGTTTCAAAGGATGCAAAGCCCCAGATGTACCGCCCCATGCAGGATGCGGGGCAGCTTGTCATGGACGCCGTAAATGTCGGTCTTGCCGCCATGCACAAGGCTCCGGCGGAAGAGCTGAAGGAGTCCGTTCTCGGCTTTGTGCAGAAATATGGCTTCCTCGGCTTTATGACCGCCCTGCCGACAACGGCGGAGTTCATAACCTATGAATCCGTGTACCTCCCCAAAAACCATTTCATAAAGGAAGAAACGCTCCCCACAGAGGACTATCTTGCCTGTTTTTATCCTTTTGAAAAGCCGGATTTCCAGAAAAACAGCGTGGAATCTGGATGGTCTGTGACTGACCGGGATGGCATTGCGGTCACGATGGCGCTGGGGAATGTGCCGCAGGCAGTGGCGATGGAACACCAGAGGGAGTATGCGGAGAGATACGACTGGATCGTAAAGGAGTTTACCGACCTTGCGTTTACCTTTGTGACAAGCTTCCTCTATTACCTCGATTATGATTCGATTGACGAGGACACCCGCAGCCTGTACCGTCAGGGCATCTCCGCTTTCGGCGGCGTCTCCCCGACCTACCGGATAGCGCTTGGGGCGGATGCGCCCATGATCGTGTGGGACTTCCACTCCCTGCTCGTCATGGTGCAGATGTGCTTCTCCCTTCTGCTTACGGATAAGAACACGGATATGCGCCTGTGCAAACACTGCAAGAAAGCCTTTATCGCAAGCAGGAAAGGGAACGAATTTTGCAGCCCGCAATGTAAGAACCAGTTTAACGTCTACAAATCAAGGGAGAAAAAGAAAGAGAACAGACCGGATAATCACTGAAAAATGCTTGCGGCGATCCGGAGATTGTGGTATATTAAACATAAAGAAGGACATCTGCGCTAACAGATGCCCCACAGGAGCTACCGATAGACGGTTAGCCCGATTCATAAGTTTACAGCTAATAGCCGCTTACCTTGTCACGGGAGGGCGGCTATTCCTGTGTCTTGTTACTATCTTTACCAAAAGAGTATCCGATTCCAAAGCAGGTCAAGCCGAAGCTCAGCACCGCAATCAGTCCCAAAATATCCATATGGCTCAGCCCTCCTTTCCCAGATTCCCTTACGGGTTTCTATGTAATCGGAGGGTCACAGTCCCTCCGGAGAGGGCTAACCGCCTACCATCCTGGCAGTCCCAGATAAATATTACCACAATTCGACAGGAAGTACAATCTGATTTTCCCTTTTTCCACTGTAATTCTCTAATTCCAAAATCGTATCAGACCCCGACAGCGCTTTACACGAATGTCAAGGGAAAGGTGGAGATTTTCGCAGAAAATACTACCTGACCTTGACATTCAATTTGCGCTATAATGATTTAAGGGCGGGAGCATTTCATGCCACCGCCCTTGATTACTTTTAGCGAACTTGTGATAGCTGCTAAAGGGCATACACCAGATCGTGCAGCACCACTTCCTCCGCCCTGCTCCTGATGCTGTTCATGTTCTGAAGCCAGCAGAGCCAGTCATCGGATTTCAGCTTCTCCGTCACGCCCTCCCTTTCCGCCATCTGTTTCATGAGCCTATCCATCATCCCGTTACATTCCTCGTCAATCTCGGCAAGATGCTTCCACAAGGTTTCCGTCAAGATCATATAGGAATAAACGCCTCTGTGGTTTTCTTTCAGATATTTCTGCCTCATCCTGCCGTATCTGCCGATATGATATTCCGTCGTGTCTGAAAGCTTGAGGTCGGGGATCAGATAATCCCCCTCCCAATGATATGTGATTTCCATATACAGCCGCCCTCCTTTGTGTTAAACTGTTTACAGATATGAATAAAAGGGTTATCACCTTCTTCCTGCTATTACAACATCTGCAATTTTCCATTCACCACAAATGAGCCAGCCGCATATGTTGTATTTTAGCAGATGCACATTTCCGCTAAAATACAGCGTTTTACGGAAATGTTTACATCTACAGTTCACAACATATCACATCGTCGGCAGATAAGCTGCCGTTCAGCATCCTGCCCTCCACGATCACCGTATCAGCCGCCACCGAGCCTTTTAATCCGTCCACGGTTTTTCCAAATCCGCTTCCGCCGGAAGTGGCAAACAATACGATCTTTTTTCCGGAAAAATCATAGCTTTCCAGAAAACTGTTGATGATCGTAGGAGCCACATACCACCAGATGGATAACCAATGAGGACAACATCGTACTGTTCCATATTTTCCACGGAACCGGAAATTGCGGGCCGGGCACTTGGATCGTTCATCTCCACAGACGAACGGCTTTCAGAATTGCCGTAGTCCAGATCCTCGTCCGTATAAGGCTGCTCCGGCGTGATTTCATAGAGATCCGCGCCAAGTCCGTCAGCAAGCTTCTGCGCCACGCCCTCGGTGTTGTTGGTGGCAGAGAAATAAGCTACCAGGATCTTACTGTCCTCCGGCTCGCTGGCTGGTTCAGAATCAGAACTGTCCGAATCGGATTCCTGCGTTATATCCGATCCAGAGGTCTGCTCCGGCGCTACCGAATCCAAAGCTGTGTCGGCCGCGACGGACTGCCCGTTTTCCTCTCCTGTTTCGTCGGATGCCCCGGTCTGCTCCTGCGTCTGAGATTCTTCCGGCATCTGAACATTTTCCGTGCCGCTCTGCTGCGGTTCGGTATCTTGGCTATTGCCGACCGATTCCCCGCCTCCGGCACAGGCGGCAAGGGACAGTACCATCAAGGCTGCGAATAAAATTGCTGTGATCTTTTTTATTTTCTTCGTCATTCTCACACTAATCCCCATTCCGGAGCGTTTTACGCGACAAGGGGCATGAAGTAAATTCTCTCAGAATTAACTTCGCCATCAGGGGAATTTGTGACGCTCCGGCACAAATTCCCGTTTGAAAAATAAGCTATCGAGCTTATTTTTCAATCTAATCCTCCATATTGTTTTTCATCCACCGGCTCCAGCCATTCATTCGAGCCGTTTTCACCCGGCACTTCAATCGCCAGATGGGAAAACCAGCTGTCCGGCGCCGCGCCGTGCCAGTGCTTCACGCCTGCGGGAATATTGATGCAGTCGCCCGGCTTCATTTCCACGGCCTCTTTTCCCCACTCCTGATAGTATCCGCGCCCGCCGACACAGATCAGGATCTGACCGCCGCCCTTGTCGGCGTGGTGGACATGCCAGTTATTCCGGCAGCCCGGCTCAAAGGTCACATTGAAGATACCCACCTGCTCTTTCGATATGGGAGCGAGATAGCTCTGCCCCGTAAAATACTGCGCAAAGCCGTCATTCGGTGCGCCGATGGGGAACAAGATCGTATTCTGATATTTGTCCTTCTCCGAAAGTTCCGGTTCCGCCTCGTTCCAGACATCCTTCGCCAGACGGAACACCGCCCATGCCTTGGGCCAGCCTACATAAAAGCCCACATGGGTCACAATGGCGGCAATCTCCGCACGGGTTACGCCATGCGCCTTGGCGTTTTCCAGATGATAGGTCAGCGAGGAGTCCGTGATCCCCGAACTCATCAACGCCACCACGGTAATGATACACCGCGTTTTCAGATCGATGTCGGGGTTGTTCCAGTTTTCGCCAAAGAGAATGTCGTCGTTGAAATGGGCGAAATCCGGCGCGAAGCCGCCAAGCTGATCTCTGCCCGCTGTCTGTGTGATTTTTTCCATAGTGTTTGTCCTCCTGTGATTGAATCTATTCCTGTTATTGATGCTCTCCGTTGGATGTTTTAACGGGTCTGCATCTTTTATACCATATCCACTAATGCCAACACCGTAAACCATTCCGGGAGAATTGCGCCGCAATCCTCGTGACGCAGACTGCCGAATCTGCGTCTTTTACACTACATTTCCCGCCTTCTGCTTGCCGTTCTGCGCCATCACTCCTACCAGTTCATGAGGCACATATAATTCTTCCAGATAGTCGATCTCGTCCTGCGTCAACTCCAGATCCACCGCCTTTGCCGCGCCGCCCACATGGGAGAACTTTGTCGCGCCCACCACGGGAGCGGTCACTTTTGTCAAAAGCCATGCAAGGGAGATCTCCGTCATGGAAACGCCCCGCTTATCCGCAAGTTCCACGACACGGGCGATGATTTTTCCGTCCGCCTCCGCCGTAGCGTCATATTTGAATTTGGCATAGGCATCCTGCTCCAGCCGTTTCGACGTTTCACCGGGGCGCTTGGAGAGCCGCCCGCCTGCCAGCGCACTGTAGGGCGTCATGGCGATATTCTGATCGGCGCAGAAGGGCGCCATCTCCCGTTCTTCTTCGCGAGCGATCAGGTTATAGTGCCCCTGCACGGACACAAACTCCGTAAGTCCCTGTTCCCTTGCATAAAAGTTCGCCTTGGCCAGCTGCCACGCATAGCAGTTGGAAATGCCGATATAACGGGCTTTGCCTGCCTTGACTGCATTGTGCAGCCCCTCCATGATCTCCTCCATGGGCGTGTGGTAGTCCCACATATGATAGATATAGAGATCCACATAATCCATGCCGAGGTTTTTCAGGCTCTGATCCAGATAATTTTCAATGTGCTTCTGTCCGCTTACGCCCGCGTCGATCTCCTCCTGCGTCCGGGGTGTAAATTTCGTGGCGATCACCACATCGTCCCGCTTTGCAAAACTTTTAAGCGCACGCCCGACGTACTGCTCGCTGGTGCCGTTCTGATAGGCGATGGCTGTGTCATAGAAATTGATGCCCAAGTCAAGGCCATGCTTGATGATTTCACGGGTCTGCGCCTCATCCAGCGTCCAGCTGTGCTGCCCGGCGGCAGCATCGCCGAAACCCATACAGCCCATGCAGATGCGGGAAACCTTTAGATTCGATTTTCCTAAATTTGTGTATTTCATTGTAAGCCCTCCTTTCAAATTTCATTTTGATTCCTCATCTAACTTTTTGGCTGCATAAAGACTATTGCCTGTTCCGGTAAAATAGAAGATCATACCGTTTTCCTCCTGACTTGACTGCTTTTTAATCCTTCAGCAGACCTTTCACACAGTTGTATGTGATCTCATAAATCGTCATAAACACATAGTTCACGCCCGCCTGCTCCATGGCCGTCCGCTGCTTCTCATTGACCACCGTATAGGGATAGATCCCAAACATGAACGGGAAAAATGTGTACAGAAAGCGCTGTTTCTCCGCTATCGGCATCTTGGGGAAATACTGCTCCAGACAGCGCATGACCGCCCGCAGGGAACCTCCGTAAGCCACCTTAAACTCCGTGAGCCGCTCCAGCCGGCTGCTGCTTTCCAGATCATAATGGTTCATCGACATGATCTTGAGAAGCTGCTCCCGTTTCTCCAGAGAACGAGCCAGCTTATCGGCAAACTCATCCTTGGTAAGCGTTTTATGCTCCTCCATCATCCGGTTCAGGTCGGCGATCCAAAGCTCATTTTCCCTCTGCAGTAACGCAAGGAATATTTCTTCTTTCGTCTGAAAGTAATTATAGATCGAAGTTCTGGTAAAGCTGGTCGCGTTCCCGATGTCTTTTAAAGTGATCTCTTTAAAGCTTTTTGTCTTATAAAGTTCCTCGCAGGCGTTGATGATCTCTTCCTTTCTTGCGTTGGTAAGTTCCGGTGATCCTTTTGGCATTTTGTTTTCTCCTTGTCATTTTATCTAAGGATAAGCAGAGCGCGTCTTCCTTAGGTATAATCCGCAGCTATATGGTACTGTTCACGATGATTCCCGCTGCAAAGGAAAATACCATAATAAACAGCAGGTACAGCAAAAATCTTCTGATCCCCAGCACGATCTTCAGCGCACCAAGGTTTGTGATCTTTGCAGCCGGGCCGGTCGCTTTCACGTTTCTTCCAAAATTTTTCAAAAAACGGACTTTGACTGCTTTTCCTTCAGGGAAAAACACTTGCAGATCACATCTCCGTTTTTATTCTGACATCGTGTCAATATGAAGTGTAGTACCATTCTGACACCGTGTCAATACTCAGTCAAAAATAAAATGCACATTTTTTGCGCATTTTATTTTCATCCATATATAAAAAGGAAAAAGGATCCGTCATTCGCCCGGACTTATGGTTTCCAAGGAATCCCTTGTTTTTCCGCATCATTATAGTTGCCGATATAAACTACATTGCGCTGAAAAGGTAATTTTCTCTAAAATTATCAAGGGATTCGCATTTTTCACTGACATCTGGATTGTAGGGTTTTATTTTTCCCAAATAATATTATACTCTAAGCCCTTTGCAGCCGACTGTTGCGAGATGGTCGAAAAGTCTTGACCATCCCGGTATTTCCTGTATAATTGATTTAGATAAAAAGCAAGGAATTGGAAACCCATGAAAATAATGCCAAACCGCCTGGCAGAGGTTTTTCCGATACCAGAAAGAGCTTCCCTGTCATGGAATACTATGCGGATACGGTTTTATCCATTTCCATGTATAACGGAATGACGGAAGAAGAACAGGCATATGTCATTAAAGCGATCGGTTATTTTTGACGAAAAGAGAGTCCTGGATAAAAGATATGAAGTTAAAGGAACAATATAAGTTAATTTACTTTAAAGATCTGGGGGACGAACGAGGAAATCTCGTGGTGATTGAAGGCGCGGGGTGGGACATTCCCTTTGACATCAAGCGGGTATTCTATATTTACGGCTCCGACTCCACAGTGATCCGTGGTCAGCATGCAAACCGGGAAACCGAATTTCTGCTTGTCAATGTGAGCGAAAGCAGTAAAGTGAGGGTGGACAATGGTTTGGAAACTGCCGTGATCGAACTAAACCAACCGGGCATGGGGCTGTATCTGTCCCCAATGATCTGGAAAGATATGTATGATTTTTCTACAAATTCTATTCTGTTGGTACTCTGCAGCCGCCATTATGATGAGAAAGAATACATACGAGATTATCAGGAATATCTGCGGGAGATAAAAGGAAAGGTTTAAGTTATGAGTAAAATATCCATAGTCATTCCTGTGTATTATAATGAAGATACCCTGATGGACCTTTACCGGGATATGAAGGAAAATATCTTGAGCGGAGTGATCGGCGAATATGAACTGGTCTTCGTAGACGACGGCTCCGGAGACAATTCCTGGAAGATCATGAATGAGATAAAAGCGTTGGATGAGAATGTTCATTTGGTAAAGCTGTCCCGCAATTTCGGTGAACACGCTGCTCTTCTGGCAGGTCTGAGTGTCTGCACAGGGGACTGCGCCGTGACCAAACAAGCGGACCTCCAGGAAGACTCCACACTGATCGCGGAAATGTACGAGCGATGGAAACAGGGCTATAAAGTGGTCCTAGCCGTTCGTCGTTCCAGGGACGAAAACGCGGTAAAGGTCTTTTTTGCCAATCTGTATTATGCGATGGTGCGGAAATTTGTCAACAAAAATATGCCTGTCGGAGGATGCGACTGCTATCTGATCGACAGAAAGGTCATTGAAGTTCTGGAACGTCTGGATGAGAAAAACTCCAGCCTGACCCTGCAAGTCCTCTGGGCAGGCTTTCGCACGGACAAAGTCTACTTTGACAGAAAAGACCGGGAAAAAGGGAAATCCCGTTGGACCTTTTCCAAAAAGTTTAAACTGGTGCTAGATTCCATGATGAGTTTTTCCTATGTGCCCATCCGTATGATGAGTTATGTGGGTGCACTCTTCGACCTGTTTGCGTTGATCCTCTTGATCAGCGTGTTGGTAGAATATTTTACTCATGGAGTTCCCATCATCGGTTGGTCCTCCCTGATGTGTATGGTCCTTTTGTCGGCAGGACTCATCCTGTCCATGTTGGGAATTTTGGGAGAATACCTCTGGCGCACACTGGATGCCTCCCGTTCGAGGCCTCCTTTTATCATTGATGAAGAAATCGTATCAGGGCATTACACTCCTGTTGGAGAAAACACATGTCACAAAAAATCTATCGAAGATTAAAAATCCTGCTTATACTGAACAGCATATTGGCTGCCGTTAAAATTATTTTTGTAGACTTTGCGTGCATCTGACTGATGCAGTTATTCCGAGCTGTCACTGGGGCTCAACGGTGTGGTGCTCTTTATGCCTTTTGTCACATTGGGAAGTTTCAGTATTATGTGCCGCCATATAGCTTTTTGCATGCTCCTCCACTTTGGCATCTGTACCGGCATAGGCGGAGCAATCTGGGGGGGGAATCACTCCATTTCCCACGGCATTTTGGGCGCCGTCTTATCCTTGGCACTTTTTTGGTCTGTGCTCTGAAGGTAAAAAAAGCGCGACACTGATTTATCTGCTGTTATTCAGCATGTCCTTTCTTGTGGTTTTAGGCAACGGATATACCTTGTGGGCCGATCTAACCAACACCGCTGCACAAATGCGGGGAATCATTAAGGAGGAACCGACGGCAGGAATCTTTACCAACTACATTCGGGCATATATTACCAACTGTACTTATGAAGATTTTCGGCCAAACACCCGCGAAGATGAAAATTGTCTGATCGTCACCAATCTGTTGGGAATGTTACCCGGAGAAAAACCGGATGTGATCGTGGTGGACTGTTGGTACGGCGGCCTGAAAGGGCCTCCCGACAGTTGGATCATGCAGTATATCGAGAATGAATTTGGATACAGCACGGTGATAGACAACGCCTATGTTCGTTTTTATCGAAAATAACGGGAAAGCGATGTGAAACATGAAGAAAAATGATCTGATCCAATTTCTAAAATTTGCTTTAGTGGGTGTATCCAACACTGTGGTCAGCGAGGCGGTTTATGCCATCCTTGTGTATTGGAAAATACACTATCTCGCCGCCAGCCTCATCGGATTTTTGCTGAGCGTGCTGAATGCATATTTCTGGAGCAGCAGATATGTCTTCACCGAACAGCCGCATGAGGAGAAACGGGTTTGGTGGAAGGTACTCATAAAAACCTATGCAGCATATCTGTGGGGGTATCTAGCAAGCGCGGCTCTTTTGGTATTTTGGATCGATCTCATCAAGGTCAGCCGTTTCATGGAACACTTGGGAACCCGTCTGGTCAATGCAGGTTATGAGCGGTTAGATGCTGTCTTTTTGGGGAATCTGTTAGCAGCGGCACTAAATCTTGTTATCACGGTTCCCATGAATTTCGTAACAAACAAATATTGGGCATACCGGCAAAAAAGTAACCCCAAACGATCATCTGACCGTTTTCGCAGAGGATAACAATATATAACATAAAGCAGCTAAGGCAGCGATCACCTTCATATCCGGGGCTTTCTCATATCTTCCCATTAATGATAATTGGGTGAAAAGGGGCTCACCAGTCACCCGGTGAACCCCTTGACGCTCATTTTTTATTGACCGCCGCCTGCGCGGTGAGGTGACGAAGTGAACTGATTATCCCTCCCCCCCCCCGAATAGTTTTACCTCTTTTACTCCTAAGTCCAGCATAATATTTCCATAAAACATATAAAATTTTTCATTTTTATACTCGTATATTAAGTTAAATTGTGTTATCACTTTTCCAGTTACAGTTATTTCATTCCTCATTTGTAAAACCTTCCTTGAATCTCAATACAACATTAAATCATCAAGAAATGAATAAACTGTCAGGGTTCAATAAGAATCAATTTTTTAAAAAATGGAATGAAAATTTTTAAATAAAAAAGAGGAGCTAATTAAAGTTCCTCTCTCACCATATGTCTTAATCCTATCAAAAAAATCAAAACGCTTGATAAATTCAAAAAGTTTGATAATTCTCTAATAATTTTTATACGAATTAACATAAGAAATATATGCAAATGCGTATGCATACCAACTCATAGCCCTGTGATTGTCAAGAGTATCAGATTCATAATTGACTATACCTAAAGCTGGTACATATCGTCCTTGCTTATCCAAATTTTTATCAATATTTATCAACACATTCTCTAAATCTTGTCCGTTTGAGTATTTCTTTTCATAGCATAGTGAAATTAATACCTCAGGGATACCCCATAAATGACTAGAATCATCCATAATATCGTAATTTACAAAATAATCTTCTTTTATTGCATTTAAAGATTCTTCCGCTAAATTCAAATATCTTTTATTTTGCGTTAATTCATACACCCTATAATAAGAAGTTACTGAAAAACACCAATGGACCAAATCATTCTTACTATCCCTTTCCTCGCAATACAACCACTTCCCGCTTGAAATCATAGTATTTTCTTCGAATTGTGTAATCTTTTCTATAATTTCATCAGATAAAATATCAAGACCATAAATGTCATCATAATCAGCTAAAAATTGCATTGTATACACATTTACATTATGAACAGTGTATATTTTGTCATTCTCAGAGCTGCTATACCAAAAGCAAATTCCTTTTTCATTTTCATCAAAACCTATATGTTCCAAAAGTGTTCTTCTAATTTGCTCTATATAGTCTTTATATAAGTCATCTTTGGTTTCGTTATACATTTCACATATTGCGAATCCTATTACACTTGTTGTATAAGTATATTCCGTATTTATATCGTTTACCGTTCCATCAGAAAAAGCATCATAGGGAAAACGCAAGCCCCACCCTATAAAACCATCATCATCCTTATCACCGTTTTTAATTAGATAATCAATAATATCCTTAGAATAGTATAAATAATCTCCCCCCCCCGTTGACTTATACATATATAGACATGATAATGCATAATGGCCTAATGCATCAAATTCAATATCTTCATAGTCATTTAATTCCTCTAAAGAATAATCAACTAAGCGTTTTGCCCTATATTTATCGGAATCATTTTCTTTACCACACCCAGAAATAACAAGAATTAAAACACACAATGTAAATATTCTAGGAATAACTATTTTCTTATTCATCATATGCTTTAATCCAATCATCAAAATATATTACATCAGCTATATTTTGCTGAGAGTATGCCATGACTGTCATATCTCTCATATTATTGTTTTCATTATCATCCTCTGAAACTAATCCTAAACATGCTTCTGGAATAATATATCTCTCAAATGAAGTCCTATAATCGCTGAAATAGTTTGATACGACGCCGCTATTTCTATACCCTACACACATTTCTACGGCATATCCAGTATATACTAAAGTATTAAAACCTCTTCCTTGCATGTATTGAGCAAATTCATTTGAATCAGAAAACTCATCATAGTAATGTAATTCTACCACATTATCATCTACTAGTTCTCGAAGATCATCTACAATTTCTGTATCGTAATCAATTATCTCCGGATTATTAGTAAACACTAATGTTTTAACCCCATTATCATATGCGCTTTCTATTATTGGAATGGTGTACTCAATAACATTATCTTGAATATCAGCATTCAATTCTGGAAAAGGTGAATCTTTCCAAGGATCGATAACTATTAAGGCTACTTCATCAAGCTCTTTTTCATTCTTTTTCCATCCCGGATTAGTTTCGTATCCCCCCCCCTCGTTCTTATCATAATAACAGTAATGGTAACTATCTATGTTAACTGCCTGCGCTTTGTTAGCGTTAGTTTCCTCTTGTATGATTTCAAAATCTCCTTGTGAGATAATATTTTCGCTCTGCTTTTTTATATTATTACCTGTAATCGTAATTGATGTTAAAACTAATAATAACATTAACTTCTTTCTCATATCACCTATCTCCATATGTTGATTATGATAACATATTTTACAACAATTTTACAACATTGTAAAGAAATGCTTCAAGTAGAAAACAGGAGAATAATTGAGGAAAACCATTTGGCGTAACACAAAACCATTCGGCAAAACTCTTCACTTCGTTAAATTATGTATCCATATCCTTCTATCTCCACTCTTAATGCAGCATCTCCGACAGAGCAAAAAGCAGGGGCCCACCAGTCACCCGGCGAACCCCTTCTTTCTCAAGCTTCCTATCAGGAAGCCCCGCTTTCAAAGAAAACTCCGTTTTCTATTTTTCAAGCCATTTATTCACTTTTTCACCCAACAGTACCGGCCTCAAAAACTCATTTATTATTGACCGCCGCCTGTGCGGTGAGGTGACGGAGCGGACCAATCCCCCCCCTATACAATTATATAATGAAATAGCATCCTCATTGTTAAGTTTCAGCACCTCTCATATTGCCTCATCCAAATATTTTTTTAAGTTGTTGTTTGTTTCTTTTGCTTGTTCATAGAGCAGCGCCTTACTCTTCTATTTGCCTCAAGATAATGTCCATCATCTGTCTAGGTGTAACAATGTAAGGTTTCTCTGGAAAATGCTTTATATTACCCGTAACAAGATAGGCATCCTCCTCATTCCGTTCTTCCATGACCACTTCATAAAACACCCTGTCTTTTGGGTCAGGAAAAGGTATATCCAATCCCCGTGCATCCACATAGAATCCCAACCGTTCTATCTCACCAACGGCATCCCTCAATAATTGCCTGAGTCAGTCGGAATTTCGGACGTGCAAGCACCTCCCGGTATTCTTTTACAATGTGCTGATTCAACAGCGGTATGATCGTTCCGCTGTAAACAAGTTCCAATACATTGCCGGGAACAGAGTCCCATTTCAACATAGCGGAAACAAGGACATTTGTGTCAATGACAGCATAATATTTCATCCGCCGCCTCACTCTCTGGCTGCGGAGATCTCTGCATCGATCTCTTCCAACGGCATTTCGGAGATTCCACATTCTTCTGCGATGCGGCTGGCAGCCTGCATTGCCTTTAACCCCTTATTTTCCGTTTCCGGCTCCAGTTTCATACTGAATGGAACGCCATTCTCCTGTATCAGCCTTGACATACACATCCGAAGATAGGTCTGAAGGTCTATGCCAAGCCTTTCACATATTTCAACTGCCTTTATCCGCAATGTTTCTTCTGCTCTGAACTGAACCAAGGTATTTGCCATATTTCATCCCTCCTGATGGATTCTTTATTTTTATTGTATCATCATTTGATTTTAATTGCAATCATTTGGCGATATTGTTCACACAATTAAATAAATATAAAATGTCCGAAACAGTTTTTCAATTATATCTCTTTTTTCTCACGATCTTACTGTACATATATTCAATTTTCAATTCTGTCTGTGGAAATTGTATAACTTCAAAAATATTCTGATCAAGCGATAATACCCAATAACGTTTTGGAAATATCGTTACTTTCATATCTTTTTTCTTTTCCAAAGCATTTGACTTTTCCTGACTTAATCGTTCTGTAAAATCTTGATTCATAAATCTTTCCTCAACCGTCTTTCATTCTTGATACTCATAGCCTGCGTTACAAATCAAAAATACTATATTTAGTATATGGAATCATTTTTTCTACTGTATTTAGTGTTTTTAATCATATTCAATATTCTTCGGCACTTATTAACCACCGGCTTAATCGGTAGTTTATTAAAAACTGCCATACAAGAAAAAGCACCTGCCCGGTATCCGGAACAAATGCATCTCTCAGGATCAATATTCCATTTTTGTGTCTGCCAACTGCCTTCGGACATCCCTGCCGCCATACATGATACGGATAACATACACCTTGTTCTCAACTGCCTCCGACAGATAAAAAAACAAGATAATTGTCCACAGGGAAAACCCTCATCCCACGGCTGTGCCACGGTTCATCATTATACAGGCGGTAACGCATCGGCATTTCGCTGAGTGAACGTATCCCTTCCATGATCCTTCCGGCCTGCCCAGCTGCCGCTTCCGGTGCACACAGTTCCTCTGCAATATATGTGTACAGACCCCTCAGATCCCGCCTTGCACCTGCTGTATACACAACTTTCCAACTCATATACCGAAATCCCTCTTCATCTCCAATTCCACAGCGTCTGCCGGATAAACCCTGCCTTCCCGTATATCAGCCATGCCCTCTTCAATTTTCCTGTCAAACTGTTCTTTGGTAAGGGATCTATATGCATCCGGTACTTCCTGTGGCAGCTTCATCTCAAACGGGATCCCCCGCTGAAGCACGATCTGCCTTAAAAACATCCCTACGGCATTTGACATCGAAATACCCAGCCGTTCAAGCACTTGCTCCGCCTGTTCCTTTATCTCAGGTTCCACATGTGCAAATACATTTGCTGTTCTTGCCATACCAATCACCTCCTGCCTATAGTATAACCATTCTGATTGCAGATTGCAAGCAGTCTGCAAATTTTATAAACCGAACCACACTATTTTTCTTTAAAATCAAATTTATATACCGCAAACGCAAAACAGGAGAATAATTGAGGGAAACCTTTTGGCGTACCCCAATACCATTCTGCAAAACTCTTCCTTACGCCGATCGTGTATCGCCATCCACTATCGCCACTCTTAATGCAGCATCTCCGATAGAGCAAAAAGCAGGGGCCCACCCTCCATTCCGGCGAACCCCTTCTTTCTCAAGCTTCCTATCAGGAAGCCCCGCTTTCAAAGAAATTTCCGTTTTCTATTTTTCAAGCCATTTATTCACTTCTTTCGCCAAACACTACCGGCCTCAAAAACTCATTTCTCCTTGATCGCCGCCTGCGCCGCAGTTAAACTTAGAGGATTTTTAACCCTCTTTACCCCACCCGATCTGCGATTCGACAAACAGAGGCGCCAAATTGTGCTTTTATAACAAGACATTTTTTCTTAATCCTTTTTATATAAATGCGACTATTCCTAAGACAACCGAAAGAATACCGAGACCTATTGATACATATGTAAGTATTGTATTCTTTTTCTTTTCCTTATTATTTTCATCCTGTAAATTAGAAAATTGCCTTTGCAAGTCCTCATTTCCTTTTTCCAAAATTGCTATTTTCCTATCTAATTCATCTTTCTCCAATTTCTCCTTCTGCTGCAATTTCTCTGTAATGGGCAAATTAGTAATAATCAATTTGTATACTGTTGCATATTCGTAATACGCATCTTCATATTTTTCATATGACTCAATAACATCATCTGCCTTTGCCTCTACCATTCTTGCATTTCCAGCCTTTACAATCGCAGATGCATGGGTCTTTGATAATTCATTTATAAAGTCACCATTATTTACATGGGATAAATCCACATTTTTATACAGCTCACGGAATTCAATATAATATTGGTCGAAAGCATAACACATATATTTATATGCATCTAATTGCGCCCTTTTAATATGCCTTTTCGCCTTATTGACATTTTTCCACGCAACTTCCTCACTTTCACAGACATATGCTTTAGCTATATGAGAAAAAACCGCACGAATCTCATTTAAAATTTCAACTGGAAATTTATTTTGCAAAACTTCCAGTTGACCTATAAATATTTTTATTGAATTGTGATACTGACTATATATCTCTTCTAATTCACGCTGTAACGCTCTATCTTCATAAACTTTGGTAACTTCATCCATATTTATTCTCCAAACAGTCCCTTATTCACTTCATCCATTGAAAGGAATTCATCTCTCGCAAGCAGTGGATTCCCCCTGCCAACAATCCGATTATCTGTGTTTGGCAAAAAACTACATCCTCGCTTACCTGCCTGATTCAAAAAATTTATCTCATCATCATAATCAAATTCCTTGAACGTATCGCAATTAATTCCAATAACGAATGATGCCATTTCTTTTGTTTTTTCATTTATACTGTACATATCAATCCCTACTTTTTCAGATATTATTTGAAGTATGTATCATTTTCTTCAAAAATATCTGTAGCAATTAAATCCATTCTTTTACATCTTTCAAATCAATTTACCATATACTTTATAACCCTAAAGCAAATAATAGTATATCACTCTAACACATCATGTGCAAGATATTATCCTTTTTCATTTAAATTTATATTTTCTTATATTATATCCTACATTTTCAATAATTACCACTATTTTATCTTTTTTCTTTTTCTTTTTTCGCTTTCTTTTTCGCAAACGGTGCTTCCATCTTTTAGTGAACAATGTTTCCTGCTTGATATTTCATTTTACCTCCTGTTAACTGTTTTCAACAATAACTTTCAACGGAGAATGGCTTTCAATTTCTTCTTTAAAATCTATATGAGAAGCAAACTGTATATTAAAATATATCATTCCCTCCGTAAACCTACGTTCCTCTGTTGGCTTTGATGGGATTGACCCATCTTTTTTGTAGTTATACCAAACTGAATTACCATTACCATATATTTGAATTCTATTTGATTTATTCTTTAATACACACTTCGATATTTCTGAATACTTCATGGTATTGATTTGTTTTCGAGTGACTTTTCTACTATAATATCTTTTCGGCAAATATAAGACCAAATAATCATTGTAAAAATGCAATTCCATTGGTGAAGGCATATATTCTTTTTTTCCCCCCCCCATAAAATCCAAATTTAATCGCTAGAATGATAAAAAATATTCTTACTGGCCAAAATAATTCTTCAAACACATTAGTATCCAGTACAACTGAACCTATAAAAATTATTCCAATAATAACCCATACACAATTTTTTAACCATCTCTTACCTTTATTATCTTCTGTCAGCATTAAAACTGCTTCATATGTTTTGATTGCATAATTCGAATTATCCATTATCTTTCTCCTTATGCTGCATTTCTTAAAACAGGCATTTCTACATTTGGTATGTATACATCTGATACTGAAGTATTAATATTACAAGAAGATGATAATTTACTTATCACCTCTGTATCTAACATTATTCCATCCACACTATTTACAGTAAATGCAGTCAAAGAAGGCAAGACAATACTACTAAATCCAACACTAAAAATATTGAATAAAGTGAAACCATTTTTTAAAATATCCTTTGATACACTTATCATATTTTTTATAAAACTAATAGTACCTTTAGATAACATGAAATGACCTCACATTTGCAGCAACGTGGATTTTAATTCATATTGAAGCAAATGTGAGTTACTTCCTATTATCTAAAAGACATCTGCCTCTACAATTCAGACCCAGAACTGGCTAGCCATTATGGAAAACCTTTTAGCGTACCCCAATACAATTTGGCAAAACTCTTCATTACGCCAAATTGTGTATTCCAATCCCTTATTGCCACTCTTAATGCGATATCTTAGATAGTGCAACGAGATGAAACACGCTTTGCGTGTTTCACCCGTTATCGCGGCATTCGCCAAATTGACAAGCAAGCTTGTCAGCCCGACTCATTGCCCGCGTAAAAAGGGGCTCACCAGTCACCCGGTGAACCCCCTGAAACTCAATAATCCTTTTCAACCCTCAAAAACTCATTTCTCCTTGATCGCCGCCTGCGCTGCTGCCAGTCTTGCGATCGGCACACGATACGGTGAGCAGGATACATAGGTCAAACCTACTTTGTGGCAGAACTCCACGGAAGACGGATCGCCGCCGTGCTCGCCACAGATACCCAGTTTGATGTCGGGTCTGACAGCGCGGCCCTTCTCCGCCGCCATCTGTACCAACTGCCCCACGCCGTTCTGGTCCAGTCTTGCAAAAGGATCGGACTCATAGATCTTGTTCTTATAATAGTCGCCTAAGAATTTGCCCGCATCGTCACGGGAGAAACCGAAGGTCATCTGCGTCAGGTCGTTTGTACCGAAGGAGAAGAACTCGGCTTCCTCGGCGATCTCGTTTGCCAGAAGCGCTGCTCTGGGGATCTCGATCATCGTTCCGATGTGATACTGGATATCGGAATTTTTCTCTTTCTTGACCTGCTCCGCCGTTTCAACGACGATATCCTTAACGAACTTAAGTTCTTTCTTTTCGCCAACCAACGGGATCATGATCTCAGGTACGATATCGTAGCCTTTCTCGGCCTTCACCTCGATAGCGGCTTCCATAACGGCTCTGGTCTGCATCTTGGCGATCTCCGGATAGGTGACCGCCAGACGGCATCCGCGGTGACCCATCATCGGGTTGAACTCATGAAGGGAATCACAGATCTCCTGTACTTCTTCCGCGGTCATCATCATAGCTACCGCCAGATCGTCTATATCGTTCTTGTCCGTCGGCACAAATTCATGCAGCGGCGGATCGAGGAAACGGATCGTGACCGGCCTGCCCTCCATCACTTCATACAGCGCCTTGAAGTCGCCTTTCTGGAAAGGAATCAGCGCATTTAATGCCTTTTCTCTCTGCTCTACCGTTCTGGAGAGGATCATCTGACGGATCTTCGGGATCCTGTCAGGCTCGAAGAACATATGCTCGGTACGGCACAAACCGATGCCTTCCGCGCCGTACCTCACCGCATTTGCCGCGTCAGCAGGCGTATCGGCATTGGTGCGCACCTGCAGTCTGCGGTACTTATCCGCCCATTCCATGATACGGCCAAAATTGCCGCTCATAGAAGCTTCCACAGTTTTGATGTCGCCTTTATAGATCTTACCGGTGGAACCGTCCAGAGAAATATAATCGCCCTCGCGGAACTCTTCTCCGCCCAGTTCAAATACTTTATCTTCCTCATTGATGGCAATGTCACCGCATCCGGATACGCACGCCGTGCCCATGCCTCTTGCAACAACCGCCGCGTGGGATGTCATACCGCCGCGGACCGTCAGGATGCCTTCCGCCGCATGCATACCTTCGATATCTTCAGGGGATGTTTCCAGACGGACCAATATGACTCTCTCGCCCTTTTCGTGCGCCGCCTTCGCCTCTTCCGCGGTGAAATATACCTTGCCCGCCGCTGCGCCCGGTGATGCCGGAAGCGCCTGTCCGATCACCTGACCCGCTTTCAGCGCATCGGGGTCAAAGGTGGGATGCAGCAGCTGATCCAGCGACTTGGCTTCAATACGGAGAACCGCTTCTTCAGGTGTGATCATGCCTTCGTCCACCAGATCGCAGGCGATCTGAATGGCTGCCGGTGCGGTCCTTTTGCCGTTACGCGTCTGTAAGAAGAACAGCCGGCCGTTCTCAATGGTAAACTCCATATCCTGCATATCGCGGTAATGATTTTCCAGCTTGTTGGCGATCTCCATAAACTGTTTATAACATTCCGGCAGATCCTCCGCCAGTTTGGTGATCGGCTGCGGTGTACGGATACCCGCTACCACGTCTTCGCCCTGCGCGTTGATCAGATACTCGCCGTATATGCCCTTTTCGCCGGTTGAGGGATTTCTCGTGAAAGCAACGCCCGTTCCCGATGTGTCGCCCATGTTGCCGAATACCATGGCCTGTACGTTTACTGCGGTGCCCCAGTCACCCGGTATGTCGTTCATTCTTCTGTATACGATGGCTCTCTCGTTGTCCCATGACCGGAACACGGCCTTGACCGCCTCCATCAGCTGCACCTTGGGATCCTGCGGGAAATCTTCGCCTTTATTCTCTTTGTATATCTTCTTGAATCTGACAATGATATCTTTTAAGTCGTCGGCGGTAAGGTCCGTGTCGTACCGGGCGCCCTTCGCCTCTTTGATCTCGTCCAGAATTCTTTCAAAATAAGACTTGGGAATCTCCATAACAACATCCGAGAACATCTGAATGAACCTTCTGTAAGAATCGTAGGCAAATCTCGGATTGCCCGTCTTCTTAGCAAACCCTTCCACGGCTGCGTCATTCAGACCCAGATTCAAGATCGTATCCATCATACCCGGCATGGAAGCTCTTGCACCGGAACGCACCGATACAAGGAGCGGATTTTCGGTATCTCCGAATTTCTTGCCCTGCTTCTTCTCCAGTCCCGCGAGCGCCTCAAAGATCTGGTCTTTGATCTCGTCCGCGATCTGCCTGCCGTGATTGTAATAATCGGTACAGGCTTCCGTTGTTACCGTGAACCCCTGCGGGATCGGCAAGCCAAGGTTTGTCATCTCGGCCAGATTCGCCCCTTTACCGCCGAGAAGATTGCGCATGTCGGCATTACCTTCTTCAAATAAGTACACCCATTTCGCCATAGTTTTTACCCTCTCTTTTCCTTATAAACTAGTCGACTTAAGCAGCCTCCATATACTATTTTATTATTTTACCATATTTCTTCCAATTTGACACTTCTTTTTTGCAATTACGATACAATTATTACGATACAATTACGATACAAACTTACGGAGTAAAACTCTCAAAAATGAAAATATCAAACTCTCCTTGGACTTCCCTGAGCTTCTCGCGGCTTTTCACTGTCCATGCTGCGGAAGGATTCCGGTACAGTTTTCTGCAGATCCGTCTTCCCGGTTCCTGTCTGAATTCGTGATTATACGCGATAAAATCCGGCTTGGTCAGAAAATTGAACAAAAGATGCGTCAGCAGAAAAGCCAAAAGGCTCTTGTACTCACCGTCCCGGCGCAGATCCGATGCAAGCTGCCCTCTGACCACCTCGTTGTGATGCCGCCGGAACCACAGAAGCACCATCGGATTAAAAGCCTCTATGCAGTACTCTCCGTCATAAGCCCGCAGCAGTTCATCGATCGGCGCGCACAGCGATATATCGGTATCTTCGGATTTAATCTCCACGATCAGCGGCACGCGCCCCCGCACCATGAGGAGCACATCTTCCAGTTTAGGGATGCGTTCATCGGAATTTCCCAGTGTGAACGCCCCAAGTTCCGCATAGGTATAGTCCCTGATCTGCCGCGTGCCGGATCCGCCGCACATGCGCTCCAACGTATGATCGTGGAATACCACGGGAACGGCGTCTTTTGTCACATGCACGTCCAGTTCTATGCCGTAACCTGCCTCCACCGCTTTACGAAACGCCGGCATGGAATTTTCCGGTGCGTCCCCGGCGTTGTCATGAAGCCCCCTGTGGGCGAAATACCTTTTGTGAAAAAGAGCGGTA
The DNA here is from genome assembly GCA_947631955.1 of uncultured Lachnospiraceae bacterium. GTDB lineage: Bacteria > Bacillota > Clostridia > Lachnospirales > Lachnospiraceae > UBA3282. The sequence goes on from CANRNJ010000001.1 coordinate 337,521, forward strand.
TCGGGCCGGTGCACCACCCGCGGCATGACCGCCAGAAGATATAAAACGCACGGTGTAATGATCGCTTCTGCAAAATGTTTTATTTTTTTCAAGTGTTGTTCCCTCTTTCCTGCTGTCGGTCTTCCCTGCTTTTCCGGAACTTCTGCTGTCGGTCTTTCCTGCTTTTCCTGTCCTTTCCGCTGCCGGTTCTTTCCCTGCTTTTCCGGCTCCTTCTGCTGCCTGTCTTTGCCTGCTTTTCCGGCTCCTTCTGCTGCCTGTCTTTCCCTGCTTTCCCGGCTCTTTCTGCCGCGCAGCCATTTTTTCATTCACAGACGGACGTTTACGGATTTCTTCCGTCCGGCCAGAAACTCCGGAAGCGCCGCTTTTCCGTTCTCGGTGATCGGCTTCACCCATTTTCCGGAATATAAATGAATCTGCATCAGCACATACCGGATGGGCTCGTCAACATAGCAGCACAGAAAGATCGCCCAGTACGGAAGATGCAGGACAAACCCCGATATCAGCACGCACGGGAGCATCAGCGCATACATAAAGATGATCTCCAGCACCGTCCCGTAGACTGCATCTCCCGCCGCGCGGTAAGTGTCGTTCTGGATCCAGTTACCCATCCGGATCACGGAAACCGCGCCGTAGATCAAGAGCATCCGCACCCCGGCGTCATACGATGCGCCCGACAGGCTCATACGGGTCAGGATCGGCCGGTGCACGGCAAACAGGAGCAGATTCGCCGCCAAGATCACGCCGCTGCACAGATACACGAGCCGCTTGGCGCGTTCATATGCCGTAGTAAGTTCCCCGGCGCCCACACATTTTCCCACCAGTACGGAGGAAGCATTGGAAAATCCTGCGAAAAATCCGATGATCAGGCCTTCCAGTGTACGGAAAACGGCTGTCGCCGCGATCACATACTCCGGCTGACGCCCCAAAGTGACATTGATCACCATGTTTCCGATCCCCACCAGGACCTCGTTGCAGAGTATGGGAAAACATTTTACAAAAAAGCCCTTCAAATGCCTGCGGTTCCACCGAAAGTGGCCGCGCACCCGGAACAGATACGGATAGCCGCTCTTCCATGCCAGCAGATAGATTGTAAACATATTGACAGCCGCGGCGCAGGTCGTCGCCAGAGCCGCTCCGCGGATCCCCATGGCAGGCGCGCCAAGATGCCCGTAGATAAAGACCCAGTTCAGCCCCAGATTGGTCAGGACGGACACAACGGACGCGGTCATGGGGATGCGCACCCGTTCTGTGGACCGCAGCAGACAGCTCATCGCCATGGAGAACACCTGCATGATATAGGCAAAACCTACAATGCGCAGATACTGTACGCCGATCGTCCGGATCGCCGCCTTGTCCGTATAGATTTTCATCACCAGTTCCGGTGCAAAGACCGCAAGACAGCCAAAGACCACAGCTACCGCCATCATGCACACCCATGTCATCCCATAAGAACGCTCGATCCCGTCGTCCTCCCGCGAACCCCAATACTGGGAGATAAACAGCATACCGCCGCCGAAAAATCCCCAATAACCGGAAAACATCAGCGAAGAGAACTGGGCGCACAGGCCAAGCGCGCCTACGGACAGCTCGCCGAGCGGCGCGACCATCATGGTATCCACCATGCTTGCCGTTGTCGTAAGCAGATTTTGAAACGCCACCGGCACCGCTACCGCCGCCAGATTTTTTAAAAACGGTCCCCATAAAAACCGGGAACGCTGTCCTTTTCCATACTCTTCACACATACCGTTCCGTCCAGACAAACTTTCGTGATTCTGTCATCCAAAATCAGTATATCAAAAGCGCATCACACTGTCACCTGATTTTTCGTTTTCTTCCGTCATCCCGGCCCTGCATCGGCCGCTATCCCGGCTCTAAAATTCCCCGTTATCCCCGCCTGCGATCCCCGCCTAAAAACATACTTGCGTGGGCGGATGCGATATGCTATTATGAAATTCCTACACTCTGCTGCCTGAGGAGGAAACTCTGTTGATAGAATTTAACGACATATCCAAAAGCTATCGCATCGCCAGACGCGGCTCCGGATTCGGCAATGCGGTCAGATCGCTGTTTTTGCGGGAATATGACACGATCCATGCCTTAAACCACATAAGCTTTACCATAAACGACGGTGAGATGGTCGGCTACATCGGTCCCAACGGCGCGGGCAAAAGTTCCACGATCAAGATCCTGAGCGGGATACTGTCGCCGGACAGCGGCTCGTGTCTGGTAAACGGCCGGGTACCGTGGAAGGAGCGGAAAGAGCACGTCAGGCAGATCGGCGTTGTTTTCGGACAGCGCTCACAGCTGTGGTGGGATATCCCTGTCATAGATTCTTTTGAACTGCTGCAGTCGATCTACGCCATACCTGTGTCCAAGTACCGGGACCGGCTGGATGAACTGACACAGCTGCTGCATCTGGAAGATCTGTTAAAAACACCGACAAGACAGTTGTCACTGGGACAGCGGATGCGCTGTGAGATCGCCGCATCGCTCCTGCACGATCCCAAGCTGCTGTTTATGGACGAGCCGACCATCGGGTTGGACGCCGTATCTAAGATCGCGGTCCGGGACTTCATAAAAAAGATGAATGAGGAACACAAGACCACGGTGATCCTGACGACACATGATATGCAGGATATCGAGGCGATCACAAACCGCGTGATCCTGATCGGCAAGGGACAGAAACTGATGGACGGGACACTGGAAGACCTGCGCCTTGCGGCAAAGTCCCTTGATCCGGAAGGCGAAAACAGCGAAACGGATATCGACCACATCATCGCCGGGCTCTACGCACGGCTTAATATTATGTAGGAGGCCGCCATGAGAAAATATTACGATTTTTTCAAACTCCGTTTCGCCACCGGGATACAGTACCGCATGGCATCGGTCACGGCGCTGACCACGCAGCTTATCTGGGGATTGATGGAATGTCTGGCATACAAGGCGGTGGCGGAGGCTTCCGGCGGCAGTATGCCGATGGACTACTCTTCTATTGTCCAATACATATGGCTGAAAGAAGCGTTGTACGTTTTTTTCAATACATGGTCATCCGACAACGAACTTTTTTCGATGATCACAAGCGGCGATATCGCCTATGAACTGTGCCGTCCGCTGTCCATCTACTCCATGTGGTTTTCCAGAATAACGGGCGCCCGGATCGCCGAAACACTCTTAAGATGCGTTCCCGTACTGATCTGTGCCTTTCTGATGCCCAGACCTTATCGTATGACGCTTCCGGCAAGCGGTGCCGCCTTTATGTTCTTTCTGGCAGCCCTGTTTCTGGCGCTTGGGATCACGATCACCTTCTGTATGCTCGTCTATATGCTCTGCTTTTTTACGATCGCTCCGCAGGGCTGGCGGATGGTGTTGACGGGAGCGGTGGAATTTTTATCGGGAAATGTGATTCCGCTGCCGTTCTTTCCGAAAAAATATCTGTTTCTGGTGGAACTATCTCCTTTTGCCTATATGCAGAACGTCCCGTTCCGCATATACAGCGGAGATCTTGCCGGAAGCGGGATATATCCGTATATACTGAAACAGATCTTCTGGCTGGCGGCGCTGTTGGCGGCAGGAACCGCCCTCTGGAAATGCGCGGAAAAAAGAATGGTCATACAGGGAGGCTGACGCTATGAAGATTGGGGAAAACATAAAGCTATACTTAAAGTACGCCTCTGTCTGTACACAAAGCATCATGCAGTATAAAGTATCTTTTTTTCTGATGATAACTGCACGTTTTATGATCTCATTCTGTGAACTAGCGGCGATCCGATTCTTGTTCGACGGCCTGACCCGGATAAAAGGCTACACCTATGGAGATATCCTGCTGTGCTTTGCCATCGTCCAGATGTCCTTTACCTTTGCAGAACTGTTCGGCAACGGTTTCAAAACTTTTTCGGGAATGGTGAGAAAAGGAGAGTTCGACCGGATGATGCTGCGTCCCCGCAGTCTGATCCTGCAGGTGATGGGCAGCCGATTTGAACTGGGACGGACCGGGCCGCTGCTGACCGCCGTGATCACGCTGGCGCTGGGGATCCGGCACAGCCGGGTAACGTGGGACATGGCGGCTGTCTGGACGATCACCGCCATGACCGTCGGCGGTACGCTCCTGTTTATCGGGCTGTTTATACTGGAAGCAAGCTTCTGTTTCTTTTCCATTGAAGATACTTCCCTGATCAATGTGCTTACCTACGGCGCGAAATCACACGGCAAATACCCCATAGATATCTACGGCAGGGGCATCCTGCGGTTCTGCACCTATATCATACCGTATACCTTGTTTCAATACTATCCTCTGCAGTTTCTTCTGGGAAAAGCGCAGGACTGGTATCTGCCGCTTTGTCCGCTTGGAACTGTCGTATTTTGGCTCGTATGTCATGCCGTATGGCGGTACGGGGTCAAACATTACAAATCCTGCGGCTCGTGACGAAAGAGGCTGCTCTGCCTTTGCCGCGCCGCCGGGATCTCCTATTGATAATACTGCGCCTGCGCCGCAAACATCTTGGCGTAATGTCCGCCTTCTACAGCGGCAAGTTCTGCGTGGGTGCCGCGCTCTTTTATCTCGCCGTCCACGAACACATAGATGATGTCGCAAAATCTGCACGAGGACAGCCTGTGCGAAATGTAGATTGCCGTCTTGCCGTCCACAAGCGTGTCAAACTGTCTGTAGATCTCGTACTCCGCAATCGGGTCAAGCGCCGCCGTGGGCTCGTCGAGGATCACGACGGGCGCGTCCTTGTAAAGTGCTCTCGCGATCGCCAGTTTCTGCTGCTCGCCGCCCGACAGGTCGATGCCGTCGTCATGCAGCACCTTTAAAAGCTGCGTTTCCACACCTTTCGGAAGCGTATCAAGCTTTTCGGAAAGTCCCGCGTCCCGAAGACAGCTTATCGCCCTGTCTGTGTCTGTTTCACCGCTGCCGCAGATCCGTCACGTTGTTAAATACCTGCCGCAGCACGTTGTTGAAGCTTGCGATCGCTCCAAGATAGAGGGAAAAATCCGCGATCGATATCCTGCCCGAAAGCACTCTGCTGATAAGATAGCCGTAGACTATCGCCAAATTGACAAGCCCTAAGATATTGCTGAATATCTTATGTCCCATTCAACGGTTTTTAGACTCGCACATAAGCCTTTGAAGTCCTGCGTATCTTCCTGCAGAAGTCAAAGCCTGAACCGTCAGGAAGCGACACGTCCAAAATCGCTAAATCATATTTGTCATCCGCCCATAATGTATCGCCCTCCAGTACGGTACGCGCGACATCTATTTCATATCCTTCTTTTTTTACGGCAAATGAAAGCCCGTTTATCAGGCTCAAATCATCTTCCAGTAAAAATAATCGTTTCATTTGTATACCTCACTCCAAAAATTCAGGCTTTTCAAACTCCACGTCGTTTTCTGTCAAATGGTCAATAAACAGCTTATAGTATTCGGGCAGCATTTCCTCCGTTTCGTCATGCGCATGTAAAAGGATAATGTGCCTTCCGCCATCGGCAAGCAAAGCAGCTCCTGTGCTTGGGTTCGGGTCGTGGATTTTCCGCCATACATCATCTTTGGTAAAACCGCTGTCGGGGCGGATATTGTATTCCGCAAAATCAAATGTCCAGAATGTATCAATATCCTTATTAAATCCGTTATCTTTCCACCACTTGTAGGGGATTTGGGTGTCCTTTACCTTATCAAAGCCGTTTTCAGTCAAATATTTTTGAAGCGCCGCTTTATTTTCACCGCCCTTATCTCCATACGGAAAACGGAAAGGTCTGAACCTTCGCTTCACGCCCGCGGACTGATACAGCCTGTCAAGCAGCTCCTCGCACTTTTCGATTTCTTTTACGCACTCATCCATTGAAAGTGACGAAAACGCAGGGTGGGAATAGCTGTGATTTCCTATTATCATACCGTGCTTTAATGCGTAAACCGCCTGTTGGGGATATTTTTCCAAATTCTGCCCGACGGCAAACATTATCGCCTGTATTCCTTTCTCCTGCAGATGATCCACTATCGCAGAAGTATTTTTTGACGCAATATCGTCAATCGTCAGAATTGCCTTAATCATCTTTTCCCTCCAAAATAATTTTTAATATTTATTCGCGTAACGCTTCCATACCTTACCGTGCATCTGAATTATATTCTCCACTTCTACGAAAGTATCGCAGACATTTCACTTATAATACTGCGCCTGCGCCGCAAACATCTTGGCGTAATGTCCGCCCTCTACAGCGGCAAGCTCGGCGTGGGTGCCGCGCTCTTTTATCTCGCCGTCCACAAACACATAAATGATGTCGCAAAATCTGCACGAGGACAGCCTGTGCGAAATATAGATTGCCGTCTTGCCGTCCACAAGCGTGTCAAACTGTCTGTAGATCTCGTACTCCGCAATCGGGTCAAGCGCCGCCGTGGGCTCGTCGAGGATCACGACGGGCGCGTCCTTGTAAAGCGCTCTCGCGATCGCCAGTTTCTGCTGCTCGCCGCCCGACATCTCGGTGCCGCCATGGTCGAAGCCCTTCATGATAAACGTATCCGCTCCATATTTGAGTTTTGCGATGGCTTCCGACAGCCCCGCCTGCCTGATTACCCTTTCAAATTTTTCATCGTCCGCCACAGCACATTCCTCTGCCTTGAATATAGACTCATGCTTTTCCTCGTTTTTGCGCACATCCTCCGCCTTGGCATGGCTCTCCGTCAGGGTGACATTTTCCCGCGCCGTAAACGCGAACAGTTCAAAATCCTGAAACACTACTGAAATCAGTTTCACATACTCTTCATATACATATTCCCTGATGTCTGTCCCGTCAAGCAGGATCTGCCCCTCTGTGGGATCATACAGTCTGCACAGCAGCTTAATGAATGTGGTCTTTCCCGCGCCGTTCAATCCCACCACGGAGATATGCTCGCCCGAATGAAGCACGACATTGATCTTTTTTAACACCTGCACATCCGTATGCGGATAGGTAAAGCTGACATCCTTAAACTCGATCGTATGCGCCGCGCCGGTGTCCGGATGCAGGCTTCCGTGACACACCGCATCGGGATATTCCATGAATACCACAAATTCATTGATATAGGCAAGGCTTGAATACAGCTTCTGGACACACCATATTATATTCTGCAGACTTTGACCGAATGTATTGCTTGCATTCATATACATGGTGAAGGAGCCGATGGAGATCGCCCCGCCAAGCGCCTTTTTCCCCAAGATAAAAAGCTCCGCAAAGTAACGTCCCGCCGTAAAGGGCACACCGGCAAGATTATAGGACAGGCAATGCATCGCCTTGCTTTTCCATACACCCGCCTGCGACCTGATACTTGCTTTGCACTTGTCTTCTATCGTCTGTTCCGCGCCGTAAAGCCTGATATCTTTCCCGAAGCGGACATTCGCAAGTTCCCAGAACATATATCCGAAAGCCCGGTTTGCTTTGGAAAGCCTCAAAAAATGCTCACGATTGATCTTCTCTACGTAATGTCTAAAAACGGTTTCCGCCGTGATACATACCGCATATACCGGAATCAGCACGGGCGCGCCGCCAATGACAAGCGCCGCAGTTCCAAGCAGCGTGGCCACATGGGTCAGGATAGCGCCGAACGTATCCAGAATACCGCTGATGCCGCCCGAATACCACTCGATCCCTGTCTTTGCCTTCTCAAGCTGATCAAGCACAGCCTTATCCTCTGTATGCTGAAAATCCATAGCAACGCACTTCTCTGCCAGTTTCATCTGCAGATACCTGTTATACAGATCCGCATATTTCTCTTTCGTCAGGCCGATAACGCCTCTGACTGCGCTGACCGCATACTGGAGCGCTGCGGTACAGGCAACGTACAGCACGATATACTCCGGTCTGCGCTGACCTGTCAGCTCATCGATCACAAGCGCCGGAAACAGGATCGTAATAAACGGCGACACGGCATTCAGCACTATATCCGCTATGAAAAATATAAAATAGGACGCCTTGCACTCCCATGCATAGGAAACAAACAGCCTGATGAGCGATAATGACTTTTTAAGCTTCATCCGCGCCGCCCTCCTCTCTGTAATACTGCGCCTGCACGTTGAACATTTCACAGTATGCGCCACCTTTTTCCATCAGCGACTCGTGCGTTCCGTACTCCTTGATCGTTCCCTCTTCAAACAATGCCACATGATCGCAGAAACGTGTGGACGACAGGCGGTGTGAAATGTATACAGCCGATTTTTTACCTATCAGCCTGTCAAAATCCATATACATCCGGTATTCCGCCAACGCGTCAAGCGCAGAAGTCGGCTCGTCAAGTATTACGATCGGCGAATTTTTGTACAGTGCCCTTGCAAAGGCAAGCTTCTGCCGTTCGCCGCCCGAAAGGTCTATGCCGTCGTCATGCAGCACCTTCAAAAGCTGAGTTTCCACACCTTTCGGAAGCGTATCAAGCTTTTCGGAAAGTCCCGCGTCCCGAAGACAGCTTATCGTCCTGTCTGTGTCTGTTTCACCGCTGCCGCGCATAGACACGTTTTCACTCATGGAAAAGGCAAAAAGCTCGACATTTTGGAACACAGGCGCAAACAGTTCATAATACTCGCGCTTATCGTAACGCCGGATATCGACGCCGTTTAAAAGGATGCGCCCCGATGTGGGCACATAAAGTCCGCACAGAAGCTTGATAAAGGTGGATTTGCCCGCTCCGTTAAGCCCGACGACCGCAAGATGTTCACCCGCCGCAAGCGTCAGGTTTAAGTCCTTCAGCGCATAATCGGAGGCCTCGTCATACCGAAACGACACATTTTCAAAGGTGAACTCATACCGGTCCATCTCCTTAAGCGGCGGCGGCGCTCCCTGCGCATCCTGAAACGTCCCGCGTTCCGGGTATTCCAGAAAGGTACGGAAATCATTGATCTGGCGCGACTGCTGCCGCAGATCCGTCACGTTGTTAAATACCTGCTGCAGCACGTTGTTGAAGCTTGCGATAGCTCCAAGATAGAGGGAAAAATCCGCGATCGATATCTCGCCCGAAAGCACTCTGCTGATCAGATAGCCGTAGACGACCGCCAGATTGACAAGCCCTAAGATATTGCTGAAAATCGTATGTCCCATCCAGCGGTTTTTCGACTCGCACATGCGTCCGTGGAGATAGTCCTGCAGCCCCGCGTATTTACGAAGGAGCCATCCGCCCATGGAAAACAGGCGGATATCCTTTCCGTAGGTAAAGTCCGTCATGGTATTTAACATATACCACTGTTTATGCCAGTACGGGGAACATTCGTCCCATATTTTCTTGTCTTTCCTCTTGGTGCGGTCCATACTCAGAAAATATAACGCGCCAAACACAAAGATCACAAGCACGATCCAAGGCGATAACTGCCCGATGATAAGGACAGCGGTAAAAGAAGAAGCGAATACTTTCATTACCTCATATGAGGAACGCATCATGCCCTCCACACCGTTATTGTTGCCGTCTGTCGCATACTGCGCTTTCCCCTGCGCTTTCATCACGACCGGGGATTCCAGATGTTCATAATCCATGTAAAGCACCTTGCGGATGCGCATCATGATGAAGTTCATCCGCGCGCCTATCCAGCGCCACCAGAGATTAGCGTCGGCAAGTCTTTGCGCCGCGCCTGCCGCAAGCATCATAAACGCAAAGAGAAGCGCCGTATGGAGAAGCCGCTCCGTCTGTACACCGTTCGAAATGTCACTGATGACTGCGCGCAGCGCAAAAGAAGGCAGATAGGTATTGGCGACCTCCGCCGCAATGCCCAGCGGTATGAAGAAAAGCAGAGGTTTCTGGGCGCCAAACATCCCCTTTATGATGTACAGCATGTTGGAGAACAGGGAATATTCCCTGTAATTCGGATCCTTCGGCTCTTCCTCTTTTGTTTTTTTCTTTATGGGATCTTTCTTATTTTGTACAGTCGTCTTAAACATATTTTTTCTCTCTAAGCGGATCTTTTAGCGGTTTTGGCGCCTGCGAAGAAAGAATCGGATGATCTTCCCGATGCGGCCGCCTTTTCTTCCATGTTACCCCCCCCCAGAAGGCCTGTGTCAAGGTAAAAGTACAGGGGAGTATATAAGTGATTGCTCATATTAAAACTCCAGACTATCCGCGTTAAGCAGAAAATACTTCATGCCCATGATCACAAATCCCTCCTCGTTCCTCCAAGGCTTTTTCGTTCCGTTTACTATAACGATCTTCTTAAATGAATCCGGGATATTCCGGAGTGAATTGAGTTCCTGCGTCTGTTTTTCCTCAGAAGCCATGTCATAAGCCACCTGAATGTAATATCGCTGGCTGCCCTGATTCACCACAAAATCAACCTCCAACTGCTTGTGAACTCTCTTCCCTTCACTATTTTTTGCAAAGACATCCACAATACCGACGTCCACATTATAACCCCGGACAAGCAGCTCATTATAAACAATGTTCTCCATAATATGGGTCGGCTCCTGCTGCCTGAAGTTTAGTCTGGCATTTCTAAGTCCTATATCCGAAAAATAATATTTCAGATTTGCTCCCACATACTTTCTTCCCTTAATATCATATCTGTCCGCTTTGGAGATCAAAAATGCCTCTGCCAGATAATCTATATGATTGAATATCGTCTTATTGCTATAACTGATTCCGCGTTCACTTTTGAAAGTATTTGATATTTTGGTCGGATTGATAGGGGTTCCTATGGCAGAGGCGAGAATATCCACCAATGTTCCAATCTCATCAACATTTTGAATCCTGTTACGCTCCACCACATCTTTGATATAAACATTGGTAAAAATATTTTTAAGATATTCGGCCTTTTGGCGTTCCACGGAGAATTGTGCCACCTGCGGCAAGCCCCCATATGTCATATATTCCTCCCATGCATCGTCATAGTCCCCGTCATAAGCCGCATAGAACTCTGCGAAGGACAAGGGATAAATCCTGATTTCATCCCCTCTGCCTCTAAATTCAGTTACAATATCGCTGGATAAAAATTTAGAATTACTGCCGGTTACATACACATCAATGCCGCCGATGCGAAGCAGGCTGTTCAGCACTTCCTCAAATCGTGGCATAAACTGTACTTCATCCAGAAGCAGATAATACTTCCGATCATCTTTCATCGCATCTTTAATATACTGAAAACACCTCTTAGGATCTCTCAGTTCTTCATATTCAATGCCATCCAAAGCGATCTCAATGATGTGGTCATGATCTACGCCGCTCTCCAATAAATATTTCTTAAACAATACAAATAACAGAAATGATTTGCCGCATCTCCTGATTCCTGTGATGATCTTAATCATTCCGTTATCTTTTCTTATCTTTAACTGTTCAAGGTATGAATCTCTCTTAATCTCCACAATATCACTCCCTATTTTTGTGCATTGCACGGATTTTGGTAATGTTATTTTACCGCTAAATTATTTTTGCCGCAATAGCCATTCCTATTTTTTATCCATCTGCACATTACTATTTTTTATACACCTGCCGCCGCTGCTTCCAACCGCCGCCCGCCGTCCTTTTTTCCTTGAAAAATGCCTGCCGTTGTGTATAATAGTAAGAGTGGCTGTAAACAGTGAAAAACATTGAAATTTCGGAATGGAGAAAACATGATTCAGGCAAACAACGTAACTTACAGAGTGGGCAAGAAGGCTCTTTTTGAGGATGTCAATATCAAATTTACGGAAGGAAACTGCTACGGTCTGATCGGCGCCAACGGCGCGGGCAAATCGACTTTTCTGAAGATCCTCTCCGGCGCTTTGGAAACGACCAACGGAGATGTGTCCATCACGCCCGGACAGCGGCTCTCCGTATTGGAGCAGGACCATTTCAAATACGACGCATACACCGTTATGGATACGGTCATTATGGGCAACGAGCGCCTTTATCAGATCATGAAGGAAAAGGACGCCATCTATGCCAAAGAGGACTTCTCGGACGAGGACGGTATCCGCGCCAGCGAACTGGAGGCGGAATTTGCGGAAATGGACGGCTGGGATGCGGAATCCAACGCCGCCATGCTCTTAACCGGCCTCGGCATCGATACCGGCCTACACTATACCATTATGGGAGAGTTAAACGGTAATGAGAAGGTAAAAGTGCTGCTCGCGAAGGCGCTTTTCGGCAATCCGGATATCCTTCTTCTCGACGAGCCGACCAACCACTTGGACTTGGACGCCATCGCGTGGCTGGAAGAATTTCTGATCGATTTTGACAACACGGTGATCGTGGTATCCCATGACCGCTATTTCTTAAATAAAGTGTGCACGCACACGGCGGACATCGACTACGGCAAGATCCAGCTCTATGCCGGCAACTATGACTTCTGGTACGAGTCCAGCCAGCTGATCATCAAGCAGCGCAAAGAGGCCAATAAGAAAAAGGAAGAACAGATCAAGGAACTGCAGGAATTTATCTCCCGCTTCTCCGCCAACGCTTCCAAATCCAAGCAGGCCACTTCCAGAAAGCGTGCCCTTGAAAAGATCGAACTGGACGATATCCGTCCTTCCAGCCGGAAATATCCGTACATCGATTTCCGCCCCGAACGCGAGATCGGCAACGAGGTCCTCACGGTCGAAGGCATCAGCAAGACAGTCAACGGCGTCAAAGTCCTCGACAACATCTCCTTTATCGTGGGACACGACGACAAGATCGCCTTGGCAGGCGGCAATGAACTTGCCAAGACTACGCTGTTTAAGATCCTTATGGGCGAACTGGAACCCGATGAAGGCACTTTCAAATGGGGCGTCACCACGTCGCAGGCGTATTTTCCCAAAGACAGCACGGAAGAATTTGACAACGATTACACCATTACCGACTGGCTCATGGGCTACTCCCCCGTCAAGGACGTGACCTATGTGCGCGGCTTCTTAGGCCGTATGCTCTTTGCGGGCGAGGACGGCGTGAAGAAAGTGCGGGTTTTATCCGGCGGTGAAAAAGTTCGCTGCCTGCTCTCCAAGATGATGATCAGCGGCGCCAACTGCCTGCTCTTCGACGAGCCGACCAACCATCTGGACATGGAAGCCATCACGGCCCTCAACGAAGGCATGAAAAAATTCAAGGGTGTGGAGATTTTCTCCTGCCACGACCATCAGGTCGTACAGACGACCGCCAACCGCATCATGGAGATCCTTCCTGACGGCACTCTGATCGATAAGATCACCACTTATGACGAATATCTCGAAAGCGATGAAATGGCAAGAAAACGTACTATCTATACGAGCAACGCCGACGATGAAGAGGATAACTAGACATCCCTCTGACCGCCGCCGTTATCCGGTCTGCCAGAAAGGTACGGTTACTGTATGAGAGCTGTAGATCTGCACACACATTCCAACAAATCCGACGGAAGCCTCCCGCCTGCAGAACTGGTCGATCTGGCGGTTTCCAAAGGGCTGTGCGCCATTGCGCTGACCGATCACGATACGACGGACGGTCTTGACGAGGCTGTCAGCCATGCCGCGGCGCTTTGCCGGGACGGCCAGCCTTCCGTGGAGGTCGTTCCGGGCATAGAGTTTTCCACCAAATACGAAGACAAAGATGTACATGTAGTGGGGCTTTACATCGCCTGCGACGCGCCGTCCTTCCACACAAAACTTCAGGAATTTATCGATTCCCGCACCGGACGCAACATCAAGATGTGCCAAAACCTTCAGGAAGCCGGTATCGACATTTCCTACGAAGCGCTTATGGCGCGCAATCCCGGCGCCGTGATCACCAGAGCGCACTACGCTTCTTTCCTGTTTGAAAAAGGCTATGTGAAGAGCCGTCAGGAGGCCTTTGCGCGGTATCTCGGCGACCATACCAGATATTTTGTCCCGCGGGAAAAAGTCACGCCAATACAGGCGGTCGATCTGATCCTTCAGGCCGGCGGAGTCCCCATCCTTGCCCATCCCCCTCTGTATCATATGGGTTCGGACAAACTCGACCGGCTGGTCTTTGAATTGAAGAGCGCCGGGCTCATGGGGATCGAAGCCGTCTACAGCACCTACTCGCGGCAGGACGAGCGCGACATGCTGTCCCTTGCCAAAAAATACGATCTGCTCTTAAGCGGAGGTTCTGATTTTCACGGTTCCAACAAACCGAATCTGGATCTGGGCTGCGGATATGGCGGACTGTTTGTCCCGGAAGAGTTTTTGATCCGGATCAAAGAAAGACTGTCGATACACTGACAAAGGACCGATATCATATGAAACTTCTGTTTACCGATTTAGACGGGACCCTGCTGAACAACGACAGCCGGGTTTCCTTTCGCACAAATGCATTTATAGACGACTTCCTTAACGCGGGCAACAAGCTGATCCTTACTTCCGGCCGCCCTTTAAACAGCATTATAGAAGTCAAAGAAGCGGCTAGGATCGATGCGCCCGGTATTCTGATCATTGCCAACAACGGGGCACTTATCTATGACTGCGACCGCCGGGAAAAGATACTCGAACTCACCATACCGCTTTCTTATGTATCCCACTTACAGCAGGAAGCGGATTCCCTTGGACTCCATATCCAGACCTATACCCCTGACAGCGTCGTATGCCGCCGTGAAGATGAAGAGATCCGTTTCTACCGCCGCCGGATCCATCTGCCGCTCCTTCTTGCGGACGACTATGCGTCTTTTCTGACGACGGAACCCTGCAAGATGCTCGCCATCGATCTGCATGACCACAGCCGCCTTCTGTCATTCTGTGACCGGATCGCCGATTGGGCTCAAGACAAGATCCAATATATTTTTTCAAACGAGTGGTATCTGGAACTGTTCCGGATCGAGGCCGGAAAAGGCAGCGCCGTGCGCTTCGTGTGCAGCCATTTCCACGTCCCGCTCTCCGATGCCTATGCGGCAGGCGACGCCGACAACGATATCTCCATGATACAGGCTGCCGGATGCGGCATCGCCATGGCAAACGCCGCTCCTAACGTAAAAGAAGCCGCCGATATCGTCACCCGTCTGGACAACGATAAGGACGGCCTCGCCGAGTGCATGACCGCGCTGCTGCACGGCCCGCGCTCATAATTAAGCTTCCACGATCAGATATCTTCCGTCGCCTATGTCAAACACTTCATCGGCAGACAGGATCTCGTCTTCGTCCGCCCCTTCCATATCCACGCCCTGCTCGTCGAAATACTCCCACACTTCATGGGCGGAATCCACCACTACCGCCATACATTCTTCCAGAAAATCCTCCGCTTCTTCCAACGTTTCCGCTACCCGTTCCGGGAAAAGCTGTTCCTGATTATCCAAAAAACATTGCAATACGTCGTCGTCATACATATCTCATACCTCCTCAATGATTCTTTCTCCGGACCGCTCCGGCTGTTTGAGCAGCCTGTCGATCACCTGATACACACCCTTCTCGTGATAGGAAGGGCATATGTGCTTCGCCCTCGCCTTAACGCTCTCTCTTCCGTTCTCCACGGCATAACTCTCTCCCGCCGCCTCGATCAGCCCGATATCGTTGTCGTTGTCGCCGAACGACATCGTTTCCCCGGCTGTCACGCCCAGATATTGCTGCAGGACTTTGAGCGCGTTTCCTTTATCCACGGAGGCGTCCATGAAATCGACCCATTCTTCCCCCGCCATGCACGCTTTGATCTTATCCTTCCACTGAGGTATCAAAACCTTCTCGCCCAGTTCCCGGATACTTCCTTTACGGCGGATCGCGATCTTGATGATCTCTTCCGGCTCCGCCAGAACGTCCTCCACGACGCGGTATTTGTTATGGTATCCTTCCGCTATAAATCTGACAAATTCGTCATTATGGCTTTCCAAAAGGCTGCCGTTCGTAGTGGATACGATCACGTCGCAATCCTCATAATAGGTCCTGAGCTGCCGCATCAGCTCTTCCACATAATCTCTCCGCATCTTCTGCACAAGGATGTCTTTTTCACCGCAGCGCACATGCGCGCCGTTCTCGGCCAGATACAGGATCCGGTCCGCAACCTGCTCAAACATATGGCGTATGCTGTAGTACTGCCTCCCGCTCGCCACGCAGAAGTAACCTCCTCTGTCCGTCCACTCGCGGATCGCCGTCAGGATCTCCGGATAGACCCACGGAGTCGAATCCTTGACCAGTGTGCCGTCTATATCCGTGGCGATCAGCCTGATCTTTCCAAAACTGCCGCTCATATCACTCCGCCGCCTCCCCGATCAGACCTCTTTTCTTCAATTCCTGATACACTCTTCCCGTCGGAAGCCCCACCACATTGTTATATTCTCCGCAGATCCCCTGAATATATGCAGCGCACATCCCCTGAATGGCGTAGGCTCCCGCTTTATCCATGGGCTCCCCGCTGTCAACGTATGCTCCGATCTCCTCCTTGGTCATGGAATACATCGTCACATCCGTACATTCGCTGAAAGTATAGTACATAGACGGCGCGCCCTTGCTCTTCCACGCGAGCGTCACACCGGTATATACCTGATGGCTTCCGCCTTGGAGCCTGTCGAGCATACGGGCCGCATCCTCTTTGTTCCGGGGTTTTCCCAAGATCTCACCCCAGCAGGATACCACCGTGTCCGCCCCGATCACCACGAAATCCTCTTTTCCCTCCGCGGTCAGCCTGCCGCATACGTCCACCGCCTTCTGATAGGACAATTCCTCCACCACATCAGCCGGTTCCGTCTTGGTCGTCTTTTCCTCCACCGTGCTTGGCATGGTCCGAAAAGAAAGCCCGATCTGCTTTAACAGTTCTTTTCTTCTGGGCGATGCCGATGCCAGATATATTTTCATATGCTGTCGTTCCTTTCCCCGTGTATGCTGTGCGGATAACCGCGCCTTTTATAAAAAGTTCCCGCGCCGGTCTACTCTGCGTGATGCGTTTCAGGGATGAATACCCGCTTATTTCCCGCATTGTTCTTGGCTTTCGCGGCGTCCCGCGCCTCTATGCAGAACTGCATCTGCGCGTTGTACATCTCTTTCCCTTTTCTTCCCGCTTTCTCATAGCTTCCGTCAGGCTTCAGAACGGAAGCCTTGACCGTATCCTTAAGCTGGCAATCCAGAATGTGGCGCAGTTTGACCTGAAGCTGCGGTTTCTCCACCGGGAACAGGATCTCGACCCGGCGCTCTAAGTTCCGCGGCATCCAGTCCGCACTGGAACAGTAATATTCCGGCTTGCCGTCGTTCTCAAAATAGAAGATCCGCGCGTGCTCCAGATAGTTGCCCACGATCGAACGCACCGTGATATGATCGCTCACTCCCGCGATCCCGGTCTTAAGACAGCATATCCCGCGGATGATCAGGTCGATCTTCACGCCTGCCGCCCCCGCCGCATACAGGGCCTCGATGATATCCTTGTCGCACAGCGCGTTCATCTTGGCGATGATATGCGCGTTCCTCCCCTGTTTCGCATGTTCTTTTTCCCTGTTGATAAGGTACAGGAAACGGTCCTTAAGCCATAGCGGGGCCAAAGACAGTTTGTTCCAACTGCGGGGCTCCGAATAACCGGACAGCATATTGAAGACTGCCGTGGCGTCCTCCCCGATCTCCTCCGAACATGTGAAAAGTCCGATATCCGTATACAGTTTCGCCGTGGTGTCATTGTAATTGCCCGTCCCCAAATGGACATACCGACGGATCCCGTTCTCTTCCCTCCGGACGACCAGAGTGATCTTGCTGTGGGTCTTAAGGCCCACCAGACCGTAAATGACATGGCAGCCCGCTTTTTCAAGCTTCTTGGCCCACACGATGTTGTTCTCCTCGTCGAACCGGGCTTTCAGTTCCACCAGTACGGACACCTGTTTTCCGTTGTCGGCCGCCTGCTCCAGAGCGGCTATGATCGGCGAGTGGCCGCTGACACGATAGAGCGTCTGCTTGATCGCCAGTACGTCCGGATCCTTTGCCGCCTGTCTGATAAAGTTGACGACCGGCTCGAACGTCTGGTACGGATGATGCATCAGGATATCTCCCTTCCGGACCGCGCCGAATATATCCGCCTCTTCCGCCAGTTCCGGCACCGGCTGAGGTTTCAGATAACCGTGTTCCTTCAGATGATCGAATCCTTCCATACTGTACATTTTCATAAGAAACGTCAGATCCAGCGGGCCGTTGATGGAATAGATGTCTTCCGGCTCGATCTGCAGTTCCTCCCGGATCAGTTTGAGCAGCCTGCTGTCGATCCCCTCTTCCACCTCCAGCCGGATGACCTGTCCCCACTGTCTTTTTTTGAGCTGCTTTTCGATCTCCTGAAGCAGGTCGTCCGCCTCGTCCTCCTCGATCGTCAGATCCGCGTTCCTCATAATGCGGAAAGGATAGCTGCACACAATATCATAGTTGAGAAACAGTTTATGGATATTCCGTTCGATCACTTCTTCGAGCAGGATCACCTTTTGTTCATCCCCCGGAATCTCCACGATACGTGACAGAACGCTCGGCACCTGAACGGTTGCAAATACCAGTTCTCCTTTGCCGTTCTTTTTTCTCATAAGCGCGCCCAGATTCAGCGATTTGTTCCGGATCAGCGGAAAAGGTCTGGAAGAATCCACCGCCATGGGCGTCAATACCGGATACACGTCGTCCGCAAAATAGCGGTCGATATAGGCCGCATCCTCCTTATTCAGATCCTCATGATGCCGGATGATATGCAGTCCGTTGTCCATAAGCTGCGACACCAGAGAACGGTTATAGATACTGTACTGCTGTTCCACCAGTTTATGCGTTTCCTCCACGACCGCCGCCAACTGCTCCGGCACCGTCATTCCCGCGATATCTTTTTTCTTGTATCCCGCGTTCACCATATCTTTCAGGGACGCCACCCTTACCATGAAAAATTCATCCAGATTGGAGGCCGTAATACTCAGGAATTTCAATCGTTCAAAAAGAGGATTGCTCTTATCTTTCGCCTCGCCCAGCACCCGTTTGTCAAAAAGCAGCCAGCTCAATTCTCTGTTCGTATAATATTCGTCCTTTGAAAAGTCCGCCATGAAATACCGCTCCTTTCTCAGTTTCCCTGCCTGATCACAGGACGCACGCTGTACACTTCCTCAAAAAAATCCGCCCGTTTTGCAAACAGCCCCTTTTCGAGCGTGACGTCCACGGAAGAATCCACGCTGATGATCAGCTGTTCGTCCTTGAGGGTGGTCTTGACGTTCTTAAACTTCTGTTTATGGCTCCTGTCAAGCCCGTTCGCTACTTTCAGGATAGCCGTGAGTTTGGCGATCGTCAGATACTCTTTTCCCGTAATATAGCCGTCCTTGTCCATGGCCTCATAATATTGAAAATCCATATGATTATACTTTACCACGTTGGCAACGATCTCCCGCTCCACATGGGACAGCCCGATAATTTCCGTGGACATAATGATATTATAAGAACATTGGCCCAGATTTACCAGACTGATATATTTTCCGCAGTCGTGCAGCAGAGTGGCAATGCGCAGCAGCAGCCTTTCCCGATCTCCCAGCCCGTGCACTTTTTTCATACTGTCGTAGATCGTCAGCGCGATCTTTTCGAGCGTTTCCCCTCTTCTCCTGCTGCCCATATAGCGCTTGCTGATATTCTGCGCGCAGGCAATGATATCCTGCTCGAAATCATGACTCGCCTTGATCAGTTTGTTCTTTTCGCCATATTCGTATGCGATGCCGTCGCACAGCGTAACGCCGGGCACCCAGATCATCTTCGCATCCATCACTTTGGCGATCCGGTTGATGAGCACTCCGGATATGAACAGAAGCGGCACGTTTTCTTCCGGCATATCAAGGATACCGGCTGCCTCCTGTACGGATTTTGCGCGGAGCCGCTCCAGAAAATTGTCCATGGCGGATGCCTCCACACTGGAATGTTCCAATCCGTCCACATTCTTCCCGACGATCGCCGAAACATAATCGTCCACCACGATGATGTTTTCAACGGCCCTGTCTTTCAGATACAGTTTCTTGAAGACCGCCAGCTGGGAGCTGATGATCTCGTCCAGCATCCCCTCTTTCTGCTCCGGACGGATGTTCAGCCGCCCCAGTCTGTCCTGAAGCCTGAGCACGCCCAGACGCATATTCTGGGTCGTCACCAGCATGTCGTTGTCGAACAGGGAAACCTGTATGCTGCCTCCCCCGATATCTACGATGGCGGTGCCTTTCTCGATGATCCTGTTAAAAACATCTCCGCCGGAAGCAATAGACTTGTAATCCAGAAATCTCTGTTCCGAATTGCTCAGGACCTCTATGGTGATGCCCGTACGCTGCGCGATCTGATCCAGAACGATCCTCCGGTTGTCGGTTTCGCGGATCGCGCTCGTGCCGTACGCTTTGTACTGATCGACTTTGTAGCTTTTCATGATCTCCCCGTAATCGCGCAGTACACGGCACAGTTCATCTATTCTCTCATTGCTGATCTTCCCTGTGGCAAAAGTGTCGCTGCCCAGATCGATCCGATGCCGGATATGGTCGATCTCCTTGATGCCGTTTCTGGATGAGATCTCGAATATTTTCATTGCCAGTTCGTAAGAGCCTACATCGATTGCCGCAAATGTTTTCATGCGCCGCCTCCCGGTCGTCCGTATCCGGACTGACCTGTTTCCGTATCCATTCCCCTGAGATGATCTATGAACTGCTGAGCCGTCCGTCCCGACAGCCCTCCATGCGCCAGTTCCCACTTGCCCGCTTCCGCGAGCAGCGTTTCCTCATCCATGGTGACGCCGTACCGCGCCGCCAGTCCTTTCACGATATCCTGAAACTGTTTTTTATCCGGCCCGCAGAAAAAGATCGTCACGCCAAACCGGTAGACCAGCGACAGCTTCTCCTGAACCGTGTCGCTCGCGTGCATATCCTCGCGTCTTCCCGCTTTGTCCTCATAGTTTTCCCGGATCAGGTGCCTTCTGTTGGAAGTCGCATAGATCAGCACATTGTCCGGTTTCTTCTCCAGACCGCCCTCGATCACCGCTTTCAGATATTTATACTCCGTTTCAAATTCCTCAAAGCTGAGATCATCCATATATATGATAAACTTATAGTTCCTGTTCTTGATCTGCGCGATCACATCGTTCAGATCCTGAAACTGGTGCTTGTAGATCTCTATGATACGGAGCCCCCTGTCATAATACTCGTTGGCGATCGCCTTGATACTGGTGGACTTTCCCGTCCCGGCATCCCCGAACAGCAGACAGTTGTTGCTCTTTCTCCCCGCCACAAACGCATCGGTATTATCCGTCAGCTTCTTCTTAGGTATCTCGTAACCGATCAGATCATCCAGCTGCACATGGGAGATATTGCGGATCGGCTCGATCCGGGCTCCCTCGTCGGTATGCGCCACCCGGAACGCTTTATGTAAACCAATTTTCCCTACGCCGTACTCGCGGTAAAACTCCGTCAGGATCCCTTTCATCTCAGCCGCACCGGCACAGACAGCGAACTGCTGCGCCAGAAGACAGATACGGTCCCGGATCTTCGTACTGTATACCCGGCTGCGCTGCACGGGGCTCTGGTAGTCGAGGATCACTCCAAATTCCGAAGCTTTCAGCACACCCATCATCTCGGTGAAATCATAATCAAAATATTCCTTAAAGATCTCCATGTCGTGCAGGACCAGCTGATTGACGCTTCCTTCCACTCCGCCCCTGATCTCGCATGCCAGACTGTAACTGTTCTCGTTATTGACCAGAAGATCCGTCAGATAACAATGCCACAAGTTTCCGGAGAAACCATAGGATACCGACATTTCCAACAGTTTGTGCATACACTGGTAAAAAAGCGGTCTTGCCTGACTGTCGCCCGACCGGTAGTGCTCTGTCAGCCAGACGATGTCATGCAGTATTTGTCCGTCCTCAAAATCCTTATAGACGATCAGTTCTTCCTCTCTCATAGCCCACCTCAATAATTCCCTAATATTTTCATATTCCGCGCTTCTTCTCTGAGTCCGCGCAGCGCGTTCTTCACGGCGCCGTCCGCCAGATTGCCCTCAAAATCGATAAAAAAGCGATATTCCCAGTCGCGCTCCTCGATCGGACGGCTCTCGATCTTCGTCATGTTGAGATTGTTATAGATAAAATGGGACAGCATGTGGTACAGCGAACCGCTCTCATGCGGCACTTCCAGACATAAGCTGACCTTTCCGGCGTCCTTTAAAAAGATCTTCTGATTGGTGACGATGATAAAACGGGTGGAATTTGTGTCCGACTGATTCACGCCGCGTTCCAATATTTCAAGCCCGTATATTTTGGCCGCCTGCTCACTTGCGATGGCTGCTTGGCTCTTATCGTTGTCTTCGCTGACTTTGCGCGCCGCAAAAGCGTTATTCTGCATACTGATCTGCCGCCACCCGTCGTGCGCGTTCAGATATCTGGCGCTCTGCATGAGCGACTGCGGATGGGAATAAACCGTCTTTATCTGCCCGATCTCCGTTCCCGGCAGTCCGATCAGACAGTGCTCGATCTTGATGATCTGTTCTCCCACAATATAATTTTCATACTCCACCAGAAGATCATAGATCTCGTTGACAATGCCCGCCGTGGAGTTTTCTATGGGAAGCACCGCATAATCCGCGCTGCCTTCCTCGATGGCGCACATGGCGTCCCGGAATGTTTCCACATGAAAACAGTTGACGCTCTCGCCGAAATATTTCATCATCGCCATCTGAGAGTATGCGCCCTCCGCTCCCTGAAATACCACGCGCGAATTTCGTACGTCCAATTCGTCCACGCCGATAAAAGGCAGCCTGCCGTTCACCCCTTCCTGAACCAGCCTGTTGTACTGCAGTTTGCGGCTCATGGACATGATCTGCTCAAACAGCTCCTGAACTCCGTGCGCATTGAAATCATTGTGCGTCAGCGAGCGCACTTGGCGCAGTTTCTCTTCCTCTCTGGTCTTATCCAGCACTTTCCGTCCTGTCTGTATCTTATAATCGGCGACTTTGGAGCTGATCTCCATGCGCTCCTCGTAAAGTCTGACGATCTGCTCGTCGATCTTATCCAGTTCTTCTCTCAGTTCCCGTAATTCCATCCCTCTTTATCCTTTCAAGCTCCTGTTGATCTGACTGTGGGTCTGCAGCCGCTTCTTGCTTCCCGCCGTGCGCCCTCATGAATCTTCGATTCATTCGTCACGGGCTTTCGCCCTATGAAGACGCCTCCTGAAGAAGCCGCCTGCAAGCAGCCGCTTCTTGCTTCCCGCCGTGCGCCCTCATGAATCTTCGATTCATTCGTCACGGGCTTTCGCCCTATGAAGACGCCTCCTGAAGAAGCCGCCTGCAAGCAGCCGCTTCTTCATCTGCCGCCTTCGCACGGCTCATTGCTTTCGTGCATATTATACCATCATCTGAAATGCCAGTAAAGTTGATCGTTTCAACTATAAAATCCCTTGCCGCCAGAATCAAATAAAGATATAATGATTCTGACCAAAAGGTTTTTCAATTTACGATTCGGAGGCGGAACCATGACGACCAAGCAGAAAAATATTTTGATCTTTTCCATTTTTGGTGCAGTAATCGCTGCCCTGATCCTTTTAGCCGTTTTTGCAGGACGCGTTCCTTTAAACGACGAATACACGACAGGCAATACGCCGGGCAACCTGAACAACGGCGGATATTACTGCGAACATGACGGGCGGGTCTATTTCGCCAACGCCTACGACAATTATTCCCTGTACTCCATGAATACGGACGAAACCGATATCAAGAAGATACACGGCGGCTCTTCTTCCCATATAAACATCGGCGGCGACTACATCTATTATGTCACGGACGGCAATTCCGACGGCGCCGATCCGGGTTCCTTCCGCGGCGCATACGGCATATACCGGAGCAGGCTGAACGGCAGGAACGTCACCGGTATGGACCGGTGTCATGTAGTGTCCATGCAGCTGTGCGGCAGCTATCTCTATTATGAGAAACTGGACTCCGACACGGCCATATCGCTTGAAAAAATACGGATCGACAAAAAAGACCGGAAGACCGTAGACCCCGACGCGATGATCAACCCCAACGGTTACGCCAACGGCGTGATCTACTACAACGGCACCGATCAGGACCACTACCTGTATGCTTTAGACACGGCGACCGACACGGCGGAAGTATTGTGGGAAGGCGATCTGTGGAATCCTGTCTTCCAGAATAACTATGTGTATTATATGGATGTGGGAAACAATTACAGACTGTGCCGCTACTCGCTATCCGGCGACGTGGTGGAAGTGCTGACCAACGAAAGAGTGGACGCCTTTAACGTATACAACGATTACATCTATTACCAGACCAACTCCAAGACGGACCCAGCCCTTAAAAGGATGTACGTTGACGGCACTTCACAGGAAACCGTATGCAGCGGCGTTTATCAGAATATCAACATTACTTCTTCCTATGTCTATTTCAATGCGTTCGGAGCATCGGTACCCGTCTACCGGACCAACACTTACGGCCCCGTGGATGTGACCACCTTCGACGCGGCTATGCAGGCGGCTCTTGGGGAAGTTGAGTAGTTTCCGGCAGCGCCTCATACAGCTGTTTGATGCTCTTTGTCAGGACAGGATGCCGCTCGTAAGGAGCAATCTGCGCGAGCGGCCTGAGCACGAAATAACGGTTTTCCATATCGATATGCGGAATCGTCAGTTCTTCCGTATCCATGACGCACCCTTCATACAGCAGGATATCCAGATCCAGCGTCCTCGGTCCCCAGTGGATCGTCCGCTCCCTGTGATGTTCTCTCTCGATCTCATGCAGTTTCGCAAGAAGCATTTCCGGAGTGTACAACGTTTCCAACAGAATGGCTCCGTTGAGGAAATCGGCCTGTTCGGTCCTTCCGTAAGGCGCCGTTTCTATCCAGTCGGACACGCGCAGGACCCGGCATTTCGGATCCGCTTTAAGCGCCTCCACCGCTCCGTCCAGATGCGCTTTCCGGTCGCCCATATTGGAACCGCATGACAGATACGTTTTCTTCCATCCTCTGGTTATCTTCACCGACACAGACTCGAACGGCAGAGGGATCGGCGCCTCCGGTTTACGCACTTCCAACGTGACGCTTCTCACCAGCGCGAACTGCATAAGAAGCGCTTCCGCGGTCTTCTCCGCGACCGTTTCGATCAGTTTGTATGTGCTGCCCTTCACGAAACGGTCGATAAAAGTGCAGACCTCTCCGTAGTTGGTGGCCAATTCCAGCTCATCCGCCGTTCCGGCAGGCCGCGTATCCGTTTCCAGAGCGGCGCTGACGTAGAAATTCTGCCCCCGCTCATTTTCCTCCCGATATACTCCGTGATGTGCATATATCTTAAGATTTTCTATAATGATACGGTCCATACTTTCATCTCCCATACCCGTCCCGTATCGCTTCCGCCATTCTGACCGCACGGACGTTTTCTTTTATATCATGGACCCGGACAAACATCGCGCCCTTTAAGACGGCGTACACGCTCGTCACAAGCGTCCCCTCCAGACGTTCCTCGGCGGGCAGGTCAAGCGCCAGTCCTATCACCGATTTTCTGCTTGCACCGAGCAGGATCGGACAGCCGATCTCATGCAGCATCTCCAGCCTGTCAATGATTTCGAGATTGTTCTCATAAGTCTTTCCGAACCCCACGCCGGGATCCAGAAGGATCTTATCGCTGGCGATCCCCGCCCGGCGGGCGATATCGACCGATTCCCTCAGGTCGTCCAGCACATCCGCCATATAATCCCGATACACCGCCTCTTTCCGGTTATGCATCAGACAGCAGGGAACACCCGCCCCGGCTATGACATGCGCCATCTTTGCATCGTACTTTAATCCCCACACGTCATTGATCAGATCCGCCCCGGCAGCAATGCCCGCAGCGGCCGTTTCGGGCTTGTATGTATCCAGAGAGACCGGCACATCATACTCTGCCTTGATCTTCTCCAGAACAGGCAGCGCTCGTTCCATTTCCTCCTGAACCGAAACGGGCGTATGCCCCGGTCTGATGGATTCTCCGCCGATGTCCAGAATGTCCGCTCCCTCGGCGATCATAGTCCCGGCGCGTTGAAGCGCCCGGTCGATCGTGTTGTATTTTCCGCCATCGGAAAAGGAATCCGGCGTCACGTTCAGGATCCCCATCACATATGTATGTCCTTTTACCGCAAATTCCCTGCCGCCTATCTTCACAGCGATGCCTGTCCTTTTCTCTATCTTCTGAGCATTTCAAAAAAATACTGCTGCAGCTGTGGGTCGTCCTGAAAACAGCCCCTTGCCGCCATCGTCACCGTCCGGCTTCCCGGTTTGGATACGCCGCGCATGGTCATACACATGTGCTCCGCTTCCGCCATCACCATCACGCCCTGAGGTTTCAGGTGCTCCATGACCGCCTCCGCGATCTGCACCGTCATTTGCTCCTGTATCTGAAGCCTGCGGGCATACACTTCCACGGTGCGGGCCAGTTTGCTCAGCCCCACCACTCGTCCGTCGGGGAGATAGGCGATGTGGACCTTGCCGTAAAACGGCAGCAGATGATGCTCGCAGGTGGAATAAAACGTGATGTCTTTCTCCAGAACGATCCCGTTGCTGTCCACCGGAAAAGTCTTGGATAGATGGACCGCCGGATCCTCGTCCATCCCTTTATAGAGTTCCTCATACATCCGGGCCACCCGGTCCGGAGTATCTCTCAACCCCTCCCGGTCTGCATCCTCACCGATACCTTCCAGCAGCAGCTTCACCGCTTCTCTGATTTTATTTTGATCTACCATGCGAATCTCTCCTGATCGTATCTCTATGCTCTACCACATTCATCAGCTCTCCCAGATAAGACAGAGAGCCGAAAGCGATAATGACGCTGTCCTTGTCCCGCCCTGCAAGCAGATAAGCCAGTTCCACCGCTTCCTGAACGCTGTCGGCCACCGTCACGCTTTCGTGGTACTGCCTGACTGCCTGCGCAAGTTCGTAAGCGGAAAGCGCCCGTTCCCTGACAGGCGGCGTGACCGTGATGATGTGTTCCGCCAACTCATGCGTATTGCGGATCACCTTGTCATATTCCTTATCCCTCAACATTCCCATTATATATATGATTTTTTTATTTGTAAAATAAAATCGGATACTCTGGGCCAGTTTCAGCGACGCGTCCTCATTATGGGCGCCGTCCGCGATAAACAGCGGATTTTTGCCGATCACGTCAAACCTTCCCGGCCATCTGGTCTGCTCCATTCCCGCCCGCAGTTTGTCTTCCGGCACCGGATAGCCCAGCCGCCCCAGCGCGTCGATCACCTCCAGAGCAGCCACCGCATTTTCTATCTGAAACTGTCCGAGCATCGTGATCTCTATGTCTTTGTGCTTATCGTAAGTGAAACGCTGTTTGGACGCGCCGCACCATATGCGCTTTGCCTTTGCGGCGTCCGCCGTAAAAAATTTCGCCCTGCGCTGCAGAGCCGCCTGCCGCAGCACCTTCATGACCTCCGGCTCCTGCTTTACGGATATTACATAACACTTGTTTTTTATAATACCGGCTTTAACCGAGGCGATCTTTTCCAGACGGTCCCCCAGAACATCCATATGATCCATGCTGATCGAGGTAAACACCGCGGCCAGTGTCGTATCGACCACATTGGTGGCGTCCTCCGCTCCGCCCAGACCGGTTTCCAACACTACGATATCGCACTGTCTGCCTGCAAAATAGAGAAAAGCCGCCGCCGTTTCCACCTCAAACGCCGTGGGATGCGGACGGCCTTCCGCCGCCATCTCTTCCGCCGCCGCCTTCACCTGTTCCAGATTGCTGCACAGCGCAGACTGCGTGATCATCCGGCCGTCGATCTGGAAATGTTCCCGGTAGTCCGTCACAGCCGGTGAAATGTATCTTCCCACCCGATAACCCGCGGTGTGAAGCACTGTGGACACATAGGCAAGGACAGATCCCTTGCCGTTCGTCCCCGCAATATGTACGAATTTGAGATCGTTCTGGGGATTTCCGAGCCGCGCACACAGTTCACGCATGGTGTCCAGTCCCATGACCGAACCGTACTTCTTCAACTCTTCCATATATTCCATGGCTTCCCGGTAATTCATGCGCGCCTCCTTTCCCGCCGGGATCGATCCGGGCCCTTCCGGCCTTCCGCCGTTCCTGCCCGTCTTGTCCCATCCGTATCCTTTCCGCCGCTCCCGCGTATTTTCGGGGAAAATTTTTCCGTATAGAATACGCCGTAACGGGATATGCTTTTATTATGAAAAAACTGATCCACAACTATATACACTGTGGGCTGCTCGGCTGGTTTTTGGAGATGATCTTCACCGCTTTCGGCGCTTTCCGCCGACGGGACTACCGCCTCCCCTGCACCACGTCCGTATGGATGTTTCCCATATACGGACTGGCCGCCCTGCTCGCCCCGCTGTGCCGCCTGATGCGCGGCCGCAATTTCATATTTCGGGGACTGGTGTACACCGGCCTGATATTCAGCGGTGAATTTGTGACCGGGACATGGCTTTCCAGACGCGGCATATGTCCGTGGAATTACGAGCGGTCCAAGTGGAACTTAGCCAAGGTGATCCGTCTGGACTACGCTCCCTGCTGGTTTGTCACGGGACTGCTGTTTGAACGTCTGCTGACTGAAAACGATGCTCCCGGCGCTGAACGAACCCGGTAACGCCAGACTTCGGCCGGGCCCGGCGCACATCTTCCTATGCGTCGATCTCGTCGATATCCTCCGCGTCGATGTTGAGCGTATTCAGCGTGCGGCGGCGGCGTCTTGCCGTTTCAGACGCCCTGAGTATATAGTCTTTGATCTCCTTCGCGTTCTTGATGTGGCTCAAAAACAGCTGCGGATGCGTGTTATCGCCCGTATAGCACGCCACCGTACCCAGTCCGAAGATACGCTCCCCAAGACTGGTATGCAGTTCCACATCCTGGACTTTATATAAATAACAGTCGTTTTCTTTTGTGTTGAAAAATCCTTCGTTGATCGTGATCACTTCGTCCGTCACGGTATATTTTGTAAAAGTAAAAGGAAGGCCGAAGAAGATCCAGCGTTTCCGCTCGACGAACTCTTTCTGCTCCTGATCCTCCCCGGAATCCTGTGCGTCCTGTGCAGCTTTATTTTCCCGATCCATATCGCTCATTTGTTTTCCTCCTGTCCTTGCAGCGCACGGCCGTCCCGTCAGCGCCGAATCACTGTAAATTCCTCTACCACTATAACATAAGGTTCCTTTTTCCACAATAATATTATTCGTGCCACAAAACTATTGAAACCCCAAACCCGATGTGATATGATATACAAAATATAGATGTAAACAAGGCCGCCTATACAAGGTACAGGGCAGCCGCCATCAGATCGACACAGCCGTAAGGCGTAAGCAAGGAGGGGCATCACATGACTGCAAAAGACTGCATCTTAGGACGCAGAAGCATCCGTAAATTTAAAGCCGATCCGGTTTCCCATGAACTGCTTGAACAGATCGTTGAAACCGCTTCTTATGCGCCGAGTTGGAAGCATACCCAGATTACCCGCTACATCGCGGTCGAGGGTGCGCTGAAAGAGAAGATCGCAAAAGAGGGCACCTCGATCTATCCGGGCAACGGCGCCATCATTTCCGGAGCGCCGGTCCTGATCGCCGTAACGATCCTCAAAAACCGCAGCGGCTATGAACGCGACGGGTCATACAGCACTCCCAGAAAAGACGGCTGGCAGATGTACGATGCCGGCGTTGCGTCACAGACTTTCTGTCTGGCGGCTCACGAACTGGGACTTGGCACCGTTATCCTCGGCCTGTTCGATCAGGCGGCGGTTGAATCGATGCTCGGCCTTTCCGACGACCGGGAACTGGTGGCATTGATCCCCATCGGCTATCCCGACGAAACCCCCGTTGCTCCGAAACGGAAACCCGTCGGCGAACTGTTGACTTATCAGACATAATATTTTATCCGATAGAAGAGATTCCATTCTCTTCTATTTTTTTTGAAAGGAGCTGACACAATGAAACACTTGATGGATCCACTGGATTTCTCCGTGGAAGAACTGGACCGGCTGTTTGATCTGGCGGACGATATTGCGGCCAATCCCGCCAAATACGCCCACGCCTGCGAGGGCAGGAAACTGGCGACCTGTTTCTACGAGCCCAGCACCCGGACAAGACTGAGTTTTGAGGCCGCCATGCTGAATCTGGGCGGTCAGGTCCTGGGCTTCTCCGACGCCGCGTCTTCTTCCGCGTCCAAAGGAGAAAGCGTATCCGATACCATCCGCATCATCTCCTGCTACGCGGACATATGCGCTATGCGCCACCCGAAAGAAGGCGCGCCTATGGTAGCCGCAGGCAGGTCAGGGATCCCTGTGATCAATGCGGGGGACGGAGGCCATCAGCACCCGACCCAGACGCTCACCGACCTTCTGACCATACGGGCCCTCAAAGGACGGCTGAACGATTTTACCATCGGCCTGTGCGGAGATCTGAAATTCGGCAGAACGGTCCATTCCCTGATCAACGCGCTGATCCGCTATAACGGCATCCGCTTTTTCTTCATCTCTCCGCCGGAACTGAAAGTTCCCGACTACATCACGGACCTGCTCAAAGAAAAAGAGATCGAATACGAAGAAGTGATCCGGCTTGAAGACTGTATGCCGGAACTGGACCTGCTGTACATGACCCGCGTACAGCGCGAGCGTTTCTTCAATGAAGAAGACTATGTGCGGCTGAAAGATTTCTATATCTTAAACAATGACAAAATGGCACTGGCCAAAGACGACATGCTGGTCCTCCATCCGCTGCCCCGTGTCAACGAGATATCCGTGGAAGTGGACGACGATCCCCGCGCCGTATATTTCAAACAGGCGCAGTACGGCGTCTACGTCAGGATGGCGCTGATCCTTACCCTCTTGGAGATCAACGTGTAAAGCCGCCGCAAAGATTTCATTCTGAAAGGAGTGCAACTATGTTAAATGTAGGAAAGATCGAAGAAGGTTTTGTCCTCGACCATATCGAAGCAGGCAAAAGCCTCTCCATCTATCATCATCTTCAACTGGACAAACTCGACTGTACCGTGGCGATCATCAAAAACGCCCGCAGCAATAAAATGGGAAAAAAAGATATCCTGAAAGTGGAGTGCGATATCGATACTCTGGATCTGGATGTTCTGGCTTTTATCGATCACAATATCACCGTCAACGTCATTAAAGACGGCGAGATCGTTGACAAAAAGGTCCTGGTCCTGCCGAAGGAGATCAAAAACATCATCAAATGCAAGAATCCCCGCTGCATCACTTCCATAGAGCAGGAACTGCCGCACATCTTTGTGCTGGCCGACGAAAAAAAGGAAATATACCGCTGCAAATACTGTGAAGAGAAAGCCAGCGAATCGACCTACGCATGGTGACGTCTGGGTCTTAAAAATGCGGGGCGTTCCGGGCGCGAAATCATAACGCCTGTTTTGTATTATAAAAGGGGCATGTGCAGAGTGATTCATCTCCTTCTGCAACAGCCCCTTTATGATCCGGAACGCTTCCATCCCGCTTCGATCTCTATTTTTTAATTTCTGTTTCTTTCCGGCTTTTATTTCACCATTTCCTGCCTGCCGTCCACTATGTCCTCGAATTCTCCCCTTGCAAGTTCAAAGCACCGCATCAGCTTCGGAGAAAACGTGCCGCACTCGCCGTTCAATATCATATGGAACGCCTCGTCTTTGGTGAAAGCTTTCTTATAACATCTCTCGGTGACAAGCGCATCATATACATCGGCCACGGAAACGATCTGCGCCGAGATAGGGATCTCCTCTCCCTTCAACCCGTCCGGATATCCTCTTCCGTCATACCTCTCATGATGATGCCTGCATATCTCATAGCTGACCTTGCCGTACTCTCCCTGCTGGATATCCGCCAGCATGTCAATGACTTCACAGCCTCTGGTCGTATGCGTCTTCATCGTTTCAAACTCTTCCGGCGTCAGCCTTCCGGGTTTCAGAAGTATGGCGTCGGGGATCACGATCTTGCCCACGTCATGCAGCGCAGCCGCGGACGTGATCATGCTGATGGCATTATCGTCCAGATGATATTCCGGATATTCACGCGCCACATGCTTCGCCAGAATGTTGGTAAACGTTTTTACCCTCTTAACGTGATTGCCGGACTCCAGATTACGGAACTCCACCACGTTACTCATAACGTCTATGATGCGGTCGTTCATGCTCTGCAGTTCCTCAGCCTGCTTTCTCAGCACCTTGGTCTGCAGTTCCACCATATCTTCCAAATGACGCTTGTTATAGTACAGTTCGATAACATTCATCGTACGCTGTTTAACGATAAACGCATCGAACGGCTTTTTGATGATATCGCTTACGCCCAGCCGATATGCCTTCCGCTCGATCTCTGTGGTCGCCTCCCCGGTAATCAGAAGGA
Source organism: uncultured Lachnospiraceae bacterium (assembly GCA_947631955.1). Classification (GTDB taxonomy): domain Bacteria; phylum Bacillota; class Clostridia; order Lachnospirales; family Lachnospiraceae; genus UBA3282. The sequence goes on from CANRNJ010000001.1 coordinate 369,681, forward strand.
CCGGTATGCTGTCGATCCATTTGCGCTTCTTCATTTCTTCCAGAACAGCCACACCGTCCATAACGGGCATGACGACGTCCAGAAGCACTACGGATATCTTATCCCGGTCGGCAGCGATAATATCGACCGCTTCCTTTCCGTTCTCCGCCTGAATCGTATTGTAGCCTTCAAATATCTCACACAGTATCTCTCTGTTGATATCCACGTCGTCAACGATTAAGATAGTAGGTTTCTTCATATGTGGGCGTACTCCTTTCTCACTATGCCCATCCCGCCATGTCCGTGCGGAGTATGGCGGCCGGGCACACTGTATTCTGCATCTTCAAAATCTTTTATACCTGAGCAACGTCTTTCATCGAGAAGCTGATCCTGCCCATCTTATCCTTGCCCAGACAAACCACAGTCACTTTATCGCCCAAAGTAAGGACATCTTCTACATGATTGATCCTCTCCTTAGCGATCTTGGAGATATGGACCATACCTTCTTTACCGGGTGCAAATTCGATGAACGCGCCAAACTCTTTGATGCTGACCACCGTTCCCTTGAAGATCTGGCCTTCCTCGAAGTCCGTAACGATGATCTTGATCATCTCGACGGCTTTATCCATCATTTCCTTATCCGTACCGCATACGGAAACCTGACCGTCGTCGCTGATATCGATCTTGACGCCGGTACGGGCAATGATCTCGTTGATCGTCTTGCCGCGCTGGCCGACAACGTCGCCTATCTTTTCAGGATCGATCTGGACGGAAATGATCTTCGGCGCATACGGACCGACCTCTTTACGAGGAGCGGAAATAGCAGGCATCATGCAGTTTGCCATAATGTATTCTCTCGCCTCACGGCATCTTGCGATAGCGCCCTCGACGATAGGTCTTGTCAGACCATGGATCTTGATATCCATCTGAATGGCCGTGATACCGTCATGCGTACCCGTTACCTTAAAGTCCATATCGCCGAAAAAGTCTTCCAAGCCCTGAATATCCGTCAGCAGTACGAAATCATCATCCGTATCGCCCGTTACCAGACCGCAGGAAATACCCGCAACCATCTTCTTGATCGGCACGCCCGCCGCCATCAGCGACATACAGGATGCGCAGGTGGACGCCATGGAAGTGGAGCCGTTGGACTCAAAAGTTTCGGACACCGTACGGATCGCATACGGGAACTCCTCCTCGGAAGGAAGAACCGGTATCAATGCTCTCTCCGCCAAAGCGCCGTGGCCGATCTCTCTACGTCCCGGACCGCGGCTTACCTTCGTTTCACCTACGGAGTAAGACGGGAAATTATAGTGATGCATATACCGCTTGCTTGTAATGTTCTCGTCCAAGCCGTCCACTTTCTGTACTTCCGAAAGCGGAGCCAGCGTACATACATTGCAGATCTGTGTCTGTCCGCGCGTAAACATAGCGGAACCGTGGACACGGGGAATGATATCGACCTCGGCCGAAAGCGGTCTGATCTGGTCAAGCGCACGGCCGTCCGGACGTTTGTGATCCTTCAGGATCATCTTGCGGACCGTCTTCTTCTGATACTGATAAACGGCTTCGCCTAAAACCGCCAGATATTCTTCATTCTCCGCGAAAGCTTCTTCAAGTCTTGCGGTGATATTCTTGATATTCTCCTCACGCACCTGCTTTTCATCGGTAAATACCGCCTTCTCCATCTCCTCAGGCGGCACAAGCTTCTTGATGTCCTCGAACATCTGCTCCGGTATCGCGCAGCTCTCATAATCATGTTTCGGCTTGCCCACTTCCGCCACGATCTTGTTGATAAATTCAATGATCGTCTGGTTTACGTCATGCGCCTTGTAGATCGCTTCAAGGACCTTGGCTTCCGGCACTTCATTGGCGCCTGCCTCGATCATAATGACTTTCTGAGCCGTAGAAGCTACCGTCATCTGCAGATCGCCCTTATCCCACTGTTCCTGAGAAGGATTGACGATCAGTTCGCCGTCCACAAGACCCATCTGCGTCATAGCGCAGGGGCCGTCAAAAGGTATATCGGAAATGCAGGTAGCGATCGCGGTTCCGATCATTGCCACCAATTCCGGGCGGCAGGCAGGATCCACGCTCATTACCATATTATTCAATGTAACATCATTGCGATAATCTTTCGGGAACAAAGGCCGCATGGGTCTGTCGATAACACGGCTTGTCAGGACCGCATTTTCCGACGCTTTGCCCTCTCTCTTGTTGAAACCGCCGGGAATCTTTCCTACCGCATATAATTTTTCTTCATATTCTACGCTGCAAGGGAAGAAATCGATACCCTCCCTCGGCTTATCCGATGCCGTAGCGGTGGATAACACCGTAGTTTCTCCGTACTGCATAAATGCGCAGCCATTTGCCTGTTTGCCGACTCTGCCGATATCCACGCGGAGCGTGCGTCCGGCAAGATCCATTGTGTAACTCTTATACATATTCGTCTCTCCTTTTCCTCTCTTCCGCATGATAACAGGCGGAAATATAATCTATGTTCTAGGCAGAAGACGCCGAAACTACAAATATATCCGCAGATCTGCCCGCGGACCGGCCGCGGGGCAGCCCCTGACGCTGCACATATATTTGTGGTCTCGGAAGCCTCTTCTACCTAAGTAACCTTTGTTTCATAACGAAAACGGCTGATCATAAAAAAGAAAAAGGACGGATAAAGCCGGACTACGCTCGGCTTTATCTGTGCCTTTTATCACGCTTTATTTTCTCAAACCAAGCCTTTCAAGCAAAACACGGTATCTTTCGATATCTTTGCTCTTTAAATATGCAAGCAGACCACGTCTTTGGCCGACCATTTTCAGAAGTCCTCTTCTGGAATGATGATCCTTCGGGTTGTTCTTCAAATGCTCTGTGAGTTCCTCGATCCTTGCCGTAAGAACTGCGATCTGCACTTCCGGTGAACCGGTGTCGCCGGGTGTTCTCGCGTACTCGTTGATAATAGCTGTTTTCTTTTCTTTAGATATCATATTTTCTCCTTTCTGACGCTCTTTTCCATGTCATACGCCGGATCTGCGGACCGTCCCGCGGCCGCCGTATCGGAAAAAGCACTGTGACCGCCTGATACTAAGAATGGGTTGGAGTATCCCTCTTCTGAGCATCGGCTGAAATCATACCTAGATAGTATATCACGCCGCTTTTACAATGTAAAGCATTTTCTATTTCCTTTCTAGTCGTACAGCACCCGGACCGCTTTGACCGGCGAGCGATAGGTCATATTGGATATCTTGATGCCCGTTTTACGGTTGCTCGCGTGGATCACCTGTCCGCCGCCGATATAGATCGCTACATGATTGATGTATCTGCCGTTGCCGTAGAAGATCAGATCGCCCGCTTTGACCTCGGACAGACTGACGGTCGTTCCGCTGTTCGCCTGCTCTCTGGAAGTCCGCGGCAATCTCACGCCATACTTTTTAAAGACGCCCTGAACAAAACCGGAGCAATCCGCCCCTTTCGTCAGGCTCGTGCCGCCCCACACATAAGGATTCCCCAGGAATTCTTTTGCATACTGGCATATATCCACGCGGATGTCCGATACGCCTTGTCCATAGAGAAGTTCCGTCATAGTGATCGCCGTATCGAGTTCGGAACTGACTTCCACATAATCGGCATGTACATAAACTTCCTCGTCGTCCAAATATACCTTGACCCAGTCGCCCTCGACCGAGATAACTTCCAGTTCCTCTCCGTTAGGCACCAAAGTCACCACTTCCGATTCGGTGCTTGCCTCCGCCCTGACTTTCAGGCTGTCCGTGGTGACGCGCGCCATCGTCGTCGCCAGTTCCTCAGCCTTGTGCTTTGCGGTTATTCCCGTAAACAGATAGTCCAGACTGACATAGCCTTCCACCTTGCCGGATTTGATATGCGCCCATGTGCCGTCGTCGTCCAACACCTCGCAGGCAGCATTTTTAGGGAGTTTGCCGACCAGTTTTCCGTCCTCGGCCGCTGCCGCGCGGATATTCAGGTTATTGTCCACGTTAGCGATCCCAAGATTCGTATAGCCCCAGTTTGCGTTTTTCGCCTTCTCATAGGCTTCCGCATACTCTTTCTCTGTCTTGGTGGCTTCCAGTATCGCATCGACCCCGATCGGATCCAGCAGCATTTCATCCGAAACCTGACCGCTTTCTGCTGTTTCTTCCGGTGCTGCTGCCTCGGCGCCGTCTGTTCCTGCGGTTTCTCCCGGCCCCGCTGTTTCTGCCGTGCTGTCTGCCGCTGTATCGCTCGTTCCGGCCAGCGCACCGTCTGCCGGGTTTTTGTTTTCACTGATAGTGTCCACTGTGCTGCTTAACGGATCCCTGTTCTCACTGAGGCTGTCCGCTGTGCTGCTTAACGGATTCCTGTTCTCGCTGATACTGTCCGCCGCGCTGCTTAACGGATTTCTGTTCTCGCTGATACTGTCCGCTGTACTGCTCAACGGATCCCTGTTCTCGCTGAGGCTGTCCGCCGCACCGGGGTCCAGTATATCGTTCTGTCCGTAACCGAGCACGTCAATCGACGCCTCCGACAACACATCCGACAATTCGTCCGCCCTTGCCTGAAGAGGCGTGAGCAATAAGATACAGCCTGCGAGCAGGCACTGTATTTCCCGTCTTTTCATCTTCTATCGATCCCCATAATATATCATTTCGCTTAGCGTTACCGTTTTTCTGAACGACATTTTCGTCCGGCTTCTCAGCCTTCTCCGTAACTGTTGGAAAACGCTATATTGACCGCGTGGTCAGCCACTCTCTCCAAGCCGGACACGATATCGGAGTAAAGGGCTCCCGCTTCAGGAGAACACTCGTTATTTGACAATCTCTCGATGTGTTTCTGCTGAAGTTCCCGTTCTTTTTCATCGATGGCATCTTCCAGATGCAGGATGTCCTCCACATGTTCTTCCGTGCTTTTGACAAACATTTCAAAAGAAAACCGCAGGATCGTGTTGACCATATCCATCAACTCGCCCAACTCCCGCTGGGCTTCTTTGGTGAAGCTGACTCCCGTATCGATCCGCCGCTCCGCAGCGTCCGCTATGTTATCCGCATGGTCGCCGATCCGTTCGATATCGTTTACCACATGGAACAGTGCGCCGATATTTTTTAGATCCTCGATCGGCAGCGTCGTCTGGTTGATCTTGACCAGATAATGCGTGATGGCATGACTCAAGAAGTCGATATTGTTCTCCACTTCCCGCACTTCCGCGATCTCGTCGGTATCCAGCGTGATCAACGCGTTCATGGCACGGTTCAGATTCTCGTCGGCGAGGGACGCCATGCGGTCCAGTTCCTTGATCGCCTCCACGACTGCCGTCGCCGGATTTAAGAGCACCTTCTCACCGATATATTTCAACTGATAGCTATCTCTGTAACCAACTTTCCGGTCATCTCCGGGAACCACCAGATAGGTGAGTTTCACGATCCCCTTGATAAACGGCATCATGATGATAACCTGAAAGATCTTGATCGAAGTATGTGCATACGCAATGACGCGGCCCATATTATTGCCTGCTGCTATGGTCAGGACATCCACGATCTGCCGGACGCCGAACATAAATATGACGAACACGATCACCGTTCCGATCACATTGAAGATAAGATGAATGGCGGCGGCTCTCTTCGCATCTTTTTTACCGTTCAGGGAAGCGAGGATCGCAGATGTACAGGCGCCTATGTTACATCCCAGTATGATGTACAGCCCGATGTCCATTCCAAGAAGGCCTTGGTTGGCCAGAAGGACCATAATGCTGACAGTGACGGAAGAGCTCTGGATCACAGCCGTGAGCACGGCTCCCAAGACGACCGCCAGAAACGGCGAGCGCAGCGATTCAAACATATGTAAGACCGCAGGCGAATCCTTCATACCCGCCATTGCGCCGGACATCGTGCTGAGTCCCATGAACAGGACGCCGAAACCGATAATGACTTCCCCCCAGCGCGTCACCTTCTGCTTCTTGCAGAACATGACGATCAAAACGCCCGCAAGGAGTATGAACGGAGCCGCTTTCTCCAGTTTAAAAGATACGAGCAGCGCCGTCACGGTAGTACCTATATTGGCGCCGAAGATCACGCCCGCCGCCTGCGTCAGCGTCATCAGCCCCGAATTGACAAAACTGACGACCATGACTGTACATGCCGATGAAGACTGTATCGCCGCCGTAAAGATCACGCCGACAAAAATGCTGGTAAACCGATTTGTGGTAAGTCTTTCCAGTATTCCTCTCAATTTCGCACCGGCAACCTTCTCGATACTGTCGCTCATAAGGCGCATACCGTACAGGAACAGTCCGAGTCCGCCTGCCATGGAAAGAATGATCGTTAGATTCATTTTGCTCAAGATTCCCTTCGCATGTAATCGTTCCCCTGAATAAATCTACACTTTACTATTTTATCTAAAATCCCCGATACTGACAAGTCCTTATTCTTCTATTCGACATTTATATGGGATCCATTCCCTGCCTGCGGCAATATCGCGCTCCATCTGCGCCTTAAGACTCTCCAGCCCGTCGAAACGCATCTCCGGCCTGCGGAAAGCAAGCAGCTGTACCGTGATGTCCTGCCCGTACAGCCCGCCCTCAAAATCGTAGAGATACGTTTCCACATCCACGCTTTGTCCGTGATTGACCGTGGGCTTGCATCCCACATTGGAAATTCCTTTATAGATCCGATCCCCGACGATCACGCGGGAATGATAAACGCCGAACGGCGGCAGGAGTTTGTCCGGATCCGGTATCAGATTCGCGGTCGGCATACCGATGGTCCGCCCCAGTCTTTGGCCGTGTTCCACCCTGCCGCTCACGCTGTAGGGGGTCCCCAGCATACGGGCGGCGTCCTCCATGCTGCCCCCGCGGACAGCTTCGCGGATCCTCGTGGAACTGACCGGCTCCCCGTCCATCGTAACTTTATCGATCAGTTCCGTCCGGTAGCCGTACTCTTGGGCGCACCGGCTCAGAAGTCCGTAATCTCCGGCTCCCCCGGCTCCGAAGGAAAGGTCGTCGCCTGCGCATATATAAGCCGCCCGCATCTGCGACACCAGATACCGGCGTATAAATTCCTCCGGTTCGGTCGCCGCCGTTTCCCGGTTCAGTGGAAATTCGATCACCACATCCACGCCCAGAGAGGCAAATATCTGTCTTTTCTCCGAAACGGTGGTCAGTTCCCTGCTGTCCCCGCCGAAAAAAGCCGCCGCCGAAGTGTCGAAAGTAAACACCACAGCCAGAAGCCCCCGGCTTTTCTGCTCTTCTATTTTTGCGATCAGCCTTCGGTGCCCCAGATGCACGCCGTCAAATTTACCGATGGCGACGGCGGCCGCCGCAGGCAGCCGAAAGTCTGTAGTTTTCTCTATGATCTGCATGATATTATCTCCGCCCGCCGGACACGGTCGTATGCCGCGCCCGATCGGCTCCAAGCGCTCTCTGCCAGCCGCTCACAGGAACATGCGGACCGGCCTGAGCGCTTTCTCCCTGTCCTGATATCCGTATATTCCGTAAAATTTCCCCGCGCCGTCGTAGACCCTCACCTGATCTCCGTCCTTCAGGTTCCCGCCCTGCGCCAGATGCCCCGGCTCCAGACGGTTGCCGTTCTGCACCAGCTTCCGGCCCGGATCGTTCACCGTGACAGCCGGATAGTCTTGAAATACGCCGTCCGGCGGTATAATAACGATTGATATTTTATTCTCGTCCCGCAGCCGCTCCAGCTCCGCCAGAGTCAGGGAATCCTCTATTCGGAACATTCCCACCCGGCTCCTGACCAGAGATTCCATGGCGCCGCCGCATCCCAGTCCCGCCCCGATGTCATGGCACAGCGTCCTGATGTAAGTGCCTTTGGAGCACACGATGCGCATCGTGACAAGGGGCAGCTCGATCTTTGTGATCTCGATCTCCTTTATATAGACGCGGCGGGGCGTGCGCTCGATCTCCCTGCCTTCCCTCGCAAGTTCGTACAGCTTCCTGCCGCCCACTTTCAGGGCCGAGTACATCGGCGGTATCTGATCATACGCTCCCTCAAAACTCATAACGGCTTGGGACACCGCCTCCTGCGTCAAACGCGCCAGACAGCCGTCCGCACACCGCGACAAGACCTGCCCCGTCATATCCTGCGTGTCCGTCACAACGCCAAGGCGCATCACGGCAATGTACTCCTTGTCCCAATCCGTCAGCATATTGCAGAGTTTTGTTCCCGAACCAAAACATACAGGAAGCACGCCGACCGCTTCCGGGTCGAGTGTCCCTGTATGCCCTATCTTCTTCATCTGACATATGCCGCGGAGTCTGGCGACCACATCATGCGAAGTATAGCCCTTCTCCTTATAGACATTCAAAATTCCATCACATGTGTTATTTGTATCGTTCATTCCCGACCGCTCCGCTGTCTTATGTTATTTGCCGCATCCCATGTTACTCATTTCGGAACTGCTCTGCGATCTCAATGGAGAGATTGTTGATGTTATCGTGATAGGTGCCGTTCATCGTGCAGCCCGCCGCGCGCACATGGCCGCCGCCGCCGAACTTCGCCGCCACCGCGGATACATCCACCCTGCCGTTGGAGCGCAGGCTCACCTTATATTCCAGCGTCCCGGTTTCGTACATAAAGATCGCGCAGTCGATGCCTTTGACCGACTGAAGCTGATTGACGATTCCGTCCAGATCCTTCGACGTGACCTGATAAAATTCCATCATGCGCCGGCTGACCACGCTCACGATGCACCGGTCCTGCATAAACCGCATACTTTCCAGCACGGCGCGCCCCATGATCTGCGTCTGGAGATACGTCTTTTCAAAAAAAGTATCCTCGCACACTTTTGAATGGTCAAATCCAAATTTAATTAATTCTGACGCGATCTGCATCGTCCTCGGCGACGTATTGGAATACCGGAACACTCCCGTATCGTGTATGATCCCGATATAGATCGCCATGGCGATCTGCTCGTCGATCTTCTCCGCATCCATCAATTCATACAGCAGCTCCGCCGTAGAACTGCGCTGCGGTTCGATCACATTCACGTCCGAGCTTCCGGTATTGCTGACATGATGATCGACATTGATCGTTTTCCCTGCTTTCTCATACAGGGGGACAAAATCTCCCAGACGCTCCGGCACGGTGTCCAGAGCAATAAAAACATCGTATGTTATTTTATTATTAAATTCAGTTTTAATATCTTTGATACGGCTGATACAGTCAAAGATCTCCGCCGGTTTCTCCAAATATACATCGATCTTGGCCTCCGGCAGTTCTTTGCACAGATACAGATACAGCCCCATAACGGAGCCCACGCAGTCGCCGTCCGGCCTTACATGGCCGCCGATCGCTATGGTTTCCGCTCCTTGTAACTCATCGATTATCTTCATATCCATCACTTCACTTTTCTATACTATCCGATCCCCTGAACTGACTGTTTCCCGCTTCTTACTGCTCCGCGCCGGGCTCGCCGGACGCCGCTTTCTCCTGCTGCGCGCCATTCCGGGCTGCCCTCTCGTCCTTCTCCACCACTTCGTCGATCAGCTTTGACATATTGACTCCGTATGCGATGGACTGATCCGCGATAAAAGTGATCTGCGGGGTATTGCGCAGATTGACCGTCTTTGCCAGTACGCTCCGGATATACCCCTCCGCGTTCCTAAGCCCGGCAAGCGTATCCGCCTGCGCTTTCTCATCGCCCAGCACACTGATCCATGCTTTGCAGCTTTTGAGGTCGGGAGCCACTTCCACCGCCACGACGGAAGTCATCGGAGCGATCCTTGGATCCTTGATCCCGCTCCGGATAGTTTCCGCCAATACCCGTTGGACTTCCCCGTTGATACGGATGTTTTTTACACTGTTTTTACGCATCGTATAACGTCCTTTCCGCAGCGCAGATAAATAACATTCGATATTTAATCCGTGCCGCTGTGCCGCCGTTTCGTCGTGCCGCTCTCCGCCTGTATTATCTGGGCACCTCTACCATGATATAGGCTTCGACGATATCCATCTCCTGCATCTGATCGAATCCGCTGAACACCAGACCGCACTCAAATCCTGCTTTAACTTCTTTGACATCATCCTTAAAGCGCTTCAGGGATGCCAGTTCGCCCTCATAGATCTGCTCGCCATCTCTGGTAATACGGATCTTGCATCCTCTCTGGAATTCACCGTCCAACACATAGGAACCGGCTATATTACCGATTGCGGACGCCTTGAAGATCTGGCGCACTTCCGCGTGTCCGATCACTTTTTCCTCAAAGATCGGATCCAGCATGCCTTTCATCGCCGCCTCGATATCCTCGATTGCCTGATAGATGACTTTGTACAGCCTTACATCCACGCCTTCGCGCTCGGCAACCGCTTTGGCCGTCGAATCCGGCCTTACGTTGAAACCGATGATGATTGCGGAGGATGCGCTTGCCAGCGACACATCGGACTCGTTGATTGCTCCGACGCCGCCATGGATACATTTGACCACGATCTCTTCGTTGGACAGCTTCATCAGGCTCTGCTTCAACGCCTCCACGCTGCCTTGTACGTCCGCCTTGACGATCAGGTTCAGTTCCTTCAGATTGCCTTCCTGTATCTGGTTGAACAGATCGTCCAAAGACATCCTCGTCTTGGTATCTGCAAGCATTTCTTCTTTGTGATGCGCCATATAGGTTTCCGCATAAGTCTTGGCGTTCTTATCATTCTCATGTACGATAAATACTTCTCCGGCGCTGGGCACGTCAGACAGGCCCAGGATCTCCACCGGCGTGGAGGGCGTCGCTTCCTTCACTCTCCTGCCCTTATCGTCGATCATGGCGCGGACCTTGCCGTGGCTTGCGCCCGCGGAAATAAAGTCGCCCACATGCAGCGTGCCCTTCTGTACCAAGACCGTAGCGACCGGACCGCGCCCTTTATCGAGTTCCGCCTCGATGACAAGACCCCTTGCATTTCTGTTCGGGTTGGCTTTCAGTTCCATGATCTCCGCCGTAAGCAGGATGGTTTCCAACAGGCTCTCAATGCCTTCTCCGGATTTGGCGGATACCGGCACAAATTCCGTAGAACCGCCCCAGTCTACGGGAATCAGTTCATATTCCGTCATTTCCTGCTTTACCCGGTCGATGTTGGCGTTGGGCTTATCGATCTTGTTGACCGCCACGATGATCTCGATCCCCGCCGCCTTGGCGTGATTGATCGCCTCGATCGTCTGCGGCATAACGCCGTCGTCCGCCGCCACTACCAGGACCGCGATGTCCGTAGAGTTCGCGCCCCGCATACGCATTGCGGTAAACGCTTCGTGTCCCGGCGTATCCAGGAACGTGATCGTCTGGCCCTTGACATTGACCGTATATGCGCCGATCGCCTGCGTGATGCCTCCGGCTTCCTTGTCCGTCACATTGGTCTTACGGATGGCGTCCAAAAGCGAGGTCTTACCATGGTCTACATGGCCCATAACGCAAATGACGGGCGGTCTGCTGACCATATCCTTCTCGTCTTCTTCCTCTTCCCTGAGCAGTTCCTCAATGACATCTACCTTGACTTCTTTCTCGCATATGATCTCATATTCGATGGCGATATTCTCTGCGTCCTCAAAACTGATCTCGGAGTTCAGCGTAACGACCTGCCCCTGCATAAACAGCTTCTTGATGATCGCGGACGGCTGGATCTTCATTTTGTCCGCCAGATCTTTGATCGTGAGCGTTTCCGGGATCGTGATCACTTTGATCTGCTCCTCGACCGATTCTTCCGCTTTTTTCTCAGGCTTAATAAAACGTCCTGCCTTATTGCGGTTCTTTACCGCAACGTCGTCCTCCTCGTAGATCAGATCTTTCTTAGAACGTCTGTCCCTTTCCTGATTCGCCCTGCGTTTCTCCTCGTCCCGATGCTTCTCCACGTCCTTGACAGGCGTCTCCGGCATAAAGTCCTTCTGACCGTTACCCCGCTTAAATCGATTGTCCGGCCCTCCATTGCCTCTCTGAGGACGTTCATAACTTCCGGTATTTCTGCCAGCAGGCGCCCCAAAGCCGCCGCTTTTACGACCGCCTTGATGATTGTTATAAGCCGCTCCGCCCGGAGCTTCACTTCTGCGATTCTCTCCTGCACTTCCTGTCCTCTCCTGTCCCGGCTGTGTCTTGGCCGCCTGCGCTGCGATCGCGTTCTCGCGCTCGCGTTTCTCCTGAAGCTGCTGTTCCATCCTCCGCTCGCGCTGCTGCTTCTGGCGCACGTCATACGGTTCTGCCGTCACCGGGATCGGTTTCTGCGTCGGTCTGATGATCTGATGCGGCGCGTTCTGGGACTGGACAGGACGGCCGCCGGGACCGCCCGGTCTTCTGTCGCCTCCGCGGTTATTGTTCATTCCCTGCATCTTGGAATTCTGCGGATTGCTCACAAAGATGATCTTCTTCTTTTTGGCCGCGTCTGCCTTCGGCTTCGCGCCGGGGGCATCCTTCTTAGCGTCCGCCGCCGGGGCTGCCTTCTTGGCATCCGGTGCCGGAGTTTCCTTCTTCGTATCTCCGGCCGCAGCTTCCTTCTCGGCGTCCGCCGCCGGAGTTTCCTTCTTCGCATCCCCGGCCGGGACCTCTTTTGGCGCGTCCTCTCCGGCAGGCTGCTTTGCTCCCGCTTTGGCTGCCTTCGGCTGCGCGGCGTCTGCCGCTTTTCCCGCATCCTGCGGGCTGCCGCCTCCGAAATGCGCTTCTACCAGCGCGATTGCATCCTCCTCGATCGAACTCTGCGCCACTTTCACTTCATATCCTTTATCCTGCAAAAAAGCGATCAGCTCCTTGCTCTGCCTATCCAGCTTTTTCGCCAGCTCATGTACTTTCATTTTCGCCATGCTCACTACCTCCAACTCGTTTCGAATCTAATAAATGCTTCCGTATCGAATTTGCAAATCCTTTGTCAGTCACGGCAAGACAGGATCGTTCTTCCTTGCCGATGGCGTGCCCCAACATTCCTTTCACGCTGTACGAATCACAGGGCACTCCGTAGAATTCACATGAATTACTGAATTTTTTTCTGGTGTTATCCGAAGCATCCTCAGCCAGGATCACCAAACAGGCTTTTCCGCGCTTAACTGCCTCCTCCGTCGCAAATCCGCCACTGACAACATTTCCGGAGCGGGCGGCAAGGCCAAGCATAGATAACACCCGATCTCTATTGGGTCTGCTCTGCATGCTCTTCCTCCTCAAACTCCTTTTCCAGATTCTTGTATATATCCTGCGGGATGCTCATTTTGAAAGACCGCTCCAGACCTTTGTTTTTCACGGCCTTGCGCAGGCACTCCTCATTCCTGCACAGATAGGCGCCTCTGCCGTTCTTTCTTCCCGTCAGATCCAGCGTGACCGTGCCGTCCTCGCATCTCAAAACGCGCATCATCTCTTTCTTGCTCTTCATTTCGCCGCAGCCCACACATTGACGCATGGGAATTTTTTTTGCCATTATTCTTCCTCTCCGGGTTCGCCCTCTTCGAGTTCTTCCTCTACGGATTCTCCGTCCTCATATCCGCCGTCTTCATATTCACCCTCTTCGGGCTCTTCTCCTGCGGATCCATCGTCCTCATATCCTCCCTCTTCGGGATAACCCTCTTCGTCCAAAGTTTCCTCTGCGCCGTCCGCCTCATAATCCTCGTCGTATTCTTCTTCGCCGTATTCGTCGTACTCTTCCTCTTCATCGTCATAGACATAATCTTCATAGCGGAAGCCCGGCGCGTCCTTGGCCTGCGTTTCGCTCTTGATATCGATCTTGTAACCGGTCAGTCTGGCCGCCAGTCTTGCGTTCTGGCCCTCTTTTCCGATGGCGAGCGACAGCTGGTAATCGGGCACAACGACTTTCGCCGTCTTCTCGTCGGGATCTGCGAACACCGCAACGATCTTCGCCGGTGACAGGGCGTTCTGTATCAGGTTGCCGGGGTTTTCATCCCAGTTGACGATGTCGATCTTCTCACCGCACAGTTCGTCAACGATGGAGTTGACCCTGCTGCCGTTGACGCCGACGCAGGCGCCCACCGCGTCTACGTTCGGATTGTTGGAGCGGACGGCCAGTTTGGTCCTGCTTCCTGCCTCTCTGGCAATGCTCATGATCTCTACCGTCCCGTCCTTGATCTCCGTCACTTCGGCCTCAAACAGCCGTTTGACCAGTTCCGGGTGCGTGCGGCTCACAAGGATCCTCGGTCCTTTAGGTGTATTCCTCACTTCCAGAATATATACCTTGATCCTCTCCGTAGGTCTGAAATGCTCGGTCTTAACCTGCTCGCTCTCGTTTAAGATGGCGTCCGTCTTGCCCAGATTGATGGATATGTTTCTGCCGATATAGCGCTGTACGATACCCGTCACCACATCTTTTTCCTTTTCGTAATACTGATTGTAAATGACGCTCCGCTCTTCCTCCCGTATCTTCTGCAGAATGACATTTTTCGCATTCTGCGTCGCAATACGGCCAAACTCCTTGGATTTGATCTCCACGCGGACCGTATCGCCCACTTTCGCCTTCTTGGAGATCTTCTGCGCGTCTTCTACCGATATCTGGAGTACGCCGTCCTCTACTTCCTCAACGACCTCTTTCTCTGCGTAGCAGAAAAAATCGCAGGTTTCTCTGTCGATCTCCACCTTTACGTTATCCGCCTTGCCGAAGTGATTCCTGCACGCTGTGATGAGAGAATTTTCGATCGCCTCAAAGAGCGTTTCTTTGCTGATCTCTTTCTCCTTTTCAAGAATGTCAAGCGCCTCCATTAACTCCTTATTCATTTTCCGTTATCCTCCTCTGTTTCTGTTCTGTATTTCCGTTTTCCGTTAAAGATCAAGTGCAAGCTTTATCACGGCGACCTCTTTCCGCTGAAAGACCCGTTTGGCCGCTTCTCCCTTTTCATCCGGAAGCGTTATCGTTATCGAATCCGGATCAAACGCCTTCAATATGCCCGAAAACTCCTTGCGCCCGTCGATCGGTTTGTAGGTCTTGATCTCCACCTCGGCGCCAAGACTTTTTTCAAGATGCTTATCCTTTTTGAGCGTCCTGCCAAGTCCCGGACTGCTGACCTCCAGAATGTAAGCGTCCGATATATAATCCTCTTCATCCAGCACATCCGACAGTGCGCGGCTCACATTCTCGCAGTCGTCTATGCTGACGCCGCCCGGCTTGTCGATATAAGCGCGCAGATACCAGTCTTTTCCTTCCTTGACATACTCCACGTCATAGATATCCACGTGGAATCTCTCTGCGATCGGGACCAGAAGCTGCTCCGTTCTGGATTCGTATGTTTCCCTGTTTGACATATGCGCCTCCTCCCGCACGGACGTTCCGGACCGCGCAGACCTGCGCCGCATTTCCCGGATCGATATCCGTACCATGTAAAAGAGTGGACTCGCAAGTCCACTCTTTATCGTAATCTTTATTCTGAATACATAACTTATTGTAGCACCCCTTGCACCGATTTGCAATAGGAAGTTTTACATAATAGCCCGTAGGGGAATCGAACCCCTGTTTCCGCCGTGAGAGGGCGGCGTCTTAACCGCTTGACCAACGAGCCATCTGTTTGACACTTGCTTATTCTATTATATTTCACCGGATAATGCAAGTACTTTTTTCCATTTCACGCATTTTTTCCGTTTTCTGCCTGCGGCCGCCGCGCCGGGCGCTTTTTCTGACACTGGGCCTGACCCGCGCAGGGCCTGACCCGCCCAGAGCCGCTATGCGCCCATATAGTCGAACAGGCTGATCTGATTGGATTCCGGCAGGTCGCCGAGAAGCCCCAGTTCGTCCATCAGATCCACGATCGTCTTGGAAGCCTTGGTCCTCTGCCGGAAATCGTCCTTGCTTAAGAACGGCCCGTCCTTGGCCGCCTCCACGATGGCGTCCGCCACCTGCTGCCCCACGCCGTCTATGCTGTTGATGGACGGCATCAGTCTGCCGTCTACGATCCGAAACAGTCTGGACTGCGCCGTAAAAATATCGATCGGGACAAACTCATAGCCTCTTGCGTACATCTCCTGAACGATCCTCATATCCCGGTAGGTATCCTGCTCTTTCTTGGAAAGGGTATCGCTCCTTCTCTTATAATCCGCCATCACGTTCTCCAGATATTCCTGTCCGCGGCACATCAGTTCATAGGAAAAGGCCGAGGCGCGGATGCTGAAGAAAGCCGCATAGTACGCCAGCGGATAATTGATCTTGCAGTAGGCAATGCGCCACGCCATCATGACGTACGCCGCCGCATGGGCTTTCGGGAACATGTACTGGATCTTTTTGCAGGACCAGATATACCAGTCCGGCACATTGGCTTCCAGCATCGCTTCTTCCCACTCCGGTTTCAGCCCCTTGCCCTTACGCACGCTTTCCATGATGGTAAAGGAAAGCGAAGGTTCCACGCCCATCTTCATCAGATAGATCATGATATCGTCACGGCAGCAGATCGCCGTGGATATGGTTGCTTTTCCTTCCTCGATCAGGGTCTGGGCGTTTCCCAGCCACACGTCCGTGCCGTGGGACAATCCCGATATGCGGACCAAGTCGGTGAAGCATTTGGGCTTTGCGTCGATCACCATCTGGATAACGAAATCCGTTCCGAACTCCGGTATCCCCAGACAGCCCAGTCTGCACCCTCCGATCTGTTCGGGCGTGATGCCAAGCGCCTCCGTGGAGGCAAAAAGCGACATGACCCCCGGATCGTCCAGCGGGATCTTGACCGGATCGATCCCTGTCAGATCCTGAAGCATACGGATCATGGTCGGATCATCATGCCCCAGTATATCCAGCTTCAACAGGTTGTGATCGATGGAGTGGTAGTCAAAATGGGTGGTAATGATATCCGTGTTCACATCATTGGCCGGATGCTGTACCGGCGTAAACGAATTGATGTCTTCCCCCACCGGCAGAACGACGATGCCGCCGGGATGCTGTCCCGTACTTCTGCGGATGCCGGTGCATCCCGTCACGATACGATTGATCTCGCAGGCCCTCTTGTGCTTGCCGCGCTCTTCATAATAGTTTTTCACATAGCCAAAGGCCGTCTTATCCGCCAGCGTGGCGATCGTACCCGCGCGGTAAGTCTGCCCGCTGCCGAAAATAACTTCCGTGTATTTATGCGCTTTACTCTGATATTCTCCGGAAAAGTTCAAGTCGATATCCGGCTCCTTGTCCCCCTTGAAGCCTAGGAACGTTTCAAACGGAATGTCAAATCCTTCTTTTCTGAGCGGCGTCCCGCATACCGGGCAGACCTTGTCCGGCATATCGCAGCCTGCGCCGCCCCCGTAGGCTTTCACTTCCTCAGAATCAAAATCGTAATAATAGCACTTGGGGCACAGGTAATGCGGGCTCAATGAGTTTACTTCCGTGATCCCCGCCAGATACGCCACGAAAGAACTTCCCACGGAACCCCGCGAGCCCACCAGATAACCGTCCTCCACCGACTTCCACACCAGTTTCTGGGCGATGATATACATGACCGCAAAACCGTTGGAGATAATGGAGTGCAGTTCTTTCTCCAGACGGTTCTGAACGATGTCAGGCAGCTGGTCCCCGTACAATTCATGGGCCCTGTTATAGCAGATCTCGGTCAGCTGCCGGTCGCTGTCTTCTATGACCGGCGGGCACTTGTCCGGGCGCACCGGGGACATGGTATCGATCATGTCGGCGATAAGATTCGTGTTGGTGACCACTACCTCCTGAGCCTTATCGCTCCCCAGATACGCGAACTCGGCAAGCATCTCTTCCGTCGTGCGCAGATACAGCGGCGCCTGATGGTCCGCATCCGGGAATCCCTGTCCCGCCATGATGATCCGGCGGTATATTTCATCCTCCGGATTCAAAAAATGCACGTCGCAGGTCGCCACGACCGGCTTGTGGAACTGTTCGCCTAGCCGCACGACCTTCTTGTTCATTTCCATAATGTCTTCCATGGAAGTGACGTTCGGAATCTTCTCGGAATCGATCATGTACTCGTTGTTTCCGAGCGGCTGGATCTCCAGATAATCATAGAAGCGCACCAGTCTGGCGATCTCCGTTTCGGACTTGCCTTCCACGATAGCGCGGTACAGTTCTCCCGCTTCGCAGGCGCTTCCCACAATAAGGCCCTCCCGGTACTGATTCAGGATGCTCTTGGGGATACGAGGCCTGCGGGCAAAAAAATTCAGATGCGACATGGACACGAGCCGGTACAGGTTCATGCGCCCCACATTGTTTTTCGCCAGAATGATCCCGTGATATGTAGGCAGACGCTTGATGATGTCCGGGCTCGCCTTTCCCTTTTCATTGATCTGGGCAAGCGTGGTCATACCGTCCTTTTCCATCATCGCGACCAGTTTTATAAAGATCTCCGCGGTCGCCTCCGCATCGTCCACCGCTCTGTGATGGTTCAAAAGCGAAACGCCCAGCGCCTTTGCCACCGCGTCCAGCGTATGTTTGGACTGGGAGGGCATCATGACCCTCGCCATGCCCACCGTATCCACATAGGTAAAATCATGGCCGATCCCCTGACGGTCGCAGTTTTCCTTGATAAAACTCATGTCGAACTCCGCATTGTGAGCCACCAGCATACAGCCCTCGCAGAAGGAGAGGAAACGCGGAAGGACCTTGTCGATGCCCTCCGCACCGATCACCATGGAGTCGTTGATACCCGTCAGCTTCTCGATCGTAAACGGGATCGGCACGCCGGGATCAACGAATGTCGAGAAACGGTCTGTGATCTGGCGGCCGCACACTTTGACCGCGCCGATCTCGATGATCCGGTTTTCCACCGGAGAAAATCCGGTCGTTTCGATATCAAACACCACGAAATCCTGGCTGAAATCCTGCCCTTTATCATTTGTGGCGATATCGTGCAGATCGTCCACGAGGTAGGCTTCCACCCCATAGATCACCTTGAAGAAATCCTGTTTGTCGGGATCCGGATCTCCGGCTTCTTTGCGCTTTTCTTTCTCGGCCTTCCACAGATCTTCCCACACATGGTTTGCGGTCGGGAAAGACTGGACCACGCCGTGATCGGTGATCGCAATGGCCGGATGGCCCCATTGATAAGCGCGCTTTACGATATCTTTGACCTCGGAAACGCCGTCCATATCGCTCATTTTGGTATGGCAATGCAGTTCGACCCTCTTCTGCACGCTCGTGTCCATGCGCGATACGGTAAAATCCGGGATCTTTTTGACGCCCGCGACAGAAGAGATGGCCAGCTCATGGTCGAATCGGTCCATCGACGCCATGCCCTTGATCTTCACAAAAGCGCCCAGTTTCATATCGTCTGTTATTTCATCTGCCTGTTCGCTCTGAAAAAACATTTTGACCGTCATTGTATCGGTAAAATCCGTAATGCCATAGCTTAATATGGCGCGTTCGTTCTTGATATCGCGCCTGTCTATCTGGATGATCTGCCCGCGTATGACCACTTCTCCCATTTCGCCGATGATGTCGCTGATGGGTATGGCCTCCTCGTCGAAATCCCTGCCGTATATCACGTCCGGATTGTTCGATCTCCTGATAGGACGCTTTGATGCGTGTCTGTCCGCCTGTTCGGTTTTCCCCTTCTGCGTCTTCTCCTTTTCGGCCTTCTCCTTCTTCGCCTGCGTTTCCCCGCTCTGGCCGGGGATCCGGGCAGCGGAAGACTCTCCGAGGCCTGCTCTGGCAGAAACAGCCGCCACATGAAGGGCGATCTTATTCTCGTCCTCCTCTCTGTGTTTCCCCTCTTCGGACTCCTTGTAGTCCACCTGAATATCTACCGGAAGGCCGCAGCGCTCCTGATAGATCTTCTCCAAAATGCGGACCAGTTCTTCCTCTTTGGTCCTGCCGACCACCGTGTCCTCCAAAGTCAAAAGGAGCGTTCCCTCCTCGCAAAATTCCAGATCCGCCTTTTTGAACAGATGATATTCTACGGGAGAATAGGCGCGCAGTTCCAGCAGGATGCTGTCCCGATAGGCGTCCGTCAGCTTTTCGGGCGTATATTGGGCCGACAGATGAAATCTCTCGTAGATCTTGATAATCATGGCGATATTCGGGAAAAACTGTTTCTTGATCGCTTCCTCTATCTTAAACACGTCCTCTTTCTGGATCAGACGGTCCGAGGAAATATAGACGCGCAGAAAATCCTTTCTCTTCGTGGAGGAAACTTTATCCACAGTCACCTGCTCGAACAGATCTTTTAATCCGGTATCCAGTTTTAAAGTGGGAAAAACGTCAAAAAATAGTTTGCCCATGGCAGCCTCTCTTTATATAACATATGTAATCTTATTTGCCGTTCCGGTTTGGCAGCGCTTTGCGCAGTTATTCCTTGTTCCGGTTCGGCAGCGCTTTACGCAGCTATTCCTTGTTCCAGTTCAGCAGTTCCTCGCGCAGCGTATCAAGCAGCTTCTCCTCCGGGACTTTCTTTATGATCTCGCCCTTCTTGATCAGCAGCCCCTCGCCGATCCCTCCGGCAATGCCGATATCGGCCTCCTTCGCCTCGCCGGGCCCGTTGACGGCGCATCCCATCACGGCGACTTTGATATCCAGCGGAATGTCCGCCGCCATCTCCTCCACCTGATTGGCCAGACCGATCAGATCGATGCGCGTGCGGCCGCAGGTAGGGCAGGACACCACTTCTATGCCGCCTTTGCGCAGCCCCAGGGTGCGCAGGATCAGTCTGGCGGCCCGGACCTCCTCTGCCGGATCGCCCGTCAGTGACACGCGGATCGTATCGCCTATCCCCTGATTCAGGATCAGGCCAAGTCCGATCGCCGATTTGATGCTGCCGCTCATAAGCGTTCCGGCCTCCGTGATGCCGACATGAAGCGGATGATCTGTTTTGTCCGCTATGATCTCATGCGCGCGGACGCACATCAGGACGTCGGACGACTTGATGCTGATCACCAGATCGTCATACCCCAGATCTTCTATGATCCCCGCCTTGGCAAGCGCGCTCTCCACGATCCCCTCGGCGGTCACGCCATGATATTTTTCCACCAGTTCCCGCTCCAGAGAGCCGCCGTTTACCCCCACGCGGATCGGCACGCTGCGCTCCTTGGCCGCCTTCACGACCTCAGCCACTTTATCCCGGCTGCCGATGTTGCCCGGATTGATACGGATCTTATCCGCGCCGTTCTCGATCGCGGCGACCGCCAGCCTGTAGTCGAAATGGATATCTGCGACGATCGGGATATGGATCCGGGATTTGATCCGTCCGATCGCCCCGGCCGCCTCCATAGTCGGCACGGTGCAGCGGATGATCTCGCATCCGGCCTTCTCCAGCCGCAGGATCTGCGCGGTCGTCGCCTCCACGTCTTCCGTCCTCGTATTGGTCATGGACTGGATCAGGATCGGATTGCCGCCGCCTATGACCCTGCCGCCGACCGCTACTGTTTTTGTATATTCACGATGCATAATGTTCTCCTTCGTCTTATTTCATCCGGCCGGACCGTCCGCCGGTGCCTCATGTCCTATTATACATTTTTTGTCCGCAAAAGTACACTACCGGAATTGTCCGGTTTTTCCGTCAGCCAGATCTTTTTTTCCGCGGCCCTGACAAATCCGCGTCTGCCGAAACGGCCCCGTCCCCGCCCGCATCCCGCAAGATCCCGCCTGATTTCCGGCGCGGTCTGATAGCGTTTCCGGGGATCGTCCGCCGTGCACTTCTGGATAAGTTTTCCCAGGCGCTTAGACAATAACGGCTGATATTCATATATGGGCCTCGCGGCGTATGGCGGCTTGGCGGGATCGCTGCCGGTGACGGCATAATACAGGATCCTGCCGAACGCATAAATATCGCTTCTCTCATCCGCACAGGCTCCCGTCCGCCGCATCTGCTCCGGGGCGGCATACCCGGCCGTCGCGGCCATCCCTCTCTCGATCCCATCTCCGAAACAGCTCCTGTACGCCGCGCCGAAATCCACCAGTTTTAAGTTCCCGTCCGGACACACCATGATATTGTCCGGCTTCAGATCCCTATAAATAACAGGTGGTTTTCTTGTGTGCAGATAGGCGAGGATATCCAACAGCTGACCGGCCCACAGACAGACCGTCTTTTCCGGGAACGGGCCGTTCCTGTCCGTGTATTCCCGAAGCGTAACGCCTTCCACATACTCCATGACCAGATACCATGCATCCTCCCACAGCAGATCGTAGACGACCGGCAGCATGGGATGCTTAAGCTGCTGCAGGAAGTCCGCCTCCTTCACGATCCGCATATCCGTTTCCCGGTCCGCACTCTGCGGCGGACCGCCCACTCTTTTGACGGCGGCAAACCGCTTCAGATCCCTGTCCTTTGCCAGAAATACGCTTCCTTCCCCGCCCTGCCCCAGTTTCCTTATGATCTCATATTTTCCGACATAATGTCCTCTCGTCATTGCATCCTCCCAGCCTTGATATATACTGCCGACAAATTGTCCTTTTCTCCCCTTCTCATACATGCGCTGCCGATTTCCCGCAGCCTCCGCGCGATCTGTCCCTCCTCCGCGATCGTTCCCGGCGCCAGCGCCTCCGCCAGTTCCCCGCCGCTTACATAGTGCCGGAACCCGTCGCTGCACAGCAGGATCCCCTGACCGGCGCGCAGCGTCCCCATCCTGAAATCCGGTCTTTCATAGGCGAAGCTGCCTACGCATTTCGTCAGCCGGTTCGCCCCGTGGACATGATCGCAGGTAAGCTGTGTCAGTTCCTTCCCGCGCCGCCGGTTTCCGTCCCTGATCATGTACGCTCTGGTATCGCCCAGATGCCACAGCAGATACGTCTTTTTCCACAGGACCAGCACCGTCATGGTGGTGCCGAGCCGGATACCTCCCTGTTTTTCGGCATAGCGCGCAAACTCTTCCTGAACATGGTATACCAGCCGGTCCATCGATCGGCGGATGACCCAATAGGGTTTCTTTTTTTGTACCGCTCTCAACAGAGTTTCATAGAACCATTCCTGAAGCCGCTCCGTCACATAGCCGCTCGCCAGTTCTCCCTGTTCAAGACCGCCCATGCCGTCGCAGACTGCCGCCATGAGCGCCCGGCCTTTTGCCGTCAGCACCTGGAGCAGGACGAGCGAATCCTGATTGATGTCCGCCGCCGCGCCGCGCTCCCAATATACGCCTGTAAGATAATGCATGTACTTCCTCTTTCCTTTTCCTGCAAAGGAATCACCAAATACCAAAAATCTTTCACCGGAACATTGCGGGAAACCCGCCGGAACCGTATACCGTGGGGTTCTGAACGAACCCCGACAAGACCAGTATACCGTGTGTCGATCAAAAATGCAACGTTTTTATAAACGGCCTGCCCGATAAGACCGGCTGTGCCTGCCTATCAGATCAATTCACGATCTTCATTATGTCGTTATACATGATAAACACCATGAGCACCATAAATACGACAAGCCCTGCGAAATGGACCATTCCCTCTTTCTCCGGAGAGATCGGCTTGCCGCGCACGACTTCCACGAACATGAAAAAGAGCCGTCCGCCGTCCAGAGCAGGCAGCGGAAGCAGGTTCAGGATGCCGAGATTGACGGAGAGAAGGACCACGATCTCAAGCATCGTCAGCACGGCGGAAGAGGTTCCGTAATTTTTTTCCGCCTGATCGTAACTCTCACCCACGAACTGCGCGATGCCCACAGGCCCCGACACATCGTCCTTGCTGACCTTTCCGCGGATCATCATCCCCAGACTCTTATAGGTCGTCTTCGCATAATACTCCACCTCGTACAGACCGTATTGAAAGACCTGAAGCGGATTACAGTCCAGATACTCTCCGCCTCCCATGATCCCGATATAATAACGCCCGTCATTATTATCGTACCGCGGCGTTACGCGCGCCACGCCCTTCTGTCCGTCACGGGTGTAATGGATATCCAGCGTTTCTCCCTGATTCATGGCGGAGATCACCATGATCTCCCTGTAAAAATGGATCTTCTCATGATTGATCTGCGTAATGACGTCGCCGGGCATCAGACCGGCTTCCTGCGCCGCCGAGTCCTCGGAAAGCTGCCCTACCACAGGCAGATCCGCACCTGCAAATGCCGTAAGGACCAGAGCCACCACAAACGCAAGGAGGAAGTTAAAGAACGGTCCGGCAAACACCGTCGCTATGCGTTTCCAGACGCCCGCTTCCGTGAAGGCGAGTCCTTCTCCTCGGACCCCGGCGCCTTCCTCAGATACAGAACCGTTTTCGGACACAGAGCTGTCTTCCGCGCCGGAAACATCGCCCGCCGCGACGCCGTCCTCACCGTCAAACATGCACGCGCCGCCGATGGGAAGCAGCTTCAGGGAATATTTTACGCCGCCCTTTTTGAAGGAAAACAGGGTCGGCCCCATGCCGACCGCAAATTCGACCACGCGGATGCCGTTGCGCCTTCCGATCAAAAAATGCCCGAACTCATGAGAAATGACGACCACGCCAAAAATAATAAGAAACAATACAATCGTTCTGATCAATGTCTTACTCTCCAAATTTCTTTTTTATATATTCATACGTTTCCGTTTCCGTTTCCAAGATCTTCTCCACCGCAGGATCGTCTGTCACCGAATGATTCTCCATGGAACTCTCGATCAGCTCCGGGATCTGCAGGAACGTGATCTTATGCTGCAGAAACAGGGCTACCGCCATCTCGTTGGCCGCGTTGAAGACCGTCGGCAGGGTCCCGCCGCGCCGCGCCGCCTGATAGGCGAGCGCAAGTCCCCGGAAAGTGTCGGTATCCGGCTCTTCGAACGTGAGCTGCCCCAGTTTGAAGAAATCGACGCGCTCCGTATCCATCGGCCTCCTGTCCGGATAGAAAAGCGCATACTGGATCGGGAGCTTCATGTCCGGCATACCAAGCTGCGCCATGATCCCGCCGTCCGCATACCCTACCGCCGAGTGGATGATGCTCTGCGGGTGCACGACCACCTGTATCCGGTCCAGATCCACGCCGAACAGCCATTTGGCCTCCATCACTTCCAGCCCCTTGTTCACGAGCGTGGAAGAATCGATCGTAACTTTTTTCCCCATGGACCAGTTCGGATGATTCAGCGCATCCTCGACCGTTATGGAAGCCAGCTGGTCCCTCTTTCTGCCCCGGAACGGACCGCCCGAAGCGGTCAGATAGATCCGCTCGACCCGATCTCTGTTCTCCCCGTGCATCGACTGGAATATCGCGCTGTGCTCGCTGTCCACAGGCAGTATCGGAACGCCTTTCTTTGCCGCAAGGGGCATGATGATGTGTCCCGCCGTTACCAGCGTTTCCTTGTTGGCAAGCGCGATCGTTTTGCCCTTCTCGATCGCCGCTATGGTCGGTCTGATACCGATCATGCCGACGATTGCCGTCACCAGCACCTGAGATTCTTCGCAGACCGCCGTTTCCAACAGTCCGTCCATGCCGCAGAGGATCTTCACCGGCACATCCCGAAGCCTTTCTTTGAGGTCCTTCGCCGCCTCCTCGGTCCACATGGCGGCAAGCGACGGGCGAAACTCCCGCACCTGCCGTTCCATCAGATCCACATTGGTTCCCGCCGCCAGGGCCGTCACTTGAAGATCCGCTTCTTTTCTGACGATATCGAGCGTCTGGGTGCCGATGGAACCCGTCGAGCCCAGTATTGAGATTTTTTTAATAACGCCCATTATGTTTTCTCCTGCCGTTACTTCTTCCGCCTTTTTCCGCCGTATGCTGCCGTCTATAGAAAACCGCCGCAGGCCGTCCTACCCCGCCATGATAAAGGACAGCCCGATAAAAATAAGGGGCGCCGTGACGATCATACTGTCAAAGCGGTCCATAATGCCCCCGTGTCCGGGAATCAGTTTTCCGTAATCCTTGATGCCGTAATCCCTCTTAAAGGCCGAAGCCGCCAGATCTCCCACCATGGACACCAGCGCTCCCGCTGCGCCGAGCGCCGCTGCCGCGCCGATACTCAGGCTGTACGACTCCGTGTAGGAAGGCATGGAAAAATACCGTTCCATCAGACAGGCATACAGCGCAGACAGAAGCGCCGCTCCCACAACGCCTCCCACGGCCCCTTCGATCGATTTCTTGGGGCTTAACTTAGGCGTCATCTTATGTTTCCCGATCAATACGCCCACCGCATATGCGCAGGTATCGCTCCCCCATGAGCAGAGGAAGACAAACCACACCAGATATTTTCCCATCAGGAATCCGTCCCGGATCAGATAGAGAAAAGACAGCATCACCGGCGCATACAGAAAAGAAAAGCAGGCCGCCGTCACTTCCCGCCCATGATATGCGGGAAAAAGCAGCACATATGCGAACAGATAGACGATAAACGCCGCCACCATGCCAAATGCCAGCGCCCTGTATATCGAAATGTTCATATAAAGATGCGCCGCAGGTACCGATGATACCGGAGCGGACTGTAAGGATACGGAAAAAAAGACCCAGATATAATAAAGCGCCGTAAGCGCTGTCCCCGTGTATTCCAACGCTCTCTTTTTCTTATCGTCTGTGATAAAGCCAAGCGCCTTCCCCAGTTCACGGTAGGCAATAACGGAAATCAGGCATAACGCCGCGGCAAGCACAGGGCCTCCCGCTGTGATCAGTACAATAGCGGCCGCCACCAAAAGGATACCGCTTCCAAGCCTCGTCCAAAACATTTTTCTCCTCCATTTATCTCAAAGTGCCTTCCTCAACCCTGCATTATTCGTCTTTCACCAGACCGTACCGTCTATCTCTTTTATTATATGCCTCCACCGCTTTTTCTAATTCTTCTTTGGAAAAATCCGGCCACGCCACAGGCGTAAAATAAAACTCCGTATAGGCCAGCTGCCACAACAGGAAATTGGAGATGCGCTGCTCATTACAGGTGCGGATCAGCAGGTCCGGTTCCGGCAGATCGTGCGTGTCCAGCGCCGCGCTGACCATGTCCTCCGTAATCTCCTCCGCCTTTATGGCGCCTTCCGCCACACTGGCCGACAGCCTGCGTATGGCGCGTACGATCTCGTCCCGTCCGCCGTAGTTAATGGCTATCTGGAAATGCAGCCCGGTATTGTTCCGGGTAGCCTTTTCCAACTCCTCCATGCGGTTTCTGATATCCGCATCCAGTCCGGTCTTGTCACCGATAATTCTGACACACATGTTATTTTTTGCTGCCGTCTTAAGGCAGGTCTTCATATAATTGCGCAGGAGCCCCATCAGGGCTTCCACCTCGTCGCTCGGCCTGTTCCAGTTCTCCGTGCTGAAAGCATACACGGTCAGATACTGTATCCCCATGCGGTACGCTTCCTCACAGATCACCTCTACCGTCTTGGCTCCCTGAACATGCCCGTAATTGCGCGGCATCCCCTTGCTCTTGGCCCATCTGCCGTTGCCGTCCAGAATGATCGCCACATGATTCGGGATCTTCATTCCTTCTTCCATCTCTTCCTCCGTATGCTTTTTCGCCCTAAGATTAGGAAAAGGGACCCAGAATACTATTCAAAATACTATTCCGCAATCCCCTGTACCTTGTTTGTCTTAAACCCGTGTATTACCGGCTGTATTACACGGTGAGAATTTCCTTGGATTTCTCCTCCACAAGCTTATCAATGTCCTTGATATACTTATCGGTCAGCTTCTGCAGCTGATCTCCCAGTTCCTTGATCTCGTCCTCCGACACATCCTCTTTCGCCAGTTTCTTCATGGCGTCGTTGCCGTCGCGCCTTACGTTGCGGACCGCCACTTTGCTGTCCTCTCCGCGCTTTTTAACATCCTTCACCAGTTCCTTACGGCGCTCTTCCGTCAGTTCCGGAAATACCAGACGGATCAGCGAACCGTCGTTGGACGGGGTGATGCCTACGTCGGACGCCATGATCGCTCTCTCGATCTCTTTGATCAGGCTCTTCTCCCACGGCGCGATCTGGATCATTCTGGGCTCCGGGACAGTGATATTGCCCACCTGCTGGATCGGTGTGGGCGTACCGTAGTAGTCCACCTTGATCTTGTCGAGAACATGCGGATTGGCACGTCCTGCGCGGATGGAACCCAGATCGGTCTCCAAATACTCATATGTCTTCTGCATTTTATCCTCATAAGGTTTTATTCTTGCATCCATACTTCTCCTCCCAGTTCTTATACGGTCACTTTTGTCCCATTGAATTTTCCCTTCACGGTATTAACGATGCTGTTCTCTTCGCTTAATCCGAACACCCACATCGGCATCTTATTGTCACGCGCCAAGATCGAGGCCGTCATATCGACCACCTGGAGATTCTTTTCGATCACCTCGTTGATGGAAACTTCATCGTATTTCTTTGCATCCGGATTGGTGCGCGGGTCGCCGTCGTAAACGCCGTCCACCGCTTTCGCAAGCAGGATCACGTCGGCATCGACCTCGACCGCGCGGAGCACTACCCCCGTATCGGTTGAAAAATAGGGATGTCCGGTTCCGCCTGCAAAAAAGACCACCATATTTCTCGCAAAATACTTATTTGCCCGGTCTTTGGAAAAAAGCTTGGTAAACGAACCACATTCAAAGGGCGTCAATATACTGGTCATCATACCCGCAGAACGGAAGATCTCCGACACATAAATGCAGTTCATGATCGTTGCGAGCATCCCGATCTGATCCGCCTTCGTCCGGTCAATATTCTCACTGGAACGTCCGCGCCAGAAATTGCCGCCGCCGATCACGATCCCTACCTGAATCCCATCATCCACGAGTTCCTTGACCTGCACGGCCACACCGCGCACCGTTTCCTCGTCAAATCCGGTCTTCTTATCGCCCGCCAGAGCTTCTCCACTTAGTTTCAACAGTATACGCCGCATTTCCTTATTCTCCCGCTCCGTGTGTTCTGATCACAGTCTTATTTCTTTTTCTTAAATTCTTCAAAGAACGATGTCGGGTTCACGTCCGCATAGCACTGTGAGCACAAACCTTCGATCACCGCGCCGTTGTTGATCTGTACGGACTTCGATTTGATGTTGCCCATAACGATCGCCGTGGTGTCTAAGATCACAGGCCCGTGCACGTCGATATCGCCCTTCACGGCTCCTGCGATCACCGCGCTGGATGCCGCGATATTGCCGATCACCACGGAACTTTGTCCGATCTTAACGCTGCCTTGGCTGTTTACCTCACCGGTGATGCGCGCTCCCTCCGCGAAGATCTCCGCCGCTTTGGAATCGCCTTGGATCGTACCCGTGATATTTAATTTTCCAAGAATATCCAGATTGCCGTTGACGGTGCCGATCAGTTCCATGGAACCCTCAGATATAATATCACCCGTTATTGTCATTCCCTCCGTAACAACGGCGGTTTCGTCAACTGCTACACGGTCATGATTGATGCTGGTTTGTGTTTGTGTGTCCATTTTCTTCTCATCCTCTCCACTCGGTACAGATATCGTAATATTTTCCTCTTCCTCCGCCGCTGCGTCTGTCTGCTCCGGCTCTTGTACATTTACGGTTTCATCATCCCCGTTCATCCACGCTGTATCTTCCGCACCTTCGATCTCCGGTATCCCGTCAATGCCCTCCGGCGCCTCAGCCGATCCGGCCATCCACGCTGTATCTTCTGTTGATCCCGCCGCATCATCGGGAGAGATCACCGCTTCCTCCAACGGCTCTTCCGGCCAATCCGGCATATCACCCGGCATCTCCCCCGGAACTCCGTCCAGCATATCCTCCGGCATCAACTCCGGAACTTTGTCCAGCATATCGCCCGGTGCCTCTTCCGGAACTTTGTCCGGCATTTCGCCCGGCATCTCCTTCGGAACTCCGTCCGGCGTATCGCCCGGTATTTCCTCCGGCATCAACTCATTGACAGCCTGTGACAAGTCTTCCTTCAAATCCGAAAAAAAGCCCATCCTCACATCCTCCATTCTTTAGTCGTTACTTATATGGTGAATCGGTTCCGTATCGTCTGTGATAGGAACGATCTTTGTATCTTCCATCGACTGGATCGTTTCGATCAGCTTCGGCAGCGCCTCGACCGTTGAATTTTTGTCGGAAGCGTCATGCATCAATATGATCGCTTCGTCATACTTTTCCAGATTTACGGTACAGTTTCTCAAAATGTCCGCCGAACTGATATAAGTGCTGGCGGCGTCGCCGGAAGAAATGTTCCAGTCAAAATATGACATGTCCTGATCGTCCAGATAGGCTATCAGTTCATGCATGTCCACACGGCTCACCGTATTGCTGCTGCCGCCGGGAAATCTGCAGTATCTGCACCAGACCCCCGTAACGTCATACAAAAACTCCTGCAGCTTGCGCAGATCGGCGCTGTAGCTCTCCAGCGACTGATAGATCTCATCATACTTATGGCTGTAAGAGTGCATCGCCAGCGTGTGTCCTTCATCGACGATCCTTTTATATAACGGCCGATATTCTTCTTTTTCTTTCCCGACGACAAAGAAAGTCGCTTTTACATCGTAATCGGCAAGTATATCAAGGATCCGCCCGGTATTGCTGCTCGGTCCGTCGTCGAACGTCAGATAGACCTTGCGGATGCCGTCTTCATCCTTGACCGTATCTTCTGCTGTTTCCGCTTTTCCCGTAAACGTATCCACCTCGGAAACAGTGTACAGCGCGTCCCCGCCGCCTGATGCCTCTTCGCCGGATCGTATGCCGTCCGCCCCGGCATCCGTCTGATTCATAACGGATACCCTGTCTATTACAGCCTGCGCTTCCCGCAGCTCTTTCTTCACCATGTGCAGCCTGATCCCCAGAAAAATACATAAGATCATAAGAATCAGGATCGTGGAAAGCGGAACCATGATTATCAGCCTTTTCAGCCGCCGAATACGCTGAACTCTCGCCGGACTTCTGACCTGTCCGGCATCTGTCTGTGGCATTTACATCTGCTCCTTATTCCATATTCTCTTATACTATATCACATCTGACGGATAACGAAAAGAAATTTTGTGAAAAAAAGCGCAAGAAAATTTATCCTGTTATTTTTTCCCGCCGCTTATCCTCTTACCGCTTTTCAGAATATATTCCCACAGTTCCCTGTTCATCTGTTCCCACGGCCCGAATGTTTCCCGGCACACGATCACCTCCCCGCATGCATCCACCAGTTTTTTGGCCGCTTTCAGCTGCGCTTCGCCCATGGATTCCCCGCCGGGCAGCGACACGACCTCACAGGCCAGCGCCTTGGCCGGAGGATAGTCCAGATCGTGGGTGTACAGGATCCCCGTTGCAAACGCGGTCCCATTTCTCTGGAGCCTGCGGTAAGTATCTCTTCCGCTGCCGCCGCCAGCCAGAACGAACACCTGCGGCGCTCCTTGCGCCGCTTCCAGTTCCGTCGTGCCGTTTCCCTCGTCATAACTGCCCGACTCCACTCCGAACAGCCTGCCGATATATCCGTCCCGAAAGATCTCTTCTGGAGGACCGAACCGCTCCATGCCGCCGTTTCCGATGCACAGCACCTTGTCGGATATCCGCTGCGCCATATCCAGTTCATGGAGCGACATGATCACGGACATCCGCGTTTCCTTGACAAGACGCTGAAGCGTCGAGAGAAATTCCAGTTTATACCGTATATCCAGATAGGACACCGGCTCATCCAAGAGCAGGATCTCCGGCTGCTGGCACAGCGCTCTGGCAAGCAGCACTCTCTGCCGCTGCCCGTCGCTGATCCGGTTGAAATCCCTGTCCCAAAGATCCGCCGCGCGCGTCTTCTCCATCGCGCCGCGCACGATTTCCCAGTCCTGCTTTGACAGGACGCCGAACCGCCCCGTATACGGGTATCTGCCGCCCGCCGCCACATCCCCGCAGGTCATCAGTTCCGTGTATGTCTTGTCCGTAAACACCACCGCCATGCGTCTGGACAGCTCCTGTCTGCTCATATCGGACGTTTTTCTGCCATCCAGCCAGACGCTGCCGGATATCAGGGGCAGCTGTCCCGCTATGCTTTTCAGGAGCGTAGATTTTCCGGCTCCGTTGGGCCCGATAAGCGTCAGGATCTCTCCGCGGTCCACATCGACCGTAATATCCCTGAGAACCGGTTCGTTGTGATAACCGGCCGCAAGCTGCCGGGTCTGAAAAAAACAGGGCTCCATCGCTCAACCTCTCTCTCTCTTACGGTTTCTTATGACCGCCAGCACCACCGGCGCGCCGAATACGGCCGTCACCGTGCTGATGCTCAGCTCCGTGGGGGCAAAAAGCGTCCTCGCCAGAAGATCGCAGAACAGGCAGAAGACCGAACCGCCGAGGAAACACCCCGGTATCATGACAAGCGGTTTCGATGTCCGAAAGATCTTCTTGACCAGATGCGGCACGGCGATCCCCACAAAAGAAACCGGCCCCGCGAACGCCGTGATACAGGCGGCAAGCATACTGGACAACAGGACCAGAGCCATACGCAGACGGCGCAGATCCACGCCCACGCTCACCGCATAACTCTCCCCGGTCTGATAGGCGCCGATCGGCTTCGCCAGAAGCAGGACCGCAGCCGACGAAACAGCCACGACCGCCGCCATGACCGCCACGTTCTCCCATGTGATCCCCGAAAAACTCCCTTTCGACCAGTCGTGCAGGTTGACGATGTCCGCGTCCTGCGCAAACGTGACCACCAGATCCGTGACCGCGGAACAGATGTAGCCGATC
This sequence comes from uncultured Lachnospiraceae bacterium, assembly GCA_947631955.1. Classification (GTDB taxonomy): domain Bacteria; phylum Bacillota; class Clostridia; order Lachnospirales; family Lachnospiraceae; genus UBA3282. Next base: position 402,045 of record CANRNJ010000001.1, read on the forward strand.
ATGACGCCGCTCACGATAAGCATCGCCATTCCACTGACCCGCCTCGACATGACAAGCACGAATCCCATTGCCAGAAAAGCGCCCGCAGACGCCGCCGCGATCATTCCCCATGAACTGACGCGGATACCGCTGCCGAGCAGAAAGACCATCACCAGAGCAACGGTCAGCTTGGCCCCGGAGGAGATCCCCAGCACAAAAGGCCCCGCGATCGGGTTGTGAAAAAAAGTCTGGAGCAGATATCCCGCAAGACCCAGAGCGCCGCCCAGAATGAGCGCCGCCATCGCGCGCGGCATACGGATACGCCACAGGATGGTCCGGACGGTATCGGATGCCTGCGCCCCGGCATATGCGCCGCCGCGGCCCATACTGCCTAAGATATCCCGGATCGGCGTTCTCACGCTCCCGATCCCCAGATTGCAGACAAGCAGGATGATGACCGCTGCCGCCAGAAGCGTGAATCCAATAATATCACTTGTTATTTTATTGTTTTCCTGTCGCTGTTTTCTCATAACACCTATTATACGCTACCTGTCCAGACGGTACAGATACTGCATCTGCCCGCCGCCGGTCAGCATCTTGTGAAGATCGTCGATCATAACGCCGACAGACATCGATTCCTGATACAGATTTTTGGTCGTACAGTAGACGTTTCCGTCCTGAACCGCCTTAAAATCTTCCAGAAGGCTGCATTTGTCCGTCAACTCGTCCACCGTCCGGATCTCTCCGTCTATCGTGCTGTTGTAGATAAGATAATCCGCGTCTTTCGCCGCCGCATAGAACTCCTCGATCTGCATGGTAAGCGAGGAAGAGTGGCTGTCGTCTTCCCCCAGTTCCTCAAAAATATAACGCCCGCCCGCCAGTTCTATCATCTTTGGCACATAATCGGAAGACTTGCGCACGTTTACGGCGCCGTTGCTCGTGATAAAAAAGAAGGCTGCGGTCCGGCCCTCCGCCTGACCGTCCGGCTGCCCTTGCGTCCGGCTGTCTGCCTGTTCTTTCTTCTGTTCTTCCGCCGCGTTTTCTTCCTCGATCGCCCTGAGCAGACGGACCTGCTCGTCGAAAACATCCTGCGCTTCGTCCTCTCTGCCGAGAAGTATCCCGTACAGCTTCACCCACTCCGCGCGTCCAAGCGGATGCTGCTCGTAACTGGAATAATCCATCAGGACAGGGATTCCGAGCGACTCCAGTTCTTCTTTTACCTCAGGGCTGTGGTCGATCATCAGATTCTCGATCGCCAGATCACATCCTTCGGACAGGATCAGCTCGTAATCAGGCGCATTGTACTTGCCCGCATAGAGGATGTCCCCCGCCTTCATCGCCGCCGAAACTTCGTCCATGCTCCATCCGTCCGCATCCGTTCCGGACAGCCGTATGGCATCAAGCCCGCCGATGCACCGGAACATATCCATAACGGCGGACGCCGCCAGATAAATGTCCGTGAGCGGCTGTTGAAGGATCACGATATCCCCGTCCATGTCCACGGGCGCCGTCCTGCCTTCCGGCACTACCAGAAAACGATCTCTATCCGCTATCGTGATAAGGACATACCCTTCCTCATAGCGGTCTATCGTGTACTGCCCGGCATACTCCAGCGGAACGCGGACAGGTGTGCCCAGTTTGGCCTGTTCTCCCTGCTCCGCCTGCGCGGGCTGTTCTGTCTGTTCTCCCGGTTCCGCCTGCACGGGCCGCTCTGTCTGCTCTCCCTGCTCCGCCTGTTTGGCCTGTTCTGCCTGTTCTCCTTGGTCCGCCTGCGCGGACTGCCCTGTCTGCTCTCCCGGTTCCGTGCCTGATCCCGTTCCGGGATCCGCAGCTGTCCCGCACGCCGCCGTACACAGTAATAAGGCGGCGCAAAAAATGCCGCCGCATATCCCTTTGATCTTCTTCCACAACATACTCTTTTCTATCCTTCGACAGTGCAGCGCCGGATGTCCGCGGCTGTTTCCGTTTTCCCTTATCCTGACGCTGCCTTGACTTTACCTTACTTTACCTTACTTTATCTTACTTTACCTTACTTTATCTTACTTTACCTTACTTTACCTTGCTTTATCTTACTTTACCTTACTTTGCCTTGGCTTGACTTTACTTTGCCCTTATCCTGCCTTTACACAAAAGATGCTATAACCCATCAATATCTGATCTGATTATAGCATCTTTATCATTATCTGCCTATCACTTTTTAAATGTGCAAAGCCCGGTCTTAGTTGCCTGCCATCTGCTTTGCAACTTCCTCTGCGAAGTTCTCCTCTTTCTTTTCAAGGCCCTCGCCTGTTTCATAGCGGACAAATCTCTTGACGGAAAGGTTCGCGCCGTTCTCTTTCGCCACCTGTTCAAGGTATTTGGCAACGCTCTGTTTGCCGTCTTCCGCTTTTACATAAACCTGCTCCAACAGGCATACTTCTTTCAGTTCTTTGTTAAGACGGCCGTTGACTGCGCCCTCTATTACCTTTTCAGGCTTGCCTGCCATCTTGGGATCGTTCTTGATCTGCTCCGTGATGATCTCTTTCTCGTGCGCCTTATATTCCTCGGACACCTCATCGGTGGACACATACTTGGGGTACAGAGCCGCTACCTGCATAGCGATGTTGACAAGCGCTTCCTTGACCGCATCGTTCACTACGTCCGTAGCCGCCTCGACGATAACGCCGATCCTGCCGCCGCCGTGTACATAAGTAACCACGCATCCATTCTCCGCAGAAACCTTCTCGAATCTTCTGATCGACAGGTTCTCGCCGATAACCGCGATCTTGTCGACCAACACGTCCTTGACGGTCTTGGAATCGTCAAGATGCCACTTTTCCGCAAGGAAAGCGTCCATATCGGCTGCATCGGACTCGACCGCCTGCTTGGCAACCGCTTCCACATATTTCTGAAAATCTTCATTCTTGGCAACGAAATCCGTTTCGGAATTTACCTCGACTACCGCTGCGGTCTTGTCGTCCTTGACTGCCACGCGGCAAAGACCTTCTGCGGCGATCCTGCCGGCTTTCTTCTCCGCCTTAGCCTGACCGTTCTTTCTCAAATATTCTACCGCTGCGTCCATGTCGCCGTCTGTTTCGCTCAGCGCCTTCTTACAATCCATCATGCCCGCACCGGTCATTTCTCTCAATTCTTTTACCATTGTCGCTGTTATAGCCATCTATATTTCCTCCTGAATCCTATCTCTCTTTGCTCAGTCCGTCATTGCTCTGTCCGACAGTCAGGCTTCGGCGTCTTCCTCGTCTGCTGCCGCGATCTCTTCCATATCCTCCGCGCTGCCGGTATCGGCCTGCTCTTCAACATATGCTTCGGCGCCCTGATTTGCCTCGATAACGGCGTCCGCCATCTTGGAAACGATCAGTTTCACGGCCCGGATCGCATCGTCGTTGCCGGGGATGATATAATCCAGTTCTTCGGGATCGCAGTTCGTATCGCCGATACCGATCAGCGTAATGCCGAGCGCATGGGCTTCCTGAACACAGATCCTCTCCTTCTTGGGATCTACGACAAAGATACAATCGGGGATCCTTGTCATACTCTTGATTCCGCCCAGATTCTTCTCCAATTTCTCCCACTCTTTTTTGATCTTAATGACCTCTTTCTTGGGGAGCACGTCAAAAGTTCCGTCCTCCGACATAACTTCGATCGCTTTCAGACGCTCGATTCTGGACTGGATGGTCTTAAAGTTGGTGAGCATACCGCCCAGCCATCTCTCATTGACATAGTACATACCGCAGCGCTCCGCCTCGGTCTTGACTGCATCCTGCGCCTGCTTCTTCGTGCCTACGAACAGAATGGTCCCGCCCTGTGAAGCCACATCGAAGACCGCTTTGTAAGCCTCGTCTACTTTGCCTACGGACTTCTGCAGATCGATGATGTGGATACCGTTTCTCTCCGTGAAGATGTAAGGAGCCATCTTCGGATTCCATCTTCTTGTCTGATGTCCGAAATGGACACCTGCCTCCAACAACTGTTTCATTGAAATAACGCTCATTGTTCTACCTCCGTTTGGTTGTTCTTCCATATGTCCTGCTTACTGCCACTCCGGCGTCAGGGAGCACCGGCAGCCGCACGCGCATCCGTTATCATCCACAGCGCCGACATATGTGATTACTTGTTTCGTGTATACGGGACCGCTCCGGGCGGCCGCATATACTGCGGTGTGCGCATGTTTACACACACTAGATTACAATACCATAAAAAAACCCCTTTTGCAAGGGGTTTTCTATCTTTCCTGATCATTTTCCGTATCTCTTTCCCGGTCATTTTCCGGCCGCTTTGTCTGCCGCGGCTTTCGTTTATTCCGTTCAGGTCATTCCCGTCCGGTCACGATCCTCGCGATCTGCTCGTCGCCCGCATCCGCCGGGATGGAAAAAGTTCCCGTCCTGAGTTTTTTGTCATACCCGTGTTCGCACAGGTAATCGTCAAATGTTTCCGCGGATATGACCACGCCCGCATCCTGAAGTTTCTTGGCCACCGTGTAGGAACCGTCGCCGCTGTTTATGGTGATCGTCTTCTGTTCAGAAGAAACCACACCGGCATCGGCGCCGTCCTCTTGGGACTGCTGCTCCGTGCTCTGTCCGGGCTCATCCTCTTGTGCCCCGTCCTCTTCTTCGGGCAATGCCTCGTCCTGCGGCGTTTCCTGCGCGGGACCGTCAGCCGTCAGCTCGTCGGAAGCATCGTCTGCGGAAGCGGTATCGGCGCTGTCCTCCCCGGCGGTATCCTGCTGTGCGGCAGTTTCCTGATCTGCGGCGGCATCCGGCTTCTCAGCTTTCTCCGCATCCCCTGCGGCTTCCTGATCCGCGGTGATGTCCTGACCCGCGGTAATATCCTGCCCCTCGGTGATATCCTGACCTGCGGCAGTATCCTGTTTTCCGGCGCTCTCCGTATCCCCGGCGGCTTCCGGATCAGCCGCACCGACGCCGGATGCGTCTTGATCTTCTTCCTCCGACAGGACCGTATTTTCCACCATCCCCAATTCCTTGGCTCTGGCTATGATCTCCGCGTCGGTCATTTTTCGATCTCCCGATAACGCTATCCCCATAATGATGGCCGTCACCGCAATGCCTATGCCAAGACCGCGCAAATAATATTTCCGTTCCATATACTGCCACCCTTCGTCCGACCGCCTGTATCTTACACTCCCTCAAACAGATCGATGACTAATTTCACTTCTCCAAGTCCCAGACCCAGTTCTTTGGCGATAGCCATGTTCGACTTGCCCGCCTTATGCAGCTCCAGTATCCGCTCGTTGCTGTTGCGGCTGTTTTCATTTTCCTGATCGAATCTAAGATCGACGGACACCGCCTCTTCCTCCGCGGCCTCTTTGCGGGAACCGCGCCTTGCTCTTGTCCGTCTGCCGGATTTCGCCGGTGCGTCCTGCCTTGGACCGAAAAATCCCATGCTCGCAAAGGCTTCGCTCGTCGAAAGATCGGAATTTTCATCCGTTTCTCCGATATCCTCCTGCGGCGTCCGGACGATCTCCACCCTGCGGGGAGTGATCGGCCGGAACTGGTCGTCTTCGTCCGGTTCCTCCGGCTCTGTGCCGGGCGCTCCGGCTTGTCCTGACAGTTCCTGCAGATCGTCCTTTTCACCGAAGATCTCGGAAGCGTCCGCCAGAACAGGTTCATCCTCCCGGACCACGACCGCCGGTCTTTTTTCTTCCTGTATCAGTTCCTGAACTTCCTCTACCACCTCTTCGTGATAGGGCTTTGCGTTGTGGAGCGCCGACAGATCGTTTTTCGTATTCTCCGCCGTCCGGATAACGGAACGCATGGCGTCCTGCGCCTGCGCCGCCGCATCTTCCGCATCCTTCACCATGTCCGCGGCGTCGTCCGCCGCCTGGAGCACCGATTCCAGTTTCTCGGACGCTTCCGCGGCCGTAAGCTCCGCATCCTTCACCGTCTGCTTGATCTCGTCGATGGTCACCGATGCCTCATTGATCGAGGACATCAGATTGTCGTGCTTGTCATTCAGCATATCGTACAGGAACACTACTTCTTTATGATTTTTGTTGATCTCTTCCAGAACCGTATCGGAGTACTCGTTGACCGCCATGATCTTCTCGTTCGTCAACCGCTCCATCGCGCGCTCCGCCTTCTCGATCGAATAGTTGACCGTTTCGTCCACGATATCTTCTATGCGGTCTTTGACATGCTCAGTTTCTGCGGCGATCAGTTTTCGGACTTCGTCCTCGCTGATCAGCTGCACTTCTTCATCGATGTCCTTTTTTCTCGCGGGCATCAGATACCCCAGAAGAAATATGGCCGCACCGATCACGATCAGAATAATCTCTGTTGCGCTCATTTCCATCTGTTCCTTCCATCATCTATCGTGCGTCTATCGATTGCCGCGGCAGTCTAAACGGAGAAATCAAAACCTTCTGATTTCTTCAAGAGCACCTTGCCGTCCGGATTCTCCTCCAGACGTTTCTTTCTGTATCGTCCGCCGTCGCCGCGGTATTCATTGTTCCCTTTTTCCTTGGCGTCGGACCTGCTCTCATGATAGTCGGGCTGCTCTCCCCGATTGACCCGGTTGACCTGCCGGTCTGCCTGTTTCACCATCTGCTGGCCGAAGTTGGCCTGTTCCACCATCCCTTTGGTGTCTTCATTATGTTTGATCGAAGTAAAATCCTGAGCCCGCGTGATCTGGCCCTGAAGTTCAACAAACCCTATTGCCATTTTGCGCCACCCTTCCGTTTGTTTTTTTCATTTTAATACGGCGCGATCTTCACATCGCCGCGCTCTTTGATAAAACGGCAGTAATGCGCCGTTTTTTGAACCGTCATGGAAACATCGTCGATACATACCTTGGTTCCGGGATACACCATCCCTTTCACCCTGACCTGCGCCTGCGTGGCTCCGCCTGCCTGCGCCGCCAATTCTTCCAGTTCCGTCTGGCTCTCCTTCAGCGCCGCCGTCTTCTGCTGGCTGACGAGCGTCAGCGACTGGATGTATTTCACCTGATCCGGGTTGAATTTTGCTCCCTGCTTAAGCTTCTGCATGGTCGAGGCCAGTACGGGCTTAATGGATTCCAGAGTCTTCGTATCCTCCTCGATCTGCTTCTGCAGCTGCGCGATACGCCCTTTGACCTTCGGGTCCGTTCCGACTTCGACCGTCGTGTCGGCGCCCATCTCGGAACCGAGCGTCTTCACATTGATGCCGCCCGCCGCGCACACTCTTCCGCCCGTGATAAAACCTCTCTTACCGTCTACGTTGACTTCGCCTCCGGCCATGATCCGGCTGTGGAGTATAGACTCGGAAGCCACATATCCGTCCGCCTGCGCGGTAACGTTTTCAAGGAACTTGGCTACGATATTTCCTCCTGCATAAAGTGTTCCCCGGCCCATGCCGTTCATTCCTCTCGTTATGACAATGTTGCCGTCCGCATGGATCGCTGCGCCTTCCACCACGCCTTTAACGATCACATCGCCCTTAGCCTTAACGGAAAAATTGGTAAATACGTTGCCGTTGACCTGAACGCTTCCTTCACATTCGATATTGCCGGTGGAATTGTCCACGTTCTCCACCGTCAGCACATCCGATACGAACACCTGTCCTTCCACAAGTTCCACATGCCCGTCAACCAGAGAGGTCAGCGTCAGGCCGTCTTCGGACTGCTCGATATTATTGCCGAATTTCAACGCCGCCGTTTTGACGTCGGCCGGTTTGACCCGCTCGCCGTAAATATTCTCGCCGTCCGTTCCCGGCTCTTCGGGATGCAGTACGGCCAGCAGATCGCCCTTGTTGCACTGGCACAGGATGTTTAAATTGAAGAAATCCACACTTCCGTCTTCCTTTAATGTGGGTTTTGCCTTCTTGTCCGTATTGAACTTATATTCGATATAGGCGTCCTTTCCCTGAATGGGCGCCGTTCCTTCCGCGATCAGGATATCTTCGCAGTATTCCCTGTTCTGTACAAAACGGCTGATCACATCGTCCTTGATGCCGCTCCGGATGCCTTGGGCAGCCAGATCGCCGCGTATCTCTTCTTCCGTCATATCGCCGCCCGTTTCGGACGCCGCGTAGAACTTTGCGTAAGCCTGCATCTTATCCGGTGTGACCGTCAGTTTAAAACACTCCCGCTCGGCATACCGGCAGCCCTGATCGAACAGGAACACCGTTTCCTCTTCCTCCGCCGCCTTCACCGCGCGTCTTAAGCTCGGCAGATCGCAGGCATAATCTTTCATCGTCATATATTCTATGACGTCGTTGAGCTGGACGGGGACGCCGCCTTCCGTCGGCGGGATCAGTCTGAGCCCTGCCTTTTCTTTTTTATCTATAAGCCTAAAATATCCGTTCATACCGCACCTGCCAACTGCCTTTTAACTGCCTTCCGATTTTGTCAAGATCCCTATATAGCTGCCCAGTTTCGCTTTCATCTTCTGCAGCGCTCTCGTGTGCAGCTGCGAGATCCTCGATTCCGATACTTCCAGAATATTGCTGATCTCTTTCAAGGTGAGTTCTTCATAATAGTACAGAACGATCACTTTGCGCTCTTTCTCCGTCAAAAGTTCCAGCGCCTCCGCCAGTTTCTTTTTCAGTTCGTCCCGTTCCAGCACTTCCTCCGGGCTGTCAAACTGCGCGCTTTTCGTATGCCCGGCCTCATTGGGCACTTCGCTCCCCTGTTCCAGAAACTCGTTGAGCGACACCACATTGGTCACTTTCATCTGGGACTGCCACTCGATATATTCGTCGCCGCTGATCCCAAGTCCTTCGGCGATCTCGTCGTCGGTAGCGTTTCTGCCGCAGCGGACTTCTATGTCTTTGATCACCGCGTCGATCTTTTTCTGTTTCTGCCGGATCGTCCTCGGTATCCAGTCCATCTTGCGGATCTGATCCAGAATGGCTCCCCGGATACGAAGGCTTGCATAAGTTTCAAACTTGACGTCTTTGAGAAAATCGAATTTGTCAATGGCGTCGATAAGCCCGAAGATACCGTAGCTGACCAGATCTTCATACTCGACGTTGTATCCGAGATACATGCTCAGACGGCCGGCCACCACCTTGACGAGCGGTGCATATTCCAATATGATCTTTTCTCTGGTTTCGGGAGATTTTGTCTTCGCATACTCCTCCCAGAGTTTCTTTCTGCCTGTATCATCCATACGCGCTCTTATTCATCCTTTACATCCGCTCTGGAAACACGGTTTGTTCTGTCTTCATCCGCGGGTTCCTTCTCGATGACTTCGCCTTCTTCCATGCTGGCTTCCTCTATCTGCCGTTCAAACCGGTCCAGCATATACTTTATCACACAACCGGCCATATAAAACCCGATCAGGACGCACAGCAGTATGATCAGCATCTTCCTCATATCATAATGCAGGACACGCATTGTAATACTGGTTATCGCACCGGCAAGAAGCATGACAAAAGGCGGAATCAGCTTCCGTTTCTTTGCCCGGAATTCCCGCTCTTTTGCTTCCCGTTCTTCCCTTGCCTTGCGCTCCTGCGGAGTTTCGCCCTCCTCGCCCTCTTCCGGCATCTCCTCCCCGGAATCGCTCAGGTCTTCTTCCTCCGCGGTTTCTATATCCATGTCTTTTGTATCGGTGTCTGTTGTCTTGTAATCCACTTTACGATCCTTCTACCGCGTTTCTGCCCTTTTCAGATCACAAATTCCGGCTTGCCCACCGCTCGAATCACAAAATCGCCTGTTTCAGGGTAAAAAATAACGGTTCTTCCATAATTCTTGCCTGTATCTTCCGCTAAAATAGGTATCTTCAACTGCGCCAGTTTCGCCTTGGTGGCCTGAACGTTCCGTTCCCCTACGCGCACCATATCGTTTTTGTTCTGAAACGCGAACATCTGAGCCCCGCCCGCGATCTTTGCCACGAGCCTGTTCCTGTTCGCCCCTTTTGCCACTACCTGTCTGACCAGTTCCTCGATCCCTGTATCCGCAAACTTAGGAATATTCGTATTATTGCGAATGGATGTACTGTCCGGAAGCATGACGTGCGCAAGCCCGCCGATCTTCGTTACCGGATCGCGGACAGCGATCCCGACGCACGAACCCAGTCCCAAGGTGGTAATGCTGTCAGGACTGACACATACGTTCAAATCAGCCATACCGACCTTTATCAAATTGCCCATAATATGACCTCTCCTGTTTACACTAATCGAATTACGACCTTTTTTTGTCCTGCCTGATCAGGCAAGCCCCAATGCTGACAATATCCTGCCATACGAATCCAGATCCGGGACAAGGATAAAATATCCGTCCAGAACCTGCTCGTCAAAAAACTGCGTCTGTATCAGCAGGATCTTATCACCCAGCGCGCCGAACTGGATCGCCGGAACGCTTAAGATCGCTCCTGCCATATCCACTGTCAGATCGGGAACAGACGGATAGACCACCAGATTCGTCAAAGCGGACAGGGAATTCAAATAGGCTCCCGTGATGATGTTGCCCACTTCCTTCAGCGCGGAAAATTCCATCTCGGAAAATTCCTCCCCTTCAAGCTGCATCCCCATCAGTTTGTTGACCAGATGCCTTGCGGCCTGTTTCTCCAGAAGGAACATGATACTGCCGGTGATATCGCCCTCTATGCCGAGGTAGATGCCCGCCATGATCGTTTCCTCGCCGCCCATCATTTCGCCCATTTCCTTAAATTCAAGCAATCTGACCTGCGGAACGGCCATATCGACTTTGCACTGCATCAGCTGCGCCAGTGCGGTCGTCGCGTTGCCCGCTCCGATATTGCCCAATTCTTTTAAAACGTCGAAATACTCGTTCGACATTTTTTCCAAGGTTATTTCACCCACGACAAACCTCCTAAACGCTTTCCAATACTACGGAATTCAGATCCAGCAGCGAGATCAGGCCGCCGTCGCATTTTCCGATTCCGCACAGAAAACTGTTCTTATCTTCCTTGGAGTCATATGCGATCTTCTCGATCTGATCGTTCTCCAACGTCACCACTTCTTTTACCTCGTCAACGATCACGCCGATGGTGCCCTGCTGCTCCAGTTTCAGGATGATGATCCTGCTGGATTTGGTTTCCACATCAGGCTCCAGTCCCATCTTGATACGGATGCTCATGACCGGGATCACTTCACCGCGCAGGTTGATAACGCCTTTCAGATAGGCGTCCACCTTCGGCACTCTGGTGATATGCTGCATCCTGACAATGTTATCTATATACTTGATGTCGATGCCGTACTGCTCGTCGCCAAGTTTTATTACGATAAACTGTGTAGTTTCGCCTACAACTTTTAATTCTTCATCCATCATGTCGCTTACCCCCTGCTTAAATCAATGTATTGGCGTCCAGAATCAGAGCGACTTCGCCGTCGCCGAGAACGGTCGCGCCGCTTATGATCTTGCACTTACTGATATATTTGCCCAAGGACTTGATAACGATCTCCTGCTGCCCGATCAGTTCGTCCACGACCAGACCCGCCTGTTTGTCGCCTTTCTTGACGACCACTACGACCAGATTCTCATGCGGATCCTTCTTGCTTTCCACGTCAAGGATCTCATTTAAGCGGATCAGCGGAATGACGATGTCACGCAGCTGAATGACTTCCTTGGCCTGTACCAGTTTCACATCCGCGGGCGAGATATCCTCGATCGTCTGAATGGAGCCAAGGGAGATCGCATATTTCTCGTTTCCGATATCCACCATAAGCGCCTGAATGATAGCCAGCGTCAGAGGAAGTCTGATGATCCATGCGCTTCCTTCGCCGAGTTTGCTCTTAACTTCCACTTCGCCGCTCAGGGCTTCGATCTTGGACTTAACGACGTCAAGTCCTACGCCTCTGCCCGAAACATCGGATACGGTCTTCGCCGTGGAGAAACCTGCGTGGAACAGAAGGTCGATGCTGTCCTTCTCGCTCATATTTTCAGCCTGCTCAGGCGTAACGATGCCTTTCTCGATGGCTTTTTCACGGACTGCCTGCGTATCGATGCCGTTACCGTCGTCCCTTACTTCGATCACTACGTTGTTACCGTCCTGATAAGCGTCAAGGAAGATGGAGCCCACTTCCGGCTTTCCTCTCTCCTTACGGACTTCGGCGGATTCCAGGCCATGGTCGGCGGAGTTACGCAGCAGATGCATCAGCGGATCGCCGATCTCGTCAACCACGGTACGGTCGAGTTCTGTTTCCTCACCGGACATGTGCAGTTCCATTTTCTTGCCCAGTGTCTTCTGCAGATCGCGCACCATACGGGGGAATTTGCTCACCGTGCTCTCAATAGGCACCATTCGCACTTTCATGACAGATTCGTGCAGCGATGTGGTCACGCTCTCCAGATACTCGATCTGTTCGTTCACCGCCGTGCTCGAATTGCCGGAAGCGGCCGATGCGGATACCAGAGAGTTCTTTGCAATGATCAGCTCGCTTACGAGATTCATCAGCGTATCCAGTTTCTCGATATCCACCCTGACGGTCCGGTTGACTACCGGTTTGCCTGCCGCCGGTTTCTTCTCGTCGGCTTTCGTCTTGCCGCTCTTGGCCGGTGCAGCGCTTGCCGCAGGAGCCGCCTGAACGGCAGGAGCCTTGCCGGGCTTCTCTTTGACGGGTTCGTCTTCCTGTGCGCCCTCCGCATCGGAATCGTCCGCCGAAGGGATATGATCCGGGTCGAGTACATCGCCTGTCACATCCTCGATCTCGGAAACATTCTTGGCCGCCGCGATCACCTGCTCCAACGGAGCTTCCGATATCACGATCAGGCTGAAATCAAGGTCAAATTTTTCATCTTCTATATCCTGTGCGGAAGGACTGGAAACAAGGATCTCGCTGGTCTCCTCTATCGCCTTGAACACAAGGAAAGCTCTGGCTGCTTTCAGGATACAGGATTCCTGCACCTTGACGGTCATGCCGTACACCTTTTTCCCTTGGCTGACCGCTTCTTTGAAGACGCTCTTCTCGGAATCGCCCAGTTTGATGTCCAGCCATTTCTTCGAGCCGTTTCCCGCGGGCGCTTTCGCTTCGGCCGGCGCCTCTTCCTGCTGTGCGGGACTCTCCCCGGCCTCGTCGGAGGAGCCGCCGTTGAGGATATCGTTAAGCTGTTTGATCAGGGGTTCATTGTCGTTCGTACCCTCGTCGGCATTTTCACGGATATTGGTCGTATACTCTTCCAGAGCGTCCAGACACTGGAACAGCACATCGATCATATTCGCCTTAACGGTGATATTGCCGTTGCGGACTTCAGAGAACACATTCTCCATATCATGCGTCAGATTCTGCATCCTCTTGTACCCCATGGTCCCCGCCATACCTTTCAGGGAATGGGCGGCACGGAAGATCTCGTTGATCGTGTCCATGTTGCCGGGCTCCTGCTCCAACGAGAGAATCTGCGTATTCAGGTTCTGTAAGTGTTCATTGGTTTCATCAAGGAAAATTTCGAGATACTGACTTACGTCCATACTATTTTACCCCCACGTTCATTATTATTTCCTGTGCAATCTGTTCAAGCGGCACGATCTGGTCTGTCAATCCGGCATTTACAACGCTCTTCGGCATCCCGTACACCGCGCATGTACTTGCTTCCTGCGCAATCACATGAATCTTTTTCTTTTCTTTCAGATGTTTGATCCCTTCCGTACCGTCGGCTCCCATACCCGTCATGACGACGCATACCACCTGATCGTACCGGCTGTCCATCAGCGACTCGTACATATAGTTGGCGCACGGTCTGACGCCTTCTCTGGTAGGCTGATCCGTATAATGGATCGTATATCTTCCTGCCGAAGTGAGGACGTTCAGGTGTCTGCCGCCCATCGCTATGTATACCGTTCCGGCTTCCAGCACGTCGCCCTCCGCCGCTTCCTTGACGTGGACCTCGCTCAGGGAGTCCAGCCTTTCCGCCAGTGAAGCCGTAAACCCTGCGGGCATATGCTGTACGATCACCACCGGAGCCTTCAGGTTCTTGGGCAGTCTGGGAACGACCGACTGCAGGGCCTTGGGGCCCCCCGTGGAACTTGCCAGCGCCACGATCCTGTTTCCTGTTACAGCCGACGCATGCTTTCCGACCAGTTCGATCATCTTCTTGGATGTCTTCAGCTCATCCATCGTAAAGGTCTTGCCGAACGACGGCGCCTTGGACTCCGCCACGACCGCCAAGACCCGGATCATCCGGTCCTTGAAGGATTCCTCCCGGCAGTCCATGGCGTTGTTGGGCTTATGGATAAAATCCAACGCGCCCAGTTCCAACGCATCCAGAGTCGTCTGCGCGCCTTCCCTCGTATCGGTGCTCGCCATCATGACCCTTGCCGAGATCTTGCGTTTCTGTAATTCTTTCAGGAGTTCCAGACCGTTCATCTGCGGCATATTGACGTCCAACACCACCGCATCGTATGTATTTCTGGTCAAAAGCTCCAGCGCTTCCACTCCGTTGACAGCCCGATCCTGTACATGGAATCGTTCATCACTTTCAATTATATCACACAGCACCCTTCTCATGAGTGCAGAGTCGTCAACTACTAATATTTTTTTTGCCATAATGCTTACCAATCACCTTTCTGATTTTTAAGCGTCTTACGCTCTTCATCGAAAATGTATCTTATGATCTCTTCGCGTTCCGCCGCGTCCATATTCACATACTGGACCCTGTGCTCAAACGTGCCTTTGCGGTTCTCCAGCTCCTTCACGCTCAAGACTTTGCCCACCAGATTGTATTCTTTGGTCTCACCGCCGATCAGCAGGCTGTATCTGCACAGGATCAGGCTCTGCGGCTCATAGGCATAGTTCGCCACAAACCTCAGTCCGCCGCCGCTGATGTCCACGATAACGCTGCTCTTCAAAGGCAGCTGCGGCATCAGGATGTCCTCCTTCTTCTCCGCGAGCGCCAGTTCCTCTTCCTCCAGCTGTCTGGAACTCATTTCCAAAGCGCAGCTGAACCGGTAATACTCCCTGCGCTGATGTTTGCGCAGATTGCTGATCAGATCCAAGACCAATACATAAAGGCTGTTATTTTTATATCGGTCCACGATCCGTGCATAGCACTGGTACAACCCGCCGTTGGAATAAAAATACAGATCGTATTCTCCGTCTACCGGAAGCAGGATCAGCCGGGATTTCTCCATCGGCATGGAAATCTCTATCCGATCTTCCGACAGGACGTCGATCACCTGGCTCTGATAGGTCTTGCGGCCCTCGCCGATCTCGTCGGAATGTTCCGGCGTCAGATCCCGGTAACGCGCGATCTCCTGAATGTCCACCCTGCATCCGGGCACTACATATTTTGACAATAGACTAGCCATATACTAATCTCCATTCCGGAGCGTTTTCGCGACGGGGCGACGCGAATCTCAAATTCGCGTCTGCCATCAGGGGAATTTGTGACGCTCCGACACAAATTCCCGTGTGAAAAATCAGCACATCAGTGTGATTTTTCACACTACTCCCCGTTTCCCTATGATGACGGCACTCTACCGTTTGGATATGATGTGCGAGAAAAATGCAGCCATGCCTCTTTTTGGCAGATTGCTGTTCAACTCCTTGTTCATCAGCTTTGCCGCAATGTTCTCATAAGCGATCGCCGACCTTGCCCTCGGATTATCCAAAGACACGGGCATCTGCTGCATCACCGCTTTGGAAAGCTGCGTATCCTGCGGTATCATGCCCAGATAGGTGATCGGGACTTTCAGATAACGCCCCACCACCGCTTCCAGTTTTGCATACAGCGCCTCCGCCTCCGCTTCGCCGAACACCTTGTTGGCGATCACCTTGATCTGCGACGTTTCCGGAGAATACCGCGGATGCCTGCTCAGCGCTTTCAGCAGCGAATAGGAATCCGTTATGGAAGTGGGCTCCGGCGTCGTCACCAGAAGGATCTCTCCGCCCGCCACCAGAAACTCCAGGACCGCATCGGAGATCCCCGCGCCCGTATCCACGATGATGGTATCCGCCATCTCGTCCAGTTCCGCCAGATTCTGAATGATATAGCTCAGATAGTCCTTACTCAGATTGGACATGCCCGCAATACCGGATCCGCCGGAGATAAAACCTACTTCCATCGGCCCCCATGTGATGATATCCCGTATGTTCTTGCCCTGATAGATCAGATCGTAAAGGTTGTGCTTCGGGACCGCTCCGAACATGATCTCGATATTGGCCAGCCCGAAATCCGCATCCAGTATGATCACGCGCTGCCCCATCTTGCGAAACTGTATGGCCAGATTGATCGCTGTATTTGATTTGCCCACACCGCCCTTGCCGCTCGTGATGGTGATCACCCTTGCCAGAGGACGCTGCGGCTGATTATTCGCTTTTATGATATTTCGTAATTGTTCAGCCTGATCCATGAGGCTTCCTCCTTAGTTCTTCCCGCCAAGCAGTTTTTTGACCGTCCTCTGCGGGTTAAACTCCTCGATATCGTCCGGTACATTCTGGCCGTAAGTCACATAGGACAGCGCCGCGCCGGTGTATAATCTCAGATTCAACAGATTGCCAAGCGTGGTCGTTTCGTCAAGCTTGGTAAAGATCAGTTTAAAATCCGTCATTTCCTTATAAGCGTCCGCTATACTGATCAGATCGCGGTATTTGGTGGTGGCGCTTAAGACGAGATAGACTTCCTTTTCGATCTTGTCATCGACCGAGTGGATGAAATTGCTCATGCTCTCTTTCTGCGTCTGGTTCTGATGGGAGTGTCCCGCCGTGTCCACCAGGATATAATCGTAATCACGGAAATCTTCAAGCGCTTTCTCGATCTCCTCAACGGTATATATGATGCGGAAGGGGACCTCCAGAATATTGGCGTAGGTGCGCAGCTGTTCCGCCGCCGCGATCCGGTAGGTGTCCGCGGTGAGGAGCGCGACCTTTTTCTTCTGGTCCACCCGGAAGATCGAGGCGATCTTCGCTATGGTAGTCGTCTTGCCGACACCCGTAGGCCCGATGAAAAACACCATTTTGATGCCTTTGGATGCGGGCGTGATGCAGCTCGGCATACCGAATTTGAGGATCATCTTCTGATAAATGTTGGCCAGCGCATAGTCAAACGGCATATTGGGCTTATTGATCTGCGCGATCTCATCTAAGATCTCTTTCGCGTATTTCTCGTCCACCTCATTGTTCAGCATGGTGTCATGAAGGAGTTTCATGAACCGGTCGATCTCCGTTTCTTCCTTCTCCTCACCGGCTTTCGCGTCCTTATCCTCTTTGTCCTCTTCGGGCTTCTGCAGCTGCTGCTCCAGCAAAAGCTGCAGGCTGTCCAGTTTCTCCTCTATGGCGCTGCTCTCTTTTCTGGACGGTTCCTGAGCCGCAGGCGCTTCCGGCGTATTCTGCTGGGCCTTGGCTTCCTGCGCCTGGCTCGACGCTATGACGCTGTTGATGGCGGACACGGCCGCCGTATACCGCTCGCTCTCTTCCTCCAGTGCAACGGTCACTTCGGTCATATGGGGTTTCAGGAAGGAAAAAAATCCTTTGGCCTTGACGTCCTTGACGTTCATGACCACAACGCCGTCGCCCAATTCCTTCTTGGCGTTTTCAAGCGCCTCTTTTTCTGTTTTTGCCGTAAATTTCTTGATTATCATTATGCTGTCACCATCCCAACAGACTGTAATTCAATATTGGATTCCACCTCATTGTAAGACACAACGATCAGATCCTTATAGTAATCTTCCGTCAGCTTTTTGAAATAGACCCTGACGATAGGTGAAGTGATCACGATCGGCATCTTGCCCAGATCTTCCAGTTTCTTGATCTCAACTCCCACCGAATCCATGATCGCCTTGGTCTTGACCGGATCCAGCGTCAGGTATGCCCCCTGTTCGGTCTGTTTGACGCTCGCCATGATCTCCTGCTCCAGTTTCGGATCCAGCGTCACCACGCTGGTCGTTTCATTGGACGGGAAGAACTTGTTGGAGATCGCCCTCTTAAGGCTCTGCCGGACATACTCGGTCAGGATATCGGTATCTCTCGTTGACGTCGCATAGTCGGCAAGCGTTTCAAAGATCGTGAGCAGGTCCCTGATGGATACGCCCTCTTTGAGGAGATTCTGCAATACCTTCTGTATCTCACCAAGCCCAAGCAGCTTCGGCACCAGCTCCTCCACCAGAGAAGGATTGGATTCCTTCAAATTGTTGACCAGATTCTGCACATCCTGTCTGGTGAGAAGTTCCGCTATGTACTGCCTGATGATCTCCGTCAGATGCGTCGCTATGATGGACGGTGGATCCACTACCGTGTAGCCCATGCTCTCCGCGCGCTCCCGCTGCCCCTCCGTGATCCAGATGGCAGGCAGATGGAAAGAAGGCTCGAACGTTGGGATTCCCGTTATCTCTTCCTCCACATAGCCGGGGTTCATGGCCATATAGTGGTCGAAAAGGATCTCGCCTTCGCTGACCTGCACACCTTTTATTTTAATAATATATTGGTTCGGATTCAACTGTATGTTATCACGCAGACGAATGATCGGTACGACCGTACCAAGTTCCAGCGCGATCTGCCGCCTGATCATAACGACACGGTCCAGAAGATCGCCGCCCTGATTGACGTCCGCAAGCGGGATGATACCGTAGCCGAATTCCAGTTCGATCGGATCGACCTGCAGAAGCGACGTGACGTTTTCCGGCTGGCGGATCTCCTCCGCGGCCGCTTCCTCCTCGTCCGCCTCGTGCTCGATCTCCGCCGTTTCGATGGTGCCTGCCATGATCCTGCCGACCACGATAAAGATCAGGCCGAGTCCCACGAACACCACCGTGTTGAGCGGCGTAATGATCCCCAGCGCCGCGATGACCGCGCCCACCAGATACAACACCTTGGGAACGCCGAAGAGCTGTCCGATCAGCACGGTGCCGAAATCCGCATCCTTCGAGCCTTTCGTTACCAAGATACCGGTTGACAGCGAAATGAGCAGGGACGGGATCTGGCTCACCAGACCGTCGCCGATGGTCAGGATCGTATAGGTGGACAGCGCGTCGTTGATATCCATGCCGCGCCGCCACATTCCCATGGCGATACCGCCGACGATGTTGACAAAAGTGATGATCAGCCCCGCTGTGGCATCTCCCTTGACATACTTCACGGCACCGTCCATGGAACCGAAGAAACTGGCTTCTTCCTGAATCTTATCACGCCGTTTCTTTGCTTCCGTATCGGTGATCGCCCCCGTATTGAGGTCTGCATCGATAGCCATCTGCTTACCGGGCATAGCGTCCAGCGTAAATCTGGCCGTGACCTCAGCCACACGCTCGGAACCCTTGTTGATGATCATAAACTGTACCAGGATCAGAATGATAAATACGATAACACCTATTACAATATCGCCGCCGCCCACATACTGACCGAAGGTGCGGACCACGTTGCCCGGATCGCCCGTGGTCAGGATCAGTCTGGTAGACGATACGTTCAGTGCGATCCTGAAGATCGTCGTAAAGAGGAGGATCGTCGGGAAATAAGACATCTTCAGCACTTCTTCGGCAAACATGCAGCCGAACATGACCGTGAACGCTACGGCGATGTTGCACGCAAGCAGTACGTCGAGAAGCCCTGAAGAGATGGGCACGATCAGCATGACGAACGCCGCCAGCACATAAGCGGTAACGCCTATGTCGGCTTTCTTCAGATTTCCCATAGACTCTTTCTCCTTTCCGTGATCTCTCTAAGCGCCGCCCGGCCCCTGCCGGTCCGGCAGCCATCCCCCGCATCACACTTTTCCCTGCAGATGGTATACGAACGCGAGCACTTCCGCCACCGCCTGATACAGTTCCGGCGGGACTACGCTGCCCACATCCACGTTGGCGTAGAGCATACGGGCAAGCGGTTTGTTCTCCACGATCTCCACATGGTTCGCCTTAGCCTCTTCCTTGATCTTCTGCGC
Organism: uncultured Lachnospiraceae bacterium; assembly: GCA_947631955.1. GTDB lineage: Bacteria > Bacillota > Clostridia > Lachnospirales > Lachnospiraceae > UBA3282. The sequence goes on from CANRNJ010000001.1 coordinate 421,782, forward strand.
CAGATAGTCGGCGCCCTTTGCGATCACATAAGGGGCGTCGTACAGTTCCGGATCATACTTGATCGCCACCGCATAGTGGGTCGGGTTCGTAATGACCACATCCGCCTGAGGCAGCTGCTGCATCATACGGCGTCTGGAAGCTTCCTGCATCCTCTGCCGCTGACGGCTCTTGATCATCGGATCCCCTTCTTGGTTCTTGTATTCGTCCTTGACTTCCTGCTTCGTCATTTTCATATCGTTCTTGAATTTCACCTTCTGGTAGACAAAGTCAAGAAGCGCGATGACCATATAGAAGAGCGATATCCGAATCCCAAGCATCACGACCAGCGAGCCGACCTGCAGGATGCCCTGATTCAGCGATATATCGTAAAACTGATACAAAGGCGGCATATTCTTTTTCAGATAAGAATAAACCACATAGCCGACCAGTGCGATCTTAAGGATCGATTTTACCAGTTCCATGAGCGAGTTGAGCGACAGGAACCTCTTAAAGCCGTTGACCGGGTTCAGCTTGCTGAACTTGGGCTGCAGCGGTTTCGTGGTCGGCCGCCACTTCACTTGGACCACATTCGTTACAACGGACACCAGAAGCCCCGCCGCCAGAAACGGCGCCATGATCAGAAGCACCCGCAGCATGGCATGTACAAACAGACTGTTGAGCGTCTGTTCCTGTATGTGCCCGTCGTACATCTTGATGTACTCCGGGATCTGGGAGTAGATATCGTACATGTTTCCCACAAAAAAGGTTCCCATATACCTGACCCAGAAATAGACCAGCAGGAAAAACGCCAGCAGCTCAAACGCGTTCGTCACTTCCCTGCTCTTGGCCACCTGACCTTCCTTACGGGCGTCCTGAAGCTTCTTGGCGGTAGGCTCTTCCGTCTTCTCGCCGCCCGGTCCGTCCTTGGCGAAGAACTGGAGATCATACTCTAGTATCATGTCATTCCCCCTACAAAGGACACGATCATCCTCTTCATCTCGTTGAACACATAGTCCGCGGCGTCGGGAAGCATCCGCGTCGTCAGAAACAGGATCCCCAGTCCCAGAAGCACCTTAAGCTGCATACCGACCGCAAACATATTCATCTGCGGAGATATCTTGGCCAGAATACCCAGAACGGCATTGAGCAGCAGCATGGCGCAGAAGATCGGGAGGATGATGCGGAACCCCATCGCGATATAGTCGCCTATAAATGTGATCACGGACTGCAGCAGCGATTCGGAACGGAAGACCGCCCCGTTGATCGGTATCAGGGTAAAGCTGTCGATCAGGGCTCTCAGAAGATACTGGTACATGCCCGTAAAGATCATGAACAGCGTAAACATATACTGATAAAAAACGCCGGTAAAAGTCGCCTGCTGTCTGGTCGCAGGATCCACAAGGGACACCATGGAGATACCGATCTCCATATCCGCTATGCTTCCGGCGAAGGAAGTCACCGTTGTGCACAGCTGCGCTCCCCATCCGATCAGGAAGCCCGTGAGGGCCTCTTTGAACACGATGACCGTATATCCAAGCAGCGTATTGTAGACCACCTCGTTACGGTCAAGCGCCGTATAGACCAGATACGCCAGAAAAAGGCTGAAACCCACCTTGACTCTCCGGGGCACGCCGTCGATCGAAAAAAAAGGCGCAACATAAACGAAACAGGTGATCCTCACCAGTATCAGCAAAAAATATTCTAAATCTGCATAAGTAAATGTTATATCAATCATTGCGCCTCACGCCTTTACCTGATATACGAGCCGAAATCAGACCAAAGCGTCACCATGTACTCCACCATATTGTTCATGATCCAATGGCCCAGAACGATCAGCGTCAGAAAGATCGCCAGTATCTTGGGAACAAATGTAAGCGTCTGCTCCTGTATGGAAGTCACCGTCTGAAAGATACTCACGATCAGACCCACGATCAGGGACACCAAAAGAAGCGGCGCCGCACATTTGATAATGGTATAGATGGCTGTTTGAGCCACGGCAGTAACGTCGTCTATTGTCATGCTTTTCTCCCCTTTTTCTCAGCATCACAGGTCATATGCCGCCTCCCGGACCGGTTTAAAACGGCTAATAGTAAAAGCTCCTCACCAGTCCCTCGATGATCAGGTACCATCCGTCCGCCAAGACAAACAGCAGGATCTTAAACGGCATGGATATCGTCGTAGGCGGCAGCATCATCATACCCATACTCATAAGCGTAGACGCCACAACCATGTCAATGACGATAAAAGGAATATAGATCAGGAAACCGATAACAAACGCCGTCCGCAGTTCGCTGATGATAAAACTCGGAACCAGAACGCTCATTGGTATGTCATCCAGTTCTCCGTTCCAATCCAGACGGTTGATATCCATAAAAAGGCTTACGTCCTTCTTCAGCGTCTGCTTGTACATAAACTGTCTGATGGGCGCCGCCGCCTTTTCCAGCACCTCTTCATCCTCCAGTTCGCCCGCCTCGTACGGCACGACAGCCTCTGTGTAGATCGTGGTGAGCGTAGGCTGCATGATAAAGAACGTCAAAAAGAGCGCGATGCCTATCAGCACTGTGTTAGGCGGCGCCGTCTGTGTATTAAGGGCCTGCCTCGTAAAATGCAGGACGATAATGATCCTTGTAAACGAGGTCATCATGATGATCAGCGTCGGAGCGACAGCGATCAGCGTGAGTATCATCAGGATACGCAGAGCGCCGTTTATGCTGCCGTTTCCGTCACCGTAAGTGATCGTCACGGTATTGCCGATATTCAGTTCCGCAAGCTCGTCGGCATCCTCAGATGTTCCGGGGTCCCTCACATTGGTCCTTTCATCCGTTGTCCCGGTGAGGTTGGAATCCCTGTAAGGCGTATCCGATACCGCAAGCGCGGTAGTCTTCCGGCTAAGACACAATATGCCTGCCAGTAACAGCAGGCATATCACTTTAACCAAATGATATCCGGAAAAAAATCTCTTCATTCGTTTCTTCCATCTTCTTTGTCCGTCGATAGATCGTTCTGCGTTTTCACCATGTTTGCAAGCAGATCCTTGAACTTGGACGTTCCGGACATGCCTCCGTCGGAGAAAACCAGATCCTGCTCAGGGATCTCTGTCAACATTGTAACAGTATCCTTGCAGATTGCAACGGCCAAATATTTCCGGCCCACCCGAACGATCTGGACATATTTATTGCCTGACAGCCTGATCGTTTCCAAGACCTCCATATTGGCATTGGAAGTCCTGCTCTTCTGATAACCCGCGGTCCACTTTGTGACCCAGTATGTGATCAGAAGAACAAACACAAATATGATCAGGACCGTTATAAACTGCATGTAGGAATCCGCTCTTTCCGATACCGCAAGAATCATTATCCCACTACCTTTTTCACAGCCTCCAGTACACGGTCAGCTTGGAAAGGCTTAACAATGAAATCCTTGGCGCCGGACTGAATGGATTCGATAACCATCGCCTGCTGGCCCATTGCGGAACACATGATGACCATTGCGCCGGGATCCGACTCTTTGATCTTCTTAAGAGCCTGAATACCGTCCATCTCCGGCATCGTGATATCCATCAGCACAAGATCGGGCTTGATCTCATTGTATTTCTCGACAGCCTTAGCGCCGTTTTCGGCTTCCCCGGCTACGTTATACCCGTTCTTAGTCAGGATATCTTTGATCATCATACGCATGAAAGCTGCATCATCACATATCAAAATATTCTTTGCCATCTTTTCTCTCCTATCACGTTTTATTTGATAATTTCGGTTACACGAACACCAAAGCTCTCTTCGATTACAACTACTTCACCTTTCGCAACGAACTTACCGTTTACCAATACATCGATCGGTTCTCCGGCGATCTTATCCAGTTCTATGATCGTACCCGGTGAAAACTCCAAAATGTCCGAAATGGATTTGGAGGTCCTGCCGAGCTCGACCGTTACCTCCAACGGCACATCCTTGATCAATCCGATATTCTCTTGGATCTGAGCGGGATTGAAATCGTTGGTAAAACTCTGGAACTGCGCCGGTTGTATATTCATATTAGGCTGCATCTGGGGCATCATCTGCATCTGAGGCATCATTCCCATGCCCATTCCCATCTGGGGCATCCCCATCTGGCCCATTCCCATCTGCGGCATCCCCATCTGGCTCATATCCATCTGAGGAGCTGCCTGCGGCGCCATCTGAGGGGCCATCTGCGGCGCTGCCGCCTGCGGGGGAGCCGTCTGCTGCGGCGTGGGTGCCGGTGCTGCCGCCTGTGGTGCAGGGGCCGGTTCCGGTGCCGCTTCTCCCAGCTGCGTTGCTAGGAATGTATCGCACAGTTCCTTTGCGAAATCCATGGGGTACAGCTGCATGATCGTCGAATCCACCAACTCGTCGATCTGCATCCGAAATGCAACTTTAACAAATGTATCCGCCAGAAACGGAGCGATCTCGCCGCCTGACTTAAATGCCGTCAGGTCTACAAGACTTGCCTCCGGCGGGCTGATATCGATCATCTTGCCAAGCATGGTAGACATGGAAGTCGCCGAGGAACCCATCATCTGGTTCATCGCCTCGGAGATCGCGCTCAGATGCAGTTCCGACAACTCTCCGTCCGTATTGCTCCCGTCGCCGCCCATCATCAGATCGGTAATGACTTTGACGTCATGCTCTTTCAGTACAAGGATGTTGGAGCCGTCCAGCCCCACCGTATATTTGATCTGAATAAACACACACGGTTTCTCATAATCCGAAAGCACATTCTCCCATCTGGCCAGAGTCACCACCGGAGTCGTGATATTGACTTTGCGGTTTACGAGCGAATACAGCGTTGTCGCCGAGGAACCCATGCTGATATTGGCCACTTCGCCGATGGCGTCCTTCTCCATATCCGTCATGGTCGCATCGGCTCCGGTATCCGCCGGACTGTCTGAAGCCGAAGCCGCGGGAGCATCCGGTTCTTCGGAAGCCGGACTGCCGCTGTCGCTGGGTGCGTCCATGCCGCTCAAGAGTGCATTTATTTCATCTTGTGATAACATTCCATCCATGCTTTATTCCCCCTCTCTTATTACCGACGTTACACGCACAGCATATTTATCCTTGCTGGAACCCGGTAAAGCGGTGAATTTCTTTATATCGCCGACATAGATGCGCAGATCATCCTCTATCTCGGTATTTAACCGTATGATATCTCCGACCTGAAGATTGACGAAATCGTTCACGGACACTCTTGTCTTGCCGAGCACGGCCTTGACCGGAACGTCCACCCGCCGGATCAAAGATTCGATATGTTCTTGGAAATCCTCTTCCCGCTTTTCCTGAAGGGTCGCATACCAGTACTTGGTATTCAGCTTATCCATAACGGACTCCAGGGTAAAGAAAGGCAGGCAGATATTCATAAATCCTTCCACGTCGCCTATCTTCATGTTCAGCGTGACGATCGCGATCATATCGTTCGGGGCAATGACCTGTGCGAACTGGGAGTTCGTTTCGATCCTCTCCATCACAGGATTCAGGTCCACAACGTTCTTCCACGGTTCGCGCATCAGCTGCATACACACCACCATCATCTTCTCGATGATCGTCATTTCGATCTCCGTGAAATCCCTGTTCTTTTCAAGCGGCTCTCCCGCCCCGCCCAGCATCCGGTCTATCATCGCATAGCCAAGCTGCGTAGCCAGTTCGATCAGGATCGTGCCGCCCAGAGGCTGAAAATTCACGATGCCCAGAATGACCGGATTGGAGAGTGCATTTGTAAATTCGGAATAGATGACCGTTTCGGAACTCGCTACGGAAATCTGTATATTTTTTCTTAAGTATATCGGAAGGCTGGTCGATAACAGCCGCCCGTAATGCTCATATATGATCTCCAGCGTACGCAGGTGCTCTTTCGAGAACTTGGTCGGACGTTTAAAGTCGTAGTTCTTGACCTGCTTGTCGTTGGCGTCGTTCATTTCATCCGCATCTATTTCACCGCTGCTGAGAGCATTGAGCAGCTTATCGATCTCACTTTGAGATAGTACCTCTCCCACGAAAAGTTCACCTCCTGTAACACTATTGCGGCAATGTCGTTATTGTATCATAGTGTCACTGAATGAAACCTTGAAAATAAACTCGGAATCAAACATCTGCTGGATCTTAGCCAGTATTTCATCCTTGATCTGCTCCTGATCGTTTCTCGCTTCCTCGATCGTATGGTTCTGGATGATATCGGTGATCTCGGCCTTGATCAGGCTCTCGCGGCTCTCCATCTCTTCCGCCGAGCCGTATTCCTTGTATCCCTTGTCTTTCGTATTCATGGACAGCGTCACCTGCGCGATAAAGTAATGCTGTTCTTCTTTGCCCTCTTCATTGACCTCTACCTTAAGCGGTATCGTCATTTTCTCCGAAATGTTGTATGTGTCGATATCGGACATCGGTATGACTTCTTCCGCTTCTTCCTCGCCGTCCGTACCGGCCGCAAGTTCCAGATCGAGTGCAGTCGTGATATTGTCCACAAGCGCCGCCGTCTTTCTGGAGGTGCCGACTACGCTGAACATCATGATGGCTGTCAATACCACATTCACGACAAGCAGCGCCAATATAACGATGGAAATCAGATTTTTCTTCATGACTGAATCTTCTCCTTTATACGCTTCATTCTATTCATAGGAACTGAGAGAATTATAGATCTTGATCTCCACGCGGCGGTTCCTCGCTCTTCCCTCCGCCGTGGAATTGTCCGCGATCGGTACATATTCTCCTCTGCCTGCATGTTTGACCTCCGCAGGGTTCAGATTGGTTACGGACATCAGGTAATCAAACACGGACAGCGCTCTTCCCGAACTCAGTTCGTTGTTGTTGGAATATTTGGAGCCCGACATCGGCACATTGTCCGTATGTCCTTCGATCTCGATCGTACTCTGCGCATAGCGCTCTAAGATCTTTCCCACCTGATCCAGGACCGGCAGGGCTTCCTCTTTCAGCTCCACGCTTCCCGAATCGAAAAGGATACCGCCCTTCAAAGTAAGCTGCACATACTGGGAGGTAAACTCTATGTCGATCTCTTTGCCGAGATCCTGTTCATCCACGGCCTCCTGAATCTTCTCCGCCAATTCCTCGGATTCCTCCATCTGGGCCGCTTCCACCTGTTCCTGCGCGACCGCCACATCCTCGTCGAGGACTTCGCCTTGATCCATCTTGCCCGTACTGTTGATATACTGGTCCAATTCATTCAGCTGGCTGACACCGTTGCTGATCAGGATGCCGTCGCCAATGGCGCTTGCGCCGCCGTCAAACACAGAGAACATCTGGTTAAAAGACGCCGCCAGCTGTTCCTGCTTATCTTCGTCAATAGTGGACATGGCAAAAAGCAGGACAAAGAAACACAGCAGCAGATTCATCAGATCTCCGAATGTAGTCTGCCACGCAGGCGCACCCTTCTTAGGTTCGTCCGGCTTCCTGTTAGCCATCTTCCTCACCTCCGAGATTGTCCTCTTCATTTGCGCTCTTTCTGTCGCCCGGCGCCAGGAATGATTTCAGTTTTTCCTCTATGACACGGGGATTCTCACCCGCCTGAATAGACAGAAGCCCTTCGACCTCTATCTCTTTGACCATCATCTCTTCATCGTTCTTGCCCTTTAACTTTGTAGCCACCGGCGCACAGATCCAGTTGGCAAGAATGGAACCGTACAGCGTCGTTACCAGTGCGACCGCCATGTTCGGGCCGATGGAAGCAAAATCCGACAGGTCACGCAGCATGTTGATCAGACCGATCAGGGTACCGATCATACCCCACGCAGGACCCATGGATCCAAGATTATCCCAGAAACCGATCTTGTCCTTGTGTCTGCCTTCCACGCTGGCAAGCTCCGTTTCCATGATCGCACGCACCAGTTCCGGATCCGTACCGTCCACGACAAGCAGGATCCCTTTCTTAAGGAATTCGTCCTCGATCTCGCCCGCCGCTTCTTCCAGAGAAAGAAGACCCTCTTTACGGGCAATGTTGGACAGATCTATGATCTTCTGGATGATCTCCGCCACATTCATCGGCGAAGTCTTAAAGATCAGCTTGATGCTCTTGAGTCCGGCAAGGAAATCAGGAAGCTTGTAACTTGCCAAGATACACATGAACGAACCGCCGAAAGTGATCAGCACCGAAGGTATATCAAAGAAGCCGGCCAGAGTGCCGAAATTAACGCCGGTAGTCTTATCAAATACGATACCGAAGATCATCAAGACAAAACATGCTATTAATCCGATAACAGAAGCTATATCCATAATATGTATTCCACCTGTTTTACACTAATTTGCAAAAATGTCCTTTTTATACGATTTTACTAGATTTTTCACTTCTTGTCTACTTTCTTTTACAATTATTTTACGCCCCGTCGTAAATGTCAGGACCGTGTCGGGAGTTTCTTCGACAAGCTCCAGCAGATCGGGGTTGATGAGGACTTTAACGCCGTTTATCTTTGTAACTTCTACCATAACAAGCTCCTCGTCCCTATACGCTCCTGCCTTGATTCCGTATTTTATGCGGTGAAAAAGCGTATAGGTCCCATACATTTCCATAGAAAAATTTTCCCGGAACAGATCCGTCCCTGTCTTGTTCTTCTGCATGGACTTCTATATTTTATCACACATCTGTCAAAACTGCAAAAAAAATTTATGACAGGACGCAAAGTATTTATAACGGACCCTGAAAGGAGCCTCGGCGGGCGCCCCAGAGCATAAAAAACCCCTCTGTCCGTTTCACAGAGGGGTTTTGTCTGCGTATACTCATGCCGATCGATCCGCGGCTTATTATGCCGCCGGTCCCTGAGTCGCCCGCTTATCCAAAAAGTACACTATCTCTTCAGATTGACAAGTTCCTCAAGCATCGTATCGGAAACAGTAATGATCCTGCTGTTTGCTTGGAATCCACGCTGCGTTGTGATCATCGTGGTAAACTCGGAAGAAAGGTCCACGTTGCTCATTTCCAGTACGCCGGATGTCATCTGGCCGCCGTTTGCCGTAATGTCAACGCCGACGCCGTCAAATTCACCGGAGTTCTGCGTCGCGGAGTACAGGTTGTTGCCCGCCTTGGAAAGACCGGATGCATTGGCAAATTCCGCCACCGCGATCTGTCCGAGCAGTTTGGTCAGGCCGTTGTCATAAGACGCCGTGATGCGTCCGTCCTGACCGATCTCGACGCCGATCAGAGCGCCCACCTTGCGTCCGGAGCCGAGCGCGCTGTTGTCCTTGGAGCCGTTGGTCATTTCCAAAGTACATTTGCCGCCGTTACCGAAATTCGTGATGGATGCAAAATCGATCTCGATATTGCCGAACTGGGACAGATCCACGGTCTCGCCTGCCATATTGGATACCGCCGTGTTGAACGTCAGCGTCGCCGTATCGCGCCCCTGGCTGCCGATATAAGAGAACAGACCGGTGTCATGGTCAAATACGAGCTGGTTGCCCTTGGTCGTTTCTGTCGTGGTCACCTGCGCGGAACCGTTAGGCCCGATATATTCGATCCCATAGGTCTTGCCGTCGCCGTCCTGGAGATTGTATACCTGCTCCATGATCTGCGCCATATTGTCGTCGTTTACCTCGATCGCCGTATTGAAGTTCCTGTTCTGCGTATTATAGGTAGACGCCTGTGAAGCCGTAAACGTATCGGTAAAGGAGATCGTAACGTTCTCTCCGTCCACCGCTATGCTGCTTACCGTAACCGCGTTCAGCCCTTCCATCCCGCTCAGGGCGTCTGCCCACGCCTGTGCGATCTCCGCATCGTTGGCTCCGTCGATCACTATCGACGAGGAGCTGTCGGGACCGTCCTGCCTGTAGTATTTCTGATCCGCGGTGTTATAGATCAGGTTGTAGGGTTCGGCTTCCAGCTGAGCCCTTGTCAGCGTGATGCTTCCCTCTACGGTGATCTGGTCGTTCTCCGCCACATCGACCGTCGGCTGGCTCATATCTTTGTTCTGAATATTCGTTATGCGGACATTGTCGTTACCTGCAGCCACTACCATCGCGTGTCTGTCATAATCCTCAAGAATAGCGGACAGCGCCTGCTCCACATAGAAGGTATTATTCTGATAGGTCACTCCCGTAGCCATGTCATACCGGCTCGTCGTGGATGATGTTCCGGTATCGCCGAAGCTTGCAAGCTGATCGATATTGGACAGATTGTACTTTTCAACCAACGACATGCCCGTGCTGTCCAGAATATCGTCCAGCTGTACGCGGAACACATCGTCGTTTCCGGTGCCGTGCACGCTGAATTTCGCCGTGTACTCATAACCCTGCGCGTCAAAGAAAGTCAGGGTCCTGATAACGCCTTCCGTACTGTTGATCGACGTGTCGGTCCGATCCAAGATACCGTTCATATAAGCCATCGACGTAGCTTCCGGAGCCGCGGTCAGGTTGTCGGGGTGCATGATGCGCAGCGCCGACACCACATCCGAACGGATGTCGCCCGTTTCAGGATCCACCTGCCAGCCCATAACCGTAAAGCCCGTACTGGACATGACCAGATTGCCGGAACCGTCCACGGTAAAGGAACCATCTCTTGTAAAGAAGTTCTGGGAACCGTCGTTTACGATAAAGAACGAATCGCCCTCGATCATGACATCCCACGGGTTGTTCGTAGACTGGGCGGAACCCTGTGTTTCGATCGCCGTGGAGATCGCGCCTGTCTTGGCGCCAAGACCGATCTGTCTGGGGTTGATACCGCCGCGGCCCGTATTGGTATTGGCGCCGGATGCGGCCTGTGTCGTCTGGTACAACAGATCGTTGAATACCATGCTCTGCGATTTATATGCTGTCGTGTTCACGTTGGCGATATTGTTACCAATAACGTCCATTCTTGTCTGGTGCGTCTTAAGACCTGCTACACCAGAGAATAATGATCTCATCATAGTGATATGACCTCCTTGATTCTGTGTGCCGCCGCTGTTCCCTCTGTCATTCAGGAACATTAAGCCTCCGTGAAGGTCCGGCTTAAATGATTACGGCTCCATCAATATTCGTAAATACGTTTTCATCTGTTTCTGTCTGATCCATGGCCGTGATGACCGTGTGATTCGGTATGTTCACGATAAATGCCAGCGAATCGACAATGACCAATGATTCGTTGATTCCTTTCGCACCGGCTTTGGCTGTTCCCATGTTCAGGCGTTCCACCTGATCCTGCGTCAGTTCGATGTTCCGATCCGACAACCGATTCGCCGCGTGCTTGGAAAACCTGACCTCGCTGTCCGTGCGTATGTTTTCAGTCTTACCGCTTAAGATATCCTGAAAACTCGGTCCGTTTGCCTTCGGCGTCCCTGCCTGCTGCTTTGCAGCGTGTAAGTACTGATCCTGAAGCTGTTCGATGGAAAGGAATGAATTGCCCTGCACCTTCATGTCTTATTCCTCCCCTTCTTCTCCTTCCACTGTATCGGTACCTTCTCCGCTATCGTCCGCCGATCCCGAACTTTCTTCGGTCTTGCCGGTATCCGGTGTTTCCTCACTGGGCTTGCTGCCTTCTGCAACCGTGACCAGATCTTTCATCCTCTTGACGTATTCGTCCAGATTCTCCGTAAACTCGTCGGTAAGGAAGCTTCTCTGATACTCGTCCATGTTGTCGTAGATCTCCTGCATCCGCTCGACTTTTTCTCTTTCCTCGATGGTCAAAGCGCCGGGCTCAGGCAGTTTGGTGTAAATATTCATGTATTCCGCCGCAAGCTTGTAAGCCGCCAGATATTTATCATCCGCCACGGTATCCAGATCATCCATGGAATAAAGCTCGCCGCCGATGGATAAGTACGCCTTGTTGTTCTCATATACCACATAGTCCACATTACCCTGTACGGTAGTTTCATTTCCCGAACTGTCGGTAAGCTTCATAAGCACCGTCTGCCCTACCAGAGAAGAAGCTCTGGATAATTCCAGTGTGGCGCTCATGTTCTGCATCTGCTCCAGTTCCGAGAATGTCGCAAACTGGGAAATATACTCCGTATTGGAAGTAGGTTCCAACGGATCCTGATATTTCATCTGCGCGACCAAAAGCTGCAAAAAAGCATCTTTTCCAAGACTGTCATTGCCTGTGGCTTTCTTCGCGCTCTCTTTGACGAGCGACTGCGCCGTCTGGTCAACGAACTTGCCGTCTTCCACTTTCTGCATTACTCCCATGCCATTTCCTCCTTTATGCTGTGTAATCCACTGTATTGCCGTTTGCCTGCATCATCTCGACCGCAATCCGGTCGGGTTCTTCCATCTGATCGAGGTCTTCGTCCTCGTCGATCTCGTCCAGATTGATCCTTCTCGTACCTTTGGACGATCTGTGCTGTGCGTTGTCGGCATCCCTGTTCTCCTGCGAGAACTGCCTGCCGTACTCATGGTCGGCAACCATGACTTCCACAGCGTCAACTTTGATCCCCTGCTCTTCAAACTGCTGTTTGAGCTGGACCAGCTGTGTTTCGATCACCGCGCGTACTGCTTCGTTCTGCGTGGTGAACTGTGCCGTGACCGCCCCGTCTTTGGATGCGATCTGCACATTGACTGTACCTAAGCTTGCCGGATGAAGCTGCATTTCTATCTCCTGAACGTCCGCCTTCAGGTTGATCTTCATGTAATCCGTGATCTGATCCATGATCTCCTGTGTCTGTACAGATTGGTAACTGTTGACCACAGGCTCCGGCATCCCGATTGCCTGCGCCGGTCTGTTCATTGCCTGAAGAAACGCATTGCCCGCCGCATTGCCTGCCGCGCCGCCGTCGCCTCTCTCGTTCCGTGAAGGATCCTGCTGTTCCTTCATCATCTTATGGCCTGCCGGAATCGCTTCCTTCGGTACATCTGTCACTTCTTTCTGAACGCTCTTTGATCCGTCCGCATCGTCCACCGTCACTTTCATCCGGACTGTCCGGCCTTCCTGTTGAACGGATACGGTATAATCTTTCATGCCTTCCAGACTTACTTCGGGCATCTTCTGGTCCATGGCTCCTTCCAGAACCTCCTCCGGCATCTGCCGAACCTGTACATCCTCCTGAACAGGAGTTTCGCTCTTTGCGGCGATCTGTGCGAGCAGGTCTTTCAGTTCCTCCCCGTCAAGCCCCAGTTCTTCCTGAAGGCTGCCAAGATTTTCCTCCACCGCAGCGAAAAGATTTTTCATGCTTCCGTAGAGAGCTTCGTCCGTCACAAGCGTAACTTCGTCTTCATTGCCCGCCACGGTGAGCATCAGCTGTCTGAGATTGCTGATGTCGAACAGTTCAACCGGCACAAGCCCCATAGCCTCCATGGCTTTCTCCACTTCTTCGGGGGTGACGTCCAGTTCGTCGGCGATATCCTGAATCAGCTGCGCCGCCGCTTTCTCCACGTCTTCTTCCGCTTCCTCGGCTCTGCTCGTTTCATCGGTCTTTGCTGCCTTGGCATCCGCATCCTCCACGGCCTTGCCGCCATCGTCTGCCGCTGCATCTCCGGTCTTGTCGGAATCTTTGCCGACCGTCCGGTCCGTTTCGTCCTGTGCGGTCTTATCCGCCGTCTGGTCCGTCTTCTGAACCGCCGCGTCTGTCCGATCCGCGCTCTGGGCCGTATCCTTGGCCAGATCCGCTGCCGTATCGCCCGCCGGACTGACTGCCGCCGCGGCCGTGCCCGCCAATTCCGCGTGAAGATTCCGGACGGTATCGCCCATCTTCGTCATGACCCGGTCGAAACTGCCCTTCGTGATCTCGTCCTGCCTCATGCCCGTCTGATCCGCCTTTGCGGCCGTCTGCGGCGCCGTATAACCCGGCAGAGCGTTCACATTGTTTACAGTCATACTGTTTCCTCCTTTCTTAAGTTTTCAAGGTCCTTTGCCTTACGGCTTATATATCCTCAGCGGCACATCAAGCAAAACAGATATACCGCTGTAATATATATCGGTCTTATGTACGGTTTCCTAAAGTGCGCCGATCAAAAAAACTTACGAGTCCGGATCCATGATCTTGGTCAGTCTTGCCGCGATCTCCGGGTCCATGACGCCCAGTATATTTCCTCTGTCCTCGGCGCTCATCTGATACAGGATCTTGGCAGCCAGATCGAGATCCTCCGTCATCTGCTCGAAGATCTGGGCAGCCTCCTTCGGTTTCATCTCGGAATATGCCTGCGCATAATCCTGTATCTCCTTGTCCGCCTCTTCCTGCTCGACTACCTGTTTGTACAGATACTCCGCCGTCGCCGGATCCATGCTCTCATAGTATTTGCGGTACTCGTCCGGCCCCGGCCCGTTGTCGGCATAGACGACTTCCTCATAGAACTCCGTCTTGATGCGCTCGAACTCTACCTGAGCGTCCTCGAACGTCTGAAGCCTCTCGATCTCCGCGCGGAGCTCCTCAATCGCTTCAAAATCGCTGTTGCTGTCGTTCTGCGCGCGCTCCAGTTCCAGTTCCAGTTCCTTGATATAATCCACGGCCTCACGCAGACTGGTGTACCCGCCGTATTCTTCCTCGTCGTCCGTAGACACGACAGCGTCCGACGGAAGGATCTTGTTGATAACGGGAACGTCTTTTAAGACAGGCGCCAGTACGCTAGACCCGAATCCGCCCACGTCCAACTTGATCAGCAGACAGAGGATGGCAAGCCAGATAATAATAATAACAACTGTTACCAAAACGACGGAAACGCCGCCTTCCTCCTCGTCCTCGGACAGCTTCGCCTCCTGCGCGGATATCTCCTTGGCGCGCTTTTTGGCTTCCTTGCGCTGCTCCTTCTGCTCTTTCTTTAACTGATCCCGTTCTTCCTTTAATCTCTTTTTTTCGGCCTGAGTGTCCACCTCAGTTCCCAGTAACTGATCCGCCATTGTTATTCCTCTTTTCCACGCTGTCCATAGGTATAACTGGTAAGTTCGTCCACCGCCTTGCCCTCGGCGGCGTTTTCCTCTTTCACAAACTCGTCGAACGCTTTCTCCTTAAGGCGCTCGTGCATCTTGCGCTCCTGCATGGCTTCCTGAAGCTTCAGCCTTGCCTGTTCCACTACCTGCTGCGCCAGAGCCACCTGCTCCTTCTGGGCTTCGATCATTTCATCCATGATCAGCACCGCGTTCCGGTTATCTTTCAGATCGTTCACATGCAGCGCGTCGCTGCGCATCCGCCGTCCCTCTTCCAGATAAGCCTCTTTTCTGTCTTTTAATAGTTCAAGCTTCTCCTCTTCCTCCATCAGCTTCATCTGCGCCCGGCCGAACTCCATCTTGGCCTGCTCCTCCAGCTGATACCGGATATTGAGGATGCTCTGCATCCTATACTTGAATTTCGCCACAACGAACCCTCACCCTACTCTGCGAAAAGCGTCCGGAGCAGATCCACCGCCTGCTCATAGTCGAATTTTTCATCCACGTCCTGAAGCAGAAATTCGTTGACCGCATCGATCTTGGCTATGGCATAATCGATCTTCGGATTGCTGCCGCTCTTGTAAGCGCCGATATTGATCAGATCTTCCGCCTCGCCGTAAGTCGCCAGTACGTTCTTAAGCTTTCCCGCAAGCGCCTTGTGCTCCTTGTCTACGATCTGCGCCATGCACCGCGAGATGCTCTGCAGCACGTCGATCGCCGGATAATGGTTCTGATGCGCCAGACGGCGGTTCAGCATGATATGTCCGTCCAAAATGCTCCTCGCGGTATCCGTGATGGGCTCGTTCATATCGTCGCCGTCCACCAAAACGGTATACAGTCCCGTGATGGAGCCGACGCTCGCGCAGCCCGCTCTCTCCAGCAGTTTCGGCATCTCCGCATACACGCTCGGCGGGTAGCCTCTGGACACCGGCGGTTCCCCGCTGGCCAGTCCGATCTCCCGCTGCGCCATGGAAAAACGGGTAAGGGAGTCCATCATCAGCAGCACGTCCTTACCCTGATCCCGGAAATATTCGGCCACGGCGGTCGCCGTCTTCGCCGCTTTGTTCCGTTCAAGCGCCGCCTTGTCGGAGGTGGCCACCACCACCACCGAACGTTTCATGCCTTCCTCGCCCAAGTCCCGTTCTATAAATTCCCGGACCTCCCTGCCGCGCTCGCCGATCAGGGCGATCACGTTGACGTCCGCCTTGGTATTGCGGGCAAACATGCCCATCAATGTGGATTTTCCTACGCCCGAACCGGCAAAGATGCCGATACGCTGCCCTTTGCCCACCGTCATAAGCCCGTCGATCGCCTTGACGCCAAGCGGGAGCACTTCATCGATGATCTTCCTGCTCATGGCGTCCGGCGGAGCCGCTTCCACAAGATACGGCGTGCCCGGCACATACTCTCCGTCGATGCGCCCCAGTCCGTCCAGGACCTTGCCGAGAAGTTCATTGCTGACCGGCACCGTCAGCGGCTCGCCCGTATTCTCCACGATACAGCCCAGCCCGATGCCGTCCGTCTTGTCGCAGGGCATCAGAAGCGTCCTGCGGTCCTTGAACCCGACTACCTCGGCCATGATCGGCGCATACTGTTCATCCGCCGGATAGATACGGCACAGATCACCCAGTCTGGCCTCCGGTCCCGCGGATTCGATCGTCAGTCCGACCACGTTCTCCACGCGGCCCATCCGCTTATAAAACGTGTCGTCGGCTATTTTGCTGTATTTATGAAAATTAATCATTGGATTTTTCAAAAGATAACACCCGTAATCTATTAGTCAGCTCCCGAAGCTGCGTATCAATGCCGCAGTCAAAGATCCCGCCGTCCGTTTCGATCAGGCAGTCACCCTGCGAAAGAGCGATATCCTCGATGATCTCAACCAGTCCCCTGCCTGCGGCTGCTCCCTCCGTAAGCTCCTGTTTCTTCATATTGACAAAAGGATAATCCTCTTTGGAAACATGTACAAGAAACGTTCTGCTGCTCTCCACCTGTCTTAAGGTGGAATCGATCAGATGCACCAGAATATCCCTGTTATCGGCAAATTCTATGCCGAAAACATGGCTGTAGACCTCTGTGATCGTATCGATGAACCTCGGCTCCAGTTCCTCCACCATCCGGTCGTACTCGTCGTAAAGCCTTTGTTTCTCCGCATCCAGTTCGCGTTTCATCTCGTCCGCCTGCGCAAGGCCGTCCTTGTAGCCCTCGTCGTAACCCAGTTTGTTGGCGTCCTTAAGAGTGCGCTGGCGCTCCTGCTCGATCTCGCGTCTGGCGGTTTCCTTCATCTCCTCGATCTCCGCATGGGCGTCGTCCATCATGGCCTGTATCTGCGCCTTGGCCTCTTCCTCATCCGCGCCCGGCTGCGCCGCTCCCTTGATGATGCCGCCCGCACTGTCGCCGTCCGCAAGCAGCGCGTCGATCTGTTCACCTGCAAGACCGCCCACAAATTCCGGTTCCCCGTCCTCGTCCTCCTGCGCCCCGCCGGATCCGCTCCCTATGCTCAGGCGGTGGCGGCGGATGGTTTCCAGTTCCTCGATCCGCTGTTCCAGTCTGGCGTTGCTGTCGATCACGCATTTGTCTTCATCCGTCACTACGACCCAGTTTGATTTATACAGATTCCGATTCCTAGACAATGATCTCGTCACCTCCACCTCTTGAGATGACGATCTCACCGGAGTCTTCCAGTTTTCTAATGATATTTACGATCTTCTGCTGCGCCTCTTCCACGTCTTTCATACGCACAGGACCCATAAATTCCATATCTTCCTTGATCATGACGCCAAGACGCTTGGACAGGTTGTTAAAGATCGCATTCTGCACTTCCTCGTTGGAACCTTTCAGCGCAGTCGCCAGATCGCCGTTATCCACGTCACGCAGCACACGCTGGATCGCTCTGTCGTCCAGAAGCAGGATATCCTCGAAGACGAACATCTTCTTCCGGATCTCGTCCGCCAGTTCCGGCTCCTCGATCTCCAGTGTTTCCATGATGTGTTTCTCTGTACCGCGGTCCACCGTATTCAAAATATCTACGACAGCGTCCACGCCGCCGATGATCGTGTAATCCTGATTGACCAGAGATGCCAGTTTCGACTCCAGCACTTTCTCCACTTCCTTGACCACCTCAGGGCTGGTCCTGTCCATGATGGCGATACGCTTGGCAACGTCCGCCTGTCTGTCCGGCGGAAGCGCGGACACAATGAGCGCCGCCTGATTTGCGGACAGATAAGAGAGGATCAGGGCGATCGTCTGAGGATGTTCATCCTGTATAAAGTTGAGCAGCTGAGAAGCATCCGTCTTCCGCACGAACTCGAAAGGCTTCACCTGCAGAGATGCCGTCAGCTTGCCGATCACATCCATAGCCCTCTCGGCGCCGAACGATTTCTCCAGAAGCTCCTTGGCATAACCGATACCGCCCTCTGCGATATACTGCTGCGCCAGACAGATCTGATAGAACTCTTTGATCACTTCATCCTTCATCTGCGGCGTGATATTCCGCGTATTGGCGATCTCAAGAGTCAGCTCCTCGATCTCTTCTTCCTTCAGATGCTTAAAGATAGACGCCGACTTCTCAGGCCCTAAAGCGATCAGCAGGACCGCCGCCTTCTGGATTCCTCCGGTGATCTTATCCTCGTTTGCCTTAGCCATCTAGTTTACCCCCACTCTTCGTTCAGCCAGTTGCGAAGCAGATTGGCCGCCGCTTCCGGATTCTCTTCCACAAATTGATTGACCATCTTGCGCTCGTCGGATTCGTTCTCCAGAGAGATGCTCTCGATCTGTGTTTCAGGCATGGACTGCAGCAGAGATTCCACGGTAAGCTCTTCTTCCTCTTCCTCGTGTTTCTCTCCGCGCATACTTCTGAGCACAACGAAGGCAAGAAGCGCCAAGATCACGATGATCAGGACGATCTGCATGATGTCCGTCGCCGTGATGCCGGAACCTTCCTCGTCAAAAAATACGTTCTCGCTGTAAGCTACCAGAGAAATGCTGTCCGCAGAGATTCCCGTGGCATTGGCGACCGCCGTGTAGAAATCCTCGTCAACTTCCATTCTGGTGCGCTCCGTATTCGCCAGTTTATATTCTTCCCAAGTCACGCCGTCCAGTCCGCCCTGCGTGCGCACGTCCTCCTCGCGGATGATGTTGTACTTGATAAGGGCAGCCGCAAGCGACGACTGGCTGTAATCGATCGCGCCCGGCGGCGTTGTTTCGGTAGTGATCCGCTCGTTGGGCAGATAGGCTCTGGACTCTTCGGATACGGTGGAGGAAGAATTGCCGTTGTCTTCTATCACATATCCCGTATCGTCGTCGTTGGAGTCCGTACCCGGTATGCCGCCCACATCGCTCTCATTCTCGGAATTGTAGACGTCCTCGCTGGCAAGCATACCTTCCGTACGCCCGTCCGGCGCGGAATATTCATGGTTCGTTTCTTCCACCGAAGAGAAATCCAACACCAGATTGGTCGCGACTTCCACATTGTCAAATTCCTTCGTGCCAAGAAGCACTTTGCGCACCTCGTTGACCACCTGTTTCTCGGCTTCCGCCTTGACGGACAGCTGGGCATTGGCCGTGCCGGACACGGTATAATTATCGTCCCCGGTGAAAAGCATGTTGCCCTCTACATCCATGATCACAATATTGTTCGTCGTCGTATTGCCGATGGCCGTCGCCACGGCGCGGGCAAGGTAAGCGGCGCTCTCCGTGCTGAATTCGTCCGACAGGGTAAGGAGCACCCATGCATAGGACTCTTCCTCTTCATCCAGGAGCGTGCCGTCGTTCTCCGGTATCTTCAACTGCACACTGGCGGACTGGATAGCGGAAAATTTTGCCAGGAAATCCCGTTCCAGCCTCTTCTCCAGATATACGACCTGTTTCTTCTGTTTGTCGGATTCCGTGGTGGAGAAACTTCCGTCCGTCACGTTCTCGATCCCGTAATCCGCCGCCTGAATATTGTTTGCGCCCAGAAGAAGGTTGGCATCGGAGAGCTGATCCCGCAGGATCCGGATGACCAGTCCGTCGTCGGAGATCGTGTAGGTCATGTCCTCCCCTTCCAACAGATCCCGCACTTCCGCGGCTTCCGCCGTAGTTTCGCACTCGCGCAGCAGCACATACTGCGGCTGCACAAGTTTGGACACGATAATAACGATGGCTAATACCACCACCGCTATCCCGCCGACGATCAGTGTCTTCTGTTTCGCCGTAAACCGGTTCCACCATTCCAATACCTTACTGAGCAGTTCTTTTAATTTTTCGATCAGTTTTTCCACAGCAACTCATTCTCCTTCGATTCCCCGTATTCCCATGCATGTTCCTAACGGTGCATGGCAGACTGCCGTATCCCGCGCGCTGGTACCGTGCCGCGCCCTATATCTGCATCTGAATGAGTTCCCTGTACGCTTCTAGGATCCTGTCCCGTATCGCGACCGTGTACTGCAGAGCCACAGACGCCTTCTGCAGAGCCACGCTCAGATCATGCGTGTTCTCCGTTTCGCCGAGCGCCCACTTGATCTCCTCGTTCTCCGCATCCGACAGATAGTTGTTGGTCGTCGTCAGATTGTCGATCGCAGTATGTAACAGGCCGTCAAAGTCTTCTCCCGCATAGGTATCGACCCTGTTGGTCGGGGCGTTTTTTGCCGCCTCCCGGACCGCCTGAGAGGATACGCTGTAAAGTTCTGTGATATCCAAAGCCATGTTTTCCCTCCAAAACGCGATTTCCTATATCGCTTTCACGCTGCCGCGCTATGTGCCCGGCTCCGTCCAAAAGCCCGCTCTTTTACCGGCTCTTAGGTGTTCAGAAGATCCAGCCCGGTGGTCGCAATGTTCTTGCTTGCGTCAAAAGCCGTAGCGTTTGCCTGATATGCGCGGCTGGCGTCGATCAGGTTCGTCATTTCCGTGATGATGCTGACGTTCGGATACATGACGTAACCGTTCTCGTCGGCGTCCGGATGGGAAGGATCGTACACCATGTTCCCCTCCGTCCATGTATCTTCATATACGCCCGTCACCTTTACGCCGGAACCCGAATACCTGTCCCGCTCCTTAAGCAGCACCTGATGAAAAGGCGTCTGTGAATTTTTCTCCTCAAACACGACGACCTTCCTGCGGTAAGGCGTGCCGTCCTGTGTCCGCGTCGTATTGGCGTTCGCCACATTCTGCGCGATAATATCCATACGATAACGCTCAGCCGTCATACCCGTCGCATTGATATCAAAAGCCGAAAATATACCCATAACCCTATCTCCTTATCCTGTCCGTATACCCCTTCACGTTCCCTGTATATCCGTCCGAAGATCTCCGCCGCGTTACTTCATGACCGCCTGAAGATTCTGAAATTCCTGATTCATGGACAACTCCAGACCGCGGTACACGATCTGGTTCTTAGCCAGATACACGCCTTCCGTATCGGGATCCACGTTGTTGCCGTCGATACGGTAAGAGAAGCCCGAATAATCCCTGTAAGTGATCGGTTTCAGACGGTTCAGCTTCACGTTGGCAACCTTTGCGTCCATGCTCGTATATCTGGAACTGTGAAGCGCTTTGGCAAGCTGTGTTTCAAAATTAACGTCCTGCCGCTTATAGCCCGGCGTATCCGCATTGGCTATATTGTTCGAGATCGCATCGTTGCGCAGCCATGACGCATCCGCCGCCTTACTCAGCACATTGATGTAGTCGAATACATTCGTATTGGTCAAAGCACTCATATACACAATCCTCCACTTTGAATAGTAAAGTCTACTGTATTATTATAAATAAAATATTAAAAAAAACAAGGTTTTTCGATTCTTTTTCACAAATCTTTCTTTATTTCCAGATTTTCACAGATCCCTTTTTTTGATCCTGCCCGCGCCAGACCTCCGTGTATACAAAAAAAGGATCCACTCACAGCTTCCGCCCGTGCGTAAATCCTTTTACCGCTCTAATATCTTCCCTGCGCTTTTAATTTTTCAACCTCGTCGAAGACCACATCGTTGAGTACCTTGATGTACGTCCCCTTCATGCCCGAAGACCTCGACTCGATAACGCCCGCGCTCTCGAACTTGCGGAGCGCATTGACGATGACCGACCGCGTGATGCCCACCTTGTCGGCGATCTTGCTCGCGACAAGGATTCCTTCCATGCCGCCCAGTTCGTCAAAAATGTGGATGATCGCTTCCATCTCCGAAAAAGACAACGTTCCGATCGCGGACTTGACGACTGCGATCTTGCGGTTCTCCTCGGCGTTCTCCTCATTGACCGCCCGGAGCATTTCAAGCCCTACCACGGTGGTGCCGTACTCGCACAGGATAATGTCGTCGATGTCGTACTGCTCGTCGCATTTGTAGATAAACAGCGTGCCCAGACGCTCGCCCGATATCTCGATTGGGGTGATCACCGCGCGGAACCGCCTCGTATCGATGTTCTCGAAGCCCAGCGTTTCCAGATTGACGTTCTCTTTGGTAGACAGAACAGCCAGAAGACGCTCATTCAGCATGGGATCGATGAAACCGCCCACTTGATCCACGATCAGCTCCGTGATGGATTCCACCAGATCCTGATCGCCGATGCCCAGCACCTTGCCTTTCCTGCTGATCACCAGAACGTTGGATCCCAGTATGTCTTTGAGTACATCGCAGATATCGTTGAAAACAACCTTGCCCGAATTATTGTTGTGCAAAAGCTTGCCGATTTTTCTCGTTTTGTCCAAAAGCTGAACACTACTCATGAACAATGTCCCTTCAGTCTACAAAAAACCACACGTTTCAAGATAAAATGATTTTATCACAACATTTGAGCGTTTTCAATGTATTTTGAACACATTTTAGACTGTTTTTTAAACATATTTCAGATTGCTTCCACTTTCGGCGCGTCCTTGACAAAGCCGCAGTTTTCATTGGAACATACCAGTTTAGCGCCTTTCTGGAGCATGATCGAACCACACCGGTCGCACTTGTCCGCCACAGGCTTCTGCCAGACCATGAAATCGCACTCCGGGTTGCCGATACAGCCGTAATATTTCCGGCCTTTCTTCGTCTTCTTCATGACGATGTCCCGGCCGCATTTGGGACACGCGACGCCGATCTTCTCAAAATAAGGCTTCGTGCTGCGGCACTCCGGGAATCCGGGACAGGCCAGGAATCTTCCGTGGGGGCCGTATTTGATCACCATCTGCCTGCCGCACAGCTCGCAGTATTCGTCCGACAGTTCGTCCGCGATCTGTACCTCTTCCAGTTCTTTCTCCGCCTGATCGACGGCCTGCTCCAGATCCGGATAGAAATTCTTCAAGACCGTCTTCCACTTGACGTTTCCTTCCTCCACGCCGTCCAGAAGCGCTTCCATCGTCGCCGTGAAATTCACGTCCACGATAGAGGGGAAAGCTTCTTTCATCATGTTATTGACCACTTCCCCAAGCTCCGTCACATAGAGGTTCTTATTTTCTTTAATAATGTATCTTCTCGCAAGGATCGTCGTAATGGTGGGCGCGTAGGTGCTCGGACGTCCGATGCCCAGTTCCTCCATCGCGCGCACGAGCGACGCTTCCGTATAGTGAGGGGCAGGCTGCGTAAAATGCTGCTTCTCCTCCAGTCCGATCAGGGACAGCTTCGTATCGTGCGTGATCCCTTTCATCAGGAGATTGCTCTCTCCGCTGTCGTCCTCCTCGGTATAGACGCTCATAAAACCGTCGAATTTCAGCTTGGAAGCGGCTACCGAGAAACGCTGCCCGGCCGCGTCGATCTTCACCGAGGTGGTTTCGTACACCGCGGATGCCATGCGGCTTGCCACGAACCGTTTCCAGATCAGCTGATACAGCCGGAACTGATCCCGCGACAGGGAATCCTTGATATCGGCAGGCGTCCTGCTGATGTCCGTAGGCCGGATCGCCTCGTGGGCGTCCTGTATCTTCTGCCTGCTGCTGCGCTCTTGGACCTCTCCGGCCGTGTACTGAGCGCCGTACTCCCTGCCGATATATTCTCTCGCAGCGGTCTCCGCCTCCTCGGACACCCTCGTGGAATCCGTACGGAGATAGGTGATGATACCCACGGTATCGCTGCCCTTGATGTCAACGCCTTCATATAACTGCTGCGCCAGACGCATGGTCTTCTGAGTGGAAAAATTCAGCGCCTTGCTCGCCTCCTGCTGAAGCGTAGAAGTGGTAAAAGGAAGCGGCGCTTTCTTGACGCGTTCGCCGTTTTTGACCGAAGACACCCTGTACTCGGCGCCCTCCAGCGACTTCTTGATCCCGGCCAGTTCCTCCGCGGACGAAATGGTCTTGTTGGAATCCGCCGTCCCGGTATACTTCGCGGTCAGCGTTTTCTTCTCCCCTTCCACCGCCAAAGACGCCGTCAGCGTCCAGTATTCTTCGGGGATAAAATTGTTGATCTCCTCTTCCCGGTCGCAGATGATGCGCAGCGCCACGGACTGCACGCGGCCCGCGCTCAATCCTCTCTTGACTTTGGCCCACAGGACGGGCGATATCTTATAGCCCACCATACGGTCCAGACAGCGGCGCGCCTGCTGCGCATCCACCAGATCCATATCGATCTCCCGCGCGTGCTTCAAAGACTCCTTTACGGCCGTCTTGGTGATCTCGTTAAAAGTAATACGATATACTTTCTTGTCTTCCAGTTTGAGCGCCGCGAGCAGATGCCACGAAATGGCTTCCCCCTCGCGGTCCGGATCGGTCGCAAGATAGACTTTCTCGGCTTTCTTGACCTCCTTGCGGAGATTGGCCAGTATGTCGCCCTTGCCCCGTATCGTGATATATTTGGGTTCGTAATCATGTTCCACATCGATTCCGAGCACGCTGCGCGGCAGATCCCGCACATGTCCGTTGCTGGCTGCGACTTCGTAATTCGGGCCCAAAAACTTCTTGATCGTCTTCACTTTCGCAGGCGATTCCACAATTACCAGATATTTTGCCATATTACATTCCCCTGTTTTTGTAAACGTTTCTTCAACGTGAACCACTATACACTAAATTTTTTATGCTTGCAAGAGGCAAAAAATTAAATTCCGCCTTAAATTCCACCGCAAAATATAAAAAATCCGAAACATTTATCAAAAATGTTCCGGATCTTCTTTTTACAGATCGAATGAAACTTTCATCATCTCGTTGATGGATGTGATGCCGTCCAACACATATTCAGTGGCGCTCATACGGAGCGTATTCATACCTTCTTCCAGCGCTTTTTCCTTGATCGCGTCGGCATCCCCGCTCTTGCTGATGATGCTCTTTAAGGCCGGTGTGATCTCCATGATCTCATATACGCCGATCCTTCCCCTGAATCCCGTTCCGTCGCATTTGGAACAGCCGCAGGGCTCATAGATCGTGATATCCTCGCCGGGCTCCCTGCACAACAGCTCCAGTTCGTCCGCGTTGGCTTTTTTCGCCTTCTTACACTCCGGGCACAGGCGGCGCACAAGACGCTGCGCGATAACGCCCACTGTGGAGTCGGCGATCAGGTACGGCTCGATCCCCATATCCATCAGACGGGTGATCGTGCCCGCCGCCGAATTGGTGTGCAGCGTGGACACTACCAAGTGGCCAGTGATAGACGCCTGAACCGCGATGGACGCGGTCTCTTGGTCACGGATCTCACCGATCATGATGATATCCGGGTCCTGACGCAGGATCGAACGCAGCGCGCTGGCAAAAGTCAGATCCGCTTTGTTGTTGGTCTGCACCTGATTGATCCCGTCGATATTCGCCTCGACCGGGTCTTCTACCGTAATAATATTAACGTCTTCCTTATTTAATTCGCTGAGCGCCGTATACAGTGTCGTGGATTTACCGCTTCCGGTAGGCCCCGTAACGAGAATGATCCCGTGGGGGTTCTGTAAAATGTGGTCGAATTTCTTAAGTTCCTTCGGCTTGAAGCCCAGCTGGCTCTTTTCCTTGGTGAGCGCGTTCTTGGAAGTAAGACGCATAACCACCTTCTCGCCGTACACGGTGGGCAGGATCGATACACGGATATCGAACTCCTGTCTGTCAACGACCTGCGTGATACGTCCGTCCTGCGGTTTTCTCTTCTCGGCGATATCCATGCCGCCGATGATCTTGATACGGGCTACCATAGCCGGGAGCAGACGGATACTGTATGTGACTTTCTCATACAGGGCGCCGTCGATACGATACCGGATGCGCACCTGATGCTCCATCGGCTCTATATGGATATCGGAAGCGCGCTGTCTTACCGCCTGTTCGATCACGGTCTTGACAAGCTGTACGATCGGGGAATTGTTGACATCCTCGCTGTACATGTCTTCCTGCTCGGCCATCTGGCTCTCTTTTTCTCTCGTGTACTCTTCCAGTGCGGAATTGACTTCCACGTTGCCGAAATATTTGTCCAGCGCCAGCATGATGCTTCTGGTCGTGGAAACGACCGGTTCCACCTGCAGGTTGGTGATGATGGTGATATCGTCCATGGCCGCCATATCCATCGGATCGGCCATCGCTACGCGCAGCAGGTTCACGCTGTCCGGCGAATACTCAAAAGGCAGCACCTTGTAACGCTCCAGTACATTGCCGGGAACCAGTCCTAAGATATCCTCCGGCACGGTGACGTTCTGCAGATCCACCATATCGTAGCCGAGCTGATTGCTCAGCGCTCTGGCGATCGCCTCCTCTGTGGCGATCCCCTCGTCAACCAGTGTTTCACCAAGTTTCCTGCCGGTGCCTTTCTGTAATTTCAGGCCCTGTTCCAGCTGTTCCTGCGAAATGACGCCGCTGTCCACAAGCACGTCGCCAAGACGTAATTTTTTTCTGTTATATTCCATGCTGCTACCCCTGTTATCTTAATTAATAGCTGACCTTACCTGTCTTCTTGGGCGGTATCGTCATTTTGCATAATAATGGGTGTCATTTTCTCCATAAGCGCATCTGCCAGATACTCGCTTTTTTCGTTCAGTATCTTTTGCTGCTGTTGTCTTCCCCACTCCACCGCTTTCTGCAGATCTTCCGGCTTCTCACTCAGGATCACGCGTTCAATCCCCATAATAACACCTCCTAGCGGTCATCATATCCGATACCTGCATTATAACATTTTTTCAAAAAATAATCAGCCGCATTTTGTAAATCTTTCAAGCCATCGGCTTTATTATTCCTATCAACGGCTTCATTAAAAAGAGAAACCGCACGCTTAAAATCATATTTTTCTCGCTTTACCAGATATGATATGCTGCCCAGATTAGTAACAACCACCATCATTTTGACCGTTTCATACGCTAATAAAAACTGTATGTCTGACAACGAAAAATCAGATAATGACGGATGATTATGCAGCACGATCACAACACAATCCTTCTCTGAAGCCACTAAATGATAGGCTGTGGTATTACTGAGCGGGTCAACATCATGTTCCGTTCCAAGCGCTACACCAATATACCTCTCACCACATTCAATTTTTTGACGGCTGTTAAGGCTATAAACTACTGCAACTTCATTGGAATCATTTTCTTCTTTAGATATCCGCAAAACACTTTTGACCAACTCCTGTATATTGTCATATTCATTCTGCGGAATATCCATGTATTGGATCCTTGGCACTTTCTGAATCGCTGCATCTGTAATCATAATTTTATGATCACGCTTTTTTGCCATCTCAATGCTTTTCAAATGCTTATCCATACTGATCCTTTCAGTATATAACGCAAACCTGCATCAAAATCTCCCACAGTTTCCGCAAAAGTCCGGGGTACTTACGCCTCGGACTCTTGCCTGTTATTACTGCTTTCTGTGCAGTTGTCACATAAACTCCGCCTGTGTTCTCCTACTCCAGATTAAACATATACGCCCGCAGCACCTGCACCTTCGAGTATACCTTGTCGGTCACATACACGTTTTCCACGGTCGTATTGGTGGTAAGAGTCGTTTGTGCTTCAAAGTAGATGTCCAATCCGCTTTCACTCTTTGCAAGGATCGATCTGGGCACTTCGATATAGTAAACGCCGCCGCTTGTCAAATTATCCGCATTAACAGCTGCACCGTCCGAGGCGTTATGGATATCTCTCGGTATCTCATTGACCCGGACTTTTTCACCCTTGACCGTGATTTCTCCGCTGCCGCCGTCGTCCTGATAATATACATGGACTGCTATCTGTCTGCTGCCCTTGATGAAGTTCACATCCTGCACCGTAAAATAAACCTTCTCGGTATCCGTACCAGTCCTCTCTGCCACCAGATCATCCAAACTCTGCGTATCTTCCATACTGTCATACATACGGTACATGACCTTCAGCTCATCGGCCTCCGGTACGCCCTTTTTAAGAGCTGTGATATAAGGCGCTTTCACGCCGGACTGATAGGACGCGATCATCGTATTGATAAACAGCTTCGCCTCATTGAAGGTATAGCGGCTCCCTTCTGCATAGTGGGCGCTGTGTCCCATACCGGTGTAGGTAATGTTGCCCTTATTGTAGATATAATAGTTGTTGCGCACATCGTTAGGCGACTGGGAATAAACCGTTTGATCTCCGTTGCTGCGCGCACCGAGGCAGTACCAGACAACCAGATCGCTCTGTCCGTCGCCGTCATCGTCCGCTGTGTAATCCAGCTGATAATACTGTCCGTGCGTCTGCGCTATTTCAAACTGGTCCGGCAGGTCATAGGGATATTCCACGATCTGCCCCTCGTTGACCTGCGTGACAAGCATATTGTCTACCTGCGCATTTTTCTGATACTGCTGTTCACCGTAAGAGCCGTCGCTGTCGGTCGTACCTCCGTCATTATAGTACACCTTATCAAAGCGGATATTGGTGTATGCATTTGTGAAAGCCCATTCCGGTGATCTGCTGGGATCCAGTTCAGCTGCGCTATACGTTTTCTTTTCCGCACCGCCGGGGGCATAATCCTTGCCGTTGATGGTAGTATAAGTGTAGCCCTGCACTTCCCCGACAGGCGTTTCCCGTCCACTCTTGGGATCATACGCTTTATCATACCTTGTCTTATCCGCTGCCCGGACACCGTAGCGGTCCATTCCTACCAGATCACGGATATAACGGTTGAGGGAATAACCCCAGAACGTTTCCACATTGCCCTGATTGTCTGTGTTGTATTGCTTATTTGTAAACGCCCCGCCGTTCAGCTCTTGCGGATAGTTAAAGAAAGACGTCGTATCATGTGCAAACAACACACTCTTGCCGCTGTTGATAAATTTTACAATGGCGCTCATCGGCCCCCATGTATCAGTTCCGGTAAAATTGCCGTAAATATCGCTGAAACCGAGAATCAGCATATTATAATCGCTGAGGCATTCGGGATCGGCATTATAAGCCTTCTCATAATCCGATATCGTCATAAATGTCACATCGATATCAAATTCATCCGATATTCCTTCGTACGTCTGACCGTCCGGTCCTGTACCGCCATAGACCAGCGTATGATAATAAGAGCCTTCTTTCTCGATCTCTTCGCCCAGATCAAACAGATACTCATTCTCACCGCCAGCCCATGTCGCCCCGTTCATATCATACAGCTTATCGCGTCCGATCTGGATGATCTTGATCTTTTCCTGATCCACACCAACTAATTTAGTATAACCGCTCATGGACGTATAAATATTGGGATTATCCGCCTGAGTGACTTCGATACGCCACGGCAGGAGCCCCTTGTATCCCGACGGGACCTCTCGTGTAAGCGTATATTCCCTATCCGCATACAGGCTGTCTGCGGACACGCCGTTTCCACCTTGTGTCAATGTGATATCATTCATTTCCTCCTGCGCCGAATACTTGCCATCGGCATTTACATCGATATACAATTTACATGTATATCTGCTATCGTAAGAGGCCGCGCCTTCATTGTGTATGGTAAAATGATATTCCAACTGATAACGGCCGCCCATACCGGCCTCAACATAGCGCACTTTGCTGCCGCTGCCCGATTTTTCAAAACCGTTCGCCGTTCCCACCATACTTACTTTGGGTCTGTTCAGGTAAAACTTGAACATCTCGGAATGATCCGTGAGATCGCTCCACGCATAGAAGTTCAGGTATTTCTTTTCCATCGCCTGTTTTACAAAATCATACAGATAAGTGCAGTTATCGATATGGTCCTCGTCAATCGTTCTGGCGGGCATCGTATCGGAGATCTGCTCTACCTGAATGGAACAGATCAGATCGTCCCATGTTCTCCAATTGCCGACACCAAAGCCCATTTCGTTCAGATCAGTCACGCTGCTTGTGATCGTCGCCTTATCTCTCGGCCGGTGATTGGTCGGATCATATTCAAAATACCACCCGTTATAGAAAGTGGCCTGATAGCCTTCCTTGACCTTGATCGACGAGATCTTGCTGCCTGCTGCGCCCTGTGCGGTCAGATTGTCATAATTGAAGCTGCCTACCGGCAGATCGACGCGGCTTCCCTTGTAGCCCGCCTGATCATAGACCGTCACCGGCTGCTCGAAGAAATCGTCCGCCACGATCACGGGATAAGAGCCGTCCAGGAATGATAATAACGCCTGTTCTTTTTCCGCCGTGATATCGTTGCCGCCATAACGCACATAATTGTAATAATATAATGTACTGTTTTCGTAAGCGCCGCTGTATTCATTCGCAAGCTGTCCCGCAAGCGGCATGGAAGCCGCACGCAGATCGCCGATGTTATAGTAGATCAGGCCGTCCATGTCGGCGTCGTTGAACGCGGTACCAGCCGGAATATGGTCCGCATCCGGTTTTCCGTGGTATCCCGTCGTATCGCCCCAGTAACTCATATTCAGGTGATCCGTACTGGTCCCGATGTAGATCAGGTCGTATTTGTCGTTGAGCTGTTCGATCTTTCCGATAAATTCCGCGGTCGTCATGACCGTGATGTCGGCGCTCTCTACGCCGGGAGCCCATTTCTGGATCTGCTCAAGCGTGATATCGGGTTCATCCACCTTCGCCGGTTCTATCTCCAGTACGCGGATGTTCTTCTTCGTTTCCACCTGTCTGCGGTCACCGTAATTCAGGATATGGCGCAGCGCCGTCGCCTGCGAGATATCCGTAGGCAGTTTGGCGTAATTGCCGGAAGTATCTGCCTCGCGGTACAGGTTATCCATGTTGATAACGTCCAGTACGCTCTGGAAGCCGTCCTGAATATCGCCGCCCTCTTTGTAGATCGTGGGCGTGTTGAACAGACTGTTTATAATAGAGTCCCCGCCGTTTCCGTACCGGCAGTAAACATTCTCGACCACAAAATTCTTGTCGCCGTCGCTGACGATGCCGTTTAACAGTTCGTCTATCGAAATGCTCATAAAATCGCTGTGGGTGGCAAACCACTCGCCCAGATCGTTCTGGCACAGCAGAGCGGACAGCTTAAATATGTTGGTGCTCTTCAGCGTTTCGTTGACGAGCACGGCGTCGCTGGGGATCTCTTCTCCCTCGTCGCCCTCGACCGTCGTATCCTGCGCATACAGAACAGAACCGTCCACAAGACACGGTTTTGCGCCGGATACCGCCGCGCTGTAAAGATACTGAACCGCTTCCGTGCTCAGATCGTTGGCGGACGCATCATAAGGAGTAAAGACCTTCTCCCCGGTATCGTCCGACCCATCGGAGCCGCCCGAAGTATCAGGTTCACCCGTTCCGCCTGAGCCGCCCGAAGTATCGGGTTCACCCGTTCCGCCTGTACCGCCCGAAGTGTCGGGACCGCCTGTTCCGCCTGACTCTGCCGGAGGCGTCCGCAGGCCGGAATTAAGGTATAGGAAATCAAACGCCGGCAGCGTGCCCGCGCTGATCATCTCGTTGACCTGAGCCGGAGTCAGGGTAAAGATCCTGACCGGGAAATTCTCATAATCCGCAGCGTCCATATTCAGGACGTAATTTTTAAACCATTCATTATTTGTAAAAGTATTCTTGCAGTAGATCTCTTTCGTAGGAAGCTGATACATCTGGTATGTTTCGCTGATCGGCTCCCCTGTGGTCGTATCCACTTCCGCAAACCGATATTCGCCGTCGGTGTCCGGTATGATCTCTTCTACGACATACAGCTGCTGTCCGGCATCCGAGCTGCCTGAACCAAAAGCGGCATACTGATCCTGTGTTACTTTCGTAAAATCTACAAAGTAATACCCTGACGCTTCATCCAACGGATCCCCCTCCGAGAACATCATGGTATTAAGGCCATAATCTATCGGATCCCCTGTAGAGCCTGTACCGTCCGGATCGTCTGCCGGATCGCCTGTCGAGCCCGTATTGTCCGGATCGTCTGCCGGATCGCCTGTCGAGCCCGTATTGTCCGGATCGTCCGCCGGGTCGCCTGTGGGTTCCCCTGTGCTGTCCGGATCGTCTGCCGGATCGCCCGTGCCCGGATCACCTGACGGATCCCCTGTGGGTTCCCCTGTGCCGCCTGAATCACCTGACGGATCCCCTGTGGGTTCCCCTGTGCCGCCTGAATCACCTGACGGGTCGCCTGTGGGCTCCCCTGTACCGCCTGAATCACCTGACGGGTCGCCTGTGGGCTCCCCTGTACCCGGATCACCTGACGGATCCCCTGTGGGTTCCCCTGTACCTGCCGGATCGCCCTCGACCAGACGATACCATCTATTGCTGTAAACGCTGAGAGGACGAGCCTTTGCAGCGCTGGCAGTCGTAGTGGAAAGAGATATCGTGCTCGGTTCTCCCGTACTGGGTTCGGAAGACGACGGACTGGAAGTTGTCGGACTGCCGTTTATTCCGTTTGTACTGGGTTCGGAAGAGGGCGAACTGGATGTCGCCGGACTTCCTGTGCCGCTCGTTCCGCTTGTACTGGGCTCGGAAGAGGGCGAACTGGACGTCGCCGGACTTCCTGTGCTGCTCGTTCCGCTTGTATTGGGTTCTGTTCCGCCTGCTCCGTTGGAACCGCTTGGATTTGGCTCGGTAGGTGACGGACTGGTAGGTGACGGTTCGCCGGACGACGTACTTCCTGTGCTGCCCGATCCGCCTGTTCCCTCGGAACCGCTTGTGCTTGGCTCGGTAGGTGACGGGTTTGTACTTGGCTCGGTAGGTGACGGTTCGCCGGACGACGTACTTCCTGTGCTGCCCGATCCGCTTGTTTCCTCGGAACCACCCGATCCCTCGGAACCGTTCGTACTTGGCTCGGTAGGTGACGGGTTCGTACCCGGCTCGGCAGGCAGCGGCTCAGCAGGCGTTGTGCCGGGCGTTGTGCTGCCGGAACCGCCTGACTCTTCGGAACTGCCCGAACCTTCCGACTCCTCGGAGCCGTCTTTTTCTTCTTCTTTTTCTTCTTCCTCTTCTTCCTCAGCGTCCGGATCGTCTATTTCTTCCTCAGACGGTTCATCCAGAATCGGAACGCCCATCAACGGCTCTCCTATCGTGGTTTCCGGAATCTCAAAAGTAGATGCAAAGGTGGAGATCATCGATTCTTTGATCTCTCCCCATGTTCCCGCATAGATATAGATATCGCCGTTCTCGTCACTGGTCTTCGTGTAGACCGGCGTATTGTCCGATTTGGTCTGCGCGTTTGCGATTGCGGCCGCCGTGACCATTTCAATGGTGAGGTCTGCCGGATCCGTGCCTCCCTCTCCTCCTTCTGTGGAGCCTGCCGCCGCGAGCGCGCTCATATCCAGACCGCTAGCAAGCAGGGAGAAAACATCCTGCGGCGTACCGTTTACTACATAGTGCAGCGTGCCCGCATCTCTGGACGCATCATAATGATTCGATCCGAATACATACTTAAACTTAAGATTGAACCGATCTCCGCCTTCGGCCGTCTTGTCAAACCACCCGGTCTTCTCCAGACCGCCTGCGACGATCCTCTCATAACCTTCCGTGGATTCGCCCTCGGCCGGTTCGGCATACTCTTCCGTGGCATAAGCCATCGGAACGGCCTCGCCGTTGGCTCCGTCCGCCCATCCCATAGCTGTATAATAATTTTTCAGCGCGGTCTTTTTTCCCTGTATGTAATCATACCGGTCCTGCGGGTCGGTAAAGGAACAGAGCACTTCCCGCCAGCTGTGCCATTCGCCGGTTTCCTCGTCCCACTCGCCGAGAATCGGTTCGTAACCGTCGAAGAAATAACCGATCTCCGATGCGGATCTGTCCGGCACCACTTCCAGAACAACATATTCTCCGCCGCTTTCCTGAACGCGGGAACGCAGTTTCTCGATACCGATCAGCGTATCGGCCGCCTGTACATTGAGGGGTCTTTCGACCACGGCAGTTATAAGCACAGCGGCAGCGGACAGGACTGCCCCTGCCGCCGCTATGGTGCGTCTGCAATTTTTCTTTTTACCGTTAGCTGGTCTTCTTTTCATAATTCCCACTTTCCTTACGGTCTGCCTGTTTGGCGCCTGAAAACATTAATGATTCAGGCACCGGTCGGGATTTTCAGCATCGAACAGCAATGTCACATAGGTGTAAACGGAAGGACATTCTATCAACGACACTTTTATTTTCATACTGTGCCAAGCAATCTGATCCTGATTCGTATAATCAATGCCCGTGGTTTCAAACTCACCTTCCACATGTATCGTGCAGTCGTCACCCTCCGTTACGTTTTGAACGATTTTGGGTGTGATAATCACACCTGAAGGCGCAGTATAATCAAACTCTTCAACTTCATACTTGCAGACCTGCGGCGGAAGAGTGGAGTCACCCGCAACCGCATTTTCATAGTAACCGTCTACGGCATAATGGAAGATGAACCGGTTTCCCAGCACCGTGCCGTTCGCATAACACGTTCTCCCGTATAGAGATACTTGCGGCAGACAGTGTATCCTTTCATATGTCCATGTGGTTCCACCTGTCCATGTCTGTTCAAAATAGAAAACGACCTTTACATAGTATTTCTGGTCAAGCGGTATTCCCTCCTTGAAGGAAAGCCGATAAGTAATCTCACCACCGTTATATGCCTCTAGCTCGACATATTCTTTCAGATAATCGTATTCTGAGATCCGCTGCCCGTTCTCATTACAGAAATAATAATCCACCGTCATTTTATCGGCCCATGCTTTATTTGTAAAACCATGGAAGACATCGGCATGCATGAGCTTACCGCGCTCGTTGTTGGCGTCACCGTTTTCTTTGGTGCCCTCCGGATCGATCATATAGGTGACACGGTCAGATACGGTTTCACCCGTTATGTCAGAATGAGCCTCTAAAATAATCTCCAATAACTGTCCATAGTTAGCCGGTTCCTGTTTCACGACCAGATCCAGATTTTTCTCCGTATCAACGAAGTTTTCTACACGCTGCGCGGAGATTACCGTCCATTTATAGGTGATCTGGTCGATCTCGCTCTGAGTAAATCCATCCGTTACGACATAAGAACCGTACTGCGGGTTAAAAGGTTTCAACGCGCGCGTAGTAATATGCACCGCTTTCAGCGACTTGCTGCTTCCGCCCTCCACTTTCAGGACGCCACGCGCAGTCTTTCTGGGGTTGGTCTTGTCTTTGGCAACGACCGTCAGGAAATCGTTTGGCTCATTCACGCCCACATCCAGCACGCCTAAAGAACTGATCGTGCTCTTCGAGCTCGTTTCCTCGATCTCCCAGTTTACCAGATGGCTGATATCCTTATTGCTGCCGTCCAGATATGCGTAAATAGTGTACGATTTTCCTCTTGTTACAGTTGATGACTGGTCGATGATCGGCGTTGCCGGATCCGGCTCCACGCCGTTGCCCTTGTACCACAGGCTGAAATTTGCATCCACCGTCGGCGGTTTCTCAAATATGACTTCCGGGTTGGCGCTCAAAAGCATCCGGTTCCTGAGCGTGATGATGGGACTGGTGGCATACTCGACCCTGCCCGACGTATTCTCATAGCCGACGCGGATCTGCACCGCCCGGACGATCTGCGTCGTCGTCCCGTCGGATGCGGTTTCTTCATCCGTATCCAGATCAACTTCAAACTTCGATACCTTGTCGGTAAGAAGCTGTTTATCCGCTGTCGGAATGCCTTCTTCCACGAACTGCCCCGAAGCTTCGTCATAGGTGACGTTCCACTGGCTGTAACGTATCTCGTCGGTGGATTTATCCCAGGCCACGACTTCTTTCAGGTATGTGATCACTTCCGCTCCGGTGACGTCGTTATCCTTCTCCGCATGGTACATAGTGAGTTCCGCTTTGTCCTCATTGTCCTCCATGGTAATGCCGCCGTTGGTGTCGATCACCATGTCCTCGATCTGGTTGACGGCCAGTTCCGCCTCCTGCTGCAGATCCGAATCGGCGTTCGCCTTGGTAAAGCTTTTGCTCCCCGTGACCATAAAGGAAGTGGCGGTCACCGTTACGATGGAGAG
Organism: uncultured Lachnospiraceae bacterium; assembly: GCA_947631955.1. Lineage (GTDB taxonomy): Bacteria > Bacillota > Clostridia > Lachnospirales > Lachnospiraceae > UBA3282. Next base: position 457,728 of record CANRNJ010000001.1, read on the forward strand.
GATCGCAATCGTAATGAGCAGTTCAACTAACGTCAGCCCTCTGTTATCTTTCATCCTTTTCATAACATTTCTCCCATTTGTGCCTACTTGGTTCTGGTCAGTTCATGTTTACCGGTTGCTTCATATATCGTAATGTCATAGACTCTGCTGCTCTCTATCGTTATCCCTGTGCAGGAAGCTTTCGTTCCTCCGACGACCGTGTCCGCGCCGCCGCCTGGGTCATTGCGGATCATAGCGCCCATGGACGTTCCGTCGGATTTAAGGAACATCTTGTACGCGCCGCTGATGCGGTCGAACACGACCTTAAGCGACTGTCCGTCCTGTATCACATAAGGGCTGCCGCCGACTTGGCATGTCACCGTCACGCTCTTTCCGATCTTCTCCTCTTCCGCGAGCACCCAGTCGCTGTTGGGAGCATCCCCTCGGACAATGGCATTCTTTGGCTGATAATACCGGACGTAATAAGCCCCCGACTCACACACCAGTTCCATATAACAATCGATCATAGCGGATCTTGTCAGAGCGTAATTCTTCTCCTTGCTCAGCGCCGCGCTTAAGTCGTTGGCGCACTCTCTCGCATGCTGTCCGGACAGAAGCCCGAATCCGAGGAAAAAGAAACCGCCCATAACCGCCATGATGGCGACAACGATCACTAATTCAACTAAGGAAAAACCTTTGTCCTCTTTCATCTAACGCTCCTATTTCTTCGTCCACCGCTCATAACTGATCAGATCGGTCATGGACACTCTGGACGAGCCCGCGTCAAACGCCGCGTTTCCGCTGTAAGCATAACTTGTTCCGTCCGCAAAGATGTTGGTCAGATAATAGTACACCTCTTCGCCGCTCTCCTGCGTTTCCGTCAATTCGTCCACTTTCGTGAGCAGGATCTTGGAGAAATCATTGACATCGATCGGCTCCACGGTGAGAGATGCGCCCGCAGCGACCGTAATATTGCCTTTTGCTATGATGATCCCGTCAAAATCGCGCGCCACCTCTACGTCGCCGAGGCTTATGACGATCTTTACGTTATCCGGGGTGCTGCTGTCCACCGTGTACGGCTGCTTTGTCATGCCGCCCTCCCCGTCCGGGACCTGTCCCGTGGTCAGTACGATGCTGCATGTTCCGTCCGGCGTTTCGATCGGGACACCGTCCTTGTGCGTGGCGCTCAGTACGTTCTCCAGTTCGATCTCGCTTACGATGTTGGAAAACGCCGTCCGGCTCTTCTCCGCACTGGTCAGCTGATTGGATGTCCTGACCAGCTTGACGCTCAGGCTGTTGAATACGTCGTTCTTAAGTTTTGCGGCGTCTTCGAGCTGCTGGCTGTTGCCTGTGGAAGCTTCGGCGCCGACGACGTTCCATGCACCCCCGCCCTCTTCCTGCACGAGCATATTGCCCGCCATGTTCAGATACAGCAGCGTATCCGGCGACATCTTGATATCCTTCGCGTACAGCTCCGTATAGCGGTCCACCGACTGGGAATTGAGGCTGTAATAATCTCTGAAATACCGATTGGCCGCATCTTCATCGGAAAACCGGAGATAACAGTATACCAGCGGCCCCGCGTTTGTATGCTTAAATACGATCTCCGGCACATAGGCGCTCTCGCCGCCCGCCACCGTTTCCTGATCGATGTACTCGCTGAGCTTCTTGTTGCCAAGCGCGGAGATCTCCCGGCTGCCGTCCAAAAATACGAATTTGTCCGGATTGTTGATGATCTCCTGATACTGTTCCATCGTGAGGGGATTGCAGTTATACACGGAATCCCCCACCGTACCGTCTTTCTCTATCTCGCATCCGAGCGCTTCCGAAGGGACCATATAGATCAGCTGATTGCTCTTGACCGCCACGGATTCGCCCATCATGATATTTTTCTTATTTCCGGCTTCTTCCGTCGATTGCGCCGGATTTCTGCCCGCGTCGGCTGCCGCCGCCACATAAGCGCGCCCGCTGATCGTCAGACGTTCCAGACCCGACAGATCAAGGGTCGTATCCTGCCCGTTGATAACGATGGCGCTGCTGGCGTCGGGGCTCGCATAGGCGTCCGCGTCCTCTTCCCCGCCGCTGTCTTCACCCGGATAGCCGAATCCGCTGTACTCACCGGCAAGCGTCGCCTTGCTTTCTTTTCCTGCCAGCGTGAGATCGTCTTTGAGGTTGATAAGGCCGTCCAGATCGATCTCGGCGGACTGCAGCCGCATATTCTGCGCCCACAGTTCCACTTTGTCCTTGACGCCGTCTTCCTGCGCCACGCTTAAGGAACTGCCCGCGCTCAATTCGATATTGCTCCTGCTGATAAGCAGAGAAGCCAGATCGGTCTCCTCCGCGCTTTCCAGATTCTCAAGCGTTACAGCACAAGACGCCGGAGAGAGCATCCCCGTGCCGGGTCTGACCTTCTTGCTGCCATCCACCGCGGAAGGGACCGTTCCGTCCGCCTGCCCAAGGATCGTTTCCGAGGGATTTCCGATGATCATCTGCCCCGCGTACGCGTCGCCTTTGATCGTGATACCGCCGCCTTCCGTGGTATTGACCAGAAAGAGCGTATCGTCGGCGATCAGGCTGCATGTCGTCAGCGCCGGCATGGCCGCCGCCTGTGCAAAAGTAAAATCAGGCAGATCGATCCGGATATCGGTGCTGATGATCGAAACATAACCGCTTTTATTGACATAGGAAACACGGAGGTCTTTTAATAAAAGACGGGTGTTATTATATTCCATCAGATAGCTTGCCCCGTCGGCGTCGCTCGTGCCAATATCGGACTCTACGATAGCGCCGTAGCTTACGCCGTCCTCCTCAAAAGCTTTCCGGCTGCCGTCCGCGCCGTGTCCGACATCGCCCAGACTCTGTTCCGTCAGATAACTGCGCAGCAGATCGATATCGTATTTGGTGGGATCCGTGCTGTCCTGCAGATGCTCCCGCAGCTGCTCAAAATATTTTTCCCGGAAACGCTGGTTGCGCTCGCTGCCGCTGCCTTCCAGAGAATAGTTCATCATGATATCCTCGTAAGCCGCCGACAGGGACTGGGATACCTCTCTCTGGAGCCCCACGTTGATCTCGTCGAGGACCATTTCCGCCGTATAGAAATTGTCTTTGCCCTGTTCGTCCACCAGACGCATCCGGTATCCCGCGTAAGCCGCAAACATCAGGACAGAAGCCAAGATCGCGATAAAGGCGATGATAACAATGACAAGAGCCATGGCGCTTCCCCTGTTATCCTTATGAAATTGTTTCCTTTCGTCTGCGTTCGTCATTACCGCTCCTACTCTTCTATTCTATCTTAGTACCGGTCAGTTCCACCAACGGTTCGTCCGTCCTGCCTGACGGGTCGGAACCGTCAAAATCCTCATCGTGGCGGTATACGGCCACAGTCATAGAATAGATCCTGTCCTGCGCCTCCGTGGAGCCGAGCACCCTTAAGCCCGTAAGCTCCATGGCCTCGTCCGCGCTAAAATACCTGCCGGTATCATCATAATCCTTCAATATAACGTTGGTGCTGCCGTGCGGATCCATCGGATCCAGATTCAGATTGGTAAAATACCTCCCGAAGGTCCTGCCGCCGTTGTCCCCGTCAAGCTTTTCATTGATCTCCAGATCCACCGTGTAGCCAATCGGCAGGGTATTCTGCTGATTCCCCGCGGCGTCCGTGTAGGCGCCCACGATATCGTCCGGAGCCGCCGTGTATATATTATCCATATTCTGGCGGATGATATAGACGTTGACCGGCACTCCGTCCGGATTCTCCACCACGATCTTATCGTTCCTGACACCGGCTGTGCCGCTCGTTCCGCCCTCCGGATCATCCGTATAGAGGATCGGGGCATAGAACAGATAGACGTTCTTAAGTTCCACCGGATCGCCGTCCTCGTCGAGCGTGGATGCGTTGTTGAAGATCACCTTGTCGCCCTCGGTATAGGTCCGGTATTCCTCCGGGACAGAATTGTATACGCTGTTATCCACCGTCGGATCCAGCGTATAGGTGTAGTTGACCTTCGCCATGGTGGTCGTTTTATCGCCTTCTTTTACCTGTTCGATCGTGAGCGTGATCGTTCTGTTGAGCGCCGCCGCGAAATCCATCGCGGTATATCTGGCGCCGGACTCGCTCTCCGGATGCTGGCTGCGCACATAGATCTGAAAGACTTCTTCATCCTCGCTGCTCACATTGTAGCCGTTCCGGATGCGCTGTACATAAGAGCCGCTGTCCTCGCCGCTTAAGGTGTTCATGAACAGGAGCCCCTCATTGTTGGCGCTTTCGATGCTGCTCAATGTGTCAGGGTCCGCGGGCAGTTCATCAGAATATTTTTCCGGGTCGATCGTCACATACACGTCAAACGTATTCCGGCCCGACTCGTCATTAATAACGCCTGTTTTTTGAAAAATGTATTTTATATGTTCAGGATCGGCCGGATCCCACCACTCATACCGATAGCCGCCGTAGCGCTCGACCCGGTCTTTCTCCTCGCTGTCCGTGCCGTCCTCCGCCTCTTCTTCACCGCCGGGAGCGGCATCGTTTATGGGCTGCGCGTATTTCAACAGCACCGCCAGCTTCTCTCTCTCGAAGATCTCCATCTCATTCTGGGCAAGCGTTGTGGCGCGCATCACTTCTCTGCTCCGGGCGTTGACATGATATGCGCTGACAAAGCTTCTGAGCAGCGGTACGACCACGATCCCCAGAATAATGACCGCCACGAGCACTTCGAGCAATGTAAAACCTTTATTATCTTTTTTCACTACTCTTTTCTCCTCTAAGCCGCCCCGGCCGCCCTCTGCGCGGATATGCACCGCGCGGTTTCCGCTCCCAAAGCGCTGCGGCACGGCCGCAAACCTGCTACTGCCCTGCGGCTGCACTCTCTGCGGCATCCGTCTGTGCGGCATCCGGTGCTGCGCCGCCATCTTCCGCTTCCGTCTGTGCTGTATCAGTCTGCGCCGCTCCTCCGTCTTCCGACTCGGTCTGCGCTGCGCCGCCGTCCTCCGTTTCCGCAGTTTCACCGCCCTCTTCGGATCCGTCCTCCGCTTCCTGCTCCGTCCGGCTGCCGTTGTAAGCGGCCCCTTCGACCGCGCCGAAGAAGTTGACCGTTCCTGTGGGCACGCCCTGAATATCCGGATTCACATAAGGTTTCTCCGTTCCGTTCAGGTAATAGAAATCCAACATCATATTGCCTGTCAGATATCCGTCGTTTGAAACGGACAGGCTCACATTGTAGATCGCTTTGCGCGTATCCATATCATAGATATAGTCCAACACGTTCTTCAATCCGTTGTTGGTCGTGATAAGACTTACCGTACTCTCCAGTTTATACATCGTGATGCCGTCGTCCACCAGTTCATAACCGTCGTCCGTGGTGGTGGAACCCGCATAGGGGACCGGCTGCTCCGCCGTCATGCTGACGGAAGGCACTTTTACCTCGTTGGCGTCCACCAGTTCCATATTGTACAGGTACATGATCTGGTCTTCCCTCTGCACGCCCGACGCAAATGCGTTGATGATCTGCGTGTCCGCCGCTTTCATCTGGTCGATGCTCTCCAGATATTCCGGCTGCTTCGCCTTCAAAACCTCCAGTTTATCCACCGTCGCCTGCAGTTCCACATTCTGGGCCTCCAGCTGTTCCGCCTTCTCTTCAAAGTTCCGGAACGCGAACCAATAGGATGCGAACAGTATCAGAATACCGAGCACGATTAATAACATCTGTAATTCTTTCTTTTTCATCCGTCCGTCCTCCCGCTATTCCATTATGGCCTCGTCGCTTGTCGCATCCGTGGTCTGCGTCGTATCCGCCGCAGGCTCCTCGATCACAGGCGCCGCATTATCCTGTCCCATGCCTTTATACATGACCGAGATGCTGAAACTTACTTTCGGCTCCTCGTCCATGACCTGACCCGGCATCACCGCGTTCGTGTCGGTCAGTCCATCCACATTGACCGCCGCCACGCTCTCAAAAGTGCGGAACTGCTGGATCATCTTGGCAGCTTCTTTCTTATCCGCCACCGTGACCGACATAGTCACGCCATCTTCATTCGCCGCAAAAGACTGGACGTTCAGGGACGCCGGCATCTTCTCCTCCATCTCCTCGATGAAAGCCACCAGCGCTTCGTTGAATGTCACGGTCTGCGCCATATAATACGATAATTTCGTGTAAGTATACCGTTCCTGAAGGAAATCCTTGTACACCGCTTCCGCGTCCGCAAGTTCCTCTATGCGGTCATTGAGCCTCGCCTGCTCTGTGTCCGCCGTTCTATATCGAAGGAAAGAAACCGTAAAGAGCGCGACCGCGCCGATCACACATGCCGCCGCAATGAGGATGCTTACTTTAAACATATCCTCCTCGCCCGGAAGCAGGCTCATGGATTTCCTATCCTTTTCTTTCTCGCTCAAAAGCCCGATAGGCGCTATCGCCGCGCCGATACAGGTCAAAAATTCACCGAAGTCCTCATTTTTAAAATACTTTCCAAGCTGCGTGCCCTTGATCGCCGTGAGAGGTTCTATCGGAAGTTCCAGCGCTCTGGAGATCAGATCCGCCAGTCCCACAAAACTGCCGCCGAAGCCCGACAGATACGCCTTGTCGATCGGCACGTTGTTGTTGCGGGCAAAATAGTCCACGACCCTCGATATGCCGCTGATCAGAAAACTCAGCGACTGGGCCACATCTTCATTTTCCATGCAGTTCTCACTCTGCAGCCTGCTTACCGCGTCCTCGTAGGAAGGGTTGTCGTACTCCGCCATATCCGCCATGGCGATCGCCGCGTCTTCCGCGCCGTAGGCAACGGTCCTCTGCAGCAGTACGACCTGATCCTGCAGGATCGTGATCATCGAAGAAGTTTCATCCACCTTGACGACCATCTGCACGCCCGTATCGCACTGTCGGCGGATGATCTGGTAAATGCTGTTGCCGCTGTAGTCAAAAGCAAGTACGTTCATGCCCAGTGTCTGCGCCAGCTGATGATAGCTGACGAGGATATTCTGCGGAACGGCGAGCACCTGCACCTTGTACTGTTTCGTGCCGTTATCGCTTTCAATAACGCCAGTTATGATATGCCCGACCTCGTACTGGGACAGATCCACAGGGAAATAGTCCGAAGCGTTCGCCGCCACCATGTCTTTCACTTTATTTTCTTTCATATAAGGAATGGCGATCTCACGGCTTGCGATCTTCGTGGAATTTAGAGAAAAAATGACCTGCTTCGTCTTGATCTTGTACTCTGCAAGCGCCGACTTGATCAGCGTGACAAGCTCTTCCGTCACGTCCAGAACGCCGTCGTTCACCACGCCCGCCGGTGTCTTGACCGTAACGGTATTGTACACCTTCGGCGTCTTGGTCTTGTAGTCTTCCTCACAGATCCTGATCTTGGAAGCTCCGATTTCTATTCCCAGTATCTTAGGCATGTTGTACCCCTTTCACTGTGTCTGTCAAAAAAATGATAAATACCACGCGATCATCGGATCACCCGCCAGTGCGGCGATCATGACCCCTACAGACAAATAGGGACCGAAGGCAAGTACATGCCCCTGTCCGCTTATCTTCATCCGCGCGGTATGTACGACGGAACCGATGATGCATCCCAAGACAAACGCCAGAATGATCCGTTTCCATCCAAGCAGCAGTCCGCAGGCGGCCATCAGTTTGATATCGCCGCCGCCGATCCCGCGGCCCTTTGTAATCAGGTAGATCAATAACAAAAACATACTGACAGCAAGGAAGCCGACTGCATAGTCAAGCCAATCAGCATAGTCTGTCACTATGCGAATCAGCCCCAATGCCAGTATCCATATGTTGAATCCCACCGGGATCTCATAGGTCCTAAAATCGATCACGCTCAGCGCGATCAGTGCGGATGCAAGAAGCGCGTAAAGTAGGGCGTTTACGCTTACCCCATATACCGCAAATATCATACAGTAGAGCACTCCGTTCAGCAGCTCGATGACCGGGTACTGAACGGAGATCTTCTGCTTACATTTCCGGCACCTGCCTCTTAAGAAAAGGAAGCTGAACAGCGGTACGAGGTCGTACCACTTAAGCTGATATCCGCAGTTCATACAGTGCGACCGCACCTTGACGATGCTCTCTCCCTTGGGGATACGATAGATGCAGACATTTAAAAAGCTGCCGATCACGATCCCGTAAAGGAATATGATCACATAAATCATCACTGTCGGTAACATAGCGGATGTCCTTTCCAAGGTTTGTAACGTGCCGGATGCCGTCTGCCGCCCGGCAAGTAATAACAGTTGTTATTGTTCTGTCGGGTGGCGGAGTCAGCGATGGTGGTGATTAGAAGGTCTTGCCGCCTGGTACAGGGGTACCACCAACAGTTTCAGTCCACTGAGCACAGGTAATTTTCATAACATGAGTCGTAGAATCTGTTTCCGCATGGATGACTACATCGGTTGTACCATCTGTATATGTGTTAGATGTCAATTTAACATCAGACAATACACCCAAAGTATCTGTCAACTCTTTTGCAATATCCGTGTCGGTAGGTGTGGCAAGCGCGAATTCATTAGCTGCCTCGAATGTAAAATCTAGGCCACCATCAAATTTTGTAACCAAAGATTCTTCTGCGCTCATCATCTTGATAACATCAGCAACTTCTGCGATAGAGGTGTTATCCTTCTGCAGACGGGATTTCTCCACATATCTTAAGTACTGAGGAGCCAATACACCGATCAGGACAGCCATGATCGCTACAACGATGATCAACTCAACAAGGGAGAAACCTTTGTTCGTTAAAGATTTTTGATTTTTCATTTCAATCTCCTTCTTTCTTAATTATATGTTGTTATGTTTCTATCTTAAACGCCCGCCCTACCAAGCGTTTAATTCATACTATGTGCGGCGCGCGGCTCCGTGACGTGAGATACCGCAGATGGTTTGACCCACCCCCAACTGGTTTCTGCGCGCTGCGGTATTGGGAAGGGCCGTTTTTTGTCCGTAGTTTTTTGTTTCCTCGGTTTTCTTTCGTTTTCTTTAAATGATTCGAGTTCTTTTGATTTTTTAATCTTCCTGAATGATCCATACAGCTGTGTCATTATATAGTATCGAGCGCCTCGTACATCTTCATCATCGGCGCAAGGACGGATGCGATCAGCACGCCCACGATCCCGGCAAGCACGATGATGATCATCGGTTCCATGGCTGCCATCAGCGACTGCACCGCCATCTCCACTTCCTCGTCGTAATAGTCCGCCAGTTTATCCAGCATGTCCTCGATGGCGCCGGACTCCTCGCCGATCCTCGTCATATGGTAGACCATGGGCGGATAGAGCCCGCACTGTTCAAGCGGCACCGAGAACGGCACGCCCAGACCGATCTGATCTCTGGCGTCCTCCAGCGCTTCCTTGAACCACACGTTTGTCATGGTAGTGGAAACGATGTCCACCGCCTCCACCATCGGCACGCCCGCCGCCATCAGCGTGCTCATGGTACGCGCCATGGAAGACGCCGCCGACTTGGTCGTCAGGTCTTTTACCCCCGGAAGCTTGATCGCCAGTCTGCCGAAGAAATGCTTGCCCGCGCTGGTGCCCGCGAAGAACTTAATGCCGAAAGCTGCGCCGCCCACCACGAGGATGATCATGTACCACCACGCCTTGATGAAGTCGCTGGCGGCCAGAACGCCTTTGGTCAGCGCCGGCAGCTCCGTGTCCAACTCCTCGAACATCCCCGCGTACTGCGGGATAACGAATACCAGCATGACGATAACTACCACGATGGCTACGATCATCAATACAATAGGGTAGATCATCGCTTTTTTGACCAGCGCCTGCGTCTTGCTGTTGCGCTCCAGCTGCGTCGCCACACGGTCGAGGGACGTGTCCAGACTGCCCGACGCTTCGCCCGCCGCAACCATGTTTACCATAATGCCTGGAAATATCTTCGGGAACTGTGCGAGCGAGGCCGAGAGCGATTCGCCCTTCTCCATGTTTGCGCGGATCTCTTCAAGAGCCCGCTTAAGCTTCTTGTTCTCCGTCTGCTCGCAGAGCATCTTCATCGCTTCAAGGATGCTGACGCCCGCCCGTGTCATGCTCACGAACTGTCTGCAGAAAACGCTTAAGTCCCTCGGCGTCGGTTTGCCGCCGATATCGATGTTGATATCCTTGGTCAGCATATTCTGCTCGGATATCTTAACGATCGTCAGATTCTGTCTTTTTAATTCCTGTCTTGCCAAGCCCACGGACTCGGCTTCCACGCTTCCCTTCTGGGTCTTTCCGGCTTTATCTATCGCCTCATATCCATAAACAGCCATGATTCATCTCCAAAGCACACTACGGCAACGTTGATTTTTTCCCAAGCACATTACGGCAACGTTGATTTTTTCCCAAGCACACTACGACAACATTAATCTTTTGTATTATATTACTACAAACCGACGTAATAATCAATCGATTTTGTGCATTTTTCTAAATTTTGTTAGTACCTTTTTCCCAAATTCCTTTTTCCCGGTTTCTGGCCGTCAGGAATATGGGTTTTTTGCCTCTTTGTGCCTGCGAGCCCGCCGGGGCCGCGCGGGTTGCTAGCAAGCGCAGGCGGTGGAGGAAGGGTAATATAAGGGAAAACGCGGGGAGCTGTTATAAGGGGCGTGTGGATTGCTAGTGGCCATGCGGTTGTTGGCAAACGGAGGCGGTGGAGGAAGGGTAATATAAGGGAAAACGCAGGGAGCTGTTATAAGGGGCGTGCGGATTGCTGGTGGCCATGCGGTTGTTGGCAAGCGCAGGCGGTGGAGGAAGGGTAATATAAGGGAAGAAACGTTGGGGGTAAAAGTAAGGGAAGTTAAGACAGAAAATTACTTGAATATAAAATATGTTTATGGCACATTATAAGTAAGAAAATCTTACATTTTATTTATGAAAGGGATATGTCTATGGATATGCAGGTTTTGACCGTTTCTTCAAAAGGTCAGATATCACTTCCGGTCAGCATACGGAAGATGCTTTCTATCAATACAGGGGATAAACTGGCAGCATATGCGTCTGGTGATGCCATTATGCTGAAGACATTGAAGATGCCCACGGTTCAGGAACTCGAAAAATCATTAGAGGAAGCGCAAGAATGGGCGGCATCGGTCGGATATGAAGAAAGCGATGTGAATGATATTATTAAGAGCGTGAGGAACAGGAGCAGGAAGTGAGAATCGTTGTCGATACCAATGTTATGATATCAGGCGTATTTTTTTGGCGGTTTTTCCCAAAAAATTCTGAGGAAATGAAATCTAAAACGAGGAAGTAATTGTCTGCGAAAGTATTTGCGGTATTCGACAGTGTGTATTGAAAAAAGTACCGCAGCATACAGCGGCTACTTGAAATACACAAAGCAAGCTGCAGGCGGGGGTAATGTAATTAGGGCCAAGTGCGCGCCCTGCCGCTGTGTTTTTCCTTTATGAATCCGCCTTTTCTTCGGCAGAAATCTCGGCTTCCAGTTCTTTTACATCTCTCATAGATAATTTAGGGAAAAAAATTGGTATTTCTTCCACTTTGATTCTTCCATTTTTTAGTACCATCCTTGCATTTTCCCTTGCTTCATCATGCCGCTCACTTCTGATATATGATTTCATGATGTGCTCTTCATCAAAAATATCTATCATAATCGTCACAACCTCCCTCTCGCGCTCTGCCGAATATTCGCGCAGTACAATCCCCTTATTGGTATTATATCGTAATTAAATTTATTTTTCAACCATATTTCATTTTTTGTTTTGACTTTATTTTTTCCATTGAGGGATTCATTTTCCTATTGGCAGCTTCGGGAGTGAAAAAGGGCGCATAGGATCGATCTACGCGCCCTGCTGTTATGTTTTTTCTTTATGACTCCGTCATGCTCTCGGCAGAAATCTCGGCTTCCAGTTCCTTTAACTCTCTCATGGATATCGACGGCAGACATATCGCGATTTCATCTAGGGGCAGCTTTCCCCGTTTTATCAGCCTCTTGGCATTTTCCCTTGCTTCATCATGCCGCTCACTTCTAGCAAATGATTTCATGATCTGCTCTTCATCAAAAATATCATTGTCATATATTCTTTGTACACGTTGCTGATCTGAGTATTTCATGCTACAAGCAGCCTCTCTTTCATAATTGTATTGTAAAATTCACTCTCCTGATTAATTTCGTGAATTTCAAATACATCCACCTTCTTATCCAATACTTCCCGCAATTCTTCGGCAAGCGCAAAAATCATGGTAAGTTTGAAGTTATCTCCACCATATACCAAAAAATCTAAATCACTATCTATTTCCGCTTCTCCTCTGGCATAGGAACCAAATAAATAAATCTGATCTACATGATATTTTTCGGCAATCGGCTTAACCATGTTCATTATGTTTTCTATTGTTAATACTGCATTTTTCATATTACTGTTTCCTTTCTGCTGTTTTGCGGTAAACGATTGTTTTAACTGGACAATCTAACCACTTTTAAACGATTGTTTTGACTGGACAATCTAACCGCTTTTAAACGATTGTTTTGGCTGGACAATCTAACCGCTATGCAGATATCCCCCTATCTGCATTTTAGTATATGCTGATCTATTGAAAGCATCAATATCATTCAGAAATTTTATCAGAAAAGAAACCCCGCTGCATATTTCAGTTATTAATACTCTATTTGATAGCAAATGCATGTTTCATTGTTATATCCCAAATCTAACAGTATGCTGCTGTGTTTTTCCTTTATGAATCCGCCTTTTCCTCGGCAGAAATCTCGGCTTCCAGCTCCTTTAATTCTCTCATGGATAGCGACGGCAGACATATCGCGATTTCATCTAATGGCACCTTTCCCAGTTTTATCATTCTTTCGGCCACTTCCCTTAACGCATCATGCCGCTCGCTTCTGGCAAATGTTTTCATGATGTGCTCTTCATCAAAAATATCTATCATAATCGTCACAACCTCCCTCTCGTGCTCTGCCGGATATTCGCTCAGTACAATTCCCTTATTGGTATTATATCGTAATTTAGTTTATTTCTCAACTATATTTTATATTTTATTTTGACTTTATTTTTTCCATTGAGGGATCCATTTTCCTACTGACAGCTTCGGGAGTGAAAAAAGGGCGCATAGGATCGATCTACGCGCCCTGCTGTTGTGTTTTTTTTATGAATCTGCCTGTTCTTCGGCAGAAACTTCGGCTTCCAGTTCCTTTAACTCTCGCATGGATATCGACGGCAGATAACGCGCAATTTTGTCAAGAGGAATTTCCCCGTCCCTTATCATTCTCTCGGCAGTTTCCCTTGCTTCATCATGCCGCTCACTTCTGACATATGATTTCATGATCTGCTCTTCATCAAAAAAACTCCTCATGATCGTCACAACCTCCTTCTTACGTTTTGCCAGATATTCGCGCAGCACATTCCTGTCCCTGCATATCCGGATCGTTTCCGCGACCGCCTTCTGGGTCATTCCATGCTGCTTTGTCTGCTCGTCAAACACTTTGCAGAAAATGATGTACTGATTGATGATATCATCCGTATCACTCTCATAAATGACCTTGGCCTTCACTTCAATATCGGCATCCTCTCCGTCAAAAAATTCTTTCGACAAGGATATCTGATCGGGTTTATGCCCTCTTTTCCCCGTGAAGATCACATAAAGCTCCGGCTTCAGCATCTTTACTTTCCGGCTTTTATAATAGTCTTGGTCAGTGCTCTCGAAATATTCAAAATAGCTCTGCGCCAAGTACAGCAGGACCCGGACCAGAATATTCATCGTCCATGTGGCCTGCGCTTCCACAAGTATCAGCAGTTTGTCATGTACAATAAAGCCTAAGTCGTTATAAAAGCTGTCTGTCAATACATTTGCGATCGTCACATTCATCAGCGACTCCTCGGTCGTTTCCTTATCTTCCGGGTGAAGCGTCTGGTACAGTTTCAACAGATAACTCTTATTTTGAAAAAGGTCAAGGAACACGCTGTTCTTTGCGGTCCGTTTCGCCTTGACTTCCTGCGTGTCTTCATTATACCGAAAAATGTTCGGATTTACAATAAAATTTTTCATTAAATTTTCGCCTCCTTCCGCGTTTGTTCCGCGATGAACTGAATATTTTCCCATGCCATCGCGTTCAGCGTAATATGTTCGGTTTTTCGTTTTTTCTCTAGCCTTTCTTTCCGTAGCGTCCTCCCGTCTGCACCGCCGTTCCTTCGGCGCACAGCTGTACCAGTTCATAGTAAAGCCCGGAAACCGATATCGTCCCGTATGCGGCGTCGTATTTCTGTTTGATGTCTTCTACGGTCTGCGGCTGGTAATCCAACAGTCCCAAGATGCGCCCGCGCATATCGTCAGCGGCCTGAGCGGTCCGGCGGCCGGGGACATCCGCACCGGTCAGTTCCTTAGGGGACAGCGCGGGGACCGCTCCCTGTCTGATCAGTTCGTTGCAGCCCCGGCTCAGCGGATCCGTGATCCTCCCCGGCACCACATAGACTTCCCGGCCTTGTTCGAGCGCCATGTCCACGGTGATCAGGGTGCCGCTGCGCTCTTTGGCCTCAATGACCAGAACGCTGTCGCACAAGCCGCTGATGATGCGGTTCCGCGGCGGAAAGAGCACCGCTCTCGGCCCGGTTCCCGGCGGATACTCGGAGCAGACGCCGCCGGATGCGATCAGCGCTTCATACAGGGGTCTGTTTTCCGGCGGATAGCAGACGTCCACGCCGCAGCCAAGCACGCCCATGGAATACCCGTGCGCTTCGAGCGCCGCCTGCTGCGCGAGGCCGTCGATTCCGCGTGCCATGCCGCTCACCACCTGCATGTCCGCCTGCGCCAGCGCCTGTGCAAACTCTCTGGCCATCGCTTTTCCATATTCGGTGCAGCTGCGCGAGCCGATCACGGCGACTGTCTTTTTATCGGGGTCCGGCAGTCTTCCGGCGTAGTACAGGGCGCCGGGCGCATCGGCGGTCTGCGCCAGTTTCCGGGGGTATTCCTCTTCTCCGAGAACGGCAAACCGGATGCCGCGGGCGAGCATCTGTTCATATTCTCCTATGACGTCGCTCTGCCGCGCCGTTTCTTCCATGTGCCGCAGTTTTTCCCGGCAGGCGGCGTTTTTATGGGGAAACTTCCGGTCGAACCCGTCTGCCAGCCGTCCCTGCAGCGCCAGTCTGTACAGCTGTTCCGGATCTGCAAGGCTTTTCAGACGTTCAAACGTCCGGCGGCTGCCCATGCCGATATTCCGGTAGATCCAGTTCAGGTATGCCTTGTCGGTTTCTGTCTTTTTCAAACGTTGAACACCTCCATATTCCTGTAGCAGACGGCTTCTGCCAGATGTTCTTCCGTGATCCGGTCCGCACCCGCCAGATCGGCTATGGTCCTTGCCACTTTCAGGATCCGGTGGTATCCTCTGGCGGAGAGTTTCATGGAGGCAAACAGTTTTTCCAGAAAGGCCTGTTCTCTGCTTCCCAGCGCGCAGTACCGTCCCACGTCCGCGGCTCTCATGTCGGCGTTAAAGTGTATGCCGGTCCGGGCAAAGCGCTCGGCCTGCACCGTTCTTGCGCGCATGACCCGCTCCCTTATCTGCGCACTGGACTCTTTTCCCGGCTGTCCTGTCATATCCGCGAACTCTACCGGCCGCACTTCCACGCAGACGTCGATCCGGTCCAGAATGGGCCCGGAGATCCGCCGCAGATAACGCCGGATCTCATGCGGCGTGCAGCGGCAGCGGCTCATATCCGGATAGTAACCGCAGGGGCAGGGGTTCATCGCGCCCACCAGCATAAAATCCGCAGGATACACATAAGTGCCGCTGCTTCTGGCGATCCGTACCTGTCTGTCTTCCAGCGGCTGTCTGAGGATGTCGAGCGTTTCTCTTTTAAATTCGGGCAGTTCGTCCAGAAAAAGGACGCCTCGATGCGCCAGACTGATAACGCCCGGCGCGGGGATCCGGCCGCCGCCCACGAGGGCTCGTCCGGTTATGGTATGATGCGGATCCAGAAATGGTCTTTTGGTCTTCAGGCGGCCAGACGACTGCAGAAGCCCCGATATGCTGTAGATCGACGACACTTCCAGACTTTCTTCGGCGGACAACGGCGGCAGGATGGCGGGAAGCCTGCGCGCGAGCATCGTCTTACCGGAGCCGGGCGCGCCGACAAGAAGCAGATTGTGGAATCCGGCTGCCGCCACCTCCGCGGCCCTTTTGAGGCTTTCCTGCCCGCTTATATCAGCGAAATCTTCCGCGCTGCCGTCGTTGTCGTCGTTTTCCGGAAACGTTTCCTGTCTTTCCGTCCGGGCCGGGCGGACCTCCGCCCCGGTAAGCAGCCGGACTGCGGCCTGCAGATCCGCTACGCCGATGCTCTCCATGTCCGTCACCAGCTGCCCTTCCCATGCGTTGTCCTGCGGCAGTATGCAGCGTTTGATCCCTTTGAGGAACGCCTCCCGCACGACGGGCAGCACGCCTTTGACCGGTTTCACCTCTCCCGACAGCCCCAGTTCCCCCACAAAAAGCGTGTCTTTTACGGATTCGGCGGGCAGTCTGGACAGAGCCGTCAGGATCCCGACCGCGACCGGCAGATCAAACATCGTGCCGCTCTTGGGGATGTCCGCGGGAGAGAGGTTGACGTTGATGCAGACGGCCGGGAGCGCGACTCCCACGTTTTTGAGCGCCACTTTGACCCGTTCTCTGGCTTCACGCACCTCGGAACCCGGCAGTCCCACGATCTGAAAGCCCGGCAGTCCCTGAGAGATATCCACCTCCACTTGGATCAGACGGCTGCGGATACCGTAAATCGTCCCTGATGTAATTGTACTGTACAACTGATTTCCTCCTTTTTACTTTTTTCTTTTGCCAGCGGCTGCTTACGGACTGCTTACGGCGGTTTGTTTCCTGCGGACCGCAGTCTGCTTTCTGCTGCCTGCTTCTTTTGATCTGCTTTTTCTGCGCTTTGTTTTCTGTCTGTTGTCTGAAATCTAACGGCGAAATGCCTGAAAGTATAGAATGTCGGATACCGCGCGGCCCGGAATGTGGTACGGCCTTCGGCGGGACCCTAATCAGAATAACAGATATTTTTTTCTATGATTTACTATCATAAAAGGGCTTGACGCACTTGTCAAGCCCTTTCCTGTGATAAGATCATGTCTTATTTTTCAATAATGACTTTGTCCTTACTTTTCCTGTATGGTCTTGCCCGATCCGGGCTTTTCTCATATGACCTTATCCTGATAAGATCCTGTCTTATATGATCTTGGTCTGCATACCGTCGGGATCCTGTGCGAACTGGATCGCCATCTCCCGGCTGATCTTGCCGTCGTAATAAAGCTGCGTGATCGCTTCGTCCATCGTCATCATACCCATTTTCCGGTTGGTCTGCATGGTGGACGTCAGCTGATGGGATTTGCCCTCACGGATCAGGTTCCTCACAGCGTGGTTTGCGTGAAGCACTTCAAACGCCGCCACACGCCCGTGGCCGTCCACTGTGGGGATCAGTTGCTGGGAAATGATCGCCTCCAGCACGTTGGCGAACTGGACCCTGATCTGCTGCTGCTGATGCGGCGGGAATACGTCGATAACACGGTCCACGGTACTGGCAGCGCCGATCGTATGCAGGGTGGACAGTACCAAGTGGCCTGTTTCCGCCGCCGTTATGGCTACGCTGATCGTTTCAAAGTCACGCATCTCTCCCACAAGGATCACATCCGGATCCTCACGTAGTGCCGCCCTGAGGGCATTGGCATAGTTCTGGGAATCCAGACCGATCTCTCTCTGGTTGACCATTGCCATCTTATGCTGATGCAGGTACTCGATGGGGTCTTCCAGCGTAATGACATGGGCGTCGCGGCAGTTGTTGATCTTGTCGATGATCGCAGCCAGCGTGGTGGACTTACCGCTTCCGGTAGGCCCTGTTACGAGGATAAGCCCTCTTTTGCGTTCGTACAGATTGACCACCGATTCCGGCACGCCCAGAACTTCGGGCGAGGGGACCTGCGTTCCCACCAGACGCAGCGCCAAAGCTGCGGAACCTCTCTGCTTATACACGTTGACACGGTACCGGCCCAGTTCCGGGATGGAAAATGACATATCGTATTCGCCGCGTTCCTCGAACCGCTCGCGCTGCACGTCGTTCATGATCGAATAGGCTACGGCCAGCGTATCGGCCGGAAGCATCTTCGGGTAGTTCATCGTTATCAGCGAGCCGTTTACACGCATCTTGGGCGGTATCCCTACCGTGATATGTACGTCGGATGCTCCCGCGTCGCACGCTACTTTCATGATCTCTTCGATTGTCGGCATTATTCTGTATCTCCTTTTTCTCCGGGCGCCGTCACATATTCCGGTTCTTCGATCTTGATGCCCTGTTTCTTAAGCATATCGATATCCATCACATAACGGTTGTCCATCGTCTTCATGATGTCCTTGATCTCCAGATCGCCGTACTCTCTTCTGTTGCTCAGGTCGATGATGCTGTTGTCGCCGAACATCAGGATCATCGGCTCCAGAATATTCTGTTCGTTGGCGGTGATCACCAGAGCTTTTTCGCCGGTATTGAGTTCTATGCTGACTCCGGGAGTCAATATATTGATCGACCGAATCAGGCCCTCCACGATCTGGCTGTCAAAGACCTCCGGATGATCCAGCAGGTGTTTGAGGGTCGCCACCTCGGATTCCGGGGCTTTCTCGACCTGCATCGCCGTCATTGTGTCAAAGGCTTCCGCCACCGCCATCACTCTGGCTCCGTTGACCATCTTCATATTGGAAATGTCTTCGCCCGTTTCCAAGCTTTCCAGCGCCCGCTGTGTCTGCGTGCAGATGCGCTTGATATTAGGGGACGAGGAATAGACGATATCGATCAGGTCAAATCCCTGTACCTCGGCGGCGCGGACCGCGTTCTGCTCTTCGCTCGACAGCGTTTCCTTGTCCGCGATGCTCTTCGGTACGGTAAGTTTGCCGATATCATGGATAACGGCGGCCTGCACGGTTTCCAGCTGTTCATCCACTTTCATATTAAGAACATGTGTTATCATTGCGCAGAGCATCGCCACGTTCAGGGAGTGTTTGTAGATATAGTCTTCTTTGCTGCGCAGGTTCTGTACAAAATTGATCTTTTTGTCCAGATGCCCGTAATTCTTGATGATATTTGCCGCTATCGTAGGCATCTTGCTGACCCGTCTGGTCTGCAGGATCTTCTCCAGTTCTTCTTGAATCGAAAAGACGTTCATCGTCTGGAATCTCTCAAAATCGATATCGGCCTGTGTCATGGGCGGAACAGGCTCCGCCGGTTCCAGTATGAAGATGCCGATCAGGCCGAAATTCTTGATACTCTCGATTCCCTGTGCGGTCAGCTTCGAGTTCCGTTCATATAAGAGAACGCCGTCTTTGTTGTAAATGGGGCGTGCAAGCCTCATTCCTGTCTTCAGTTTATCCTGCTTTACAAAAAGCATTGCCGTTTTCCTCCTCCGACGCCGGGACGCCCCGTTTCCGGCGTCTTGTGCCGTGCCCCTGACAGCCTAGAGCGATTCATACGCCGCCCTGAGTTTTTCAAGAGCCCTCTTCTCGATCCTTGACACATAGCTTCTGGATATGCCAAGCTTGCGTCCTATCTCCCGCTGCGTCACTTCATATTCATTTGTAAGTCCATATCGGAGCGTGATAATCTCGCGTTCCCTGTCGCTCAATGTTTCATGGATCAGGCCGGAAAGTCTGCTCAGCTTATCCTCTGCTTCCATCCTGTCGATCACGTCGGTCTGATCCTGTTCTATGATGTCCAGCAGATTGATCTCATTGCCTTCCCTGTCCGTTCCGATCGGTTCATAGAGGGACACTTCCCTGGAAGTTTTCTTCTTGGCGCGCAGAAACATCAGCAGTTCATTGTCGATGCATCGGGACGCGTAGGTGCTGAGCTTCCCTTTGCCGGCGTCAAAAGAATCGACCGCTTTGATAAGGCCGATCGTGCCGATGGATATCATATCCTCCATCTCTTCGCCCACATTCTGGTACTTCTTGGCAATGTGCGCGACCAGACGCAGATTACGCTCGATCAAAATCTCCTTGGCGCGCGCCCGCGCTGCATCGTCGCCCGTTTTCAACCGGTCTAAGCAGATGGCCTCTTCCTTCGCAGTTAATGGTTGCTTAAATGTTTTCAAAAGAAGCCCCCAAAGTCCATTTACTCTATTCTATGACCCGGAGGCATCCGAAGTGCCTTTCCACCATTTTTATTATATTATTATCACTCTGTTTCGTCAAACAGGAATTGCGCCATGACGTAGTTGCTGATATCGATCCCCCGTCCGGTCAGGCGGACCGCGCCGTCTTCCCGCTCCAGAAGGCCCAGACCGCACATCTTGTCGATGACCCCGCCGTAGACCGTATCCATCGGCGCTCCGAACTCGTCCGCGAACCGACGGACGTCCACCCCGCGCATCATGCGCAGCCCAAGGAACATGTATTCTTCCATCTGCTCGTGCAGGGTGAGCGGATGCCTGTCGGG
Source organism: uncultured Lachnospiraceae bacterium (assembly GCA_947631955.1). GTDB lineage: Bacteria > Bacillota > Clostridia > Lachnospirales > Lachnospiraceae > UBA3282. The sequence continues at coordinate 478,107 of CANRNJ010000001.1, forward strand.
CGCATACAGCCGGTACGTTTCCATATCCGCCGGGTTGGTCCATCTGACATTTTCCACCATGGAGGAAGCGCCCAGACCGAAGCCCGCATAATTGCCGCGCTGCCAGTACACTTTGTTGTGGCGGCACTCGAACCCTTCGAGCGCGTAATTGGATATCTCATATCTGTGATAGCCGCAGGAAGCCAGAAGATCCCCTGTAAGTTCATACATGGCCCGGTCCTCCTCCTCCGAGGGGAACGCATATGCGGCCCGCCGTTCATACAGCGGCGTGCCTTCTTCCAATATCAGACTGTATGCCGAGATGTGTTCCGGCTTAAGACGCACGGCCCGTTCAAGGGTCCGCCTGTAGGATTCGACGCTCTGTCCCGGCAGAGCCGCCATAAGATCGATATTGACGCTGCGAAACCCCGCGTTTCTCACAAGGTCATAGGCTTCCAGAAACGTCCGGTAATCATGGATGCGCCCGATCCGCTCCAGTTCTTCGTCCTCCGTTGACTGCAGACCGATGCTCATTCGATTAATACCACATGTTATGTATTCTTTTATCTTCTCTTTCCGGGCCGTTTCCGGGTTCATCTCCATAGTGATCTCGGCGTCCTCTGCCACCCGGTAGTTCCGGCGGATCGTTTCCATGATCCCCGCCACAGCGCCCTGCGGCAGGAGAGTCGGCGTCCCGCCGCCGAAAAAGATAGATAACACTTGATATTCTTTGTATTCCGCCGCCGAAAGTTCGATCTCCCGGCACAGCAGGTCTGTATACTCGTCCATACCGCATCCCTGCTCCGCGGCGGGAAACGACAGAAAATCGCAGTACAGGCATTTTTTTACACAGTAAGGAATATGAAGGTAAAGGCTCAGATCTTTCATACGGACCACCGCGCCCTCTACTTATCGTCCAGTTTCAGGACGCTCATAAACGCACTCTGCGGGATCTCTACGATGCCCACCTGACGCATACGCTTCTTGCCTTCCTTCTGCTTCTCCAACAGCTTCTTTTTACGGGTGATATCGCCGCCGTAACACTTGGCCAGTACGTCCTTGCGCATCGCCTTGACCGTTTCTCTGGCTATGATCTTGCCGTTCACCGCCGCTTGGATCGGGATCTCAAACAGATGTCTGGGGATCTCGTCTTTCAGCTTCTCGCACATCTTCCTTCCGCGCTCGTACGCGCTGTCCGCGTGGACGATAAAGGAAAGGGCGTCAACTTCCTCATGGTTGATCAGGATATCCAGTTTTACCAGACGGGACTGCTCGTATCCTTTCAGTTCATAGTCGAAGGATGCGTACCCTCTGGAGCGCGACTTCAGCGCGTCGAAGAAATCATAGATGATCTCGTTGAGGGGCAGTTCATACTTTAACAGCGCTCTGGACGACTCGATATATTCCGTGCTCACATAGCGGCCGCGCCTCTCTTGGCACAGCTGCATGATCGGTCCGATAAATTCCGTCGTGACCATGATCTCCGCGCTCACGACCGGTTCTTCCATATAGGCGATCTGCGTGGGTTCCGGCAGATTGGACGGATTGGTCAGTTCGACGGTTTCCCCGTCCGTCCTGTGCACCTTGTAGATAACGCCGGGCGCGGTCGTGACCAGATCCAGATTGTACTCCCGCTCCAGTCTTTCCTGTATGATCTCCAGATGCAGCAGACCTAAGAATCCGCACCGGAAACCGAAACCGAGCGCGATGGAAGTTTCCGGCTCATAGTTGAGAGAAGCGTCGTTCAGCTTCAACTTCTCCAGCGCATCCCTCAGATCGGGGTATTTGGCTCCGTCCGCCGGGTACACGCCGCAGTATACCATCGAATTGACCTTTTTATAGCCCGGAAGCGGCTCCGCGCACGGGTTCTTCGCGTCCGTCACCGTGTCGCCCACCGCCGTATCCTTGACGTTCTTGATCGAAGCGGTCAGGTATCCGACCATACCGGCCGACAGTTCCTCGCACGGGATGAACTGGCCCGCCCCGAAATACCCCACTTCCACGACTTCCGCAGTCGCGCCCGTCGCCATCATGCGGATCTGCGTGCCCTTGGACATCCGCCCTTCCATGATCCGGCAGAATACGATCACGCCCTTATAGGAATCGTACAGGGAATCAAAGATCAGCGCCTGCAGAGGGTTGTCCGGACTCCCGCCGGGAGCGGGGATCTTCTCGACGATGGCCTCCAGCACGTCCTCGATGCCGATGCCGTTCTTGGCGGAAATGAGCGGCGCGTCCTGCGCTTCGATGCCGATCACGTCCTCGATCTCATTCTTGACCTTCTCCGGGTCCGCACTGGGGAGATCGATCTTGTTAATGACCGGAAATACGTCCAGATCATGATCCAGCGCCATGTAGACGTTGGCCAGTGTCTGCGCCTCGATCCCCTGCGCCGCGTCCACTACCAGTATCGCTCCGTCGCACGCCGCCAGCGCGCGGCTGACCTCATAGTTGAAATCCACATGTCCGGGAGTGTCGATCAGGTTAAAGATATACTCGTTCCCGTCCTTGGCATTGTAGATGATGCGCACCGCCTGCGCCTTGATGGTTATGCCGCGCTCGCGCTCCAGATCCATATTGTCAAGCACCTGCGCCTGCATCTCCCTGCTTGTCAAAAGACCTGTCATTTCGATGATCCTGTCCGCCAATGTCGATTTGCCGTGATCGATATGGGCGACGATACAGAAATTTCTGATCCTGCTCTGATCTATATCCGCCATAAATCCATTCCTTCCGTTCCTATGCTCTTCTCACATTCTTTTAAAGTATAGCAAATCAGGCATAAGATGTCCACTGTTACCGCTGCGGCGCTTACGGCTGCGGCTCCTGCGGACTGCGTGCCGCAGCGCTTAGGCTGTGCCTGCGGATGCGGCTTACCGCTGCGGCTCTGCGCCGCTTAAGACCAGATCGAGCACATGGGCCAGCGGATCGCAGGCGTTCATCGCCTCTTCCAGCGTATTGTTCTGCGCTCCCAGTTCGATCAGCAGCGTTTTCGGGCACACATGCATATTATAGCGGTAGGCTTTCAGGTAGATCCGCCTTGCAAGCCCCGGATAGTATTCGTTGCTCGCCGCCTGCATCTGGAAGGAAAAAGCCAGATTCTCCGCCAGATACGGATTTTCCAGATACTCTATATTTCCTTTGGCGGTACGGCTCAGCCCGTTGAAAAACATAAACTGCGCCGTGGGTCTCCCCTGCAGATCCACCACCAGTCTTCTGTCTTTGGGCATTTCATCTCTATGTAAGTCGATCACCACTTCGATCGACGGATACTGCCGCAGAAGTTCCTCGATGGCGGGCAGCGAATTACTGTAGGCGTAATCGCGGGACTCTTTGTCATAGCTTTCCGTGTGATGTATAACATTGTACCCGTATCGGCTGCGCAGCACGGACGCCAGATATTCTCCGACCCCGACGATGCCGGTGGATTCGTCCCCCGGAACGGAATCCGCGAACATCTCCTGTGAATGGGTGTGATAGATCAGGATCTGCGGTTCCTCCGGAGTCCCCTGCATACGCATGTCCTTCGAGAGCAGTTCGTCGGTCTTTAACAGATCTTCTCCCGCCCGCGTCGTACTGTCCACGGCATAGAAAGCCTTTATGAGCATCTCATAGCTTTGCAGTTCCTCCCATCGGTAGCTATAGCTTTTGTCCGCGGCGGGGACAAACTCTATGCCGCCGGGAGCGGTATCTTTGTCCCCGGCCTCATTTCCGGTCTCCTTCTCATTCCCGGTCTTTGCCTCCTCTGCCTGCGGCTGTGCGTCTGTCTGTCCGTCCAGATAGGCTCCGTTTTCTTCAAGCAGCGCCTCCTCCAAGCTTTTCTCCAGATGCATGGAGTCCTCGTCGTAATCCAGATCTTCTTCCGGAATGGAACGGCGGTCCTCGTCGCTGCCCTCCAGCGCCATCAGCTTCTCATAATCGCTCTCCGCCGCAAAGTCCAAATCCGCCGTCTGCATACTATAGAGCAGGACCGGATATTCATACATGACCCATCTGCAATACATATCAGATGTTATTTGATCTGGGCCGCCATGCCCCAGCATGCCAAGGACAGGCAGATACGGAGCCGCCACGATATTCTGGATCCATCCGGCAGCCGGTCCCTTACCGGTTCGCTGCCCGCTCCGTGCGCCTAAAGTTTCCGTCAGGACAAAAAAGGCAGATATAATTACAAGTGTTATTATAATTGTTTTATATAGTTTCTTCTTCCTGTCCATACCAATCTATATATATGCGGTGCGGACATGACTTCATACCTGATTATTCTTCGGGACCGACAAGCGCCTTATTGATGCCGTCGCAGAGGATATGGCTGATCTGCTGGATCTGCTGATCCACATCTTTGGTCGTGACATACATATTGTTCAATTCTTTAAGCGCCACCGGGCGTTCTCCCAGCGCGTCGCCCACAATGGTAGCTGCGTCCACCACGGTAGGGACTCCCAGAGCCAGCACCGGCACGTTAAGACTCTCCTGCGTGATGGCGTTCCTGTGATTGCCCACGCCCGACCCCGGATGGATCCCTGTGTTGGTGATCTGTATGGTGCGGTTCAGCCGCTTGGTGGAACGCGCCGCCAAAGCGTCGATCACGATCACCATATCCGGCTGCGTTTCGCTGATGACTCCCTTGATGATCTCCGCGGATTCCATTCCCGTCTTTGCCATAACACCCGGTATTAAACTGCTGACCTGATGCATCTTGGAGCGGTTGTAGGCCACTTTGCCGTACTCCCGCACGATATGCCTGTTGACAAACAGATTATCCACCACGTTGGGCCCCAGCGAATCCGCCGTCACTTCCCGGTTGCCAAGGCCCACCACCAGTATGGAGTGTTCTCTGTCCGGCTCAGGCAGGATGCTCCTGATATTGCTGGCAAGGATCTCCGAGATCTCCTGATGATAATCTTCCTCCGGCTCGGTCATGGACGGAGCTTCCAACGTGATGTAGATCCCCATCGGTTTGCCGAGTATCTTGGCGCCGTTCTTCGTTTCCACGGTCACTTTGGTGATACGGACGTCGCTCGTTTCGTCATAGTCTTCTTCCACAGTAACGCCGTGCAGACCTTCCGCTTTATCTTCTATACTTTCTCTGGCTTCCAACGCCAAGTCCGTCCTGACTGTTGACCAGCTATCCATACGATCTTCCTCATTTCCCGCATTTTATCTTACTATATGCGTATATTTATAGGTTGGTTATTTACTTTTCTATTTTTTGCAAAAACAAACAAAATATGTATTGACATCGCGATTCTCATAAACTACAATAATATGCGTGTGTTTCCATTAAAACGTCCGTGTCCGGCTTTAATGAGATACGTCCAAATAAAGAAAACCAATCACGATGGAGGTGTGATCATGGCAAACATTAAATCTGCGAAGAAGAGGATCTTAGTAAACCAGACAAAAGCTGCAAGAAACAAATCGATCAAATCCAGCGTCAAGACCGCGATCAAGAAGGTTTATGCCGCTATCGAGGCGAATGACAAAGAGGCAGCTAAAGCGGCTCTTACCGCTGCTACGTCTGCGATCGATAAGGCAACCAAGAAGGGGATATACCACAAGAATACCAGCGCGAGAAAAGTATCCCGCATGGCTGTTGCCGTAAACAAGATGGCGTAATCGTGCCATAAAAAAAGAAAATCTGCAATATAAGAAGACGCCTTTCAGGGGCGTCTTCTTTTTCTTGTCTTCTTTTCTTATCTTATTTTTCTAACTGATTTATCTTACTTTCCTAACCTAACTTATCTTACTTTCCTAACTTATTTATCTTATTTCCTTAACTGATTTATCTTATTTCTTTAACTTATTTATCTTATTTTCTTAACTTGCTTATCTTATTCCCTTAACCTGCTGCTCTCACTTACCTGCTGATTTTTCTTACCTGCTGTGGCCTCCGCCGCCGTGGCTTCCGCCTCCTCCGCTGCTGTGGCCTCCGCCTCCGCTGTGGCTTCCGCCTCCTCCGCCGCTGCTCGTCTGGATCTCATGACGCGTCACGGTCTTGCGGAGGAACCGGTCCCTGTATACGCTGAACTGCGGCTGCCTTCCTTCCACATAAGTGACCGCCGTAGTGGACTTGACGCCTTTCTCGGACTTCCAGTTGAAGCTTATAAAAATAACAGCTGCTATTATCCCAACGGCCCATGGGAGCCAGTACGGGAAATACAGGTCGAACATCCGCATCCCCAGCATATCGTGATAGAAATCATTGATATAGGTCTTATAGGCGCGGTACGGGTCGTTCTCCACATACCGGTATACATTGTCAAGGATATGATCGATGTCCCCGTCGGAATATGTTTCCTGAACCCTGCCGGTCGTGCACAGCCATGTGTACACCGCGCCGTCGTCTTCGCGGTACCAGTTATCCACGAGCAGCACACCGTCGCCGTTTGGCCGGTCGTAGCCGAACCGGTGGCTTTCATAGAACTCTTCCGCATAGATCCTGACAAATTCATCGTATCTCACAGACGGATCGATCTGCCTTGCATACTCTTTCAGGGATTCCTGAAGCGTGACCAGCACGATATCGCATCCGGTCTGTTTCTCGCGTTTTGCAATCAGCCTGCGCAGCTTGTCTTCCTCTTTATCCGTCAGGATGTCCCCATAGTCGAAGACCCGTTCCGTGGTGGTACATTCCGTATTTTCTCTCTGATAACCGGCCATTCTGGCGATCAGCCAGTGGCCGCCGCTCACCAGTCCGAACAGGAGCAGAAAGACGGCGGACAGGATATAATACCATTTAAAATATCGAAAATAATCTCTCATGACCTCTTACCTCTCACAGGATCTCCAAAAACCGTATCGCCAGATAGCAGGCGGCGGTCACAAGCGCAAACACGGAAGCGCCGTAAGTGAGCACTTTTGCTTTGGATACCGGCGTCGCGCCGATCGTTTTGCCCGTCTGCCCGTTGACATGGAACCGATATGTTTTGTCCCTATAGCGGTACAGATACTCCCACACCGGCATCAGCGCGTAATTGACGCCGCTCTGCTGCAGGTCCAGATCGCTTCGCAGCACTTTCATGGAACTGTACTGTATGCAGGAAGACCGCATCATCTCCTCGGACGCGCTGCGGGCCTTGGCCTTCGCCCTGTCCTCCAGTTCCGGCGCTTCCTGATTGTATATCTCCCCGCTGAATCCGGACATATATTTGGGGTCAAAGTCCTGAAGCGCGGCGTAATCATAGGGTTCCATCAGATCCATGACCCGGTCCTCCATCGCATAAGAAGCGTCCACCGGTACTTTGTCAAAATTCACATCCATCTTCCGCACCACTTCATAATAGGAAGTTTCGATATACTCCGTATTGCCGCTGCGCCAACTTCTTACCGTCGTCCCCTCGCCCACAAAATCATAACAGCCTTTGTAGTCGTAGAGCCAGAACGGAACGTAGACCCCTGTCATTTTTTCCAGACTTTTGGTTGACATAAAATCAGACGGTGCAAACGTCCGCCTGCCAAATTCCTTGTCCAAGATCGCCACGGCCTGCTCCCTGCCGATACGGAAAGGAAGCATCATCCGGGGCTCATAGACGCCTTCCACACGCTCGTCGAATACTATGTAACTGCCACAGTGCTCACACCTGCATGCCGAAGTATACTCCTGCACCTCGATGGGCGCGCCGCAGTTGACGCACTGGGTCAACGAACCGCCCGAAACCGCATCCTGACTGTCTTCGCTCTCACAGTGCGGACAGTACATCTTCCCTCTGGAAGGATCGTATACCACATTTCCACCACAATTTTTACATTTAAAAATCATATTTCATCCACCTGAATAATCTTTTGTCCGGCCAGCCTCCGTCCGGACATTCTAGGAAAAGAACGTGAGCCTGACCGCTTCCGCAATGCTCAGGACGCCGAATACGAAAAAGATAACAAATGATATGATATTGAGCGCGCGGGTGGGGATCCGGCTCTTAAGCCATACGCCCGCCGCCAGCCCGATCAGGTCCGCCAGTATCAGGCCCAGCGTACATCCAAGGAAGACCCACACCGCATTGAGGAGGCTGCCGCCTGCGTAATTGGCGGCCAGAGCAATGGCGGACAGCTGGGTCTTGTCGCCCAGTTCGCCGATAAAAAAGGAACCGAAAATGGCAAATACGGGGCCAAGATCATGCTTCATCTGACGCTCCTCTTCTTCCCCGTCGTCCCCTTTGAGCGCGGTAAACGCGAACCAGAAAAAGGCGATTCCCGCGGCCAGTTTGATGATCCTCATATCGAGATAACTGCCCAGAGCGGCTCCCACGACGATCGCCATCAGGTTCAGCACCACGGTGGCAAGCCATGTGCCGGTCAAAATGTGCGCTGTCTTGTATTTTCCCGACATTGCAACGAGCAAAAGCTGCGTTTTATCTCCCATTTCCGCAAAAAAGATCGTAAGCAGAACCGTCACGAAAATAAGCATATCGTTCCCTCTTTTCTCTATGCGCAGTTATACATTATGACGCCTGCGCCGTCAGTCCTTCCGGCCTCCCTGCCCGGCTTATTCGCGGCCGTCCCAGCAATAGGTGCACAACCTGCACCTGTCGATCCCGACCGAGGCGATCATGTCGTCCAGACGGTGATACCGCAGCGAGGTAAAATTCAGTTTCTCCCTGATCTTCTCCAGCATCTCGCGGTATTCCGTGCTGTCCGGGTCGGCATAGACCGACAGATTCGGATACTTGTTGTCCCCTTCCATCTCCTTGATCACACGGCGCGCGATCAGCTCCATCTCCGACGTGGAGCGGGAGAAATTCAGGTACTTGCACCCGAACAGCAGCGGCGGACACGCCGGGCGGATATGGACTTCCCCGGCTCCGCTCTGATAGAGGAATTCGGTAGTTTCCCGCAGCTGCGTCCCGCGCACGATGGAATCGTCGATCAGCAGAAGGCTTCGATCCTTGATCAGATCATGGACCGGTATCAGTTTCATCTTGGCGATCAGATCCCGCTTGCTCTGTATCGTGGGCATAAAGGATCTCGGCCATGTGGGGGTATACTTGATGAACGGTCTGGAAAAAGGGATCCCCGACTCGTTGGCGTAACCGATCGCATGAGCGGTTCCCGAATCCGGAACGCCCGCCACGATGTCCGGCTTGACGTCGTCCCTCTTCGCCAGCATCGCGCCGCAGTTGTAACGCATTTTTTCCACGCTGATCCCCTCGTAGGACGAGGACGGATAACCGTAATAGATCCACAGGAATGTACAGATCTTCATTTCCTTGCCCGGCGCCACGATCGACCGCACTTCTTCCGGAGTGACCACGACCACCTCTCCCGGTCCCAGCTCCCTCTCCGGCGTATAGCCCAGATTCAGGTAGGCAAAGCTTTCAAAAGAAACGCAGTAAGCGTCCTCTTTCCTGCCGACCGTCACCGGCGTCCTGCCAAAGCGGTCCCTCGCCGCATAGATGCCTTTGGCGGTCAAAAGAAGGATGGTCATGGAGCCCTCGATCATCTCCTGCGCGTAGCGGATCCCTTCGATCAGATTATCCCTCTGATTAATAACAGCTGCTACCAATTCGGTGGCATTGATGTCGCCGCCGCTCATTTCCAGAAAATGGCCGTGCCCGTTCCGGAACAGTTCCTCCACGATCTCCTCTTTATTATTGATCTTTCCCACCGTGGTGATCGCGTAGGTCCCGTGATGGGAACGGACGATCAGCGGCTGAGGTTCATAATCGGATATACAGCCGATGCCGAGGCTCCCGTGCATCGTATTGGCGTCCTTGTCGAACTTCGTGCGGAAAGGAGCGTTCTCAATATTGTGAATAGCCCTGTCAAATCCGCTCTCGCTGTTATAGACCGCCATGCCTGCCCGTCTTGTCCCCAGATGGGAATGATAATCCGTCCCGAAAAACAAATCAAAAACACAGTCGCCCTTTGACGCCACTCCAAAAAAACCGCCCATAGCCGTTTTCCTCCCATTTTTCTGCATTTACCGTTCTTTTTGCATGAATTTTTCCGTTACATCCCGCACTTTTTCCCGTTTGATCACACAATCTCGCAGCCGCATCTGCCGCTCTCTTTCACCAGACACAGCGCCTTGTACGCTTTTCTCACCAGACTCCTGCAGTCGTCTTCCGCTCCGCAGAAAGAAACTCCCACGCTCACCGTCGCGGGCGGGATCCGATCCGGTGTATGCAGCAGCCTGTCGTTGACGATCCCGATGCGTCTGCGGATGTCCCCCGCATCGCTCTTTTCCGCCGCAGGGAGCCATAAGGTGAACGTATCCCTGTCTGCGCGGCCGATCATGCGGGCGCCGTCGTCTTCCGACCCATCGGCGCGGTCAAACTGTCCGCTCAAAACGTCGGCGGCGTACCGATACACCGCCTCCGCCGCTTCCCGTCCGTGAAGGGCGCCGATCTCCCGGTATCTGTCCACGTCGCTGATCAGCAGGCAGCCGTGACCGGCCGCGCGGCGGATGCTCTCGTTGACGGCCCTCTCGAAACTCTTACGGTCGGCTATACGGACGACGCCGCGCCCATCTCCGCTTCCGGCAAGATCCGGGCCGTCCTGCGCCGCGCCCTTGTACCATGCCGCAGATCCGCGTCCTGCCGCACCCTTGTACTGTGCCGCATCCCCGCGCCCTGCTGCACCCTTGTACTGTGCCGCATCCCCGCGCCCTGCTGCACCCTTGTACTGTGCCGCATCTTTGTCCCAAGTCCGGCCTTGCTTATGTTCTTCCGCCTGTCCGGCGATCTTGTTTTTCCTGCTTATAAACCTGTGAAATATTTGTACGATCTGTCTGTTCATATTTCCTTCTGTTCGACTCGATGCGCTTACGCTAGACAAATTTCATACTACCATATAATCGGGGATCGCGCAAGCGTGCGGACGGCCGGGAAGGGCCTCTCAGGATTTGCGGATCGTCTGCAGGATCTTGCGAAGTTCGTCTAAGTCCTCCTGCGTAGTCGACCATGAAGCAGCGAACCGCACGACCGTGTGCGTTTCGTCATACTTTTCCCAGAAACTGACGGCCACACGCTCTTTCAGCTTCTCCAAGAGATCGTCTTCAAGGATCACGAACTGCTGATTCGTCGGAGATTCCAGATAGAACTCTATGCCCGCATCTTTTATGATCTCTTTCAGCCGCTCTGCCATATCGACAGCGTGTCTGCCGATCTTTTCATAAAGCCCGTCCGTAAAGAGCGCGTCGAACTGTATTCCCAGCAGTCTGCCTTTGGCAAGCAGCGCGCCCTGTCGTTTCATCAGCGTAAGGAAATGCTTCGGCGCGTTGTTCTGCGGGAAAACCACCGCCTCGCCGCACAGGGCACCCATTTTGGTCCCTCCGATATAGAACACGTCGCACAGCCGGGCGATCTCCGGAAGCGTCAGATCCGCCTCACGGCTCATCAGGCCGCAGCCAAGCCTTGCCCCGTCCATGTAGAGCGGGATCTCATAAGCGGAACAGATCCGGTGCAGCTGCTTAAGTTCCGCGCGCGTGTACAGCGTGCCGTACTCGGTAGGATGGGAGATATATACCATGCCGGGGAACACCATATGCTCATGATTCCTGTCACTGTAAAAACCTTCCAGATATTTCTCCAGTTCCTGCGGCACGATCTTACCGTCCGTGTGCGGCAGTTCCAGAACTTTATGGCCGGTATATTCTATGGCGCCCGCCTCATGGATGCTCACATGCCCTGTCTGCGCGGCGATCACGCCCTCATAGGGCCGCAGCATGGACGATATGACCACGGCGTTGGTCTGCGTGCCGCCGACCAGAAAATAGACGTCCGCCTGAGGGCATCCGCAGGCGGCCCTGATCTTGTCCCGCGCGCTCTCACAGTACCGGTCGCCGCCGTACCCTTCCAGATTCTCCATGTTTGCAGCGCAGATCCTCTCCAACACCTTGGGATGCGCTCCCGTTGTATAGTCGCTCTCAAATGAGATCATGTTCTCCTCCCCGTTATCCGCGCCGTCAATACACTTTCGTGACTTCCTCGATCCCGTACAGTTCCTTGAAATGCCGCAGATCCGCCGCCTGGCGTATCAGCATCACTTCCTCAAACCGGCCGCTTGACTTGTCCTGAAAACCGGCCACCTGTTCGCCCGTACAGATGCTGCACCGGATCACCGCTCTCTGCCGCTTGGGATCAAATTCGACCCTCGGCGCATCCTTGCTCTTTTTTGCTTTTCCTGATCCAAACATATGCTTCCTTTCACCGGGTCTGTTCCTGCTGGCAGACCCTCTACGATTCTAATCATAGCAAAGAGCCTGCCTTGATTCAAGATTGATTCGGGCAGGATTTTTAACAAAATATTAAGAATCCGCGACACCTTTTATTAAGGAATCGCGTCTAATATAATAGAGTGCCGTTACACAGCCGCACATCGAATAAAAATTACGAAAGAAACCAGAGCAGATGGGAACAGTACATCAAGACAGACCGCATCAGAACAGGCCGCGCCAAAGCAGACCGCACCAGAACAGACCGCACCAAAGCAGGCCGCTCCAAGACAGACCTCATCAGAACAGGCCGGGAAAAAACGGGCCGGAACTCCAGCTGTGGGACATGGACACGTCAAAGATCCCACCGAGCGCCGCGCCAAAAGCCGCGTCAAAGACGTCGTTTCGAACCACCTCAAAAACAGCGCCGGGCGCACGGACAGCCCCGCGGCACACGGGCCACAAGACGCCGCAGAGAACAGGCGCCGCCAGACCGGTTCAGTCCATTCAGAGAAGACGGGCCCGGAAACGGCGCGCGATAAGGAACCGCTGTCTGTTTTTGGCAGTATTTCTGCTGTTTCTGGTGGGAATATTTCATCTGACAGGATTTCTGTACCGCGGACTGCATACGCAGGGCCGGAAGGATACGAACGTCTTACCGGCGTCGGGCTCTTTCAGTGGAGAAGAAACGGACAATCCGATCGACAAGCCGGTATTTACCGTAGATCTGCTGGAACCGAACAAATATTCCCGTCCGGGGACAAAGCTTAAGAAAGTAAAAAATATCTTCGTCCATTACACGGCCAATCCGGGGACGAACGCGCAGCAGAACCGAAGCTATTTCGCCAATCTGGCGGAAACCGGGGAACGCTCCGCCAGCGCTCATTTCATCATCGGCTACGAGGGCGAGATCCTACAGTGCATCCCGTTAAACGAGGAGGCCTATGCGGTCAAGGGCAGGAACGACGACTCCATATCCATCGAATGTTGTTATCTGTCCGACGACGGGGCGTTCACCCAATCGACTTACGATTCGCTCATTGACCTTCTCGCATGGCTGTGCGGAGAATACGGTCTGACCGAACAGGACATCCTGCGCCACTACGACGAGGGCGGCAAGAAATGTCCTCTGTACTATGTGGAACACGAGGACGAATGGGAACTGCTGCTGGAAGACGTCGGCGCGGCCCTGAAAAGGGGAAATACGGATATCGCGGCCGACGAGTAATCCTCACATCAGCGTTTTGATATACTTGCTCAGGACTTCCGCGGCCTGACGGTGGCACAGTGCGCCCGGATGGCTTCTGGAACCGACATTTGTGTCGTCCGTATCGGGAAGCTGCAGATAGGATACCTTATGGTCGCCCGTTTCGGAAGAATATTCATCGACCGCACGGCAGATCGGCAGCTGCAGGCTGGTCCCCAGCATCCCGCAGCACCAGATGATGTGCGCTGCCGGATTGCACTCCCGCAGCGTGTGCAGGAATTTTTTCACGGAATCCCGGAAGAACTCCACATCCTCGGCGCAGTAAGACCCGTCGTCGTTCTTATGCATCTTGTGCCGTCTTCCGGACGCTTCATCCGTCCATTCTGGCTGGTCAAAGGAGCCCGCATCGTTGGTCCCCAGATTGGCAATGACGTAATCCGGCTGCCAGCTAGAAAAATCATTAGGTCTGTTTCCGCCCAGCCGCTCGTTTTTTTCTCCCGGCATCAGGCTGCAGATCTCCCTGTAATACTTCGGGACCGCACAGTCCGGATCGTTGTCCCATGAATTGCAGACGCCCCATCCGCTCTGCGAGAACACGCGGTACTCGGCATCCAGCATGTCCGCGGTCAGATATGTATAACTTTTGAGCGCGGAGAAAAACATGGGGATCCAGTCCTCTTCCTGCTTTGCCCCGAAAAGGCCCTCGCCCGACGTGATGCTGTCGCCGATAAACTCCAGTTTCACCGCTTTCTGCGCTACGGGATAGAACTGTCCGTCACAGCGCAGCGCATGGATATGGATATAGGAGTTCCCATCTCCGCTCATTGCCTGGAGGTCTTTGTAAAAACGTACATTTTTTACCTTATCGGCGCTCATTCCGCGAAAGAGCGGGACCCAGTACCGCCCGGCGGGGAGCATCTGTCTTCCGATCCAGTCGCCGTTGACCGTATAGCTGAACCACGGTTCGTAGATGTCATAGGTCACTTCCACCTCCACCGACAGTTCGGTTCCGGACACGTTACATTCAAATCCGGAGGCCGTCCAGAAAAGGGTAAGCGGTTCCAGACATTCTGTGGTCCTGCCGTGTATTTTCAACTCCGGGATCTCTTTCAGCATCCAATCTCGCACCATAGCTTTCTCCTCACGCGTCTGATCGATATCGATCGTATTTATTTTTATCTTATAAAGCCGCCGACGCGGTGTCAACCGATATTTTCCACATCGGCCACACGCCGCGCCGGACATATGGTCATATTTTCCATGCTGCCACGCGCCCGCCGGACACGCAGCCGTATCTTTCACGCTGCCGCGCGCCGCGCCGGACACGTTGTCAGGCACTATTTTTTACCGGCTGACGATCCTGTAATAGGTTCTGGCCGTCAGCCCGTAGATCGCGACGTACAGCAGCGCGAACACAAGAAAACACAGGGCTGTGCAGGTCAGATACAGGGAGCGGTTTTCCATGTTCAGCATCATCAGGATCTTGGCGATGATGGGAAACGCCGCCGACACATGGATCCCCGCCACCACGAGGGGCAGGAAGAACACCGTCAGCACCTGCGAGCGGATGGCGCCCTTGACTTCTTCCTTTGTCATGCCGACTTTCTGCATGATTGCAAAACGCTCCTTGTCCTCGTATCCTTCGGATATCTGCTTGTAATAGATAATGAGCACCGTGGCCGCGACAAACAGGAGCCCCAAAAACACCCCAAGGAAAAAGAAGCCGCCGTACAGCGCGATAAAGGAAGTCCGCTGTCCAAGGATCGTTTCCATATAACCGCTGAACTGCCCTTCCGCTTCCGCATCCGACAGTATCTGCTTGATCTTTGCCCGCAGCAGTTCCTTGGCCTCATCGTCCGCCTTCACGTCCAGTCCCAGATACCTTCTCCCTGTACCGGTGATTCCCGACTGCTCTTTCGCTTTCCGAAGCAGCGTATAAAAATCCCGGTCCGTGAGGATGCAGTAATGGGTCGTGGCAACATTGGATACGGAAGAACCGTTGTTGATCATCCGGTCCACATGCTCCACCGCAAACTCCATACCATAAATGCGCAGCAGCGGATAGCCATAATCCTCCCGCCCGTCATACATCATGAGCTGGCCGTCCTCCATCGCAAAACCGGTCCCCATGCAGTCATTGTAATCGGAGAGCGGGATAAAAAACAATATCCTGATATTTTCCATATCCTGTACAGTATCGACATTGCCGTCGGTCCGAAAACTGTCGCCATCCTGAACCACGGCGAACTCCCCGTATGCGTACTCCTGTTTCTGCGTGATCTTCACACCCATCTTTCCGCACTGTTTTGTGATCTCGTCAAATATCTGCCGGTTGGCGCTTTTGTCCGCCGCATTGGAGTAGACGCAGTAATCGTTGGGGTAACGCGTGTGGATGATATCATCCATCCCCACCATCATAGACGTGGTGGAAGACACCATGACAAGCACCATTGTGGACAGGATACAGATATTGGCCAGTCCCACCGCGTTCTGTTTCATGCGGTAGATCATGCCCGACACACTGATGAAATGGTCCGCTTTATAATAAAATCTCTTATTCCGGCGCATGATCTTTAAGATCGCAATACTGCCCGCCGTAAAGAGCAGATACGTTCCGATGATAACGCTGATCACCGCCACGAACAGAAGCGTCATCGCCGTCACGGGGCTCTGCACCGTCAGCGCCAGATAATACCCCGCGCCGAGCGCAAAGGCCCCAAGGACCGCCATGATCCATTTGGTCCTCGGCTCCTTTTCTCCCATACTGCCGCCCCGGAGCAGTTCCACCGGCTTGGCGGTCTGTATCGTAAAAAGGTTTTTGACATATATGACCAGATAGACCGCGCCCAAAAGCTTTGCCGAAGTAAGGACGGCTTTCGGAGAAATAAAGAATCCAAGCGGCGCCGACTCTGTGCCGATGAACTTGAAAATGAGCAGAAACATCGCCTTGTCCAGCGCGATCCCCAGCGCCAGACCGGCCAACGCGCTCACAACGTACACAAGGATCGTTTCCAGAAACAATACGAACGACAGATGTTTTTTCTCCATTCCCAGAATGAGGTACAGGGCAAATTCCTTCTTGCGCCGTTTTATCAGAAAACTGTTGGTATAGATCAGAAAGATCACCGCAAAAATTTCGATCACATGACAGCCCAGCGTCAGCATGTACGCCACATAGCCCGCGCCGTAAAGATTCGTTATCCCCGGATTTAAGGATAACGATTTCATCATGTAATGCATCATGATCGTCACAATGCAGGTCAGGATATAAGGAACATACGTCTGCGAGTTCTTGCGGAGGTTATTCACCGCAATCCTCAGATAGAATCCCAGTTTCATCTCGATTCACCTCCGGTCGCAAGGATCGTCAGCGTATCGGTGATGTTCTGATACAGCTGCTCGTTGGTGTGGTTTCCGCGGTAAATCTGGTGGAACACCTCGCCGTCCTTGATAAACAGCACCCGTCCGGCATGGCTCGCGGCTTTGACCGAATGAGTCACCATAACCACCGTCTGCCCTTCCTCGTTGATCTGGCGGAATATCTTAAGAAGCCCGTCCGCCATCTTGGAATCAAGCGCTCCGGTGGGCTCGTCCGCAAGCACCAGTTTCGGTCTGGTGATAAGCGCCCGCGCCACCGCCGCGCGCTGCGCCTGTCCGCCGGACACCTCGTAGGGATATTTGTCTAAGATACCCGTGATCTCCAGTTTGGCGGCGATCGGCGCCAGACGCTCGTTCATCTCCTTCACGCTTTTGCCCGCCAGTACAAGAGGCAGGAAAATGTTATCCCTCAGGCTGAAGGTATCAAGCAGGTTAAAATCCTGAAAGACAAAGCCCAGATTGTCCCGCCGGAAAGCGGCGATCTCCTGATCCTTGACGAGCCCCAGATCTTTGCCGTCCAGTACGACCTTGCCGCCGCTGGGCTTATCGAGCGCCGCCAGAATGTTTAAAAGCGTCGTTTTGCCGGAACCGGATTCCCCCATGACCGCCACATACTCCCCCTGTTCCACCGAAAAAGTCACATTGGTGAGGGCCTGAACTTGGCTTCCGCCGAAACGGGTGGTATAGATTTTCTTTAAACACGAAACTTCCAGTATTGACATCTTTTCCTCCAATCCAAGACACAGGGCCGCATCCGGTTCCGCCGCACGGCTCTGCCTGAGCCATGCCGCACGGCCCCACGGATCCTTCCGGCCCGCGCGCCTGCTGTTTTGATAGGGACAGCATAGCAAAACGACCGTACTGTCTGCGATTGAATCATGTGACATTCCGGTCGTCTTATGTGACAATAATGTAAGCCGCGCCCGGCATGGCGTCCTGTGCGGACCCGCTCTTTTCCGGGACTACTCCGTTTCCACCTCTTTGTGCGCAAGATCCAGATAAAAAGTGCTCCCTGCCCCCGGCGTCGAACTTACCCGCAGGCCGATCCCCAGTTTGTCGGCCGTCTGCCTGCACAGATACAGCCCCAGTCCGGTGGCTTTCTTATCCGCCCTGCCGTTATAGCCGGTGAACCCTTTTTCAAAGATCCTCGGAAGGTCCTCTGGCGCGATCCCCATGCCGGTATCGGAAACGGACAGCACCTTCTCCGGCGACACCGCGATCGTGACCGTTCCCTCCCTCGTATACTTGACGGAGTTGGACAGAAGCTGCTCGATCATGAAAAGGAGCCACTTTTCGTCGGTGACGACTTTGACCTGAACCGGCTCATAAACCAGCCGCAGCCTGCTTCTGACAAACATCGGAGCGTATTTGCGGACTGCCTGACGGATGATCTGGTCCAGATCATATTCCCGGAAAAGATAATCCGTCTGGCTGCTCCCCAGCCGCATATAAGTGAGCGCCATGTCCACATACTGCTCGATCCGGAAAAGCTGCGCCATCAGTTCTCTGGACTCCTCATTGTCCTCGTTCCGGAGCGTCATGCGCATGACGGCGATAGGCGTTTTGATCTGATGCACCCATGTCGTATAGTAATCCAGACTGTCCTGCCGCTCCTTTTCCCAATCGGTCAAAAGATCGTTATTGATATGTCCCAGCGTTTCTATCATCTTCCGATAGTCTTCCTCGGCGGGCGTTCCGGCTTTCGGAAGCTCGTCGTAAGCGACCTCGATATTCTTAAGGATCATCTGTCTGCGGCGGTACTCCCCGCAGCAGCGGACAAAGCGCACGCTTAAAAAGATCAGCGCCGTCAGCGCGCACAGCCCCGCCGCATACAGGACCGCCTCGGTTTCCAGATCATACAGATAAAAAACAGCGGCGAAGATCGCTGCAAACACCAGAAACAGCAGACCGTCCCACGCATACTGCCGCAGCATCTTTCCCAGAAGCCGATACCATTTTAAGTTTTCCACCGCTTCTCCTCCTGCCCGATCATATAACCGCTGCCGACCTTCGTTTCGATCCATCCGTCCAGACCGGCCTTTTCAAGCTTCCTGCGCAGGCGGTTGATATTTACCGTCAGCGTGTTTTCCTCCACATAACAGTCGGTCTGCCACAGCTTCGTCATCAGCGTATCCCGGCTGACGATCTTGCCTTTATTTTCCAGAAGCGTCTGCAAAATGCGGAACTCGTTCTTCGTCAGGTCTATCCGGTCCCCCTGATAGACCAGAGAAGCGTCGTTCAGATTCAGCACAGCGCCCTTATACTCCAAGATCGGGATCTTTCC
The DNA here is from genome assembly GCA_947631955.1 of uncultured Lachnospiraceae bacterium. Taxonomy (GTDB): domain Bacteria; phylum Bacillota; class Clostridia; order Lachnospirales; family Lachnospiraceae; genus UBA3282. Next base: position 497,109 of record CANRNJ010000001.1, read on the forward strand.
GCCCATGTCATAGGTCCTGCGCAGCACGGCGCGAATCTTGGCCGTCATTACATCCGGGTCAACCGGTTTCGGGATAAAATCGTCCCCGCCCATGTCCACCGCCATAATGATATTCATGTTGTCCGACGCGGAAGAGATAAAGATGATCGGCACATCGGAGATCTTCCGTATCTGGCTGCACCAATGATAGCCGTTGTAAAAAGGCAGCATGATGTCCATCAATACGATGTGCGGGTCATACCGGGTAAAAGCGGACAGGATATCCCGGAAATCCTCCGCCGGATACGCTTCATCGCCCCATGATTCGATCTGTTTCTTCATGGCTTTTGCCAGATCCACATCGTCCTCTACGATCAGTATACGATACATTTTGGTTTCCTTCTTTTTTCAGTCTTTTGGATTATGGAGGGTCTGCGCTTGGTATACCGTATTCTCAGATGCCAGTACCGTAAATCACTCCGGGAGAATTGCAAAGCAATTCTCTCAGCGCAGACTGCTGGGTCTGCGCTTATTGTACCATACCACAGGAAACAGGGAAATCTTTTTATGTTACATATCCGATGTCCCCTTTGGATTTTATGTGTTTTTCCACCCTATAGATCTTTCCGCCCATGGCTTTTTAAATCTTGCGCAATCTGCGCCGCCTGTATTATACTGAATAAATCAGAAAGAAACGGCCTGTCCGGATATCGGAACGTACCGTCAAAAGGTGTCAGCGCCCCGCCGGAGATGATTTTAAAACGATCCGCACAGACCTTGGAGGAAAATAATGGAAAATACAGAACGTGGCCAATACATGAAAAGTCTGGCGGAAACCGCCGCAGCCGCAAAGGAAACTTATCCCGAAGGAAGCCCTGCTTATTTTAGGCGTATACTAAACGCGATCTCCGGCAGTCCTTACCAGCAGGAGCTCTTTGAAAAGCTGCTTGCGCAGGCCGTAAAAGAAGAAGATCATGCCGGATTGCAGCGCATTTTCTATCAGATCGCCAAGATCGCGCTCCTGCCGTCCCAAGGCGGCAATGACCACAGCGCCCGTCTGTGGCCGTTACTGGACCTCTTGGCCTGCGCGGATGCGGACAATATCTATCGGATCCTGCCTGAGGGACTGCCCCTTGCATCAAACGGCTATCCGATGTACATACACGGCGCCAACATACTGCTGTGCCTGCTGTACAATACCGGGGACAAAGCGGTCTATGCGCAGGATACAGTCACGGCAAAAGCGGAAAAGTTTGCAGCGTCCAAGAAACCCGTCTGGGAACGGTCCGTGGTTTCCTGCCTGCTGGCTGTCTTAAATCATGACAGCGCCCGTCTGTCGGAAAGCCTGCAGAGCCTGTGCACCGGCTATAACAGGACCGATGCCGCGCCCTTCCGGAAGATACAGTGCCAGAACGCCTACGGCCTGCTGATGTTAGCCAAACGCTTCTGGACGGCGGAAGAATCTGCCGCCGTCACGCTGCCGGAATATAAGAATTTTTCCCAAGGCTATGCTAAATGGCTGCTTGCGCAGGAGCATCTGCCGGAGGAACTGTGCGTCCCCTATGAAGCGCCGCTTGACGAGATCAATGCTATCCTGCAAAAACCTGCTGCCGTCACGCGCATCTATCAAAAATATCTGGATTCCGACAGTCCCTATCTGTCCAATGCCGAGAAGAAGGCGTGGTATCTGGACGCCGACCGGATGATGGAAGAACTGTTAGGCGCAGAACCCGGCACGCTCCGAAAAGAGGCGGAAACGCCGGAAAACGGTACTGCCCCGGACGGCCTCTCCGAGGACGGATTAAAAGATCTGCAGCGCTATATCGGCCACAATACGGACGAACTGCCTGCGGGACAGATCATCGCCCACATTGAAGAAATAAATGCCAAAACACCGTTTACAAGGGAAAACTGGGAGAAACTCCTGATTCCCGCCTGCGGCAATCAGAATATCGAGGTACTCGTATATGCGTTGGAGCGCGCGGGCGATGTCGCGGACATCGGGCCGTATATGCAGCATGCGGTCATGGGACAGGAAAAACGGCCGGAATATCTGTCGAAACGGATCGAGATCCTTCGGAAACTCATACCCTGTATCCCGGAAAAGGAAAAGACAAAAGTGCTGTCGGAAACTCTGACGTCAGCGGCGTGGTACGGGGAAACGGAGGTCGTCCGCTTCCTGATCGAAAGCGGCGCGGACATGCATTACCGGGATGAACAGGGCAAGGACGCCATGGAATATGCCAAAGCATTTCAGGAAAAATCCGGCGATGATACCCTGTATCGATATCTCTGCTCTTTGGACACAAAACAGGAAACACCGAGAAATCAGGGGACCCAGACAGGGACCGAAAAAACAAAGCAGCAGACGGAAACAGTCTTCGGACGGCTGAAAAACCTTTTTTCCCGCCCCAAAGAAAAATAACAGCAAAAAAGAAAGAGGTACTAAGCATATGAACACGGTACAGTTAAAGCTCCGGCAAGACGCTCCTTTGGCCGCCTGTATCAAGATTCTCAGAGCCTTTGACAGCACACTGACGATCAGCGGGATCAGGCAGAAAATAGAGGCCAATGATTTTGTGATCGAATTTGATCTGAATCATTACGATGTGGTGGAAGAACTGCAGGGCGTTGACCGGAAAGTCCTTTTCCGGGATATGGTCCGGAAGCTGTGTGAGGCGGGCGCACAGGTGTCCGTCTATCTGAACGGCAGAGCGGCTTCCCTAGAGCAGCTGGATAACTGGCTTGGCACCATGAAAGAGATCGCGCAGGAGGTGGAGGAAGACATTGACCGGGAAACAGAGTAAATGCCAAACCCTTTTGCATGACATCAAGAGTAAGGTCCTGCGCAGGATCAGGCGTCTGCGGGAGGACCGGGTGGAGGTCTATTATCATCCCAAGCAGGGATACCTCATTATCGCCAACGCCGTACAGAAGGATTCCGCGGCGTGGCTTTCCGTTCCGCCCGTGGAAACGGCTGCGGCCAAAACCGACGCCGGGCAGCTGGGCGCAAAGATACGGGAAGGTCTGCGCAGATCCAAGAAAGCCGGATTCATGGACCGAAAAGACGTGGAAGGCTTTAAATTCTGGCAGATGACGGGACTGAAAGGCATCGACGGTTTTCGCTCTTTCAGCAAAAGATTTCAGTGCGTAACCCTTTTCAGAAAAGGAAAGGCGCTGACGTTGGAGGCGATGGTACGGGATCCCTATGGCGCGTACGCTTTCCCGAAGGACGAGGAGAGCCGCATCATCCTCCCCTCTTCCGCCTCCGAGGAAACGATCGGGCAGGCGGTGTTAAAACTGCTGCGGCAGACGCCGGAATGAAACCACAACCGCCTGTCGGCGGGAAACAAAAGCAGAAAGTTTTGTGCAAAAGACGCCGGAATGATCCGGGCAAGGTGCAGATGCAAAAAAAGGCGGCGGAATAAAACCACAACCGCCCGTCGGCGGGAAACGAAAGCAAGAAGCTTTGCGCAAAAGACGCCGGAATGATCCGGGCAAGGTACAGATGCAAAAAAAGGCGGCGGCAGGACTACGGTGCGATCGGTGCAGGAAGGGATATACAACATGACGCGGGAAGAACAGAAGAAATATAAGGAACTGGCAAAATATCTGGAAAATAAAACCAAGGAAACTTTCAAGACCTATCATCTGAAAAAGAAGGACTTTGTGTTTTATCTCACAAAAGATGCGATGTTTTACTCCACGGTGCTGTCCATGCACGAAGACCGCGTACAGGCGTATTTCTGCGCCAAGCCGTTCTGGCTGGACGATATCCTGTGGGATATTCTGGAAATGGAAGACAACAAGAAAGCGCCTGTCAGCCTGCGGGGCATCGGCGCGTTTACGATCCGATCCATGATACGGGAAAAAGAGTATACGGCATCAGAGCCCTCTCAGATAGACGGAATCGTTGCGCGTACTTTTGAAGAATTGACCGCGCTTTCCGAAAACTACAGAGAAGAAGATTTTCTCGCACAATACAGGGATATCCGCTACCAGCAGGAAGTGATCGAGGTGATCGTGCTGATCCACAACGCAGAATTTGAAAAGGCGCTCGATCTGTGCCGTACAAAACAGATCGGCTATTTTGGCGATGTGGGCAGAAACTTTTCGGATCTGGCGGCTTCCTATCTGCAAAACCAAAAGTAGATCATAGAGAAACGGAGGACGATTCGGTGTCTGGATTTTCAATCAAAGGATTCTTTGGAACAAAAAACGGCAGGATGGATAAAGAAAACAGCAGGATGGATCAAGAAAGCGGCCGGGAAACAGACAGCAAAAAGGGCAGCGAAAAAGTTTTTGAAGACTATTTTTCGCAGTTACAGGCCGATATGACGCAGATCTGTCTGGACTATACGGAAGGAAAAGCCGAAAAACTCTTTATTTACTGCTCCTGCGAGGACAACGTGATCGCCGCCGATTTTTTCTGCCGGATCAACGGAAAGACCGTCAAAAAACATAAACTGAACGATGCGCGAAAGAACGGCGATCCAGAATACGACGTTTCCTTAGGCAGTCAGAAGACGGCGGTAAACGCTCTCAATGAAAAGGTAAGATCCGTCAGGGAACTCTGCCTGCAATATCACCGGGATATGCCCACACAGATCAAACTGGTGTACGATGCTGTGGGGAACAAACTGCGCGCAGACTATGCATATGAACCGATCTTAGGCAAAAAAGCCGATCTGACGATCCATGACGTGATAGATGCATGGTATCAGGAAATGCAGCAGGAAGGCTGAAGATATGCGGCGCTGTGCAGAGATGGAAAAATGAAGAAGAAAACAGGAAAATACAGAGGGAGAACGACAAATTGATCATTTTGATAGCAGGGGCATCCCACACAGGAAAAACGAAACTGGCACAGGAACTTCTCGAAAAATACAAATTCCCCTATCTCTCCATTGACCATTTGAAAATGGGGCTGATCCGCTCAGGGCATACAGAACTGACGCCCGAATCGAACGATGATGAGCTGACGGCGTATTTGTGGCCCATCGTCTGTGAAATGATCAAGACTGCCATTGAAAACGGGCAGAATCTGATCGTGGAGGGCTGCTATATTCCCTGCGGCTGGCAAAAAGACTTTGACAGGCAGTATCTGCCGGAAATCAACGCAGTCTTCCTTGTAATGACCGAGCGGTATATCCGCAGTCATTTTGACAATATCAAAAGATATGCCAATGTCGTGGAGGACCGCATCAGCGACGATTGTACTCCGGAGCGGCTGATCGCGGAAAATCAAAAAGTTTTGGATCAGTGCGAAGCCAACCGCCAAAAGGTACTTTTGATCGACCGGGAGTACCGAGTGGAAACGGAATTTTAAATCGTCTTTCCGGAGTGGGATGATCGGACTTTTTCTCGTGATTTGCAGGTTTTACGATAACTCGATTCTTTTAGGTACTAAAACCAAAGGTCTTCTGCAAAATCTTCAATTCTTCTTTTACGATAACTCAATTCTTTTAGGTACTAAAACAATCGGCCCAGGAATATGACTTTCCTTCCTCTTTTACGATAACTCAATTCTTCCAGGTACTAAAACTCTGCATACAGGAATTTTGCGCATTGTTTGCTTTTACGATAACTCAATTCTTCTAGGTACTAAAACTGTCGGGGTTTCGTTTTGTATGATAAGGCACTTTTACGATAACTCAATCCTTCTAGGTACTAAAATAGGTACTAAAACGTCACATTTAGTATAATCACTACATCTTCGTCAAGATATGGTGTTAAACATAAAAACATGACTGACCTTCGCCTCCTCTAATATCGCCTGCTACCTACAGCACTCACATTACTTTTTTATTATAACATATTCTCTGACGCCAGCAACATAAACTATTCCGGGAGAATCGCTTTTATATCTTCTCTTTTCGTTTTTTTTGTATATCCCCATACTGCTGCTTATCATCTTATCGTACACCATACCTGTAACAGACGGCACATAGACTGAACCAAGAGAGTGCAAACATTCTCGAAGAGTATTCATTACCTCTGTTTGAGAAAATTCTTTGTATATTGGATAATTTTCCTCAACATATGCTTTCACATGGGATACTTCACCCTCCTTCGTAATCACCACATTGCCCAGCCGCAGACTGATCTTTAACTCATTTTCAATCAACAGACTTCGGAATCCCATCTCTTCCCCTTTTACAAAAAAAAGAACACCCGTCGGTGTTCTTTGATTTCGGCATAAAGCCTTATTTTAGTAGGTCTAAAAGAATTGAGTTATCGTAAAATTTTTCCTTAAACCTGACTGTATTATAACAGATCGTTTCATCACACGCAACAGTTTTTTTAGATATTCGGCATCTTTTCCTGATATACGACATACTCATTTCCCAGCACATCCGTGTTGATCTTATGGATATGAGTTGTTTTCGATAATCCCACCAGATTTTGTTTGTCAAATTTTGAAGCCGCCAAAGGCTTGGTTTCAATGTAATTAAAACTCTTTGGCTTAGTTCTGGAAAGATATCTTTCTTTATACAGTTCGCCATCTTTTTCATAGACAATGATATCGTTTTTAAACAAAGAAAACTGATATACATATCCCAATCCTGCCAAGTCCTCCCGGTTCTGCCCCGGAGCGATCACCTTGTCCTGTATCAATACCTTGGTATAGGCGTCCTCATCTATCTTATATCCGTCTTTTGTGCAAAGAAAATCCGAATATTTCAGACCGGCCAGATAATACTTCCCCGTCTTCTCATTGCGATAGACATCCGTCCTGTACGGCACAAGCTGCTCCAGAAAGACCTTCTTAGATCCCCGCTCATGCCCGTACTTATGGGAGATATCGATGCAGCTTCCCACTTCGCCGTCTTTATATTTGAGGACCTCTACCTTGGGGCCGTTATGCTTCTTGGCATATTTTCTGACATAATCTCCCGTTTCTTTTTGATACTCGACAAACGGGTTCGCGGCGTCCTGATACTCCTCATAGATCTGCATCAATGCCTCCCACGTCTTCGGGTCGTTGCGTTTCATGAGGAAACTGTCTTCCTTGCCATTTTTGATCTTTTCGTCAAAGAGTTTGAAATCATTGTAAATATTTAAGTAGTTGATCTTATAGGTCGTACCATCGATCGTCCGCGAGCCGCGGATCGTCTGGTTGCACAGTCCTCTGTTGATCTTCCGATCGACATAAAAATGGTATTTTATCTCCCGCTGCGCTCTTGTGATCTCCTGCCGGATGGCATACCACTTTTCTTCATACAGGATCTTCTTGTAAGTATCATCATCAATCAGTTTCTCCGGGGCGTCCCTCAGGATTTCGCCGGTTTCAAAATCAATGACTTCTCCCTGCAGTCTATGCCACGCATTGTAACCCATCTTGGAATAGGCGATCAGCATCGCGTCCACGGCATGATGGGAGTAATCTTCATCTCTATACTTGTCCAGTTTAAGGTTGACTCTCATTTGATGCGTAAACGCGCCGCGGATAACGGATACTTTCGTTTCTGCTTCGTTCGCTTTGAAGAAATCCTGAAGGGTATTTAACACCACGCGCGAAGCATAAGCCGTATCCGTGAGATTTCTGTGGATGAACCCCTGCACGACATCCAGTTTGGTGATATCTTCCTCAAATAAAAGATTTCTCCGTTTGCCCGGTTTGTACGGCAGGCGCAATACCATCTGCCGATATTCCTCATACGCCCATCCGTCCGCTTTTGTATTCAGATATTGATACGGCGTTCTGTTTCCTTTTCTCTGGTTTTCAATGGCATAGACGAGCGCCTTATTATTTCTGCTGTCATCCAGTGAAATGGAAAGCGGAATGATATGATCCACCTCAAACGCGTTTTGATTTTCCACCAGTTCCCGGATATCAATAGCCTTACCGGAATATAAGCATTTTCCTTCCTGTTCATTCCACAATTTTAGTTTCAATGTCAGACCCTTGTGATTCTTAAAATGCTCCTCTTTTATCTCAAAGCCATATTGGTCGCTGATCTTCTTCCTGATATCCTTGATCTCATTCTCATTCAGACGCTGCTGCTTTCTTATTCTGTCTTTTTCTTCATCTGAATTTCTATCCCTCGGCATCTCGATGATGATCTCATCAATTACCGGATATTTTTTGATCAGGGCATTGATGATCTTTACCGCCGCACGCGCCGATCTGACAACCACCGGATTGTAGATCTCTTCCGTAAAGACCTCCGTCGGAATATATTTTCTGCCCTTAAAATCATCGTGTTCTTTCTTGAATACGCCCATTTCCGTGAGGATCTGCATTTGATTTTTGTTTTCTTCGTACATCGCCGGTATCAGATCTTCCCGCATGACCTTAATAGAAAAAGACTGATATCTGCTAAACAGCGACGGATTCTTCTTCCGTATGTCCACCAAAACATTTTTCACTTCATCCGACAGAGAAAGCGTCTGCGGAAGATCAAAAAAGCGGTTTTCAAACGCGTTTAAGATCTGGTCTTTGTCCGTACAGATGGTAAGGACATTGGCAATCGCATCCAATTCCTCCACCGATAAGGCATCTACATCGAATCCGGCTTTTCCCAGTTCCTTTTTCATTTTTCGATAAGCTTCAAATGTGTGGAAAATCTCTTTTTCATTGGCATCGATCCTCGCGCCTTCCAAGGATGTGATCTCTTCTCCAATGACATTTTTTATGATTTTGCGCATATTGACGGTATTCGACTGTTTGATCGTATCGATAATCTCTATCTTTTGTCCGCGCGTCAAAGGTTCTCCATTGACTTTTAAATTGTTCAGATCACTCAGGCAGTTATATTCCTGCGCCGTATAGCTTGCGCCCGAAGCCCGTCTTTCACTTGGATATACCGAACAGGTGCCGATCAATTTTTCAAAAATATTTTCTTCTGTAATAAAATGACCGTTCTCATCCCGCTTTGTTGTATATTTTCCGTAATCGGTCCGTGACTTTTCATTTCCGGGGCCGTCGTAATACGCTCTCTTGCGGTTAAAAAGTTCCATAAAGTCGGCGGCGAAATCCTCCGTCAATCTGTCATTATACCGCAGCTGCGTTTCTAAGATCTCCGCGGCCTGCTCACGATATTTGCTGAGGGTAAACACATTGCTGATCACCGCATCTTCAACCACACTCTGTCCCCGGTAAAAGCCATAGGTGCGCAGACGCTCCAGTTGTATCTCACATGGCAATTTCGTCATTAACTCGTTCTGGTTCCGCTTGATTCCTTCCGCATATTCAGATGAACCTTTCACATCTCCATCTTCTAAGTAAGAAATCCCTCTATGCTTCAGGATCGCCTTTAAAATATCGTACAGTTCATCACTCGAAACAGCCTCAGACAGTGCCCTGACTTCCGTTTCAACGATATTTAAGATATGCGAGTCCGGAATGTCAAATCCGTTGGCAAGCCAAAGTTTATTAAAATCCGCTATCCTTGTTTTTCTTCTACGGATCAGTCTGCGTGTGCCGCGCATAGACCGCCTTGTTTCATTATTTGCGGCGGCCGCTTCTGAAAATAAATTGACACCGTTTTCCAAAACGGTATATTCATCATCTACAACGGCCCAACCGACAGAAGCCACTCCGATATCCAATCCGATCTTGATCCCCATAATATCAACCTTTCTCTTTTGTATTTTTGTTATGTACGGACACCGCCTGCGCTTATTTTACCATATTCTCAAATGCCAGTACTGTAAACCATTCCGGGAGAATTGCAAAGCAATTCTTTAGAGTTAATTGCGAAGCAATTTACTCATGCGCATAAGTGCTGAATCTGCGCTTATGATACCATATCCTCAGATGCCAGTAAAGGAAGATCCCCATTCATAAGAACCTGCCATTGAACAAAACCCTATGCCGGTATATAATACTTATAGCCACGGAAGGTTTCGTAAAAATACGTTCCGCCTGAATAAACAAAGACTAATATAAGCCCGTCTAATACACAGGGAGAAAAGACTATGTCCAGAGAAGAACGAAAATGGAATAATCGTTTCATAGCTTATATGAATATGATTGCCAATCATCCAAATTACAAAGGACTTCCTATCCAAAAGAAGAAAGATGGTTCTCTGTCTTGGATTGCTACCGCAAAATCAAAGGTTGGCGAAGAACGTATAAAATGGTGCCTGAAAAAGGCTGATGAACTTGGTTTTCCTCATCGTGCAGGTGTTTATGCAGATGTCATGCTGGCAATTCATCCTACAAAATGGAAGGTATGTCAAACATGCGGAAGACTAATGTCCCTGTATTACCATTATCCGAACGCAAATTTTGTCAAAGCACTAAATAAAGATTTTCACGCTGATTTTACTGACTGCGATCATATCGCAGATATTTGGGATACTCTGATTGAATCCGGAGTAAAAAAACGGGTTCTTGCAAAATACCTCATAAACAAAGGCGGCCTCGAACTCGATCCGGATGATGCATCAAAGGAGGAAATAATAGATGCCCTCGAACTTGTCTGCCGCAAAGGAAATAAAAAACTTTTAGGGCCTGGGGCAATGTCTAATTTTCCAGACCGCTATGACGGCTTCCACACATATAATCGCTGCTGCAGATCTTCTCAGGATAAAGGATGTTCAAAAGAAAACCTGAAATCCTACACCAAAGATCGACGTGCTTATGAATACTGGAGCGACGGCAATATTCATGCTGCAAATCAGTTTATGGGAAGCTCTTTTTTCGACGGTATTTCGGCTGACCACATTGGGCCTATATCCCTTGGTTTTATACATGATCCCCGTTATCTTCAACCAATGTCAGGAGGCGACAACTCTGCTAAGCGGGACCGCCTTCAAATCGAGGACATTGAAAAAATAATAGAAACTTATAACCGAACAAAAGTATATCCCATGTCATGGTATTCAAAACTTATATGGGAACATATTTTTTCAACTTATAAATCTCATTCCGGCATTGCAGTTACCGTTTGCCGGGATGCGCTGAAACAGAATATGGCGAATTTCATGTTCATCCTCTGGACCATACTTGAAGACTGCCCTGCTTACGGTGAAGATTTTCTTGAACAAAAACTTCTGGCTCAGCACTATGACTGCTTTAATTACTCATATGAGTTTAACTCAAACGGCGAAATAATATCGCAGCAGCCCCGCCACTTTACCGACAGAAATCAAAACGAAGCGGAACGCTATAAACGCATAGCGATAAACTCAGTCTATGACTACAATGACAAAAATAATCGAAATACAAACAGCCATCTTAATCGCGATGAATTAAAGGATTTATCTTCTCTGTGCAAAGAACTTAACTCTTCGCATGACTATGATGAATGTTACAAAAGATTAGTTATGCTCGTTGAAAAAATTGAGCGCCGGCTTATTTCTTCTCTCTAAAATCAGAGTAAGAGGATGGCTTTTCTGTGGTTCTTCCCTCCACATAAGCCTCGTAAGAAATCTTTCCTTTCAGAAACTGTAAAATATCGTTTTCCTCTCCATAGATATACTCCGCTGTATCGGAACATTCAACTTGCTCTAAATCACCAATCGTTTCTCCTGCTGTAACCTGCCGATCTTCTTCAACCGTTATTGCCTCTGGATACAGTTTGCTTGGCTTTATTCCCAAATCATTTCTGGTACAAATAATAATTACCCGTTTCCTTTTCTGCGGAACAGCATAATCATTGGCCATTAAAAAACGTCCTTCTGTTTTATACCCAAGCTCAGCAAAAAGCGTATGCACCTCTCGATATGTCTTTCCGCCTTGATAACTCAGCAGGCCCTCCACATTTTCAAAAACAATGACCTTTGGATTCACTCTCTTTACAATATCCGCAAATTCTCTGAACAGCTGATTCCTAGGATCATCATCTGCTCTGAAACCAGCCATCGAAAATCCTTGGCACGGCGGTCCTCCGCATATAATATCTGCGCCGCCGCTTTTTGCCGCTTTCTCAACGGCAGCCTTTGTTCCCTCTTGAGTGATATCTCCGCATAATACCGGGATCTCAGGATTGTTTATTTTTAATGTTGCACAAGCGCTTTCCTCTATGTCATTGCTGAGAAGTGAAGATATACCGGCAGCCTTAAATCCTACGGTCATTCCTCCCGCTCCGCAGAATAAATCTATAGACTTCGTACATCCGGTTTTTTCAACAATGCTTCTTCCTATTTGATATGCCAACACGGTTGGAACCGCATTTCCAACCTGCTTCAACATCTGTGTTTTGTTTCCAAAGAAATAATAATCGTCCCTGAATGTCTGGAACCGCGCGGCTTCTCTCACCGAGATCACTCGTTCATGGACCGGATGGACATATGTTCCGTTGCCCGGTCTGTTAAAATATGTAGTAATGGTATAACTCGGCTTATTATAATCTATTCTCCCATATAAAGTAGTCCTTCCACCGGTCTTTGTAATTCTTTCTAATCTTTTAGATTTTTTCACCGTTTCAGGCGGTATGTCTTTCCAGCTGCCTCCCTGCGGCACAGCCTTTATCATTTCCAGATCCAAATCACTCAGCTTAAATGTTGTATGGTTCAAAATAAAATTATGATACAGGGATTTATACTTATCAGTGATGCCGCTGATTATCTTTTTATCAAATGCGCTTATCCCTTCCGCAAAAGACAATACATCCTTCTCTCCTTTAAGGATCGCTTCGGCATCTGTTTTATCCAGACCAGAAAGAACATATGCAATATCTCTGCAATAATCGCCAACAACCGGCTTACTGGTCATACCCTCACCTCTATTTCTTCTGCTATCCCGTATGCTTTTTCCGCAAGCATCTCTACCATGTTGATAATGCTTCTGTCATGATTACTTAGATAAAGCCGTACTTTTTGAGATATTTCATTCAGATACGGCGAGCCGATCGGAATCGGAAAACAGTCGATCTCATAATTATTGATATGATTATTGCTGCTTGTCAGTTTAAAAAACCAGTTAATTATCTTTGTATTGAATAAGCCCAAAATCGTGTAAATGTCTACCCCAAATTCATTATCCAGCACCGAAATAAAATTGCAGGAATTACCCAACACATGGTTTGCTGAAACGAAAGAAAAAGTAACCCTTCTTTCTTTATGCATATTTGCTATCTGCTGGCAGATGATCCGCTCATTTTTTATATAACGGTTCTTTTTTGTTGAAATAACGAAATCCTCCATGGCAAAATCATGTTCGCCTGTATCAACGAGTTCATAATACCCAATGTTACGTCCTCTCAAAAGCGGATAGCCCGTATCGACAGTCGTGATGCTTTTTTTGTTCGATGTGAGATCCAGTTCACCTCTCAGATTTATTACAAAATCCAAATCCTTCACAGTCGGAAAGGTCCTGAGCTTCTTAAACCGTATATACTCATCATTTGATAATGCAACTATTGAATTTCCAGTGTTTTCATTTAATATATCTTCCACCTTCACTTCAGCGGAATCACCGGGATTGCGGCAGAAATCCTTTACAACTAGAACCTTGGCAGTTTTTTTGTCTTTTCTGATCAAAACCGTACTTAATGCCTGCTGCGTATCTATATATCCGTTTCCTTCACCTATCATTTTCACCGATAAAAGATCCATGTCTTTTATCATATGGCTTCTTAGTTTCTCACACGTTTTGTCTGACATGATCGACGCAGGTATGAGCAGCGAAATAAATGCGCTGTCGTTTGCATATCTGTCAATTATCTCCTCCACAAACAACTTATAAAGGTTCAATACTCCGTCGGTTGAATACCGGAACCTTTTTGATACTATTTTTGCGATAGAGGAATACTTGCCTTGATCGGCTCTATACTCATCGTCAGTTCTATAATGCCCTCGCTCAGCTTTAAGATTCTTATACGGCGGATTTGTAACAACAATGTCAAATCTTGCATCCGCTGTTTCGGGCGGGAAAACATCTTCAAGCGGAATATAATCTAATTCATCCGCTGAAACATCCACCAACAATCCACTTCCAACATGGCTATCAAAATAATCGTCCGGCAGTTCAAACGCCCAAAGCGACATAATCAGCTCCCGAAGAGAACTCTTATATCCTTCTACAGCCTTCGGATTTATATCGGAAACATATATATTCTCTACAAGTCTGCGTCCCTCCCTGCGCGACAGCTGATACTTATCCTGAATCTTATTGATATATGAAAAAACAAAGCTGCCGGTTCCAACACAAGGTTCAAAAAACTTAAGTCCGATAATTATTTCTTTACTAACCTGCATTGTTTCAACAAGTTCATCCATCATTGCATCTGTAAGGGACAGATCTGTATAATAACTGCCTGTACGTTTTCTATCTAAAGAATCCATACTGTTTTCTATTGACCGGCTTCTCTGTTTCAGTGTTTTCCATAATTCATCTTTATTCATTACCGCTTAATCCTTCCAGATCAAAATTGGCAAATCCCATCCCGCTGTTTTTATTCTATAGCGCTCTTTCCACTCTTGACCCACTCGTCCAATTCACTACGCTTAAATTTCCATTGTTTTCCAATTTTATGAGCAGGAATCTTGCTGTCTTTTTTGATCCAATTTCTTATGGAATCTTTGTTTACTCCAAGATAATCTGCCGCTTCATCTATTCCTATCCATCTGTCTTCATTCATCTCAGCCACAAGCCACCTCCAAAATGTACACCGATAACAAACCTCTTAGATTATAACATCATCCGCCTTGGAATACAATCGATTTCTTATGAATGTATAGGAATTGATGTGAATTTGTTTCTTTTATTTTCTTATAGTATAACTTTTAATATGTGTCATAAATTGGACTTATAGATTTTTTTAGATAACAAGCCTGCTTGTCCATTAGACAAATACTGGGATAAACCCTGTTTTTCGATCCATAAAAAGAAATGAATAAAGACAATTTTGATTTATGAAGCGCTTCATCACCTGTTCTGTCCCAGTTTACTCAGCATTTCCCTAAAGCCGTCTTCGAGATCGTTGAGCCTGTTGTACCATACGCTCCCCAATATGTCAGGAATACTGTAATTCAGAGAGGAGCAGACAATGACGGGAATATCGATTTTTTCTTTTTTCATTCTTTCAATCAATTTAAATCCCGCTTCCTCATCTACAGCTTCTCCCTCTTCCAACGGATACTGTATATCCGTCACGATCAGATCGATCTTATCCTCTCCCTGATAAATCTGTTCCCACAGCTTCTCCTGACTGCCCACAGTTATAATATTCCGAATACCGTTAAACTCCAAAGCTTTGCGTATATCCGTTCTTTTAAAAACATCATCATCCACAATAATGGCTTTTATCACATTTATTTTGTTCATAATATAACTTTTTACTCCTTATACTACTACTCAATTTTTTTATTCATTTCTTTAATCCAACTGCTGTCACTATCTTCAAATAACTCTATAAATTTTCCGAAATTACTACTTCCGACAGCCGAATCATCCGACTCCAAATTCCTAACCCGCTGACGCATATCTACATAATTCTCCTCGGTAACATGCGCCATAACTTCTCGAATCTGGTCTGCTCTCCCTTTGTAATTTCCCACCCCGGTATATTCCCTTATCAAAGGAGCATTCATCGGTTTCGCTGGCGATTTTATATTTTCATCCGTCCAATGTTTTATGACAATTTGCATTGTACAAGGATTCGCAAATATCACGACTTCATCTGCAGCACTATCAACACCATGAAACTCATTAATCTTGCGTTTAATGTCCTCATACTGCTCACGGGGTTTCTTTTCCGTATCACAAAACACAAGCACCAGTTCATCTGCTCCATTTTGGTATCGATCCTGATACCTCGCCGGAATATTTCCATTGCCGCCTGCATTAACTAATAAAATATCATATTGCTCATTCCATACTTTCAAATCTTTCAAGCGCTTAAGATACTCATATTCCTCATTGCCTTCGCAGATAATGCAGATTTTATGCTTATCAAAGATCTCAGGGAGCTTATTGGGCATCAGCATCATCCCCCTTTGCATCACCTTTAATACTAAGCAAGGAATTGATCAGCTCTGGATCAGGCAATGCTCCAAGAGCGCCTTTTCTATATTTTTCCATAACATCCGTCGTATCTCTCACTCCCTGCTGTGCAGTAAAATCGGCAAGTGAATATACATAGACGCCTTCTTCATCTTTGTGAACAAACCAAATCTGCTCCTTACGGAACATCCTCTTGCAATCCATAAGATTGATATCGTGAACTGTAAATATCATTTGTGCATTCGTATTCAATTCATTATTAAACATTGCAGCAATTGCCCGTGTAAGCTTAAAATGAATACTGCTATCCAATTCATCTACCACCAGAATCCTGCCCTGTTCAAGTGCTTCTATGACATAACCAGCGATAGCCGCAATCTTCTTTGTTCCTGTGGAATCAAATATCATACTTGGTACATGGATGCCTTTATATGTGGAAACCAGTCTAATTTGATCCATAATATTTTCCGGAATATCAAGTACTTTCTCGTCCGGCTTTTCATCATCTTCATTCATTTTCAGTGGTATTTTATCCATGTCCACATATTCAAAGTTATCCATATACAAGTCTGCATTTTTTATGAACTCAACAACCTTTTGCTGTAACTGATTCTTATTCTTCATAAGTTCAATCGTATGCTGCATAGGTATGTTATTCATATTGATAACATCAATTTTCTCAGCAAATCCAACAAGAATCTGCTTCATCTCGCTGATATGTTCAAATTTACTTGTATCTATTACATAACACAGCAAATTATTCTTCGATACCACCGGAATCATAGTCTGCACAGCTTCATCGATACATTCATACAATTCGCTAACGGTATCCTTTTTCAACCAGAAAACTTCTTTTTCATTGTTATACTGATCTTTGAATATTTCAGAAAATGATTCGTATATATATTCTTCTTTTTCTGTATCATACTTAAAATCATAAGAAAACTTTCTTCCAGATGAAATAAATGTTATGCCCAACTCACATACATCACTTCCAGTAAATATATTGGGCATTAAGCCATTTCTCTTATTTAAAAGCACATTTTTTATTGCCCTGATGCACTTGATCAGACAGGTTTTTCCCGCATTGTTTGGACCATATATTCCTACCGTTTTAAGCACATTAAAATTGTTTTCTTTATGAACATTGGCTCCAAATTTCTTACTTCGCATATCTGCTTTCATTGAAAATGTAATGTCATCCTCAAATGCATAACAGTTTTTTGCTCTTACCTCTATGATCATGGCTCATTCCTCCAAATCATTTTTCTTCTTCCCTTATCATTATTATAGCATGCATTATTTTTTATGCAACTTTTTTTCATGAAAAATATTTGTTCTGAATTGATGATATCTCGCACAGTAAAAAGGCAGCCTGTCAGCTGCCTATCTACATATTCACAACATTATAATTGTGCCACGGCCGTTGCACTTTTCTATTGCAAATTAAATTTCAGACACGTCCTTCCTTCGTCCTCGCCAGAAAATTCTAAACCCGTCGAGATCAACGGGTTTAATCCTTCTTACTACTACAATATATAAAACTCTGATTATGTACACTATATTCTGCCGTATTTTGTGCCTTTGCAGCTAATACGCTCATTTCCTTTTTCATTCACTTAAGCTTGTAATCTCCGCACGCTGGATAAGGTCATTGATCACGCCCATATCCTCAATCCTATTGATCCCAAAACATTTTTTCCCGGCATCCTTTATAGATGCCCCGATATGATATCCCTGCGTATGGTCTATGATCAAAAACCGGTCATGAAAAGCAGTTGTGCGTTTTACCTCCAGACCAGAGTACTGGGCATTAAAATTCTGGATGTCCTGTGAAGTTATCCTTGCATTCGGAAGCGTATAAATACAGATATCAACCTGCGGATTTTTTTTAGTCAGGATATTCAGAGTGGCTACATCCACATATCCGTCTATCAGCACAATATGATCCTCCGCCTGCCTGCTCAAGTCTGTCATAAGGCTGAAGGCATCAAAAATCTGTCCATCAAAAAAGATTTTCTGGTTATCCTGTTTATGGGATTCAATATAGTCAAAAACCTGCTCAAACCGCCGTTCCGTCTTTTCCTCCATAGCGATCTGGCGTATCTCCATTGCATTCATCTTCTCATACAGCAAAGAGGCGTTTGACATATATTTTCGCATTTCAACAAAGGTATCCATGATCCGGATGCTCGCCTGAACAGCGACTTCACTCCGCAAAACAGAAGAAGCATCGCGATCCCCTGTTCCGTAAACGCAAAAGGCAGTTTTCTTCTGCCGCCATGAGTATTTTCATCCAAACTTGATGTCGCAGATTGCGACTTCAAGTCTGCGAACATGCGTTCTTTTCATATTTTAGCAAACTGATCCATATTTTGCAATACAGCAATTAAAACTTGTCAAAATCAGCATTTTGCAAATCTGTTTTTCCTAAGTAACGTCAGCAAAGTTGCCAAAATATAGAAAATAGGTAATTCATCATGGGACTTCTGATTGCCCTCCGAAGTGTCCCACATCGGGAATGATTATGATAAGGATGATTGATATAATGCTTATGATAAGTCAGACAAAAATCCCGATCTTTCAACTCCACGCTGTGGATATACCAGACATGCCGAGTGTTGTTGCTAATCAAGGCCACATCATAGGCATACCAAATGCGGCTCTCCCGAATATCCAGCCGGTCCAACAGCGCCCGATTTGTTCCCTACGAAATTTGCGCAATTTGTGCAACGACCCGTTGCACAATTTCATAGTCTGGCCAACACAGGGCGAATTTGCGCATATACTTAATATTTCTTGGGGAATCCAGACGCGTCAGGGAACGCTTCCTTCAAATCTTTGGCCATTCGATCAATAACTTCGGCTCCCCAACCCTCTTCTCAATAAACTGCATATAGCTATCGCTCATTTCAGATAAATTTGGAGCAACCGGAAACATGACTCCGTCTCTATTTTTCCCCATATGCTTTCTGTTATCCATGCGTATTCACCACCTGTTTTTCACTCGCAACTCTAGAAAATCACTTCTCCAAAATTGAGTCTGGACATCCTTATCACGTTTTATTTTATCATGCTCTTTTATATTTTCAATATTGGTTTATGGTAAAAAGTATTCTTTCTCATCCGGTAATAAGAAAGAATCTATATTCAATTCACATATATGTCTTGCTATCATCTCCGACAAAAAATCGGCAAACTTCTGTAGATCAGCGTCCTTGTCCGCCGCTTCCATGCGAGAAGGTAAGTTCGTATCTTTCTTCTGTTCCACATAATGATCTCCCTCCTGCACTCTCGCTGTAAGATTCCGGTGTCTGTGTTATACTGAACAAAACCTGAAAGGACAGTATTGAAATGGGATATGGAAAAAATCTGAAAAATCTGTTGGACGAGAAGGGCATGACCGTAAAAGAGTTGGCAAGAAAGACTGGAATTGCGCCTACCACGCTTTACTCTATTATCCAGCATGACGCCGCCATCCGCTTTGATACAGCGCTGCGTATTTCCAATATCCTTGATATCCCTATCAATTCCATCTGCAAAGACAACCCCTATGAGGACATGGGAACACTTCCCAAGCTGCCCTCAGATAAAGAGCGCCTGATGATCAACATGGAAAAGAAGGCTTACTTCTCCGACCGCACCTTAAAGATCATCAGGAATTTTGACTACACGGAGTTGCCGACTGTAGATCAACTGATCGCTGATTTTTATGTACTGGATGACGCAACAAGACGAGATTTGTTTGAATATATGGCAGTGCTGAAGAAAAATCACAGTGATGCAGAGAGAGCAAAGATCTTGAGGGGAATAAAACCATAAGATTTTCTAGTCTTTTTCAAACAGAAATGCCGTTTCTTTTTTCCATTTCAATTCCATAACCGGAGCAAAGGCATCCTGCGGTTTCACTACGTTCTTGGGAGAATAGGTCATGCTGTCTATGTAGTCCATGGTAAAATACGGCCATTCATGAAGCCTCTCCTCCACATACTGTTTCCACTCTCCTTCCCTGAGACTGCTTCGTTCCCTGATCGGTCCATGTTCCCAGATCTCCCATTTAAGCGTTGCCAGAACATCCCGCAGCGCGGCTATCGCATCTGATTTTCCTTCCGTGGTCGGTTCATATTCTGCCACATGAAAATTTTTTCCGATATTGATAACAAAATGTTTCCCATACTGTTCTGCGGCTATCGGTATGATCACAGCGCCGCCTTTTCTGGCAACATCTATAATGCCCCAGTAACATGGCAGCACCGGCAGATTGGGCGACAGGTTCCATGTCCCTTCCGGAAAATACAGCAGATTCCCCTGATTCCTTAAATGTGCGATCATTTTCTTACTTGCCGCCCTCCTGTCCTCTTTTACCCGCTCGTTAAAATAGATCACACCGTTCATTGCCAGAAAGGGAGCATCAACAATGCCCTGGATATGTTCAAAATCACCTGATAAAAGGTAATAGTGCTCCCTGATCGCCTCGCTCACTACTTCAATATCAAACTTCCCGACATGGGTAACTGCAAAGATGCGCGGCAGCATGGTATGCTCTCTTTTATCTCCGATCACTTCATAACTGAACCCGCCCAGACGGTTTTTGATCCGGTATATATTTAAGATCATGCCATGCAGGGCCTGTTTCTGCTTTAAGGTCAGTTTGTTGAGTAACCTGTTGTCTTCTTTCTCTCGCAGATCATAATATAAACGGAGAAACTGCTTTTCCCGCTCTGCATACTCGTCTACAGATAATGATTTATCAGATAGCTTTTTGAGTTCTTCAGCCAGAATGTTCACTTTTGTTCCTCCGGATTTGATGTATGGAATTTGTAGCAGCTTACTTTTAGTTATAAATTTCGGCATCAAATATGAAACAATTATTGTCTCCTACCGCATTATATTCTATTGTCAGCAGCAAACAATTATTGATCGGAACATCCATTACTTCAAATGCTTCTGTCGTTCTTGTTAAAGCAGGTGATGTATAGACCACCTCATCATCCGCTTTAATTGTTAATGTGCCTGTTTTATCCATAGATGCGTCTTCGCTGATTGCTAACTTGAACTTCATCAGCGAATATTCCCGATTTAAATTATAGGTAATATAACTATGGCTTGACGGAAAATACAAGACATTGCTATACATATTGCCGTAGGAATCTGTTCCATTGTCATATGAACTTACATATTCTGTGTCAAACTCCCACTGATCCAATAGATTGGCTTTGCTCTTAATGATTTTCCCAATATACATTACATTATCCTGAAGAGAAATATTCATATTGTCCTGCACAATGCTATCTATAAAATCGTCGGAATAATAGGTTCTATTATTGATAATCACACTGGAATCCATCGTATTGATCGGGATTACATCACCTTCAATAGCTAAACCAACATTCTTAAACTGCATATTAGGGATATTTGCTAACTGTTGTTCTAATTCTTTTATCCTGTCATTAGCCACTTCCAAATCATTCAAATTTTTACTGATCTGATCTGTATATGTCTTTTTTTCTTGTTTGAGTTGTATATATTCATCCACCATGTCTCGTATATCATTAACCGTTACCTCATTCCCGTCACCAATTACACTTATCACATCCCCGAATATATGTTCAAATTCAGCTTGAACATTATGTTCTCCCTCACTGATACCCTGTGCCTTTCCCACATTTAAACTAATAATTGCTGAAATAATAGTTGCTATTGCGCCAATCAAAGCAACTATAATAGCAGTTTTATTTATAGGTTTTCCAGCTTTTGTTCTTTCACTCATTTACAGTTTCCTCCGTTAGTCAAAAAACATCAAGATATCAACTATCCTCTAAGGCTTTATTTTCGTATTCTTCCGTCGGTATGCGCCATTGTTCAGCATATATTACAGAGGTATGCGCCGTTGTTCACCATATATTACAGATAAATCTTTTTCCTTTACATGTTTTTTCCCATACATATCTATATATTCTAACTTCAGGATATATTTTTTTAGTTCTTTCCGCAGTTTTTCGTACTCACCCTTCACCGCTAAATCTATGACTTTTTCTTCATCTTTCTTTTCTAATAATGTTAAGCCATCCTTGGGCGCAATGCTTCTTCCAATAATATCTACGCTGTAATAGGTCAGCGCAATATCTTCCGAAATGCAAGAAGAAAAATTATAATACTGCACATTACTGTCCTTCCCGCATATCAAGAATGATTTTATCGTCATAGCTCCCATTCCATTATTTTTAATTCTTATGGTAATGTTTTGAGCGCAGTCAACACAGTTAATATTACAATAGGGATTATTAGTTTTCTTATGAATTATATTCTGCCTTATTGCTATACATATGGCTATAATAGCAGCTATCGCCAGAATAACATTCGTAAAAGCCATCACAAGATCAGGGGTAATTTGAATTGTTTGCATAATAATCGCCTCTTTCGTATTTAAGAAACTGTGTGATTGGTTACCACAATGTTTATGTATTTGTAATTCCTGCTCTCACCTCCTACTGGATTAAAATCATTCACGCACTAATCTTTTGTCACGACAAAATTGCTGATACAAAGGCTTCTTCTGTATAATATTAACTGTGGTTTGCCAATTGACAGGTATCTGGTAAGTTCTTGATCCATTTTCAGTCCTTCTTGTCAAATTCCCTCTTTTGCGCCATTTGTTCTAACGTGAGATAATCCACTTTGCCAACCTTTGTCAAAGGGAATTTATCCATAAAGATGTATTTAACAGGTCTATATCCTTCCTGCAAATTTTTCTCGGCAAAGGCTTTGAGCTTAGTCTCCAGGTTTTCATCATGAGAGTAAGTCTTATTTAATATAATAAACGCTACTGGTTTCTGACACGTCTCTTTATCAGCTATTGGCACAACAGCACAATTATCAACATAAGGGTGTTCCAGTAGTATCTTTTCTATATCAAGGCTGAATACCTTTTTTTGCAATCCATTGGCAATGTATAACATATATCTTTTTAATCTGCCGTTGATATATACAAATCCATTTTCTGTTACATAGCCTAAATCTCCTGAATGTATCCATAACATTCCGTCTTCATGCTTTCTGATAATATGATTTGTCTCTTTCGGATTATTGACATATCCAAGCATCATGGACGGTGTTTGAATACAGATTTCTCCTCTTTCGCCATACGGAAGTTCCTGTCCTGTCTCTGTATCAAATGCTGCCACCACATTCTTAACAAGCGGGATTCCTACACTACCAAACTCGTGTGCATACTGAAAACTAACCGTACCAGATGCCCCAACTTCCGTCATACCGTATCCATTCATAAGCAAATAGGGACTGCCGTGCTTTTGCAGATAATCGTTTATCTTTGTTTCCGCTGCCGCATGTAATATGTCGCCGCCCGTAATCGGAGCAATCAGATTAGATAAATCTAAATCTTCATTAGCATCAGCAAATGCTTCCCAATAAGCCGGGCCGTACATAATATGATTCGGTTTGAACTTCTTATAAAAATCCGCAATAGATTCTGTCATTGGTATTCTGACAATCAAAGTCATACCAACTGTGAGAGGTATCATCATGGAACAGGTTACCCCATAAGCAATAAATAAAGGCAAAACCTGCATCCATGTACTCTCACGCCGCAATTCTTTCTCACAGATAACATATTGCTGTGCTGCTGCAATAATTCCCCTATTACTAAGCATCGCACCTTTAGAACCTCCGGTAGTTCCGCCAGTGTAGGTAATAACCGCCGGCGCATCTGCGTCGTGACATATCTTTTTACTTTCTCTTTTATTTTGGAAAAATTTCTTCCATGTAATAAACCGTGAATCTTCCGGCACAGGCATCGGCTTGACTCCGTTCAATAGCCTTGCACCGATACGGTTTGTAAAGGACATGGAATCCGTGCTTCCTGCAATAATTATCTTTTCAAGCTGTACTTCATCGGCTATCTCTCTAAATTTATCCTGAAACAAATCAAGTGTAAACACAACTTTTGATTTTGTATCCAGAATATATTTCTTCATTTCTTCACAGGTACTAGAGCCATATACCATGTTTGCTACCGCACCAATCTTGTTGAGTGCAAAGATTAAATATATCGTTTCGGGGGAATTTATCATGCAGACAGTCACAATATCTCCCTTTTGTATGCCAGTGTCTTCAAGAGTTCCCGCCATATACGAGATTGTTTGAAACATTTTCCTATAGCTGATTTTTGTTCCATAGTAAATCAAAGCGATTCTATCAAGATTATCTTGATTATTATGAAAGACATGTTCATACATTGTACATTCCGGCAGCGGTGCGTCAATCATCTCCTGGCTATAGTATTTCAACCAAGGCTTATCAATTGACGGATATCCCATAAGTTCTTGACTCATCTTCTATTTCCTCCCAGTGTTTCACAAAGTAGACTTTTTGACACACATCAGATATAATGTTTTTATAAGAAATTATGTATATTTTTATTGAATAAAGAGGCAATTTGCGTTTGTTTCATTTTGTCTACAATCTGAAACTATTTTTTTCATTATTTTCTTTTTCTTTACATCTTCGGTAAAAAGTACTGTAATTCATGCCAAGCGCCTCAGCCGCTTTTCGCACAGATATCTTACGTTCTTTCCACAAAGCATAACAGGTTTCAAATCCATCCGGCGTATCCAACCTCCGGCAGCCAAACCGCACGCCTTTCAGCTTTGCCGCTGCGATTCCTTCCGCCTGTCGCTGCTTGATAAATGCCCGCTCCGTTTCCGCCACATAAGCGAGGATCTGAAGCACCAGATCTGCAATAAACACGCCTGTCAGATCTTCCTGCGCACCGCCCGTATTGAGAAGCGGCATATCAAGCACCCGAATCTCTGCACCGATCTCTTTGGTTATCGTCCTCCACTGTTCCAGTATCTCGCCGTAATTCCTGCCCAACCGGTCAATGCTCTTAACGATAAAAACATCTCCTTTTTGCAGTTTTCGCAACAGTTTATGATACTGCGGCCTTGCAAAATCCTTGCCTGACATCCTGTCCAGATAGATATTGCTCTTTTTGATCTTCTGCTCTCGCATTGCCAGCAGCTGCCTGTCCGGATTCTGGTCTTTGGATGAAACCCTGATATATCCGTATCGTTCCATAATGGTCTGCCTCCTTATACATAACGTTCTTTTATTATAAGCAGCAGACAAAAGAACAAACCGCAAACCTCCCGCCTCGAAATATTATGTACTTAAAATAAGTCCATATAAAACATAATAGCATAAAATGTACTTAAAATATACTTAAATCAAGTTTTTAAGGAGTAGAGATTGAAAATATAACTTTTCGATCAATGGAAAAGCAATGAATAAAGACAAGCATTTAGGATTACGGATCGACTCTGAAACGCATGAGAAATTGAAGAACCTTGCCGAATATGACGGCAGATCGATCAACGGGGAGGTATTATACCTGATCCGCCAAGCGATCATGCAGCATGAAAAAGAACTGGGACGTATTTAAATACTAAAATTCTCCCTGATTTTTCTTACCACAACAGAAAAATCGCCGCTTAGATAGCGCACCTTACTACATCCATAAATGTGTTGTATATGAAATCACATCTGTCGCTCTGTTTGCCCATCATAAAAATGGCCTCTTGCAATTGATATATCATATCATACAAAAGGCCATTTTTCTTACACTTTTTTACAGTCACACAATCTGCCATTGTGCACAAATCATATATACACTAACAATTTATAAAGTCTTAAACCTTGTTTTTCCTCATTTCATAAACAGCTACTTCCCGATTTCTATCAAGGCGGATTCTCGCATCGTAACCATTATTTAGCACATTCTTTATTGTTTTTTTATTTTTCTCTATCAAGCGCTTGCGGTTTTTGCAGAAATCGGTGTTCAGTTTTTCGCAAGCCATTAAATCCTCTCTGTCGAAATAGAGTTTCTATGCACTGCCACCTCGTCGCCCAAATACGCCGCGTGATATTTTCGCACAACTGTGGGCGCAAATCCCATTTAAGTTAGACACCTGTCATCAGTGAATACTATACGCATAGAGTTTCACTCCTATGTTTACACGCTACCACACTTCTCAAAAAATAGTGCCGAATTTCCCACACAAAAAAGTAACACCTAAACTGCTCTTATATTCAAAATTATAAAATTCTATAATCACTTAGCACCTAGTTATCGTCTTTTTCTTTCGATCTATTGCCAGCCCTTGTACTTTTAATAATTGTCACAATAACTGCACCCGGACCCGACATTCCTAACAATGAACCCATAATTACCGCCGCACTACTTGGAGACTTATAGACAAAAAACACAGCCGCCAAAATAGTTCCAACACATAACAAAAATCCGGAAATAATTCCAAACAAACTATCTCTAGATTCAAATTTTACCTGTTGATGTCTCAAATTATGTCTATACTCCTGCTCCGATTCCGCCATCTTTATTATCCTATCCGCTGATCCAGGCAATACAGCCTCATATTCCTTTATAATTTCCGGCGGTGGAATCGGACCACTAAACTCTCTAGCAACTTCCAAGACAATTTGCTTTATTTGCTTTTCAGTCGTAGCATCACCCTCTATATCCGGCCCCATAACTTCTTGTTTCTTTTCTGATTGTGTTTCCGACATTTCCCCAATCTCTCCTTAGTGCTTTATAATCATCCTTCAATCCGCCCGCTTTTCTTGTCCATGTGTCAAAATCGGTAAATATCATGAAAGTTCTAGACATCCCATTTCTAAAGCTCACACTGATAGAACCAATTCTCTGCATCCTCTTGATTTTTCTGATTCCTTGCCTTTTTCTTTTCATTTGTTCAACCTCTCGCAGAAATATAATGGTATATTCCTCCTCTTATCAAACTGCATCATATATTTTACCATACTTTTCTTTTAATGTATATCATTATAATTTCAAAATTACACAAGATTACAATACATTCATCGCAAATATCTTCATTTTACAACAAGGAATATGGCCCGATCAATTTCATTCAATACTATCATCAAACCATCCTAAAATACTCCAACGCCTCCCTGATTGCCCTCTCCTTTTCCTCCGGACACTTGGGCACTTTCACGCCTTCTGCCTTCGCCTTATTATAGTTCTCCCTCTCAATGATCCCGCATTTCCTCTTAACCTGCGCAATATAAAGATTACTTACCTTTAGTCCGCTATGCGCCAACACATACGCTTTGATTTCTTCATAGCTGACCTTGCTCTCCGCCGCCGTCAAATCCATCTCATCTAGGTTTAGTTCCACCTCAATATGATGCTCGACATTGAGTTTGGACAATAAGCAGACAGTTTCCACATTCGCCGTCCACGGAAACTGATCCACCGCTGCCGCTCTCTCCACCGTGTACCCTCTCTCCAGAAACGCCTCCAGATCCCTGACCAGACTCGTCGGCTTACAGGAAATATAGAGAATATGCTCCACTCCATAATCCAGTATCTTTCGGAGGGCCTTCGGGTGCACGCCATCTCTGGGCGGATCTAAGATGATGATATCCGGTTTTTCTTCTATCTCGTCCAATACCTTAAGCACATCCCCCGCTATAAATTCACAGTTATGTAAACCATTCAGCTTGGCATTATTCCGCGCGGCCTCCACAGCTTCCTCCACGATCTCCACACCGATGACTTTATCGGCCACGGGCGCCATAAGCTGCGCGATCGTGCCGGTTCCGCTGTAGAGGTCATATACGATCCTGCCGCGCGCCGCGTCTTTTTTACACTCTGTTTTTTTGTTTTCCGGACTGTCCTGCACGCCGTCCTTCGCCGTAAAATATTTTCCGATATACTCCCGCGCCGTTTCATAGAGCACTTCTGCACCCCTGCTGTTGGTCTGGAAAAAGGAGAATTGGGAAACTTTGAATCGCAGCCCCAGCAGCTCTTTATAAAAGTAATCCCGCCCATAGAGGACCGTCGTCCTGTCGCTCTGCACCACATCCGCCACAGCATCGTTGACGGTATGGAGGATTCCGACGATTCTGCCCTCCAGAGAAAGCGCAAGCAGTTTTTCTTTTAAGCCATTCAGCAGATCCCCTTCTGAAATTTCTTTCTTCCGGCCTTCGTGATTCTGCGCTGTCTGCGATTCCTGTTCCTGCTGCGATCCCCGTTCCGTCCGCGGTTCCTGTTCCTGCCGCAATTCCTGTTCCTGCTGCAATTCCCGTTCCGCCTGCGATCCCCGTTCTGTCCGCGGTCCCTGCTCCGCCTGCAATCTCTGTCCCTGCTGCGATCCCTGTTCCGCCTGTGATTCCTGCGCTGTCTGCGGATACTGTGACGTCGTCACAAGGGCTATCAGGATCTCGCCTGTCGCCGATCCTTTTCGCACGAGAAGATGCCGGAGATATCCCGTATGGCGCAGCCTGTGATAAAAGTCCACCGGCATACCCTGTTCTTGAAGACTGCTGAAATACGCCAATACCGTTTCCAAGACGGCACGGTAATCTTTATCCACGATCATGCATCCGGTGACGGAAACCACATCGTAAAAACTGCCGCGTTTATGCATACCAAGCGCCAGCGGGCCGTCTTTTACTTCATCGCCGAATGAAAATTCCATTTTGTTGCGATAACCGTAACAGACAGGGCTTGGTTTGATCCCTTCAATTACGTCCTCTGTCTGCGTAGGTTTACATAATCCATCTCTCTTCAACACCGAATCCAGCAGTTTTTTCACCTGCGCTTCTTTTATCTTCAACTGTTCTTCATAGGGAATGGACAGATAGGTGCATCCGCCGCATATCCCGAAATGGGGACAGGCTTCTTCGGTCTGGATCGGCGATTTTTCCACGATCTCCAAGAGTCTGCCTTCCGCTCTGCCGTTGCGCGCCTTATTGACGGCGCACCGCACTTTTTGCCCCGGCAGCACGTTTTTGACGATGCAGATCCCCTCCGGGGTTTCCACTACGCCTTTGTTCGGAAAATCAACTCTCTGTACATATCCTTCTATGATCTGGCCTTTTTTCATTTTTTTCCACCCTTGAAAAACAAATGCGGGATGCATTACACACACCCCGCATGGTTTACATAATATCAGTCACAAACTTTCAAACACTCTGCTATTTCTCTTTTTTCTCTTCCTTCGGACTTTCATCCTCTTCTTCGTCTTCAAAGAAGTCATCTTCAAAATCATCGTCGAAATCGTCCTCGAAGTCTTCCAGATAATCCGGCGTCAGATAACGGTATACTGCATACGCAATGGCTGCCACAGCGGCAACCGCGCCGATGATCGCCAGCACCCACAACAGTGTGTTGGATTTCTTCTCCTCAACTTTCTTTCTGCCGAGGAAATCATTGACTCCGGCGTTATCAAGTATATCGTCCAATTTATTGATGATCTCTCTCTTGCTCATGGTATAACCCTCTCTTTCTATCGCTTCAACCCAAGATATAGATTATCATTGTTTATAATATACCACGTCTTAAGGCATTTTACTATATCCTTTTTATAAAAAACATCCGTATTTTTACCGGCGGCATCTTCATCAGCGAAACAGCGCATGTTTTCAGATCTTTGCAAGCTTGGCAAAACCGGCGTACATGATCTTCTGCCCCGCCTCGTCAAACACAACCGTCACCTGTGAATCCCTCGGCCCCGGCTCGATCTTCAGCACAGTCCCTTCTCCGTAGCGCATATGCCGCACTCTGTCGCCGACTCCGTAATCCAATTTCCCGGTTCCCACGGGCGTGATCGACACCGCGCCGACTCCCTGCGCGGCCTTGGCTATATACGGCTGATTTTCCATGGCGGTGCGTTTCGGTCTGGCAACTGCCTTAGGCTTCGGCTTTGCGGCATCCGCCCCGAAACCGGCGCTGAAGGGCTTGGATCTGAAAATGCTCTTTTCCACGGAATCTTCATCGTATACCACCGGATTCCGGCGCCTTGTTTCAAGCGGCTTATCATCCATCAGTTCGGCCGGTATCTCTTTGACAAAACGGCTCACCGGATTGTACTGCGTTTCGCCGCGGATCATACGCTGTCTGGCGCAGGTGAGGGTAAGATCGTCTTTCGCCCTCGTGATCCCCACATAAGCGAGCCTTCTCTCTTCCTCGATCTCCATCGGATCATCCGACATGATCGACATATAACCGGGAAAAATGCCGTCTTCCAGACCCGCCAGATAAACCTGCGAAAATTCCAGTCCTTTGGCGGAGTGAAGCGTCATAAGGAGCACCCGGTCGTCATCCCCGTCCACCCGGTCGATATCCGCAACCAGCGCCACTTCTTCCAGAAAACCGCTCAGGGTCGGCTCGTCATGCGTTTCCTCATAATCCGTCACTTTGCTGATCAGCTCGTCGATATTGTCGATCCGGTCGGCCGCGTCCTCTTCGCCGGATTCTTCCAGTTCTTTCACATACCCGGTGACTTCCAGAATGTCTTTCACCAGTTCCGACAGACCAAAAAACTCCTGTTTACTGCGGAAAGCCTGCATCATCATGACAAAAGGCTTCAGCTTCGAGGCGCTTTTACCGATCGTGGCGATCTGGTCCGCCTCCCGCAGCGCATCATAGAAACTGATCTGGTGTTCGTCCGCATACGCCTGTACGCGCACGATGGTAGATATCCCTATCCCTCTTTTCGGCACGTTGATGATCCGTTTTACCGCCACATCATCTCTTCCGTTATCGATCGTTTTCAGATAGGCCAGAACATCTTTGATCTCGCGTCTGGCGTAAAAATTGGTGGCCCCGATCACATCATAGGGCACGCCTTCCATGATAAAGCGCTCTTCCAAAAGACGCGCCTGCGCATTTGTCCGATACAATACGGCGCACTCTCCGTACCGTGCAATACCGCCGCGGACTTTATGCGCCACGTCGTCCGCTATGTATTCCGCCTCTTCGTAAGCCGTGTCGAACTGCCGCAAATGGATACGGCTTCCATCTTTTTTCTCCGTCCAGAGAGCCTTGTCTTTACGGCCTGTGTTATTCCGGATCACCGCGTTGGCGGCGTCCAATACGACCTGCGTAGAGCGGTAATTCTGCTCCAGTTTGATCACACATGCTTCCGGGTATATTTTTTCAAAATCAAGAATATTGCGGATGTTCGCACCGCGGAATTTATAGATGGACTGATCGTCGTCGCCCACCACGCACAGATTACGGTACTTATCCGCCAGAAGCCTGATCAGTTCAAACTGCGCCGTATTCGTATCCTGATACTCGTCCACCATGATGTAGCGGAAACGTTCCTGATAGTTGTTCAGCACGTCTGCGTCCGCGCGGAAGAGTTCGACCGTCTTCATGATCAGATCGTCGAAATCAAGCGCGTTGTTTTTATGCAGGACAGCCTGATATTCCGCATACGCTTTGGCGATCCTGCTGCCGTTGTAATCGAAGCCGTTCTGTTTCTCGTAATCCGCCGGACCAATCAACTCGTTTTTGGCGGAAGATATGGCATTTAGGATCGTCCGTTCTTTGAGCGTCTTGGTATCGATCTGCAGTTTCTTGCAGACCTCTTTCATCACGCCCTTCTGGTCGTCCGTGTCATAGATGGTAAAATGCGTGTCAAAACCGATCCGGTCAATGTATCTGCGCAGGATCCTCACGCAGGCGGAGTGAAAGGTCGATACCCAGATCTGCTCTGCGCCGAAGCCGACGATCTTGTCCACGCGCTCGCGCATCTCACCGGCCGCTTTGTTGGTAAAAGTGATTGCCAGTATCCGATAAGGATCGACGCCCTCCCGGTCGATCAGATACGCGACTCTGTGCGTGAGCACCCTTGTCTTGCCCGAACCGGCGCCTGCCAAAATCAGAACAGGTCCTTCCGTCTGCATGACCGCCTGCTTCTGTTTATCGTTTAATGTGTCATATATGCTCATTGTATCAATCCACTCAATATAGCTGATTACCGCAGTTTCCGCAGAATTTGGAGCCGGTTGCAGGGGTTCCGCAGTTCGGGCAGAATTTCGGGCCTGCGCCGCCCTGTGCAGCATTCTGCTGCGCTCCTGCCGCCTGTCCGCCCTGCTGCTGTCCGTTTTGTCCGCTTCCGTTAGGGTTCAGCTGATCCACCATCTGCCGTCCGATCGCCATCCCCATCTGTAAGCTGACCATATCAGCCGCCACACCGCCGCTGCGGCCGCCGTTTCCGCCGCTGCTCATGCTGTCGGCCGCCGCCATCCGGGTGTACTTATCCATATCGCCGACCATGGACTGCGCCGCCGCTTTCTCCTGCATCTTCTTGATCTCTTCGGGATAAGAGAAGCTTTCGATGGTAAAATCAGAGATGCCGATGCCGAGTTTTCTCATATCCATGTCCAGATCGGACTCAATGCCTTTGGCGATATTTCTTGCATCGGACTGAAGGTTGAACATATCCCGGCCTTCTTTGCTGATCCAGCTCATCAGAAGCTGATCGAGGCTTGCGACGATACGCTCTTTTACATCCTCCACGGTGTACGTCTGCCGGATGCCTGCAAGTTTCTCGATCACCACGTCATGCTCCACGATGCGGCAGTTAAATGTGCCGAAAGCCCGGACCGGCATACCGCCCGGCAGTCCCGGCGCCTGGAGATTGATCGCGTTCTTGGTGCCCCATTTCACAAGCAGTTCTTTTGTGTTGATGAACAAGACTTCCGCCCGGAGCGGTGTGTTAAAACCGAACTTAAAACTTTTTAACGTGGTCAAAAAAGGAATGATCTCGGACTCGATATCATAATCGCCGTCGTCCGTAAAGATTCCCTCCACTCTTCCGTTATACAGAAAGATTGCATCCTGACCCGGACGTATGATCAATCTGGAGCCTTTCTTGATCTCCTGATTCTGAAATTTGTAGAACAGGACTCCCTCGCCGTTCTCGTTCCACTCTACCAGATTAGAAAACTGATTTTTAAAAAATCCCATGATACCCTCCGTTGTGCTCCTGTATTTACAGACCCATCTCAGCTTTCAGCGCCGCCAGCGCATCGTCCACGTCCGAGCCGGTGTCCGCCGTGTCATATTTGGCCGCCAGATCATCGATATCCTGTCCGGAAGCGGATTGGTTCAACTCGCCGATGGCGTCCGCCTCGTCCAGCATCTTATTGACCTTTTCCTCCATCCGCTCAAAAGCGGCGGCATTGTTCCCTGCGCTTTCAAGCCCTGCGCCCATCTCGTTGATCTTTTTCTGCGTTTCGGCGACTTTGACCTTTGCCTTAAGCATATCCCTCTTGTTCTTCATCTGGGAGATATCGTTTTCAAGCTTATCGTGCATCTGGCGCATCTTCTCGGAATTTGCCTGCGACAGCTCATAATCTTTTGCAAGCGCTTCTCTCTTCTGCGTCAGTTCGCTCTTTTTGGTCAAAAACTGCCGCGCGTCGTCGTCATTGCCCGCCGTAACCGCTTTTTTGGCATACTCGGTCATTTTGGCGATCTCCTCGTCACATTCGTCCAGTTTCCGCTTGGCGCTCTTTTCTTCCGCCATGATGGACGCCGTTTCCGCTTTCACTTTTGCAAAATCGGATTCCAGATTCCGCAGGTACTGGTCGATCATCTTCTCCGGATCTTCCGCCTTGTCAAAAAGCGCGTTTACGTTTGCTGCCATGATATCCTTAAATCTTGTCATGATTCCCATGTTCCATCCTCCTGTTATGAATCGTTTATATATTATTGTTGTTGAGGTGATTTGCCTGATCGTTCAGTTCTTCCACCAGTCTGGTCACTTCCGCCACGATATCCGTGTTTCTGCCGCTGACTGCATATGTTTCCTGTGAGTGTGCGGATACTTCCTGCATGATTGAAGAAATCGTCTGGATGCTATCCACGATACCGCTGTTGGCATCCGCCAGCCTCGCCACCGCATTGCTGAGTCCTTCACTCTGCTCATTGACTCGTTCCGTACTCTCCGAAATCATGCCGAAACTGTCCGCGGCCTGCTTAGCTGACTCGCTCTGTTTTCTGCTGTTATCCATCAGCTGTTCCACCGCATCCGCCGCGGTGCCGAGCTTCGCCGACACGTTATGGATCACCTCTGTGATATTGACCGTAGCGGCCTGCGTCTGGTTCGCCAGATTTGAGATCTCGGCTGCGACTACCGCAAAACCTCTTCCCGCCTCCCCGGCGCGCGCCGCCTCAATGCTGGCATTTAACGCGAGCAGGCTGGTCTGGCTGGCCACACTGGTGATCAGATCAATGATCGACTGCATGTTCGTGGTATATTCTTCAAGCGCTTGCATCCCCGCAACGGCTTCCTGTCCCGCTTTCTCGGATACCGCCATCTGCATCGTCAGCGCGTCTATGTTCTGTTTCCCGACCGTCACATTTTCTTTTGCCTGCTCCATATTCCCGGCGATACTGTCTACCATCTTCGCCATCTGCTCGATATAATTCTGGATCTCCTCCGTCTTACCAAGCTGATTCTGTATGGATTCCGCCGTGTCGTTCGTTCCCGTGGACACCTCTTCCATCGCATTTTTCGTTTCCGATACCGCCCCGCCCAGTTCTTTCATGTGGCCTGTCACATCCACAATGCCTTCCGACATCTGTTCGGAGATCCGCATCACGTTATTCAGCAGGCCGGAAACATTCTCTTTCTCCCGGTTCAGCTCTGACAGTTTCATCTCATTGACCCGGTACAGAGTCTTTGTGGCCAGATACAGGAAGATCGCTATGATCAAAAGCAGCAGCACCCGGATCTCATAGGTCGCCATATCGGTCAGATCCAGTTTTCCCATGACCGCCTGATATCCGAGGAAAATCACATTTACCGCAACCGCGGTCCCTGATACGATCCCGCACAGTCTGACGTCGGAATACAGGGTCAGCACCAGATAGATCGGAATGATAAAAGTAAACGCCACGTTGTTTACCGTCGTAAACACCACAAATATATAAAAGATCGTGTAAAAAGCCGCTATAAAATACCGCAGTTTCAGGCTTTCCGGTTCCTTTTTATACATCAGGAACTCCACGATCGCCGGTCCCAATGCCAGAAGCGAAAATACCAGATAATAGGATATTGTTCTGGCTCCTTTTGCTACTTCCATAAAATAGGCCAGTTCCAATACCGCCGCCAAAACGATGTGGCAGGCAAGCGCCATCTTGTTGACTGCCCTGCTTTCGCTGAATTCCCCATTGCGTTCTTTTGTGTGCATATAGATACCTCTCTGTTTTTTCCGATGCCGCCTTCCGGCGTCGCTCCCTACGCTTCCTTCTGTCTTCTTACTCGCATCCCCGCGCCTTCGGCGTCGCTCCCTACGCTTCTCTTTGCCTTCTTACTCGCATCCCCGCGCCTTTCGGCGCTCCCCTATCCTGCTTCGCCGGATCGGATGCTCGTTAATAGGCGCTTTGAAAAACAAATGCCGCCTTCGGCGTCACTCCCAACGCTTCCTTTTGTCTTTTTTACTCGCATCCCCGCGCCTTTCGGCGCTCCCTTATCCTGCTTCGCCGGATCGGATGCTCGTTAATAGGCGCTTTGAAAAACAAATGCCGCCTTCGGCGTCGCTTGTTTTTCTTAGCGCCTATTTATTATACCATAACCATGTTGTTTGTTCTACAAGATTTTTAGCAGACGGCGGCCACGATACCGGCAACAATGATCAGCGCGCAGATCATTTTGTGCGTGGTCCCTTTTTCTTTGAATAAAAATCTGCCCGCAAGGATCGTCACGACGCAGCCTGCCTGTTTTAACAAGGTCATTACGGTAACACGGCTGTCCGGTATGCCGTTGGCGATAAAGAGCGCCCGATCGGCTATGATAAACAGTATGCTCAGCAGCCAGATCCATTTGTTATGCGCCGCGCTTTTTATGTTTACGGGAACGCGGGCGGCCAGAATGAACAGCAGATACAGAAGAACAAGGAAAAACATATACCAGAATTGCAGCTGCGAACTGTTGATGTCTTTCATCAGAAGTTTATCAAGCAGGCCGGACACAGCGTTGAGCAGGCAGGAGGCAAACGCCATGACCACATATCTGCTCTCTACGGCCTGTCCGTCCGATGTGCTCCGCATACCGCGGGGTCTGTATTTTAACAGCAAAAGTCCGGCCGAAACAAAGAGAAGCCCGGCCGCCTGCGATACTCCCAGTGATTCGTGCAGGACAAACACCCCAAGCAGCGTTGCAAACATGACCCTCGACAGGTCCAGAACGCCGTACAGGCTGATCGGCATCCTGCCGATTGCCTGAAAACTGAACATCCACGCAAGAAAAATGACAAAAGATTTGATGGCCACATAAAAATAAAATTTCGGTTCCATCCCCATAGCGGCTTTTGCGTCCGGCAGGACAATCAGAAAAGAAAGCAAAGTGTACATAAACAATACCTCTATGGTAGAGTTTTTCTCCAGTGCCTTCTTTTTAACGATCTCCCGCACGCCCTTTAACACGCCATATAACAATGTCAGCAGTATCCACATCATTTTTTTTACAACTCTCGATTCTTTTGCATTTTTCTTCTTTTCTTTTTGTTCATTTGCTGTTATACTAATAAAGTACACAGCCGCGGATATAGTTCATCGGTAGAACGCCAGCTTCCCAAGCTGGAGAGGCGGGTTCGATTCCCGTTATCCGCTTTTCTTTGAAAACAGCCTGCGGGCTGTTAGATCCAACACCCAATATACTACGTTAACATCATATCCCGATAAATGCAACCGCCGGGCCGGGCATGGATTTTTTGTACGGACCGGGATTTTCTTTTGCGGATCCGGGCATGATTTTTGCACGGGTTGGGCATATTTCTCTCTTTGCAACCACCGGGCCGGGCATGATATCCGCAGACTAACGAAAAAAGGGGATTGACGGAGGCGTCGATCAGTGTTATGATAGTTTATGCAAAAGGGTGTTACCGTAAAGCAACGGTTCGCCTTGGTTAACAGTTACAGATCAAAAAAGCAACCACTAACCTTGGTCGGTGCGGTTGCTTTTTTGATGTCTTTCATTTTTTCTGGTCTGCCGGATACTGATGATCGTCACGATGATACTGATCACCGTCACTACAATACCGACAAGCTCCAAAATCATATCCAACACCAACATTGATTACCTTTCACGTTATTTTCCATTATGTATCCCTCCCTCGATACAGGAAGTTCTCAAAATGTACTCATTTTGGCAAAAGGCGAACCGCTACCGTTTAGGTAACACCCATGTATTTATTTTATCACAGCGGCAGGAAATTGACAAGATATCGATTGAAACAAAACTTTTTTACAGTCGTGTATGCTGAAGCCAAAAAATTTGAGCCACTATCGTTTCTCCCGATATTCGGACGAACAGAAGCGCATGGAGCGTCACAATCTTTCCGCCGATACATATGCTATAGTAAATGTCTTTGACAGGACCAACAAAAAATGACCAAAAAAATATTGAGTTTGTTTCTTATAGCAGCCGTCGTTCTTGGCTCTTTATGCGGCTGCGGAAAGCAGTCCGGGGAAAGCGCCGCTTCCGGTCAAACGCCGGTCGTGCTCAACGAGGTAGCCCATTCCATTTTCTATGCGCCTATGTATGTGGCCATAGAGGAAGGTTACTTTGCGGAGGAAGGGATAGATCTGACGCTTGTCACCGGATTCGGAGCCGACAAGACCATGACCGCCCTGCTGACCGGCGAGGCGGATATCGGTTTTATGGGCAGCGAAAGCACCATCTATACTTACAAAGAAGGAGCCTCCGACTATGCGGTCAACTTCGCGCAGCTGACGCAGCGCGCCGGCAATTTTCTGGTTGCCAGAGAACCGATCGAGAATTTCAAGTGGAGCATGTTAGAGGGAAAAGAAGTGCTTGGCGGCAGAGCGGGCGGTATGCCGGAAATGGTTTTTGAGTTTATCCTCAAAAAGAACGGCATCGACCCCGCCGCGGACCTTTCCATCGATCAAAGCATCGATTTCGGTTCCACGGCAGCCGCTTTTTCCGGCGGGCAGGGAGATTTCACCGTAGAATTTGAGCCCCATGCCACTTCCCTAGAAGCAAAAGGCGACGGTTATGTGGTCGCATCGCTCGGCGAAGATTCCGGCTATGTTCCCTATACCGCTTTTTCTGCAAAAAAAAGCTATATCGCCGAGAATCCCGAAGTGATCCAGTCGTTCACCAACGCCCTCCAGAAGGGCATGGATTATGTGCAGACCCACTCGCCTGAAGAGATCGCACAGGTCATTGCCCCGCAGTTCAAGGATACCGACACGGCGACCATCACCACTATTGTAACGCGCTATGCCGAGCAGGACACATGGAAAAGCGATTTGATCTTCGAGGAGGACAGTTTCGATCTTCTGCAGAATATTCTGGAAGAATCGGGTGAACTGGACGAGAGAGTGCCCTACGGCGATCTGGTGGACACGGACTTTGCCCGGAAAGCGGCAGAGTGACGCACCGCGGGCGGCGTCCGTAACAGCGTCCAACGGCGCTGCGGCAGACAACAATACCCGGCGTTTACTGCGCCGGGCATTTTGACCGCTGTACATAATGTTTTTTGATGCATAAGGTCTTCTGTCCACAGCGCTTCCTGCGCGCTGCGTTTCCTGTTTTTACGCCCCGGATCATTCCGCGTTGTCAAACAGCTCCGCCAGTGCATCCACCACGCTCTGATACTGCGCGAGCACGTCTTCCACATGTTCATCCACCAACTCCAGATGATCCTCTTTTACTGCAAATTCCTGTTCTTTCGCAGCCTCGGACAGCCCGTTGGCTCCGATGGACTTCATGGCGTTCTTCAAGCCATGCATCTCTATACCGTAACGCGCATAATCTTTCTTCTCATAGCACTCTCTGATAAGGGGCAGCTTTTCCCTGCCTTCTTCCAGAGCCGCCTCCAACACTTCCATATAGATCTCTTCATCACCGGCGCACATTGCCATCCCTTCTGCAACGCTGAATCCCCTCTTATCCAAATCGTCAATCTTACGAACCGGTTCCATGTCAAACCTCCATTCCGTCTAAACATATTAT
Organism: uncultured Lachnospiraceae bacterium; assembly: GCA_947631955.1. Taxonomy (GTDB): domain Bacteria; phylum Bacillota; class Clostridia; order Lachnospirales; family Lachnospiraceae; genus UBA3282. The sequence goes on from CANRNJ010000001.1 coordinate 535,824, forward strand.
GCTGTCACCGCAGATTACCGGGTCTGGGTCTGCATTTATTATATCATATCATTCCTCTGTTTGACTACTTTCTTCTTGTTTTTTGCTTTTTTTCTTTTCGGGTCTTCCGCCCTCGGCCGCAAGTCCGTCTATCAGCTTCTCGATCAGCAGTTTTTTCATATAAGCGTCAAACCCTAACATGCAGATAAAGGAAAACACCTGAAGAAACGGCCTGCTTTCGTCCGGCGCATCCGCAAAAGCGGTTTCGGACACCCGGTACTTCTTCGTAATATCCTCTTTGAGATTCTCGGTCTGCTCTCTTTCAAACCCGAACGCCTCTTCATACACCGCTTCCAGATCAAACTCGTCGTCGGTCCGGAAAAAACGGTCCGTGATCGGCTGCAGCAGCTGCTGTATATCGCTGATCGACAGGATCCCTTTGTAATAATAGATAAAGATCAGCAGAAAAACATGCTGCTTGGAGTATTTCTTTTTCACCGGAGGCGGAAGAAGATCATTTTTGGTATAGTTATTGATCATCGTCTTGGTCAGGATCTTGTCTTCCTCAGGATTGCGCGTGGAAGTCTTAAGGTGCGATTCCATAAACGTCGTCACCTGATCCATATACAGATCGATATCCGGTATATCTTCCGCTTTGATATATTCTACTCTGTCCAGACTGCTCAGGATACTGCCGAGCAGATCGTCCATATTGATCGTCATCTCTGTGCCCCGCTCTGCGCCATTTACTGTGTGCGCATCTTGATGTGTACGTTTTGGTAGGTATGATAAGCATATTTTTATATGTATATCTTATTATATAGTTTTTATTACTACATGACAAGTGTTTTATCTCACACCGTTTACAAACGATGCCGAGTATGCTATATTTTACTCGAAAGCGCTAAAGTATTAACGTGTGAAAGCGTGGTTTGGTTTTACCAAAATCTGTATCAGGGACTGTGCGGGAGGATATGCCTTATGAACAAAAAACTGAAAACAGAAGCCGTTGACCGTCTGTTTGACGGCATACTGTGTTTAAACACCAGAGAAGAGTGCTGCCGTTTCATGGAAGATCTGTGTACGGTCAACGAACTCTTATCGTTGTCCCAGCGTTTTGAGGTGGCGTCCATGCTCAAAAACGGAAGCACTTATCTGGAGATCGCGGAAAAGACCGGCGCCTCCACCGCCACCATCAGCCGTGTCAACCGCTCGCTCAATTACGGGAACGAAGGATATGATATCGTGTTGGACCGAATGAAGAAATAGCGGCGGGCTGTCCGCCATACCGCCGCTATCCGTCGATATTGATCAGTTCCATCGGGTCGATATATTTTCCGTCATAAGTGATCTGATAGCCCAATTCCGTATTGTCTTCTCCGATCACATACAGAATCGCCCCCTTGACGACTGTGTCCCCTTCTTTGATCATGACGTCGCCGTCATTCCGATATATGGTGTTATAACCGTTTTCATGATCGATCTTGATACAGTGCAGATACGCGCTGTCCGTCGTAACGGAAACCACGGTGCCGTCTGCCGCCGCAATGATGCTGCTCCCCTCGCTGCCTGTCAATTTGACCATGGGCTCGTCGCCGCCCGTTTCCTCCAAAGAAGCCGAGGAAGACATGGGGAATCCTACCGGCATATGGGCCTGCGCCTTCTCCTGTTCCAGCGCTTCCTCTTCTTCCACTTTCCGATTGATCGTATCGCTCAACACGATCACTTTATCCGTCAGTTCCTCTCTGAGAGAAACCAGATCCTCATTTTCTTCCGTCAAGACCTTATTCTGCGATGTCAGATCGGCAATCTCTTTCTGCTGGGCGGCAACCATGCTCTCCAGTTCATCATTTCTGCGGCTTCCCGTCCAACACACGATAGCCAGGACCGCAACGACCGTCAGTATAAACAGCGCCGTCAGTTCGACCACCGCGGGGCCGATCCCCATCTGGCGGATCTGCCCATCCTTGGAATCGGCAAAAAGCATCAGAGTATAATTTGTCTTCCTTTTTTTTCTGCCGGATTTCTTCTTGTCGGCACCCGCTTCACCGTCAGGCGCCTGTGCCGCTGCCTGCGCGCCGTTTTTTGCGGCGTTCTCCGCTGTCCTATCCGCGCCGGTTCCTGCGGCGCTCTCCGCTGTCTTATCCGCGCCGGTTTCCGCAGCGCCTTCCGTTATCTTATCCGCGCCGGTTTCCATGGCCGCCGCATCGACTGTTTTGGTTTCACGCAAGGAAAATCACCTCCGTTTAAAACACATGTATGTGCGCTTCTCCTTTTTGCTTCCCAGCTGCCCGCACCATAATCATTCCGGGAGAATTGCAAAGCAATTCTCTTAATGCAGACCGCTGGGTCTGCATTTATTGTATCATATTCTCAGACGCCCGCACCGTAAATCATTCCGGGAGAATCGCAGCGCGATTCTCTTAATGCAGACCGCTGGGTCTGCATTTATTGTATCATATATACCAGTCAAAGCGCAATCATTGTTTACATAACAAAGTTGATGACATTGTCGCAAATCAATGCTTTACATTTAACGGAACATATGCTATTCTATGAATGTTGCATGAACAACATATTCATAATTTTTTGGAGGTATGTACGATGAACAAAGGTACAGTTAAATGGTTTAACAACCAAAAAGGCTATGGCTTCATCTCCGATGAGCAGGGCAACGATGTATTCGTTCATTACACCGGACTTAACATGGAAGGCTTCAAATCCCTTGAAGAGGGCGCTTCCGTTGAGTACGAAGTAGTTAATGGCGAAAAAGGTCCTCAGGCCGTAAACGTAACAAAGTTATAAGAAACATCGAACTTATAACACCATAATCAGTATCACGATGTGCCTGTTCTTAAATATAAATGATGAATTTTATTTAGAATTTGCAGTATTGTTATGACGGATTAGAAAAAGCTGCCTATCATGAGAGATAGGCAGTTTTTTTGTCCTTCCCCGCTTTTTATCAGTGCCAGTAGAAGTCAAATTCCGAAAAAACGATGCGGCTGACGTCCTTATAGGTCAGATCGCCCGCGATCTGCAGTTCCTCTCTGCCTCTGCCGCCGCCGATCTGTTCATAGAAAAAGCGCCTTGCTCCATCCTCCCCGTATATCATCTCCAGCCGCGCCTCCAATGTCCCGTCCCGATAGTACTGTCCCGTCACATCCCAATGGAGTCCCTGATAGTCCGACGCTTTCGTCCTGATCTCCAGATGCTTCTCATGGAACGCCCCGTTTCTGTACTCATAGATATGATAATCCTCGTCGCTGGCCGACAGACGGCTGCGGCCTAACAGCCGTTGTCTGTCCCGGTCGATCCGATAATACCACTTCGGCGCATCCTCCGCCCATATATACCGCTGTTCTTCTTCGTTCCACAAAAAGACGGTATAGTTGCCGCTCGGCATAGACCCTTCGTTTATGCCGTCAAAGACCAGATCTTTTCTGCCGTCAAAATTCAGATCCTCCGACGCCGAGAGCCGCTGCAGCCTGCCCTTGTCCGGCCCGGTATACTTTCCCAGTCTGTCCGCCGGAAACTCTATGATATCAAAGGCGGCTTTCTCCTCTGTGCAGATATCCCTGACACTGATAAAAGCGTCGGCAAGCTGATGCCCTCCTCCTTCCAGAGTTTCATAAAACTCATAGCTGATATAGCGGCGGCCGTCCTCATCCGAAACGGCGCAGCCGTAGACGGCGTCTGCCATCAGCATAATGATACCGATACGGATCAGTCTTGTCCGCATGTTCCCACCCCTTCCGCCATACAGCATAGCACGGGGCTGTATCATACTTGCATCAAAATTGCATCATATTTGCAGCAAATCTACATGAAAAAATCTTCATGAAAAAATTTACATGAAAACCGCGTCATTGTACGGCCGCCAACACATCTTCCAGTTTCATCGTGCCGCCGAACAGGTCGAGAGCGCTGCCGACGGTCACGTTCACTCTGTCCCGTCCAAGCTTTTTCAAAAGTTTCAGATCCTCGAAGCTGTGCACGCCTCCGGCGTAAGTGACGGGGATCTTGCCCCATGCGCCCAAAAGCGCCGCCAGTTCCTCCTCGATGCCGTTCGCCTTTCCCTCCACGTCCACCGCGTGGACAAGAAATTCGTCACAGTAACCGGCCAGTTCATCGAGAGTGCGCCCGGTCAGTTCCGTCTTGGTATATTTCTGCCACCGGTCGGTCACAATAAGGTAACGGCCGTCTTTTTTGCGCACACTGAGATCCAGGACCAGTCTGTCCCGCCCGACGGCGCGCGCCAGTTCGTCCAGTCTGCCATACTCTATCCGCCCGTCTTTAAAAACATAAGATGTGACGATCACATGACTGGCTCCGGCGTCCAAAAACGCGCCCGCGTTGTCCGGCGTTATCCCGCCGCCCACCTGAAGGCCGCCCGGATATGCCCTGAGCGCCGCAGCCGCCTGTTCTTTTGTTTTTTCATAAAAAGGCGAACCGACAGGATTCAACATTATGATATGCCCGTTTGTGATCTTATATTCACGGTACAGACGCGCATAGAACGCTGCATCCTGTCCGGATACAAAATTTTCCTCAGCTTCACCGCCTTTATCTTTCAGGCTGCCGCCGACGATCTGCTTTACGCAGCCGTTATGAATATCGATACAGGGTCGAAACTCCATCTTTTCCTCCCGCGCCGTGCATATTTTATTTTCTATCTGACATAATAACATAGAAGCTGATGTTTTGCACATAAACATTCCGATACCCGGATTTATGCCAAAGCATCACGATTTCTTAAGGGTAATAAGAAGAAGGAGGCAATTATGAAAAAGTTCAGAGCATTATTACTTGTTTCCGTTATGGTCTTGTCCATGACAATGCTCTCCGCCTGCGGATCAGGCAGCGGGACCGGCGCCGCCGGGAATAACAATACACCCGCCGCAGATTCCGGCACCGGAGCTGACACGAATACCGAAGGCAATGCGGGCAATTCCCAGAATATCGACGGCAATACCGCAGGAACTGACAACAAAACTGCAGGAACTGCAGGCAATACTGACGGGATGGATACGACAGGTATGAACGGCAATACCGCGGGTACCGACAACGGCGCCGCAGATTCCATGAACGACAATCATAACGTCAATGACGTGACCGCCGGAAATACGGACAACACGGATTCCGTACTGGACAACGTAGGAGATGCCGTAGGAGATGCCGGAAACGCCGTTTCCGATGTGATCGACGACGCGGCTGACGGCGTGGAAGGCGTGATCGACAACGCCACCGACGGCACAGGCGCAGGTACCGGAACAGGCACGGGCACAGGAACCGGGGCCGGAACCGGAACAGGCACGGGTGCAGGTACAAGTACAGGCACCGGCGCAGGCGCGGGTGCAGGTGCGGGCGCAGGAATGTAGATTTCGACAGGCAGGTACGGCAGGCATCCGTACCGCACGATAAAGACGCACAAAAATCCGTCCCTCAGTAACATGCGGGGACGGATTTTTTCATCTGCACACTGTTATATATCATGGTCTGCGGCCGTCTGTCTGCCGCAGCGGCTGTCCTACCTTTCGATGATCAGGCCGTCCCGATAGGCTTGGAGCAGCTCTTCCAGCTGATAGATGCTCTCCCGCAGTTCCGCGCCGATATCGGTATCGGCTATCTTCTGGCGCGTGCTGCTGGTTTCCAGTATAACGGAATCCGAGAAAATATCGGATTCATTCAGGATCGCCGACTCGGTGGACTCAAAGGGTTCGTGGGCCACAAGACGCATCCCGTAAGAGTTGACGACAAGCGTATAACCGGCGATCCCGGTCTTGTCCTGATACGCTTTGGAAAAACCGCCGTCGATAACGAGCAGTTTCCCGCCGCATTTGATCGGCGACTCTCCCTTTTTGCGCTCTACCGGCACATGTCCGTTGACGATATGGGAATGATGTTCGTCCAAGCCGAACTCGATCAGGATCTTCTCGATAACGACTTCGTTGTCAAGCAGCTTATAATAACTGTTCTTGGTTTCTTTGTGCATCGACTCGTCTTCCAAAAAATAACGCTCGAAGGTCGCCATCTTATCTTTGCCGAACACGGGCGAATTGGGCCCCGCCCATATATACCAGATGATGTCCTGCCCTTTCAGCTTCGTTTTCAGATTGTTGTCAGCATAGTAGCCTTTGCGCGCATAGTGCTCCAACACATCATACAGCGCTTTCCCGCTGTACTCTTCGCCGTATATGTTGACTTTGCTGAAATTGCCTTTATCGTCCATCGGCACGCAGCCGTGATAGAGCAGCATGGAATTATGTACTTTGTATAAGCCGCCTTTGGAGAAAAGGAACCGCACATGTTTCTGCAGCTTCTCGCACTTGACAAATCCCTGTCTGAGGCGCTCCATGACCTGTTCTTCCTCCGGCGTCAGTTCGTAGGGCCTGTCCCGGTTGACCGTCGGAAAATCCACATCTTTCATGGCATACGATACCCCGTCCAGCACCAGCGCGTGGTTCTCGTAATCGATCTTGTCAAGCAGCAGCCTGTCTTCCATTCCAAACTCCGGCCTCCGCATGATCAGCTGCCCTTCCAGTTTAAACTGAATGATGGCTATGGCCTTGTGCATCTTCATATCCAGACTTAAGTCTTTGGTATCGTAATTCGTATTGTACTTGATCGCAAATGTGCTGCAGTCGGCGTCGCGGTACGCATCCAGAGCAAACGTTGCGAGCGGGATCAGATTGATGCCGTATCCCTCTTCCAAGGTGTCCAGATTGCCGTAACGCGCCGCCATCCGGATAACATTGGCAATGCAGGCCAGATGTCCGCTTGCGGCCCCCATCCACACAATGTCATGATTGCCCCACTGTACGTCCACGGAATGGTAATCGCACAGAGTATCCATGATGATATGCGGCCCCGGCCCCCTGTCATAAATATCGCCTACGATATGCAGATGATCGATGACCAGCCTCTGGATCAGGTTGCTCAACGCGATGATAAATTCCTGCGCGCGGCCGATCCGGATGATCGTGTGTATGATCTCATTATAGTACGCTTCCTTATCCTGTATCTCCGCCTTCTCCGTGATCAGTTCCTCTATGATATAGGAAAAGTCCGCAGGCAGCGCTTTCCGCACTTTGGAGCGGGTATATTTGGACGATACTCTCTTCGTGATCTGAACCAGACGGTGCAGGGTGATCTTGTACCAGTCCTCGATAGCGCTGTCGTCTTCCTCCCGCAGGATCAGATCCAGTTTCTCTCTGGGATAATAGATCAGCGTCGCAAGGCTCTTCTTATCTTTGATGCTCAGCGTGTTGCCGAATTCTTCGTCGATGGTCCTCCTGACAGAACCCGAACCGTTCTTAAGGATATGGTTGAACTGCTCGTATTCTCCATGGATATCCGTCATAAAATGTTCGGTGCCCTTGGGCAGGTTCAGAATAGCCTGCAGATTGATGATCTCCGTCGAAGCCGCCGCGATCGACGGATACTGCTTCGATAAACTTTTCAGATATTTAAGCTCTATATCGTCCATAAATTCCTCCGTGCATCAATGTTTTTCTCCTAACTCTCCTATGATGTAACAGTTTTACCCATTGATCACATCACTCATGTCATACATACCCGCCGGTTTTCCGGCAAGGAACTTGGCCGCCTGAATGGCTCCTTTGCCAAACACGGCCTTGGAGTACGCGCGGTGCGAAAAAGTCACGACCTCGTCCGCGCCCGCAAAGATCACGTCGTGATCGCCCACGATCGTGCCGCCCCTGACCGCGCTGATGCCGATCTCCTGTCTGGTCCTCTTCTGCCGCTGCTGGCTTCTGTCATAGACGTAACGATACGAATTGTCCAGTTCTTCGTTGATGGAATCCGCCAGTGCGATCGCCGTCCCGCTGGGCGCATCCAGTTTCAGATTATGATGTTTCTCCACGATCTCGATATCAAAGCCCGCCGGAGCCAGTATCGCCGCCGCGTCTTTGAGCAGCTTAAGCAGCATATTGATACCCAAAGACATATTGGCCGATTTTAACACGGCCACTTCGGCCGACGCCTTCTTCACTTTGGCAAGCTGTTCCTCCGTAAGACCCGTGGTGCACAGCACACAGGGGATCTTCTTTTCCACGCAGTAATCGATCAGACCGTCTACTGCCGGAGCCGCGCTGAAATCAATGACCGCGTCCGCCTGTACGTCGCAGTCCGCTATTTTTTGAAATACGGGATATGCGTTCTTCCCTTCATCGCAGGTGTCCACGCCCGCCACGATCTCGATCTCTTCGTCCGCGGCGGCCAGTCCTGTGATGGTCTGGCCCATCTTCCCGTTGCAGCCATGCATGATTACTCTTGTCATAGAAATCCTCCGTTCCGTTATCCGGTTTTATAAAACGTGATTGGTCAGCTGTCCAACCTTACAAAAGACCGTAATGGGACAACGCCGCCTTCAAAGTTTCCACATTCTTCGGCTCCATCTCCGACAAAGGCATACGAAGCGGTCCTACCTGCTTGCCCATCAGGTTCATCGCCGTCTTCACCGGGATCGGATTCACCTCGCAGAACAGCGCGTTGTTCAGTTCAATGAGCCGCAGCTGCTCTTTGGCGCTTCCCTCGACATCGCCGTCGAAGAAACGCTGGCACATGTCATGCATCTGTCTGGGCGCCACATTGGAAACCACCGAGATCACGCCTTTGCCGCCCAGTGCAAGCAGCGGCACGACCTGATTGTCATTGCCGGAATACAGATCGATCCTGCCCTCCGCGAGCGCCATCAGCTCCGCCACCTGCGAGATATTGCCGCTGGCTTCCTTGATTGCCACGATGTTGCTGACTTCGGTGCACAGCTTCACAGCCGTCTGCGGCAGGATGTTACAGCCGGTGCGCCCCGGCACATTATACAGGATGACCGGAAGCTTTACCGAATCCGCGATCTTCTTGAAATGCTCGTACAGACCTTTCTGCGTTGCTTTGTTATAGTACGGCGTCACAAGAAGCAGCGCGTCCACGCCGTATTTCTCGGCCTCTGTGGACAGATATACCGCTGTCTGCGTACAGTTTGATCCCGTGCCTGCAATGACGGGGATCCTGCCCTTTACCTTCTCCACGCAGAACCGGATCAGGTCCAGATGCTCCTCGTGCGTCAGCGTGGAAGCCTCGCCTGTGGTGCCGCACACGATGACCGCATCGGTGCCTCCGGCGATCTGCTCCTCCACCAGCTCCTCAAATTTCTCATAATTAACACTTCCGTCCTCATGAAACGGCGTGACGATCGCCACGCCTGCCCCTTTAAAAATTGCCATGTCTTCTCCTTCCCGGCCGCGCTTTTGCGTCCCTTGTGCGGGGTTTTCCCGCGTTTTCTCTTTTTTCTCCTCCGGTTCCGCTGGCCGCGCATAAAATATTGTACAACGGAAAATCTCTCCAACATTCCTGTCTGCACATAAAAAGCTGACCGCACAGGGTCAGCTTCGTTTCAAGATATTTGATAGCGCCCCATCGTTCCGATGACAGTCATACAGCTCTTAACTGTATGCCCAAGGCAAAGTCCGCAGAATCCTTTCCCTTTCGGCGTCTTCCCCTTTCAAGAGCGATCTCCTATGTCTGCCATATCACGATCTCTACTGATGAAAAACGCAACCTCTATCTGTTTTCATTTATTGTTGGAATCATCATAACACTATACCGCGGGGATGTCAACCACCGCAGGACGGCGGACCGATATGCCCCACCGGACGCTGTCTAACCCCATTTTTTGAACGGCATGGTCTCCACTTTCGTCACTTCGTCCACCAACATACAGACGTCGTCGTTTAAGGTGATCCCGGTCATGATGATATCCATTTCCTCCGGTTTGGAAGAAAGCAGGACCTTCAGTTCCTCCACCGTGAGGATCCCGTTGTCGATAAGCCCCAAGACCTCGTCTAAGATCAGCAGGGAACACTCTCCGGTATTCATCACTTTCTTGGCAAAATTAAGGCCGTTTTTGATATTCTGGCACTCCTCGGCCTTGCGGTCTTCCGACAGATCGGCAAAATTCTCACTGGATTTTTCAAACCGGAAGATCTTGATCTCCGGTTCCAGACGCTTGACAAATTCCGACTCCGCCAAACCCCGTCCTTTCAAAAACTGGATAATGACCACATACTCCCCGTTACACGCTGTCTGGATCGCCCTGCCCAGTGCAGCCGGAGATTTTCCGTGGCCGTCCCCGCTGTAGATCTGAATCGTGCCGTTTCTCATATCAGTTCCTCACTATCTCCCGTTGCAGTCTAAACTTAATATTTTTAAACTTGATATATTTTATCTGCTTATGATAGCACAATCGGGATGTTCGTGCAACTTTTTATATGGAATCTTGGATCAGGCTCTGCTAAAGCCGCAGATCAGGCTTCCCCCTCGACCATTTCGAGCTTGCTGACGGACACTTCATAGGCCACCCGCCGCTCCAGCTGGTCCTCCGATATTTTTTTCATATATTCCCTGCTCTGGATCCGGCCCCAGATCGCGCATCGGCTTCCCACTTCAAAATTGCTTGCGAACCTCGCGTTCCTTCCCCAGCAGATGCACGGTATATAATCGGATTTGCCGTAGGGTCTGTTGACCGCGAGAAGAAGATCCGCGATCTCCCGCCCAAGGGGCGTCTTGCGGTAGATCGGCGCCTTGCAGATGTAACCGTCCAGAAAGATCTGATTGGTCTTGGCGCTCTCCGCGATTTCTTCCACGAACTCGATCTCCCTCGCAAAAACGGACAGCACCAGTCTGTTCTTTCTCTCCTCATGTCTGTTATAGGAGCGGAATTGTCCCGTGACGCATATTTTCATTCCCTTGTAATCCTCATTGACGTCAATGAGTCTTTCCGATACCATCACCGGAATGATATCCGTGGATTCGCTCAGACGATCCACACTGATATCCACCATGTAAAATCCCTCTCCGAAAATCTCGTGGCTGAACGTGAAGTCGCTCACGATGACTCCCATGATCGCCGCCTGGTTGTTTTCAATCACCTTATCTGTCATGTTTTTCTCCCTTCTACACTTTGGAATCCATCCCAGTTATTCCTTAAGTATTGTACTATCAATATATAGGAGAATCCGTCAAAATAGAACTGTTAATGGTCGCGGAATTATGCAGACGGTGTCGAAACAGCGCGGAGTCTGGCAGCTGAAACAGCGCGGAGTCTGGCGGCTGAAACAGTGTGGGTCTGGCAGCTGAAACAGCGCGGGTCTGGCGGCATGAAACAGCGCAGAGTCTGTGCCATACTTGCAAGATGCACCCGTTAGTGATATAATAAGCCGGTTTGAAAGGCAGGAAAAACATGAAGACAACGAGAGAAGATGTAAGAAACATAGCGATCATCGCCCATGTTGACCACGGCAAGACCACGCTGGTGGACGAACTGTTAAAACAGAGCGGTGTTTTCCGGGAAAATCAGGAAGTGGCGGAACGTGTCATGGATTCAAACGATATCGAGCGCGAGCGCGGGATCACGATCCTGTCCAAGAATACCGCCGTCACTTATAAAGGGGTAAAGATCAACATCGTCGATACGCCCGGCCACGCCGATTTCGGCGGCGAGGTGGAGCGCGTCCTCAAGATGGTGGACGGCGTGATCCTTGTGGTGGACGCCTTTGAAGGGCCGATGCCCCAGACGAAATTCGTATTGAAAAAGGCTTTGGAACTGGACCTTCCTGTAATCGTCTGCATCAACAAATGCGACCGTCCGGAGGCGCGCCCGATCCAAGTGGTGGATGAGGTGCTGGAGCTGTTCATGGATCTGGACGCAAGCGACGAGCAGCTTGACTGTCCTTTCGTCTATGCCTCCGCCAAGGCGGGAACCGCCACCACGCAGCTGACGGTCAAGGGAAAAGACATGACGCCTCTTTTCGACGCGATCTTAGAGCATATACCCGCTCCCACCGGCGACCCAGACGCGGGCACGCAGGTACTGATCAGCACCATCGACTACAACGAGTATGTCGGCCGGATCGGCGTCGGCAAAGTGGACAACGGATCGGTCAAGGTCAATCAGGAAGTCGTCATTGTCAATCACCATGACCCGGATAAAATGCAGAAAGTAAAGATCAGCAAACTGTATGAGTTCGACGGGCTGAACAAAGTCGAAGTCAAGGAAGCCCGGATCGGCTCCATTGCAGCGATCTCAGGCATCGCGGACCTGCACATAGGCGACACGCTGTGCTCCCCCGAAGATCCGGTCCCGATCCCTTTCCAGAAGATCTCCGAACCTACGATCGCCATGCACTTTATCGTCAACGACTCACCGCTCGCAGGGCAGGAAGGCAGATATGTGACGAGCCGCCATCTGCGCGACCGGCTGTTCCGGGAGCTGAATACCGACGTATCGCTCCGCGTGGAGGAAACCGAAACGACGGAAGCCTTCAAGGTATCCGGGCGCGGCGAACTGCATCTGTCCGTCCTGATCGAGAATATGCGCCGCGAAGGGTATGAGTTTGCGGTCAGCAAGGCGGAAGTGCTGTACAAGACCGATGAAAACGGCAAAAAACTGGAGCCGATGGAGTTGTGTTACATTGATGTGCCGGAAGAATATGCCGGAACGGTGATCGAGAAGCTGAGCCAGAGAAAAGGAGAACTGCTCAACATGGGCGTCGCGTCGGGCGGTTACAGCCGTCTGGAGTTCTCCATCCCTTCCCGCGGGCTGATCGGCTACCGCGGCGAGTTTTTGACCGACACCAAAGGCAACGGCATCATCAACACCGTCTTTGACGATTACGGCCCATACAAGGGCGATATCCAATACCGCAAACAGGGTTCCCTGATCGCTTTTGAAGCCGGGGAAGCCATCACATACGGCCTTTACAACGCGCAGGAGCGCGGAACGCTTTTCATCGGGCCGGGCACAAAAGTATATTCGGGAATGGTGGTCGGACAGAACGGCCGCGGGGAAGATATCGAGTTGAACGTGTGCAAGAAAAAGCAGCTGACCAACACCCGTTCCTCCAGCGCGGACGAGGCGCTGCGCCTGACGCCGCCGAAGATCCTCAGTCTGGAACAGGCGCTGGAATTCATCGACACGGACGAACTGCTCGAAGTAACGCCGCAGAATCTGCGCATACGCAAGAAGATCTTGGATCCTACGCTCAGAAAGCGCGCCGCGATCTCGGCCGCGGCCAAGAAATGATCACAGCCGTGCGCGTCGGGAGGCGTCACAGCCCCAGTACAAGAGATGCCACCCGGAAATAGATCAGCAGAGAGATAGCATCCACTATTGTCGTGATAAATGGACTCGCCATAACGGCCGGGTCCATTCCTATTTTCTTAGCCAGCATAGGAAGCGTGGAACCCACGATCTTGGCGATCACAACGACCATCAGCAGAGTGGCGCACACGACTAACGCCACGGGGACGCTGATATTATGAAAGAGGATCAGTCTGGCAAAGTTGCACAGCGCCAGAGTCAGTCCGCACAGGACCGAGATCCGTATCTCTTTCCATATCACAACGAACCAGTCGCCGAATTCGATCTCGTCCAGCGACAATCCGCGGATGATGATGGCGCTGGCCTGTCCGCCCGCGTTGCCGCCGGTATCCATCAGCATGGGAATAAAAGCCGTCAGCACCACATAGCGGCTCAGCGCATTTTCAAAAGAGGTGATGATCCTCCCCGTAAAAGTCGCCGAGATCATCAGCAGCAGGAGCCACGGTATCCTCTTCTTGTACGCGCTGAAGACGGAAGTCTTCAGGTACGGCTTATCCGAAGGCATGACCGCCGCCATCTTCTCGATATCCTCTGTCGTTTCCTCCTCCAGAATGTCCACTACATCGTCTACGGTAATGATCCCCACCAGCCTGTCCTCGTTGTCCACCACCGGCATGGCCGTAAACTCGTATTTCTTAAACATTCTGGCAACTTCTTCCTGATCCATCAGGGTGTGGAGGGACACCACGTTCCTGTGCATCATATTGCCGATGATATCGTCGGGATCGCTCAACAGCAGATAGCGGAGCGCCACGGTGCCCACAAGCGTCCTCTGGCTGTCTAAGACATAACAGATATTGATCGTTTCGCTGTCCAAGCCCATCTTCCGGATGCGGTCTATCGCCTCCGACACCGTCTGGCTTTCTTTCAGGTCGATATACTCCACGGTCATGATGCTTCCGGCGGAGTCTTCCGGATAACGCATCAGATGATTGATCGCTTTGCGCGTGTCGGGACTGGTGTTGGCGATCAGCCTTTTTACCACATTGGCGGGCATCTCTTCCATCAGTTCCTTCGCATCATCGGACATCATGTTATCGATGATCGTACCCGCATCCTTGTCGGACAGGGATGTGATAACAAACTGCTGCAGCCCGATCTCCAGATAGGAAAACACACTGGCCGCCATATCTTTGGGAAGGATCCGGAAGATCTTGACGATCTCCTCCTCGTCCATATCTTCGATATAGTCGGCGATATCCGCATCGTTCAGTTCCTGGACAAGATGCCTGAGCTGAGTATACTGCCCTTTATGGAGCAGATCCAGTATCTTTTCCCTGACTTGGTCTTCCGAATCGGCATAGGATTCCGCCTGTTTCTTTTCTTCGGTTTCCTGAACCGTAATATCCGTCGTTTTTTCCTTGATCTCGCCCATAGCCCTGTCCTGTCCTTTCCTTCCGGCCGGGTCACTCCCTCTTATAATACAGGGGTCCCGAAACCGATATGTCAGCTTTTCCTGCGGTTGCCTCCGTGATCTCGCCCACCACGATATCCTTGTCTTCATAAGGCACATAAATATGCAACGTGACCTGTTCGGCGTAATCCGCCCGATCCGCCGGAATACCCCTTTCGCCCAGCAGATACCGGATCCGTCCGATGTCGTTGTAATCGGTGACGACCGACAGTTCGTATCCGCCGCGCATCGTGCGCACGTCGCTTGCCGCGAGAACGGCCTGCGCCGCTTTCGTGTATGCGCGCACCAGACCGCCCGTTCCCAGAAGCGTGCCGCCGAAATATCTGGTCACGACCACCACCGCGTTGCGGATGTCCATGCCGGTCAGCACTTCCAAGATCGGTTTCCCCGCCGTTCCGGAAGGCTCTCCGTCGTCGGAATAACGCATCACCGGGGGCTGTCCGCCCAGAACATAAGCGTAACAGTTATGCCTTGCGTCCCAGAACCGTTTCTTCTGCGCTTCCACGAAAGCGAGCGCGTCTTCCTCGGTATCCGCGGCCGATACATGAGCGATAAAGCGCGACTTCTTCTCCTCGATCTCCGCGCTGCCCCCATATTCAATGATTTTATACGGTTCTAAACAAGGGTCCGTTTCCATAGATCACACTTATCTCCGATCCACATTTAAGGGGCGGTCCCGCAAAAGGTCCGTCCGCCCTATAATACTACTACGCGGCACGGCGCAGAGTCAAGCGCAAACGGCATGTATAACAGACAGTAAACGGCGCATATAATAGATACCGGTATGTATAAAACCCGGCGGATACGTCAACAATTCTTAATATATCATGAACAATTCTTAATAAAAAAAGAAAAAACTTTATTTACCATGTAAATTTTGCTATAATCAAAACGTCGGAGATCACCAAATTTTCCCGGCAAAAAGAGGCATTGAACGAATGAATTACGGTAAAAAAGGCGTCCGCAGAAAACAGCAGGCGCTTCACGCCGCATCCCCAAAATGGGCGCGGAAAATAGGGTTCGCCCTCATACAGCTGATCCTGATCGCTGTCATAGGCGCCGGTATCATCGGATTAAGCGCCGGCATCGGCATCTTCAAAGGCGTACTGGCCACAGCTCCCGACATCGGCAATATCGACGTCACGCCTACCGGTTTTTCCACCTTTGTATACGACATAGAAGGAAACCAGACGGCCAAACTGGTATCGACGGATTCCAACCGTATCCCCGTCACACTGGACATGGTTCCCCAAGATCTTCGGGACGCCTTCGTGGCGGTGGAAGACAACCGTTTCTACGAACACAACGGCATCGATATCCAAGGCATCCTCCGCGCCGGTTATGTGGCGCTGAAAAACAGGGACTTCTCTCAGGGCGCCAGCACCATCACCCAGCAGCTTCTTAAAAACAACGTGTTTACCAGCTGGACAAGTGAAGATTCTCTGGCGGACCGGTTCAAACGTAAGATTCAGGAGCAGTATCTGGCGCTGGAACTGGAAAAGGTCATGGATAAGGACACGATCCTGATCAATTATATGAACACCATCAACTTAGGGCAGAACACACTGGGCGTTCAGGCGGCATCCCTGCGCTATTTTGACAAATCCGTCAGCGACCTGACCCTGTCGGAGTGCGCGGTCATCGCCGGGATCACACAGAACCCCTACCGGTATAATCCCATCACCCATCCGGAGGATAACGCAAAGCGGCGCAAGAAGGTTCTGGACGATATGAAGAAGTACGGCTATATCACGCAGGAAGAGTACGACGAAGCGCTCCGGGACAACGTATATACCCGCATCAAGATCGCCGATTCCGAGAATGACGACACTTCTGTCAATACATACTTTGTAGATGCATTGACGGAGGATATCTTAGAGGACCTGATCGCCGCAGGCTACACTGAAACGCAGGCGTACACGCTTCTCTACAGCGGCGGTCTTAAGATCTATTCCACGCAGGATCCCAAGGTGCAGGCGATCTGTGACGAAGTATTCTCGGACGAAACCAATTATCCGGAGAATACCAGATGGTATCTGAATTATGAATTGACCGTGGAAAAGAGCAACGGCGACAAGGAAAACTACAGTACGGAGATGTTCCAGACCTACTGGAAAGAGAACCGCTCCGCTTCTTATAACCTGATCTATTCTTCTCAGGACGACGCTTATGCGGATATCGAAGCTTACAAGGAGGCGGTTTTGGAAAACGGCGATGAAGTATTTGCCGAAACGGTCAATCTGACGCCGCAGCCGCAGGTCACTTTTACCGTGGAAGACCAGAGCACCGGACACATCGTCGCCATGATCGGCGGACGGGGCATCAAGACCGGCAGCCGCACGTTAAACCGCGCTACCGACTCCGTCAGACAGCCCGGCTCCACTTTCAAGATCGTATCCACTTATGCACCGGCGCTTGACAGCGCGGGGCTGACGCTTGCCACCGTCATGAACGACGCGCCTTTCTGCTATGCGGACGGGCGGCCCGTCAACAACTGGTACGACTCCGGCTACAAGGGCCTGTGTTCTCTCCGATACGGCATTGAACAGTCCTTAAACATCGTGGCAGTCAAGACGCTGACGCAGATCACGCCTCAGCTCGGTTACGACTATCTGCTGAACTTCGGTTTCACCACACTGGTGGAGCGCAAAGAGGTCAACAACCAGATCTTCTCCGACATCCAGCAGCCTCTGGCGCTGGGCGGCCTTACCGACGGCGTCACCAACGAGGAACTGAACGCTGCCTACGCATGCATTGCAAACGGCGGAACCTATATCAAACCGAAGCTGTACACCAAGGTACTGGACCACGACGGCAACATCATACTGGACAACACCATGCCTCAGGCCCGGCAGGTCATCAAGGAAACCACCGCATTTCTTTTGACCAGCGCCATGGTGGACGTAGTCACCGTCGGCACAGGCAGCGCCGTCAATTTCGGCGGCATGGCCATCGCCGGTAAGACAGGTACGACGACCGGCCCCACGGACGCATGGTTCGCAGGCTTTACGCCTTACTATACCGCGACCGCATGGGCGGGTTATGACAATAACGTAAAACTGAACAGCGCGGAAAACGGCCTTGCCAAAAAACTGTGGCGCGCAGCGATGTCCAAGATCCACGAGGAACTTCCTAACCAAAGTTTCAGCGGCCCGCCGGAAGGCATTGTGACCGCTACGATATGTTCCCGTTCCGGCAAGCTGCCTATCCCCGGATTGTGCGACGGCACGCTCAGAACGGAATATTTTGCCGAAGGGACCGTTCCCACGGAAACCTGCGACGTCCACTATGCCGGACAGGTCTGCACCTACAGCAATCTTCCTGCCTGTGAAGGCTGCCCGTTCAAAACGGAAGGGGTACTGGAACTGACGCCGGTCGAGGATGTTTCGCTGCAGAGCGGGACGGCCGCCGCACTGGGTCTTCCGCAGCCGACGGAACAGACCGTGCAGCAGGCGGAAACGACAGAACCGGTGGAGGGAGCGGACGCCGCCGTCACCCCAACGCCTCAGATAAATATGTGCCCCCACAACGCGGAATTTTTTGCCAACCCCAACTGGGAGGCTGTTGTCAACGGACAGCGCGCCGAGATGCAGCAGCGCGCGGCGGCAGCAGCGGCTGCGGCAGCCCAAGCGGCAGCGGAGGCGCAGCAGGCAGCCGAACAGCCCGTACAGCCGCAGTAAGACTCAACAAAATAACGCGGAAGACCCGCAAAGCGCGTTTCTCACGTAAAAAGCGGACAGAACACTGTGACCTTGTGTTCTATCCGCTTTTTTTACTTAGTTCTTACTTAGACTCCTTTGATATCCTTGATCCTTGCTTCGATATCGACGATGGAGTTCTGCGCGTTCGTGATGTCCCGGCAGGCGTCCGCATACTCTTCCTCCGGTGTGGAACCGTGTTTCTCATAGTAGACTTTGCCGATCTCGATATAACGCTTTTTGATCAGTTCCTCGCAGGTATGTATCTGGCTTTTCAGGTTTGCCACCTCCGCCAGATCTTTTGCCTTATCCGTCACTTCTTTTCCTTTGGTGCTGATCGTTTCTCCAAGTTTATCCAGAAATTCCATGTGATCTCCTCCTGAAGCGCTTATGCTTCCTCACATCCGCGGTTTTCTACCGTCCGCATCTGCATTATCGGTTACTATTTTACACCAATCATCCGTCCATGGCAAGAAGCTTCCGATACAGTCTGCGAAGATCCATTTTTTTCATACTATGATCCGCCATGGTCTCTCTATGACTGTCATTCTGTCCCTTCGGAGATATCGCAGAATGGATATAGAAGCTGTCCATCCCTGCTTTACGGGCTCCCGCGATATCCGTATCCATATCGTTTCCTATCATCAGACACTCCGCCGCCCGAAGCCCGTACCTCTCCATCAGGATCCGGTAAAAACGTTCGTCGGGCTTCCTGCATCCTTCATCGGAAGAGATTAGGATACCGTCAAAAAGGTCATAGATCCCCAGATAACGCAGTTCGTATTCGGTGAAGATACGCTGCGCATTGGAAAGCAGATACACGCCCCGCCCGGCCTCTTTCAGCCCGGTCAGCAGTTCTTCTGCATAAGCGTACAGGCGGAGGCGCTTCGTGGAGCACGCCCGGAACATGTGCCCCGTATGGAGCGCCAGCGCTTCATCGGCCTTTACGCCTTTCGCCTCATATAAGCCGCGAAACACCTCTTGGAGCGGGATCTCAGGATAAGACTCATGCGCATAATGGACCGAATATTCCGCTTTCGCCGCCCGTTCTTTGGCGTTTACCAGACAGAGATAAGCCCGATGCAGTTCTTCCGGCTCGTACCGCGCGCCCTGATATCCGTAAAACAGGCTCAGGCGCTCCCACAGGCGGCGGTCCTCCTCGTCCGTCCGTATGTCCGCCAAAGTCCCGTATAAATCAAAAATATAGCTGCTGTATTGTTTCATGCGTGGTATCCGTCCTTTTCCGTTTTTTTCTCAAGCCGTCCGCCTATGCCCGCCATTCTGATGTAATAGCCGGACACGAGCACCACGTCCGCGCCCGCCCATGCAAGGACTTCCGCCCAGAAAAGCCCTTCGTTTCCGATCAGTCCCGGCAGGATCAGGATGGTCAGTATGCGCATGACAAGCTCCGCTCCGCCCGATACCATCGGCAGGATCGTATCGCCGAGCCCCTGCAGGGAAGAGCGGTAAATATACAAAAGATAAAGTACCGGCAAAAACGCCGCCATGACGCACAGATAGTGATAAGCGATCTCGACCGTTGCCGCCGCGTCTTTCGGATCCCCGGAAATAAATGCCCCCACGATCTGCCGGCCAAAGAGGAACATCACTGCACTGATGAGGGCGGCTGTCACGATCCCCATCAAAGCCCCGGTATGGACGCCTTTCCTGATACGTCCGATCCGGCCCGCGCCATAATTCTGCCCGACATAGGTGGTGAGCGCAAAGCCGTAGGAGATCGCCGCGATCTCCAGAAGACCGTAAAGTTTGTTGGTGGCGGTAAATCCCGCTATATACAGGACGCCGTAGCCGTTGATAACAAACTGGACCACCAGTCCGCCCACCGAAATGATCACGTTCTGGAAGGCAAAGGGCATGGCAAGTTTTAAGAGCTGCGCGGCAATCCCTCTGTCGAAACGGCGTTCCGCTCCCGGAGTCCGTATCACTTCAATCTTTTTTAACGAAAGATAGCAGATAAGCGCCGACAGAGCCTGCCCAATCAGCGTAGCGGCGGCTGCGCCCGCGACGCCCCACCGGAACACGATCACAAACAGAAGGTCGAGGACGATATTACACAGAGAAGCCGCGATCATCGCCTTCAAAGGCGTCCGGCTGTCGCCGAGCGAACGCAGGACAGACGCCCCGAAATTGTACGCCATTACGATGGGAACGCCCGCAAAGATCACGCTCAGATAAGTGACCGTGATCGGAAATATTTCGGCGGGAGTATGCAAAAGACGCAGGATCGGCCTTAAGGATGCGAACGCAAAGCAGAGTATCCCTGCCGCGCACAGAACGGAAAGCCGCAGCGATGTATCATACGTCTTTTTCAGCCGCTCTATATCGCCCGCGCCGAAGTCCTGCGCAAGACGGATGGAAAACCCCTGCGCAAATCCCTGTACCATACTTAAAATAAGCCAGTTGAGCCATTCTCCGTTGCCAATAGCCGCCAGGGCATTGAGCCCAAGCACTTTGCCGACGACCATAGAGTCCACCATCGTATACAGCTGCTGAAAAACATTTCCGACCATCAGGGGCAGCGCAAACGAAAAAAGGAGCCGCAGCGGAGAGCCTGACGTCATATTTTTTACCGATCTCATAAAATCCTCCCTGCCGTTATCCCGGTCTTTCGAGGCGCCTGATGGAAAAGGCATCCTTAAGATCGGGAAATCCAACAAAAAAAGCCCAGAATCTCCAGGCTTTTTAAGAGCTGCCGACGGGAATCGGACCCGTGACCTCAGCACTACCAATGCCCGATACCGCTTTTTCTGCGTTGTCACAGCTTATTCTAAGTCGCTCTAAAGCGTTGATTTTACAAGGTTTTTCGTCATCTCTCGTCACAGCCTGTTTTCAGTCGTTCTTGTTCAGGTAACAAATTCTGAACACAAAATCTGAATACATCTTACTTCTGCCATTAGCTTATGTCAAGCATATTTAAGATACCGAATATTGGAAAATTTAAAAACCCGAGTATTGGATTGCTCCGATACCCGAGTCTTTGTTGTGTTGTCCGCTTCAATAGCTGTTATGCCTGTTTAAGCCTTTTCTCTTGAAGAAATTCATCTATCCTGTTTGCGGCTTCTTTGTTCTGTCCGTCAAAGCTGTGTGCGTAAATATCCATTGTTGTACTGCTCTTTGCATGACCGAGGATTTTACTAATGTCTATCAGATTTATTCCCAAGTAATTCAGAAGCGTTGCACAGGAATGTCTTAATCCATGTAACGGTATTATCGGCAATTCTTCAAATCCTTTTATCTTTGCTTCGTCCTCATGATTTTTAACCCAGTCATTATAAATCCTAAGATGGCGCTTGAAATACTGATATGTTGTTGACAGTCCCATTAGTTTTCCGTCCCACTGTATAAACAGATTTCCATCACCTTTCCACTGGTCGCCAAGGCTTAACCGATATGTATTGTATTCTCTGCGGTACTGCTTCAGCAACGGAAGTATTTCTTCTGGAAATGTGACAGTCCGCACTGATGTAGCTGTTTTCGGCTTTTTGATTGTAACGCCGTCCTCTGCCTTGCCGACTGCCTTTGCAATCTTGATTTCTCTTTTTTCAAAGTCTATATCGCTCCAATGCAAAGCCAATGTTTCGCCTTTACGAAAACCACAGTACAATGAAAGATTGAAAAAAACTTTCAGTTGTGTTGATGTCTGATGTGGCTCTTGATAATTCCCCACTTGATAAGGCTTTCCTGTATCATCTATTCTTGTATGCCCTTTGACTTCCCATGAGAACGTAGTATCAAGTGACCTTAAAAACATTAGCGACTGTTCGGGAGTGAAAAACTTCAATCCCGTTTCTTCATCATCATTTTTTGGCTTTTTAGCGTCTCTGCAAGGATTTATCTGTATCATCTGCCATCTAATCGCCGTCCGAAACATACCGCTTAATATGTTTGCTATCTTGAGGATTGAAGCATTAGCGTATTTCCCGACAAGCGTTTTATAAAATGTTTCTATCAGCGGAGTTTTTATCTTTGCCACCTTGTACGGTTTGAAATACGGTACAATCACATCATTTACATTACGCTCATAGTTTTCATATGTTGAATAAGCTAACTCTGTTTTCATGTATGACAGCCATTTCTCCGCAAACATTTCAAATGATGTTTCCTCGCCCTCTAAATTATCGCCATTTTTCAACCTGTCTTCAAGAGCCAGCGAATATTTTAATGCCTGTTTTTCCTGCTGTGTCGGTGTTGCGTTTTGGTCTACCTCATAAGTATGTACTTTGATATTCTGCTTTCCTTGCTTGTCCTGTCCTAAAGATACTCTGATACGGTATACAACTTTACCGTTTTTCTTAACAACTCTTTTTATTGATGCCATTTCTTCATCTTCTCCTTTTATGTGTCGGTTTGAATATCCGACCTATACTCTGATATACTCTTTGCACTCGCCTTTCTCAAATACCATGGCTGGCTTGATGTCCTGATACATCTTGCAGACACCTGGTTTTTCGTCATTCCGATATATGCAGTTTCTGCATATCAGATTGTCATTTGATACTATCGTAACAACCCATTTATCATTTCTGCATTTCCTGTCTATCGGATTTAATTCTTTATCCATTTGCACCTCCTCCGACCGATACAAAACATTGACCGCTTTCCTATTACAATTTTATTATCTTCCAAGTTCTGAAAAATGGCACTCCGGAAAGCGGTTATTCGTTTGTTTTGTCAGCACATCAAGAAATGATTGCTATGCGCTATCGCTTTCATATTTGCGATTTAACAAGCTTTTCGTCGTCTCTGCGATATTTTCCGTGCTTGCGCTCTAAAACTCAAAATATGAATGAAATAATGCGCTTATAACTGTATGTATGCTGTCGCTGTCTTAGCATGAAATATTTTCTTGCTTATCCCCTGTATTGAGATACTCATAGAACTTATCTAAATTGACAAGATATTTTCTGCCTGTCTTTACATGAACAATTTTACCATTCAAACACAGTTTTCTGATGAATGTATAAGATAAGCCTGTCAGCTTAGATACTTCGTCAATAGTCCTCATTCTCGGCGCGCTCAACCGCTTTGACATATCATTGTCAGCTTTAGACGCTATATCATTTGATAATACTTTAAAATTTCTTGTAATTGCCATCGCTCTGCTCCTTTCAATGAAGTAACAGCCCAATATCCTAATGATTATGCTGTCACACAAATATATTACTGCATTTGTGCAACTGCACGCCTGACTGATAAACTTATCTATCTTGTTCGCCACTGTATTTTACTTCCCCTGTTATGTTCCATTTTTCATGCTTTGAAAACTGCTTCAAACCGTTGTAAATAGTAGCTTTTCTCTGCTTCTATAGCTTCTTCTTAACTCTCAAATCATGCCCTATTCTTAGGTACTTTTTTGCATTAACAATTCTCGCTGAATTTCTTGATTGTTTTTAATACACCCTCTGGAATGCCAATATTTTTCTTGCGGTATTCATACAATACCCTGACACTCCTGTCATCAGCATTTTGAGATTTATACCACTTCTTTAATGCCTTTCTAAGCACTTCCATATCAGGAATATGCGCTTTGTTCTTTGCAATCGCTTCTGAAATAGGATTG
This sequence comes from uncultured Lachnospiraceae bacterium, assembly GCA_947631955.1. Taxonomy (GTDB): domain Bacteria; phylum Bacillota; class Clostridia; order Lachnospirales; family Lachnospiraceae; genus UBA3282. The sequence goes on from CANRNJ010000001.1 coordinate 559,676, forward strand.
CCGTCCTCGCAATCACGCAAGCTGTCAAATATTTTCTGCAAACACCTATCAAGATACGGCTTTATATGCTTTTCAATCAATTCTTGTTTGAATACCTTTTTATATTCTTTGCATAAAGTTATGATAGCTTCCTGCGTCAATATATCGTTCAATGTCCTTTTATCGCCATACATTCTCATTAACGCTTTATCAAGAAATACAATTTCCACACGAAGCAGATTAGCCTCAACTAACGGATTGCCATTATCGTGCTGTTCGATTGTTTTATCGTATATTTTCAAACAATATTCCTTGCGTTTCGTATAGTAACAGCTTGTTGCTATTTTATCATGGTTATCCTTTGTCTTTCGTTGCCTATGCAATACTGTTTTATCTAAAGCACATTCAAAAAGATTGATAACATCAGATGGACTTGCACCTTTCACGCATGGAAGAGTAATATTACATTCTAGCTTTGTTACCGTAAGACCATTGATGTATTCCTCTGAATATTGCCCTTGCAAATGTCTTTTCAAATAATCGCTCATAAAGCCTATAACTTTAGACTTAATAAGCTCTAATTTGATTGTATCAGCAACGGTCAATGGTTTTACGTTGTTCGACTTTATACAATGTACCGCATTAACATATGCCGACAATGTACCGCCGATACAACTTATTTCTGCTATTGTTTTTCCGTCATCATTATGTATGTAATCCTCTTGCAGATATAACCGCTCTGCGCCCTCTATGCTTAACACATACTCTAAATTCATTCCGTCTAACCCCTGTTGACAATTCTTTTTTAATCTGCATCGGGAAGACTTCTGATTTTCAACCGTTTCCATTCATTGTCCTTCCTTTCATAGAATTGCACACAAAAAAGAGAGCCAATGTCCTCTGACCGCTTTGAACAACTGTTCTTCTTAGTCAACTGACAATCTGCTCTCTCTGGAGTTTCTTTACTGTTCTAAGTTACTTGCTCTCTTTTTTGCTACTTCCTAGATATACAATAATTATACGCTTTTTCAAAGAGAAAAGCAAGAGTATTTATAAATATTTTTTCACTCAATCTTGAAATCTTCTGCGGGGAAATACCGTCCAAAACCATTGTTTTTCATATCCGTCTTGCTATTTGTAATATGCCCTACATCACCAAAGTCAACAGTTATCGTTTCCCACAATTCGTCATAGTCTTTCAATTCAAGAATAGCGTCTGTGATTGATGATGTTCTCGACAATGCCAAATCCTCTAATGTGAGAGGAGAGGGGTCTGCCTTGCTAAAATCAACGTATACACACAAATCTCCATTTTCCAGTACAACATCTGTAATTGCTTCCGTCTTACTGCTGATTGCTCCTTGTATTACGTCTTTTACATCTGCAATAAAGTTATCGGGAGACACTTCCTTTGTGGAGGTAATTTCTTGTGCATTGAATATTTCCCCACTGTCTATGTCAATGAAATATTCGTCCAACACCATACCGCTAAAGAGTACCTTTGCGTCATGTTCTTCTTTGTTAACATACTCATATATCGTTACATCAAGAAGATTATCCATAACTGACAGTTTTGTTGTTGTGTTATAGTTAAAATTTATGATTGCATGTATTTCATCATCACTCTTAAAATACTGTTTGTAATAATCAAGAGCATAATCCTTTGGCTCAACATTTTCTGCAATCAAGGATTTTCGCCATTTACCTGTTACATCATTACGGACATCTGATACCACAAAGTCTATACCCTCACTTTCTGAATCTGTTTGCTTGCTGTCTTCTGATGTTTCAGTAGTAGAAGATTCATTCTCGCTTGCAGTCTGCACAGCGTCTTTATCCTTGCCGCCACTCCCAAAGATACCAGCTAATACCACAATGATGATTAGCCAAAACCACCATTTCTTGTAAAATGCCTTTTTCACAGCACTTTTTTCTTTCTTTTCCTTTGCCATAGTCAACCGACCTCCATTTTCGCATTATTTTGACAAAATATATTATACGCCGTATCAATGCAAAAGTCCATTGATATTTCACATCAATAATCAACTCATTTTGTGTCATAGATTAGCAGTGGCAATACAAATTATAATGTATTTAAAACTTATGGAGGTATTGTGTCACATGGAAAAGTTTGTAGTTAAGCCAAAGGAAGATAAAGCTGTAACCATGACTATCCGCATAGACAGAGAATTGCAGGAGAAGTATAACGAACTCTCCGCTAAAACCAACCGTTCAAGAAATGAATTGATTGGCATGGCTCTGCAATATGCTCTTGATAACATGGAAATACAAGAGAAGTAACGCTCATGTAAAAGCCTTGCTTTCTTTCTGCTGTATCATCAGCTTATCAATGTTTTTTCTGTTTTGGTAACAAAATCTGAACAAATTTGGATTTTCCCATTCATTCATGCTAAAAAAATACAGTGAAAAAGAAGTGAGGCATTCGTTCAATTATGCCCCACATAAAATAAAGACCTTCCGAAGAACTAATCCTCGAAAAGCCTTTATTTTTCAATATTTTCAGAGCTGCCGACGGGAATCGGACCCGTGACCTCAGCACTACCAATGCTGCGCACTACCGACTGTGCTACGGCAGCATGTCTGAACCTGTTTTTGAACTGCTGACTCTTTCCCTACCAATGCTGCGCACTACCGACTGTGCTACGGCAGCATGAACAGGACAGACCTCGTCCAGTCACCGAACTGTAGTATAGCATAGGCGTTTTGGCTTTGTCAAGTACGGGAATGACGCAGCCGTTTTTTTAATTTGGCTTTGATCCTCTGAAGCGCGTTATCCGTGGATTTATCGTCCCGCCCAAGCACTTTGGCGATCTGCTGATACCCCATCCCGGTCATGTACAGATCCAAGACCTGTTTCTCAAAACCGCTCAGTTCCTCTTCGATGGCTTTTTCCAGCCAGACGACATTTTCCCTGTCGATCACGACTTCCTCCGGACTCTGTCCGGGATGGGCGGCCAGTACATTGACCAGTTCTTCCTGCTCGCCCTCCCCGTCCTTGCCGACGCTTCCGTACAGAGAGATATAGGTGTTCAGCGGGATGTGCTTCTGTCTTCTGGAAGCTTGAACCGCCGTATACATCTGTCTGGACACGCACAGATCGGCAAACGTAAGGAAACTGGCGTCCCGGCCGCTGTCATAGTCCCGCAGCGCCTTGAACAGGCCGATCATCCCTTCCTGTATCAGATCGTCGCTGTCCGCCCCCAGAATATGCATGGATTTCGCCTTGCGGCGCACCAGATCCTTATATTTGTTCATAAGGTATTCGGTGACGCCGCTCTCCCCGTCCCTGAGCCGTATGATAAGTTCTTCGTCGCTGTACTGTCCGAAGTCCTTCTCGATCTTGTCTTCCATCTCGGAATCTCTCCATCATCTGCCGTGTCTATGGATTCAGGTCCAAGTTGATCGGGAGCTGTACCGTTCCGTTCCCCGACATGGTATCCTTGGATCTGACACCGCCCACGCTTTCATAATACCGTATCAGTTCGGCGGCAAAATGCTCCGCCATGATCTGATAACCGTCAGGATTGAAATGCACGCCGTCCGTCATATAGTCCGCTACGATATCCGCATCGTGGGAGTCCAGTATATTGGAATTGTACAGATCGATCACATGAAATCCGTACTCGGCCGCCAAGGCTATGATCGTATCCGCATATTTCTGCTGGGGGATCAGGTAATCATTCTCCCGCATCAGATAATCATGCAGCACATTCGGCAGAGGTGTGACGAAAAAGACTTCCGCCTGAGGATAATGATCCCGCAGCCCCCGCATCAATTCATCCAGATCACCGCAGAACGTGCGGTACGCGCGCTCCTGAAGCGTGCCGAATTCTGTATCCGATGCGCAGAAGCCGTCGTTGGTGCCGCCCATGACGATAATGGCGTCAACATCCCCCGGTATCTGATAATATCGATCCACAAAGGCGTCCGCCCAGTAACGGCCTATAGAGGAGCCGCCTATGCCCAGATTATAGACTTCCTGTGCTCCCAACAGCTCCTTCAGTCTGGACGGATAGGAATACTGCTGGTAATTTTCTTCCTTATTCAGATTGCTCGCCGCCGTGATGCTGTCCCCCAGACAGGCGATCTTGATCTGGGAAAAGTCCATCGTATTTTCGGCTATTTTCTCTTTGTCCGCCTGATTGACCTCCAGCGTTTCCGTGAGAGAAGTTCGGAGCATCCGGCGTTCCGCCAGAGTCATGCGGCTGGGCTGCGCTTCCCCGCCGGGCGCAGTCCCGTTTTCTGACACCGTCTGGTTTCCGGACAATGTGCTGTTCTCAGACAGCGTTTCATTTCCCGATACCGTACTGTTTTCCGAAAGCGTTTCCGTTCCCGGCTCGGTCCCATTCTCCGAGAGCGTTTCCGTCCCCGGCTCGATTCCGTTCTCCGAAAGTGTATCCGTTCCTGCCTCGGTTCCGTTTTCCGAAAGCGTTTCGGTTCCCGGCTCGGTTCCATTCTCCGAAAGCGTTTCGATTTCCGCCTCGATTCCATTCTCCACAGGCGTTTCCGTCCCCGGCTCGGTTCCATTCTCCGAAAGCGTTTCGATTTCCGCCTCGATTCCATTCTCCACAGGCGTTTCCGTTCCCGGTTCAGTTCCGTTCTCCGAAAGCGTTTCGATTTCCGCCTCGATTCCATTCTCCACAGACGTTTCCGTTCCCGGTTCAGTCCCGTTTTCCGAGAGCGTTTCCGGTTCGGTCCCGTTCTCTGAGAGCGTGTCGGTTTCCGCCCCGGCCCCGTTCTCCGGACCAGCAGTATCGTTTTCGGACGATTCTTCCTCCGGCACCGTATCATAGGCCGACCCCTTGATCTCCTCGCTCCTTATCTCGGCGATGAACTTCTGCAGTTCCTCGCGGTCTTCCATATACTGCTGAATTTCTTCTTCCATTTCATGCACTCGGTTCTGAGCCTGCTCTCTGCGGGCGGACACCTGTGCCTGTTCTATCTTCTCCTCTTCTATGACGGCCTGCCTGTCGGCATCATACGACTTGTACATTTTGAAGCCGACGGTCGCCGCCAGAACTGCTGTCAAGACGCATATCACAACCGCTAATATTTCGTTCGTTCTTTTTATTTTCTTCATGATTATGCCTGCTTTCCCGCGCTGCAATACAATATAAGATCCTTTCTCATCTTATTTCTTATCTCATTTTTTATCTTATCATTTTACCTTATCTTCTTCATCTTAATTTTTTTATCTTATCTTCTTACCGCCTCTGCCGGACGATCTCATAAGCCAGCACGCCCGCCGCCACGGATGCGTTGAGGGAATCGATATCGCCTTTCATCGGTATCGAAGCGGTAAAGTCGCATTTTCCCTTTACCAGACGCCCTACGCCGCTGCCTTCGCTTCCTATGACCAGACCGATGGGGCCTTTCAGGTCCAGATCGTACATGCATGTGCCGTCCATGTCCGCGCAGACGAACCACAAACCTTCTTTTTTCAGCTCCTCTATTGTGTTGACCAGATTGGTCACTTTTGCCACGGGCGTATAGTTGATTGCGCCCGCGGAAGCCCTGACCGCCGCAGCCGTCAATCCGACCGCACGGTTCTTGGGGATGATGACCCCATGCGCGCCCGCCAGATTCGCGGTACGGATGATCGCGCCCAGATTGTGCGGATCTTCGATATTATCCAACAGAAAGATAAACGGCGGCTCGCCTTTTTCTTTTGCCCTGTTCAGGATATCCTCCACCTGCGCATAAGCGTAAGCCGCCGCACAGGCAATGACCCCCTGATGTTTTCCGGTTTCGGACATCTGATCCAGCCGCTCTCTCTCCACATAACGGATGATGCAGTCCTGTTTCGCCGCCTCCCGCTTGATGGTCATGATTGGGCCGTCTTTGCAGCCGTCCAACAAGTAAAGCCTGTCTATCGTCTTTCCTGCGCGGAAAGCCTCGATAACGGCGTTTCTTCCTTCAATCGTATATTCCATAGATGCCTCCACTCACACGGTTCATATCGTCATGTCCACTCTTTTGACCGCTTCACGGACCAGATGCAGCAGACGGTCCTGCTGCCCGGTCAGATACAGATATCCGCAGAGCGCTTCAAATCCAGTCGCCTTGCGGTACTCGATCACAGAAGCGTTTTTGGCCGTCGTATAGGATTTGGCATTGCGCCCCCTGTGATAGATATTCTCCTCTTCCTGCGTCAGCACATCCAGAATGGCGTCCGCCATCCTTGCCTGCACGCGGGCGTTTACATAGGCCACCGTCTTCTTATGCAGATCGTTGGCAGACCTGTTGCCCCTTTCCACAACGACCGTGCGTATCACCAGATCGTAGACAGCGTCGCCGATATAGGCCAGCGTAAGCGGGGAATAGGTCCTGATATCCGCCTCTTTACAGGCGAAAGTCTGTTTGATGGCGTCTATGATCGCTATGCTCTCTTCCATTTAACTCCCTCGCGCGTATCTTCCAGAATGATCCCCTGCGCCGCCAGCGTATCCCGGATCTCATCCGCCCTCGCGAAGTTCTTCGCTTTCCTCGCGTCCTGTCTTTCCTGAATCAGCGCTTCGATATCCGCATCCAAGATTTCTTCCTTCTTGTCTACGATCAGGCCGCAGATATCCGCCAGCATGACGATCTCCTCCTTCAAAGCCTGCAGAAAAGCCCTGCCGGAGCGCTCCGACACATTGGTATTGACAAATTTCACCAGTTCAAAGATCACGGAGATCGCGTCCGCCGTGTTGATATCATCATCCATCGCTTCGTCAAATTTGGCCGTATATCCCTCGGCTTCCTTTACGATCCGCTGTTCTTCCTCACTCATGCCACCGTCTTTTGCGCCGGACAGGAGATAATTCAGATTTCCCACGCAGCTCACGATACGGTCCAGACCGTTTTTCGCCGCCTCCATCAGATCTGCGCTGAAATTGAGGGGGCTTCTGTAATGCGCCGAAAGCATAAAGAACCGCAGCACCTGAAGATCATATTTCTCACTGATATCCCTCACCGTAAAGAAATTGCCTGCCGACTTGGACATCTTCTTATTGTCGATGTTCAGAAAAGCGTTGTGCATCCAGTATCTGGCAAATGTCTTACCGTTAGCCGCTTCCGACTGGGCGATCTCGTTCTCATGGTGCGGGAATATCAGATCTTCTCCGCCCGCATGGATATCGATCTCATCACCCAGATATTTCTTGCTCATGACGGAACACTCGATGTGCCACCCCGGACGGCCGTTGCACCAAGGAGATCCCCAGTACGGTTCTCCTTCTTTTTTCGGCTTCCAGAGTACAAAATCCAAGGGATCCTGCTTCTGGTCCTCGCCGGACACGAGCAGCGAACGCTCGCCGCTGCGCAGATCGTCCAGATTCTTGTGGGAAAGCTTTCCGTACTCCTTAAAACTTCTCGTCTTATAATAAACCGTGCCGTCCGACGCCACATACGCATGCCCTTTATCCAACAGCTCCCGGATCATATCGATCATTCCGTCGATCTCCTGCGTCGCCCTCGGATGAACGGTGGCCGGCTTCACGTTGAGCGCTTTCATATCCTTTCTGCACTCCTCGATATAACGCTCCGCGATCACATCGGGATCCACGCCCTCCTCGTTTGCCTTCTTAATTATCTTATCATCCACATCCGTAAAATTGGAAACGTAATTGACCGCATAACCTTTATGCTCCATATAGCGTCTGGCGGTGTCAAATACGATCATGGGCCTCGCGTTGCCTATATGGATCAGATTATATACGGTAGGTCCGCACACATACATGCTTACCCTGCCCTCCTGAAGCGGCACAAACTCTTCCTTTTTTCTTGTCAGCGTATTAAAGATCCGCATCGGTCATGTTCCTCCTTCATCCGTTTATATTAACTTCCATTCCGCAGCGTCACAAATTCCCGTGTGAAAAATAAGCTATCGAGCTTATTTTTCAATCTATTCCTGTATGCGCTTTTCTTCCTGAAGACGCTTTACTTCCCGCTCCAGATCCAGCAACCGGTTGGTCAATTCGGCGTTGGCGCGCTGCAGTCCGGTGATATCCTCTCTGACAGGATCCGGCAGATCGATCTGGTCCAATTCCTCTTGGGGAAGCGCCTTATTATCTCTCTTCACCACCCGTCCGGGCACGCCGACCACAGTGGAATTGGGCGGCACTTCCTTCAGGACCACGCTGCCCGCTCCGATCTTGCTGTTGTCGCCGATCTTGAAAGAGCCGAGCACCTTTGCGCCCGTACTGATCATGACGTTGTTCCCGATAGTAGGATGCCTCTTCCCCTGCTCTTTGCCGGTCCCGCCGAGCGTCACCCCCTGATACAGCGTCACATTGTCGCCGATGACCGTAGTTTCTCCGATGATAACGCCGTTGCCGTGGTCGATAAAAAATCCTTTGCCGATCTGCGCTCCGGGATGGATCTCTATGCCGGTCTTACGCGCCGCCCTCTGCGAGATCCACCGGGCAAAAAAGTAATGTTTCTTAAGATACATCTTATGCGCTGTCCTGTAATAGAGCATCACTTTGAAACTGGGATACAAAAACACTTCCATGTTGGAATGAATCGCCGGATCGCGCTCTCGTATAAGCTTTATTTCTTCTTTGACCGTTCTGACAAATCCCATATTCCGTTCCTTCTTGCCACCATAAAAAGTACCGCGGTTCTCCCTATCCCGTACCGGAAATAGAGACGAAATGATCCGCGGTTCCACTCTACTTAAAGAACTCTGTTGTAACGATATTCTTTCACTCAAAACCTGTAACGGGGTCAGCCGGGCACATGCCGGACTCCGGGGCGCACTTCCCAATCTTAAGGCCGGAATCGGTCACAGCCTATGCCGATCCCTCTCTGGTGCCTGTGAAAAAAGGTACTCTTCCCTTTCAACGTCCTGTGACAAACAATGTTTTCTGCTATAAGAATATGCAAAAATGCTGATTTTGTCAACTTAATTTTAACAGTTGGTTTTCTTTTCCGTCTTCTTCTGCCGCGCCGCTTTTTCCGGCTGCCGCGGCCTTTTTTTCATCTCCGCGCTCTTTCCGGCTGCCGCGGTCTTTTTCTCACTTCTGCGCGGGGCATCCGGCGCATCCTTCGCAGCCGCGCGCCAAAACGTCCTCGCTGTACAGTTCTCTGGGGCTGGCCAGCATACAGACCGCCTGCGAGGAGATTCCTTCCCCCGTCCCCGTAAATCCAAGCCCCTCCTCGGTCGTCGCCTTGACATTGACCTGCTGCACCGTGATTCCAAGCGCCTCTGCGATCGTTTCCCGCATCCGGTCGATATACGGACTCATCTTAGGCGCCTGCGCAATGATCACAGCGTCAATGTTTTCGATCAAAAAGCGGTTCTCCTCCAGCAATCCGCCCACATGCTCTAAAAGCCGGACCGACGAGATCCCCTCATAAGCCGGGTCCGTGTCGGGAAAATGTCTGCCGATATCTCCAAGTCCGGCAGCGCCTAAAAGAGCGTCCATGATGGCATGGATCAGGACATCCGCGTCTGAGTGGCCGAGCAGCCCCTTTTCATAAGGTATCTCTACGCCGCCTATCACAAGTTTTCTTCCTTCCGTAAGACGATGCACGTCATATCCTATTCCGATCCGCATAATATCCGCCTTTCTTTTATCTCTTCTCAATCCTCATCAATACCCTGCGGTAAAACAAAAGCGAGCACACCGTCGCCACGCTCCATCCTACCGGCCATGACATCCAGATGCCCGAAGCGCCGAACCTGCCCGCCAAAAGATAGGCAAGAACGACCCTCAGGATCAGGTCCGTAAAAGTCGATATCATAAAATACTTCATGGCCTCTGCGCCCCGCAGGACGCCGTCCGCGATCAGTTTAAACGAAATCACCGGATAAAAGGGCGACACGATCCGCAGAAAAAGGATCCCCGTCTGCATTGCCGCTCCCTCAGCATCCCTCAGGAACAGCTGCATCCATATTCTGCCCGGAAAAAAGTAAAGGACCGCAAAAGCCAATGCCACGCCAAGCACCAGCCGGATCCCCGCGCGGAACCCTTCCCGGATCCTGTGCATCTGCCCTGCGCCCAGATTCTGCGCCACAAATCCGGACACGCCGTTGCCGAACGTGGTGAATCCCGTGATCACAAACGTATTGAGTTTTACGGCGGCGGAATATCCGGCGATCACTTCCGACCCGTAAGAATTTACCAGTGTCTGGATAAAAATGTTTCCTATCGATACAAAACTCTGCTGAAGGATGCTTGGAACCGCCACCAGCGCCACTTTTCCAAGCATCTCACCGGAAAATGCGGGCGCTTTTGGACTCTTCCCTGCCGCCTCGTCCGACGGCTCCATGCCGTCGATCTCCCGGATCCGCACCCGGAAAGTCAGCAGCGCAAGGATGCACGCCGCACCCTGTGCGATAAACGTAGCCCATGCCACACCGGCAACGCCCCAGTGGAACACCGCTACGAACACGAAGTCCAGAAGGATGTTTCCCAAAGAGGAGCCGATCAGAAAATACAGCGGAGTCTTGGAATCTCCCAGAGAATTGAACATGCCCGTCACGACATTGTACAGGAACAGGAACCCAAAGCCCCCGATATAGATCCTTAAATAGAGCGCCCCGTCCGAAAAAATATTATCCGGCGTCCGGATCATGCGCATCATGACCGGCGTAGTGGCAAGGCCTATCCCGGTGAGAACGATCGACAGCAGGAAACCGACGATCATGATCGTGGACACCGCCGTCTTAAGCTTCCTGTACTGTCTGGCGCCAAACAGCTGCGATATGATCACCGAACAGCCGATGTTACACCCCACCGCTACCGCCATAAAGATCATGGTGATCGGATAGGAAGCGCCCACCGCCGCCAGTGCATCTTCACCGGCGAACCGCCCCGCTATCATGCTGTCCGCGATATTATAGATCTGTTGAAAAGCAACGCTGATAAACATCGGTACAGTATAGCGGAACAATACTTTTCCGGAATCCCCTGTAGTCAGATCTTTGATCAAAATGCCATGCCTCTTTTCCTGTTTCCTCTTTCTGTATCTTCTCTGCCGCCTATGCGCCTTTATGATGCAGCCGGGCCGGTCTTGCACCGCTCCTTCATGATGTGATCGAGCAGCCTGCCCGCCACCTCATCCTTACTCATGATCGGGAGCTCTACGGTCCCCTCTTTCGTCAGTATGGTCACGATGTTCGTATCCGTGCCAAAACCCGCGCCTTCCTGCTTTAAGTTATTGGCAACGATCATATCAATGTTTTTTCGAAGAAGTTTCGCGCGGGAATTTTCCACCATATTCTCCGTTTCCATCGAAAAACCGCACAGGAACTGGCCGGGCCGCCTGTGCGCGCCGAGATATCCCAGAATATCTTCCGTGCGCATAAGCGCAATGGACATATCGTCTTCTTTTTTCTTGATCTTTTCATCCGCCGCTTCGGCGGGACGGTAATCGGCCACAGCCGCGGCTTTGATGATGATATCCTGTCCGGGCGCCGCCTCTTTTACCGCTTCCGCCATATCCTCGGCGGAAACCACCGGCACTACGCGGACGCCTATCGGCGGTTCCAGACTCACCCGTCCGGAGACCAAAGTCACTTCCGCGCCCCGCATCATGGCTGCCCTCGCGACGGCATATCCCATCCTGCCGCTGGAATGATTGCTGATATAGCGCACCGGATCGATCTTTTCCTGCGTCGGCCCCGCCGTGACCAGCACTTTCAGCCCTGCCATATCCTTCGGGGTAAGCGCTTTTACGATATATTCATAGAGCACCTCCGGTTCGGGCATCTTGCCCTCTCCCGTATCCCCGCAGGCCAGATGGCCGTTGGCGGGATCGATCACCTCCATACCGTAACCGGCCAGGGTCTTCAGATTATCCTGAACGATCGGATTCCGATACATCGCCGTGTTCATAGCGGGCGCAAACAGCTTCGGACAGGTACATGCAAGCAGCGTCGTCGTCAGCATATCGTCGGCGATACCGTGGGCCGCTTTTGCAATCACATCCGCCGAAGCCGGAGCGGTCAGAAATACATCCGTCTGCTTGGCAAGGGACACATGTTCCACCTGAAATTCAAAATTACGGTCAAAAGTGTCCACAAGGCACTTATTTCCTGTCAGTGTTTCAAAAGTGATCGGATTGATAAAATGCGTGGCGTTCTGTGTCATAATGACCGTAACATCCGCTTTCTGCTTCACCAGCATACTGGCAAGCGATGCAGTCTTATAAGCCGCAATGCTGCCCGTGACCCCCAGTACGATGTGTTTTCCTTCTATCATCTTGGCCTCCTGTTTCCATCCGGTCGCAAACAGATCTTTTACTCGGCGTTCTTCCGATAGATGATGCCGAGTCCCTTCAACGTCAGTTCATTGTCATAAACGATTTTTTTCTTACAGTGCGGCACGATGCTGCCGGACAAGCCGCCGGTAGCTACCACAGGAGCCTCGTAGCCGAGTTCTTCGTAAATGCGCTCGATCATGCCGTCCAGACAAGCCGCCTGCCCTATGACGATGCCGCTCTTCATACACTCTATGGTATTCCTGCCGATTATCTTCTTAGGCGCTTCCAGACTGATGCGGGGCAGCTGGGACGTTCTGTTGACCAGGGACTCCAGAGATACTTTGACGCCCGGCAGGATCATACCGCCGATATAATTTTTCTTGTCATCCACAACGCTGATCGTCGTCGCCGTTCCCATATCGATCATGATGATCGGCGCGCCGTAATAATGCAGTCCGGCTACCGCGTTCACCACCAGATCGGATCCCAGCTGTCCGGGATTGTCCATCAGGATATTTAACCCCGTCTTCACACCGGGCCCCACCACCAGAGGAGTTTTATGAAAAAGCTTACGCAGCGCGGCGATCACGATATTATTAAGAGGCGGCACAACCGAAGAAATGATGCTCCCCGTAATGTCGTCCAGACCGATATCATACAATTCAAATAACGTCCTAAACTCTACCACATACTCCAGTTCCGTCTTGGACAGATTGGTAGAAACACGCTCTACAAAGCGCACCTGATCGTTCTCGATACAGCCGATCACTATATTGGTATTTCCTATATCAATCGCCAGAATCATATACTAATCTCCATTCCGGAGCGTTTTCGCGACGGAGCGACGCGAATCTCAAATTCGCGTCTGTTATCAGAGGGATTTGTGACGCTCCGGCACAAATCCTCGTGTGAGAAATCAGCACATCAGTGTGATTTCTCACACTAATCCCCATTCCGGAGCGTTTTACGCGACGGGGCGACGCGAATCTCAAATTCGCGTCTGCCATCAGGGGAATTTGTGACGCTCCGGCACAAATTCCCGTTTGAAAAATAAGCTATCGAGCTTATTTTTCAATCTAATCTCCTCTTTTCACTCCTAAGGCGCCGGGGTTGCAAAGGCCCGGTTTTTGTCCGTCCTATCGGTCCGTGCCGTAGATCGGTTTGATCTTAGTCAGGGCAAAACCGACACCGGCCACAATGATAGCGGCCACCACCGCTTCCACGATGCCGTTGAATGTGACAACGCCCATAATGACGTCCAGGACCGCATCGCCTGCCACGCCCACCGCTTCCGCATAGGCGTCCTTATACAGAATATATATGCCGCTCATAACGAACAGCGTATTCGTAAACGCGCCGGAAAGCCCTGCATAGGCAAGCGCAATATTTGCGTTCTCCTTCTTGCTTCCGGTCAATGTCAGTACAGCCATAAGCACGCTGCCTGCCGCAAGGCCGACGATCGTGCATGTAAGCGCGTTAAGCGCATCCGGAAGTAAACGTATCAAAAATGCTCTGACGGAAACAAATAAGATGATCGATGCCAGAAGATCAACAACGATCCTGCCCGTCTGTCCTTGGCCCTTCAGCGCCTTGCGGATCAACAGGTAGATAAAATACGGCACTATGCCGACCAGTATCCTCGGTACGAAACAGATGTAGATACTCTTGAATATGCCGGACACGCCGATTACGTTGTAGGCAAGCACAGGCGAGAAAACAAAAGCCGATGCCGTAGCCGCCTTGAATGTGTTGTTGATGAAACTGGTCAAACCAAATACGAATCCCAAAAATGCACCTTTCTTCGGTCCGAGAAATAGCGCTCCCAGGATGACCGGGATATGAATGATCGTCGCGTTGATAACTACAAGCGGGATGTATCCCAGCGGGGTGAAAGCCATAATCACGATTATGGCGGTGAACAGTGCTGTGAGCACCAGTTCATAAGTCTTTTCATTTTTCATGGTACAGATCCTCCTGTTATTATTCTCTTATATGAGATACAATACGCTGACATAATACCACATTGATATTTTGTTGACAATATTTTTTTTGACATCTTAAAAAAGCTTTTAAAAAACTTAAGAAAGCGGCCGCAGGGGCCGCTCCCCGTCAAGTAGACAATCAAAAAAATAAAAAATTTTCTGCCATCAGATTTCTGTCTGGTGGCAGTTTTTAC
>CANRNJ010000002.1 GCA_947631955.1 uncultured Lachnospiraceae bacterium
AAGACCTCTCGAAAGTCTGCAAACCCGCATAAATACTGGGTTTTTACGACTTCTCAACTTATTCAAACTCAATCGTCGCCGGTGGCTTGCTCGTGCAGTCATACAGCACCCTGTTGACCCCCTTGACCTCATTTACGATCCGGTTTGCCGCCTTCGACAAAACCTCCCACGGAATCTGCGCGCAGTCTGCGGTCATAAAATCACTGGTACACACGGCGCGCAGCGCCACCGCATAATCGTATGTGCGCTCGTCGCCCATCACGCCCACGGAACGCATGTTTGTCAATGCCGCGAAATACTGGCCCAGTTCCTTGTCCACGCCCGCCTTGGCGATCTCTTCACGATAAATATGATCCGCATCCTGTACGATCCGCACTTTTTCCGCCGTAACCTCTCCGATGATGCGGATGCCCAGTCCCGGTCCAGGGAACGGCTGACGGAAAACAAGATGTTCCGGTATGCCAAGTTCCAATCCTGCCTTACGCACCTCGTCTTTAAAAAGCATCCGCAGCGGTTCAATGATCTCTTTGAAATCTACATGATCCGGCAGTCCGCCCACATTGTGGTGAGATTTAATGACCGCACTTTTTCCAAGACCCGACTCGATCACATCGGGGTAAATCGTTCCCTGAACGAGGTAATCTACCGCGCCGATCTTTTTGGCCTCTTCTTCAAAAACGCGAATAAACTCTTCGCCTATGATTTTCCGTTTCTGTTCCGGCTCAGTCACGCCTGCCAGTTTCTGGTAAAATCGTTCCTGCGCATTAACGCGGATAAAATTCAAATCATATGGGCCATCCGGGCCGAATACAGCTTCTACCTCGTCGCCTTCATTTTTGCGCAGCAGGCCATGATCGACAAAAACACAGGTCAGCTGCCTGCCCACCGCTTTTGCCATAAGCACCGCTGCCACAGATGAATCCACGCCGCCGGAAAGCGCGCAGAGCACTTTTCCGCCGCCAACTTTATTCCGTATCGTCTGGATCATCGTTTCCACAAAGGAGTCCATTTTCCAATCGCCCTTACAGCCGCATATCTTCAGGACAAAATTTTGAAGCATTTTGATGCCTTCTACCGTATGCATCACTTCCGGATGAAACTGCACGGCGTATAATCTGCGCTCCGGGCACTCCATCGCCGCCACCGGGCATACCGGTGTATGCGCCGTCACCGTAAAATCCTGCGGCGCTTTTTCAATATAATCGGTGTGGCTCATCCAACAGATCGTCTTGTCCGAAACGCCGGTAAACAGCTGCGTATGCTCGTCAACCGCCACCTCAGTTTTGCCATATTCGCTGACAGGCGCCGTCGTAACTTTTCCGCCCAGCAGATGCGCCATTAGTTGAGAGCCATAACAGATACCGAGAATCGGTATCCCAATATCGAAGATCTCTTTTTCGCAAACGACCGCGTCCTTGCCGTAAACACTGTTCGGACCGCCAGTGAAGATAATCCCTTTCGGAGCCATTTCTTTGATCTTTGAAAGGCCGATATTATAAGGATGCACCTCGCAGTATACATTACATTCTCTGACTCTTCTCGCGATCAGCTGATTATACTGGCCGCCAAAATCCAACACGATGATCATTTCTCTCGCCATGTATTTTCCCACCTTTAGCTTAATGTCTTAATCCATCTCTTAAAAATCATCCTATATTATGATTTTCACAGCTATATAAGATTTACTTAATAGTTATTATAAGATACCCCCGAAAGCCTTGTCAAAATATATTTGCGCAAGAACGGCAAAAAGGGAAGTCATGCGGCCTTCAAAGACTGCAGAGCTGTTTTTGCGGCCCCGTCTAAAAATGTGCAATGGACTGTTTAACCATCTGTATCCCCAAAACGGCCACCTGTCAAAAAGCTGCAGCGGTTATCTGAAAAAATATATTGCACTATATTTATAGTTTAAATAACATGAAGGGAAACCGTGAGAATTGAAAGTTGAAATAAAAATCGACTCCGCCTGCAATGGATGCCTCGTAATATACTCGGAGCGCTCGATTTTTCAAAATATTTTTTGCAGTTTACACAGTAATTTGGCTCTCTCAATATTGTGCCATCAAAAAACAGGTCAGCAGTTGAACAGCAAACAAAAAGAACAATAACATATGCGGCCGACTGACTTCCATTCCGCATCGCAGACGGCAGAAGAAGCAGGAAAACGGCAGGGCGGATCTTTCAGATATCCGCCCTCAAAAACAGATTTTTATTGCGTAACAAATCACATTTTTTCGTATTGCTTCAACAGGTATGTTGGTGCAGATATTTCTCTCTTGTTGCCAGACCTCCCCGAATGTGCCTTTCCGATTTATTGATGTCAAGAACTTTCCTTGCTTCCACCGCAAGCGCTGGATTTATCTGGGACAGACGGTCGGTTACGTCTTTATGTACCGTGCTTTTGCTTATCCCAAATTCCTTCGCCGTCTGTCTGACCGTAGCATTATTCTCAACAATATAATTGGCAATCTGGATTGCACGTTCTTCAATATAATCTTTCAAAGGAAACCCCTCAGAACACTTTTTTACATTGTATGAACCGTTCTGAAAGCTTATGCCTTTTATATATAACTAGATCTGTAATCTTTCTGCGTCTGCGCCGACCAGGGCTTTTCCCGCTTTCCAAAAAAAGACGGTCTGCGTCCTACTTCTTTCCCTCCTGCTTTTTCCTGTCTGCCGTCCGGCGTTTTCGCTCTTCCGCTTCGTAATGCGGTACGGCCTTCAGGTAACTGATATATCTGACCAGATCTTTCCTGTTATCACGTCTTAATCTCTGAATGTCATACAGGACATCGTGAAGTGTAATATTATCCAGATACGGCTTCTTAAGATTCGTGCTCCCCAGATAGTCCGTTTCCACACCCAGCAGGTAGTCCGTGCTGACTTTATAGTACTTTGCCAGTTCCACGACCACACATACCGGTATATCCCGGTGCCCTCTCTCATAGTTTGAGTATGTCTGCTGTGAAACATTCAGATAGCGGGCGACTTCTTTCTGTTTCAGGTCATGGTCTTCCCGCAGATCCCTGAGCAGTTCGCGCAATTCTTTCATACAGCTTATCCTCTTGTGGGTTTGTTGTTTTTTTTATTATTTCACAACATTGGGCTGTATTTTTAAAATTACTCGTATAGGGATTTTTTAATGAAGCAAACAACGTATGGTTGTATGCATAATCTTAAAATGTATCTTGGAACGTTTACTTTATCCTGTCTGCCTTTTTTCATAAGGCTATGGTACTGCATTTCTGCTCGTTCTTTCATTCGTACTATTTATGTAGTCCTGTTGACAAAAACAGTTTGCGGCAATTACCGATATACATTTTTGTGTTTTATAGTTTCAAGCCCCAATTATAGCAACAGCTTTTCTAATGTTTCTTTTAATGCCTGAATATCCTCCGCCAGGGTATTCCACACAATCTCCAGATCAACATTTTCATAATCATGTGCATGCAGATTTCTCATCCCCTTGATCGCACGCCACGGAATATCTTTATTGGCTTCTTTGACTTCATCCGATAATCTATTGGCCAGCTCTCCAATCTAAATAATGCACATATTACAGGCATATTGAAAAGAAAGATCCTTTTTATACAGTTCAAAATCTTTGTCAAACCGAACCATAAGAGTATGAATATCATTTCAGTATTTAATCATTTTCTTAATGATCACAATATCCTCACTCTTCATACAAAAGCACTCCCTCTTGCATAATCCCTGACAAAAACTGCTTGTCCTCGATCCCTGTTGTGACAACATCCACATGGCACTCCAAGGCATCTTCCAATTCATCGACAAATGCAAAATACTGCAACAAGCTTTTCAGCTTGCCACGCTCTATATACAGATCCACATCGCTGTCATCGTTCGCTTCCCCACGGGCATAAGAGCCAAAAAGGCTCATCCGCCCAATCCCATATGCCTTTGCGATAGGTGTAGTTCTGTTTTTTATCTCATCAATGCTGTAGCGCATATTCTGCCGGTTTCCTTTCCAATCTTCATAAGCAGTTCCTACGACTGCGCCATAACTGTTCAAAATCAACTCTATACCATTATTCTACCCTAAGTTCCAATACTATATAATCAAAATTTGTTATATTACTCCGCCATCTCCCGCAGCTTTCTCTCCACCTTTCGTAACAATAATAACCCGCAGTTTCATCCGTCAATATCAGATAATCCCTTATTTGCCGTTATCGGATTGATTTTGAACTGGTCCGCTAGCCACAAGCATCATCAATACAACTTTCTTATTCTTATTCTTTTTCTAATGCTTTATAATCTAAATGATTATTTATTATGAATACATTCCTCATTTCCTCTGGCAAATACTTCGCCAGTTCCTCTACCAACTCGTACACCTTTGTCCCCGGTGCAATTTCCGCTGGCAATTTACCTTCTCCATCTTTAATAATTCGCTTTGCATATCGTATTGCCAACTTCGGATTACCTTTTTCCATTAGTATTTCAAAAAGATTTGGCATATTTTTCTGATATTTTCCTAATCCCAATTCCTGAAACTTATTGTTTAAAAAATCTATGTACTCTGTTCGGTGATTATCAGCGGTATAATATGCAAAATGTAGGATAAACCAAAACTCGATACACTCATTGCTCCACGCTGCATGATATTGTAATTCTGAGTTATCCTTATTTAACAAATCAGCTCGTTCCACAACACCATTAAAATGCTCTGTCGGAAAACTGTCCTTATCATACACACACCAGATCTGACCCTTTTGTATGTTATTCTCTTTAACATATCTTTCCGCCATTCCTATGACGCGCATGGTTTCTGCAGCGCAAGGTTCAATCTCTATCAAAACCATATCTTTGTAAATAGGGTTGTCCTCAATCAACCGTTTAAAGCCGGCGAAATATTGGGGTTCCGTTTGTTTACCTTCACAGAAGATATAATACCGATACTCTTTGAGTTCCAAATAATGTTTCCGCCGCTCTTTCTTCCACTTTTCCATACCAGCTTTTTTAGGCATTGACTGTCCCCCAATCTATAATCCTTTGCAGATACGGGTCTGCGCCATATTTCCCCTCAAGATACTGTTTATCATATTTTGCATCCTTGCGGATTGACACGCCATTGCCATCCTTAAACTCTACTAATGAATATAACTTGGTGTTTTGATCCCTCCCCTTTGCCACAAACCAGATTTCATCCCTTCGATAAACTTCATTGTTCATGGTTGACAGATCATGGGAGGTAAAAATCAATTGACCCTTTTCTTTATTTACATTCATGTCCGTATACAGTTCAATAATGTGTTTCAACAATAATGGATGAATTTTTGCGTCAAGTTCGTCAATTATCAATGTTGTTCCATAAATCAGGCTACTCACTATATAAGGCAAAAGTCCAAATAGCTTTTTTGTTCCGCTGGACTCCTCGGATAAAGTAAGTTCTGTACTCTCTCCATTCACAATATGTTTTGTATACACCTCCAGCGTATCCTCGTCCTTTTCTTCAACACGGAAATCTTCAATATCCAAGTCCATTTCCCGGATCATTTTCAGCACTAATTCTTTGATTTTATCAGATTTTGCTATTGCTGTTCTCATTTCCTGATAAGGATTTCCATAATTTAAAAAGTCTATGGATTCTTCAAACCAATTCAGCACATCATTCACTATTTCGTTCTTTTTATAAGTAATCCCAAGATATGACAATAATGGCAAAGTTTCCGACAGATCTTCACTAATCTTAAATTTGACAAATGTACCTTTCAAATCTATTTTATTTTTTTCACGAACAAACAATGCCGAGCGCCGTCCTGTTTCCATTTTCACTCTATCAAGGCTTTCATAAATCACAGTGTCTTTCTGAATATGAAGAATATAACGATATTCCGCTGCCTGTGTCCGAAAGAAAATTTCAAACTCTGTAGGCATATTTCTATTTTCTTCTGTAAAAGCAAATGGTTCTACAGGAATTTTCCTGGCCTTGTATGCGCAGTCGCTTTTATCGCAGGTCGCACAAAGAGGGCGCAGAATTTTAGAGGCCAATGTGTGAATTGCTTCAAGAACATTAGATTTTCCTCCGCCGTTTGGCCCATAGATAACCGCTACGGGCAGAAACAATTCCCCATTCTCATCTTTAATGATTTTATCGTTATGCTCCGAAATAGCTGCTGCCTGCATATCAAATGTAATCTCATCACGGATACTTTTATAGTTTTTAACAGTAAATTGACTTAGCATATCATCAACCTCCACTTTATACTTTTATATTATATACCATTTTTTAATTTTGTAAACAATATTTGAGATTTTTTCTCATATTTTCCCGCTTATTTGAATTTGATCGTAGAAATATGTTTTTCACAAAATAATCAGACAAAAAATCCCCGGACTCAACCGAGGACTTTACTTTCTTTCACTTCATCATACAGTGATTCTAACCTCCCTGCCTTTATAATCTTTGTCCACCTTATGAAAATCATCCTGAAATTATTAATCTTTTTAACAATCCATATAAACGTACAAAAAGGACAATCAAGACATATGATCTGTATTTTTTAGGGACACATTTTCTTCATCCCCATTAATATAGTAAATGCTAAATATGCAAAAAATCTACCTATTTACTAAATTTTTTCAATTTTTTGTCAGTATAGGCAGCAATGCCCCTATTAGTTTTAAATGGCAGCCTTCCTATGCAGACTAAACCCACATGTATTCCGTTTTTCGGAATAGCAAGCGCTGCCTATGGATATCCACACGCAGAATTACCCCAGCTTTTCCTTCCGCAAAAAGCTAGGGCAATTGACTTGCATTAAGGGATTCCCTAATCCCTTTTCAAAAAAATTTACAATGAGTTACTCTTCCTACTTCTTGCAGCAAGATCCACTCCGAAATAGGCACTTCTTTATTTACGCCACTTTAGAAAATACTATAAAACTTTAATATATCATTTTTGCCGTTATCGGATTGGTTTTGAACTGATCCGCCAACCACAAGCATCATCAATACAACTTTCTTATTCTTTTTCTAATGCTTTATAATCTACTTTACCGATTTTAGTCAATGGAAAATGTTCAACAAACTCATATTTCTTAGGACAATATATGCTATCCAGATGCCTCTCACAATAGCTTTTTATATCATCAACAAGATTATCTGTCAGTTTTACGTTCTCTTTTAATATAATAAATGCTCTCGGCACTTGTTCTGCCGTTTCATCCTCCATCGGAACAACTGCACAATTGTTAACCGCCGAGTGTGTAAGCAAAACTTTCTCTATATCTAAACTAAAAACCTTTTTATATATGTTATTATATTTAATGAGCATATATCTTTTTAATCGCCCGCTTATGTACACGAATCCATTTTTATCGACATAACCAAGGTCACCTGAATGAATCCATACCTTTCCGTCAGAATGTTTCCGCATAATTGATTTTGTTTCTTCCGGATCGTTGATATATTCTGTCATCATAGATGGAGTATGTATACACAATTCTCCTTCCGCACCAACCGGCAATTCTTCCCCGGTTTCCACATCAAAAGCCGAAATAATTGTTTTTACAAAGGGAATCCCCACGCTGCCAAATTGATAGGCTCCCAAAAAGTTAGCCGAAACCGCCGCACCTACTTCTGTCATACCATAGCCGTTTAAAATAGGAGATTTACATCCATGCGATAACAAATATTTATTGATTTTTTCCTCTACCGCCCCAGGAAGTCTGTCACCGCCCGATACTGCTGCTATCAAAAATGATAAGTTCATATTGCTATTTTCATCAACAAATGCTTCCCAAAACGCCGGTCCATATACGATATATTGCGGCTTGGATTTAAGCAACTCTCCGATCTTTGCGGAACCTACAATATGTAAATCCATCGTCATTCCTATCATCAACGGTATTTGAATAGAACACGTGATGCCATAAGCAATAAAAGAGGGTAAAATATTAACCCAATGAGAATCCCTGCTTACTTTTTTGCCTCTCCATATATATTGTTGCGCTACTGCAATAATACTTCTATTCGACAATACGACTCCTTTAGAACCTCCTGTTGTTCCTCCCGTATAGCAAATAACAGCTGCATCTTCAGAATTGCCAACCCAATTAATCGCCGTATTATTTTTATGGGATATAAAATTCTCCCAGCTTACGAATCTTTCATCTTTAGGCAATCTTTTAGGGCTCATCTTTTTAAATGTCCTTGCTGCAAATTTAATTGGTACTGACATTGTCTGCGTCAAGTTTGAAACAACAATTGTCCTCAATGATGTCCGATCAATAATGGATTTGATTCTCTCGGCAAACAAATCTATTGTAAAAAGCACCTGAGAAGTAGCATTGCCTATATGTTCAATAATCTCCTTATCACTATCTAATCCAGAAATCAAATTCGCAATTGCACCAATTTTATTTAACGCATAGATCAGAAAAATTGTTTCCGGACTATTTAGCATACATATAGTTACTATATCTCCCCTTTTAATTTGTAAATTAATAAGGGCGGCAGCCACACTATCTATATGGTCAAAAAGATTTCTATAGGTAATTTGATTTTTATAATATTTAATTGCGCAACGTTCAAGATTATCCTGATTATTATTCCATATGACATCATATATACTGCCCTGTGGTAATTCTGCATTGATTGATTCTGTTGGATAGTATTTCAGCCATGGCTTGTCAATAGACGGATATCCTGTTTTAAGATTATCTGTTTTTTCCTTACCCATTTTGCATAACCTCCCAATCGCAAACTATTCAACCATTGATATTTATCACAATGCCTTCATGCAAACCCGTTTTTCTCTGATTTCTGCTTGAGGGTTTACTTTCATTTATCATATTATCACCATTTATTCATTTGAGCAATATATTTATTACATTTGAGTTCTATTTTATTGTTCTTATGAGCAATATAATGAATACAAAATGGAGGTTTTCCAATGGATGTGATAAAACGAATTGATATGTTAATGAAAGAGCGTAATTGGTCAGATTATAAATTATCTGCGGAGTCCGGTCTTTCTTCGTCCACCATCGCCAATATCCACCGCAGAAACACTGTTCCATCTATCTCTACTTTAGAAGCAATCTGCAATGCATTCGGAATCACTCTGGCACAGTTTTTTACAGAAAACAGCCATACTGTTCAGTTGAACAAAGAGCAGCAGGATTTGTTTGATCGTTGGATCTCTCTGACCGACCATCAGAAAAGACTTGTTTATGAATTGATCAGTGAAATGAAATAAACCTTCGTACTGTTTTTATTTAATATATAAATTTTCTACTACAGATAACCGCACCCGCCTTTTTCAGGCGCGTCTTCTTCCCGAACGTACCTTGCATGAAACGCCATATTGATCTCCCGCAGTTCTTTCCTGCCTTCAATATAATCCTGATACATCTCAGCCAGTCCTGCCATGCAGCCGTCACAATTAGCTTCAATATTTCCAAGAGAGTCCCTGACGATCCGTTCCCGTTCCTCTCTTGTCGTTTCATTGATCAAATAGCCCATAATCTTTCCCTCGTTATATTAACAACACAAAATTATTTCATGAAATGTAACGCGATATACTCATATGCAGGATTGCCGGATCTGCACTTATGGAAAAATTAAAATCCTTCCTCTCCATCCCGGTATTGTTCTCCCTCTTCTGAAACGCTGCTGATTCCAAACAATATCTGCATAAAATCCTGTTTTCCGTTCAAAACACGGACAATCTTCACGATTTCATTTTCCATTCGATAAAAAACATAATCCGGCTTGACTGCCAGATAACGGTAATCCGTCGGATATTCTATCGTATTCCCCAAATCAAGTCCCTCATCAGGGAACATTTCCAACTGCTTGATAGTTGACAGGATATCCCGAAGGCATACTTTCGCTCTTTCTTCCCTGAACTGATCTGTCACATATCTTTTGATTTCCTGCAGATCCTCTAATGCTTTTGGTGCATATTTTAACTTTGGCATACTATAACCCCAATGCAGCCTCCGCTTCCTCTGCCGCCAACCAACCTTGCTCTCTGGCTGACTGCTCTCCTTCCTCCAATTTCGCCATGAGCTGCAGCGCGGCTTTCAGCCTGTCCAATTCCCCTATCTCTACAATGGCGTATGCGCCCCTTCCATTTCGTGTCAGATATACCGGCTGATCTTTTTTCACTTCTTTCAGCACTTCCGTATAATTTCGCAAATCCGATATAGGCTTAATGTTTGGCATAGTCTTCATCTCCTTTACATTATAGTATATGCGGTTCGAATATAAATAGCAAGGAAATTAACATGCGAATTTACAGCGTGATATGCAGTAAGAAAATATTGTACTTTTTCTCAGAACATTGATATAAAATTCTTTCTGACACTATATTTAACAATCACAAAGGAGAAACTTATGAACACACTACAATCGCAAATATCCGACTACCTGCATTTCTGCCAGATCCACAGAAGACTTGATCTCAAAACACTGAAAGCATACCAGATCGATCTAAGGCAGTTCGCCGGTCAAGTCACTAAAAACGACGCCCAAACAATCAGCCCCGGCGATTTAGAAAATTTTATTGCACACCTGCACCAAAACTACAAGTCTAAAACAGTAAAAAGAAAGATCGCATCTCTCAAAGCTTTCTTCCACTATCTCGAATACAAAGATCTGATCACAATAAATCCATTCAACAAAATCCAAATCAAATTCCGGGAGCCTTCCGTCTTACCCAAAACCATACCGCTTCCCATTGTTGAAGCTTTATTATCCACCATATACAGCCAACAGCTTACGGCTCCCACGCCCTATCAAAGGAAAAACGCTCTGAGAGATGCCGCTGTCATAGAAACGCTCTTTGCAACCGGAATGAGGATTTCAGAGCTGTGCTCTCTGCGGCTTCAGGATGTGAATCTCTACGAATATACTATCCTGATCCATGGAAAAGGCTCTAAACAACGTATGATCCAGATCGGGAACGCCTCTGTCATCCAGACTTTACAAAAATACCAGGAAATGTATGCCCGGCCGATCCACAACTCCGGCCATTTCTTCGTCAATCAGGACGGCAGCGTATTTTCCGACCAGTCAGTCCGGCGGATGATAAACAAATACGCCGCTCTTTCCGGCATAGAACAGCACATCACCCCTCACATGTTCCGTCATACTTTTGCCACTTCTCTGTTGGAAGCGGATGTGGATATAAGGTATATTCAGGAGATGTTGGGACACAGTTCGATCAATATCACGGAAATCTATACGCATGTCGCAACGGCAAAGCAGCGGGATATCCTTGCGACCAGACATCCGAGGAACCGTTTTAAGATATAAGGTGAGCGGGCAGCAATTTCGTTGGGGATTGCTGCCTGGTGTTTTTGATGGATAATAAGGAATTATCCGTTGGAATTAAGATTTATATGGGAGGAGCATATGAAAAATCTTTTAATCATTTCTCTGCATGCAGATCCTTCAATGCCGCCCGGAGTTGGTGAGTGGGGTGGCACGCACACTTATATGAGAGAACTTTTAACAGAATTATATGATACTGATTATAATGTAATTTTAATAACAAGAAAAGTATATCCAAATGAGGAAACTGTCGAACAAATATCACCATTCTGTCGTATTTTACGGCTTACACTCGGCATTTTTGAAAATTTTGATAAACGTGACTTGTATGAATTACATGAAGTTACCTTTCTTCAAGTCCTTGATAAATTAAATGAATTAAAATTTATTCCAGATATTATTCATAGTGTATATTGGAATTCTGGACATTTGGCAATGCGCTTATCAAATCTATGGAATATTCCATATGTACATAGCGTAATTTCGAATGGAAAAGGAAGGAATGAGCATGGTGCCATCGGAACCGCCCCACATCGTATTGAGATTGAAACACAAGTATTTACTCATGCTTCTATTATTTTATGTGTAGCAGAAAGTGAAAAGGCCGAAATTTGCAAGTATTATGAAATACAACCTTCAAAAGTTGTTGTCGCAGGACAATATATCCATCCGGCTTTTATATCTGCGTCACATGATTCTTTTGGTTCGCCGCGTAAATCAGGTATCCATTATAAAGTTGAATCCATTTATTTTTCTCCTTATCTCCAAACAGAAATAACCACCGGGGAATGGTGGAAAAAGCAAGTATTTACATATACAGGTAGACTTAGTATAGATAAGGGGATATCATATATTGTGCAGGCATGGTATCATCTTCAACAAAAATACCATAAATCGTGTCCGCCTCTATGGATAATTGGAGGGAGCCCCGCAGATATAGAAAATATCCGTTTTCAGCTCGGAATATCAGAACGAGAACTATCAAGATTAGAGAATAACAGACAAATTATATGGTGGGGATTTTTAGATGAAAATGGTATTAGCACTATTTATAGTAAAACATTGGCATTAATAACACATTCAAAATATGAGCCGGGCGGACGTGTCGCAGTAGAAGCAATGTGTGAAGGAATACCTGTTTTAGCGACCCCTAATGGATTTGCACTAGATGTTATTCATAATTGGATTAATGGTTTTTTGATTCCGTACGGTGACATTTCTACACTCGAAGTACGAATGGAACATTTTATAAAACAACCTTACCTATCAAACTGTATGGGGCAACAAGCCCGTCAGACTGGGTTAGACACTTTAAGGAACTGGAACTTTAGAAATAAACATTTAGCTGCCTATGTAGCTGCAATTGAAGGCAATGCATTTAAGGAAGACTCTCATAAAAAGCCTGAATTAAATCCTAATTTCAGAATACCATTAACTTATCCATTTAATATGTATTTGGTTGATAAATCTGATATTTTACAGATTATGCATGACAACGGAATTACAGATGTTATTTCCATTGTGAATTGCTCAAATAGTTCTTCTGCAAGTTGGACTGTAGAATGTTCTGAGAGAAATTACTTTATAAAAATGCCCTATGACCGAATGAATTACTCTTCCCTTTGGTCAGAAGAAAAAGAACAACCACTAGTTATTAGTTCCTTAAAGCGTTACCGTGCCGAACTTGGAGCAACTGCATTTCACGGAATTCCAACGCTGCTAGGAAAGCACGAGCCAAGACATGCACTCATTAGGGAGAAATATGAGAACATGGATATTCCTTTAGATCAGCAATTAACTTATGCTCTACATGCGATAAATAATTTTTATGAGAGTAATCCTCTTTCTAACCCCCAATACATGCAACATCTAAATAAACTAATACAGCAAGAAACAAATTATCAAAAAATTGATAATTTTTACAAAAAAATAGTATCCTCTAATTATCCATGGCAATATTATTATAATGATTATTCTCTCCGAGTAGAATTATTGCGTTGGAACCATTATTACAACCTTTTATCCACAGTACAGCAGGAGCTTATTATGTCAATATATCCAAAAGCATTTCATGCAGCAAACACGCTCGCGTTGGAAGAATCTAATTTGCAACCAGTATTAAATCATGGTGGATTCGATTACAAAAATCTTATTTTCAATCCGCAGGTTATTTTATTGGATAACGAAAAACTTCACCCAGGTTGGCCTGGAATTGATTATGCCGACTTTCTTCTTGCTTTTGTAGTAAAAAACTATGTTTCAAAAGAATCAATAAATTTATGGGAAAATATACTTAAATCAGTGCCTAATTTGCATATTTCGAACTCAATACTTGGAGGATGGCTCCTTTTAGGTATTTGCAAAGAATTGGTATCAGAAGCAGCACGTTTAAACCCTATTTCCACATCATTAAAAAAGAGAAGTAACATCTTGTTGCAGATCTTCCAATAATCAGCCAGTTACTAATACTATGCCGTTACAGTATTTAACCTTATTCTGAAAGCATTTTTTCCAATTTATTGCCTGACAAAGTTGGTTAAAATCATCCCGTATTGAAATACTTTCAAGCCGGATTAAAATGCTTTCTACATCCCCTTCTAACTCATGTAAATACATTAATATTAATAATAAACTCTGATAAGGCACTGATATGTTGTCTGATTTTATTTTCTTGGTAAAATCAGGCAACAAGATATTTACAACCTGTAGAATCAGGGCTTTTGCTTTCTTTTTATCGCCTTGGTCTAATAATACACTTGCTTGGTTCAGTAGGACTCTCCATCTATAAATAGCGGCTTTTGAAAGTTCCAAATAAAAATCACTTTCTTTAAAAAGATTCAACCCCTCTATATATTTGCCATTAGCCACTTTACAGCAACCTAATATATTTAACGCCCTTCCCATTTGAATATGAATACCTAGTGTAGAGGCAATGCTCAAGCTTTCCTCCGCCCATATTTTTGCAATGTCATATTCTTGTGCTAAGAAATTGGACATAGCAATATCAATTCTTGTATGTATAATTTCCAAAAATGGATAGGCTTTCCCTTTTACAATATCTAAAAGTTCACTATATTTTTTTACTGCTTCTAATGGTTTTTCTTTAAGTAGGCGATTTCCTTCCTGCGATAAATAGGCGGCGCGAGCGTTGTATGACTCAGGATATTTTTCAATTCCTTCTTTAAAAAAATTTGTGGCGGCATTCCCTCCTTCAAGCATTTTTAAAGATAAACCATGTGCAGAATATATACGCCCTACAATATCATCGTTCAAATTAAAAATACAAAATATATTTGGCAAATTATCATATAGTTCTTTACTAATCCGATACGCGTCATCAAACAATCCTGCTATAAATTTTTTATGCCATGTAAATAAAGAATAATCATACCATTCCTTGCAGGATGTATAATCAGGAGCGTGTAATATAATTGACTCTTTTGCTAGTTGATAAAAATATTCATATTCCTTTTCATTATCTGCATGAAGTTCATATATACAATGTAAGATTTTTATCAAAACATGAACTTTCATACTTTTTTCGCTAGTTGAAAGTATCCTTTTATTATTTACTTTTTCAATATATTTTTTACCAACTGCTATTGATTGTTTATATTGTTGCGAGTCTTCATACAGCGACATAACATACATTGTATAATCACCAATATTATTATCTTGTTCTAATATATATAGTAATTCTAACTGGATAAATGGATACTTGGCATCATTTTTTTCTTGTATAATGGGCAATAATTTTTGTGCTGCTTTCATTTGTTCCAATGGTTGCGATGTTGCTTTTATTGCTGATAAAAGCCGCAAATGGGAACACTGAAGATTATTATCTTTAAGCTTAAACAACCTACTATCAATGGCAATCTCATATATTTCATCTGTATGCGTTCCCCAATAATCGCTTAATAATATATAAGGAATTTCACCGTTTAAAAGCAATGTCATTTCTAGCAATTCTGAAATTAAAGAATTGGTTCTGTATTTTGAAATCAGAGAAACTGCTTCTCTATTGGCATCAATACCTTGATCATTCCAAAAAATTTCGCGTTCCTCATTAGACATTTTCTTCAATTCCCTAACATTTACTGAAATCTGTTTAAGATACTCTAATGCGTTTTTAATTTTAAGTGGATTGTTTTCTAGCATATCACCGAATTGTTTACAAGAATCCTTATCCATTTTTATGTGTTTTCTAATAAGTTTATATATCACATCTTCAGATAATGGCTCTACAGAATATACAAGTGTATTTTTCTTGATTATCTTGTAATAATCATTGGAACATTTAATATCATCCGCCAGAATAAACGGTTTTCTGAGTTCAAGCAGAATCCGTATTCCATTTTTTCTCATTTGTTCAATAAGTTCTAAGAGAAAATCTACACATTCTATGGTAAGTGAATCCACATTTTCAAAAAAAATCGCTAAATGAAAAAAATCGCTTTTATCTTGTAATATGGCATTCAAATATTTGAGCAGATAATGACGATAAATATCATTTGCTCCTTCATACTCATAAGTATCCATTACCAAAATATGCTTAACAGCATTTGAGATATCTGCATCAACACAATCTCCATTTATCGCTATTAATCTGTCAATATACATATTTAAATTTATATCTTCTAAAACGGCATCTAAAGAAACACCCCAAACTGCTTCTAAAACTTTTAAATATAATATTCTGGAACTAGTACATAAACTCAAATTAATTTTTTGTGTATCAAATTTCTTTTTCTGTAATTCATCACATATCTTATCAATCAGAACGCTTTTCCCAATTCCCTCTGTGCCAGAAATAATAATTTTGTTATTTGAAATAAGGACTTCATTCACTATATTTGATATAAGTTCCTTCCTTTGAGCATCAAGTAAACAAGTGTCTTTTGTTATGGTATTGTTTGATTGGTGAATTTCATGTGCATCCAGAGAGATAATTTTACTTTCTAAATTAGACAGGCAAGATTCGTTTGTCTTGCAGGCTTTTATTAAATATGATTTATTATTATGAATATAATCCTTGAGTTTTATATTATCTACGCTTACGATTGCTAATTCTGTTCGCTTATTGAAATTTTCAATTTCTTTTTTTGTTTGTGGTGCTAATTCTATATTAGTAGCAATATACAATTTATTAGCAGAAGAATTAAAAGCAATAATAATCGCCTTTGCACAATCACTTAATGGTAATGAAGATTGTGATTCCCTGTATTTGGCTTCCATCATTATTTTTCTATATAGTGCTTTATTGTCAGAAGGAATGATCCATATGCCATCATATCCTGAATCATGCGAATCTACGGTATGTTCACTTTTTATAGTTTTTTTATACAACTGTGAAACATACTCATAGGCTACACTCTCAAATAGTTTCCATGTTTTATTCATAATTCTCACCTGTTTCTAGCGGATAATTCCTTATTATCCATAATGTATCTACAAATATCGTTTTAATATTACAACAAACCATAGACACTTTCAACCTTTTTTTACAAGATAACTCTTTTTTTACCCCCCCCCACATATCCTTCAATCTTCTGCACAAAATATTGTGCATTTCTCAGCTGTTCTTCTGCCTCTGCTTTTCTGCCGCATAAAAATCATCATAATCCGATTTTTCTCTGCAGAGCGAACTGTCTTTAATGATTGCCGCCAGTCCTCTATCCAGAACTTCTGTTTTTAAATATTCTTTGGCAAAAAAGGCGATCACTCTGCCAGTTCTTTCAGGCTGCCTTCCATAAAACGATCCCCTCCCTGCGGATATTCTGATAAAACGGCAAAACCTTCTCCCATTTCATCATATTGCTTTCCTGTATATCTACAATGGAAAATACCCTCTCATAACGAATATCCATGTCTGCGACCCAGTTGACAAACCGGCTTTTTGTATCCTTATCCATCTGATCTTTTACAATAATCGCGACATCAACATCACTCTCGTCCGTCGCCTCATTTCTGGCCACCGATCCATACAGAATAATCATAGATATATTATTTTGAAAAATATCTGTCAATCCCCGTATCAGTTCTTCTCTCATACTTTCAGGCAACATCAAAGAACACCTCCGAAACCATACCGTTTATACTTCTATTTTATTATACTTAGTTTTATTATACCCTTAACCCACACATTCCGCAACGAGATGAAACGCACTTTGCAAGTTTCACTCATTATCACGACATTCGCTAAATTGACAAGCAGGTTTGTCAGCTTGGCTCATTGCCCACATAAATAAAAAGAGCACCGAGAAACCCTTTTCGTTTCGCCGATGCCCTTACACATCTTATACAATCGCTTTCACCTGCAATCCGCAATATTTACCTTATTACCCACACCACTTTCCCCTCGAATCGTTCTATTTTGTTACGACCGTATGTACCGTGCTTTTGCTGATCCCAAATTCCTTCGCCGTCTGTCTGACCGTAGCATTATTCTCAACGATATAATTGGCAATCTGGATTGCACGTTCTTCAATATAATCTTTCAAAGGAAACCCCTCAGAACACTTTTTTACATTGTATGAACCGTTCTGAAAGCTTATGCCTTTTATATATAACTAGATCTGTAATCTTTCTGCGTCTGCGCCGACCAGGGCTTTTCCCGCTTTCCAAAAAAAGACGGTCTGCGTCCTACTTCTTTCCCTCCTGCTTTTTCCTGTCTGCCGTCCGGCGTTTTCGCTCTTCCGCTTCGTAATGCGGTACGGCCTTCAGGTAACTGATATATCTGACCAGATCTTTCCTGTTATCACGTCTTAATCTCTGAATGTCATACAGGACATCGTGAAGTGTAATATTATCCAGATACGGCTTCTTAAGATTCGTGCTCCCCAGATAGTCCGTTTCCACACCCAGCAGGTAGTCCGTGCTGACTTTATAGTACTTTGCCAGTTCCACGACCACACATACCGGTATATCCCGGTGCCCTCTCTCATAGTTTGAGTATGTCTGCTGTGAAACATTCAGATAGCGGGCGACTTCTTTCTGTTTCAGGTCATGGTCTTCCCGCAGATCCCTGAGCAGCTCGCGCAATTCTTTCATACAGCTTATCCTCTTGTGGGTTTGTTGTTTTTTTTATTATTTCACAACATTAAGCTGTATTTTTAAAATTACTCGTATAGGGATTTTTTAATGAAGCAAACAACGTATAGTTGTATGCATGATCCTAAAATGCATCTTGCCCCAAACGCCATATTAATCTCCCGCAGTTCTTTTCTGCCGTCAATATAGTCCTGATACATCTCAGCTAATCCTGTGCCAACAATACAGTGCTTTTATAAGAGCATACTTAACATTATATTCTGTCGGCCCGGACTGTATCTAGCGATCATATCCATACATCGCCAACACATCCTGCAGGAAAATATCTATCCCCGCCCGCTTTAAATCGCTGCATCGTTCCGCAAACAGCTTTTCAATCAGTTTATCCGCATCTGCGCCATAATGAATCTCATTATGACAGTTACTGCAAAGCGAAACGATATTTTCTTCCACATCAAGCGACACTTCAAATCGATCCTGAAATGCCAGGGGAATCAGATGATGCGGTTCCGTATACGGCTTATCGGAATTCTTTCTTATAAATGATAAATGGTCTTTGTCCGCCTCACACAGAAAATGAGCCTTAGCAAGTGCATTGGCTGCCGCCTGTCTGTCCCTCGGATATATTTTTACGCCATCTCTCATTGTAAATGCTCTGACTTTACGCGGTTTTCCGGAATACGCAAAATCTTCCGCAAAGCCATCCAAGCCGCCATTTCTCAATTCAGTTATCAAATCGCTGTCTGCCTGTTCATTTATCTTTAAGGAAACAGCATCCGGCATATCAAAACCGTGTTCCCCATGATAACGGCAAAGATCAGCTTCCGCTGCGACCCGTCTAAATTCCCAATGCCCTTTCCGGGTTCTGTCCCTGTCTACTTGAAAAATGCCTAAAAAAACATAGCCTTCTTTGGGAAAATATCCAAACGTATATCGGGGCAGCCCGCCTTTACCGTCAGCGGTTCCGGACCGGGAATCATTTTCCTTTTCTTCTATGATGATCCCGCCATCATCCGACAAAACATTCCGCCACCCTTTAGCATTAGCCGGAACTTTGTACACGCCGTTTTTCTTTATTGTCATCTTCGGAAACCACACTGTATATTTCTGGCTTTCATCCACATACATAAAAGATTTTTGACACCCTTTATAATGTTTCCCAAAGCAGCAGTTCATGACATCTGCAATACGCCGAAATTTATACCCATCATTCACGCTTATATGTTTGATCGATGTAGTTGTATTA
Source organism: uncultured Lachnospiraceae bacterium (assembly GCA_947631955.1). Lineage (GTDB taxonomy): Bacteria > Bacillota > Clostridia > Lachnospirales > Lachnospiraceae > UBA3282. The sequence continues at coordinate 19,604 of CANRNJ010000002.1, forward strand.
TCCATGTCAACACTTCTTTTCTAAATCTCAATATGAAAGATATAACCCCTCTATTCTGTTGGCGTTCAAAATTGCAGAATACTTTGGAATGAGCATCGAAGGAATATTTATTTATGAGGAAAACACAAAATGAAAGATAAGAAGTCTTTTATACTCCAAGAAGCATATACTAACAGTATCGATGAGCGAAAACAATTATACCTTTTTTTCTCCCGAATTTCAGCTCAGATACCATATGATACTTCCAATTTAAAAGACTTCCATGCAGCGAGCGGAAAGAATCCGCCCGCTTCAAAGAACACCTTTACCGCACGATCTGATTACGTCCGTTATTCTTACCGTAATACAGTTTTTCATCCGCATCCCGGATAATATGGTCGAGCAAGTCATCGCTCCCTTCCACTACGCCGAAGGTCATCGTGACTTTTACCTTTTGATCTCCGTATGTGATCGTCCTGCTCCGAATCACATTCAGCAGGTCTTCCAGACAATCCGCCGCCATTTCAAGGTGATAGCTTTCAAATATCAGCAGAAATTCCTCTCCGCCCCAGCGGGCAGCAAATCCTCTGCCTTTCATAAGTTCTTTCATACGTGCGGACACATCCATAAGGACTGCATCACCACATTCATGCCCATATGTATCGTTCACGCGTTTGAAAAAATCGATGTCGCCGATGGCAACGCAGAAGGGAACATGGGATTCCAGACTTCTTTTCTGGACTTTCTCCAGTTTTGTCTGCACATATCTTCTGTTGTATAATCCGGTCAGCTGATCCAGTTCGATCAAATCTCTTAAAGAGCCCTGCATACGGACGACGTATCTTCCCATGTCGCCCAGTTCGTCCTCTCTGTCAAGGACTTCCTGCTCCAGTTCGGCTGCCAGATCTCCGCCGGAAGTCTTTTTCAGCAGCCCTTCGATCTTGATAAGCGTCTGCAGGAATCTATTGGAAAACAGAGTGACGATCAGAATCGTCAGGGCCGCTACAACGAGCGCTGCCAAAATGATGGGAAAAACGGATCTCCACACCAGTTTGTCCACTTCTTTGGCCGGTTTTGCAACGAACAGCATACCGGCGCCCGTTCCGTCAGAATTAACAAGCGGCGCATAATACGCAAAATAATTCTCGCCGTTTATCGATACTTTCGGATAGAAATGCCCTTCTTGGCTGCTCAGCACTTCCCGCGTGATCACATTGTTGATCTTGGTTCCTACAAGTCTGTTGTTTTTTTCATCCGTAAGCGTCGTTACCACGCGTTCATTCTGGTAAGAGAGCGTTATCTCTACACCGGTTTTCTCTTTGACCGCATCAACAACAGCGTAATCATCATTGATCAGATGATCGCCCTTATAGAAATATAAGCCGGTTTCGTCTTCCACCGCCGTATAATCTCCTGGATACAGCATATCATAAGCGGCAGACACCGTGCTGTTAAGATCCTCAAGCCCGTTTTCCACCTCTCGGCGCAGGGTCCGTGCGAAACTGCCGGCAACAAAAGAAGTAACGATCAACGTAAACACGAAAATAGGTAAAAAACTCAGTTTTAAGAATGTCCACCTGAGTCCGCCGCCTCTGCTCCTCTTTTCCATGAAGTCCTCCCTCTATAGCACACAACAATATGGTTATATTATGACACAATTCATTAAATTATGCAAATTTTACAAATACCGCGTAAAAGCAGCGTCTTACAAGTCTGTTTCTCCTTTGGCCGCAGCGCTGTAAAACGTACAGATCATCAGGATATAGCAGACTGTTTTCGGCAGCATCAGCATCCCCAGCAGCAGATATAATATGTCAAATGCCGATTCTCCGTATTTCATTTTTCCCTCCGTCAATTTATTGTTTTTACGGACAAAATGGATTATGCTGTCTTTAAGATCCTATTTACAATATCATTCTATCTGCCATATAATTCTATTTGCAGCGACTCACAAAAACAGGAGGAACAGAATGAACAAAAACGCTTTTGATGTTTTGCGGATCTTTTCAGCCGTCCAAGTCATGCTTTTACATTTTAACGCCTTTTTCTATCAAAGTGCGCCCATCCCCGGAAAACATTCAGCCTGCCGGGAGATCGTACGCATGTTTCCGGGAGTTGTGATCCTGTTTACACTCAGCGGTTTTTTGATTGCCGCCTCCTATGAGAACAGTTCTTCCGTCAAGGAGTTTTTCCGCAAGAGGATCCTGCGCATTTACCCGCCCTTATGGTTATGCACGATCGTAAATCTGTTGGTTTTGTTTTGTCTGGGGCAGGATATTTTCAATAAAGGTATGCTGATCTGGCTTTGCACGCAGATCATCGGAATAGCCAACACTCCCGCCGCGCTTAAAGGCTTCGCCACCGGGAGCATCAACGGCGCTCTGTGGACGGTCTTTACGGAGATACAGCTGTATGTGGTTCTTGCATTTACATACCGCAGGGTCAAGAAAATGTCCTTATGGGGCTGGGGAGCGGTCGGTTTCCTGCTCCTGATGTGCAATCTGGGGGCCTGTTATCTTCAGGATTTCGGACATGTCATTTCCAAGATCGTGGAACGGCTCTTCCTTCCGTATGCACTCTGGTTTTATATCGGCGTTTTTCTTTATATTTACCGTGAAAAGTTTATTTTGACCCCCCCCCACAAATGGGTGCTGGTTCTGCTGCTCCTGTTTATCCTGTATAAATGCGGCCCCATACAGGCGGTCGGATATTATACAGACATCGTCACCAGTATCTGCCTGCCGTTTATAACGATCGGCATGGCCTATGCGTTGGGCGACATTCACATCAAACCGGATCTGTCCTACCATTTATTCTTATATCACTGGATCGTGTTAAATGTACTGGTCCATTACGGCTGTTTCGCGGTATGGAGCCTGGCGCAGTCGCTGGCTGTGTTTTTCACCGCATCGATCGGCGTATCGCTTCTTTCCTATTACCTGTGCGCATATCTGACCAAACCGTGGAGGCGGCGCTTTATACGATCCTCCGCACGGTGATGATGCTTCGATAGGTTGCGGACGTGATCTTGATGCCGGTGCGCTCGGTGCTCGCGTGCACGATCTGCCCATTCCCGATGTAAATGCCCACATGCCCGCCATAATATATGATATCTCCCGGCTGCGCCTCCGCGTAAGACACGCCTCTTCCCGCGCCGGACTGCGCATAGGAACTCCGCGGCAGGGAGATGCCAAACGCCTGATAGACCGCCATCACGAAGCCGGAACAGTCCGCGCCGTTGGTCAGACTGGTGCCGCCCGCCACATAAGGACATCCGACGTATTGGCAGGCAAAATCAGCGATCTGCTGCCCCTTGCTGCTGCCTGAGGAGGACGGCTGCGGCGCCGGCTGCTGTACCGGTTCCGAAGAAGTCTGCTGCGCCGACAGATCCGTTTGGCTTTCGGCCCCGGCCTCCGCGCTGTCCGCCGCTTGCGCATTTGCCTGAGCTTCCGCCAGCCTCCGCGCCTCTTCTTCCTTGCGCCTGCGTTCTTCTTCCTCTTTACGCCTGCGCTCCTCTTCCTCCAGTTTTTTGATCTGCGCGGTTTCCTGCTTGATCTTGGCCGTATACGCCGCCGCTTCCTGTTTTGCTTTTGCCAAAACTACATTATAATTCTCGTACTCTTTCTTTTTCTGTTCCAGAACTTCCTCGACATAGGACTGTTCTTCCTGAAGTTCCGTCTTGGAAGTTTCCAGTTCGGACTTTTCTTCCTCCAGCGTATCCTGAAGCTCCGACACTTTCTGAACGGTCGCCTTATATTCCTCCAGCAGGCTGCGGTCGTATTCATACAGGTCTTCCACATAATTTGCCTTATTCATCATATCGCTCATGCTGGTTGCGCCGAAAAACATTTCCAGATAAGAGGCTTCTCCGCGTTCATACATAAACTTGATGCGCACTTTCATGGATTCATACTGCTCCTGCTGAACCGCCAGAGCTTCATCGTAGGCGGTCTGCGCCTCCGCAATATCCTCCTCCTTGTCGGAGATGGCTTCCTCGATCAGATTAATATCCGTCAGAAGCGCCACCATCTCCTCGTCCAGATTATCGATCTGCGTCTGAACTTCCTGCTGCTCGCCCTGATAGTCGGATATCTGCTGGTTCACATCGTCAAGCTGAGCTTGATGATTCTTCATTTCTTCCTGAAGATCAGAAATAGTGGTAGCCGATACCGAATCTACCACTAAGAGAAAACATATGAAAGATGCTGCAATACAGAGCGTCCGCTTATATCTCCTCTTCATCCCGCTCACCTCATCTTCTGTAAATCAGGTCTTCTACAGATCACAATTATTGACCGTTCTCGGAAAAGGTATGACGTCCCGGATATTACTCATACCGGTCAGATACATCACACATCTTTCAAATCCCAGACCGAATCCCGAATGTCTTACCGAACCGTATTTCCGAAGGTCCAGATAGAACTGGTAATCTTCCTTGTTCAGCCCCAGTTCTTCCATCCTCGTTTCCAGCGTCTTCAGATCATCCTCTCTCTGGCTGCCGCCGATGATCTCACCGATCCCCGGCACAAGACAGTCCATTGCCGCCACGGTCCTGCCGTCCTGATTCAGTTTCATATAGAAGGCCTTGATCTCCTTTGGATAATCCGTCACAAAAACCGGCCGTTTAAATTCCTGTTCGGTAAGATACCGTTCATGCTCTGTCTGAAGATCGCATCCCCATGACACTTTATACTCAAATTCATCATTATGCTGCTCTAAGATCCTGACGGCGTCCGTATAGGTCACATGGGCAAAATCGGAATTGAGCACATGGTTCAGTCTTTCGATCAATCCCTTGTCCACAAACTGGTTGAAAAAGTTCATCTCCTCCGGCGCATGATCCAGAACATACCGGATCACATGCTTCAACATCGCTTCGGCCAGCATCATATCGTCCGTCAGATCGGCAAAAGCGATCTCCGGCTCGATCATCCAAAACTCCGCCGCATGTCTGGTCGTATTGGAATTTTCCGCCCGGAATGTCGGGCCGAACGTGTATACATTTTTAAATGCAAATGCATAAGTTTCCACATTGAGCTGTCCGCTGACGGTCAGATTGGTCGATTTTCCAAAGAAATCCTTTGTGTAATCCACCCTGCCGTCCTCCGTCTTCGGCAGATCGTCAAGGTTCAGCGTCGTCACCTGAAACATCTCGCCCGCCCCTTCGCAGTCGCTGCCCGTAATAATAGGGGTATGCACATACACAAACCCTCTCTCCTGAAAAAAGGTATGGATGGCATAAGCGATAAGGGACCGCACCCGGAAGACAGCCTGAAACGTGTTGGTCCTCGGACGCAGATGGGATATCGTCCGCAGGTATTCAAAGCTGTGCCGCTTCTTCTGCAGCGGATAATCCGCCGTAGATTCTCCCTCTACCGCGATCTGTGCCGCATGGATCTCAAACGCCTGCTTCGCCTGAGGCGTAGCCACGATCCGGCCTCTGACCACGATCGCGGAACCGACATTCAGTTTGGATATCCTGTCGAAATTGTCAAGCGTATCATCGTACACCACCTGCAGAGGCTCAAAAAAAGTTCCGTCATTCAGGACGATAAACCCAAAAGTCTTGGAATCTCTTATACTCCGCACCCATCCGCCTACCGTTATTTCTTTATCGATATAGGCATCGGTATTGCGGTACAAGTCTTTTATATCCGTCAAATTCATACTGCTCATATTGTCTGCTGCTCCTTTTTTATCCCTTAGATCGTATCGTTTTTCTGTTTCGCACCGGCGGCCGTCAATCTTCCACGGCCTCGGTCGTTTCGATCACGCCGTTCTCTTTGATAAACTCCATGACCTTGTCGCGCATCAGCTGCTCACGGAGCAGTTCCGCGTCATTCTCTTCCTTATAGGCTTCTTCGGATTCATAATCACCGGCTTCCACCCGGAGATCGATCTGTTCCTGAAGTTCTTCGTCGGTAGGATTCAGTCCTTCCGCATCGGCGATCGCCTGATACAGGATATACTGCTGCGCCTCTTTTAACGCTTCATCCTTAAACTCCGATTCATACGCCTCCTTGTCCATCCCGAAATAATTCTTCATATAGACTTCCAGAGTCACATTCTGGGCGGCTGCCTGTTCGCCGACCAGTTCTTCTATATACTGATAGAAACGGTCCACCATATCGGCGGGAGGCTCTTTGAACGTACTGTTGGCCATGATCGTATCGACCATCGTTGTTTCAATGGTATTCTCATAGTTCTGCACCGCATTTTCGTAAAAGGCATTGTACAGAGCATCCCGCAGTTCTTCCTCCGTGCTGCATCCTTCGATGCCTAATGACTGTACGACTTCCTCGGTGATCTCCTTGCGGCTGATGCTGTTTATCGTAACGTCAAATACCACCGGCGCGCCGGACAGATCGGTATTGGCAGGATACGGATCCGGAAACGTCAGATCAAGCGATACCTGATCCCCGATATCAGCGCCGATCAGCCCGTCCTCAAAACCGTCGATGAACTGATGCGCTCCGATCGTCAGTTCATAGTCTGAGCCGGAGCCGCCCTCAAAGGCTTCTCCATCCAAATACCCGACGAAATCTATATTCACCGTGTCGCCTTCCTCGACCGCCCTGCCGCTCACTTCCTCCGCCTCGCACATCGGAAGGACATACAGGGCAATATAGGAATCCACTATGTTTTCATCCACTACAGGGGCCTCGGCCGATGCTTCGATCCCGATATAGTTTCCAAGCGTCACATAATCCGACGCCTTGATGTCCTTCAGATATTCCTTGCTGCCGCACGCCGTTGCAAGCACTGATACCGCCGCGGCCAATGCCAGTGCCGGTTTCTTTTTACCCCCTGCAAAGCTGCCAATATTTTTTTTCATACATAATCTCCTCATATCTCTTTTGCTTTTCTTACTGCGCGTTCTGGTCCCCTCAGCGCAGATTGCTGAATCTGCGCTTATTGTACCACAATTTGTACCGCGTTTAAAGAGTTTCGCCCGATAATTCATGGATAATTCACGGATGATCAGAAATTTCCTTGCTTAAAGCGCGAATCAATGATAAAATAAGCAATACATGCAGCAAATGCTTTCGGAGGTAATCTAATGAGTAAAGTAGCAATCGTTTTGTTGGTTATCGCGGCAGTTTTGATCGTTGCCATAATTGCACTGTATTTTCTTGGGAAAAAAGCGCAGAAGAAACAGAATGAGCAGCAGGCCCAGATCGATGCCATGAAGCAGACATTCTCCATGCTGATCATCGACAAAAAGCGGATGAAGCTGCGCGACGCAGGACTTCCACAAGCCGTTATCGACCAGACCCCGAAATGGCTGCGCGGATCCAAACTTCCTATTGTCAAGGCCAAGGTCGGACCTCAGGTGATGTCGTTGATCTGTGATGAAAAGATCTTCGATTCCGTACCGATCAAGAAAGAAGTAAAAGCTTCGGTCAGCGGCATCTATATCACGGACGTCAAAGGCCTGCACGGCAAACCGCTCGCAGCGGAAACCAAGAAAAAGAGCCGCTTTAAACAGTGGGTCGAGAGGGCTCAGGAAAAGGCCGGTGCAAAACCGATCAAATAAAAGACGGCACGATACCGCGCCGTTACCTATCGCAATACAAAAGGCAGCTGTTTCGTATGTTCCGCTAAGCGAGAGAAAAGCTGCCTTTTTCTTTGGAAGAGATATCGATCCGGATATGGCAGTCGGCCAGAAATTCATAGTTGATGTCCAGAGAATAATCCACATCTACAACGATCCTGTCCTCCCCTTCATCGATCCGTATTTTTTTGGTGTCGATCCCGATAAGGATCTGTCCGAACGGCGTATTATAATTGGTCAGGTTCTTTTTCTTTTCCTGAAATACCATATGCATATTAATCAGCCCGTGCCGCGACAGTTCCAGCATATCCCCATCAAATTTCAGCCGATTCTTGGTAGGCTGTTCAAAACCTTCCGTGATCTCCTCATAAACCACGTAATGTTTGCCGTTTCGTTTATAGTAGTCGCCGACCGTCACCGTTTCGATCTTGTCGGCGTCCTCCTCTCGCTGATCAAACTGCAGCCCCTGAAGAGTGAGCAATACTTCCTGTGTCATATGTAAGTTTCCTCTGTCTTTTAATACTTGTCGATCGCGATCACCTTGGCCGACAGGATTCCATAAGTCAGGATGGAATTGGCAAATTTCTGGAACTTATCCGCCGCATCGCTGACAAAGAATCGATACAGTTCGGTTCCCAGACCCGGTCTGTGGCCGCTTTCCAGTCCGTTGTCATGCAGAAGCTGCTTCAACTCCCGCGCCGTTTCATAAGCGGGATTGACCAGCGTTACGCTCTCTCCCATGATCCTTCCGATGGCGGCGCGGATCATCGGATAATGCGTACAGCCCAGGATCAGCGTATCGATGCCCACGTCGATCAGTTCCGTCAGATATCTCTCGGCTATCTCGTCAGTTACCGGGTCTTCCCACAGCCCCTCTTCCACCAGCGGCACAAAAAGCGGACACGCCTTGCTGAGCACCGTTACATTCTCGTCATTTTCCTTTATGTATCGGTTGTATATCCCGCTGCTCACCGTCGCTTCCGTGGCGATCACGCCGATCTTTCCGTTCCGTGTCGCCTCGATCGCCGCTTTGGCGCCCGGTTTGACTACACCGATGATCGGGACGTCCGTTTCCTGCTCCAGTTCATCCAGCGCATATGCACTGGCTGTATTGCACGCCGCCACGATCGCCTTGACGTCCTGTGTCTGCAGGAAACGAACGATCTGTCTGGAATACTTCGTCACCGTATCTTTGGACTTGCTGCCGTACGGCACACGGGCCGTATCGCCGAAATACACGATCCGCTCGTTCGGGAGCTGGCGCATGATCTCCCTCGCCACGGTCAGGCCGCCTACCCCCGAATCAAAGACGCCTATAGGCCTGTTGCACAACTTTTCCTGTTCACTCATACCCATCTGTTCCCCGCTCTTTACCTGTCTTTCCTTTATCGGTCTTTCTTTGCCCGTTTTTTTACCCGTCTTTCTTTATCCGTGTTCCTCTATCGGCCCGGCTCTCCGCATTTTCCTGTAATCTTCTGCCCGATCCATTCGACAAGACGGCTCTTAATAACGATCTCGTCCCCGCCGGCCCGGAACAGATCCTGCCAATCCGTTTCTTCCTCGATCTCTTTTCCATCCGAAACCGTGACGCACTCGTAAGTATTGTCCGTAAAACACAATTCCGGATACAGGATCCCCCACCACGCCAAAGCCGTCAGACCTGCTGCCGCCGCGTGGACGCGGAGATCCCTGCACGATCCATACCGGATATATCCCGCGGCCCTGGCCGCCTGCTGCGTTATTTTCCGAAACACTGTCATTTAGCTGCACTCCTTTACTTCCGACGCCGGGGATCCCGGCATTTCATCTCTTCTGTTAAGAAGTGTAACCGTTATTTTGTTTCGTATACGCAGCGGCTTTATTTCTTTCTGGCCGCCTGCTCCTGCTCCAGCCGTATCTGCCGGATAATGGATTTTTCCTGATTATCGATATGGAGTCTGGCGGTTTCGGCCGCCCTCTTTTTGTCCCCGCTGACAATACTTTGATAGATTATTCTATGCTCATTGACCAGACTGTCATGACGATTTTCATCTTTGATATACTCGAAACGATACCGATACATCTGTTCCGACAGGTTGTTGATCAGCTGGACCAATCTCTGATTGCCGGTAGCCTGAATAATGATGTCATGGAATTTAACGTCCGCCTTGGCGATAATAGTGGCGTCCTTTGTTCTGGTCGCGCGCTCAAACGCGCCGCACGCCTCTTTCAGCCGCCCCTGCTCTTCCTCCGTGATCCGGTCGCACGCCAGTTCCGCGCACAGAGCGTCCAGAGCGCGTCTTACTTCCAACACGTCCTTCAGGCCTTTTTCCGTGATCTGGGCCACCTCCGCACCCCGGCGGGGAATCATGATCACAAGCCCCTCCAGTTCCAGTTTGCGTATCGCTTCCCGAATAGGAGTCCGGCTGACGCCCAGACGATTGGCAAGATGAATCTCCATCAGCCGTTCACCCGGCTTCAGTTCGCCCGTAAGGATGGCTTTGCGCAGCGTATTGAACACTACGTCCCTCAGGGGAAGGAATTCATCCATTGACATCTCCAAGTTATCTCCCATACAGATTACCTTTCTCACAGTCCGTTATTCTTAAAAGTCGTCACAAAGATCTGCCCGGCAAGCCGTTGATCCTCTACTGCCCGCGCCGCCGTTTCGGCGGTCTTTCTCTCGGTAAAAATACCGAACACGGAAGGTCCGCTGCCGCTCATCAGCGCATTTTCCGCTCCTTCGCTGCGCAGCAGCCGCTTGATCTCTTCTATGACGGGATACGCTTTGACGGTCACGGTTTCGAGCACGTTGCCCAGCCTGTCCGTGATCCCGCTCAGACTGCCGTCATAAAGCGCCCGGACCATACCGTCTATGTCCGGATGCCCGGTCAGTTCATCGACATGAAGATTGCCATACACGAACGCCGTAGATACGTCTATATCCGGTTTTGCCACTACTAGAAAGCAATCCGGCGGCGGCGGCAGCGGCGTCAATATTTCGCCGATCCCTTCGGACAACATCGTGCCGCCCGCAAGACAATACGGGACGTCCGCCCCCAGTTTCAGTCCCAGTTCCTGTAAATGTTCCAGAGAATGACCCATTTCAAACAGTTCGTTGATGCCTTTCAGAGCGGCCGCCGCGTCGGAACTTCCTCCGGCCATGCCCGCCGCGACAGGGATCCTCTTTGTCAGCGTGATCCTTACGCCTTCCGCATCTTCCCGCCCGTCAAGCAGAAGCCGGGCGGCTTTATAGATCAGATTGCTTCCGTCGGAAGGCACTTTATCGCAGTCGGTCCGCAGGACGATCCCCGGCTGTTTCGTCTTCTCCAAAAGAAGATCGTCGCAGATATCCACCGTCTGCATGATCATTTTCAACTCATGATAACCGTCTTCCCTGCGGCAGAGAACATCCAGTCCGATATTGATTTTGGCGTATGCTTTTTGCAAGATCTTTTCCATGCCCACCTCTGGCGATCCGTTCTGCCGCACGCCGCCGCGTACACGGCAAATGTTTTTAATTGTACTTTGTATACAAAAAATGATTGTACTTCATTATATACAATCCGTATGGTTTCGTCAACATGCTTTCCCGCCGTTTTTACTGCCGGAAAAGAAAGGGATAAGAAGCGCCCTTTAAAAAGCCGTTTTCGCGAGGACGTCCTCCACAAACTGCGCATCCGGGGTTTCCCTGACGACCTCCCGGATCCGGTCCGCCACCTCCGCGTATCCGGAATAAAGTTTCCCGCAGCCGTTTTCGCTGCCGCTGTCCGCCAGAAAGACCTCTTCCATGATCTTCTTATAAATGCCCGACACGTTCCAATCTTCCCATTTGCCACGGTATCTGCCGCTGTATACATACCGCAGATCAACGTCTTCTCCGTCCGGATCGATCCCGTATACGATCCTCAGCATGGCGATCATGAAAAGGCTTCGTCTTCTGATCCGGAAATTTATGCTGCCGCACAGATCGTCGATCTCCTCTTTCACGGGCAGGGCGGTCTTTGGATAGAGCTTCTTCGACTCGCGCTGTATCTCGAACTGCTTTTTGTGGGATCCGCACAACGGCACGGTTTCGTAATGCCCGTCCACATAATCCCACAGGAAAAAGGTATTGATGTAATGAATAAAACTATTTTCCCTCGCCTTCTCGTCTTTCCCCAAAAAGTGGCTGCCGTCCCAGTCGTGCCTCAGATTATCCAGCGATAGATCGAAGTAATCTTTCAGGCACGGATTCGTCCCCCGGTAGCCGTTGTACCGGGCCGGTACCAAGCTCATATTGCCCAGAGTATGCACCAATCCGGCAAATTCCACGACGGCTCTGCTGCCGATATGGTTCTTATCCTTTTCGATCAGTTCCCTGATCCGGTCCGCGCGGTCGCGCTGTCTGCCGTTTTCCCCATCGCGGAACTGCACCGTGTTTTTGAAATTGTTCCACTTATAGAGATCGCCGTGATTCAGGATCAGATAGGCGCTGAAAGTTATCCAGAAAGAATTCATGGTATCCGGGCCCATACGCACGCCGTCCTCATAGCAGGAATCCCCGAACTGCCGGATCGTCGCGAGCCGGAGATCCTCGCTTTTTACCTCGCACAGATCTTTCCAGTTCCACAGGGTCCTGTATATTTCCCGTGCAAACCAAGAATAAAACCCCTGCCTCAAATAGTCTTTCCTGATCGTCCCGTCGCAGTCATAATCGCAGAATTTGGGCAGACTTTTGTACTTCAGCAGATTGATCAGGGCCGTATCGCCGTTTAACGGCCTCAGCGCGTTTATCCTGCTGCGGTAAAAATCCTCGTTGTTACTGTGGGACGCCCTTGCGCTGCCGATCAGCCGTTCCAGATTTGAACACCAGAGCGCTTCGTCAAACTGCTCTTTTATATCAAACAATTCTTTGTTGTCTTCCTTCGACTTGATGTAGTCGCGCAAACTGTCATATTTCGGTGTCTGTCGCTTTGTCATTTGGTCTCTCCGTTTCTTTTTATCCGCTGCCGCCGTCTTCTCTCCGGATGCATCCGGCAGACGCGGCACTTACATTTTAATATATTTTTTTCTTCTTTCCCAGTCCAATTCACATTTCCAATAATGACAGATTCACATTTTCAACGGCTGCCGCCCGTATCCGCCCGCCTCTTACAGCGGCTTTTTGACCCGTAAAAACACCCTTTTGCGCCGTTTTGTCATGAGCATCCCTTTTTTTGTAATAAAAAAGAAATTATTTTTATTTTTTACTCCTAATTTTTCCAAAGATATGGTACGATATAATAAATAGACGTGGGGAGATATCCCCTTTTTGCAACCGTAAACATATAAACACATTCCAAGGAGGGATACCAATGAGCGTAAACGGAGTTACAGGTGCTGCTAATACTTATGAAGCCTATCCGGTGAATCAGAACGTTTCAACAAAGGCAGCCGAGGAAGACAGCAAGAAATCGAATTCTTCCGAAAGCAAAAACGATCAGGGGGTCGTCTACGAGGCATCTAAGGAAGCCGGCACTTCAAAGACCCAGAAAACTTACACACAGAATACAAATTTGGTAAATCAGTTAAAGGCAGACGCAGAGGCGCACGCGCAGCAGCTGCAGAACATCGTATCACAGTTGATGTCCAAGCAGGGCCAGACCTACAATACCGCAAACGGTATCTGGTCGTTCCTTGCAAGCGGCGACTTTACCGTAGATGCCGCTACGAAGGCACAGGCGCAGAAAGATATCGCAGACGACGGTTACTGGGGCGTTGAGCAGACGTCCGACAGGATCATCGATTTTGCGACCGCACTCACGGGCGGCGATCCGGATAAGATCGAGGAGATGCGTGAAGCGTTCAAGAAGGGCTACAAGATGGCGGAGGATACATGGGGCGGCGAGCTTCCCGATATCTCCAAGAGGACCTACGATGCTGTAATGCAAAAGTTTGACCAGTTGGCGGAAGACGCCGGACTGACAACGTCAAACTAGGCTGTATTATCATATTTATCCTACTTAGCTAAACGAAGCCGGGCACATGACCCGGCTTCCTTTATTTTAATCATCCAACGCCGAGAACATGACGTTGCGTATCTTTCTGGTGTACGCCGTGGTTCCGGAATCGACCTTCTGGTGCATGATAAGCAGCGTCAGCCCGTGTGCCGGATCATTCATCAGATAGGTGCCGAGCCATCCGTCCCATCCGTACTCGCCTCTGCTTCCCATTCCGGCCGCCGCGCCCGGATCTACCATGATACGCATCAGATTACCGTAGGTATAGCCCGCCAAAGACTCCCACGTTTCCACGCCCTTCTGCTGGGCGGGCGTAACATGCGCCGTGGTCATGAATTCCACCGTTTTGGGGGCGAGGATGCGCACGCCGCCGTACTCGCCACGGTTCATGAGCATCTGCGCGAAACGGGCGTAATCGTCGATCGTGGAACAAAGGCCCGCGCCGCCCGACTCAAACGCAGGAGGCACCTCCATTTTATTCTGTATGGCAAGGTTGTATCCGTGCTCTTCCACGAGTCCGCTCTCCCCGTCCCGGTACACCTTGGCCAGACGGTCCTGTTTATCCTTCGGAACATAAAATCCCGTATCTTTCATCCCCAGCGGCTCAAAGATCCGCTGCGCAAGGAACTGTCCGAAACGCATACCGGATGCCTCCTCCACTACCGCTCCCAGTATATCCGCCGAAAAGCCATACTGCCATGTGGTCCCCGGCACGAACGAAAGCGGCAGCTTGCCGGACCGATTGGCAATCTCCACCGTCGTCATTGCTTCTTTCGTAAACATCCTGCTCTTTACTTCCTCGATCAGCCGTTCGCTCCGGATCTCGGCAGGATTTCCCTCGCCCGGATAGGCCGCTCCGGAAGTCATGTTAAGCAGATTCTGTATCGTCACAGGCTGTTTCACCGGCACGATAACGCCTTTATCGATCACATACTGATTCTTAAATCCCGGAAGATATTCGGACACCGGATCAAGGAGATCGATCTTTCCCTCTTCCAGAAGGATCATCACGGCCGCGGCCGTGATCGGCTTGGACATGGAATACAGACGGTGTATCGTGTCCCGCGTCATTTTCAGCTCCGCGGCGGTATCGCGGTAACCGGCCTCATAATAGCACTGTTCCTCGCCATCTTTCACTACCATACAGCTGACGCCGGATACATACTGCCTGTCCGTCATCACCTGAAGGATTTCCTGTATCCTCTTCAATTTATTTCGATCCATACGCAACCCTCCGCTGCTGTCATTGTTACGTTTATCATACCACATCCTCTTCCCGTGGGAAATATCTGTTTTGCCTTTCGCAAGTTTTCCTCTTTCCCGGCGGCGGTTTCTGCCCCGCAGGGTTTTCCTGTTTCTTTCTTTCGAGGTTTTCCGATATTGAAACAGACAGACAGGTCTGCTATAGTATAGGTGAAACTATTGACCGTTCTCCGCTGCACGGCAGCAGAAAAAACAATCTCATGAAAATAACGAGCAAAGAACAATATCTTGCACAGATCGACAAAGTGATCGCCCAAGGACCGTATAAAGACGACTGGACGTCACTCACAGACTTCGAGATGCCCCGTTGGTTTGAGAAAGCGAAGTTCGGCATCTTCATCCACTGGGGGCTCTACAGCGTTCCCGCTTTCAACAATGAGTGGTACTCACGAAACATGTATGTACAGGGCTCTCCCGAATACGAACATCATATCAAAACATACGGGCCGCACAAGGATTTCGGCTACAAAGATTTTATCCCCCTTTTTACGGCGGATAGATTCGATCCCGACTATTGGGCGGAAACGTTTGCCGCCGCGGGCGCCAGATACGTTGTGCCGGTAGCGGAGCACCATGACGGCTTCCAGATGTACGAAAGCGCTTTTTCCGACTATAACGCTGCTCAGATGGGACCTAAGCGCGATATCATCGGCGAATTGAAGACCGCCTTCGAGAAAAAAGGTCTGGTATTCTGCACTTCCACCCACCGGGCGGAACACCACTGGTTTATGGGCGTCGGAAAGGAATTTGAGAGCGACATCAAAGAACCCCTGAAATGCGGCGATTTCTACTGGCCGTCGGAAAAACAGCAGCCGGATTTTCAGGATCTTCATGCGAAGCCGCATCCCAGCCGGGAATTTCTGGAAGACTGGCTGTGCCGCACCTGCGAGATCGTCGACCGCTATCAGCCCAGAGTGCTTTACTTCGACTGGTGGATCCAGCATGAGGCTTACAAGCCCTATCTGCGCAAGATTGCCGCTTACTACTATAACCGCGGCGCAGAACTGGGATTTTCCGCCGCGATCTGCTACAAGCATGACGCGATGGCGTTCGGCAGCGCTATCGTCGATGTGGAGCGTGGAAAATTCGCCGACTGCAAGCCCTATCACTGGCAGACGGATACGGCGATCGCGCGCAATTCATGGTGCCACACGACGTCCCTGATGTACAAGAGCAGCCATGAACTGATCTGCTATCTCATAGATGTAGTCAGCAAGAACGGCAATCTGCTTCTCAACGCAGGCCCGAAAGCGGACGGCACCTTTGCGGAGGAAGATCTGGCGATCCTTAAAGATATCGGCGCGTGGCTCCGGACAAACGGTGAAGCTGTATACGACAGCAAGCCTTGGCGCTATGCCGGTGAGGGTCCCACCAAGGAGATCGAAGGCCAGTTCAGCGACGGCTCCGCCGTTTCCTATACTTCTGAAGATTTCCGGTTCACGGCGGGACACGGCTGCATTTATGTTTTCTGCCTGAATTACCCGGAAAACGGCAGACTGACCATCCGCTCCCTCTCGGAGTCAACGGACGCCAACAAACCTGCTTTCCACGGCATCATCAAGGATCTCTCCATACTGGGCTTTGCAGAAACGCCCGACTGGTCCTGCGACACGGAAGGTCTTCACATCCGGACAAAAAATGTACACAGCGATATGCCGGTGGTCATAAAAGCGGCGGTAGAATAACTTCTTTTATCCACCGATACGCCAATTCCATCCAGTTATCACATTCGGGCTCGATACCGCCGCCGTCGCGCCCCATAGTGCGCTCGTCCGCCAGCCCAAGCCCGTGGCTGCCTTTGGCGTATAGATGCAGTTCTACGGGGATACCGTGACGGCGCATCTCAAGCGCTAACAGGAGAGAATTTTCGGCCGGGACCAGACCGTCCTCGTTCGTGTGCCATATGAAAGCTGGCGGCGTATCCGCGCTGACCTGCTTTTCCAGCGACATCTCCTCTTTGCACTCCTCATAACGTTCCGCCAAGAGCGCCCTGAACGAGTCTTCATGCGCATATACGCCCGAAGTGATAACAGGATAATTTAAGATCATGCCGGACGGGCGGAGCATATCCGGAGAGGTCCCCAGTTCTTCTGACAGAAAGGGCCTTTTCCAAAACATTCCGAGGCTTGCCGCCAGATGTCCGCCCGCCGAGGACCCTTCCACCAATATCTTATCCGCATCCACATGCCACTTTTCAGCATTTTCCCTGATGATCTGCATGGATCTTCCCAATTCCGTCAGGGCGGTCGGATAGACCGCCGGAGCGACAGAATAGTATAAAACCGCAGCGTGAAAACCGTATGCATTCCATTGCAGCGCAAACATCTCCGCCTCTCTGTCCGACACAAACCGGTAACCCCCGCCCGGACAGATCAAGATCAACGGACGGCTGACCGCCGCGATCTCGTCCGACGGCGAGATCAGATAGGTGTTAAGTCTTGCCTGACCGCCCGAACCGTTTACATGAATCTCATAAGTTTCACAGATCATTTTTTACTCCGTCCTTTCATCCAACACATTCCGTAAGAGCCGCGGCGCGGCACCGGCTGCCGCAGACAGCGCCCGGCCCGGCCCAATGTTTCAGTCTTGTGCGCCGTATATCTCGTACTGTTTTCCTTCCCGGATCATGACCGGGATCACGGAAAGCGGCGCGGGCACCGTCACATAGTTTCCGCCCTCGTATACTTTCTTCGTGTACGCATCCGTCCAACGGCATCCTTCCGGCAGATATACCCTGCGTTCTCTCGCGCCCTCTTCCATCACCGGCGCGACCAGAAGGTCGGGACCGAACATATAGGCATCCTCGATCTCCCAGCTGGTCTTATCCTGCGGGAAATCAAAGAACAGCGGACGCATGACCGGAGCCCCTTTCTCGCTTGCCTGCCGCATACATTCCCGGATATAAGGCCGGAGCCTTTCCCGGATGAAAAGGAACCGTTTCAGGATCTCATAATTATCCTCCCCGAAACTCCAGACCTCGTTGTCCTGTCCGCTTGTAAGCTGACGCACGCCGTTTATATATTCCTGCTCTCTCTCGTACCACGGCGAGCGCTCGCCGTGCATACGGAATACCGGACAGAAAGCGCCCCATGCAAACCACCGCACCAGAAGTTCCTTAAAGTGCGGATCGGAGATATCGCCTCCTAAGAATCCGCCGATGTCGCTGGTCCACCACGGGATCCCTGCCATTCCCATATTCAATCCTGCCTGAAGCTGTTCCCGCATGGAACGGAACGAGGAGTGGATATCTCCCGACCACGTCAGCACGCCGTATTTCTGGCTCCCCGCCCATGCGCAGCGCACCAGACTCAAAACTTCTTTCTCGCCCTCCGCGCGCAGGCCGTCGTAAAACCCTTTCGCATATCCCACCGGATAACGGTTGGAACATTGCAGGGCGCTTCCTTCGTAATAGCGGTAATTGTCGAAATCGTACGGCCCGTACTCCGGCTCCGCCTCGTCTAGCCAGAAGCAGCGGATCCCCTTGCGGTAGTAATGATCTCTGCATTTTTCCCAGACATACTTCTGCGCGCCGGGGTGGGTCGCATCATAAAACACCGTGTTCCCCATCCATGTCATGTGGTTGGAATTGCCGCGGTCAGCGCTTACCAGATAACCTTTCTGCGCCATCTCGCCAAAGTTCTCGCTCTGTTCGTCAATGGTCGGCCACACCGACACGACCGTTTCGATGCCCATCTCTTTTAATTCCCTGACCATAGCCTCCGGATCCGGCCAATCTCTCGGCTCGAATTTGAATTCGCCCTGTCTGGTCCAATGGAAGAAATCGACCACGATGGCGTCCATCGGCAGCCCTCTTCTCTTGTGCTCCCGCGCCACAGCCAGCAGTTCGTCCTGACTGCGGTACCGCAGTTTGCATTGCCAGTAACCCATACCGTATTCCGGCATCATCGGCGTCCTTCCCGCCGCCAGAGAATACTGCTCCTCGATCTGTGCCGGCGTTTCTCCTGCCGTAATAAAATAATCCAGTTTTTTGGTGCTCTCCGCCGTCCACTCGGTTTTGTTGGTGCCGAACGCCGCCGTCCCGATGGCCGGATTGTTCCACAAAAAACCGTATCCCCGGCTCGATACGAAAAAGGGGACGCTTGCCTGACTGTTGCGGTGCGCCAGTTCCAAGACCGCACCTTTCTTGTTCATATGCTTCTCCTGATACTGCCCCATACCGAAGATCTTTTCATCGTCATAAGCCTCGAACCGCGCGCACAGCTTATAGTCGCTGCGGCCGGGATATGGCTTTAATTCTCTGGCATCCACCCGGAGCGGCACGCAGTAGCGGTTGATCCGGTTACGGTTACGCCAGTACTCTTCCGTCAGAAGTTCTCCTTTCCGGTTATAGAAGCTGATCCACCCTTCATGGGAGACCTTCGCCGTAATATTGCCGTTGGTCAGGCTGGCCTGTGTCCCGGTCTGATGATATTGGGCATATTCTTCCGACCGATACCACGGATCCGTGACATCAACGGTTTCAAAAGCGATCTGCGCTTCGCAGTACGGCACTTTCTCCGTAAGCGCCCAGTCATTTGCATCCATCACAGGCTCTTTCGTCATCCGGACGCGCAGGGAATTAGGACCCCACGGTTCGATCCAAACCTGACTTACGCCATCTCTTATGATCAGTCTGTTATCCTGCTGTTCCAAATACATATAAGTACCCGCCTTTTTTCATCGTAGTAGTGTTTACCGACCCTCTCCAAGGTCTGCTTACGCCTGCCGCAGGATCCTGCGGCTAATGCCCTCATCCGCTGATCCGCCGCCGGACGGTTCCCCGTACAGCACGCCCCGGCTTCCCGTGCCGAGATAAAACCGTCCGTACACTCTGCTGTCGCCGTCCATACTGTTGATCTCTCCATACATCTGGCTGTCCGTGTTCAGACGGACATAGGTCTTCCCGTCGTCCACGGAGCGGTAGAATCCGTATACGCCGTCTATGACCGCCGCCGTATAGACCGCTTTATTTTCCGCCGCATAATCACCGCCCGGACGCCCTACGCCGAGTCCCATACGGTAAAAGATATCCCCCGGCGCGCTCAGCTTTAAGGCATGCACACTGTCGCTGCCTTTATCATAGTGAAGCTTCCAGAGGCCGCCCTCCTTTAACGCCATATAGAATACGCCCTGTCTGCCGCACTCTCCGCGCACCTCCACCTTGCTGGCGCAGTCGATAAGCGCCAGATTCACGTTGGGAAATTCCTGCGGAAGTTCACGCTGTATGTAGGTGAGCCCTCCGTCGACGCTCACATACAATTCCGCGTGTTCTCCGAACCCGTAGAAAAGGCTGCTGTCCATCCGGTCGGAAAAGACCTTCATGCCGCCGTCCGTTACAGGATCCCCTTTTAGATCCATGACCCGGACCTGTTGGAAAGAGCGGCCGCCGTCCTTACTCACCACGACCATATCCACCGGAAGCCGTATCCCTTCCGCTACAGACCAGACGATCGTACTTTCATCCGGGGACAGCGCCGCCCATCCGCTGTTCACGTTGGGCTGCTCAATAGCGTGCAGCGCCGCGTCCAGTTTCGGAGTGAGGCCGAACGGCATAGGCAGCCTCTCAAAGGTCCTGCACTGGTCTTTCGACAGGATCAGTCCGCCCTTGGTCTTTCCCTTCCAGTTGCCCCTCGGCGTGACCACCACGCAATTGGGATTTCGGTCGGAGTAGTCCGCGTTGATACAGGTGATATAACGGTTGCCCTCCGCATCGTCAAAGGAATTGTCGCAGGGCGTATCCAGATCCCGAAAAGCGAATCCGCCCAAATCTCCCAGTATATCGATCAGTTGGACTTCCCCTGACGGCGGACTGTATACATTGAGATGCACGGTCTCCTCCAGTCCGTCGCACCAGTCGCTGAAAACGACCGTGTCCTTTGTCAGGTCCGTCGTCCGAAAAACGCCCGTCCCGGTGTTGAACCACGCTTCCTTTGCATCAAACGGATCGATCTTCAGATCGCTCAGCCAGTGGAGGATGGAATGACCGCCGTTGTAACAGGGTTTCATATAGGAAGCGCGAAAGTCCAGTCTGCCCACTTCCAGATCGTACAGGATCTCCTCCCATGTCTGACCGTAATCGAATGACCGGTATACGCTGTCCCCGTCTTCTTTGCTGATCGTGGAACAGGCGACAAGACCCGACATCCCGGCAGCCGCATCGATACCGCCGAATCCGTACTCTAAGATCACGTTTCCGGAGCCTTCCATCATGCCGCTGAGTCCCGGCGTGATATCTTCCCCGGCGCCGAAGCGGATACCGCCGTCTTTCCGGATCGGATAGCGCACCACGCGCCCGCCGATCACGCTTCCGCCGTCACAGCTGTAGCCGTTCTCCAGTACATAGGCGTTTCTGCCCATCACGGCAAATGTGACATACAGATATTTGTCGTCCATGGCATAGCGCTGTGCTACCAGACCCGCCATCTTAACACCATCGATCTCGCCGTCCGCAGGCTGCCACAGTTTTTCAAAAACCGCGCCTCCGTCATAAGACACATACAGGCTGTGGCCCCGCAGCCGCCCGCTGCGCCTGCTCGTCACCCCGGCGCTGCCGATCAGAAGCGCTCCGCCGTCGTCGCTCATCCCTGCAAAAGTCAGATATTCTTCCGGGCACCCTTCGCATTTCTTCCAATGGGCCCCTCTGTCGCCGCTGACCCAGAGTCCTTCCTGCTGGCTTGCATAGTACAGCCTGTCGCTGTCTTTCTTATCCACGATCAGTCTGTCCGCGGTTCCTCTGCCGTTTAAGTTTCCGTGGATCAGGATCGGGAAATCATGGCACACGAAATGCTCGCCGTAATCGTCCGATACGGCGATCTTTCCCGCTCTCTCCTTATTGATCCCGCATGCGGCGTAGACCCTTTCGGGATGTTCGTCGTCCAGAGCCAGCGCGATTGGGAAAGTTTCGCTGATATCTTCCATCGTCACATGATCGATCAGGCTCTTCCACCGCTCGCTGTCCCGGTCAAACCGATAGATGCCTCCGATATCCGTCCTGAGGTAAAACACGTCCCGCGCCTTCTTATGGAAAAGAAACCCTGTCACATAGCCGCCGCCCGGTATCGGCAGATTCCTGTATCGGTACTTTTCATGCTCCATGCCCTGCACACCTTCCTTTCTTTGTCCTGCGGCAAAAATATATCCGTCCGGCTTCTCAAATTACACTTTCTTTTTTGCTATTTTTATAATAGTATAGAAATTAGAAATTGCATATAGAAATTTTTAATAGAATGGAGGGTCACTATGAAATTTAACAACGGATGCTGGCTGTTAAAAGAGGGAATGGCGCGCTTTTCTCCTCAGGAAACAGCCGAGATACAGATTACGGACACGGAAGTGAGGATCTGCGCTCCCACCCATAAGATCGTCGAGCGCGGCGACATGCTGGGCGGAGCCAATCTTACACTCCGCATCTCCTCTCCCATGCCGGACGTTATCCGCGTGCAGACCGATCATTATATGGGCGCGGTGCAGAAAGGACCGTCCTTTGAACTGAATCTGGCCGATCCCCAGAAACTTCAGGTAGAGGACACGGAGGACACGCTTACCGTGGCCAGCGGCTCCCTTTCTCTTGCGATCGGCAAGAAAAATTGGTGTATGCGCTATATGCGCGGCGGCGAAACGATCACCCAGAGCGCCGACAGGGATCTGGCCATGATAAAGACCAACTGGACGGGCGACTGCTACGACCTTGACGGCGACCTTCAGGATACCTTCATGCGCCAGCAGCTCTCCATCGGCGTGGGCGAACTGCTCTACGGCACCGGGGAACGTTTTACGCCGTTCGTCAAGAACGGTCAAACGGTCGAGATCTACAACGAGGACGGCGGCACAAGCACCGAGCAGTCCTATAAGAATATTCCTTTCTATATTTCCAACAGAGGTTACGGCGTTCTGGTCAATCATCCGGAGCGGGTTTCTTTTGAGTTTGCCACCGAGAATGTGACCAAGGCGGCCTTCAGCGTGGAGGGCGGGCATCTGGACTACTTCTTCTTCAACGGCCCCACGATGAAAGAAGTGCTGATGCGCTACACGGATCTGACGGGCAAACCTTCGCTCCCGGCGCCTTGGACCTTCGGCCTGTGGCTTTCCACATCGTTTACCACCGATTATGACGAGGCCACCGTCATGAGTTTTATCGACGGTATGCTGGACCGCGGTATCCCGCTCCGCACGTTCCATTTTGACTGTTTCTGGATGAAGGGCTTCCACTGGACGGATTTCATCTGGGATGCGGACGTCTTCCCCGACCCGGCCGGTCTTTTGTCCCGGATCAAGGCAAAGGGGCTGAATATCTGCGTCTGGATCAATCCTTATATCGGACAGGAGTCCGCGATCTTTGCAGAAGGAATGGAAAAAGGCTACTTTATCAAACGCCCGAACGGCGATGTCTGGCAATGGGATATGTGGCAGCCCGGCATGGCGCTTGTGGACTTCACGAATCCCCACGCATGCAGATGGTATCAGGACAAACTGCGCGGCCTTCTCAAGATGGGCGTGGACTGCTTCAAGACGGACTTTGGCGAGCGCGTCCCCGTCAACTGCGTATACTATGACGGTTCCGATCCGAAGAAGATGCACAACTATTATACATATCTTTATAACAAGACGGTTTATGATCTGTTGGAAGAAGAGCGCGGCAAGGGAGAAGCGGTGCTGTTCGCCCGTTCCGCTACGGTGGGAGGACAGAAGTTCCCCGTTCACTGGGGCGGCGACTGTTGGTCCGACTATGAATCCATGGAAGAGAGCCTGCGCGGCGGCCTGTCCCTGCTGATGTCAGGTTTTGGCTTCTGGGCGCACGACATCGGCGGTTTCGAGCACACTTCGACAGCCGACGTCTACAAGAGATGGGTGGCTTTCGGCTTACTGTCCTCCCACAGCAGACTGCACGGAAGCAGTTCCTACCGCGTACCGTGGGTATACGATGAAGAAGCGGTGGACGTAGTGCGTTCGTTCACCAGATTAAAGGCCGCTCTGATGCCGTACCTGTATAAGACCTCCATTGACACCTCCCGCTCCGGCGTACCTGTCATGCGCAGTATGGTGTTGGAATTTACCGGCGATAAGAACTGCAGTTATCTCGACAAGCAGTACATGCTGGGCGATAACCTGCTGGCCGCTCCGATCTTCAACGATAAGAGCATCGGCTCCTTCTACCTTCCCAAGGGCACATGGACGGACTTCTTCACCGGAGAAACCGTTCAGGGCGGTGTATGGATCGAGAAAGAATATGACTATCTGCATCTGCCTCTGATGGTCCGTGAAAACTCCATCGTGGCAATGGGCGCCCATGACGACAGACCGGACTATGACTATGCGGACGGCGTACAGCTCAATGTATACGCCCCGGTTGACGGACAGGCCGCCGAAACCGTTGTCTATGGCATGGACCAGAACGCGGACCTGCATGTATCTGTCTTAAAAGAAGGTTCCCGCATCACGATCCAGGCAGACGGTTCGGGCAAGCCTTACACGGTATGTCTTGTCAACATGCAGGCAAAAACCGCTGAGGGCGCTTCTATCCGAGCAGAAGGAAACAATACGATCCTGATGCCTGCCGCTTCCGTAATCGAAGTGACGCTGTAAGACAGGGCGCTGAGAATAAGATCAGCCAAGAACAGGATCCTCCCGCCAAAATCTCAGGAGATCCGATAAAAAACGGATCCGGCCGTCGTTGACAGCCGGGTCCGTTTCTGCTGTAAGCCGGACAGCGCACATCCGGCCGGTTCTTCATTTTTATCACAGAGCGTCGATCACACCCTGCACGCCCCTCTCCTCATAGATCTTTTTATAATATACCACTTCATTCCGGATCAGTTCATCGATCATGCGCATACCCAAAAGTTCCACCGGCGCTTTATCGTCCGTCATAATGCAGCCGCCCGCCTCGTATGCGGCCAGATTTTCGGAAACCCTCTCCATCATCGCATACAGACCATCGTCTGTGATCCTCTCTCTGTTCTGTTCAAAATCGGCGATCATTTCCGGATCGTCGGAAGCAAACAGTTCCCTGTTGGTGGAACCCTGCACATCCACTGTATAGACTTGGCCGAACACGCTCCCGATAGTGTCGGCGAGATATTGATTGATGCTGCCCTCGCTGCTGCCGCGCATATTCATGTTGACGACCATCACGCCGCCCTCATTCAAATGTTCTTTGACAAGGGTAAAAAATTCCACCGAAGACATCTGAAAAGGTATGGTGATATCCTGATAGGCATCCACCATGATCACGTCGTATTTCCCGTCGATGGCGTTCAGATAAGCCCGCCCGTCATAGGTAGTCACTTTGACATCCTCCGGCAGTTCAAAATATTTCCGCGCAAGAGCGGTGATCCTGTCGTCGATCTCCACACCCTCGATCTCCATGCCGCCGTAATAATTGCGGCATTGATGCGCGTATGTTCCGGTTCCCATTCCCAAGATAAGAGTGCTGCAGTCACCCGGCCTCTCTTTTGGGGTCATAAGGGGCGCAGCCATGGCATAATCATAATACATTCCGGTCAGCCCGTCTTCTTTCATCAGCATGGACTGCACGCCGAACAAGACGTTGGTAGATAATATGACGCTCGTGTCGTTTTCTTTGACCTGAAGGTAATTATAAACAGACTCTCCTTCATAGGTCAGATCCGGTTCCCAGAAAGCAAAACTGTCCGATCTGCCGAATATACAGCACAGAACAAAAAGCGCCGCCGCCGTGACGCTCTTGGCTCTCCCTCTTCTGCCGCTGATAAAATACGCCAAGGACAGGATCAGCAGGATCGCCGCAAAGATCAGGAACGTGACGGAGGTCCCCACCATGGGTATGGACACAAAAGTCGGCACAAACGTACCGATGATGCTGCCTATGGTATTAAAGGCGCCCAGTGTCCCCACAATCCTGCCGCTGTCGTCAAGACTGTCCACGGAGTATTTGGCCAAAGACGGCGTCACGGTCCCCAGAAGAAAGAGCGGGAACACAAAAATGACCATGCAGGCTGCAAAAGCCGCCCATATCAGAAAATTGGTGCTGACGGTAAAAATCAACAGGGCGGATATCCCCAAGACGATATATTTTCCAAGCACCGGGATCGCCGCGATCCAGACTGCCGCGATCAGTATCCTTCCGTACAGCCTGTCCGGATCCGGATTCTTATCCGCGCTCCTTCCGCCGTATATGTTGCCGAGAGCCATCGCGATCATGATCGTTCCTATGATGATCGTCCAGACGATCTGCGAGGAACTAAAGTAAGGCGCCAGAAGCCTGCTGGCGCCCAGTTCTACTGCCATAACGGACATTCCTGCAAAAAACTCCGTCAGGTACAGGTACATTTTATTTTTTAATATCGGCGTTCTGTTCATCTTCCATTCCTCTTCATGTTCTTCCTTTTCGCCGCCCGTGAAAGCGGTTTTCCAACTATCCTATAGTATATATAATATCCCGGCGTTTTACAATCTGTAATATTTCACCGCCGTCCGGCATGGCAGAACAGAACGCGGCGCAGGCGCTTTTCTGCCGTCTGCAGGTGCTTTTGCCGGTTACAGACTTCCCTTTACCACCAGTATCTTATCTCCTGCACTGATCTCCTCGGAAGTCAGTTCGTTCACTTCTTTCAACTGCGCGATCGGCACATAATAGCGCTTGCCGATATCCCACAGGGTATCTCCCGGTCCGGCAATGCAGATAACCATCCCCGGCAGTTCGCTGAGTTTGTTGATATCCAGCTGTTCCACTTTGATATCCGTGATCAGATTGCTTTTCTGTACGGCAAAAACAACCGCTTTAAACTGCAGGGCCGCTTTTATATCCAATTCATCGTTATCCAGCATCGTCACCGTCAGCTGCTCGATACTGTAATGCAGCCGGAATATACTGGTCGGCATGACATTATCCGCTTCTATCACATACTGGAACG
Source organism: uncultured Lachnospiraceae bacterium (assembly GCA_947631955.1). Classification (GTDB taxonomy): domain Bacteria; phylum Bacillota; class Clostridia; order Lachnospirales; family Lachnospiraceae; genus UBA3282. The sequence goes on from CANRNJ010000002.1 coordinate 46,252, forward strand.
GGATCCTGTTTTTCGTTGAGTAAATGGACTTTGAACCGCTGCCGCACAGATACAGTGTGGTCACCTGAAGCGATCCGGTAATGGCGATCCCGTTCTCCACTATGCTCTGCTCGTCGATCTGTATGTCGCCCTCGGAATGGATCAGCTGATACATCGGCATTTCCGCATTTTGTATCTTAGCATGTTCTGCGATCTTGCACTTGCCGCCGCCGTTCAAAAGCAGGCTCTTAAGCTGCACTTCCGTGGTCAGCGCCTCGATTTCCTTGTCTACGCCGTAAATGTCGGAAAGCACTTCCAGATTTTCTTCTTCATACAGATGAATATCCAGATCCAGAACCGGTTCAACGCAGAAGACCCTTTCTTCTCCGTCGAAATCCTGCCGCACCTCCACATTGCACTGTCCCAGATCATAACTGATATCCGGGATCATATTCTCCCGGCAGCCATGACATTCGATGATGCCGCTGAAAGGCACGGTATTCTCATACCAGAGCGTCCTGTCGTTGTCCCCTTCGCCCTCATACAGGAAAAAAGCTTTCATCTCGCCCTGCACCGAGATCTTTTCCTCCAGAGCCTTAAACTCTACATGGTCAAAGGTAATGTGATGCCATATGGTCTGGAAGACGTTAGGCAGATTGCCCGACAGTTCCATCTCCTCTTTCAGGCGGAAAATGTCTTTTTTCTGCAACACGAGCTGCACCACCGGAAATACCCGTTTGCGGTACTCTACCGGCTCATCATGATAGATGTCCACCGCTGCATCCTGCTCCATATGTTCTTCCATTTCCAGATCGATCGACACAACCGCCTGCACGCTGAGCTTTCTGGAATTGATCAGCCCTACTGTCAGATCTTCGATCGCAGAGTCGGCCAGTATGGTATCCCCGTTGTTCACGCCGTCCATGTTGACTTTCTCCTCAAAAGGAATGACCGTTTCCATACTGGCGCAGGACGCCTCCATATCCGTCAGGTACAATATGGATACGATCAGTCTTCCTCTCAGATTGACCGTATTTTCGCCTGCGCGTATCTCCTCCATGATGATCTCACCCTTGCTGTTCAGCAGGTGGCTGGCGTCCGGTTTGTTATCTGAAATATTGACGTCTTCTTCCAATACCGTCTGTGTACCGGCTCTGCCGCTGATCCGGTCCATATGTATCTTCTTTTTTACGAGTTCCACAAAATAAAACCTCCATGCGTATACTTGGTATAAGTATATGCCGCATGAAGGCTGTATATGATCCGTATTTTTGGAACTGCCGCCGGGTCCGTTCCTTCCGGCGCGGACCGCCTCTCCCTTTATTCGCTGACCGCGCCGATCAGGTCCGTCACATTCTCAACGCCGAAGCGCTTCATATAGGCTTCTATGCCTTCTACGACCTCCACCGTCGTATACGGATCAACAAAATTCATCGCGCCGACCGCCACGGCGCTTGCACCGGCAAGCAGAAATTCTATGGCGTCCTCCGCATCTGCGATGCCGCCCATTCCGATAACGGGGATCTTTACCGCGTGCGACGCCTGATAAACCATGCGCACCGCCACCGGTTTGACCGCAGGCCCGGACAGCCCGCCCGTCTTATTGGCAAGGGCAAATCTGCGCTTGTAGATATCGATCTTCATACCCGTGATCGTATTGATCATCGACAGCGCATCCGCTCCTGCCGCTTCCGCCGCTTTGGCCATCTCCGTGATATCGGTCACGTTTGGGCTGAGTTTCATGATGATCGGCTGTTTTGCCTTATTCTTAATGCGCGAAGTAATGTCGTACAGGCAGTCGGCTTTCTGGCCGAAAGCGATCGCGCCCTCTTTAACGTTCGGGCAGGATACGTTGATCTCCAGCATATCGACCGGCTCGTCCGAGAGTCTTTCCACCACTTCCAGATAATCCTCTGCCGTCCTGCCGCACACATTGACGATGATCTTCGTATCGTACTGCTTAAGAAAAGGGATATCTCTCTCGATAAAGACATCGATCCCCGGATTCTGCAGACCTATGGCGTTGAGCATGCCGCCGTACGTTTCCGCCACACGCGGAGTCGGATTGCCGGGCCACGGCACATTCGCGACCCCCTTTGTCACAACCGCTCCCAAACGGTTTAAGTCCACGAAATCACAATATTCCATACCGGAACCAAAAGTTCCCGAAGCCGTCATAACGGGATTTTTCAATGTCACTCCTGCAATCGTCACTTCCGTATTCATCAGATATCCACCTCTCTTGCGTCAAACACCGGTCCGTCGGTACAGATACGCGCATTGTGCACATGCGAATGTGCATCCACGTCCCGCGTCCTGCACACGCATCCCAGACAGGCGCCTACGCCGCACGCCATCCGCTCTTCTAAGGAAATATACGCTTCTATGTCATGCTGCTCCGCATACTGCTTGACTGCACGAAGCATCGGCATCGGTCCGCACGCCATGATAACGTCCGCGCGCAGCCCGCTGACCCGCAGCACATCCATCACATTGCCCTGTACCCCTGCGCTTCCGTCCTCCGTAGCGATATATACTTTTCCGTACCGCGCCAGATCTTTCTTAAGAAAAAGTTCCTGATCCCGGTATCCCAGTACGATATGCTTCTCCGCATCCAGTTCCTTGGCAAGCTGCAGCATAGGCGGTATGCCGATACCTCCGCCCATAAGGAGGACTTTTCTGCCCGACGCGCGCTCTATGGGAAATCCGCTCCCAAGTACGCCCAGCACATCCACCGGATCGCCGCTTTCGTAGGATGCGAACTCCGCCGTTCCTTTTCCTGCGATACGATACACCAGCCGCAGTCTTCCCCCGCTCTTATCCGCCTCGCATATACTGATCGGTCTGGGAAGCAGGGTAGACGCATTGTTCGGGTACAAGGCGACAAACTGTCCCGCGTGCGCGTCCCGCGCAAGCTCCGTTTCCAGCCACATGTCATAGATCTGACCGGCGATCTGCTCCTGCGATATGACCACCGCTTTTTCCTTTTTTTTGAAAACCTTCTGACCGTCCATTCTTACCGTTCCTGCTCCTTCCGCAGATCTTTCGTCTGCATGTTTCCTCCGTCATAAATGCCGGACGCGTTTCCCTGCATAACCGCTTATCACATCCGCCGGACCGTTCAGCAGTCAGCCGACAGACGTCCGTCATACACGATCCGGCCGCCGCAGATCGTATGACTGATCACGCCGGACATTCTCTGTCCTGTGAACGGCGAATTGGAAGATCTGGATACAAAGTTTCCCGCCGTCCACTCTCTGCCGGGATCGAACACTACCAGATCGGCAGGGCCGCCCTCCGCTATATAACCGGCGTCCAGATGATACAATCTGGCAGGCGCCGCGCTCATTTTGTACAGCAGTTCTTTCATCGTCAGATATCCCTTGTCCACCAATTCTCGTATGCCAAGGGACAGGGATGTTTCCAGTCCGATGATGCCGCTGGGAGCCTCCGTCAATGGCTTGGATTTCTCCTCCGCGGTGTGGGGCGCATGATCGGTGGCAATCATATCGATCGTGCCGTCCTTCAATCCTTCGATCACGGCAAGCCGGTCCGCTTCTTCACGCAGAGGCGGATTCATCTTGGCCAAAGTACCGTATCGGATAACGGCGTCTTCCGTCAGCGTAAAATGATGCGGCGCTGCCTCCGCAAAGATATGGCTGCTTTTCTTCTTGGCCTGCCGCACCAGTTCCACGGCTTCCTTCGTGCTGATATGCTGAATGGACAGGTCGGCTTCCTCCTCCACGGCGATCTTCAGATCCCGCTCCACCATGGAGATCTCCGCTTCTCTCGGCGACCCGCCTATCCCGTAATAAGCCGAAGCCTTTCCCGCATGGATACCGTTGTTTTGTATAAACGCCGGGTCTTCTTCATGCAGACTGACGGGCCTGCCGCACGCCGCAGCACGCCGCAGCGCTTTCCGGAGAAGATCCGCGTCCGTCAGCGGGATCCCGTCGTCCGTAAATCCCACGGCGCCCATCCCGCTCAGCGTTTCCATATCAGTAAGCTGCTTTCCTTGGAGCCCTGTCGTGACACTGGCGCAGGTATACACATGAACAGCCGTTTCTTTTCCTTTGTCGATCACATAACGCAGGGTATCAGGATTATCCACCGCCGGTTTGGTGTTGGCCATCAGCACCACTGAGGTAAAACCTCCTCTGGCTGCGGCCCTTGCTCCCGTATGGATATCTTCCTTATGGGTAAAGCCGGGATCCCGGAAATGTACATGCACATCCACCAGTCCCGGCGCAACGATCTGTCCGTGCAAGTCTATTTCTTCCACAGACGCGTCTGCCGCCGCACCGGGATCGGCTTCCCTCTGCTGCTTTGCGGCATATCCGCCTTGGGGCATGATGCGCGCTATTTTTCCGTCTTTTATGAGAATATCTCTGTATCCTTCCGTCCCCGACAGCGGGTCGATCATATATCCGTTTCTCAGTAACATATTTTCCCGTCCTATAGACTGTGTCCACGTTTGATGATCCAACAGACTGTATCCGTGTTGATCGTCTTATGTTTGATGATCCAACAGACCATATCCATGTTTGATCGTCATGTACATATTATCATAAATACGGCCGTACGCCAATTTTTTATTTTTGCAGAGCGGACGAAAAATTTTTGCAGAACGGACGAAAAAAAGGGATCGGCTTCCCGGCCGGTCCCTGCACAGAGCCGCGCGCCCTTAATCAAACACTACCGGCTTATCGATAAATTCCGTTTTGATGACTATGTACGGATAACTCGCCACAGGATTGCTTTTTTCTTCGGGCGACGGACCGATCAGGTTCGTGTCCACATAGATCGCGTTGGATGTTTCATACAGATCGTTTATGGCGATGCTGTATCCTCCTGTCTGCTGGGTTCCGTACCCGACGCAGATATAGAGGAATCCCTGATCTTCAAATGTTATCTTAAAGGCGCTTTCCTTTTTCTGTCCGATCGTATCAAGCAGTTCCGCCGGAAGTTTGTCTTCCGGTATGACTGTGCACTCCAGATCTTTTATCTTTTTCATCGTATCCTGTTTCTGCCCGCACGCGAACACGGCAGCGCACATCAGACACACCAAACAGATACTTACGATCCTCATCCGATACTCATGCAGTCTGTTCATACGTTTATCACTCCGCAATAAATCTCTTATTACTTAATTTATTATGAAAAAGTGCAGTCTATTCCTATTGATTATTGCGGCGGTAAACTATATACTAAAAAGGTATCTTGGATAGTCTTCACACATCTGCGTGTCCGCAGGACGCGCAGAACAGCAAAGCATCAGAAAGGTTAAAATATGATTCGTGTTACTTTGGTTGCAATATTTGTAGGGATTTTTTTGATCGTCAGTCTTCCGATCCAGTTTGTGGAATTTCTCATTGGAAAATTCAACCCCGGCGTCAAGGACCGCAGTTCTCTGGCGATCGTCAACTGGGCGTTCCGCGTCGTCCTGTTTCTGTCCGGCGTTTCCGTAACCGTACTGGGGGAGGAAAACGTCCCCAAGGATGAAGCGGTATTGTATATCGGAAACCACAGAAGTTATTTTGATATCATCATGACCTATGTGCGCGTTCCAAGGCCGACCGGCTATATGGCAAAAGTGGGGATGCTGCACGTTCCGTCCCTCAGCACATGGATGAAGTACCTGCACTGTATCTTCCTTGACCGAAGCGACATCAAATCCGGCCTGCAGTCGATCCTTGACGCTGTCGAACAGGTGCGGTCCGGCGTTTCCATCTGCATCTTTCCGGAGGGAACGCGCAACAGGACCAGTGAACCGCTCCTTGATTTTCACGACGGCTGCTTTAAGATCGCAGAGAAGACCGGCTGTCCCATCGTTCCCATGAGCATCAACAACGCCGCCGAGATCTGGGAAAACCACCTGCCGAAGATCAAAAAGACCCATGTGGTCATTGAATATGCCAAACCGATCTATGTAAAAAATATGGATAAAGAACAGAGGCGCAGTTTAAACTCCATGGTAAAAGGAATCATTGAAACGAATTATCTCAAAAATCAGGAACTGGTGTAATTTCCTCCGATAAGGTTCAGTTCTTCCATAATGGAGCTGAGCATCAGAATCAGCTCGGAATTCCGCTCCACCTGATTCATAATGCCCTGACTCATATTGACATCCGCATAACTGCGGCTTCCCGTATCGTCCAGATAGCTGATCGACTGGAGATTGCGTCCCAGAAGGTAGTGGAGATGGTTCTGCAGGACCGTGGCATACTCGTGGTTCGTGATGATATGGTCCACCACGGCAAGGCGCGTTATCTCCCTGAGCAGCTGTTCACTTCCGTTCTGCTGTTCAGACGCGCTGACAAGAAACTTGGAATTCTTGGACGCATAGGATATCCTCTCACCCTCCAGCATCAGCACTTTGATCAAAGCGCCGCACAGATTCATATCTACTTTCTGCTTGGTGGAAAGGTACGTCACGCTGCCCCAGAAGACAAAATCGTTCTGCATATCCTCCACCGGATTCTGCTGGAGATAGTTTTTGACCGCACTGTGGTATCTCTGTTTCCCTGTGGCGCGGTACAGTTCCGCGGCGGCATAGAAATATTCCTCCGGCGCCACATCTTCCAGATACTGCTCGGCATAGCGGCAGGCTCTGTCCGCCGCCTGAAGGCATTTTGTCGCGAACGCTCTGTCATAATCCTGATACAGATAACTGAATTTGGCCATGGCGGCCGCGAACTGAATGGTAGCGTCCATCGTGACCGGATCGATATAGAGCAGATAACCGAGGGTGATGCTGTCCGCGCTGCTGACCGAGGAATAAACGGCGCCGCTTCTGGCATCCTGCATTTTGAGAAGCCAGTCGATCTCGTACTTGACCTCGTCCAACACGTCCGGGATCCCATTTCCGCTCTCCGGAATCCCTGTATTATCGTCAAATACATGTCCGAAAAGTTCATACGCCAGCAACAGATAATCGACGGTAGCGCATCCTATCGTCACGCTGCGCGTGGACGCCTCGTCCACATGCCATCCGCCCGACACATCCAGCTTGACGGAAGCGTCTTCCTTCATCTGCGCCTCTCTTGTATGACAGGCATTGTGCGCCGCGTCGCCCGCCAGTTCCGAGGACAGTGTCAGCCCGCACCGATTGTAATAATATTGCTTCAGCGCCGCATCGTACAATTCTCCGTACGGATTGTGCGCTATCCTGAACGTATAGGACTGTCCGATGACCGATGCCTCTATGTAATAAGTCCCGTAGATCCGGAACGACGTGAAATCGCCGTAACTGATATAGACTCCCGTTTCCTCGTCATAACCCTTCTGCTCGATCTTGCCGGTATATACGCTCTCCCCGCTCTCCGCGTCGATGATCGTAAAGGTCTCCGGAAGCGATTCGCCGCAGAAGACCGCGATCTTACTGCTGTCCGCAGCGTAGCCGAGCTGATCCACCAGAATACTCGGAAGGCTCTCCGGCACTTCGTAATCAAATTCCGGAGCAAGTCCTAATGTGGTAAACGAACTGTCGCCGTCATTCTCCGGCGGACTGTCAAAAGACAGCTCGGACGCATACGCGCACCCCGTCAGCAGAATGACCGACAACAATATGCAGATAATCGATTGACCGCGTCTTTTTCTCATGAGATATCCGACTCTTTCCGCAAATAAAAGATCCTTACCTGATTATCTTAACACAAAAGTCCACATTCTTCATCATAATATACGATTTTTCCCTCGATGATCGTGCAGAGTGTCCTCGTGAAAACTTCCATCGGATTCCCGTTATAGATCGCAATGTCCCCGTCTTTTCCGACCGCAAGACTTCCGATACGGTCATCGACGCCGCATATCTTCGCCGCATTGATCGTGATCGCGCGGAAGCCGTCTTCCATGGACATTCCTTCCTTGACAGCCAGTCCCGCACAGATGGGCAGGAACTGTATCTTGGATACCGGGTGATCCGTCGTCACCGCGGTAAGGATACCGTTACGGCTCAGCAGTCCGGCCGTCTTAAAAGCCATGTTGCGGACTTCGATCTTGTTGCGGCTTGCCATATCCGGCCCGACGATAGCCGGAAATCCGGCTTCTTTCAGTTCCTCTATGATCAGATGCCCTTCGCTGCAATGGTCAAGCGTCATTCTCAGCCCGAACTCCTTGGCGATACGCACAGCGGTGAGAATATCGTCCGCCCTGTGAGCGTGCGCTTTGATCGGGATCTCGCCTCTCAACACGGGCAGCCAGCACTCATAGCGGAAATCCGGCTCCTGATCCGGATCTTCGCGCCGTTTCTTTTCGTAGGCCTTCGCCTTATAGAGTTCTTCCCGGAGCAGCGCGGCGATAGACATGCGGGTGGCCGGTGACATATTCCGGCCGGAGTAATTGACTTTGGGATTCTCTCCGAACGCCGTCTTCATGGCGGCGGGAGCCTTGACGATCATGCGGTCGATACATCTTCCGTGGGTCTTGACAAAGGCAAACTGTCCGCCCACCACATTGGAACTGCCGGGGCCGATCATTGCCGCGGTGATACCGGCTTTTAACGCATCGTGGAACGCGTCGTCCATCGGGTTGATGGCATCGACGGCGCGCAGGCAGGGAGTGACGGGATCCACTGTTTCATTGCAGTCGTCACCCTCCATGCCCTTTTTTTCCTCCGTGATACCCATATGACAGTGCGCTTCAATGATACCGGGCATAACAAGATTTCCTCTGGCGTCCAGTATCCGGACCCCGCCGCCGGACGGCTGCGCGTCGGCGTCATATTCCTTCATGTCGCCGACGGCCGTGATCTTTCCCTGTTCTATCCGGATATAGCCGTCCTCGTATTCGCGGTCTTCCATCGTCTTTATATTTCCATGAATGATAACCAGCATATTCGATCCCCTCTGTTCCGATATCATTGCAGCTGACTCATCGGATTGATCGCCACGCCGTCTTTCGTCAGCTTGAAATACACGTTCGTGCCTTCCAGACTGTAATACTTGGTCGGCGGCGCCACGGTCCCGATAGGGTCCCCCACGCTCACATAGCTTCCTTCGGAAACCGTGATGTTTTCCAACTGTCCGTAGGTAAGTTCATACCCGTTCCCCAGATCTGTCACAACATTATTGCCGATGACAGGATCGTACCCGACGGCGCTCACGCGTCCGTCCGCCGCCGCCGTGATGCCTGCTCCCTGCGCTGCGGCAATGACGATGGCCGGATTGTATTTATACTGCTTCAAGGTAGGGAAATAAATCGTCTTGTCCATGCTGTAATTGATCAGGACATCTCCCACGATCGGCCATACCAGACCGTCCTCTTCTTGAAAATCCAAGGTCGGCTGCACCGTTGTGGAGATGGCTTCCTCCGCCGCCGGTTCCGTATTGTTCCGGGCGGTATCCACCGTTTCGTCGAACATGCCTTCCTGATCTTCCTCCGATTTCTGCGCGGCCGGTGCGGCTGTACCGTCCGCCGGTTTCTGCGCGGTCGTTGCAGCCGTACCGTCTGCCGCCGCAGTATCCGCCGCTCCTATATCCGCGGTATCTTTTTTGTCCGTATCAGTTGACTGCTCTCTGGCCGTCTGCTCCGTCTTAGACTCTGCGCCGGTTTCTTCTCCGGTTTTGGAACCGTTGTCCGCCGCGGAACCGTCAGCTGCCGGATCCTGCCCCGTCCGGGCTGTCCCGGTCTTGTCCACCGTATTCTCCACATTCTGGGAGTTGGCTTCTTGGAAACTCGGATCATAATCAAGATCATCCGTTCCCACATCCGCAAACAAAGTATCCATCTCATCTCCGGTCAGCATGTTCTCAGCGGTCAGGTCGGCGCCCTGTTCGATCGCATCGAAATCCACCACATAATTCTCGCGCTCCGCCTTGTTGCTGCGCCTTACAAAGATCCCCGTCACCGTCAGCGCCGTCAGGACAAGCACAGACGTTGCCAGCATGACGATCCGTTCTCTTCTAACACCATTTCTATTTCTTCTTCCCATGAAATCCTGCCTCCTACTTTTCATGTTTGTTTGATAAGCTGTTTCATCAAAGTTTACATGGTGTTAGTCTTACCCATTTTTGACAGGTTATTCAATTTTTGCTAACTCTGTCCCGAAAAAAAAATCTTTCAGGATCTGATCGTAAGTTTCGCCGTTTACAGCTTTGCAGTCAGCCGCATACTGGCTCATTCCGAAACCGTGACCCACGCCGGATACATGAAAAATGATCTGCGTCTGTGTTTTTTCGATCTCAAAAGATGCGGAAGGCAGCGAAAACATATGGCGGAAGGCCTCCCCGTCTATTTTTAAGACTTCCTCCGAATCTACAACAAACGACACGCTTGTCACATATTGGGCGTCGTCATAGACGGTTTCTATGCCGTCCCACAGCTGCTGTCCGGAATATCCGGCGTCCGTGCATCCCTGTATCCCGCTCAGGAAGTTCGCTTTCGATACCGCCACGTCGCTCCTAAAGTCTTGTGCCGCCTTGTCCTGATCGCAGGATACGCTTTTGATATAAGGGAGTTTGTCTGTCTGCCATACCTGCCCGGCATCCCTTGTCCGCCCGTTGCTCACTTTAAAATACGAGGCCTGTATCGGCTCTCCTTCATAACTCAGATACAGACCGTCCGTGTCCTCCACAGCCTGTCTGTACGGCAGAAGTCCTTCCGTTTCTTCTGCACCGGCCGCATACCATTTTTCCATCCCGCCGCCCGCCACGCGCAGGATCCGGGTGTCTTCCTGCTGCATGATCTGCACGATCTCCGTCCGTATCAGGACAGCCTGCGCCTTCAGCGCCTCCGCCTCATAATCGCCCGGCATGACCGTTTCCAATTTGTACACCAGATACTCTTCCATAGGGATCGTCCAAGTCCCCCACGCCATATCCACATCGACATACCGCACATCTTCATCCTGCGCCGTCTTATTTCCGCGATACGGGCGCAGCGCTTCTTTTTCCACTCCCACATGCCCCCACAGGCATGCGCACACATAAGGCAATAAAAAAACAAACAAAAGAAAGCCTCCGGCATCTCTTTTGTTTGTTCCTTTTAAGACGATTCTGTTTTCTTTCATGAAACACCCCGCATACAACATACTATGTGGGTGTTTCATGCGATATTCCTGCAGCGCTTGTTATCTTGCCAGATCCAAATGCTGCACCGTAGACACATTCCCGTTTTCATACAGGAATATGCCCGTATTTCTGATCATGGCGTTGTTGTGATTATCCTGCGCGGAATTCAGGGCAAACTCTGTAGACACATTGCCAAGCCCTATGGCTCCCACGCCCAGATCGGATAAATGATAGAGGGTGTCCTGCCCTTCCTCGTCTTTTACCCATATCAACAGCTTATTCCATATCTCATCCGCTTCATCGATCCATCCGTTTCCATCCGAATCATATGCAGCCAGATCCGCGAACCCGTTCCCGGATTTCGTTCCGAACAGTTCTCCGCCGTCGTTGATCCTTCCGTCGCCGTTCAAATCAAGCGCCAAAAATCCGCTGCCGGACTTCAGTTCGGATATCTCTTCCTCCGTGCCGTCCTGATCCAGATCGAAGAAAAATTTCTGATCGGAAACCTGCGCGATATTCGTGTCCAGATTGATCACCAGAGGGTCACAATACGTCAGACTGCCGGTCGCATAGGTTTCCTCATAATACTCTTCAAACCTGCGGCTCATGGAAAGTTCAAGGTTAAAGGATAACTCCCTTCCGTCCGCCGTCCTTACCGTTCCGGTCGTAGAAAACGCCGTCTGCTCCTGCTCCATATGATAGTACTGGTTGGTAATGATACCGGCCTGATAGACCTTTTTGCCCGAAAACGCACTTTCATCGGCGGCACGGTCCTGCACGCGGTCCCATGATCCCGGATCATAAGGTTCTCCCCGGAAGGAAAACAACAGCTCCATCAAGAACTGTATGCACCGCTGTCTAATAGTGTACAAAGCGTTCTCCGGCGTTCTTCTTGCCGAGATCCTTCCCGGATTGGATACATTTCTGAAGTGTGTCGTGATATCTTCCAAATCAGCGGTATTCTCTTCGTTTTCTCCTTCTTCCCCGCTCTTCTTGGTCTGACCGGCATCGTTATCATCCGAACTGATCAGATCTCCGAAAAGACTTTCCAAGCTTTCGTTGGATCCGCCGAAGCGCCGCACATTAGAAGCTCTCACTGATTTTTCCGTCACAGAAGTATAACTTCTGGTCGATTCCATCGCAACTGCTGCGGAATCTATTCTCACTACTGCCTCCTTTTGTACAAACCACCATCCATGCCTGTCTGTGCCACCGACTACACCCTCCCTGATGTATGGCAAATAGAAAGGACGGCATCCCCAAAGTAAATCCTTTTCCCTTGAAAACACCGTCCATGGTCTGTACATCATTCAGATTCAAGAAACAGCCGTCCGGCCAAGATCAGCTATCCCTTGTACCCTATATATCGTCCGCTTGGCGAAATAAGTTTAGTCCACTCTGTTATAATTGATCAAACAGCCTTTTAAAATGATCTGCCGTTCCTCGTCCGTCAGTTCGCCCAGACGCAGATCGAATTCTATAAGCCGGTCTTCCTCCACGGACACTTTATACGCTTTGATCACATCCGCTTTCTCCTCCACGGCTTTCCGGATGCCGGGGAAGAACAGGTAATCCAGATTTTTAAAAGGAAGTTCGCCTTCCGGGATCAGGAACGGAAGCATGCCCCAGTTGATCAGATTGGAGCGGTAACGTTTGGTCGCATACTCGTTTGCGATGTTCGCCCAACCGCCCAGTACTTTCTGGCAGCTCGCCGCCTGCTCTCTGGCCGATCCGTCACCCGGCTTCACCGCGAAGATCGTGGAACCGAAGCCGGTATTGACATGGGACGCTTCGGCGAACGTCTTCTTGATCACGCTCATTACCGGCTTAACGTCCGGATGTGCCTGACACGGATGCTCTCCCTTCATCCTTGCCTTCTCCGCTTTCTGGATATCCTTGGCGCGTCCCACATACTCCGGATCTTTTCTGGATAAAGCAAACTCTGCCAGTCCCAGAGGATTGGAGCGGTAAGAGGAAGTTTCGCCGGAAGGGATCAGTTCATCCGTCGTCGTGACCGGATCATGGATCTCGGATACGACACGAAGCACCAGATTATCGGGAAGTTCTCCCATAGCGGGCCAGTCTTTGATATTGGGGCCGAACTGGATCTGCACGCTGTCATCCGCCACGCCCTTGGAATCAAATACCCTGTTCTTGTAGATATCCGCGTCAAAATGATACCGATACTTTCCGATCTCCCCGTCAAACTCCGTAGCAGGCGTCAGCATACCTTTGTTCGCCGCAGTCGCCGCGATCGAGCGGGCATCCATAAGCGCCACGGAAGCGATCTGCCCGTTCTGCAGCTTGGATCCCTCTCTGTTCGGGAAGTTTCTCGTTGAATGGCGGATGCTGAACGCATTGTTGGACGGTGTGTCACCGGCGCCGAAACAAGGCCCGCAGAACGCCGTTTTCAATACGGCGCCCGTTTCCAGAATGGCTGCGGCGCATCCGTTCTTGATCAGTTCCATATAGATCGGCATAGACGCCGGATAGACGCTTAAGGTAAATCCGTCGGAACCGATATAGGAACCTTTCAGGATATCGGCCGCGGCGCAGATATTCTCAAAACCGCCTCCGGCGCATCCCGCGATGATCCCCTGATCCACCATGAACCTGCCGTTTACTATCTTATCCTGAAGCGAATAGGGAACGGCTCCGTCCAGACTCACTTTGGCGCGCTCCTCCACATCATGAAGGATATCCTTCAGATTCGCATTGACTTCGTCAATGGTATATGTATTGCTGGGATGGAAAGGCATGGCGATCATCGGTCTGATCTTCGACAGATCGACCGTAATCATACCGTCGTAGTAAGCCACATCGCCAGGCTTTAACTCCTTATATTCCTCCACCCTGCCGTGGATGTCATAGAACTCCCGGATCTGCTCGTCCGTCTGCCAGATAGAGGACAGACATGTCGTTTCCGTAGTCATAACGTCTATTCCGATACGGAAATCAGCGCTTAAGGATGCCACGCCGGGTCCCACAAATTCCATGACTTTATTCTTTACATAGCCGTTGTTGAATACCGCGCCGATAATGGCGAGCGCTACGTCCTGCGGCCCCACCCCTTTGATGGGAGAGCCGGTCAGATATACACCCACCACGTCCGGCATATTGATATCATAGGTCTGCGATAAAAGCTGTTTTACCAGTTCCGGTCCGCCTTCTCCCATCGCCATAGTGCCCAGAGCACCGTAACGGGTATGGGAGTCGGAACCGAGGATCATCTTTCCCCCGCCGGCCAGCATCTCCCGCGCAAACTGGTGAATGACCGCCTGATGCGGCGGTACATAGACGCCCCCGTACTTCTTGGCGCAGGTCAGACCGAACATGTGATCGTCTTCATTGATCGTGCCGCCTACAGCGCACAGGGAGTTATGACAGTTGGTCAACACATAGGGGATCGGAAATCTCTTCAATCCCGAAGCCCTTGCCGTCTGAATAATGCCTACAAAAGTAATATCATGAGAGGTCAGCTTATCAAACCGGATCTTCAGCTTCTCCATATTCCCCGAAGTATTGTGGTCGCGTAAAATACCGTAAGCCATGGTATTCTGCGCCGCTTCGCTCTTAGATACCTCTCTGCCCGTCTTATTTTTGATCTGCGCCGCCGCATCTGCGGTATCGGGAACAATCTCCGTACCGTTTACCAGATACGCGCCGCCCTGTGTCAGTTGAATCATTCTGGTTCCTCCTTTTCCCGTTGCCTCTGAATAGTATAACACACTTCAAAAACTCTTCCAACCCTTTCGGGAACTCTAAAGACACGCAAAAGCGCATCCTGCGAAAGTCCCGTCAAGAAAACGCCGCGCTGTTTTTACTGCACATATTTTCTATAGTAACGGTGATCCCGCTCTCTGCAGCTGACCCGCATCCGTATCCCTTCTTCGAGATATTCCGTTTCATACACCACGGCATTTTCATTCATATAGGAAACCGCACGCCCGTCCGTATACGGGATAAACAATGTACACTCCCGATATCCTCCCGACAGCTTCTTTTCCATCAGACAGATCAGCTCTTCCATGCCGATCCGCTCCTTTGCCGACAGATAGATGCCGTTCTCTGTCACGACCGGCAGATTCTGTTTCATCCTCTCCGGCGTCATTCCCGCAAGCCCCGGCACCTCGTCCGGCGCCGCCAGATCGGTCTTATTGTATACATAGATCATGGGGATCCTGTCTGCGCCCAGTTCCTTTAACGTCCGGTTCGTGACCGCGATCTGCTCCCGGTAATGCGGATCGCTGTAGTCCACCACCTGAAGCAGGATGTCCGCTTCTTTTGTTTCCTCCAAGGTAGACTGAAACGCTTCCACAAGATGATGGGGCAGCTTATGGATGAAACCGACGGTATCCGACAGCAGGAAGGCATGGTGATCGGGCGGTTCTATCCTGCGCACGGTCGTGTCCAGCGTGGCAAAAAGCATATCCTGCTCCATCACTTTCTTCTGCTCCGCATCGGTTCCTTCGCTTCCGTACAGATCCAGCATCACATTCATCAGCGTGGATTTTCCGGCATTGGTATATCCCACCAAGGCGGCTCGCGGCATACCGGATCCGGCGCGGCGCTTGCGCTGCGTTTCCCGTTCCGATTTCAGACTTTGAAGCTCCCTGCGAAGTTCCGCCAACCGTTTTTCCAACACCCGCCGGTCGAGTTCCAGTTTTGTTTCGCCCGCTCCCTTATTGCTCAACGGGCCGCTGCCGCCGCCCTGCCTGCTGAGCGCCGCATGCAGCCCTGCCAGTCTTGGCAGCATATACTGTAATCTGGCGGTTTCCACCTGAAGCTTGGCTTCACGGGTCCGCGCGCGTCTGGCAAAGATATCGAGTATCAGCGTGCTTCTGTCCAGAACCGGTCTGCCAAGGCGCTCCTGAAGGTTGCGAAGCTGCATCGGAGAGAGCGCATTGTCAAAGATAACGATGTCGGCGCCGCAGTCCTGCGCCATATCCCGGACTTCATCCACCTTGCCCGTGCCGATGTAATAGGCCTTGTTGATTTCGGGAAGACTCTGGCTGATCCTGCCCGTCACTTCCATGCCGCAGGCCTGCGCAAGCGCGCCAAGTTCTTTAAGAGAAGCAAGGTGATCTTCCCCGTCATTGACGCTGACTCCCACCAATATCACTTTTTCCGCTGCCTCATTTGCCATGACCGCCGCCTCTTTATCAAACCGTTTCGTCTTCCGGCTCTCACATGCCGCCAAGCCCGCCGTTTACATATCGTTCCGCCAATTCGGCCGTACCGGCCGCAAAATCATCCTGTGGGATCCGTGACGCGGCCGCGTCAAAATCCCCACGGCTCGTCACCCATGCCAACAGCTGCAGCCGCCTCATCATGATAAACGTCGGAATCATGCGCTTATCTTCCGGCTCCAGTTTCGTGACCGTTTCGTATCCGGCCAGCCACTCGGCAGCCAACTGAGGCACAATGTCCTGAGTTTCCATGAAGCTGAGCGATGCGGCAAGGTCTTGGATATACCACCCATATCCGCAATCGTCAAAATCGATGATCTTAAGCCGGTCTTTCTCCGTCAGAAGATTGGACGGCCGCAGATCCCCGTGGATCAGCCCGTACTTTTTCCGGCTCATACCGTATCCTTCCAGATTTCTGCGGATCAAACCGTCCGCCGCCGCAAGCACATCCCGCATCCGCGCGGTAAGGGACGGCGTCCTGCGCCAATCGCCCCATTCGGCATGTTCCCCGGCCATCGTTTCGTAAGTCCAATGAAAACGCCGCAGATCGTCCGCGCCGGGCCATCCGCGTACCTGCCTGTGCAGTATTGCCGCCGCTTCCCCGATTCTGCCAAACCATGATCTCTGCTGATCCAACGGCATATCTTCCAGCAATGTGCCGCTCAGATACCCAAACATCACGCCATAATATTGGTTTCCGCCACCGCCGGGCCAGACGCTGAGATCTCTCCCGCAGTCGTCCGCGATCGGCACGGGAACCGTAAGGCTTTGCGACACGGGATCCCGATGGATCTTGGAAAGCCACCGGATCTCCGCGCGCAGTTCATCCGCCGTATGGTAAAAAGGCCTGCAAAGGCGCAGGACCGCCCGGTCGTTTCCCGCTGCGTCCTTCACACGATAGATCCGATTCTCGGAAAACTGCATCAGTTCCAACGAACAGCCCTTTCCCAAAACACGCTCATAATGATCTAATATCTGTTCGGCGATCCTGAAACATTCGTCTTCGTTTTTGAAAAGTGCACCGCTTTTATCATCCATTCCGTTTTCTCCGCCGCTCTCCGGGCAAGGTTTTCACGCTGCTCTGCAGGAAAAGGCTTCCACGCTGCCCGGCAGGACAGGCTTCTATACCGCCCGGCCGGGGCAGACTTTCTGGCATACCGGCTGCAAAAAAGCTGCTGCCCTAACGGACAACAGCCTTCTTCGCCTGTTATTTGCTTCCGGATTTTTTCTCACTGACGACCGGCGCCTTAGGGATAACGACTTTATCCAGTTTCCAGATCTCGTCGACATACTCCTGAATGGTTCGATCCGACGTGAACTTACCGGAACATGCCACGTTCAAGATCGCGCTCTTCGCCCAACCGCTCTCGTTTCTGTATGCCTCTTCCACCTTCTGCTGCGCTTCCGCGTATGCTTTGAAATCCTTCAGGATAAAATATGTATCAGCCTTGGCGGTACTCTGCGTATTCAGCAGGGAATTGTACAGCGGTCTGAACAGATCGGGATCATTGGGCGCATAGGTTCCGTTGATCAGCTGCATCAGGATCTTGCGCACATCGGGATCGTTGTTGAAGATCTCGGTCGGATCGTAACCGCCGTAGTTCTCGTATCGGATGACTTCATCCGAACGCAGTCCGAAGATAAAGGCGTTCTCCTCGCCCACTTCTTCCACGATCTCCACATTTGCACCATCCATCGTTCCGATCGTCAGGGCGCCGTTTAACATGAATTTCATATTGCCCGTGCCGGAAGCCTCTTTACTTGCCGTGGAAATCTGCTCCGAAACATCCGCTGCCGCAAAGATGATCTCCGCGTTGGACACACGGTAATTCTCGATAAATACGACTTTGATCTTACCGTTTATCGCGGGATCGTTGTTGACCACATCCGCCACGGAATTGATCAGTTTGATCGTCAGCTTTGCGTTCATGTAACCGGCTGCCGCTTTTGCGCCGAAAATAAATGTCCTTGGGAAGAGATCCATATCCGGATGCTCTTTCAGTTCGTTGTAAAGATACATGACGTGCAGGATATTCAGCAGCTGCCGTTTGTACTCATGCAGCCTCTTGACCTGAACATCGAAAATGGACCGCGGGTTCACCTCGATACCGTTATGCTCCATGATATACTCGGCAAGACGCACCTTATTCTGATATTTTATATTCATGAACTCCTGCTGAGCCTTTTCATCATCCGCATAGATCTTCAGCTTGTTGATCTTGGGCAGATCGGTGATCCAGTCGCTTCCCACATGAGCGGTCACCCAGTCCGCCAGAAGAGGATTCGCATGCAGCAGGAAACGCCTCTGCGTAATGCCGTTGGTCTTGTTGTTAAACTTCTCCGGCATCATCTCGTAGAAATCTTTCAGCTCCTGATTCTTTAAGATCTCCGTGTGCAGTCTGGCCACGCCGTTGACGGAATAGCCCGCAGCAATGGCAAGATGCGCCATCTTCACCTGTCCGTCGTAGATGATCGCCATCTTGCGTATCTTATCCTGATTGCCCGGATATTTCTGTTCGATCTGCGCCACAAATCTGCGGTTGATCTCCTCCACGATCTGGTATACGCGCGGAAGCAGTCTGGAGAAAAGTTCGATGGGCCATTTTTCAAGCGCTTCCGACATGATCGTGTGATTGGTGTAAGCGCAGGTCTTGGTCGTGACCTCCCATGCCTCATCCCATGTCAGATAATATTCATCCATCAGGATACGCATGAGTTCCGCGATCGCGACCGTCGGATGCGTATCATTCAGCTGGAACGTAACTTTTTCATAAAACTTCCGGATGTCGTCGTGCTTACGCATATATTTCGCAACGGCTTCCTGAACAGACGCGGAGATAAAGAAATACTGCTGCTTTAAGCGGAGCTCTTTACCCGCATAATGGTTGTCGTTCGGATACAGGACCTCTACGATATTTCTCGCAAGGTTCTCCTGCTCGACAGCCCTCTGGTAATCGCCCTTGTCAAACGAATCCAACTGGAAACACTCTACAGGCTCCGCATCCCAGATACGCAGCGTATTAACGATGCCGTTGCCGTACCCTACTATCGGAAGGTCGTAAGGGATCGCGCGGACCGCCTGATATCCTTCCTGCCTGAAATTGTTCCTGCCGTTCTCGTCCACATAGACATTGACATATCCGCCGAATTTGACTTCCTTGGCGTATTCCGGTCTTCTGAGTTCAAACGGATTGCCATCCTGAAGCCAGTTGTCCGGCACTTCCACCTGATAACCGTTTTTGATCTCCTGCTTAAACATCCCATAACGGTACCGGATGCCGCAGCCGTACGCCGCATATCCAAGCGTAGCCAGCGAATCCAGAAAACATGCCGCCAGACGGCCCAGACCGCCGTTTCCGAGCGCTGCATCAGGCTCCTGATCTTCTATGACGTTGATATCCAGCCCCAGTTCTTCAAGCGCCTTCTTGACTTCCTTATAAGCCTGAAGATTGATGATATTATTTCCAAGCGCCCGCCCCATCAGGAATTCCATAGATAAATAATACACCATCTTGGGATCCTGTTTATCAAATTCCTTCTGGGTCGTCATCCACTGATCTACTACCGCATCTTTGATCGCATAAGATACCGCCTGAAAGATCTGTTGATCTGTCGCTTCTTCCAGAGTTTTACGATAAAGAGTCTTTACATTGTATAAAACGCTTCTCTTGAAAAGTTCTGTATCAAATGTGGTTACCGCTTTTTTTGCCATTCGTGTGCCTCCTCGTTTGCTTTTTATGCCGACAGTTTCATACAAAATCCATAAACCGATACATCGTACTTCTCTTCATTATATATGGTATCCGGGTTTTTGGCTATAAGCAAAGTGCTTAAATTGTCCGAAAAAAAAGCTTCTTTTTGCATTTTCCTATTAATATCCGCGCTCTCCAACACAGGAAAATGCTGATGGGCAGGCACGGCGGCCGATACCCTGCGGCCGCCGCCAAAACCTCCTGCGCCCTTACACTTTTTCCACGCCGATCGTCACTTTCTCACCGTTGACGCTCCACTCCTTGGAAACGGCAAGCGTTTCGTCCGCCGTAATAGCGTCCGCCAGCACTTTTCCTGCGATGGCGGCAGAATTTTTCTGAACGATCTCTGCGATCTTATCGTTATCGTTGACCGCCACTTTAATGTGATCCATCACTTCAAATCCCGCGTCTTTACGCATCGTCTGGATCTTGCTGATCACCTCGTATACAAAACCTTCCTCGATCAGTTCATCGGTCAGATCGGTATCGAGCACAACCGTCACGCTGTTGTCGGCTTCCGATACATATCCTTCTTTCTGCGCCATCTCGATCAGCAGATCCTCCTCGGCGAGCGATACCGTAACGCCGTCCACGTCAAACACGAGTGCCCCTTTGGCCTGAAGTTCTTCCATAGCGGCGTTTCCGTCCACTGAATTAAGGTATTCCCTGATGCCGTTAAGCTGCTTGCCGTATTTGGGTCCCACCGTCTTCAGCTGCGGCTTGAAGCTGTAACTTGTGAACGCTCTTACATCGTCCGTAAAATCGATCTTTTTTACATTCAGTTCATCCCTGATGATATCCTGATAAAAATCATCGAGCGTATTTCCCGCCTTCACGAACATCTGCCCGATCGGCTGGCGGTTCTTGATATTGGCTGCATTGCGGGCTGCGCGGCCCATAACCACGATCTTCAGCACTTCCTCCATATCCGCTTCGAGTTTCGCATCGATCATCGTTTCATCCGCAGCCGGAAAATCGCACAGATGGATACTCTCCGGAGCATCCTTGTCGATGCTCTTTACCAGATTCAGATAGATCTCCTCCGTCATGAAAGGGATCATCGGAGCGGCGCACTTACAGATCGTCACAAGGGCGGTGTACAGCGTCATATAGGCATTGATCTTATCCTGCTCCATGCCCTTTGCCCAGAAACGCTCACGGCTCCTTCTGACATACCAGTTGCTCATCTCGTCAACGAAATCATCCAGCGCGCGCGCCGCTTCCGGTATCCTGTAGTGATCCAGATGCCCGTCCACCTCTTTGACCACCGTGTTCAGCTTGGACAAAAGCCACTTATCCATGACCGAAAGGGCGTCGTATTCCAGACGGTGCTTTGTCGCGTCAAAATTGTCGATGTTTGCATACAGCACGAAGAACGCATAGGTATTCCACAACGTACCTAAGAATTTACGCTGCCCTTCCTGAACCGCCTTGCCGTGGAAACGGTTCGGCAGCCACGGAGCGGAATTGATATAGAAATACCAGCGGATCGCATCCGCGCCGTATGTTTCCAGAGCGTCAAAAGGATCTACCGCATTGCCCTTGGATTTACTCATTTTCTGCCCGTTTTCATCCTGAACCAGACCGAGCACGATAACGTTCTCATAAGGTGATCTGTTAAACAGCAGCGTAGATTCCGCCATCAGCGAATAGAACCATCCCCTTGTCTGGTCCACCGCTTCCGAGATAAACTGCGCCGGGAACTGTGATTCAAATAACTCTTTGTTCTCAAAAGGATAATGATGCTGCGCGAACGGCATCGCGCCGGAATCAAACCAACAGTCGATCACCTCCGGGACGCGCTTCATCGTCCTGCCGCACTTTGGACAGGGAATCGTGATTGCATCGATGTACGGTCTGTGCAGTTCTACCGTATCGGCCTCGGAGTTTCCTGATAATTTCTTAAGTTCCTCGCGGGAACCGATGGATTCCATGTGTCCGCACTCCCCGCACTCCCATACATTCAAAGGCGTGCCCCAGTAACGGTTTCTGGAGATGCCCCAGTCCTGTATATTTTCCAGCCAGTTGCCGAAACGTCCCTCTCCGATGGATTCCGGGATCCAGTTGACAGTCTTGTTGTTGCGCACCAGATCGTCACGCACCGCGGTCATCTTGATAAACCATGACTCTCTCGCATAATAGATCAGCGGCGTATCACAGCGCCAGCAGAACGGATAGTCATGCTCGAATTTCGGAGCATCGAACAGCCTGCCCTCTTTGTCCAGATCCTTTAAGATCTCCGGATCGGCCTTCTTGACAAACATACCCGCATAAGGAGTCTGCGGCGTCATATTGCCTTTTTCATCAACGAACTGTATCAGCGGCAGGTCATATCTGCGGCCCACCTGCGCGTCGTCTTCACCGAACGCCGGGGCGATATGCACGATCCCCGTACCGTCTGTCATCGTAACGTAATCGTCGCAGGTGACATAATGCGCTTTCTTATGCTGTCTTTCCGCCTCTTCCCCCGTGCAGGCAAACAACGGCTCATACTCCATGTTTTCCAGATCCGTACCCACATAAGTTTCCAGAACTTCATAGGCCGGTTCCCCTTCTTTCGCCAATTTGCCCAGAACCGTGTCGAGAAGCGCCTGCGCCATATAGTAAGTGTAACCGTCCGCCGCTTTTACTTTGGCGTAAGTTTCATTCGGATTCACGCAGAGAGCCGTATTGGAAGGGAGCGTCCACGGCGTAGTGGTCCATGCAAGGAAATATGCATCTTCCCCTGCGGCTTTAAAACGCACGACTGCCGACCGTTCCTTCACGGCTTTGTATCCCTGCGCCACCTCATGGGAGGATAACGGCGTTCCGCAGCGCGGACAGTAGGGCACGATCTTAAATCCTTTGTACAGCAGTCCTTTGTCCCAAATCTGTTTCAGCGCCCACCATTCGGACTCGATAAAGTTGTCGTGATAAGTCACATAAGGATCGTCCATATCCGCCCAGAAACCCACTGTTTCCGAGAAATCTTCCCACATGCCCTTGTATTTCCAGACAGATTCCTTGCACTTATTGATAAAAGGATCCAGACCGTACTCTTCGATCTGCTCCTTGCCGTCCAGTCCCAGCATCTTTTCCACTTCCAGTTCCACCGGCAGTCCGTGGGTATCCCATCCGGCTTTGCGGGGCACCATATAACCCTTCATGGTACGGTATCTGGGGATCATATCCTTAATAACACGGGTCAGGACATGGCCGATGTGCGGCTTGCCGTTGGCCGTCGGCGGGCCGTCATAGAACGTGTACATCGGACCGTCTTTACGGCTGTCCACACTCTTCTGGAAAATATCGTTTTCTTTCCAAAACTCACATACTTCTTTTTCCCTGTCCACAAAATTCAGGTTTGTGTCAACTTTTTGATACATGATGCGCTCCTTTCTCTCTTACCTTGCTCGAATGTCGGTCATAACAACCTTTCCGATATTCCCGGTCACAAAAAAAGACCCCGCCCGTAATAGGACGAGGTCAAACTATCTCGATTACCACCCGTTACGACATACGGACCGTTCCTTCGGTCGATATGGTTTCCGATAACGGCGGAATACCGTCAGTTCCTACTTATCTGCCGCCGCAGCATCACAACTTTGACCCGAAAGCAGATGTTCAGTCCGAAACTCGGAAGTGATCTTCCCCGATCTTCTACTCGCACCGGCCTTCCACCGCCGCCGGCTCGCTGTAACTTTTGACAGATCGGCTACTGTCTTCTTCAACGTCTGTACTTATTGTGCCGCCGGATGTCAAAAGGCATCCGAGACATTGTCTGTAAGATAAACTCTATTATAGTGTGCGGAAAAGGAAAATGTCAAGAGCCAAAGGCCCGGTTTTTCCACTTAAAACAAAGGACGGTCTTCTCCTCGCTGTCATGCCGCGCTTCTATCGTTCCGCATCGGATCTCTCCGCGCCGATTTTTTTCTCCCACTCGGCATCGTCCATCCAGTCGTTGGAAATATCCCATTCATCATCCTCTATCCAGTCATTTTCCGCATGATCGTCCGCGTAAGGATCGGTTTTCTCTTCATTTTCCGGCTCCTGCCAATCCGCATCTTCTATCCAGTCGTCTTCATCATTGTCCGTCCGCATGACCTCGGATTCATCCTCCGGCGGCTCCTGATCCTCCGCTCCGGCTGTCTGCACAGGATGTGCAGCAGGATTCCCGCTTTCCTCCTCGTTATCGTTTTCGCTGTCGTCTTTGTTGTCTTCTCCGCTGCTGCCCTCTTCGTTATCGTCTTCGCTATCTTCTTCGCCGTCGTCCTCTTCCTGCCGTTTCTTCCACCAGAAGTAACCGCCTGCCGCAAGTGCGGCGAAAACGGCTGCCGCAACAGCGCAAATCACGATATAACGCTGCGGAAAGCCTGTTTCTCCATTATCGGCGGCCGTTCCGACCAATGCAGCGCTCATAGGATCGTCGCTCACAATGATAACATAGTGGGATGCATGATCCATCGGGAATCTGGCATATCCGTTCTCATCAATGACAACGGCGCACAGGAATTCCAAAGTTTCATCCCCCGTATCATAGTAAAAAAGATTGGCATAGCGTCCGCTGTCCTCAGGATCCAGCGCGATCTCCAGTTCAGCCGCAAAACCAAACGGACCGTCATGTGCAAGATCAAATTCCAAATATTTGCGATCGCCCGCCGTTTGTTCCAATATATCCTTCGGAACCACCCCGGCGCCGAACGAAACGCCCATATCCGTATCCTCGGCATCGCTCTGTACGCTGCCCGCATCCACATACCATTTCGCGCGGTCGTTCATCGTCAGGATCATATCGACATTCTGGTCTTTGCCCGCCTGAAGCACTTCCCTTGTCAGAATGGAAATATCTTCCATATCCATCAAAACCGCCGGTCTTGTATAAGGCATGGAGCCTTCTTCCTCGTCCTGCGCGTCGTCTGTTTTCGGCGCGTCGTCGGATCCCTTCGCAGACGTATTTCCGGCGCTCAGTAGATCGGCGCCGCTTTCTCCTGCCGCCGCACTGGCGTCTGAACCGTCAGAGTCTGCGCGGGCCGTCACTCCCGCCGCCGCATTGCCGTCAGTCGAGCCGCCTGCTCCGGTATTGCCGTTGGAAACACCGCCTGCGCCAGCCGCATTGATCGGATCGACCGATGCACCGCCCGCTTCCGTATTACTCTGCGGCGCGCTAGCTGCGCTTGTATTGCCGCCGGACGTGCTGCTGTCCGCATTTCCTCCGGCTGCGCTTGTATTGCTGCCGTTATCGTTACTTGCCGGGCTGCTGCCGCCTTCTGACGGCTGACCCGCATTACTTACAGGCTGGGTACTGCTGCTGTCCGCAGCCGGATTTTTTGTTTCCGGCGTATCCGTACTTCCCGTTTGCAGCGTCCCGGATCCTTCCGGCACCGCAGACCCGCTGCTGCCGGATGTGCTGCTCTCTCCTGCCAGACTGCTGCCGGGCGTGCTGCTTTCTCCGGGTGTGCTGCTGCCGGATGTGCCGCTGTTTCCGGGTGTGCCGCTTTCTCCTGCTGTGCTGCCGCCGGATGTGCCGCTGTTTCCGCCTGTACTGCTGCCGGATGTGCCGCCGCTTCCCCCTGCGCTGCCGCCGGATGTGCCGCCGCTTCCCCCTGTGCTGCTGCCGGAACTGCCGCTGTTGCCGGGCGTGCTGCTTTCTCCGGGTGTGCTGCTGCCGGATGTGCCGCCGCTTCCCCCTGTACTGCCGCCGGATGTGCCGCTGTTTCCGCCCGGACTGCTGCCGGATGTGCCGCTGTTTCCGCCCGGACTGCTGCCGGATGTGCCGCCGCTTCCCCCTGTGCTGCTGCCGGATGTGCCGCCGTTTCCCCCTGTACTGCCGCCGGAACTGCCGCCGCTTCCCCCTGTGCTGCCGCCGGATGTGCCGCCGCTTCCCCCTGTGCTGCCGCCGGATGTGCCGCTTGTTCCAGGCAGCGGATCATCCTGCCCGTCCGGTTCTTTCGTCTGTTCGTCCAAAACCTTGACGACAACAGGGAGATGGATCTGTGCGAAATAGTTTTCGCCCGGATAATAGGAAAGATAAAAAGTCTGTTCTCCGGCCTTATCCAATATCGTTTCGCCGTCGCTTTCCCACACAAAACCGGCGGGGAGCGCAATACTGCCCAATTTATCACCGATCTTTGCCGTCAGTTTTTCCGGCACGGTACAACTTGCGATCGCTTTCGATATCATAATACCGACTTGCCTTGTTACCGGCAGATATCTGACCGTATCTGCCGGGGTATATACCGCCGGATACGAGAATGTTCCCGAATTCAGCAGAGTGCTCCCGTCGGCCCAGCTCCATCCCGACGGCAGCGCAATGTCCGCCAAGGTCAATCCCGGCCTGTAGACTGCCGGAGAAAGGACGGGCGTATCCACTGACGCTTCCGCTTTTACGACAGTTACCGTACAGGCAGCGCTTACCGCACCGTCCCGCGCGCAGGTGATCGTCGCCGTACCCGGCGTAAGCGCTTTGACAACGCCCGTATTGTCTACGGACGCCGTTTCCGGACTGCTGCTGGTAAAAATCATGCCGCTCAGATTGTCTACCTTGGAGTCATTTACATAGGGAACCAGCTTTGTTGTCTTGTCCACCGCAAGGTTATCGACCACCGTCTGATTTAAGGTAATGACGTCCCTTGAATCGGGTTTGGGGCACGCCGATGCCGGCATACCGCTATACACCGGGATATTAAATACGAAACAGTGATCGATAACGCCCGAATCCGCATAGGCCCGTTTGATAGAGGTCGATTCCGATTCAGGAGCCATGATGTTCTGCATGTACTGATGATTATAGGTGCTGTTGGATGTCACATTAAATTTCTGCAGATACAGCGTGTCCTGTCCCCGCAGGATATAGTCGTTGGCTACGACCTCTCCGCCGCCTCTCAAAGATTTATACCGCGTATCCCACTGTCTTTTGACCGCTTCTTTGAGGCCTCTGACGATCAGTTCGACGTCCCTTCCGTAGGCTCCCACGTTAAAATAATTATAATATCCTTCGTAACCGCTGTATGTTCCGGATATAAGCGCCGATTTTCCTGCCCCCTGCTCCTGAAGCACTCTGGAGGCCAGATGAAACGGACTGACCTTCAATTCCTCTCCAATAGCCGTAAAGGCTCTGGCGTATGTCATATTTTCATTCGGTATCTCTCCCGCCATAAACGATTTGGCCAAAATAGCCTGAACCGCATTTTCCGTATGATACGACGCATTATAAGTCAGCTGCTCGAACTCAAAGATATTCGACTCATTCAAAAAATTTCTGGGATCCATATAATACCGCACGGCTGCCTCGGAGGCATAACTCCAGCCGCTCTGCGCGGCCGCGCCGTTTTTCCATGAAGCCGGTTTGGAATTCTGTATCCAGTTTTTATTTCCGATCTCATTGGCGACCGCCGTATTAAAATCCAACCCCGTTTCCATCTTCACAAACTTCCAGTTGGGATATTTTCTTTTTAACTCGGTCAGCATATTCTGGTACGAAGGCGGAAACTGATTGATATCCGGATAGGAAGAGATCGCCATGAACATCATGGGCCTGATCTGTTTTACCGGAGCCTCTTCCACATATTCATCCGTCCAGTCAAGGAATTTTTCATCCGAAGTCGCCAGAAATCTTTCTTCAATATATCCTTCATATTGTTGATCCTGCTGATAAAGCAGGACTTTGTACCATGCGTTCCCCGCTCCGTCCAGATCTACGCCCACGATCTGCACAGATTGTCCGCATGTGACCGATACCACAGTTGCCGCATCTATACCCGGCGCGTCTTTTATGTCATAAGTATTGCACAGATATACGACTGCAAGGATGCTCTTCTGGTCCGTGATCCCCTGAAGATCGCCCTGAGCCGTTTCCAGACTCTCAATCTGCTTCGGGATCTCCTCTTTTACGATCTCTACGGTAATCTGCGGGATCGATATGGTTTTGTCGGGAGTTTCCTTAAGCATATAGATATTGGGATCCCATTTCGGAAGAAAAACATAGGACTCTTTGCCTTCACCCGTCCACGGCGCGGCATAATCTGTCCCGCACTCCCATGTTACATCTATCTGCACGGGCTCCGCGCCGCCTTCCAGAAACACTGTCAAAGTTTTGGGGAAAATGCTCTGCAGCGTTTCCAAAGGCATCTTTTCCCCATAAGCAAAATAGGTTTCCTCCTGCGGCAGAGCCTGAATATCTGTAATATACTGCACACTTGCCGTATCGGCCGCGGGCTGTGGTTCGGCCGTCTGCGGATCGGCCGACTGCATAGCATCGGCTGTCTGCGGGTCGGCCGCGGGCTGCTGAGTTTCGACCGTCTGGGAACTCTCTTCCGCCGCCATCCCTGTCATGGATCCGCTGTACAAGATACTCGCCGCCATCAGCCATGCGAGCGCTTTTATCCTTTTATCCTGATAACCGTTCTTTTTCATCGACATCCTATTCCTTTCAGTCCGATGTTTTATCCATAATAATAAGGCCGTAACCGATAAAGCGTACCGGTGATTTACCATAATCTTCATATTATGTCAACATAACTATACTATATCGCCTTGCTTTATGTCAACTAGTTTGATAAGAGCGTTTTTTTCATTTATTTAAACTTGCAAATTGGCATCCGTTCCGTTATCATATATGAGGATAAAAAAGTTTTTTTGTATACAATCAGGGGGATTTTTATGCTTCATATCATTACGGATTCCGCAAGCGATCTGCCTGCGGCTTATATCGAACTGCACAAGCTGCATGTGATACCTACGCCTGTGGTAATAGACGATGTCGATTATTTCGACGGAAAAACGATCCACACCGGAGAATTTTACAATATACTGGATAATATCAAGCGGGATGTCAAGACCTATCACATCAATCCTGCTATGTTTACGGAAGCTTTTCTTCCCTACGCGCAAGCGGGCGACAGCGTCCTGTATCTGTGCTTTTCCACAGGGATCGCAGGAACTTACAATGCTGCCAACATTGCTCTTTCCAACATACGGGAGGATTATCCGGACTTTGACCTGACGATCATCGATTCCAAATGTGCGTCCGCCGGATTCGGACTTCTGGTATATAAATTGGTCACGATGCTCGAAAAAGGGGCTTCCAAGGAAGAACTGATAGAGGCGGCCGATTACTTTATCGCTCATATCAAACATGTATTTACGGTACAGACACTCGCTTATCTGATCAAGGGCGGCCGGCTCACAAAGCTGAAAGGGACTTTGGCGGAAACATTGGACATGAAACCGGTTCTGATCGTGGATGAATCCGGATCTTTGTCCGTTATCAAGACCGTGCGCGGCAGGAAAAAATCCCTGCGCTACCTCGTTGACTACGCCAAAGAAAACGGTTATCATCTCGAAAATCAGACCATTGCGCTGTGCCATGGCGAAGACCGGGCCTCTCTGGATTTCGTCAACAAAATGGTTCAGACGACTTTTCATCCGAAAGAAACTTTGATCTCCGTTGTCGGATGCGCCATCGGCGCCCACACCGGCCGTGGGATCATCGGGTTCTGTTTCTTTGACGCGGACGACGGCAAATACGCTGAATATTTTAAGGCAGACTGAACATAAAAAACGGCAGGACAGAATCCAACTGCCCTGCCGCCGTATCACTGTTCCATCTGTCTGCCCAGAAAACCTGCCGCTGACTGAATCAATTTCTGCTCTACTTCACCCATTTTTGATTTGTGGTCCGTTTCCAAAAGAAGCACCGAACCGATCACATCACCCTCGCAGATGATCGGACTGATTGCCTCATGGTGTATTTCATCCTGTTCGTTGCCGACCTGAATAAAATTCCGATCGCCTTTTGCCGCGACAACGCTTTCCCTGTGATTGATCTT
Organism: uncultured Lachnospiraceae bacterium; assembly: GCA_947631955.1. Taxonomy (GTDB): domain Bacteria; phylum Bacillota; class Clostridia; order Lachnospirales; family Lachnospiraceae; genus UBA3282. The sequence continues at coordinate 75,987 of CANRNJ010000002.1, forward strand.
CTCTTCCAGTTCCCTGCTGATCGATTTACCCAGCATGTTCTTCATGCCGCCGGCAACGGCAATAAATTGATCCCGATCGGAAATCATCGCAATATGCCCGGAAACTTGTGCCATGCTCTCCGCATACTGCTTCGCGAACGTTCCCATCTCACCTATCGGCGAATATTTTTTGAGTATGATCTCACCCTCCCTGTCGGTGAAGATCTCCAATGGGTCGGACTCCCTGATCCGCAGCGTCCTGCGTATCTCTTTCGGAATAACGATCCGTCCCAGATCATCTATCCGCCTTACGATTCCTGTTGCTTTCATATCATATAACCTCCATCTGTCAATCGCAGCCGAATGACCGCGTCACTGTTTTTCATTGAATTTATGCTTTTACTATTATTTGTAAAGCAGGAAATTATATGCATGAATGGAAAGGAAATGCCTGCTTCCATATTCTGTCTTTTTAAGATTTCAAAATCTTTTTCCGGGAAATTGTTTCAAGTTCTAAAATATGTTATAGTGGTGTTGATGTTCTGCAATAACAGACAACTCACGACATAACGATTTGCGGAGGAGGATCATTATGGGATTGGATGCACTCACATTAACTACCGGACTGCAGCCGGAGATCACGGTAAAGAGCAGATCCAGAGAGAACTACGCCGATGCACTGGCAAAAACCAAGAACGCCTTATATGAAAAAATGCATAACATGGTAGATTATTACTGCGAACAGATCAGCCTGTTGGACCGTTCGTCCATACAGGACAACCGGGACAAGATAGACGAACTGACTTTCTGGGGTGAACTGCAGCGCTATACCACCATAAATTTTGAGGAGAAAGAACACCTTTTCCATAAATTTTACGGCACAAAAGATTTCGACTGCTACTGTACCCTTGTAGATTATGACAAAATGCAGCTTCCCTGGCCGGACGGCTACAAGGAGCCGGGCAGCCGTATCGACAAGCTTGCCCCGATCGGTTTAAATGACAATTATTTCTTCTACGCGGAAGGCAATATCCTGTACCGTCTGGATTTCGGCACCTGCGAACACAAAGAACTGCGCATCGAAAACGGAGCTGTTTTTAATAAGAGGATGGAAACCGTTGCGAAACAAAATTATGACACCGGCAGATTACTGCCCGGACTGGATCTTGTGCGGGACGCTTTCGAGAAGCTGATCAAGGCAAAGCACGGCGACGGTTCTGTGGACACGCTCTCCATCATGGAAATCTTGGATAATTTTGCCACCCTCATACGTTCCAAACCGGGTCTTCGCGATTACAGCCTGCAGATACTTCCCGACGTGGACGACACCACATCCAACTTTCCACAGCGGTTTGCCCTTTTCAAGAACGACAAATTGGTCTATCTGGAAGAATTTTTTGACAATATCTATTTCTGATTCTGCGGCATAGAACTTTCGAAGCAGAGGGATCAACGCATCTTGCTCCCTTTGCTTCCTTTTGCGCCCGAAATATTTGCGTTCTGCAGGATATTACTGTCGAAAGAGGTGAGCATCCCCTGCTCCTCGCGCGTTCTCTTAAGCGCCAGCTTTACCATATCGTCGAGCAGTTCGGGATACGGTTTGCCCACGGCCTCCCACAGGTAGAACGCCAAAGAGCCCGGAATGGGATTGATCTCGTTGACGTAGACCTGATCCGTATCTTTATCGATCATAAAGTCAATGCGGGACACACCGCAGCAATTAAGCGCTTGGAAAGTTTTTACCGCCATCTGTCTGATCTCTTCCCGCTTTTCATTCGTCAGGTTCGCCGGAAGTTCTCTCCTTGCGGTGCGCATACCTTCCGAACCGCCTTTTGCGCCCGCTGTATACTTGTCTTCATAGCTTAAGATCTCGTCGCTGGAGATCGGCTCTTCACATTCCGACGCTTCCGCGTGTTCATAATCCCCAAGCACCGCGCAGTTGATCTCCCGCAGGTTCACAATGGCGCGTTCGACCAAGACTCTTATGCCGAAAGTAAACGCATACTCCAAAGCTTCGCTCAGCTCAGCACGGTCTTTCGCCACCTTGATTCCCACGCTGGAACCCAGATTGACCGGTTTCACGATCACAGGATATTCGATCTTCGCCTCCACCTTGGCATAGGCCGCATTTTCATCACGCTCGTATTCTTTGACATCCAAAGTCACACAATCCAATACAGGGATCCCGTTATCTTTCAATACCGCCTTCATGACATACTTATCCATCGTCACCGCAGAGGCGGCCACATCGCATCCGGCCAGAGGAATGTCATAATGACTCAGGAACCCCTGAAGGGAACCGTCCTCCACATTTGCACCGTGTACGACCGGAACGGCCACATCGATCTTCGCCACTACGGAGCTGCCCATTTTTCTGACCGGGTATCGGATCAGCTGAACCTGCTCTTGATCACGCATCAAGAATACCCGGATGCTTTTCTTAAGCAGGCCCGGAATATCTTTATAAGAAGAAATATCCCCAACGGCCTCTCCCGTATAAAACTCATTGTCTTTTGTAATGTAGATAGGCACCACGTCATATTTTTCTCTATCAAACGAATTGCATGCCTGTAATCCTGAGATTACGGATACCTCATGTTCTACACTTTTACCGCCAAAAAATACACCTGCTCGAATCTTCATGATCATTGTCCTTTTCTGTTCTATATTGTGCCGTTGTTCTATAGTATGCCGTCCGTTCCCCGCATGGTTTCCGGCTATGCATAATTGTCCGGCAGATCGTTCTCGATCAGCACGACTTTCTGTTTCTCGTCGGGGATCGCATTTACCATCTGGAAAGCTTCTTGAAGCGTATCCACCACGATCATCCTGCCGGATGCAAATCCTGCCTCTGTCAGACCGTCTTGGATCGGTCTGGTCTGTTCTTTGCCGACCAGCACGGCATAATCACATTTATCGGCCGCATACATACCGACTTCTTTATTCTCCCCGTACTGTTTTTCTCCCAATTCCACCATGCCCGGCGTCATAAGGATGCGCAGTTCCTTAAACATCGCCAGAGTATCGAGCGCCGCCATAAAACCGTTCTTGTTGGAATTGTAACTGTCGTCCAGTAAAATGCGGTCTTTCTGTTTGATTAGCTGTAACCGATGCGGTACGCTCTCTAACTGCTTCACCGGATAGCGAAGGTTCTCCATAGGGATCCCCATTGTATTCGCCACCGCGATCGCTCCCGCGATATTCTGCACATTATGATCGCCTACCAGCCGGGTATGGAACGCAACTTCTTTTCCGCTGTCGTCCCGCATTTTAAACGAAGAACCGTTCGGCGATACTTCTATATCATACGCCCTGTATGTGATATCGTTATCCGAAATACCGTAACTTACCACCGTCTTATCGATCCTGTGCGAGCGTATATACTCATTGTCATAGTTTAAAAAGACTCTGCCGTCTGTCGGCACCGCATCGGCCAATTCAAATTTGGTGGAGATGATGTTCTCGATCGTATGAAAGCTTTGAAGGTGCTGCGGCCCTATGGAAGTAATGATACCGTAATCAGGGTGCACAAGATCACAGATCTCCTTGATGTCCCCCACTTCCCGTGCGCCCATTTCGCACAGAAAGATCTCATGAAACGGTTTCATCTGTTCCCTGACGGTTCTGACCACGCCAAGAGTGGTGTTATAATTGCCCGGCGTATACAGCACGTTGTATTGCGAAGACAACAGCGTGCTCAGAAAATATTTTACACTGGTCTTTCCATAGCTTCCCGTTATCCCGATAACCTTCAGGTCCGGCATCTGGCGCAGGATACGCGCCGCATCATTGATATAATACCGGTCGATCCCCTGTTCGATCGGCTTATTGATCTGATTGACCAATAAGATCAGAAAAGGGATGCCGAGAAAGATCAGCAGAAGGACCGTACTGCATACTCTCACTCTGCAGAAGCCCGGCGCCGCCAGAAACGCGGCGGCAGCGATGATCAAACAGACGATTATCGTTGTGAGAAACAGGCGTTTTACCCGTTTGGTGTATACAAGCGGTTTCTTGGCCGGATGCGGTTTGTTGACCACGATCGTCATTATATTCATCACACAGGCTGCGGCGATGCAGCCGGTATTGCCGACTGCCGCAAGCGGAAGTGAAATGACCGCATAAAGACTCTTGCCCAACAGCCGCCCCACATTGCTGTGCACGCCCATCCACTCCATGTACTCTCTCGGTTTATAGGAGTTCTGCTGAAACATATGCACAATATACAATTCATACAGAACGGCCCCCGCCACATAAGTGACCGCCCAGATTACAGTCAACACATCATACAGCATAGATATTTCCTTGTTTTATATCTTTGTTTTATATCTTTGTCTTATATTTTCCTTATATCCGTTATCCGAAGAATGACAGCAATGCGCCGTGCACTTTCGGCGCCTGCTCCGCATAAGAAAAATGCCCCGCTCCTTCGCACACGACAAGTCCCGCATCCGGTATCAATTCCCGCATCCTCTCCGCATAGGACAGGGGCGTTGCCGTATCCTGATCGCCCCAGATAAGCAGCGTAGGACATTTTACCAGATGCATGAGCGGCTCCAGATCCTCGTTTACCACTTTCACCAGTGTCGCCCGCATGATAGGCGTAGCGCTGTTATAATCCGCTGATCCGCGTCTGCGCCGCATATCTTCCACCGCGTCCGGATAAAGAAAATGCAGGACCTTTGTACTCATGACCGCCCGCGCGATCTTATAACACCGAAGACTGATCCGCTGCATTAGGCTCCTCTTAGGCAGGATGCCCGCACTGTCTATAAGGACCGCTTTCTCTATGACAAACGGAAGTTCCTGACGGGAATTCAACTTAAAGAACACCCTGCCTCCAAAAGAATGTACGACTATGCTGAATTTCGTAAACCCAAAGGAGCCGATGAATTTTATGATAAAATCAACATAATCATCTACGCACCACGGTCCGGGCGGTTCCGGCGTCCTGCCGAATCCCGGCATATCGGGGGCAATCACTCTGTGTCCGCTCGACAGGACGTCGATGATGCCCGCATAAAGCGTAATATTGGCGCCCCACCCATGCAGGAGCAGAATCACATCGCCTTCGCCTTCATCTATATAGTTCACCGCAATCGAATCAATCTTTTTAATCACATTTCCACCATATCGATCAGTTAAAATCACGCAATTACTATCATATACCTATGCCTGCATTTTGGCAATTATGTTTCGCCGTACCGCTGTCTATTCGCTGTATTTCATCATGGCCTCGATCATTTCTGGATACGGGAACGAACACTCGCTTCTGCGGAAAATGCCGAAATTCTCTCCGCTGCCCGAAAACAGATTATTATCCCACCAACAGCAGGAGATGCTCCTTGCGCGCGCCGCGGCAAGGTAGTATGCCGCAAAATCTATTCGCGCCTGAGTATTGCCGCCTTTATCCCTTGCACCGAACTCATCGATGACCACGCCGGTTCCGTTCTTCACATACTGTTCAAACAATGCGTCCATTGTCTTATCGATCTCGGACGTGCTTGCCGCATTATCCACGCTCCACTGGTTGGTGCTTCCGCTCTCGTCCGGAGCCTGTAAGGCAAAGTTATAGGGAGTATAGGCATGGACCTCCACTAAGATCTTGTTTTCGTTTCCATCTGCGTCCTTAGGCAGCTCAAAATACTGGTTGGTCGCCCCCTGCACAGAAGCGTCATAACCGGGAACGAGCAGATATCTCTCTGCATTATAACCGCCTGAAGCCCTCACCGTATCTACAAACAGCTGATTAAGTTCATTGATGCACTTCACGGATTCCACACACTCGGAATTGTTAAGATCCAGCCACCATTCATAGTCGGTGCCTACCAGCCGCGGTTCATTGAGCGACTCCATGATCAGGTGCTCGTCATAATCCGCAAAGCGTCCCGCAAGCTGCGTCCATATCGACTTGACATACGCCTTGGACTGATCCATATACTCTTGGGAAGGATACATGTAGTTCGTAGAATTATCGTGATGTATATTGAGAATAACATACATATCATTCTCCATCGCATAATCGACCACTTCCTGTACGCGGTCCAGCCACGCTTCGCTGATCGTGTAATTTCCATCATCCGACACATGATTGTGCCACGATACCGGGACGCGCAGCGTTTCAAAACCGGCGGCCTTGACCGCATCGATCATCTCTTTCGTCGTGTCGATCTTGCACCAATAAGACTCATAGGACATCTCGTCTTCCAGATTTTCATCCGTGTAAGCGTCAAACGTATTGCCGAGCACCCAGCCGACTTTCATCTTTTCAACAAATTCAATCGCCGTTGTATCCACGCCATCCTCCAGTGCACATTTCTCTATCGTGATCTCCGGAACACCGGTTTCCTGAACCGCGTCCGCTTCCTCTTCCGCCCCGGCGCTCTCCGCATCTAAGGCGTCCTGCGGGGCATCGGTTTCGTCCGCGCTTTCCTGTTCTGTTCCGGTCTGTCCGGATTCCTCCGCCGCGTCTTCTGCTTTCTGCTCCACGTCGGTCTCTCCGGCGTCCTGCTCTGCGTCAGTTCCTCCTGTTTCCTGCCCTGCGCCGGTCTCCCCGGTCTGGACTGACGATTCCGCAGCGGTGCCGCCGCCCGCGCCGCATGCTGTTGTCACGGCAATCATTGCTCCCGCCAAACACAAAGCTAATATTCTGTTTTTCATAGTCTGCCCCTTTCTGCAAATATCATGTCTTTATTTTACTTATAAAGAGCAGCAATCGCAATATGTGAAACGATTTTTCTTTTATCTTGACATATAATCCAGATAATCCGCTTCCGTTGCAAACAGCATGTAGACCCCGTTGACATATCCCATATAACCGCTCTCTACTGCATAACCTTTCATATCCTTATCTCCTTTCAGTTTCATCCGAACCTTTGTTCTGGTATAAGGATACAAAAAACAGAGTCCGATATCTCGGACTCTGAGATTTATGCGTTCTGAAATTTTTCTTCTGCGCTTTCCTGCTCAGGCGCTGCCGGCGGATGCGTGACGATCGACTTCAATTTCCATTTTCCTTGGAAATATCTCGCTACACAAACAAGCGCTGTCGTGATCCATGTGGCCCCGGTCGTGATCCAGATGCTCCAGTATCCCAACACCGGGATACGAATGAATATCTGGGAATACAGGATACGGCAGGCAACCTCGGTAAATCCGTTTATCATGGAAAATCCCGTGTCGCCGCAGCCGTTCAGAAGCGCGCGGGGCACATAGATCATGCCGAGTCCGGCATAACACAGGCTCGTGATGCGGAGCGCCCTGTAACCGATGTCAATAACATCCTGCTCTTTTACGAAAATGCCGACGATGTTTTTTCCGAACAGATACGCTACGGGTATCAATACGACACTGAATATCAATACGATAAAGGTACACTGGACAAACCCTTTCTTGACGCGCTCCGTCTGCCGGGCTCCCATATTCTGGCCCGCATACGTCGTGAGCGCGGCTCCCAGCGAGCCAAAAGGCTGCTGTACGATCTGTTCGATCCGGTTCGTGATCGTATACGCGGCCATGACCGTATCGCCAAAAGAATTGACCACGCCCTGAAGCACCATGCAGGAGATCGCGATCATGGAATTCTGTAACGCCAGCGGAACGCCCAGCTGAAAGGATTTGACGATGATGGAGGACTGCGGTTTCAATTCTTCCCTGCTCAGCCGGAAATACGCCACTTTATGGTATGCGTAAATCAGACATGAAACCGCGGAAACCGCCTGCGAGATAATCGTTGCGAGCGCCACGCCGAACACACCCATCCCGAACGACAGCACAAAAGTCAGATCCAGCACCACGTTGACGATACTTGATACGATCAAAAAATACAACGGCGTTCTGGAATCGCCCAACGCCCTCAGGATCGCGGCGATGCCGTTATACAGAGCAATGGCGGCGATACCGATGCAGGTCGTCCGCATATAAAGAATGGAATCGCCTATAATATTGTCCGGCGTCGCAAGGAGCCGCAGCAGACCGGGCGCAGCGAGAATACCGATAACACTTACCAAAAGCGAGACCGCTATAAGCACATAGTAAGAATTGGCGATGGTGCTGCGTACATTCTTTTCATCTTTTGCCCCGAAGTACTGCGCGACAATGATCCCGATACCGATCGCCAGTCCGGAACTCAGAGAAAAGAACAGGAAATTCATGGATCCGCAGCTTCCCACCGCGGCAAGGGCGTTTTTGCCCACAAAATTTCCCACAACGACCGAATCCACCATATTGTACAGCTGCTGAAAAAGATTCCCTATGAGAAGCGGCAGCGCAAACTTTAAAATATGCTTTGCAGGACTGCCCGTCGTCATATCCGTTATATTTTTGCCATTCATCTTGTATCCTTCCGACCTATCCGTCGTTTTCCTAATATTCATTGTAGATTATAAGCACAGTTTCACAGGCATACTAATTATACTTTGTCATTTATTTATTATTTTTTGTCATTGCGACCCTATTCTGCCAAATACTTTTTCTCATATTTTGCTGTCTGTTCCTTGATTTCCTTTATGAACTGCTTTAATCTATTTATACACAGGTATCATTCCAATAAAAAGAGGACAAAAAATGGAAAATATAAAGCAGTATGAAAATAAGAACAATTATGAAAACATATACTTTTCTGACATGATCAACGTGATTCAGGCCGATTCGTACCCGCGCTCCTTCGCCCTTCACTGGCACAAGTACGCGGAGCTGGCCGCTCTTCCGGACGATGCGGATACAGCCTGTCTGCCGGTCCTTCGGATCAATCAGACTTCATACCGGTTAGCGCCCGGCGATATCCTGATGATCTGGCCCGGAGAAGTACACGAAACCGAAGAAAACAAAGGCGGTCAGCTGGTGGGGCTTCAGTTCCCCATAACCCTCTTAAATGACCTTCCCGACTTTACGCCTTTTGTCCATATTTTCCGCACCTTTCATCATATACGCCAGACAGAATCCCCGGAACTGTCCCAACAGATCCATGCGCACATACGGCAGATGCTGTCCGTCCAGAAGAACAGGGGCACCTTCGCAGGCGTCGAAACACTGATCTGCCTGTATGAAATGTTCATAGATTTCGGAAATCACGTCAAGAATACCGTATTAAACAGTAAAGACCTGCACCCCTTGGGAAACAGCGGGATCATAGACAAGATCAGCGCGGCATGCAGCTATATCACAGACCACTGTGACCAAGAAATCTCGCTTGCGTCCGCCGCCGGTCATATCGGCTTCAGCGAATGGTATTTCTCGCGCATATTCAAACAGATCACAAGCTATAACTTTGTAGAATATCTTACCCTGCAAAGGATCAAGCGGGCGCAGCTGCTGCTGTCCGACTCGGATATCCCGATCACGGAGATCTCCTATCAGGCGGGGTTCAAAAGCATCTCTACTTTCAACCGCACGTTCAAACAGTACCGGGGCTGTTCTCCAAGCCAGTACCGCAGATATTACCAAAAATAGCGCGTGTAGGCAGAAGATCAGACCGTCCTCATCTGCCGGATATTTTCAACGATACGTTTCAGTTCACAGACCACGGTGTCCATTTCGCTCTTCGTATTGTCTTCGCTCAGTGTCATGCGCAATGCGCCGCGCGCCCATTCCGGCGGCAGCCCCAGTGCCAGCAGCACATGGGAGGGATCCAGTGCGCCGGTCGTACATGCCGATCCGCCGGATGCGCATATCCCTTTCATGTCCAGCATGATAAGCGCCGATTCACTCTCCACGGATTCAAAACTCACATTCACATTGCCCGGCAGCCGTTTTACAGGATGCCCGTTGAGCTTTGCCCCCGGTATTCCGCTTAAGATACGGTCGATCAAGTAATCTCTCAGTTGAGTTTCTCTGGCGTTCTTTTGGTCCATGATGCGATAAGCGCGCTTTACCGCCGCCTCCATTCCGACTATCCCCGCGACATTTTCCGTTCCGGCGCGTCTGCCCCGCTCCTGCTGTCCGCCGTGGATAAACGAGCGGAGTCTGGTGTTTCTGCTGATATAAAGGAATCCCACGCCCTTGGGCCCGTTAAATTTGTGTCCGCTGGCGGACAGAAGGCCGATATGGCAGCCCGGAACATCGATCGGCATCTGCCCGTACATCTGAACGGCGTCCGTATGAAAAGGGATCCCGTGCCGGTCCGCTATCCCGCCGATCTCCTGTATCGGCTGTATGGTTCCGATCTCATTGTTGGCATACATAACGGAGATCAGTATCGTATCGGGACCGATCGCTTTTTCAAGCTGCTCCACATCCACGATCCCGTCTTTATCCACATCCAGATACGTCACCCTTGCGCCCTGTTTTTCCAGATATTCGCATGTGCGCAATACGGCATGATGCTCTATTTTCGAGGTGATGATGTGGTTTCCTTTTTCTTTATACGCCTCATAGGCGGCCTTGAGCGCCCAGTTATCGGACTCCGTTCCGCCCGCCGTAAAAAAGATTTCATTGGGCTCGACGCCAAGCGTTTCCGCAATGGTTTCTTTTGCCCGCACAATGGCCTTTTTACTCTCATTCCCCAGTTTGTATATGCCGCCCGCATTTCCGTAATACTCCGTAAAATACGGCAGCATGGCTTCCACGACTTCCGGGGCAGTCTTCGTGGTCGCCGCATTATCAAGATAGATCATTCCGGATACTCCTTCGGTATACTTCCTGCTCCTGTATGCTCCTCATTCCCGCATACTTCCCGTTCCTGTGCGCTCCGCCGCTTCTTCCGGCCCGCTTATTCGAGCAGCAGCTCTTCCATATCCTTAAGCGCCGTTTCGGTCAGGGCAAGCAGCGTTTCCTCGTCTTTCTCGACGACTCCGCATTTCTTATAGCGCAGATGAAATTCGGGCGTCCCTTTCGGGTCAAAACTCATTTTCCCTTTATACGCTTTGAGAAGACTCGGTATATTTTCCACTTTGACCGGGGCGTCCGCCCTTATCACAAATCGTATCGTTTCATCCTTTCCCTTCACTTCCGGCATATACAGCCTGTGCGCGCTGGAACGGATCAGGGCGATGCGCAGCAGGTTCTCTGCCGATTTAGGGATCTCGCCGAAACGGTCAAGCAGTTCCTCCCGCATATCGTCGCACTCTTTCTCGTTTTCGATCCCTGCGATCCTCTTGTAAATATCCAGTTTCTGCACTTCGTTGACGATATAGGCCGGTGGGATATAAGCATCCGCCTCTAGGTCGATATTGGTGTTGAAATCCTCAATGGCAGAGATCCCTTTCTTATTTTTCACCGCTTCATTGAGCATCTTACAATACAGATCATATCCGACCGCCTGCATATGCCCATGCTGTCTTGCTCCCAGAAGATTACCGGCTCCGCGGATCTCCAGATCGCGCATGGCGATCTTAAAGCCGCTCCCCAGTTCGCTGAATTCCTTGATCGCTTCCAGACGTTTCTCCGCTATTTCTTTGAGCATTTTATCTCTCTTATACATCAAAAAAGCGTAAGCCGTCCGATTGGACCGCCCGACGCGGCCCCTGAGCTGATACAGCTGCGACAGCCCCATCTGGTCGGAATCGTGGATGATCATCGTGTTGACATTGGGAATGTCAAGCCCGGTTTCGATGATTGTAGTGGATACCAGCACGTCGATCTCACCGTCGATAAAATCATACATGATCCGCTCCAGTTCGCTCTCTTTCATCTGCCCGTGCGCAAACGCAACGTTTGCTTCCGGCACCAGTTTCTGAATGGCTGCACTGACATCCGCAATATTGTTGACCCTGTTATAAACATAATACACCTGTCCTTTTCTGGACAGTTCCCTGACGATCGCCTCTCTGACCAGTTCCTCGTTGTATTCGCAGACAAACGTCTGTATCGGCTGCCGGTCGCCCGGCGCCTCCTCCAGAACGCTCATGTCCCGTATGCCGACCAGACTCATATGAAGCGTCCGGGGGATAGGCGTCGCCGTCAGCGTCAGTACATCCACGTTCTCCTTCAGCTTCTTGATCTTCTCCTTATGGGCCACGCCGAAACGCTGCTCTTCGTCGATGATCAGAAGGCCGAGATCTTTGTACCGGACATCGGAAGAAAGCACCCGGTGCGTTCCGATAACGATATCCACCATCCCTTTGCGCAGATCCGACACGGTTTTTTTCTGTTCGGCGGCGGTCCGGAATCTGGACAGCAGATCGACCCTGACCGGAAAATCCTTCATCCGCTGCACAAACGTATTGTAATGCTGCTGCGCCAAAATGGTGGTCGGCACCAGATAAACTACCTGTTTTCCCTCTTGCACCGCTTTAAACGCAGCCCGGAGCGCAACTTCCGTCTTGCCGTATCCGACATCGCCGCAGATCAGCCGGTCCATGATCCTGCTGCTTTCCATATCGGCCTTGACGGCGGCGATCGCACTGATCTGATCCTCCGTTTCCTCAAAAGGGAACATCTCTTCAAACTCTTTCTGCCAGACGGTGTCAGGCCCGTATTCATATCCCCTGCTCTGCTGCCGGACCGCATACAGTTCCACCAGATCCTGCGCGATCTCATCGACAGCCGTCCGCACTTTGGACTTGGTCTTGTTCCATTCCTGCGTTCCAAGCTTGTTCAGCTTCGGTTTCGCGCCGGAATCCGCAGAGGCGTACTTCTGGATCACATCGAGTCCTGTCGCAAGCACATAGAGGATCCCGCCGTCGCGGTACGATATCTTCATGTAATCTTTGACGATCTTATCAACTTCTACCTTCTCTATGCCCTGATAGATCCCCAGTCCGTGGCTCTCATGCACGACATAGTCGCCCACTCTCAACTCGTTAAAGTCATTGATCTTCTGGCCCTGATATATTTTTTTCTTCTTTTTTTTCTTTTTCTCCGCGCCAAAGATATCGCTCTCCGACAGAACGATGAACTTCAAAAGCGGATACTCAAACCCCTTCAGCACTCTGCCGTAACAGGTCATAACTTCGCCCGGCTGCACTTCCCGCATGGGGTCTTCGCTGTAAAACGCGCTTATATCCTGATCCCGCAGATCTTCCGCCAGTCTTTTCGCTCTGGTTCTGGAACCGGAGAGCAGAAGGATCCGATATCCTCTCTTCTTATAGCCCGCCAGATCTTTGACCAGCGCCTCAAAACTGTTATTGTAAGACGACAGGCTTCTGGTCTGTATGTCAAATTTTTTGTCCGGTTTGAAAAAAGGGATTTTCCCGTCCATCATGGACAGCGTCACCACCCGGCCCCGCGAGATGACCGCCGCCGTTTCCTCCGCGCTGTGCAATACATCCATCTGCCCCGGCAGGATATAACCTTTTTCCGCACGGTGCATCATACTCTCCCTGAATTCCAATTCCACCGCCGCGGCATGATCTTTGACGCGCAGAGGCTCCTCGATAAAAATACAGCTTTTACTTTTATCAAGACAGTCCGAAAGACCCGACAGACGCGGATAAAAATATCTGACATAGCTGTCCAGATTGACGGCATTTCGCGACAGCCCCAGTTCCAACAGCTGCTCGGTCAGCTCTTTCACCTGTGTTTCTATGCGGTGCGCCGCCTCGATCTTCTGCTCTTTTCTGAGTCCGGCGGCATAAGTCTTACACTCTTCCCGTATCCTGCGGATGCCGTCCCTCAATTCATCCTCCGACAAAATAAGTTCTGTCGCCGGATAGATCGTAACGGACTCCAATTTCTCTATGGACCGCTGGCTCAAAACATCAAAACTCCGGATGGACTCAACGTCCTCTCCCCACAATTCGATCCGATACGGATTTTCCTCCGTCAGATCAAAAATATCGATAATACCGCCGCGGATACTGAACTGCCCCGGCGCCTCCACCTGATAATTTTTCTCGTATCCCAATTCCACAAGGCGGACAGCCAGTTCCTTTTCCTCTATGCGGCTTTTCTTATCAATGCAGATCACATGGTTTTTCCATGTGTCCATCGGCGGCTGCGGCGCCATCAGCGCATCATAGGTCGTGATGACCGTGGTCGGATTTCCTTCCATAAGCCTCCGCAGGCATCGGATCCTTTCCGTCGTCAGCTGATTGCCGTGGATATCCGCTTCAAAGAAGATCAGATCTTTTGCGGGATACAACATGACATTTCTGTCATAAAATTTGTAGTCTTCATACAGTTCCTTCGCTCTGAGATCGCTGAACGTCACGATCATCTTATAGCGGAAATCCTGTCCGAGTCCATAGATCATATGCAGCTTCTGGGAATCCGCGCATCCGCTGAGCGCTATCATCGCCGATTCCTTCACAAGCATCTTTTTAATTTCTTCGTATTCTCCAAGCTCCTCCAAAGGAGCAAGCAAAGCCCTCACATTAAACCTCCGTCTGCGTCATCCATCCTGTCTGTTCTTCTTGTTAAACTGATTCATCGCCGCGTCCGCGCCGTCCGTAATCATCACTTCGACAGCCTGCGCCGCACAGTTGACACTTTCATCCATAATGATCCGCTCTTCCCTGGAAAAATGGCCGAGTACATAGTCCGCCAGATCATACGCTTCCGGTTTTGACCCTACGCCCATCCTGATACGCCGGAATTCATCATGTCCAAGACAGCTTATAATACTTTTGAGGCCGTTATGGCCTCCGGCGCTCCCCTGCTTGCGGATGCGGATCTGGCCCGTATCCAGACTGATATCGTCTACGATCACGATCAGTTCGTTTTTTTCATCCGCCTTATAAAAGTCTATGACCTCTCTGACGCTTTCACCACTCAGATTCATATACGTCTGCGGCTTGACCAAGATAACTTTCTGACCGGCGATCACGCCTTTCCCGATCAACGCCTTATGCTTTTTTTCCTTCACGGCGATATGATTCCGTCGGGCAATCTCATCGATCACGTCAAAACCGATGTTATGTCTTGTATTCTCATATTTTCTGTCCGGATTTCCCAGACCAACGATAATATACATGATTTGTCCTCTTGTCCTGCGCTCTTGTTACGAGAATTGTGCTCGTTTTTAAATTTTCTTTCTCATTTTATCAACATTTCCCTATTTCCACAAGGAAAAAAGTCAGACTTTCCCAGACTTTCCCATGCCAGAAGGGCGGACTGCTCCAGACCAGACGCCTGCAGATAAAAAAGCGCAAGAAAAAGGACGCTTTCTGCGTCCTTTTCTTTCCACAGTATGCATTACTTACTCATCATCAGGTTCCAGCAGCGCCTTCTCGTAGCTATCCAGAATGATCGTCTGTATCTTGTCACGAGTTTCTGAATTGATCGGATGAGCAATATCCCGATACTCACCGTCATTTGCCTTCTTACTGGGCATTGCAATGAAAAGACCCTTTTCACCCTCAATCACTTTAATGTCATGAACCACGAATTCATCGTCTATGGTAATTGAGACGATTGCTTTCATTTTGCTGTCTTGAGTCATTTTACGCACGCGGACATCAGTAATTCTCATGAAGCTCAGCCTCCTTATCATATGATACCGAACAGAAAACTGTCGGCTTTCACAAGCTTTCCACACAAGTCATACTCATCAAGCCACGTAGCTTGTAATAAACATTTAGTTAATAATACTCATGCCTCTTACACATTTTGCCATCGGTAATAGCAACCGCCCCTCCATCATACCATTAAATAACGTATCTGTCATTATGCTCTACTACAATTTCTATTCCATTTTCTCCCTTGTGGTAAGAATTCGCCCGTATCGTTCCACGGCTTTCCACGATACAGTTCTCTATATGCGTGTTATCCCCTATATACACATCGTTCAGGATGATGGAATTTTTAATGTAGCAGTTATTACCGATAAAAGTTTTCTTAAAGATCACCGAATCTTCTACTTTGCCGTTCACGATACATCCGCTGGAGATCAGGCTGTTCTTGATGCTTGCTCCCGTATTGTACTTAGCCGGCGGCAGATCATCCACCTTGGAATAAATATCCGGATACTCCCGGAAGAAATAGTTCCGTATCTCAGGATTCAGGAAGTCCATGTTGGTCTTGTAATAATCATCCACCGACGCGATGTTGCTCCAGTAATCTTTGATCTTGTAACCGTAGATCCTCTTCATATTCTTATAGCGGATCAGAATGTCTTTTACGAAATCATACCGGTCTTCTTCCGCACATTTCTCGATCATCTCGATCAGCTGGCGTCTTCTGACTACATAGATACCGCAGGAGATCGTATTGGACTTCGCTACAACAGGCTTTTCCTCAAATTCTTCGATCCGGCTCTCCTCGTTCATCTTGATCGTACCGAATCGATCCACGTTGACATCCGGCGCCAGATCCTTGCACACAACCGTGATATCAGCTTTCTTCTCAATGTGGTACTCCAGTACCTTATTATAGTCCAGTTTATATACGCAGTCGCCGGAAGTAATTACCACATACGGTTCGTGGCTGTTCTTAAGGAACGCCAGATTCTGAGCGATCGCATCCGCCGTACCGCGGTACCATACGCTGCTCTCCGCTGTCAGCGCGGGCGTGAATACGAACAATCCGCCCTGCTTACGGCCAAAATCCCACCACTTGGAAGAACTTAAATGCTCATTCAGGCTTCCCGCGTTGTACTGTGTAAATACGGCCACCTTGTTGATGTGGGAATTGGACATATTGCTCAAAGCAAAGTCGATACTGCGGTAACTGCCCGCGATCGGCATCGCGCACACCGCGCGTTTTTGTGTCAGTTCCTTAATTCTGCGGTTATTACCACCCGCCAAGACAATTCCTATCGCTCTCACTGTTTATCACCTGCCTTAATCAAAGATTTGCCGCTCGGAAGACTGCCATTCACATAATCTTCTGCGCTTGTTTCACCGAAAACGACCGAATTCTTACCGACGGTAATACCCTTCGGAATCACGCTCTTCTCTCCGACGGCAACGATCCCATGGTTATAAATGTGAGGATCGGTTTCGTTGTCCACTTCTTCCCCGATGCCAAGCTTGACGTCGTCTTCGATCAGAACATTCTCCGCGATGATCGCCTTATAGATCTCACAGTTGCTGCAGATCTTCGTTTCATTCATGATGATGGAATCCCGCACGACAGTTCCCGCTCCTATCGTTACACCGCAGCCGATCACGGAATTGTACACCTGTCCGTATATCTCAGACCCCTCGCCGATGATGCTCTTCTCCACAACGCTGTCGGACGCCAGATACTGAGGCGGCAGGATCTCGCTTCTCGTATAG
This sequence comes from uncultured Lachnospiraceae bacterium, assembly GCA_947631955.1. Taxonomy (GTDB): domain Bacteria; phylum Bacillota; class Clostridia; order Lachnospirales; family Lachnospiraceae; genus UBA3282. Next base: position 93,062 of record CANRNJ010000002.1, read on the forward strand.
ATCTTCCAGTATTCCTCATACAGATTAAATTCCGGAACAAGATCGATCAGTTCCATATTGGCTTCCCAATAGGAATTCAATGTTCCGACATCTTTCCAGTAACCGTTAAATTCATAGGCATAAAGAGGTGAGCCTTTTGCATGGCAATACGGGATGATATGTTTGCCGAAATCCAATCCCGGCTGTTCCGCGTTGGTAAGCAGCGCTTCCTTTAAGGTCTTCCAGCTGAAAATATAGATGCCCATGGATGCAAGATTGCTTCTCGGATTCTCCGGCTTCTCTTCAAAATCAACGATCTTGTGATCTTTATCCGTGATCATGATGCCGAACCGCTTAGCCTCTTCCATCGGCACCGGCATGACTGCGATCGTCACTTCCGCATTGTTCTGTTTATGGAAGTCCAGCATCACCTCGTAATCCATCTTATATATATGGTCGCCCGACAGGATCAAAACATATTCGGGGTTAAAACTCTCCATATAATCCAGATTCTGGTAGATCGCGTTCGCCGTTCCCGTGTACCATTCGCTGTTAGCGCTCTTCTCATACGGGGGCAGTACCGTTACGCCGCCTATATTCCTGTCAAGATCCCACGGAATACCGATTCCGATGTGTGTATTCAGCCGCAGCGGCTGATACTGCGTCAATACGCCCACCGTGTCAACGCCTGAGTTAATACAGTTGCTGAGCGGGAAGTCGATAATCCTGTATTTACTGCCAAAAGATACTGCGGGTTTTGCAACTTTTGACGTAAACACCCCCAATCTGCTTCCCTGACCGCCAGCCAAAAGCATGGCAATCATTTCTTTTTTGACCATCCTTACCACCTCTTGTTTCTAAATATTTTTATATATCAAATACAAATTCAGACAATAAATTAGTTTGCTTTATAATTATAGCACAGTCTGGTTGGAAAGTGAATATTATTTACAAATTTATTCCTGAGCAATTCGTATTCTTGTGTTAATAATATACAATATTTTGTTGTTGTTTTCAATATATTTGTTAATATTTAACATATATTGTGCCTCATAAAAATTTTATTTTTCTGCATAGTGTATTTTTTTCGGCCAAAATGTACCGGCATCGCCGCTTCTCCAATTTCTTATTGGTTTTTTTACAGGAAATGAGTATAATACTAATAAAGACGAAAACAGGGAGATATTTATCACTTATGTACCAGATCGATTTTAACGAACCAATTCATATATATTTCATCGGTATCGGCGGTATCAGCATGAGCGGCCTTGCCGAGATACTCCTCTCCAAGGGCTTCCGCATATCCGGATCCGACCGGGCCCCTTCCGATCTGACCCGCAGTCTGGAAAAAAATGGCGCTAAAATATATTATGGACAAAAAGAAGACAATATCACCCCAGACATCGATCTGGCGGTGTATACAAGCGCCATCAAACCGGATAATCCGGAGATGACCGCCGCGGACCGGCTTGGGATCTCCAAACTCACCAGAGGACAGCTGCTTGGGCAGATCATGAAAAACTACCGGATGCCCATCGCCGTCAGCGGCACCCACGGCAAGACCACTACCACGTCCATGATCTCTCAGATCTTGCTGGACAGCGGCGACGATCCCACTCTGTCCATCGGAGGGATCTATCAGCCGATAGGCAGCAACATCCGCGTAGGCACTTCCGACCGCTTTGTCACTGAAGCATGCGAATATACGAACAGTTTCTTAAGCTTTTTTCCGAAAGTCGGCATCATCCTTAATATAGAAGAAGACCACATGGATTTTTTCAAGGACCTTCAGGACATCCGCAATTCTTTCCACGAATTTGCGCGCCTGCTGCCCGCCGACGGCGCCCTGATCATCAACGGGGACATTGCCGACCACGAGGAGATCACCTCAGATCTGGCCTGCCGGGTCATTACCTACGGCTCCTCTCCCGATCTGGATTATCATCCTGAAAAGATAACTTATGACGAGTCCGGTTGTCCCTCTTTTCATCTTATGCGCAAAGACGGCAGAGAAGAAGTATTTTCTCTGCGGATCCCCGGAGAACACAATATATACAATGCCATCGCCGCCATTGCCACGGCGGATCTTCTTAAGATCCCCGGCGATGTGGCCGCTGGAGCGCTGCTTCACTACAGCGGCACGAACAGGCGGTTTGAACGCAAAGGAACCGTGAACGGCGTTACCATTATCGACGACTATGCGCACCATCCCACGGAGATCCGCGCAACGCTCAAAGCCGCGGAAAATTATCCCCATAACACGCTGTGGTGCATTTTTCAGCCGCATACCTACACGCGGACCAAAAAATTCCTGTCCGAATTTGCCAGAGCGCTCACCCTTGCGGACGAGATCATCCTCACCGACATCTACGCAGCGCGGGAAAAAGACACTTTGGGCATCAGTTCTAAGACTCTGCAGGCCGAGATAGAGAAGCTTGGACGCCGCTGCTATTACTTCCCGTCTTTTGAAGAAATCGAAAATTTTGTTCTGACAAATTGCACAAAAGGCGACCTGTTGATAACTATGGGGGCAGGCGACGTAGTAAAAATCGGGGAAAATCTGCTTCAAAAATAATTATTCACAATATCCACAGATGCGGGTCAGGGTAATCACCGCCGCTCTGTGGATATTTCTGTGTAAAACCTTTTTCGGTTTTAAGGGCGTTTGGGGGTGGTCTTCCGTTTTATCCACATAGACCCCGGAATAACCGGATTTTGTTTATGGCAGTTTGCCTATTTCCTTTTAAAAACCGCTATGCTATAATGCATCATGTATTTACTTGCGGGTATATTTTATCCTGTATGGGATAGGGTGGTGTAAAATGGGTGGTTTGACGATCTATCAGGACAATTATGTTAATTCTACGGTTATTTCTAACCGTTTTATCGATGAATATATGGAGGCGGCCAACGACGCGCAGCTTAAGATCTATCTGTATCTCATCCGCATGATGAGCGCCAGACTCTCCACAAGCATCTCCGATATTGCAGATAAATTCAACTATACCGAAAAAGACGTTATGCGCGCTCTTAAATATTGGGAGAAACAGCAGCTTCTGACGCTGGAGTACGACGAGCGTAAGAACGTTACCGGCATCCATCTGATGGATTTCGCACCGTTTCCGTCCGCTCCGGTATGCGCCGCGCCCGTGCCTGCGGTATCCGCTGCGGCTGCAGCGCCGCTTGCGTCCGTTGTCCCCATTTCTTCCAAAGAGAACGCTTACACGAAACCCAACTATACGCTGGACGAACTGAAAGCTTTCAAGTCGAACGAGGCAACCGCAAGACTGCTCTTTGTGACGGAACAGTATTTAAAGAAAACGCTGAGTCCGAATGAAGTGCGTTCGATCCTGTTTATTTCAGACAAATTAGGATTCTCGGAAGATCTGATCGACTACCTGATCCAGTACTGTGTGGACCGGGACAAAAAAGATCTTCGATACATAGAAAAGGTGGCGATAAGCTGGGCGCAGCAGGGCATCACGACCCCTAAGCAGGCAGCGCGCCTTGCAGGAAAATACGATAAGACCGTATATGACGTCATGAAAGCGCTCGGCAGAAACGGCACGCCGACTCAGGCGGAAGCCGCTTACATCATGCGTTGGACAAAAGAATACGGCTTTTCCGCCGATGTTATCTTTGAAGCCTGTGAACGCACCGTTCTCGCCACGGACAAACACCGTTTTGAATACGCCGACAGTATTTTAAGCAGCTGGTATAAGGCGGGAGTGCATCACAAGAACGATATCCAGATGCTGGACGAGCACTACCGCAAAGCGAAGGCTCCCAAACCTGCCGCTAGCGGCAACGCTTTTAATCAATTTAAACAGAATACATACGATTTTGATCTTTTAGAGCAGGAACTGTTAAGCAACTAACGGATTTGTGAGGAATTGCCGCCGTGTCACTGACAAATGCCCAGTATGACTGGATCATGCACCAATATGAAAGAAAGCAGCAAAAAAGCCGCCGCGATGCGCAGAAGCGGTTGGCATATGTCTACGACCACATCCCCTCGTACCGGGAACTGGACGACACAGTAGCCGAAGTATCTGTGTCGCAGGGCCGTAAGATGCTCTCCGGGGACCCCGATGCCATGGAGGATCTTCGGGATCGTCTGGCGGAGTTGTCGGGCCGCAAGGCTCAGCTTTTGGAGGATCACGGACTGCCGGCGGATTATCTTGAACCTGTCTACGAATGTCCCGACTGCCGTGACACCGGATACGTTGACGGGCGGAAATGTCATTGCTTTCAGGAAGCGATGATCACGCTCCTCTACGAACAGTCCAATATACGCGAAATGCTCCGGTCGGAGAATTTTGACTCTCTTTCCTACGAATACTATGAAGGGGACGATCTGGCGCGTTTTAAAAAGGCAGTAAACACCTGTCACAATTTTATAAAAAATTTCAATTCCGACTACCATAATCTGTTTTTTTATGGTACAGTTGGTACGGGGAAATCATTTCTATCCGGCTGTATTGCCAAGGAACTGATCGAGAGCGGGCACTCCGTGATCTATTTCAGCGCGACCGCCCTGTTCGATTTACTGTCCAGAAATTCCTTTGATCCTAAGAGCAGAGAGGAACTGCGTACGGCTTATGCGGATCTTTATCAATGCGATCTGCTCATTGTAGACGACCTTGGAACCGAGCTGACCAACCAGTTTGTGACATCTCAGCTTTTTTCCTTGTTAAATGAGCGGCACATGGGTAAAAAGGCAACGATCATATCCACCAATCTCTCTCTTGAGGAATTACGAAACAGATATTCCGAGCGTATCTTTTCACGCGTGACCAGCAACTATGAAATATGCAAGTTATCCGGACAGGATATCCGCATTTACAAAAAAAGAGCGATGAACAGAAAGTGAGGCTTTTCTCATGACCAGACGCGAAGAAAAAAGAAATCTGGAAACTATTCCGGTAGGCTCTCTGGGAATCATCCCGTTGGAAGGATGCCGATCACTGGGCGAAAAAGTCGATTACTATCTCGTTAAATGGCGGACAGAACGCGAAAGCGAACACAAAGATTCTCTGGCGTTTTCCGGCTATCAGCGGGATTCCTATATTTTAAAAGCAGATGTGCCGAGATTCGGATCCGGAGAGGCAAAAGGCGTGATCAAGCAGTCGGTCCGCGGTTCCGATCTGTACCTGCTTGTAGATGTGACAAATTACAGCCTTACATATTCTCTGTGCGGTCATGAGAACCGCATGTCGCCGGACGACCACTATCAGGACTTAAAACGTATCATCGCGGCCGTAGGCGGCAAAGCGCGGCGCATCACCGTTATCATGCCCTATCTGTATGAGAGCAGGCAGCACAAAAGGACCGCCAGAGAATCTCTGGACTGCGCGCTTGCCCTTCAGGAAATGGTCAGCATGGGGGTAGACAATATCATTACCTTTGATGCGCATGACCCCCGCGTGCAGAACGCGATCCCTCTTCACGGTTTTGAAACGATTCAGCCCGCCTATCAATTTATCAAGGGCCTTCTTACCCATGTGAAAGGTTTGGAGATAGATTCCACGCACATGATGGTGATCAGTCCCGACGAAGGCGGCATGAGCAGGGCGATCTATATTGCGAACGTCCTCGGACTGGACATGGGCATGTTTTATAAGCGCAGGGACTACACACGAATCGAAAACGGGCGCAATCCCATTGTGGCTCACGAGTTTTTGGGCTCCAGCGTAGAAGGCAAAGACATGATCATCATTGACGACATGATCTCCTCCGGCGAAAGCGTCCTTGAAGTGGCCAATGCTTTAAAGGAACGTAAGGCAAACCGTATTTTCGTATTTTCCACCTTCGGCCTGTTTACCGCCGGACTGGACAAGTTTGATAAAGCTTATGAAGACGGTACGATCACGCGCGTGCTGACTACCAACCTGATCTACCAGACGCCGGAGCTGCTCGCCCGCGAGTGGTATATCAACTGTGACATGAGCAAATACATCGCCTACATCATAGACACGCTGAACCATGATACTTCTATCAGCGATCTGCTCAATCCCGTGGAGCGTATCCAGTCGATCGTGGCGAGGTATCATGCGGGAGAGTTGGACTGACCTGATCTCCTGCGTTGGGTTTGTCCTTTCACCGTGCTATACTCAATACGTTGATTTCCCGCAGATACGCGGGTTTTCAGGAAATACCGTGAGTTCGAGACCTTCCTCACGTAAAACAAAACTAAAGGAGAAAAATGAATATGAAAAAAAAAAATGTACTGTTTCTCACTCAGGCGGCTATGATTGCCGCCCTCTACGTTGTGCTGACTTTTATCGCCAACGTCTTCGGACTGGCTAACTACGCCGTCCAAGTCCGTTTCTCCGAGGCGCTTACGATTCTGCCTTACTTTACCCCGGCCGCGGTTCCCGGCCTCTTTATCGGCTGTCTGCTGAGCAATATCCTGACCGGCTGCGCCCTGCCCGATATCCTCTTCGGCAGCTTTGCGACGCTCCTCGGCGCGCTCGGCACATATGCGCTGCGCAGGTACAAATGGTGCGCGCCGATCTGTCCGATCCTTGCCAACACGATCATCGTGCCGCTGATATTGATCTACGGTTATGGCCTTCTGATAGAAGGCATGTCTGTTCCGCAATGTCTGGGTTACTACTGCCTGACTGTCGGAGCCGGTGAGATCATTTCCTGCGGGATCCTCGGCATGATCCTTTTGTTTACGCTTCTGAAATACAAGGCGAAACTGTTCCCCAGTGATTAACCGCCTGCGTTCCACGGATTTGATCTTTTGGAAGGGGCGCGTCAGCTGCCCCTCTGCACATAAGTGATAAACCGATTGCCGTTTTCATTCAGCCATTGGGTGGAATCGTTCATGCCTTTTTTATACAATGTGCCGGTCACCGGGTCCATAACTACGATATTTAATTCGTTGAATCCGACGATCAGCACGGCACTTCCGTCGTCCAGAAGAGCAAGCACCGGTATATCCTGATCGACATAGTACAGAACGGCATCCAGACTGCATCCTGTCAGATCGAGGACCGTACCGTCCTGAATGTCCGAGCCCAATATGGAGAACACCGAATCACCGCGGTTCAGCAAGCGCTGGGTATTTCTGGAGATCCCCTCATATTTTAATATCGTATCAAGGCAGACCGCCAGAGCGCTCCTCGTTTCCGATGCCGAATCTTCCGTGATCGCCATGATCTGATTCCGTGTGCTTCTTGTAACTCTCCGCCAAATATATTCTCCATTGTCGTCCACCACAACGCCGGACGACCGGTAGGCCAGATCGACCGCTTTGCCCGGATTGACAAAGATGCCGCTGACACCGTTTTTGTCATACACATAGTACCGCGGTTCCTGACCGTCGTCAGACTCCGGCACGTCGATCGTCCGGTTTCCTTCAAACAGCACTTCCTTGGGGGACAAATGTTTCAGCCCCTTGCCGTCGATCTCTTCTTTTACATCGATCTCGCAGATCGTTTCATAGTTCTCTGTGACAACATAGCTTAGGACATTGCTCCCGGCCTTTACCTGCTCGGTGCTCATGATCTGGTCATCCGCCGTCGGTTCATAACCGGCGCTCTCTTCATCCCATACCACTCTGGACAGCGTGATATGATTCTCTTCTATGACGCTGTCCGTCACATAGACGTTTTCCTTTTGGTAAGTCTTCAAAAGTCCTCCGTCCTCACTCTGTATGCGGATACAATACATGGGGAACGTCAGGATCCCGGCATTGTTCACCACAATATCCCTCTGTCTGGTCAAACCGTAGATCAGATCTTCTTTCATAAATCCCAAGACGGAAACATATTCCCCCGGATTACCGCTGATGGTAGTCTGCTGTTGTGTGTTCAGGTTCATAAGAGTCAGACTGTCAGCGGAGTACAGATCGTTTCCATTCTGCCACACCAGCATTTTGTTGGAGTCCGACACCTGATAGCCGTCCTCCCGAAGGCCGGAAACGACCGCCTGACAGGACTTGGTTTTCAGATCGACCGCATAAACATTTCCTTCCAGAAGGAAATAATAAATACCGTCCTTGTTTACATAGGAGAGCTGCTCAATATCCGCCGCCAGAAGTTCATACGACTTATCATAGGGAATATAGACGAGTTCCTCCACCGTATTCGCCGTGCTGTTGTACTGGTATACAGCCGCTCCCACGCACCCTTCATGACGGCCTCTGTTCATATAGCCATACACCAGAAATACCACGCTGCCCGTTTCATCCACAGACAGGATGCGGATATCATGCTTGTCATTAGAATCCCGGATATCCAGTATCCCTTCGGTATTTCCGTAAAAACTGAACAGGCGGATCAGTTTATTGTCCGTCACGTTATAGCTGTACAGCTTATCGGCAACGGTGAAGGCAAAAGCATTGCCCCCGTCGCTTTCCGCAAGAACGACATCATCTCCCTCGATTCCCAGCACGATCTTGTCATTGATAAAAATATCCGCCTCTTCGTCAAAAATCTGATCCATCTGACGCTCATAGTCCAGAAGGTACATTCTGTCCGGCGTATAACGGATGCGGTAATACTCGCTGACCCTGTAATAATGGTTTTCTCTTCCCTCTCTTACGGAAACCGGATATTCCATTCGGAAATCTCCTGTCTGTTCCGTCAATTCCGAGATATATATTTTCGGCTCCGCCAGAACATTGACCGCCAGGGAGCCCCATGTGATCTGGTTAAAGTTGCTGTGGATCGTTACTTTGTGAAATGTGGTATTATCGCCCTCGGAATTGGATTCCAGATATTTTGTCAGTTCCTCGGCCGCCTTTTTATCAAAAGTCCTTTCATGAAAATCCTTGATATAATCCAGCTTATCCCGTACATGCAGGGAATCGCTCTGCAGGATACGGGTGTAATAGCGTATCGGAGTGCCGCCGTTTTGGGTGATCAAAAACACCAGCATGTACTCTGTATCCGGTTCGATCAGATCTTTTAGGGTGATGCTGAAATCTATCGCCGTGCCGCTCTGCTCATACTCCTGCACCTCGGTACTCTCGACCAGACGGTCCCCGCTGATGCTTCTTACTTCAAAAGCGATATCCGCGATATCCGTTCCGTATGTGGAAAGCCGCACGTCGATCTTTCTGTCGCTCCCGACCGGCTGCACCGTATCCCGCAGATGCGCGCCGTTCATATTCTCCGCATACCCGTACAGGCTGTTGACAAGATGTCCATCCGCAAACATGGAAATGACCGGATAGGAGGAGTCCCCCATTTCAGTTGTCATATCGGTATTTCCCTGATTCATTATCCTGCTGAGCAGAGCCAGCGACGCCGCAAACATAATGCCCAAGAAAATCCCCTTCAGGATCGCTTTCTTCATAATGACCTCTTTACAGTAAATCGTTCAAAGCAGGTGAGATATGCAGAAAATCCATGACCTTTTCAACTTCCTGCCTCTTTTTACACCCCTTTTTCTCATCCGGTACATCGCGTTTTACTGCGCGTATCAGCAGATTCTTCGGAGTATGTTCCATATCGATAAATTCAAGGATGCTTGTTTCATACCCTTTTGTTTCCAACAGATCAGCGCGGACGGCATCGGTGATCAGCGCCGCCATCCGCTCCTTGATGATGCCGTACTTCAAAAGCGGCGCCAGTTCTTCGCAATGGATCTGCTGATTCACCTCATGCTGGCAGCAGGGAACCGACAGGATGACTTTCTCGCCCCAGTCCACCGCTTTGGCCAGCGCATGATCCGTGGCCGTATCACAGGCATGCAGAGCCACGACCATGTCTACTCCGCCCTGTCCGTCATATTCGGCGATATCTCCTTTGACAAAACGAAGTTTCTCATATCCGTATTTGGCGCTGAGCCGGTTACATTCTTTGATAACGTCCTCTTTCAGGTCAAGTCCCGTGATGTCCACATCATAGCCCATCAGTTCATGCAGATAATAATATATGGCAAACGTCAGGTATGATTTGCCGCATCCAAAATCAATAATGCGGATCGTCCTTTCTTTTGAGAGTGTGGGCAAAATATCCCGAATAAATTCCAGAAAACGATTGATCTGTTTAAACTTATCATAACGCGGGCGCACGACCGCGCCGTCCTTGGTCTGCACACCCAGATCGATCAGAAACGGGATCGGGACTCCCTCTTTCAGAATATGCTTTTTGACCCTGTTATGGGAAAGCCGCAGATCCCCACCGTTTTCCCGTTCCGTTCCGGCGTTTCCCGTCTGCTTCGCCCTGACCGCCATGCTGCCTTTCCGGCTGACGAGAACCGTGGCCTTCCACCGTTTATGTTCTATCGCGCACTGTCTGTAATCCCGCGTGATCCACTGTTCGATCTTCGCGATCGCGTCCTCCCGCCCCAGATTCTCATGAAACACTTTTGTTCCTTCATAGACCTCCGCCTGATACAGCACGCTGCCCTTGATCATGACAGGCCTGATTTTTATCTTAAATGCTCCGTCCTTTATTCTGGGATTGCTGAGGATGATCTGATAAAGCGATCCGTCAACTGTTTTATCGAGAAGTTCCGTAAGCTGTTCCTGCATCATGTACCTCGCTCTAAGGTGCCGACATGCGCCTTGCTTTTATTTTAATAAGAATATGGTAAAACCACAACTAAAATTTTAAGATTCCGTTACGGTTTAAATGACGCTTTTTGTAGATCTCATAAAACAAAAGGATCTGTACGAATTCCCTTGTACGCTCCGGGTCTGTTTCCGGCGTTTCGCTCTCCTTTTCGATCTTATCCATGATCATCTGCGTCAGTCTGTATATCTGCCATTTATCCGGATATTCGTCATAGATCATGCTGCCTTCGTAATCAATGCTCTCCAAAGTTTCCGCTATGACTTTCTGATATTTTTTTGCCTGCATAGGATACATCTGCTGCAGATACTCCAAATCTCTCGTAACGCTGTCCTCTGCCTGATAATACAGCGGGAGCGGATATGCCATATAAAAAGGCAGGATTCTGGATCGATTCATTTGACACCAACTCTTTGCTTTTTATTCTATGGTATGAGATAAGGGGCGGATTGTGAACCCGCCCCTCTGACTTACTCTTATTTGATGTTATTCTTTAACGCTTTCGATCCTTGCCACGGCTCGTTTCAGAGCCAGTTCCGCTCTGTTCAGATCCGTCCCCGGAGCATTTTCCCTGATACGCTCCTCGGCGCGCGCTCTGGCTTCCTCCGCACGCCCGATATCGATCTCCGAAGGCCATTCGATGATCTCCGCAAGGATCGTGACCCTGTCCGGAAGGACCTCGGTGAACCCGGCATGCAGCGCCGCTTCTTTCACTTCGTCGCCTTTGGTGATGGTCAATATCCCCGGCGCTATGATCATCGTCATAGGAATATGATCCTTGTAGATGCCCACTTCGCCTTCCACCGTATTGAACTCCACCATAGACACTTCGTCCTCATAGAAGACTCTGTCCGGAGTAATGATCTTTAATGTAAAATATCTGTTATCATCAGCCATACGCTAACTCCTGTCGTTCCCGATCAGCCTATTTCTGCATGCGCGCCACAACATCGTCTATGCTGCCCGCGTTCAGGAAGTAACTTTCGGGAATATCGTCGTGCTTACCTTCAAGAATCTCTTTGAATCCGCGGATCGTTTCGGAGATCGGCACATATTTTCCTTCCAATCCGGTAAACTGTCCTGCAACGAAGAACGGCTGAGAGAGGAATCTCTGCACTTTTCTGGCGCGGGATACGACCAGCTTATCTTCTTCGGAAAGTTCATCCATACCGAGGATCGCAATGATATCCTGAAGTTCTTTATATCTCTGGAGAATCTCCTGCACGCCTCTGGCCACCTCATAATGCTCTTCGCCGACTATTCTCGGATCCAGAATACGCGAGGTAGAATCCAGCGGATCTACCGCAGGATAAATACCCAGTTCCGCAATGGAACGGGAAAGCGTCGTCGTCGCATCCAAGTGTGCAAACGTGGTCGCCGGAGCGGGGTCAGTCAGATCGTCCGCCGGCACATATACCGCCTGTACGGAGGTAATGGAACCGTTCTTCGTAGAAGTGATACGCTCCTGCAGAGCGCCCATCTCCGTCTGCAGCGTGGGTTGATAACCTACCGCCGAAGGCATACGGCCAAGCAGCGCCGACACTTCGGAACCCGCCTGCGTGAAACGGAAAATGTTATCAATGAACAGCAGGACGTCCTTTCCGCCTTTGTCACGGAAATACTCCGCCATCGTAAGACCGGTCAGGCCGACTCTCATTCTTGCTCCCGGCGGCTCGTTCATCTGTCCGAACACCATCGTCGTCTTATCAATAACGCCCGACGCTTCCATCTCATGGTACAGATCGTTTCCTTCTCTTGTACGCTCACCTACGCCTGTGAATACAGAATATCCGCTGTGTTCCGTCGCGATATTACGGATAAGTTCCTGTATCAGCACGGTCTTTCCTACACCGGCTCCGCCGAACAGCCCGATCTTTCCGCCCTTCTGATAAGGACATAACAGATCGACGACCTTAATGCCGGTTTCCAAAAGTTCCGTCGCCGTGGACTGCTCTTCAAACGCCGGCGCCGGTCTGTGGATCGGTTCATACCCAACGTTCGTCGGCGCCGGTTTGTTGTCGATCGGCTCACCCAACACGTTAAAGATACGCCCCAAAGTATTCTCACCGACGGGAACCGTGATCGGAGCGCCTGTCGCGACCGCATCCATTCCTCTCACAAGTCCGTCTGTTGAACCCATAGCGATACATCTGACGGTATCGTCACCCAAATGCTGTGCCACCTCGACGACCAGTTCTCCACCTGCTTTGAGCGGGATCCTGATCGCGTCGTTAATCTCCGGCAGATTCCCTTCCGAAAATTTGATATCCAGTACGGCACCGATGATCTGAGTGATTTTTCCAAGATTTTCACTTGTTTTTACTTCTGCCATCTCTTTTTCCTTTCACCCATGTTTATTCATACGCAGCCGCTGCCTCCAACACTATGAGATAGCGTTTGCGCCTGCAATAATTTCTGTTAATTCCTGCGTAATAGATCCCTGACGCGCACGGTTATACATCAGCGACAAATGATCTATCATTTCCTCAGCATTGGTCGTTGCGGAATCCATTGCCTGCATCCTCGCGCCGTTCTCACTGGCGCACGCTTCCACCAAGCCACCGTAGATAAGACTGGTGACATATTTAGGGATGATCATATTCAGCGCCTCGTCGTCTTCCGGCTCGAAATTCATCATGGCTTTGCCTGCCGCCTGTTCCTCCTGCGGCGACGGTTCTACCGGAAGAAGTTTCAGCAGCTTCGGCTCATGTACTACGGTATTTTTAAAACCCGTATAGGCAAGATAGATCTCGCCGATCTCGCCGTCTGCAAAGGATTTCAGCAGTTTACGGCTGATCTCCATGGCATCCACATAGGACGGTTCCTCGATGATCTCGGAATTCTCGTCCTTGATGGTATACCCATAGCGCTGCAAAGCATCTTTTCCTTTTTTGCCGATCGCATAGATCTCCAGATCTTCTTTCTTAAAGCTGCCTTTGGTGATAAGCTTTACGATATTGGAGTTATAACCGCCGGCCAGTCCCCGGTTGGAAGTGATTACAATGACCGCCTTTTTATCGGACACGCCTGCCTTCAGATAAGGATGATCCATCCCGCCGGTCCTCGCAAGCACGGAGTTCACCGTTTCATACATACAGTTAAAATACGCTTTCGACTGCTCTGCGCGCTGTTTTGCTCTCTGCAGCTTAACGGTAGAAACAAGTTTCATGGCTTTGGTAATCTGCTGAGTACTCTGTATACTGCCTTTACGCCTTTTAATGTCTCTCATTGAGGCCATAGCGTCACCTTCTTCTTTCTGCCTTTCTACTTAAACTGCGCCTTAAATTCTTCAACGGCTTTTCTGAGTTTTGCGTCCGTTTCTTCGGTTATTTCTTTATCCTGCGCGATCGCGCCGGGCACCTCAGGATACTTCGTATCCAGAAACTCAAAAAATTCTTTCTCAAATCTGGTGATATCCTCAACCGGAATATCCAACAGATATTTATTGGTCGCAACAAAGATGATGATTACCTGATACTGAACGGGCATCGGCTGATACTGGGGCTGCTTGAGGATCTCCTTGATCCTTTCGCCCTGCGCCAGTTTCTCTTTGGTATCCGCATCCAATTCCGAACCGAACTGCGAGAACGCCGCCAGTTCACGATACTGCGCCAGTTCCGTACGGATGGGCGCCGCGATCTTCTTCATCGCCTTGATCTGAGCGGAACCGCCTACACGGGATACCGAAAGACCCGCATTGACCGCCGGTCTGAAACCGGAATTAAACATTTCGGTTTCCAGATAGATCTGGCCGTCTGTAATGGAAATAACATTGGTCGGAATATATGCGGACACATCCCCCGCCTGCGTTTCAATGATCGGGAGCGCCGTCAGAGAACCTCCGCCGTATTCTTCACTCATACGGGCTGCACGCTCCAACAGTCTGGAGTGCAGATAGAATACGTCGCCCGGATATGCCTCACGTCCCGGCGGTCTCTTCAGCAGCAGGGAAAGCGTTCGATAAGCGGCCGCATGCTTGCTTAAGTCGTCGTAGACGACCAGAACATCCTCGCCGTTCTCCATCCATTCCTCACCGATCGCGCAGCCGGAATACGGAGCGATATACTGCAGCGGCGCCAGTTCGCTGGCTGTCGCGGCAACCACCGTGGTATATGCCATTGCGCCATTCTCTGTCAAAGTCTTAACAATAGAAGCAACCGTAGATGCCTTCTGCCCTATGGCCACATAGATACATTTGACACCCTGCCCCTTCTGATTTATGATCGTATCGATCGCTATCGCAGTCTTACCTGTCTGACGGTCTCCGATGATAAGTTCACGCTGGCCTCTTCCGATCGGAACCATCGCGTCGATAGCCTTAATGCCTGTCTGCAGCGGCGTATCTACAGATTTTCTTGTGATAACACCCGATGCGACCCTCTCAATCTTACGATATTTGTCAGTCTGAATCGGTCCCTTACCGTCAATAGGCTGTCCAAGGGAATTCACCACACGACCGAGCATGCAGTCGCCTACGGGAACCTCTACCACGCGGCCCGTAGTCTTTACGATATCGCCCTCGTTAATGCTGTGCTGGCTTCCGAGAAGGACCGCACCCACATTGTCTTCTTCCAGATTAAGTATCATACCGTAAACTTCGCCGGGGAACTCCAAAAGCTCTCCCTGCATTGCATTTTCCAGTCCGTGCACACGAGCGATGCCATCGGCAACCTGAATGACCGTACCTACATCGGACACTTCCAGATCTGCGGCATATCTCTTGATTTGATCCTTAATGACTGAACTGATCTCTTCTGGTCTTAAATTCATGGATCGTACGCACCTTTCTTTCAATTTTATATGTAAAACATTTCGTACTACAGATCTTCGTCTGATAACGTCCTATCAGAGCTGGATCTTTAACAGATCTTTCTGCAGTTCGCTTAACTTTGTCTTGATGCTGCTGTCTACCACCCTGTCGCCGATGCGGATCACCATACCGCCGATCAGGGATTCATCCAGATCGTATTCGATCTCCATTTTTTTGTAACCGGTCGTATCAAGCAGCTTCTGCGTTATTTCCCTGCATTGTTCTTCTCTGAGCGGAACCGCCGTCGTCACCTTCGCGACTCCGATCCCCTTGTACCGTTTCACCTGCGCCGTAAAATATTCAAGGATCGCATCGATCTCTTTATAACGGTCCTTGGATATGATGATCGTGAGGAAGCCGAGCAATTCATTGGAAACCCTTCCCTCAAACACGTTTCTGGCAACTTGGATCTTCTCTTCCTTGACGATCTTCGGATGATTCATCAGTCTGCCGAACTCTTCGTTCTCGGAAAGCACTTTCCGAAGCTGTTCGATCTCTTCCAACAATACATCTACTTTGTCTTCTTCCACCGCAAGCTCAAACAATGCATCACCGTATGTCTTTGAAATCAGCTTAGCCATGTGCCCTCACCTATTTCTTTCAACGTTTCTTCAATCAAACTGTCCTGAACAGTCGTATCGATCGCAGAATTCACAACTTTTCCCGCTATCATAGACGCAAGTACGACCATTTCACGCTTCACTTCATCGACTGCTTTGCTCTTCTCAAGTTCCGCTTCCACACCGGCTCTCTCAATGATCCGGGCTGCCTCTTCCTTGGCGTCCGCTACGATCTTATTTTCACTTGCCAGCGCTTTCTTGCGCGCTTCGCCCAAGATCATCTCGGCTTCTTTATCGATCTCTTTCAGCTTGGTTTCGTACTCCTCTTTCAGCGCACGCGCCTCTTCCATGTCGGCCGCCGCGCTTTCCAGTTCGTTCTTGATCCGGTCCTGTCTGCCCTGCATCATGTTTCTCACAGGATTGAACAGTAGATGTGATGCGATCAAAAACAGCGCAAATACAGCGATGATCATCAGCACAGCGTCATGTACTAACTGAAAATCCAAGTCGAAAAGCCTCGGATCCATCTGCGCAGCTGCAAGCGCTATCTGTGTTGCTGCTATACTCAAACCTTTCGCCTCCTTTCCCGCAGATATATCTTCGTTTCCGCGGACCGTACATCCTGCGGTCCCAACAAAGTCCTATATCTTGTCAAGGCACTAAAGGTTTAACGAACAGAAGCAGCATAGCGATCAACAGGCCATACAGACCGGTCGTTTCCGCAACCGCCTGACCAAGCAGCATGGTGGAAGTAACATCCGACTTCGCTCCCGGATTTCTGCCGACTGCCGCAGCAGCGTGTCCCGCCGCGATACCCTGACCGACACCGGGCCCGATACCTGCGATAACCGCAAGTCCTGCACCTATTGCCGAACATCCCAAGATAAAGTTTGTGTTAAATTCTCCCATTTTTATTTCCTCCTTTTAGTCTTATATAATTTAAAAAATGGAAAATATTCTCTATATCCTGTTTTCTTCCGTCTATTCCGTCGTGCACGCATCCGCGATATAAGTCATCGTCAGCATACAGAATACATATGTCTGGATCGCTCCGGAAAACAGGTCAAAATACACATGCAGCGCCGCCGGCCATACGATCGCAAATTTTGCGAGCAATCCATATACCAGCGCCAGCATGACCGTCCCCGAAAGGACGTTTGCAAACAGACGCAGCGACAACGAGATCGGCACGGCCACCCATCCGATAATGTTGATCGGCGCCCAGAAAGGCCACGGGTCGCACAGTTCCGCCACAACGCCTTTTACTTTCTTGTGCTTGAATTTATTGAAATGGATCAGCGTAAAGGTCATAAGCCCCAGCGCCAGAGTCACTCCGTAATCCGCCGTAGGCGGCCTTAAGCCAAACAATCCGGATATATTACTGAGCAGAATAAAAATAAAGATGGTCCCAATATAATTGCGGAACTTGGGGCTGAACCTGCCCATCACTCCGCCAATCATATTGTCCAGCATCTCTACCACCATCTCTGCAATATTCTGGAATGTCCCCGGAACATCCGACGCATGTTTCACGGCGCGGTTCGCGGCAATGCAAAAGCCGATGATCACAAGCATGACGATCAGCACGCACACATGAGTGGTCGTGATCCAAACAGTCTGTCCGAACAGCTCATAGGAAAAAACGCCATGAACCATAAAATCAATGTCAGCGGCTCCCGCTGTCAAAAGAACTCCCTGTCCCATGCTATCACCTCCTCGTTTTCTATTTCCTGCTATGGCAGGATGCAGAAACACCTGTCATATCTTAAAAACTTTCGCGCGGATCTTACTCAGCCACGGATTAAGATACGCGGATATTTTCATTCCCATATAACCCAAAAACGCAAAGATCGGATTGGCAAAATTGGTATAGACCAATACAAACATCACGATCACAAGTACAAGATAACGCAGTAAATTGTTCGTTCCGACCGTTCTGGCCGCCTGTTTGGCCGCCTGTTCCATTCCCCGGTCTATGGACCACCACATATGGACCGAGCCTGCGATCGCCAGCAGCACCCCTATCCAAAGTCCCATGCTGTAGGCCGCCTTTCTTGAGAAGACCAACAGCGCCAGTTGAAAAACGACACCGTACAGAAAAATACCCAGACACAGATCAAACAACGTCGGATCGATTTTCTTCTTCATATTTACTCATCTTCCTTTTTGGCGTCCGTCTTTCCGGCCGCCGGAGCGTTCTCTGTCCGTACGCCGCTCCCTGTCCGCACACCCCGCCTGCGCTTTGCGGACGGCGTCTGATAGATCTTCTTCGCGAACCGGAACACATTGGTAAATCCTGCCAGTGCACCCACAAAAAAAAGGATTATCATCCAAAAAGAAGTCCCGAACTTCCTGTCAAGGAACATCCCTGCAAAAGAGCAGATAAAGATAGGAACAAGCATGTTGATACCAAACTGGCTTATCGTCACAAGCGCCTGATAAACATTTCTATTATACTTCACAGCCTATCCCTTCTTAAAAACATCGGTACTCCTGTCTGTCGATATCGGTATCCCCGTCTGTGCAAAGATCCGTACCTGCGGCCGCACGTTTGAAACAGCATCGGCAGATACGGCCTATGAATCAAATTATACTCATTTCTGGTACTTATGTCCAGTATAATTGTGAAAAACAGATAAAAAATAGAATATTTTACTATAATTTACATTGACTTTTCACCATGGCAAGTGTAACGTATCGTATATAAAAGAGTATCTATACCGGCACCGTTCACAGGAGGTAGTGATGGCAGATCCAATCTTATACCGCAAAAGACTGATCCCCAACGAGTGTGTCCTCTTAAAAGACGACCGCGTCCTGTACCGCGATGGCGACAAGATCATTACCGGCTGGAATACATTGAAGCCCCGTAAAGATCTGCATCACGGTTTTTCCTGCTATTATCTTAAGGAAGGTTTTAAGATCAGCAAGTTTTACCGGGAAGACGGCTCCCTGCTGTACTGGTATTGCGATATCGTGTCCTACGAGCATCAGCCGGACACGGACACCTACATAGTCACGGATCTTCTGGCAGACGTGATCGTCTACCCCGACGGATTTGTCAAGGTAGTGGATATCGATGAACTGGTGACCGCTCTGAATGAAGACCTGATATCCTGCGGCACGTTAAAAACTTCCCTGCTGCATCTGAATACTCTGCTGACGATCATCTATTCCGGCAGTTTCGGCCGATTGCAGGAACCGATAGAGGAAATGATCCGGAATCAGTAAAAGATATGTCCGCCGATCGTATACTTGGGCGTGATGCCGTCTACCGGCGTCCTGAAATACACGCAGTTCCCCACATTTGTAGTACCCTTCATAACTTCATCTGCCGCCTGATAACAGCTGGCCGTAGCCCTGCCTTCCGCCAGTGCAAGCGCCAGTCTGCCGCTTGCCACCGGTGAGAACTGGCTGCCCTGATATATCACGCCCGTCACCGTGTCAGGGTAAACGGAACTCAGCACCCTGTTGATCACGACGGATCCCACAGCCACTTGTCCGGCAAAAGACTCGCCGCCCGCTTCGCAGTAGATCAGATTTGCCAGCAGATATCTGTCCCCCTCGGCAAAACTTACCTCGGAAATATCGCGCCAGCTCGACTGGGCTGCCAACTGCGCCATACGGATTTCCTCCGCCAGTTTCGCCCGCAGCGCGGTAAGGTTTTCCTCCTGCTCTTTGATCTGCTGTTCGTACGCCAGAGCCGCGGCTTCCGCCTCGGAGATCTGTCCGGAGGTTGCGTTGATCGACTGGGATGTCTGGCTCACCAAGCCGGATACGCGGTTCTGCTCCGCGACCACCTGAATCCTGTAATCGTCCAGTTCTTTCTTATCCGCCTCCAGCTGCTCCATGTCCTGCTGCAGTTCGGCCTCCTTGGCTTCCATCTTCGCCTGCGCGTCTTTATATTCCTGCAGCACCTTATGCTGATAAGCGGACAGCTGCTCGATATATTCGTTCTTGTTTATGAAATCCGACACGCTTCCCGCTGAAAAAAACAATTCCAGATACAGATAATCGCTCTTCTCATACATGAACTTGATCTGTTTCTTCATCGTTTCATAATGGTTGTCCTTCAGCTGAATGGCTTCCGCCAGTTCCTCCTGAACCTGTTCGATATTCCGGTTCATCTCATCGATCTCCGCCTCCTTGGCGTCGATCTTGGCCTCCAGATCGCTCAGATTACTGCTTACCTGAGAAAGTTCCGTATTCAGGGTCGATAAAGTATTCTGCAGAGAATCCTTCTGCTGATTCAATTTATCCAGATTTTCTTCTGTCTGGTCCAACTGCTCCTGCGTATGCGCCTTATCCCGTTCCGCCGCATTGATCTGCTGCCGGGTCTCTTCCGTTGCATGCGCGGTAAGAGTCGTCAGCCCAAGCAGCAGGGCCAACGCTGTGCACGCAGCCGCTCTTCGCTTACCGCTCATAAATCTCCTCCGCATTGCCGTTCATAAACCGCTTCTGTATTGCCGTTTACAGATCTCTCTGCCTGCCGCCCTTACTGCTCGATCTGTCCGATCCTTCTTATATGCTTCTCTTCTTTGGAAAACTCCGTATCCAGAAAAGCGTCCACGATGCTGATGCCGAGATTCGGCCCTACTATGCCGCCTCCCATAGCCAGTACATTCGCGTCGTTGTGCAGTCTTGTCATCTGCGCCGTCAGGGTATCCGCGCACAGCGCACACCGGATGCCCTTTACTTTGTTGGCTGTGATCGAGATGCCGATGCCCGTCGTACAGATAACGATACCCTTTTCACATTCGCCGCCCGCTACCGCCTCTGCGACGGCATGTCCGTAAACCGGATAATCACATGAGCTCTTATCGTAACAGCCATAGTCTTTATATTCGATACCTCTTTCCTTTAAGTGGGCAATAACCGCCGTTTTCAGATCAAACCCGCCGTGATCGCTCCCGATCGCTATCATAGTCATACCTCCGTTTCTCTACACATGAATCACCTTATGTCCCGCCGCTTTGAGCAGCCGGTTCATGATTGCCTGCCCGAATCCGTCCGTGTCAAACGACTCGGCGTAAATGACTTCCACCTGTTCGTCGTCAAACCCGCGCAGCACCCGGTACAATTCTCTGGCGATGGTATTTTCATCGGCCCGGCTGCCGACGCTCTTACACACATCGGCGCTGTACTCTGATATGCTCGTATCCGTACCGATGACTCCGGTCTTCTTATTCTGTTTTCGTGCCAGACCGACCTGTGTATTTATATAGTCTACCACATTTTCCTGCGCCCCGTCCACAATCGTCAGATCTCCTCTGGGCGCATAATGCCTGTACTTCATTCCCGGCGCCTTGGGCGCCTGTCCGGTATCATCGCGCATGATCGTGCGGTCTTCTTCCACATCGCCAAGAACCGCCGCAAGCATCTGTGCGGTAACGTATCCGGGCCTCAGAATGATGGGCGTCCGCGAGGTAAGATCGACGATCGTGGATTCCAATCCGATCTTCACATCTCCCCCGTCTATGATCATCTCGATCCTTCCGTCCATATCCTGTATCACATATCCGGCTTCCGTCGGACTGGGTTTTCCGGAAAGGTTCGCACTGGGGGCGGCCACATATCCTCCGGCCTGCCGGATCAGTTCCCGCGCCGCCGGATGCGAAGGCATACGCACAGCCACCGTGTCCAGTCCACCCGTGGTTTCACGGGGGACCGCATCCGACTTTTCAAATATCATGGTAAGCGGTCCCGGCCAGAACGCATCCGCCAGCCGCACGGCGCTCTCCGGTATACGGCGGACGATCTTTTCCAGCGCATCCATATCCGCCGTGTGAACGATCAGGGGGTTGTCGGAAGGTCTCCCCTTCGCCGCGTATATCTTCTTGGAAGACGCGGGATTCAAAGCATCGCCGCCCAACCCGTAGACCGTTTCCGTCGGAAAAGCGACCAGTCCGCCTCCGCGTATGATACTCCCGGCAAGGCGGAGGGCCTCCTGTTCCTGTTCGTCGAATACCTCCGTATCCTGTCTGATTTTTCGTACAATCGTCTTCATAAATGACCGCTGCTCTTTCACTGTCAGGCGATCCGCCGTCTGGCCGTATCCGCTCATTTCTGGCTGTTCAGATACTGGATGACCGCCAAATGGACCGCCCACGCGACTTTCTCCTGATACAATTCCGATGCAAGTTTCTGGGACTCCTCATAATTCGACAGGAAACCGCACTCTACGATGACCACCGGCGAGGAAGTCTTCTTCAACAGATAATAACTGTCGTTTGCCTTGGCTTTTCTGACGTTGCCGTTATCCACTTCCTGCGCTATGCTCTGCTGTATCCGCTCCGCCAGATCCCTGCTCTTCTCGCTGTCCGCATAATAGAAGACCTGCGCGCCATGAACATATTCTTCATGGTAGCTGTTCTGGTGGATGCTCACCGTCAGCACGGGCTGATGTTCTTCAATAAGTGCGACCCGCCTCTTCATATCCTGAACTTTCTTGTTGGCGGCGTCTTCATCATACAGCCCCGAATCCGAATCCCTTGTCAAAACGACTTCTACATCCTGCATCTCTAAAAATTTCTGAAGCTTCAACGCAATTTTAAGATTAATATCTTTTTCCAGACTTCCGTCCACTCCGACCTTGCCCGGATCGACTCCTCCGTGACCGGCGTCGATTACCACGCAGGGCTTCTGCCCGTCCGTTTCCACTTCTTCGGAAAAAACCGTTGACACCATGCGTTTTGTGCCGCGTATGATAAAACAGACTGCCGCGAACATCAGCAGCAGCAATACGGTCTTGGCAGGCCCCCGCCGGTTTTCCTGATCTTTCTTCATATTCCGTTCCTATACATTAATCAGCCTTATTAATGCATATGAAGGAACGAGAGCAAAAATCACCTGTTTACTGATTCATATACTCTTCTAAGACATCCCAGACGGAATCCACTTCAAAGCCCAGTTTCCACTCGGCCACGCCCGCGACGCCATAATTATTCATAACATTCAGCTTGACGCGGATGGATTCCGCATCCTCCAGCCACACCTGATAGAACGCATCGTCAGACTGATACTCTCCGTAGTTCTGGCAGGTTTCTTCATCCCATGCCGTCGTGATGCCGTGGTCCGCGATAAACTGCTGCGCCAATTCCATGCCTACCGCCTGACTGTCCACCTCGGTGCCTTTCGTTTCCCAGATCCTGGTATAGAAAGGAATGGCGTTGATCACCTTATCCGCGGGCACCTGCTCTACCGTGTTTTTGATCCCGGTTTCCACGAAATCGATGGACGCCACCGACCCGGCCGAATCGCTGCCTTTGTAATGCTCGTCGTATCCCATGATAATGACATAGTCCGCCACGATCCCCTGTTCTTCCCTGTCATAGTGGTTCGTGTTCCCCATGGGCACATAATTGTCTATCGACAGTACGATCCCGCGTTCCCTGCATGGGATCGACAGTTCTCGGATAAATTCTATAAAAGGCTCTCCCGCATCAAGACTGATATTTTCAAAATCAATATTGATGCCGTCCAAGCCGTATTCCGCCGCCGTATCGATCAATCCTTCGATCAAGTGCGTCCTCGTGCTTGTCCTTGCCAGAACTTCATAAGTGTCCACGCCTTCATTGGAGAAATTATCCACAAGCCCCCATACTTCCAAGCCCATGTCATGCGCTTTTGCCACATAATCCTGTGTCGCAAAACTTGTAAAATCTCCTTCGTTATCACTCAGGGAAAACCATGTGGGCGATATGACATTGACGCTCTTAACTCCCTCCATCGCTTCGGCAAGCACTTCGCCGCCCGCCGCTCCCGCCACCGCGTGCCATGCAAGATTGATCTTATGATCGCGCGTATTGGACTGATATACCGGCTCGGCATAATCCGTCACCGGCTGAGGCGTTTCCACCGCCCGCTCCCCCAGTTTCTTATTTTCCACATAGCCGATAAAGGCGTCCGCGGTCTTCACTTTGGTCCATGTTTCCATCTCTTCCAGAACAATGACTTTGTCGCCTTCCTGAACGTCGGTCAGGATATCGCTCTTGATGCCGCCCTGATAACGCACCTGAGTATCCTTGGCGATCAACGCCGTCTGCCGTTCCGTCCACTCGGTATATATCTGGACATGGTTCGGTTCCGTGTAAAGATCATAAGAAAAATTTGTATATTCTTTCACAAAGTCTGCCGCCACATACAGCACATCCCCTTCGTATCTGGCGATCACATAATCGCGCTCGCTCCCGCTGCCGTTCACCGTCACCGACCGGGAACCGATCGACGTGCTCACAATGGCGTCGGGAAGAGTATACAGCAGCAGATTTTCTTTTTTATCCTCATAAAATCTGTCATTGAAATATTTATGCACGGTGGCAGAATCGAAATAACATACGCCGTCCCAGAGTCTGGCGTGCTCCTCGATCTGCTCGTCCTGTAAAATGATCGGCACGTCATTACTGTCTGTAATGCCGAAATATTCCGTCAGATCCGCTCTTTCCTTTGAATAAGAATATTTTTCCACCAGTTTCGTTCCAAAGCCCACGGCCGTAATAATAATGATAAGGACGATCGCGATTAGCGCCGGAATGATCTTTTTCATATGTCCAACTCCTTTCTGACCGTCCTCATTATAACAAACTATTTTCTTACAGTCATTACTATTTTGACTTTTTTCGCCAAGAATACGATTCCGTCAGCCGGATCCGCATCCTGCGGCAGATCTGCAAGGCGGCACCCCGTCTTATGACCACCGGTTTCTTATGCCCACAGTGTCCGCATAGCGGGAACAATTCCATTAGATCGCACGGATTCTGTGTATGAGATAAGTTGAATCGATACATGTTTTCTCATATATTGGCATATTTTACCGATTTCATCCTAAATTTTCATCTGCCAAAAAGAGCATCGTGATATATCAACGGCATAAGATATATATTAGGATGCCAAATAGTTTTAAAGATATCTCCGACATGCAAAATAAATAAAAAACAACTGTATAACCTACTCATTCCTTGTGAATTATAATTGTGGAATCTGGAAAGAAATAAGATCCGGTTCAGATCAGGCACATCGCCTATAAGAGTTTCTCCGCCGCACAGCGCTTATTGCCGCGAAGAAAAAGATGTTATTTATGAAATTTACGCACGCTGCCTCCTTTCGCTGCCGATTGCCGGAAACATCTTGTAGGTTTGATTATAGCCACAATATGACAAAAAATCAAGGTATTTCCAAAATAATTAAATTTTTTTAAAAATATTAAATACTTTATGCACACTATTGACTAAAATTGACGCAAAGTATAAGATGAACTTGATTAAAAGGATGTGATCATCATTATGAAAATAGAAAAAGTAAACGAGCAGCAGATACGCTGCACACTTACAAGAGAAGATCTCGCCAACAGAGAACTGAAGATCAGCGAACTGGCATACGGTACGGAGAAGGCCAAGAGCCTGTTCCGCGACATGATGCGTCAGGCGGCGTACGAGTGCGGCTTTGAAGCGGAAGACATCCCCTTGATGATAGAGGCGATCCCGCTGAACTCGGAGTGCATCGTACTGATCATAACCAAAGTGGAAGATCCCGAAGAACTGGATACGCGCTTTTCCAAATTTGCGCCGTCCATCCACGAAGACGACGATTACGACGACGATCCGGAAGATTATACGGATGCGTTTTCGGACGGCGCCGACGAGGTGCTGAACATGCTCCGCCGGATGAGCGGTTCGGAGATGCCGGATCCTTCCGCCAAAGTTTCGACTGCCCGCACGGGCGGATCTCCGCAGCGTCCCGCGTCCAAGGAAAAAGAAACAGAGGAGATACTGCCGTCCAGCCGGCTGTTTTCGTTTGCCACTCTGAACGACGTGACAAGACTGGCACATGTAGCGGCATCCTCCTACAAAGGCGACGATATCCTGTACAAGGACGAAGCAGGCGGCAGTTATCTGCTTCTTCTCAATCCCGCGAAGCAGAACATAGCGGAATTCAACAGAGTGTGCAGCCTGATCTCGGAATACGGCAGGCCGGAGAAATCCGTTCAAGCGGCCAAGGCATATCTGGAAGAGCATTATGAACCGCTGATCAGAAAACATGCCATGGAAACGCTGGCGCAGATATAAAGGCGGCAGCGGATAAGAGGATAAGACAGGAAAATATATCGGACAAAAGATATAACAGGACAAAACGACCCCGCACCGTTCCACACGATGCGGGGTTTTGCATGGCGTTCTTCCGGATCTGCCGCAGCAGGATCTCTATACCGCTGCGATCTGATTCATCAGTTCATCCACATCAATACCGTGCACCATTGCCGCTTCCTCAAGCGTTTCTCCCTGAGCGGAAGGGCATCCCAGACAGTGCATACCGATCCCCATCAGTACGGGTGCGATATCCGGATTCACATTCAACGCTTCACCGATCGTCATATTCTTCGTAATATCTGCCATGTTTGTATACCTCCATCAATGTTTCTCTGTTTCTGTTCCGGCAGCTTGTCTGAACCGCCGGCAGTTTCAGGCTGTTTCTTATTGTTGCCCTGCGCATACGATTTATGCCTATACAGTATAAGCCATAACCGGCATTTTCGCAAGTTTTATCTTATCAGGCACAGACTTCCCGTTTCCGGATCCAGCCGTATCGTAACCGAATCCGCGGCATACCGGTAGTCATTCTCGCTGAACTAACCATTTAAAAGTCTACTTTGCCGGGGCTGCTCCGCATCCATTTTGTTCCCTCATACATTTTTCACAATTTTTTTATAAAAAAAACGTGTTTTGTATGCGAAAAAGTACAAAGGCTGTCTTGACTCATGTGCCGGATTTAACATATAATATGTGTACTGAATGAGTATGTTTTGCGGCATTTTATAAAAATGTCACAAGACGATCAAAATAATTTATAATAGGAGGCTTTCAAAATGAGACCAGAATGGAAAGATTTTGTAGGCGGCAAGTGGGACAAAGAAGTCAATGTCCGTGACTTCATCCAGAGAAACTACCATCCGTACGATGGCGACGAGTCCTTCCTTGCAGGACCTACGCAGAACACTAAGGACTTATGGGCACAGGTTCTTGACCTGCAGAAACAGGAACGTGAAGCAGGCGGCGTACTGGATATGGATACCAAAGTCGTATCCACGATCACATCCCATGGTCCGGGTTATCTTGACAAGAGCAAAGAGAAGATCGTAGGTTTCCAGACAGATAAGCCTTTCAAGCGTTCCTTACAGCCTTACGGCGGTATCAGAATGGCAGAGAAAGCTTGTTCCGACAACGGTTACGAGGTAGATCCTGAGATCAGCGAGTTCTTCTCCACACACAGAAAGACGCACAATGCAGGATGTTTCGACGCATACAATCAGGAAATGAGAGCATGCCGTTCTTCCCACATCATCACGGGTCTTCCGGATGCATACGGACGCGGACGTATCATCGGCGACTACAGACGTGTCGCTCTGTACGGTATCGACAGACTGATCGAGGACAAACAGGATCAGAAAGATTCCACAGGACGTGTTATGACAGACGATGTGATCCGTCTGCGTGAAGAGATCTCCGAGCAGATGACAGCCTTAAAGCTGATGAAAGAGATGGCTGCTTCTTACGGCTGCGATATCTCCAAGCCCGCATCCAATGTACAGGAAGCTATTCAGGCTACTTACTTCGGATATCTGTGCGCGGTTAAAGAGCAGAACGGTGCGGCTATGTCCCTTGGACGTACATCCACTTTCCTTGATATCTATGCAGAGAGAGATCTGGCAAACGGCACCTTCACCGAGGAAGAGATCCAAGAGTTCGTTGACCACTTCATCATGAAGTTAAGATGTGTTAAATTTGCGCGTACACCTGAGTACAACCAGATCTTCGCAGGCGATCCGGTATGGGTAACAGAGTCCCTTGGCGGCGTAGGCGTAGACGGACGTCCGATGGTAACAAAAATGAGCTTCCGTTATCTGCACACACTGGAGAACCTTGGTCCTTCTCCGGAGCCGAACCTGACAGTTCTCTGGTCCACAAGACTTCCTGAGAACTGGAAGAGATACTGCGCGAAGATGTCCATCCAGACTTCTTCCATCCAGTACGAGAACGACGACCTTATGAGAGCGGTCCACGGCGACGATTATGCGATCGCCTGCTGCGTATCTTCCATGGTTGTCGGTAAAGAGATGCAGTTCTTCGGCGCGCGTGCTAACCTTGCTAAATGTCTGCTGTACGCATTGAACGGCGGCGTAGACGAAGTTACCAAGAAGCAGGTTGGTCCTAAATATCGTCCTGTTGTCGGTGACGTTCTTGACTACGACGATGTTATGGATAAATTCATCGACATGATGGAATGGCAGGCTGACGTATATGTAAACACGCTGAACATCATTCACTATATGCATGACAAATACTGCTATGAGAGAGCGGAAATGGCTCTTCATGACAGAGATGTAAAACGTTACTTCGCAACGGGTGTTGCAGGTCTTTCCATCGTGGCTGACTCCCTTTCCGCTATCAAGTACGCTAAGGTTGAGCCGATCAGAGATGAAGACGGCGTGATCGTTGACTTCAAGACCACCGGCGAATTCCCGAAATACGGTAACGATGATGATCGTGTAGATGAGATCGCACAGATGATCGTTCACAAGTTCATGACGGCAGTCAGAAGACATCACACCTACAGAAACGGTATCCCGACCACATCCATCCTTACCATTACTTCCAACGTAACTTACGGTAAGGCTACAGGCAATACACCTGACGGACGTAAGAAAGGACAGCCGTTTGCTCCGGGCGCTAACCCGATGCACGGACGTGACACCCACGGTGCAGTCGCTTCTCTGTCTTCCGTATCCAAGCTTCCGTTCAACGATGCACAGGATGGTATCTCCAATACCTTCACCATCATTCCGGGCGCTCTTGGAAAAGAAGATCAGGTATTTGCAGGCGACATCGAGATAGATCTGAACAAATAAAAATGATTTCCCGGCGGAAGGGAAATGACTCCGCCGGGAAATCGGAAAAAAATCCATATATGAAAGATTTTTTTCCAGATATAGATATATTGAAGGAGGGAAAGAATATATGGATAACAAGCAGATGATCGACGATTTTGTCAAGATGATGGATTCCGGTATGACGCAGGGCGTCGGACATGTGAATGTAGATGTCGACGACAAATCCGATGATGCCAAAAACGTACAGACCATGGGGTGTACGGATTGCTCCAGAACCCCGTTGGCGTGCAGCGTACCGACTCTCCATGAGGGTCTGGACGACTTTAAATAGCATCGAGCCGTGCGGATTTAGGACGCGACAGCTTTCGGGAGCTTGCTCACGAAGAGATGGAGCGGCATAAATCCATAGGGCGACAGCCCGTAAATGAGCAAGCGGAAGCTGCGAAGCAGCGTGCTTGCGAGTGTAACGGCACGATGCGTTATACGAACAAGCCAAGGCTGCGAAGCAGCGTGCTTGTGGGTGTAACGGCACGATGCAGTTAAATATAATATAATAAGGAGGATTTTATTATGGCAGCAGCAAAAGCTCAGGTAGATAACTTAGTTTCTTTATTAGATGGCTACGCAACAAAAGGCGGACATCACCTTAACGTAAACGTTCTCAACAGAGATACCTTACTGGACGCCCAGAAGCATCCTGAGAACTATCCTCAGTTGACGATCCGTGTATCCGGCTACGCAGTAAACTTCATCAAACTGACTCCGGAACAGCAGGCAGACGTTATTTCCCGTACTTTCCATGAGTCCATCTGATCGATGGCTTAGGGCGGAAAACGTCTGAACAAAACCAGTCAAAATAACAGGAAAGCGGTGCGAAAAACTAAGCACCGCTTTTTTGTTTATGTGTAAAACTTTTATCATATTTAACCACCGCTTTTACAATGCTTTATTCTTTACTTTGCCGCAGCGTCTTTTTTTGATTGCTGCATTGTAATTGGATCGGTGCTATTCATTATTAATACCGTGAAATATTATATTGGAAACGTTTTACTTAATTCCGCCACTTAGAGCACTTAAAAATCTGAAATTAAACTAAGACACATCGCTCGCCTCAGCCTTTTTCTCTTTAAGAGAAAGAATGATTATCGCAATCAGGAGAGCAGCGGCAATCGCAAGCTGCACAAAAAATACGATTTTCAGACTCACATAATTCTCTTCACTGAAACTGAGCGGTAATACATATTTTTCAATATCCGCCCCGCTTTCAAACCATTCCGTTTCTTCAAACCATTGTTTCATGTATTGATACAATTCGTCATCCAATGTCGTTAATCCGCCTGTAATATGTACCGGCTCCGCTTCGATTCCTTCCGATTCCACCATATAGAGCTGATTCATTGTACTCTGGCTGAGCTTTTTCAGCATATCATAGTTGTCATTCTTTGGGCTTGTTTCAAGCGCCACATAATAAGTTTCTTCTCCTGCCGGTATGGGCATAATGTAATAGCAAGTAACATCGCCTATTAAAGTCGAATTGTCATAGCCGTTTGTTTGAGTTGATGTTGCCGTGCCAAAGCACTCCATCAAAAGCGGAAGTTCTGTTTCAACTGCAAGTCCTCTTTTCAGACGGCCCGCATCGTCCAGAATGTCTTTATAAACATCCACAGGTTTGCTAAATGCCATTCGCGTCAACGCGCTGCCGCCATACATCAATATAAGCAGCACGACCAGAATACCTATACAGAAATTTCTTAATACTTTATACATTACTTTTTCTCCCTTTTGTTTTGACCTTCTGTCTATTCACTCCTTTCATATTGTACCCCCCCCCAGAATACATCTGTCAACTGACTTTTTTCATGCCTTGGTCATGTAATACTACATATTAAATCAAACTTATATCACCAAAAAAGCAGAACGTATTCCAGAAAAAATATTTGATATTGCTTGTACTCCCAGCCCTGCAGATTCCAACGCTGCTGTTTCAATTCTTTCCACAATTTGTGACTGTTCCCATTATCTGCATTTTACGCTTTCCACAGATACCAACTATACCCTTACCGCCTCCATATCTTTTCCGCCAAATATCGGCTCTAATGCGCGTCTGCCCTGCCGCTCGATGCGGAAATATGGATCTGCGCCGTTCATAAGCCCTCCTCACTCCGTTTCTCTTCTTCCGGCTCCGCCGCATCCCGTTTAAATTCCAACAGATCGCCGGGCTGACAGTCCAGCACGTCGCAGATCGCATTAAGGGTGGAAAAGCGGATTGCGCTTACTTTTCCCGTCTTGATATTGGAAAGGTTCACATTCGCGATCCCCACTCTATCCGCCAATTCGTTCAGCGATATCTTTCTGTCCGCCATCATCCTGTCGAGTCTTAATATAATAGCCATATCTTTTTCCCCGCTTCCGTCATGATGTGTTTACAGCGTTTCGTCCGACAGCCTTTGCAGTTCGCATCCGTAATCCAGTATACAATATACACACCAGAACGCGATCCCGACAACGGCGCCAAAGTACAAACTGTTCATTGCGGCAAACAGCGTGATCAGAATAAACGGCAGACTTAAATTTTTGAGGATCACAGGGCGAAACGGCGAATCGCTGTCCCGGATCTCCCGAAATGTCTTCTCAACAAAATGCAGAAGGACAGCAATCAAGCTTATCACAACGCAAAAGACGATCAGATAGATGCCCACCACGTCAAGCCATTCCGCATCGCCGGTATTCAGCATATCCGAGGCTTTTACGTTAAAACCGAATAACTGCATATCTATGCCCATCATAAATTCCGTATCCGGCGCTTTTTCCTGTATCTGTACGTACAGCTTCTCCCCGCCCAGCGCGTCCGCGGCGATACATGCGATCCCGCAAAGAAATGCAACGAAAGCCATTGCAATCGTAAATATCTTGCCGATCCTTGTAATGAGCAGCGCCACATGACTGCTTTTCCGGATCTTTTCCAGTTTGTTGTTCTGTCCGTTCTGTGAAACGTTTTTCACATTCATGTTATTTTTCATACTGATCTCCATTCTGGAGCGTTCTCGCGATGAGGCGACGCGAATCTCAAATTCGCATCTGACCTCAGAGGAATTTGTGACGCTCCGGCACAAATTCCTGTGTTTTCTGCTTTGTACCGTCAGTATAACAGCAGGATTTATGTTTGTCAATATATTTTTAATGTTTATCATTAAATTTTTAACGATAAATTTACGGTCCGGTAAATAGGATGCCGAAAAAAAAGAAAACCGCGCAGCGATCCCCACACGGTTTTCCTTTTTTCTAACCCTTGCCGTTATGTACTCCCCACATACTTATACGCAAGAAGATATTTTCCTGTTTTTCAGACTGTCCCTACTTTTCCATCAGGAAGTCATACTGCGACATATAAAGCTTATAATACTCGCCTTTGTTCGCAAGCAGTTCCTCATGGGAGCCGATCTCACGGATGCCGCCCTGATCCACATACATGATGAAGTCCGCATTTTTGATGGTAGAAAGCCTGTGCGCGATGATAAAGGACGTCCGGCCCTCCAACAGCTTGTTCAGACCCTGCTGCAGCAGGATCTCCGTTTCCGTGTCGATACTGGACGTCGCTTCATCCAAGATCAGTATGCGCGGATCGGACAAAAGCGCTCTCGCAAAAGAGATTAGCTGCCTCTGGCCCGCCGAGAGCCTGCTGCCGCGCTCGTTGACCTGCGTATAGTATCCGTCTTCCATCTCCATGATAAAATCATGGGCGCACACGGTCTTCGCCGCCTCTATGACCTGTTCGTCCGGCACTTCATCGTTGCCGTAACGGATATTGTCCATGATCGTGCCCGAAAAGATAAAACTGTCCTGCATCATAACGCCCATCTGCCTGCGCAGGGAACGGATCGTGACATCCTCGATATTGATGCCGTCGATCAGGATCTCGCCGCTGTCCACATTGTAAAATCTGCTCAACAGGTTGACTATCGTGGTCTTGCCCGCGCCGGTAGGCCCTACGATCGCCGCCGTCTGCCCCTTGTGCACGATAAAATTGATCTTTTTTAAGATCTCGATGCCGTCCTCGTAACTGAAAGTCACATTCTTAAATTCCACTTCTCCGTTGATAAGCGGCATCTCATAGGCGCCCGGTTTATCCTTGACAAGGACCGGCTCGTCGATGGTTTCAAAGATACGCTCCAGATAAGAGATCGCAGTCAACAGCGAATTGTAAAAGGATGCGAGCGTATTGATCGGCTGCCAGAATCTGCTGATATACGCCGTGAAAGCAATCAGCACACCTACCGTGATCCCGGAATCGGCCTGCGACATCCACGCAATGCCCAGCACATAGATAAAAGAAGTCGTGACCGCGCTGATGATGTCCACCGCCGGTCCCATGACAAAGTTGAACTTTACGGCACGCATCCAAGCCTCGCGGTAACTGCCGCTCAGCCGGTTGAAGATGCCCTGATTTTCTTCCTCCCGCACAAATGACTGCGTCACGCGGATACCGTTGATACTCTCCGCTATGTATGCATTTAAGTTGGACTGTTTGTTGCTCTGTATCTGCCATGCTCTTCTCTGCCGCCGTTTCAGAAAGATAACTACCGCCGTCAGCACCGGCAGACCGCACAGACACACCAACGTCAGTTTTACGTTGATACTGAGCATAAAGAACATGATAAAAAACAGATTACAAAGGTCCGTCACTGTGTTGATGATACCGTTGCTCAGCAGATCGCTTAAGTTATTGACATAGTTCACCACTCTGACCTGTATCTTGCCGTGCGGCCGTTCATCATAATAGGAAAACGGCAGTTCCTGAAGATGGACAAACAGATCGTATCTGATCTGATGAATGATATCCTGTCCTATTTTGGTCATAAGCGTTATCTTGACGCGCAGGCTGGCGGCCGTATAAAGCGCGATCAGTATGGTGAACCCTGCATAGCGCAGGATACCGCGCATATCTCCATCAGGAATACACTGATCCATGACCGCCATAAAGAATCTCGGAATCAACATTCCAAGCGCGGAAGAGGAAAGCATCAAAAACAGGACTCCCGCCATCGGTTTTTTATGCGGCTTGATGTAGCCTGCCAGTCGTTTTAACTGGTTGACATCGAATTTATCTTCCAATATTTCATCAACGTCGTATTTATTCCTTGCCATGATGCCCTTACTCTCCTTCGTTAAAATCCCCGTACTGATGGCGGAAAGCCGCTTCATAGTATCCGCCTGCTTTGGACAGCTCCTCGTGTGTGCCTTGTTCCACGATCCTGCCTTTGTCCATCACAAGGATCAGGTCCGCATCTTTAATGGAAGATATGCGGTATGCAATAACAAATATGGTGCATTTGCTCTGGATCTTTTTTAACTGCTGCTGGATATAACTCTCCGTTTCCATGTCCACCGCGGATGTCGTATCGTCCAGTATCAATATGGCAGGATCTTTTAAAAGCGCTCTGGCCAACGATATTCTCTGCTTCTGTCCGCCCGAAAGTCCCACGCCTCTCTCTCCGACGATCGTGTCATATCCATCCGGCATCTCTTGGATAAAAAGATTCGCATCCGCCATTTTGGCCGCCTGTTTTACCTTTTCAAAACTGCAGTCCGGACGCCCGTATGCGATATTTCCCTCGATGGTATCGGAAAACAGAAATACGTCCTGCATCGCCATACCGATATTGTCCCGCAGGTCATACAGATCCAGATCCTTTACATTGATGCCGTCCACCCGCACTTCTCCCTCTGTAGCATCATAGAAACGGCATAACAGATTCATGACCGTAGACTTGCCGGAACCGGTAGAACCGATGATACCCACCGTCTGGCCGCGTTTGACCTTGAAGCTCACATCCGATATGATATCCGCGTCCGCATCATCCGCCTGATAACTTACATGTTTAAATTCCACATCGCCGTTGAAGCGCTTGCGCTCCACCGGTCTGCCGGGAGTCTTGACCGAAGGCTCCTGTATATAGGTATTGTAGATCTTCTCCGCCGAAGTCGTAAATCTATGGATATCGTTGATCCACCAGCCTGCCATTCTTAAGGGAACCGTCAGCATCCAGAGATACCCGTTGACCGTAACAAGATTTCCCATGGTGATCTCGCCCTGTATCACCATATAACCGCCGTATACCATAAGCACAACGGTAAGCATGTTGGAAAGAAATTCAAAAACCGGAATATATTTTTTCCATGTGGCGGAAGCGTTTAATTCCGCGTCACGGTATGCGTCATTCTCCGCATTAAACTTACTGATCTCGTAATCTTCTCTCGCAAAAGCCTTGACGACCCTGTTGCCGCTGATATTTTCCTGTGCAAAAGTGTTGAGCGAAGAAAACTGTTGACGGATCTTCTGAAAGGCGGGCCGCACCTGTTTGGACTGCTTATAGGTCGTCAGCGCGGTGAACGGCAGCACCAGCAGCATGCACAGCGCCAGTTTCACATTTACCGTGAATATCATCAGGAGTGCAAAAGCAAGCAGCAGCATGTTTTCATAAACCGTATAGATCACATACGCGATAAAATGCCGGATGGCGTCCATATCGCCCGTCTGTCTGGACATCAGATCCCCGGTACGGTTGCGGTTATAGAAATCAAAATCTTCCTGAAGCAGCTTGCGATACACGGTATCCCTCATACTGTACAGAACGCCCTGAGAACAGATCTCAAACATGAGCTGGGAGCTGAAGCGCAGAATCCCCTTTAAGACCGTTACGCCCAAGAGGCACGCGATCATTACGGGCAGCAGCTGCGTGACCCCGTTTCCGATCACATCGTCCACGATCACACCGGATATGTACGGATTCACAATGGTCAGCACCGCGATCCCCGTGGTCATCAAAAGTCCGGCGGCCATACGCATTTTATATTTTCTTAAGAACGAATATACCCACTTAACCGGTGTCATTGTATATCTCCTTCGTATCATGCACCAAACGCAATTTTTATCTGTCTACTTAATATAAATTTTTCCGTCAATGTTTTCTATAATAGATACATTCAAAAATAGAACAAATCTATTATTGTTTGGTTATTGTTTTTATAGGGAAAAGCAGATATACTATAATAGAATGACCGCATAGGACGACCGGCGGCGCACACAGGCGGCGTTTGGCTCTGCGGCCGCAGACAGCAGGCACAAGGATCTGAAAAAACAGGCCTGCGGACATTATGGAATGGGAGATAGACAATGCAGGGAAGAATACATTCACTGGAAAGTTTCGGCACTGTGGACGGTCCGGGCACGCGATTTGTCGTGTTCGTACAGGGCTGCCCCATGCGCTGTGCTTACTGCCACAATCCGGATACATGGGAGATGAACGGAGGCACCCTTATGGAGCCCGAAGAGATCTTTGAACAGTATCTGCGCAATAAAGACTTCTACAAAAACGGCGGCATCACCGTTACCGGCGGTGAACCGCTGATGCAGGTGGATTTCCTGATCGATCTGTTTACGATTGCAAAGGAACATGACGTACACACCTGTATCGACACCTCCGGTATTGCTTACAAACCGAACGCCAATCCCGATTGGCTGGCTAAATTGGATCATCTTATGGAATTGACCGATCTGGTCATGTTGGATATCAAACACATCGATCCCGAAAAGCACAAGGAACTGACGTCCCAGCCCAACGACGGCATCCTCGCTTTTGCCAAATATCTGGACGAAAAACATGTGGACGTATGGATCCGCCATGTCGTTGTACCGGGTATCACCGACGATGATGAATACCTGTATAAACTGGGATATTTTATCGGCGGCCTGTCCAACTTAAAAGCGCTGGACGCTCTGCCGTACCACACGATGGGCAAACCAAAATATGAGAAACTGGGCATGAAATACAAACTGGAAGGCGTGGAACCGATGGATAAAAATAAGCTGATCGATAAAAAGAAGGTCATCTTAGACGGCATCCGCGCAAGACGGAAAGAGGACGGGCGCTGATCACACAGCGCCCTGAATCTTCTCCTGCAGCATACTGTCACTTTGCCGCAAGCATCGCCTCCCACTCTGCATTGCCGCGCATGAACGCAAACGGTTCCTCGTTTCTAAACCCTTCCAACAGCACAGTCTTCAGTTTCTCATAAATCTTTGGATCCCTTTCCTCAAAATGCAGATGCCGGTACAGTCCGGACTTTCTGAAATCATCTACCGTATCGATATTCCGTATGAGCTCCTCTGCAATGCGCAGAGTTTCCTCCGTATTTTTCTCCATACAGGCAAGTTCAATCAGCCCGCAGGCTTCATTGTATCTTCCCACCTCAAATACATGCGCAAACTCACTGTGCTTTTGCCTGTAATATTCTGCCATATCGGCATCCTGTGCCTCAACCGCCAACGACGACATCATGGAAACCGCTATATTGATCGTCTGCCAGCTGTCGAACAGCAGCCTTTCATAAATCATAAACGCGCCGTCGGTATCGCCTTTTGCCCTGCAAAGACGCGCCCTGTTGATTTTGCCTGTTTGGTCGCTCTTAGGAAAAAATTCCAGATATTTTTCCGCCTTTTCGTACTCTTCTTTTCTCATCCAGAACTGAAACAGACTGTCAGCCGCCTTGATGCGCGGTTCCCCGGTTTCGCTCTGAAGAACGGTTTCGTACCATTCCCTGATCCTGCCGTCATATTGTCCCGCATCTTCCACTTTATCCGTTATCCTCCTGACATCCAGTATGAGCGCCACCCTCCATATGAGCCGGTTACAGTTCGGGTATTTGTTTATGGCATCCTGCGCCCATGCAAACGCACGGTCATACGGCATAGTGTCTAATCGATCTCCCAGTTCTTGAACGATATCGCCGATTTCCGCCTCTGTCAAATCTTCCCTGAAAGTCAGCAGCGTATCCAAAGAAATTTTCAACAGCCTTGCAATAGGCGCCAGCAGTTCTATATCCGGTTTGGAAACATCTTTTTCCCACTTGTTTACCGCCGGTGTGGTCACACCCAGTCTGTCCGCCATCTCTTCCTGCGTCATCCCAAGTTTCTTTCTGTACTCCCGGATTACTTGTCCGATCTTCATAATATTTTCTGTTACCTCCATTTAACCGTATTATAACAAAGGCGCCTTGTCTGATATCATCATAACAAAAAAAGGATAGAACTGCCATTGAACATTTTTTAAATATCGCTCATATTTTTTAACCGCCGCTCAATCGAAAAGCAGAACCCGGAAATATTATCTTGGAAATATTGACACTTTACCCTTGTATCTTAACCCCTTTTATATTAAAATAGAGAAAAGCGGCTAATTGATAAAAATATATCAATGCCGCCTAGTTTCACATAATAAGGAGGATAATCATTATGGCATTTGTAATCAGTGACGCTTGTGTAGCGTGCGGCGCCTGCGAAGCTCAGTGTCCTGTCGGTGCAATCAGCATGGGCGACGGCAAATTTGAGATCGATCCTGCCAAATGCATCGACTGCGGTTCCTGCGCAGGTGTATGTCCTACAGGCTCCATCGCTCAGGGTTGATCGTTCAGGGAACATAACGTACAGAACAGGAAGTATCCCTCCAAAGCGGATTTTTCGTCTGCTTTCGAGGGATTTTTCACGTTTTCTATCAGGTTTCTCCGCTGTACAGGTGATATGTGGCGGAGTAACCGTACTCGCCGTTCAACCGACAGGCATCCAGCCATGGATACATCTGTTGGATCTGTTTCAACATCAGCGGCGCATAACAGTCTTTATCTATGATCACGATCAGATCCTGACCCGGAGTCTGCTGTGCGCTGCGCATTAATTCCACATTGTCCTGTTTGTAAAAAGTAACGTCCTTATAACAGGACACTTCGCAGTAGGACGGCAGAACTTTCCATTTATCCGTATAGATATAAATACAGCTGCTGTCCGCATACTGCTCTGCCTCCTCTAACATCTGCGTCGTTCTGATAAGAGAATCCCATGAACAATTATATAAGCCGCGGGCGCTTAAAATAAGCAGAAAAAGACCGACTGCAAGATACCGGATCCGGTCGCGCCGGATGATTCTGCTCACATTCCAGATGCCGCATGACACCGCTGTCAATACTACCGCATAGATCGGATAAATATATCTGTCTATCAAGTATACCGATATCTTAGAAATCAACAGAAAGTAAGCGATGCTCGGTATCGTCAACAGCGTCCACTTCATTCTTCCTGCAAGGATATCCCCGCCGGATTCCCCGTCTTGTCCGGCACAGCGTTCTGTTTTACTGCGCCACGTATTCCAGATCCACAGGATCACAAGCGCCGCAGCTATATAGGTAAGCAGGCCGCCAAACAGACCGCCGCTCAGCATATCATAAAAACTTTTCAGCCTCTCCAGATAGTCCGCCGCCCCTTTTCTGAGATTATCCATGGACTCCACGCCTCTGCCGCTGAAGAGTATATGCCGCAGCATAGCCGGAAAAACTGCGGCAGCCAACGCGCCGCCCGCTCCCATAACCAACAGATAGTAAAAGATCTGTTTATATCGTTTTTGAACCAACAGCCATATACCGTATACCAATGAGAGGAAAAAAAGATAAACGATAAAGTAATAGTGCGTCAACGTACCTGCGCAGGTTACCAAAAACAGAATCCCATAGTATTTTCTTGACAGTATCTTCTGCGACGACGCCTGTATCAGCAACAATGTGAGCAGGCTGACCCAGAACATGAGCATGACATACATTCTGAGAAATGCAATCTTTTCCATGATTCCTGCTGAAAAAATAAAAAACAAGGCAACGAACCGCACCACAGTCCGATCGGCCGTCATTTCATACACCAGTTTTTCTACGACGCACAGCGTCAATACGGCAAATACAATATTGATGCTTCCGGCAGACCACAGACTGAATTTTCCCGAACCGATAAAGCAGATCACATATAACAGCAGATAATAGAGCGGAGGATGTACGTCCGATGCCTGATTCGTCCATACATGATGCAGATCGAATCTCCCCCCCCCAGCTGTCAGATAAGAAAGCCACGGCTGCTGTGCCGGCGTATAGGCCACACCGTCATCAAACTCGATTCCGCCGCTTATATGATTGGCCAGTCCGTAAGACAACAATTCATCTATATTATAATTTACTTTATGAAACAGCAATGTGCACATAAACACTATAAATAAAGCAATTAAAACCGCATTTTCTTTCGCTTTCAGCATAACTTTTTCCTCACATGTATTTACCGGATCATTTGTTTTCCCCATTCTGGAGTCATTATATCCCATATTTTTATAGATTGCAATTTTTGTCCTTCTTCCCTTTCAGCAGCTTCTCCCGCGGTTTGTGGCGCTCTCTTATCATCTCGTCTATCTTACGGTAGTGTTCTTCTTCCCGCTTCCAATGTTCGCTGTCCCGTTCTTCCTGCATGCGGAACTGATAGTCCAGTTCTTTTAATATACTGTCTTTCACCTCGCTGCACAGTTCGCTGTTGGCGGTCCTGACCGCCTCCGTTATCATGTGCTGCAACAGATACTGCAGCCGGGCAGCTTTTTGGTCTTTATCCATTTCGGAAAGGTCCTGACCCGCCTTTACCGTTTCTTTCTTGCCGCCTGATAAAGCGACCACATATTTATGGGTTTTGTTCCCCTCATCGGTTTGCTGTTCTTGGCTGCTTTCAGATTCCTGCCCTTTCTTATATTCCTGTTCCTTTTCTTTCTCCCCGACGCGTTCCCGTACCATCTCCATAAGCCTGTCCTCCTTATCATAACCGGCGTCACCCGTTTTGGCGGATGTTTTGAACAAGAGCATACGGATCGCCTTCAACTGTAACCCCTGCTCTTTCAACATCTTTATTTCCTGCAGCTGCTTCACGTCCTGTTCGGTATAGAAACGATGCCCCATTTCATTGCGTCTGATAGGCAGCTGCAGTTCTTCCTCCCAGTAACGCAGGACATGATTTTCCACTTGTACTTTCTTGGCCGCTTCCGATATGTAATAGATTGTTTTTTGTTCCATCCGGCTTCCCCTTTCCTGACAATTTATCGTTATAAGCACGCAGATTTTCCTATCAAAAAAAGAGACTTCCTCTTTCAAGGCCGTCTCTTTCGTATCTCTGTCAACTCTCTGTTGTACACTATGCACTATTTATTCCAATTGGCGAACTTGGTATAATCGGGCAGCCATACAAGTTCTACCGTGCCGATCGGACCGTTTCTCTGCTTCGCGATAATAATCTCCGCAATTCCTTGTCTGTCGGTATCTTTATTGTAATAATCATCCCGGTAAATAAACATGACCACATCGGCGTCCTGCTCGATCGCACCGGACTCACGCAGATCCGACAGCATCGGTCTGTGATCCGGCCGCTGCTCCACCGCACGGCTGAGCTGCGACAAGGCGATCACCGGCACCTTCAACTCTCTCGCCAGCGCTTTGAGAGAGCGGGATATATCCGATATCTCCTGCTGTCTGGAATCCGTCGATCTGCTGCTTCCGGACATCAGCTGCAGATAGTCGATGATAACCATCTCCAGATTGTGTTCCAATTTGTATTTACGGCATTTGGAACGCAATTCAGGAATACTGATTCCCGGCGTATCATCAATAATAAGATTGGATCTGCCTATCTCTCCGGCGCTTTCGATCAGTTTCTCCCACTCAGCGTCGGACAGATTGCCTGTACGCAAATGCTGGGAATCCACTTTGGCTTCCATGGAGAACAGTCGATTGACCAACTGCTCCTTGGACATCTCCAGACTGAAGATCGCCACTGTCTTACCTTGGCGAAAAGCTACATACTCCGCTATATTTAATACAAAAGCGGTCTTGCCCATAGACGGTCTTGCCGCGATCAGAATCAGGTCGGAAGGCTGCATACCGGCCGTTTTATAATCCAGATCCAGAAATCCCGTGGCAACGCCCGTCACATTGCCTTTATTATGAGATGCCTTCTCAATGGTATCCATGGCATCCAGAACGATCTTACGGATCGGCACGAACTCTCCGGAGTTCCGCCGCTGTACCAGATCGAAAACTTTCTTCTCCGTATCGGATAAGATATCTTCCAGACTGTCTTTGCCGACATAACAGGCATTGGCGATCTCTTCGTTCACCCGGATCAATCTGCGCAATGTGGATTTCTCGGCAACGATGCCCGCATAACGTTTGACATTGGCAGATGTCGGAACCGCCGTGATCAGCTCACGGATAAATTCCAGACTGCTCACTTCCGGCGGAACATCCTTTTCTTTCAGCTTATTCTGGAGTGTGACCAGATCGACCGGCTCCCCTTTATCATGCAGCTCCACCATAGTGTCAAACAGCACGCCGTACTGTTTATTATAAAAATCCTCTGCGCCGATGATTTCCGCTGCAATGATGATCGCATCCGGATCTATGATCATAGAACCGATAACAGACTGCTCTGCTTCCGTGCTGTGCGGCATTATTCTTTTCAGTAATGCTTCATCCAACGCCTGTCACCTGCCCCTGTCACTTCTCTTCCACGATCTTTACCTTCAGTGTTCCCGTTACCTTGGGATGCAGTTTTACACCCACTTCATATGTGCCCAGAGCCTTGATCGGTTCCGGCAGCTGGATCTTTTTCTTATCCAATTCCAGACCGCACTGGCTTTTTGCAGCCGAGGCAATCTCTTTTGACGAAACGGAGCCGAAAGCCCTGCCGCCTTCGCCGGATCTCATTCCAATGACAACTTCCTTGGTTTCCAACGCCGCCGCAAGTTTCTGGGCCGCTTCTAGCTGCTCCTGCGCAACTTTATCCGCATTGGCTTTCTGCAGTTTCAGATCGTTCATATTGGCCGCATTGGCCTCTGTTCCCAATTTCTTGGGCAAAATAAAATTCCGGGCATAGCCGTCGCTCACGTTGACGATCTCTCCCTTTTTTCCTAATGACTTAACGTCCTGCAGCAAAATAATTTTCATGATCCGCTTACTCCTCCAGTTCGCCCTCTTCGATCATCGCATCCAGTGTCCTCTTGATTGCAACGATCCCTTCTTCAATGGATCCGTTCTCTATCTGGGCTCCTGCTATATTTAAATGGCCGCCGC
Source organism: uncultured Lachnospiraceae bacterium (assembly GCA_947631955.1). Lineage (GTDB taxonomy): Bacteria > Bacillota > Clostridia > Lachnospirales > Lachnospiraceae > UBA3282. The sequence continues at coordinate 135,803 of CANRNJ010000002.1, forward strand.
CGCCCATTCTCTCCATGATCACCTGAACATTCACTTCGTCAATGGAGCGGGCGCTGATGTAGATAATGCCATTATACGGCGTTAAGATAAAACTTGCTTTGATCCCCTTGATATTCAACAGTTCGTTGGCCGCCTGTGCGCCTATGACCGTCGGGCTTGGCACATCCTCGCTGGTACAGACGGAAATGGCGTACGCCTGCCGATAGATCTCCGCCTGACTGACGGCGTCGGCCTTCGCCTTATACTCCGCCGCGCCATCTCTGAACAGTTTTCTGACGCGGGTCACATCCGCCCCGTTCCTGCGCAGGAACGCAGCCGCCTCAAAAGTTCTGACGCCCGTCTTGGTCATAAAGTTATTCGTATCTATCATAATGCCGGAATACATACAATCGGCTTCCTCCGGCCGCAGCCGCAGGTTGTCGCTGATGTATTGCAGGATCTCGGACACCATCTCGCAGGCGGAAGACGCATAGGCTTCGATATAAGACAGGGTCGCGTTTTCGATGATCTCCGCCCCTTGTCTGTGATGATCCAGAACGACCACAGATTTACATCGTTTCAGCAGTTCCGGACATTCCGTGATGCTCGGCCTGTTGATATCCACCACGACCAATACCGCATTGTTTCCGACCATTTCAAGGGCCTGCGCGCTGCCGATGATCATATCGTCTTCATATTCCTCGTTATTCTTAAACATATCAACCATAGGCTTCATGGACGCCGTCACATCATTCAATATGATATGCGCCTTCTTGTCCAGTTCCTTGGCTATCCGATAGATCCCGACAGAAGCGCCGAAACTGTCCACGTCACCCATGCGGTGCCCCATGACATACACTTCGTCTTTGACAGATATGATCTCCTTTAACGCATGGGCCTTCACTCTGGCTTTGACACGCGTACTCTTCTCTACCTGCTGGCTCTTGCCGCCGTAATACGCAACGTTCGACGGCATCTTGACCACCGCCTGATCTCCGCCGCGCCCAAGCGCGATATCGATGGCGTTCCTTGCAAATTCATAATTCTGCGTATAGCTCAGACCGTCGAGTCCCATACCGATACTGATCGTTACCGCCATCTCATTACCGATATTGACGGTCTTGACATCTTCCAACAGATCGAACCGATTCTCCTGAAGCTGCATGGCCGCTTCCTTGCGCATGATCACAAAATACTTGTCTTTCTCCAGTTTCTTGCAGATACCGTCCAAAGACGCAATATATTTATTCACCTTCCGGTCGATCAACGCGATCAGAAGGGAACGCCGTACCTCTTCCACACTCTCCAGAGCTTCATCATAATTATCCAGATAGATCAGCGCTACGGCCAAAGACTGGTTGTCCACTTCCCTTAAGGCGATCTGCAGCGCGGTCTTGTCAAAAAGGTACAGGGCGATCAGATAGCCGTCATAATCCTCGGCCACTATGATATCGCTGTTCAAAGCCATTTCTTTCAGAGAGATCTTTTTCAGCTTGGCAGTATAATAGCCGGACATATACTCGATATCAAATTCCACTTCGTCCTGCCCGTTGATTCCGGGCAGCTTATCTTTCGTGATAAACGGGAACAGCGTGGTGATGGATTTGCGGTATCCCTTCTCCTGATGCACCAGACGCTCGAAAGCCGTATTGGTCCAGATAACCTTTCCGGCATCATCCAACAGGGCATGGGGAAGTTCCAGATCCCGCAGAAGCCTTCTCTGGATCTGTCCGTACTGCGTGGCAAAACTGACCAGTTCGTTCATAATGACCGGCTTGTTATAAAACATCATGGACACTATGATGGCCATATAAAATATGATAAATCCGCTGAGTATCAGACCTGCCCTATAGTCTATCATATAGATCAGAATGTCCACAGCGATCAACAAAAAACCAAGATATAAAGAAGACTGTAAGAAAGACTTTAATCTTCCCTTTAACTTAACGCTGTTTTTCATAGCACTTCATCCATTCATATGCGCATAAATAAATATATGTTTCCGTTTTATGCCTACATAACATCATTAGTATAGCATTTTTTACAGTTTCATGCTACTCCAATATATAGACCTTTTATATGAAAAAACGACATGATATGGTATGCTTGCATGGCTTTTTGGCCATCCGCACAGAAAAGACCCGGCCTTGATCCGGCCGGGTCTTTGACCACATTATCAGTCCTGAACGTATGGCATAAGCGCCAAATGTCTTGCACGCTTGATTGCTACCGTCAAAGCACGCTGATGCTTTGCACAGTTGCCGGTGATCCTTCTGGGAAGGATCTTTCCTCTCTCGGATACATATCTCTTCAGTTTATTGGTATCCTTGTAATCGATCACATTGTCCTTGCCGCAGAACACACAAACTTTTTTTCTTCTGCGCACTCCGCCTTTTTTCTTCGCGGGAAAATCCGGCTTCTCTGTTTTATTAAATGCCATGGTCATTGCCTCCTTCTAAAATCAAACAATTAGTTGAACGGCAGTTCCTCATCGATTCCGTCAGGAATATTCATAAAACCGTCCCCGGCCGCTGCCGGTTCCGGTCTTCCCGATGGAGCAAATCCGCCGTCACTGTTACCGGCGCTGTTCTTGCTCTCGGCAAATTCCTGATCCTCCACCACAATATCCGTCGTATATACTCTGACGCCGTCCTTATTGGTATAACTGCCTGTCTGGATGCGTCCCGTGATCGCGATCTTGGTTCCCTTGTGGAAATATTTCTCCGCAAATTCTCCCGATCTTCCAAATGCCACACAGTTGATAAAATCCGCAGTCTGCTCGTCATTGTTCCGATTAAATCTGCGGTCCACAGCCAGCGTATATCTGGCAACTGCCGTAGCATTTTCGCCCTGAGAATATCTTACCTCAGGATCTCTCGTCAAACGCCCCATAAGTATTACTTTGTTCATAAAAACCTCTTTCTATTTCTCGTCTTGTCTGACGCACAGATACCGAATGACATTATCCGTGATACGGATACGGCTTTCGATTTCGGCGGGAGCGCTGCTCTCTGCTTCAAACTGGATGAAGTAATAAAAAGCTTCTTTCATTTTCTGAATCTCATACGCAAGCTTTTTCTTACCCCAGTCGTCCACATTTGTGATCTTTCCGCCGAATCTTTCCACCAGAGCCTTCGCTTTCTCCAAAGTTGCGGCTCTTTCGTCATCGTCGACCTTTGCACTGACAACAACGGCTAACTCGTATTTGTTCATGCTTCGTTTCCTCCTTTTGGTCTCTGGCCCCTTATGCATAAGGAGCAAGGATGATTGACTTTACAGCCAAAATGTTAATATATCACGAGATTTTATGATAACACACACATCGACAATCCGCAAGTGGTTTCGGAAATTTTCCTGTCGATTTTCTTACCGTCCCTTACGCGGACGGATCCCGCAGGATATCTTTGATATTCTTCTCCGCCTGTCTGCGCGCGATCATGATCTGATGCCCGCACCCCGTACATTTTAAACGGAAATCGGCCCCGACGCGGAGCACTTCCCACTCTCTGGAACCGCACGGGTGCTGCTTCTTCATTTTGAGAACGTCGCCCACCTGAATATCCATTGCACTCTGCACTCCTTCCCGATGATCCGCGCCGCTGCCGGCCCTGCCCCGCGGCATATCCATACCCGCCTGCTTCATCCGGCGTTACGGAAGCTGTGAAAAGATCTCCCCGATACTTCCCTGAACGATCAGGTCCGCCATAGAGTCTTTCGGCGTGGGCGTCTTGTTTACCAGCACAAGTTTGTTTCCCGTATAATAGTCGAGCAGTCCTGCCGCCGGATAGACCGCCAAAGAGGTGCCGCCTACGATCAGCACGTCCGCATTGCTGATATAGCGTACGGCATCCGAAAGCGTGCGCTGATCCAGTCCCTCTTCATACAGGACTACATCCGGTTTAATGCTGCCGCCGCAGGCGGAACATTTCGGGACGCCCTCCGAGTGAAGGATATATTCCGCATCGTAAGACGCTCCGCAGTTTTCACAGTAATTGCGCAAAACGGAACCGTGGAGTTCCAAGACCACCCTGCTGCCGGCCGCCTGATGAAGCCCGTCTATATTCTGCGTAACGACCGCCTTAAGTTTTCCTTCCTTCTCCCACTGGGCCAGTTTCAAATGCGCTGCATTGGGCTTTGCGTCCAGACACAACATCTTGGCGCGGTAGAATCGGAAAAATTCCTCCGGCTTACGCCGGTAAAACGTATGGCTTAAGATCGTTTCCGGCGGATAGTCATACTGCTGATGATACAATCCGTCCACGCTTCTGAAATCCGGTATCCCGCTTTCCGTAGATACGCCTGCTCCGCCGAAAAAGACGATATTCCTGCTTTCTTCGACCCATTTACGAAGCTGATCAAGCTGCTCCATGTAACTCCCTCCTTATTTTTCTCCAAGCCCCATCCTGTTTACCGCCGAGAAGATCGCCCGCACAGAGGCCCTCGTGATATTGGAGCTTACGCCGACGCCGTAAGTGACCCGTCCGCTCTCCACATCCAGCAGATGGATATAAGCCGCCGCCTGTGAATTGGAACCGCTCTGCAATGCGTGCTCCTCATAGTCAAGGATCTTAATATCAATGTCCAGTTCTTCCTGAAGTCCGCGTTTTGCGGCGTCAATAGGGCCGTTTCCGACCGCTTCAAAGGTTTTCTCCACTCCGTGGTCCGTATACAGGATCGTGACTTTGGTATCAAACTCGGACTTGATCTCTCCGCTCAGATCGTCCACGCGCAGTTTCCGGAAATGGATCGGTTCCTTTTGATCCAGATACTCCCCGCGGAATTGATCCATGATCTGATCAGGCGATACCTCTCCCTGCTGCTCGGATATCTTCTGAATGACATTGGCAAATTCCTTGTGCATACCTTTCGGCAGCTTGAAGCCGAAATAGGTATCCATGATAAACGCCACGCCGCCTTTGCCGGACTGGGAATTGATGCGCACGATCGGTTCATACTCCCTGCCGATATCGGACGGATCGATGGGAAGATACGGCACCTGCCATATCTCGCTGCCCCTCTCTTTCATCGCCTTGACGCCCTTGTTGATCGCATCCTGATGGGATCCGGAAAAAGCGGTGAACACCAGTTTCCCCGCGTAAGGATGTCTGGGATGGATCGGTATCTTGCAGCATCTCTCATATATTTCAATGCTCTCGTTGATATGCTCTATGGCAAGCTTCGGATCGATCCCCTGTGAAAACATGTTATAAGCAAGGTTCATAATATCCACGTTGCCGGTCCTCTCTCCGTTGCCGAACAAAGTGCCCTCCACACGATCCGCGCCTGCAAGCATGGCAAGTTCCGCGCTGGCGACGCCCGTTCCCCGGTCGTTGTGGGGGTGTACGCTTAAGATGATGCTTTCACGATCCTTAAAATGTTTATTCATCCATTCAATCTGGTCGGCATACACATTCGGGGTATTCATCTCCACGGTAGACGGCAGATTGATGATGATCGGGTTTTCCTTCGTGGGACCCCACTCTTCCTGAACCGCCGTGCAGATCTCCAATGCAAAATCAAGTTCCGTGCCTGTAAAACTCTCCGGAGAATACTCCAAGATGATCCTGCCGGGGAAATCCGCCGCACGCTTCTTCACCATCCGGGTCGCCTCCACCGCGATGTTGACGATCTGCTCCCTGTTCATGTGGAACACCACATCCCGCTGCAGCGTGGACGTGGAATTATAGATATGCACGATCGCCTGCTTACATCCTTTGATCGACTCAAATGTCCTGTCCACCAGTTCCTCGCGGCACTGTGTCAGCACCTGCACAATCACGTCGTCCGGGATCATCCGGCGGTCAATAAGCTGCCGCAGGAAATCGAATTCGATCTGGCTTGCCGCAGGAAAGCCCACTTCGATTTCCTTAAATCCGAGTTTCACCAGATAATTGAAAAATTCTATCTTCTCCGATACGACCATAGGATCGATCAGCGCCTGATTGCCGTCGCGAAGATCCACGCTGCACCATATGGGCGCCTTCTCGATCTCTTTGTTCGGCCACTCTCTCTCCGGATAATCCACCACCGGATTTTTACTATAATGCTTGTAGTTTAACATTGTTTTCCCTCCACTTCCACTTCATGATCGGTCTGTATATCCCTTCCATACGGATCACATTATATTAAAAAAAGCCCGCTGCTTACAACGGGCTAAAACAGATAACATTATTCGCCGAGTCCGCTTTCGATCGCGTTGACTAACGCTTTCAATGCCTCTTCTTCATCTTCGCCATCACATACGAACTCGATCTCGTCGCCGCATTTGACACATGCCCCAAGCACACTCAACACGCTCTTGGCATTAGCTGTATTATCCCGAAATGTAAAAGTTATCAAAGATTTAAACTGCATTGCTTCCTTACATAGGATACCTGCAGGTCTTAGATGCAGCCCGGTCGGGTTCTTGATGACTACCTTTTGGCTTACCATACCCTCATTCCTCCACTTTATGTTCTGACTGTTTGCAACCCCCGCCCACAGTCCAAAACATACTATATCATTTTTTTATGCATATCACAAGAGTTATAACATAATATTCTGTATCAGTTCAGCTAATTTCTTGGCCTCCGTTTCGATCATGCGCTGATCTTTTCCCTCGATCATGACACGCACGAGAGGTTCCGTTCCCGAAGGACGGATCAGTACGCGCCCCTCTCCCGCAAATTTTTCATTCAAAGCCGCGATCGCTTCCGCGATCTCCGGATAATCCATATATTTTTCTTTCTTATGGTTGGGCACTTTTGCATTTACAAGAGCCTGCGGCATTACTTCCATGATGGTCTTCAGTTCCGAAAGCGGCCTGCCCGTTTCAACCATTACCTGAAGAAGATGAAGGGCGCTCAAAAGCCCGTCGCCGGTCGTATTTTCGTCTAAGAAAATAACATGGCCGGACTGCTCGCCTCCCAGACTCGCGTTTATCTCTCTCATGCGCTCCAGAACATACCGGTCCCCGACCTTGGTCTGCTCTATGTTGATCCCGTTTTCTTCGCCCATCAGGAAGAAGCCCAGATTGCTCATGACCGTCGCCACAATGGTATCCCCTTTAAGCTGCCCGTTCCGCTTCATGTGATTGCCCACAAGAGCCATGATCTGATCTCCGTCTACGATATTTCCCAGCTCGTCGACCGCCAGAAGCCTGTCGGCATCCCCGTCAAAAGCAAGCCCCACGTTGGCCTTCTCATAAACGACTCGTGCCTGCAGTTCTTCCATATGCGTGGAACCGCAGTTCGCATTGATATTCGTACCGTCCGGATTATTGTGGATCGCAACGACTTCCGCTCCCAGTTCTTTCATCGTTTCAACGGATGTATAATATGCGGCGCCCTCCGCGCAGTCCAACACAATCTTAAGGCCGCGCAGATCTACGTTGACCGCTTTCATTGCATGGTTGATGTACTCCTCCCGCGCGTCCGTCCGGTATTTGATCTTGCCGACGCCCGCGCCTGTAGGAAAGGTAACGCCCTGCATACCGCTCTTGATCAGCGCTTCTATCTCGTCTTCCAAGGAATCCGGAAGTTTATACCCGTCACCGTCAAAGAATTTGATCCCGTTAAACTCCACCGAATTGTGGGACGCGGAGATCACGACCCCGGCATCCACCTTGTATTTACGTGTAAGATACGCCACCGCCGGAGTGGGAACGATCCCCACATAAACCGCATTGGCACCCACCGAACAGGCTCCCGCCATCAAAGCGTTGGCCAGCATATCGCCCGATATCCTCGTATCGCATCCTACCATAATCGTCGGCTTATGCTCGTTCTCTCTGCTGAGAACATACGCTCCCGCCTGCCCTAACTGCATCGCCAGCTGCGGTGTGAGTTCTTCATTTGCCACGCCGCGCACGCCGTCCGTACCGAATAATCTGCTCATAATATTGTCTGTCCTTCCCTGTTTACCATATTTACTGCGCTTCTGTGATGTTTACCTGCACTTCTGCCTTCTCCCACGTTACAGTGGAACCCTCCGGTATACCCACAGACACTGGTATCGTATATGAACCGCTCTCCGGCGTTTCCATCCCCTGATCCAACAGCCATGCCCCTACGTCTACGCTTACTTCCAGCGTAGTCGTATTGATCTCCTGAAGACCGTCGGACAGACCCACGAGCGTGATAAGGCAGTTGTCGCCCGGCTCCTCAAATTCGGCCTTAAATCCCGCCGGAACGCCGACGATCCGGATATCGCTAAGCCTCTTTGCAAAGGTCCGCCGCATCTCTTGGCCTACATGCGCCGTAATGTTGATCTTGCCTCCGAAATCTTCTTCCGCCAGAATGATCCCTTCCGGCAGGTAATCGTTAAGGTCAACCAGAGTAGTCACATCGTCCGTGGCTCCGGTCACGTCAAGCACATCCTCCGGGATCTCTATGGCGTCGATCTGCTGCAGCGCGGAGGATCTCCCGGCTATCATAACGCTGCTTCTGGTGCTCTCGGTTTCGCCCGTCAGCCGATAACCTTCGGCAGGCGTACCCGAAACGGTATAGTTGATCGGTACGGTCTTCTGCTCCAAAATCTCGATATAGACGCGTACCTTGCTGATGCTCTTTTCAAGACCGCTCGATTTGATCTCCTTATTCTCCGCATCATACAGGCGGATATCCGTATCCGTTCCGATATTGCCTGAGAAACCGGCCACATCTACTTCCGCCTGCGCCTTGGCGATCTGGGTTATAACGGATTCTGGTCCGGATATCCTGACCAGATTCTGCTCTGTCGTAACCGTGCCCAGCATATAGCCTTCTTTGACCTCTCCCGTAACGCTTGCCCGTATCGGAAAAGATCTTGTCACCTTGTTTTCAATATTTAATTTTACGCTGTCGATATTTCCCTTGATACTCTCCAGTTTATCATTGTACTTATTGATGGAGAGTTTGATCGGAATGGTATCTAAACTGGTCAGATCCTGCATATCCGCCACCGCGACGATATTGTTCTTATCAAGGGTGGCGATAACGGAACGCGGCGCGTAGACAACGACCGTATCGATCACGCCCGTACCATCCAGCACTTCATAGATCTGCCCTCTGTCCGTGATCAATTCGGTATTCTTGATCGTGACCGGCACATCGGTGGCGCGAAACGAATCGACCGGGTCGTTGATGTTTGTGACAACGATCCAGAGCACGGCGGCAAACAAAAAAGATACCAGTTTAAGTCCCCAGTTTTTGGTGATCTTATTTTTCATTTCTGGACCTGCCTTTCCACAACTTCCGTTTCTTTTCTTCGACGGGTTTGTTCTGAATATCCGACAGTCTTGCCCTTAATCTTTCGGCATCCAGACCTCTGTCCAGCTGCCCGTTGTATGCGACGCTGATCTTTCCGGTCTGCTCGGACACGATCACCGTCATAGAATCGGTCACTTCGGAGATGCCGACACCGGCCCTGTGCCTTGTCCCCAGTTCCTTGCTGAGCGCCATATTATAGGACAGGGGCAGATAACAGGTCGCCGAAACGATGCGGTTGCCCCTTACGATCACGGCGCCGTCATGCAGCGGCGTATTATGCTCAAATATATTGATCAGGAGCTGGCTCGATACGATACCGTCCACATCGATCCCGGTTCTCTCATATTCGCTTAAAGACTGCTCTTTCTCGATCACGATCAAAGCGCCTGTCTTCACTTTGCCCATCTCCACAGACGCCTTAACGATCTCGTTGAGCGTCCTGTCCGAAAAACGCCCCTCGTCCGATTTACCGGCGTCAAACGGAAGGATCGAGGAAAACAGATTTTTCCGCCCCAGTTCCTCCATCGCCTTACGGAGCTCAGGCTGCAGCATGACGACCATGGCGATCGCCGCGATGCTGAATACGTTCTTTACGATCCACAGGATCGTGTTCATCCTGAAAACGGCGGCGATCAGAATGAAGACCGCAACCACCGTCACACCCTTTAAGAGCGCCCACGCACGGGTATTTTTGATCCAGACCAGAATATGGTACGCAAGAAAAGTCAGGATGATGATCTCAACGACATCGGTCCAATGAACGGTAGGCATATGCAATTTTGAAAAATAGGATGCGATAAAATTATTCACTTGCTGCATATACCCGCACACCTCCCGAACATGCCCGCAGCGATCACCTTCTGGTCTTCTGCACCGGTTTCGCTTTCTGGCTGTTGATCTTCTTTACCTTCTTATGAGGCTGCGCCACAACGACCTTCGGCACCGCCTTCACATAATAATAATATTCGTCGTCCTCAAACTGGACTTTTTCCGTCCTGCTGTAGTCTACGTTAAACACAAAAAACTGCAGGACGATCACCAGAAGAAAGGCAATGATATTGCCAAATATCACGTTGAACAGCGCGACGTTGGTATCAAACATCAGATCTCCTACCAACAGGACCATAATGTCTACCACAACTCCCGCCACCATGGCGATCGTCCATGCATAATCGATGCTCAGCCGCCGGATCAGATAGACCATGACGACCGTAATGGCAAACGCGGCGATCGTAACCACCATTTCTTTGTTGTTGAGTATACCGTCAATGATGAACCGGAATTTCGCGGCCATCTCCTCGTCGGCCATTGCCGCGATCACGGATACATTCTGAGATACATAATATATCATATAATATGCGGCGGCGCCGCAGGCGACCGATACCGCGGACGCCGGTGTACCGATAAGCCCCATGGCAAGCGGGATCACATACGGTATCTTAAGGATAAAACAGACCGGCAGCAGCACAACCACCAGCGTATCTTTCGGCGAAAACCGAAGATACAGCAAAAACATAAGCAGGAATCCCGCTCCCACGACTACGGCACACTCCAGACTGAAAGAATAAAGATGGAGCAGGATGAACAGCGCCGACATTACCACGATAAAATTCATCGGCATAAAAGAGCACATCAGCGCCGCCACCAGTACGACCGTCATCTTATCTATGCTTTCCATGTATCCGACACGGGAATTGATGAGCAGCAGCGAAACAAATGCCAGCACGAACTTTAAAAGCGGCGTAATATACACTTCATATCTACTGTATAAATTCATTAATATCTGCTTGGCAACAAGTAAGGTAGTCATATTCATCCTTTCCTTTTTGCATGCGCCGCCGCATGTCCTAATGTCTATACATATCCGCGAGTCTGCGCAGGTTCATGTGATAAACCCTAAGACTTTTGACTGCCGCATTGTAACGCACTGTATATACTATATAGGATATGACGGCATATATTCCTACCATCCACAAATAAAAGGTCAGAACGCTTTTTGCAAATTCCAACAGATCCATCTTATAAATGTCCGTCATAAACGTTTCAAAATTATAAAAAATATACATACCAAATACCACTACAAATGCAATGGTCGCACTTATAATGGACTTCAATACCTGCCATCCTATATAATCACTCCGAAAATAATTTCCTATCGCAGCATTTTTCTTTCCCTCATGCTCTTCATAGGACGCCATCTTCGTCATCAGGATTATTCTTTTTTCATTTAACATACGGATCTCCTAACCGAGAAAACGCATCTTCGGATTATCACGCTGTTCTTTCTTGGGCTCATGCTTTACCGGCTGCGGACGATGTATGCTTTCATTCAGCTGATTTGCCATGTTGTTCTTGCATTTCTCACAGAAACGCCCGCTGTTGATCGACGCGCCGCACTTTTCACAGAAAAGCGTGATGCCCGATCCTTCCGCCAACTGCAGACGCTCGTCCTGAAGCCATGCCTGTATCTGTGTCTGCGACACATCGCACGCTTCCGCCACCTCCGGAATGGTCGCATGCACATTGTTACGAATATATTCTTTTACCTCCTGAAATTTGGCTTCCAGAGCTTCTCTGCAGGCCATACAGATCGGAGGCCCCGATACATAATTGAATAATTTACCGCACTTTCTGCAATTCCTCGCGTTCATGACAATTCCTCCTTGTAATTCTAATGATCATATTCCTCTTCCGATTGCAAGCGTTACGAAATAGACATGCCTGATCCCGGCCCTGCGCAGTTCGTAACTCATCGCGTCAATGGTGCTGCCTGTCGTATAGATGTCATCGATAATTACAATCGTATCTAATTTTACATCATTACGACAGATTTTGAAAGCCCTTTTCAAATTATTTTGCCTGTCTGACACAGATAAATTTTTCATGGGAACAGTCTTCCGCACCCTTGCGATCAGATTCGGGTCCACCGGAATGTGCATGATATTCCCAAGTTCTCTCGCCAGCACCTCCGCCTGATTGTATCCCCGCGTGCGTTTTTTGGACGCATGCACCGGCACGGGGATCAATGCGTCCGGCCTGCGCTGACCGATCCATCCTCCCAGCCGTTCGTACATACAGCGGGCATAATACGCGGCATACTCCTGCCGCCCTTTATATTTGAACCGGTAAAGCGATCCCGCCAGACTTTTATAGGCAAAAACGGACCGCCCGGAATCGAACAGGTGCCTGCGCCGCCGACAGTCGCCGCAGTATTCCTCCTCTTCATCTTCCAGTTCTTTGCCGCACTTCATGCATACGGGCTCCTTGATGTAGATCGGTTTTTCTCTGCATGTATCACACACCAGACTTCCAAAGGGCCTGACCGCCCTGTCACAGATGGGACATCTCCGCGGATAGAGAAGATCCGTAAGCGTCCCCAGAAATGTTTTTATAATATGCATCAAATCTCCTCGATCCGCTCTTTCAGACCTGTATATCTAAGATTCTGATAATTGTTGTCTATCATCTCCTGAACCGTTTTCCGGCTTCCGAGGATCGTCACGCAGTTCTTGGCTCTGGTCACTCCCGTATACAGAAGATTCCGGTTGTAAAGCATCTTCGGCCCCGGCAGAAGCGGTATGATCACCGCCGGATACTCGCTTCCCTGAGATTTGTGTATCGTTACCGCATAGGCCAGTTCCAGTTCATTCAGCTGCGCATAAGGATATACGACCCGCCTGTGCTCGTCGAATTCCACCACCACCTCTGAGGCAAAATCATTGATCTGCAGGATCGTTCCGATATCGCCGTTAAAGATCCCGGTCCCCTTGTCGATCGGAATACCGTATCTGCTGAACACTTTCCACTCCGCCTGATAATTGTTTTTGATCTGCATTACCTTATCATGCTCTCGGAAAAACATATCGCCCGACACACATTCCTTCTTGTCGTCCGACGGCGGATTGAGATACCGCTGCAGTATCGCGTTCAGCGTTTCCGCCCCCAGACTTCCCTTGCGCATTGGCGTCAGCACCTGTATATCATAGGGCGATGCACCCACATAAGGCGGAAGTTTTTCCGTTATCAGCTGTATCATATGCTTATAAATGACATTTACATCGTTTCTTTCCAGAAAAAAGAAATCTTTGCTTTTGTTATCCAGCGCGAGTTTTTCGCCCGCGTGGATGCGGTGGGCGTTCCGCACGATATCGCTCTCCCCCGCCTGACGGAATATCTTTTCCAATATCACTGTGGAAAACCTTCCGCTTTCCATAAGATCCCTCAAGACTTGTCCGGCCCCCACGGAAGGGAGCTGGCTGCGGTCGCCCACCATGATCAGCCGCGTACCGGCAGCAAGCGCTTTGAGCAGCGCCTGAAACAGAAAAATATCCACCATGGACATTTCATCCACAATAACGACGTCCGCCTCCAGCGGATTGTCTTCGTTCCGCTCGAAATGCGCTTCCTTCGACTCTTCGGGCACGCTACCGTTCAACTCCAAGAGTCTGTGTATCGTTCTCGCCTCATAACCGGTCGTTTCCGTCATGCGCTTGGCCGCTCTGCCTGTCGGCGCGGCCAGATAGATATCCATCTTCTCCGACAGAAAATATTTTATCATAACGTTAATGGTCGTAGTCTTGCCGGTGCCCGGCCCGCCGGACAAAATAAAGATACCGTTTCTGACGCTTTCAAAAACCGATCTCCGCTGCAGATCGTCCAGTTCGATCCCCAGTTCCTGCTCGATCCGCCTGATTTTGGCATGGATCACGCTCTCTTCCATCGGCTCCTGCCCATCGGAGAGTTTCCCGTTTACGGATACGCCGAGGTCATGCAGCATCCTTGCGCAGCTGAGTTCCGCGTAATAATAAGCAGGGGCATATATCTTGCATGTTTCTTCATTCGGCGGTCGCTTAATGACGAGTTTTTTGTCCATTGCCAGATTGGCAAGCTGCGCCTCTATCACGGACCCTTCCAATCCAAGGAGAGCCGACGCCCTGCTCAGCAGTACATCCTGCGGCAGATAACAATGGCCCTCTCCGCCCGCAAGAGAAAGCGTATAGAGGATGCCGCTCCGGATCCGGTAATCCGAATCCGTGTGTATCCCTATCCGGGATGCGATCTCGTCCGCCGTCTTAAATCCCACGCCCTGAATGTCTTCCGCCAACCGGTAGGGATTCTCTTTCATGATCCCGTACATGCTCATGCCGTATGTATCGTAGATACGGATCGCCAGCGTATTTGAGATGCCGTATTTCTGCAAAAAGGTCATAGCCTCTCTGGCGTCCCGCTTCTCATAGACCAAAGCGGCGATCTGCCTCGCCTTCTGTTCGCTGATCCCCTTGACCTCCGCCAGACGTTCCGGCTCCTCTTCCATGACGCGGTATGTATCATCGCCAAAAAGCCTGACGATCCTCGCCGCCAGTGCAGGCCCTACCCCCTTGACCGCTCCGGATCCCAAATACCGCTCTATGCTTTCTGCGTCGTTCGGCTCCACGATCTGGTACCGTTCTATCTTAAACTGTTCGCCGTATACCGGATGCGACGTATAGCTGCCTTCCGCCTCTATGGTTTCTCCCTGATCCATCGTTTTAAAAAAGCCCACGCATGTGATCTCATCCTGTCCGCTCACCAGATTAAGCACCGTATAGCCGTTAGCGTCGTTGCGAAATATGATATGTTCTATAAATCCTCTGATCGTTTCCATTGACTGAAATATTCCGTTCTTTTGTTTTCTAAACATTCTCTGAGAAACGCTGTACAGAACAATAAAGGGCTGCCGAATAAGCAGCCCGACGGGTCCCCATATGTGATGATACGCCTCTTACAGATTATAGTTGCGCTTGGCCTGCTCATACAGCTGCTGCGCCAGAGAATTGGAACCGCCCTCAACCGTCTGTTCCGAGATCTTCTGTATAAATTCGTCTTTGAACAGCCCGGTCATATTGGAAGCGTAACCTTCCTCTTCATCGTCGTCCCCGAACAGCTTAGTAGTCTTCTCCATTTCCTTATAAACCTGTTCCCAGAGAAATGCCTCAAACTGTTTACACGCGTCAAGCAGCGCCTCGTCGTCCTGAACGTTCTTGGTATTCTCTAGTTTCTCCTGAAGCTTATCCGCCGCGGCGCTGTTAATATCAGCCGTATAATCCGTATAATTTCCCAATCCCGGTATATCCATTATGTACTCCTTTACTGCCGCCGTATCATTCCGGATCTATCCGGACACGGCGCTGACCGATCAACGTTTCAGATTGTTCGCCGTTTCCATCATGGAATCGGACGTCGTAATCGCTTTGGAGTTCATCTCATAAGCACGCTGCGCGACGATCAGATTGACCATCTCGTTAGCGACCTGTACGTTGGAGCCTTCCAGATATCCCTGAACGATCCTGCTCTTTCTCACACCGTCCGTCGTATCCTCGTTGAGCGCACGGCCGCTTGCGTCCGTCACGGCAAAAAGCGTATCCCCGACTCTGTCTAAACCGCCCGGATTGCTGAACTGGTATGTCCCGATCGTAATGCCGATGGGCTGCGGATTATTCTGCTCATCAGGATAGCAGACCTGACCGTCTTCCGTAATCGAGATATTGCTTGCGATATAAGAACGGTTGAGGGAGATCGCCCGCCCCGTGGAATCCAGAACGGGAAGTCCGTCCGCGTTGGTCAGCGTCATACCGCCGTTGGCTCCCAAAGCCCAGATAAAATCACCGTTTCTCGTATAATATGTCCTTCCGTCCTCGCCGCGCAGAGCAAAAAAGCCGTTTCCTTCAATGGCAAACGCCGTATCGCTGTCCGAATCCAACAGACTGCCCTGTGAAAAAAGGGAATTGATGGAAGAAGTGCGCACGCCCAGACCGACCTGTGAACTGGTAGGCTTCGGATCACCGTTTGCCGTTGTAGTGACAGACTGAAGCCTCTGATAAAGAAGCGATTTGAACTGTGCCACCTGCGCTTTATAACCGACCGAATTGACATTGGAAAGATTATTGGCAATGGTATCCACGTTCGTCTGCTGTGCATTCATACCGGTCGCTGCCGACCATAAACTTCTGACCATAATCAACGCCTCCTGTGTATATACTGGTTTATAATCTATCGATCAAATTTTATACTTTGCCGATCTGGTTTACGGCGATATCAAGCGATTCGTCAAAAGTCGTGATCACCTTCTGATTGCTCTCATACTGCCTTTGAATAGCGATCATATTGACCATCTCCGTAACGATAGACATATTGGAAGTTTCCAGATACCCCGGCCTTACCGATGCTTCCTCCGCCGGCAGTTCCAGATTCGCATTGGCAGCGTCGTCGTTTGCGCGCGCCGCAGCCAGCTCCTGCTCAGCCTCTTCTTCTCTCTGCTGCGCCGTACGAAGCGCCGCTTCCAGTTCGGCGGTATCCGCGCCTCTCGCCTGCGCATCGTCCAACGCGTTCTGTATGGCGGTGGTATTGGCTCTGGCACGCCTGTACGCGGCCGACGCTGCTTTTGCCGCATCGCTCTCTGCGAACTGGAAAAAGTTCTCTCCGAAACGTTCCAGACGGTCGTAATCTTCAAAATCCACTACGCCGATCGTCGCCACATACTCTCCGGCCTGAAATATATCGCCGCCCACGTTTGTTCCGATCTCTTTCTCGTTAGGATCCAGACGGATGCGCCGTCTGTCTTCATCCAGAACATAATCTCCGTCCTGCGTGACCAGATAACCTTGGGAATTCATGGTGAAATTACCGTCCCTCGTATATTTCACGGACGTTTCGCCTGCTTTGTTTGTATATTCCACAAGGAAAAAACCGCTGCCCGCTATGGCGAAATCAAACGTATTGCCGGTCACTTTCATCGGGCCTTCCGAATAGTCTACATAGTTTTCTCCGGTCTTTACGCCCATATTCATTCCTACCCTTCTTACGCGGTTCTGCGCATAATCGGGATTGGCTTCGTTGCTCAGTTCATATGTGTCAACGCCTTTGGCTGTACTGATCAGTCTTGGCAGATTTCCCGCCTCGGACAGATCTTTGATCTTATAGGCAAGCACGCTGTCAAATGCCTGACTGGTGGCCCCTTCTTTCTTGAAGCCGTTGGTATCGGCATTTGCCAGATTGTTCGTCATGACATCCATCCTGTGCTGCTCGTTGATCATTCCTGTATACGCCGTATACAATCCTTTCAGCATAAGTACTCCGCCCCTTTAATTACTCTTCGCGATATCCGGCAAGAAATTCTACATATTTACCGGTGCCGACAGCCACGGCCGTCATAGGATCTTCCGCCGTCATTGTGTTGATCCCGGTCTTAGCCGCGATCAGATCTTCCAGACCGCGCAGCAGACTTCCTCCGCCGGTCAATACGATGCCTCTGTCCGCGATATCCGCCGCCAGTTCCGGCGGTGTCTTTTCCAGAACGCTGTGGATCGTTTCCACGATCTGGACTGTGGTTTCATGCAGAGCCTCCTCGGTTTCTTCCGAAGACACCTTGACGGTGCGCGGCAGACCCGTTACCAGATTACGGCCCCTGACGTCCATATAATCCACTTCCGGCCGTTTATAAGCCGAACCGATCTTGATCTTTAAATCTTCCGCCGTTCTTTCACCGATCAGCAGATTATGTTTTTTACGCATATAGCGCACGATCGCCTCGTCAAAATCATCTCCCGCGATCTTGATCGATGCGCTGACAACGGTGCCGCCCAGTGAAATGACGGCGATATCGGATGTTCCTCCTCCGATATCCACGATCATATTGCCGCACGGTTTCGATATGTCGATCCCCGCGCCGATCGCCGCTGCAATAGGCTCTTCGATGATGGAAACTTCCCGCGCCCCTGCCTGATATGTGGCATCTTCAACCGCTTTCTTCTCCACTTCCGTAACGCCGCTCGGCACGCAGACCGCAATGCGGGGTTTGCGGAACGTCTTTTTACCCAGAGCTTTCTGGATAAAATATTTCATCATTTTCTCGGTTACCTGATAATCCGATATCACGCCCTGTCGAAGCGGTCTGACCGCGACGATATTTCCCGGCGTCCTTCCCAGCATCAGCCGGGCGTCCTCGCCGATCGCCTTGATCTTATTGGTATCTCTATCGAAAGCCACAACGGAGGGCTCTTTTAAAACAACGCCTTTCCCTCTGATGTAGACTAATATACTGGCCGTTCCCAAATCAATTCCGATATCCGTATACTGCATTTCCCTTTGATCCCCTTTCCCGCAGAGTCTGTGTAGCATATATTATAACCTAAAGGAATGGTTTTTCAAAGGTTTTTATCGTTTTTTTTGAAAAAAATGAAAAACGCCAAAAGCAGAACGGTTCCGTCCGCCCTGTTTTTAGCATCCATGCCTTACGATATTGATATCGGCCGATTCCTCGGATTCCTTAACCCCTGTTTTGATTTTTATGCCGGTTTTTTTATATTTCTTTTTCCTTTTCCCTGCATCTTTCCTGATATCTGTCCAGCATTTTCTTAACATAGATCCCCGTGTAGGATCTCGGATTTTTGGCGATCTGCTCCGGCGTTCCCTCGGCAATGACGGTTCCACCGCCATCTCCGCCCTCCGGCCCCATATCGATAATATAATCCGCTGTCTTGATCACATCCAGATTATGCTCAATGACGACCACCGTGTTGCCGTTTTCCGCCAGTTTATGCAGGATATCCACAAGCTTGTGTACATCCGCAAAATGCAGACCCGTAGTGGGCTCATCCAAAATGTAGATCGTTTTGCCCGTACCGCGTCTGCTCAGTTCCGTCGCCAGTTTGATACGCTGCGCCTCACCGCCCGAAAGCGTAGTGGATGGCTGTCCAAGCTTCACATAGGAAAGCCCCACGTCATAGAGCGTTTCGATCTTGCGCCGGATGGACGGAAGGTTCTCAAAGAACGGCAGGGCCTCCTCCACTGTCATATCCAGCACATCGTATATGCTTTTACCCTTGTACTTCACTTCAAGAGTTTCCCGGTTATAGCGTTTGCCGCCGCACACTTCACAAGGTACATAGACGTCCGGCAGAAAATGCATTTCGATCTTGACGATCCCGTCACCGCAGCACGCTTCGCAGCGGCCGCCCTTCACGTTAAAGCTGAACCGTCCCTTCTTGTAGCCTCTGGCTTTGGCGTCCTGCGTCGCCGCAAAGAGATCCCTGATCTGATCGAAGACGCCCGTGTAGGTGGCGGGATTTGACCGGGGCGTCCTGCCGATGGGCGACTGATCTATGTCAATGACTTTATCCAGCTGACGGATCCCTTCTATCTTCGTATGACGGCCGGGGATGCAGCGCGCCCTGTTAAGATCTTTTGCCAGTCGTTTATATAATATCTCGTTGATAAGCGAGCTTTTACCCGATCCGGATACGCCGGTGACACAAGTAAAAACGCCCAACGGGATCTTTACGTCGATCTTTTTTAAGTTGTTTTCCTCCGCGCCCCGGATCGTCAGATAACCCGTCGGCTTTCTGCGGGACGACGGAACGGGGATCTGCAGCCTGCCGCTCAGATACTGCCCCGTAACGGATTCTTCCACCTGCATGATCTCCTGCGCGGTGCCCTGCGCCACCACCTCGCCGCCATGAGAACCGGCTCCCGGCCCTATATCAATGATATGGTCGGCCGCCAGCATGGTATCTTCATCATGCTCGACCACTATGAGGGTGTTGCCCATATCTTTGAGGTTTTTGAGGGCGGCGATCAGCTTATCGTTATCCCTCTGGTGCAGGCCGATACTCGGCTCGTCCAGAATATAGCAGACTCCTACCAGCCCGGAACCGATCTGAGTGGCCAGACGGATCCGCTGCGCCTCACCGCCGGACAAAGTCCCCGTAGCCCTCGAAAGCGACAGATATTCCAGTCCGACTTCCACCAGAAAACCGACTCTGGCGCGGATCTCTTTCAGGATCTGGCGGCCGATCCTCTCCTGCTGCGGCGACAGTTCCATATTCCCTATAAACTCATACAGATTTTTGATCGATAAAGCGGTGATCTCATAAATATTCTTATCGCACACGGTTACTGCAAGGGATTCCTTTTTAAGACGCATACCCTTACATTCCTTACAGGGTGTGATCCGCATGTAGGACTCGTACTCCTGCTTGGTATAATCGGACGCCGTTTCGCGGTATTTACGCTCTACGTTTTTGATAAGGCCTTCAAAAGCGACCGGATACACGCCTCTGCCCCTCTGGCCCTCGTAATAAACATCCACTTTCCGTCCATCGGTTCCATAGCATATGATGTCCTGCACATTCTGCGGCAGTTTTTCATAGGGCGTGTCCAGACTGAATTTATATTCTTTGGCGAGCGCCTGCAGGAGCGCGTTGGTAAAGCTGCCGTCATCTCCGCTGGACTGCCATCCCAGTACCGCGATCGCCCCTTCGCACAGGCTCAAGCTTTTATCCGGGATCATCAGATCGACGTCAAACTCCATCTTATAGCCAAGTCCGAAACATTCCGGGCATGCTCCAAAAGGATTGTTGAAAGAAAAACTTCTGGGTTCGATCTCCCCGATGCTGATCCCGCAGTCCGGGCAGGCAAAATTCTGGCTGAAGGTGACAGGCTCTCCGTCCATCACGTCCACCAGCATCAGTCCGTCGGCCAGTGCAAAAACATTCTCGATCGAATCCGTCAAGCGCCTCTCCATCCCTTCTTTGACAACAAGGCGGTCAACAATGATCTCGATATTGTGCTTGATGTTCTTGTCCATGGGGATCTCTTCCGACAGATCGTACATGCTGCCGTCTACGCGCACCCGCACATAACCGCTCTTCTTGGCGCGCTCAAACACCTTCGCATGTTCGCCTTTCCTGCCGCGCACCACCGGCGCGAGCAGCTGGATCTTGGTCCCCTCCGGAAGGCTCAATATCTGATCGACGATCTGGTCCACCGTCTGTTTCTTGATCTCCCTGCCGCACCGCGGACAGTGGGGGATCCCGATCCTGGCGTACAGCAGTCTGAAATAATCGTATATCTCCGTCACGGTTCCCACCGTAGACCGGGGATTGCGGTTGGTGGATTTCTGATCTATGGAAATAGCCGGCGACAAGCCTTCGATTTTCTCTACGTTCGGTTTCTCCATCTGCCCAAGGAACTGCCGCGCATAGGAAGAAAGGGACTCCATATATCTGCGCTGTCCCTCCGCATAGATGGTATCAAACGCGAGGGATGATTTGCCCGATCCCGACAGTCCTGTAAAAACAACGAACTCATTGCGCGGAACATCCACGCTCAGATTCTTGAGATTGTGTTCATTGGCGCCCCGGATCTTAATGTATTCCCGCGGGCGCATTTTTATCGTATCTGCTGTATCTGCCATAGCTGTATCTGGTTACCTCCGTATATTCGTTTTACATGACGGCCGTCACTTGTCAAAATCCCTCAGTCTGCCTTTCAGTTCTTTCATGCGGTCGCGCAGTTCGGCCGCCGCCTCGAAGTTCAGATCGGCCGCCGCTTTCTTCATCTGCTTCTCCACATCTTTGATCAGCTTCTCCAGTTCCTGCCTGCTCATGGATTCCGGATCTTTCTCAAACCGCATCTCTTCCTTCTCGATGGTCCTGGAGATGCTGATCAGATCGCGGACAGCTTTTCTGACCGACTGCGGCGTTATGCCGTGCTCCTCATTGTATTTCTTCTGTATCTCCCGTCTTCGATTGGTTTCATCGACTGCGGCACGCATGGAATCCGTCCAGTTGTCGGCATACATGATCACATGGCCGTCCACATTGCGCGCGGCGCGCCCGATGGTCTGGATCAGGGACGTTTCCGATCTCAGGAACCCTTCTTTGTCCGCGTCCAGAATCGCCACGAGAGAGATTTCGGGAATATCCAGTCCCTCCCGCAGGAGATTGATCCCCACCAGTACATCGAATACATCCAGACGCATATCCCGGATGATCTCCGAGCGTTCCAGAGTATCGATATCCGAATGAAGATACTTGACGCGGATATCCACTTCTTTCATATAATCCGTAAGATCTTCCGCCATCCGCTTGGTGAGCGTCGTCACCAAGACCTTATGATGTGCGGCGACTTCTTTGTTGATCTCCGAGATCAGATCGTCGATCTGCCCTTCCACCGGGCGCACCGACACTTCCGGATCGAGCAGCCCGGTCGGCCGGATGATCTGTTCGGTCCGAAACAGTTCGTGCTCTGCCTCGTAATCGGACGGCGTCGCCGAAACAAACAGCATTTGATCTATATGCCGCTCAAACTCCTGAAAATTGAGCGGGCGGTTATCCAACGCGGACGGAAGCCGGAAACCATAATCGACCAAGGTGTTTTTCCTCGACCGGTCACCGGCAAACATCCCCCGGATCTGCGGGATCGTCATGTGGGACTCGTCGATGATGATAAGAAAATCGTCCGTAAAATAATCAAGCAGCGTAAACGGCGGCTCTCCCGGCGCCATGCCGTTTAAATGCCTTGAATAATTCTCTATGCCGGAACAAAATCCCGTTTCCCGGAGCATCTCAATATCAAAATTGGTCCGCTCGGCGATCCGCTGCGCCTCCAGCAGCTTGTCCTCGCTTTTGAAGTACCGGACCCTCTCTTCCAGTTCTTTCTCGATCTCCACGCAGGCGGCGTCGATCTTCTCTTGGGGGACCACATAATGTGACGCCGGATAGATCATCACATGTTCCAGTGTGGCGTGCACCTGTCCCGTCAACATGTCGGTCTGCGCGATGCGGTCGATCTCGTCCCCGAAAAATTCCACCCGGATCAGATAGTCGTCGGTCTGTGCGGGATGGATCTCCAGCACATCCCCTCTCACCCGGAAACAGCACCTGTCCAGATCCATGTCGTTGCGCTCATACTGCATGTCAATGAGCCCGCGTATCACTTCGTCGCGGTCTTTCTGCATACCGGGCCGCAAAGACATACTCATGCCCGCGTATTCTTCGGGACTGCCCAGACCGTAAATACAGGATACGCTCGCCACCACCACCACATCTCTCCGCTCCGTCAGGGAAGCGGTCGCCGACAGCCTTAATTTATCGATCTCGTCGTTGATGGAGGAATCCTTGGCGATATAAGTATCCGTGGAAGGGACGTACGCCTCCGGCTGATAATAGTCATAATAGGACACGAAATATTCTACCGCGTTTTCGGGAAAAAATTCTTTAAACTCACCGTACAGCTGCCCTGCCAGCGTCTTGTTGTGCGCGATCACCAGAGTCGGCCTGTTGAGCGCCTGTATGATATTGGCCATCGTAAAAGTCTTGCCGGAACCTGTCACGCCAAGCAATGTCTGAAACTGGTTCCCTGCGCGGAAACCTTCTACCAGTTCAGCGATCGCCTTCGGTTGGTCGCCCGTAGGCTCATATTCCGATACCAGTTTGAAATGGTCCATATCCATTCTCCCTCTAAGATACATCCGTATTCGCCGCCGGACACACGCCCTGCCGTCAGCCGTACCGATATAGACAGTATAGCAGAACACGGCAAAAAAGTACAGCGGAAATCGAACTTTTGTTCTGTTTCCGCTGTATCGTCCACGGCTTGTCCGTGACAACCCCGTCTTTGTCCCGGTCTTATCGCGTATACCGATATCCGCCGCCTATTTTATCATCCCGGCGATCTCCTGTTTGGCGCGTTCCAGCTGATTATCCACGCCGTCCTCGTAATACGCCTCACCGTCAAACTCACACTCGATATCCGGATCGATCCCGACCCCGTGGATATTATTTCCCTTGGGTGTAAAATAAGAACTGATCGTCAGCTTCAACGCCGTGCCGTCCGTGAGCGGCAGGACACGCTGTACAATGCCTTTGCCGAAAGTCGTCGTCCCGATCAGAGTGCCTTTTCCATAATCTTTGATGGCCCCCGCAAGAATCTCCGATGCGCTGGCCGAGTTGCCGTTGATCAGGACCACGAGCGGTATGTTCAGTTCATTCTTGCCGTCGCAGGTGTACTCGTCCCTCTTGCCGTTCTTATCTTCCGTATACACCACCAGTCCCTTGGGCAGGATCATTCTCGCGATGTCCACGACGATCGGAAGACTTCCGCCCGGATTGCTCCGCAGATCCAGTATCAGGCCCTTCGCGCCGGATCCCTTGACTACGGCCAGCGCCTCTTTAAACTGATCCAGCGTCACGTCGTCAAACTCGGTGATCTGAATGTACCCCACACCGTTGTCATACATTTCATAATTCACGGTAGGCGCTTCGATCTTACGCCTTGCAACGTCCATCTCCAGATAATCCGATTCGCCTTCCCGGTAGATCGTCAGATGCACGCTCGTGCCTTCTTCGCCTTTGATCCTTGATACCACTTCGGACAATTCCAGTCCCTGCGTGCTTTCTCCTTCCACCTGATAGATGATATCATTCTCACGCAGGCCCGCTTCTTCGGCAGGCGTACCCGCGATCACTCCGCTGATCTTTGCCAGTCCCGTAGTTTCGTCTATGCTGACGTACGCACCGATCCCATAATAGATGCCCTCGGTATCCTGCATCAACTCCTGCCACTCCTGCGCGGTGTAATAAACGGAGTACGGATCGCCCAAAGAATCTATCATGCCCGCGTACATCCCCTCGATCATCTCATTGGCATCGATATCCTCGTCTTTATAGTAGTATTTGTCTACAAGCTGCTCCAGGGACTCTAACTTTTTAATCGTCACATCATTGACCACGCTGTCCGCAGGATTTCCGTCCGCACTGGCCGTCTTGGTGCCGCGGTCTCTGATCAGATAATACATCTTCGCGCCCGCATAAGAGCAGCCTCCCACCAAAGTCATGACGATCACACCGACCAAGATCCCCAGCCAGAATACATTCGCCTGATTGCCCGGCCTCTCCGGTGAAGGGCCGGAATGATAATCATTGTTGTAGTAATTATTATCTCCGTTTTGATTCAAGGCAATTCATCTCCATCCGTTTATACTTCCTATCCATCGGCCGTCCGGCAAGATCCGCGGCCGCCTATCCCAAATAATTCCATGGGCTGACATAGCTTCCGTTCAGCCGCACGCCGAAGTGCAGGTGGTTGCCGGTAGAACGTCCCGTGCTTCCTACCGCGGCAATATTCTGTCCCTTCGTCACCGTCTGTCCCTGAGAAACATACAGCGCGGAACAGTGCATATAGATCGTGTACAGGCCGCTTCCGTGGTCGATCATAATATAATTTCCCATCGATCCGCTGTATGCGGCCGCCACAACATCGCCGTCATATGCCGCCAAGATCGCTGAACCTGCAGGCGCCGCCATATCCAGACCGTTATGAAACTGCTGCACGCCCAGTATCGGATGCATACGGTTGCCGTATTCATCGGATATCCGTGTGTATGACGGACAGGGCCATGCGAACATGCCGCCGTTATAGATCCTGGCCTGCGCATTTTCCGCGGCAAGGCGCGCCTTCTCCTCGGCCACCGCCTTCTCCAGAGCCGCAATCGTAGCATTTTCATCCGCGATCTGCTGTTCATACTCTTTGATCGCCGCCTCTTTATTGGAAATATCACTGGACACCGAATACAGCTGATCCTCTTTTTCTTTCAGAAGGGAATTGACGTTGGCTTCCTCGGTCTGCACCACGCTCCGCGCCTCGTCAAGCACTTCTTTTTCCGCTTCCAGTTCCTCCTTGCACAGCTGCACCATCTTCGTGATCTCGGTATATTCATCCAGTTTATCTCTGTCATACTGGGACAGCGCCTCGATATAATCCGCCTTATTGATCAGATCCGACAGACTGCTTGATGAAAACAGCATCTCCAGATAAAAAGTGTCCCCCTTCTCATACATGAATTTGATGCGCTTTTTCATCGCCTCATACTGATCCGTCTGCTGTTTGACGGCCGTATCCAGTTCGGCGGATGTATCGGTGATCTGCTGTTCTTTTTCGGTGATCAATGTATTATATTGCTCAATCTTTTCCTGTATGCCGCTCAGCTGTGTATCCAGCTGCGTCACATACGCGGTCAGATCGCTTTTGGATCGCTCCAGCTCTTTCTTGATCTTCTCCACGTCCGTAAGACCGGATTTTAACTTATCCACTTCCTGTCTTGCGGCGGCGATCTCCTCTTCCTTCTGCCGGATGCTTTCGTTGGTAACGGCATGGACCGGCTTTGTGCAGGAAAAAGACAATACAAATACCATGACCGCGCTAAGCAATATACATGCTGCTTTCCTGTAGTATTTCATATTCATCCCCGACATGTCCCATACTTTTATTTTGATCCGCTGCGGCCCATTCAGACCCTTAAGTATCTTCTGACCGTGACGACGCTGCCCAGAAAACCGATCCCCACGCCGATTCCAAGCGACACGGGAGTCAGCACGCTGAATACTTCCTGCACCGTCAGAAAGCTGAGCAGGTTAGTCAGCATCGGAAAACGGTCCGATACATATCCTAACACGATATTGTACATGCCATAGATCACGCCCAGAGGAAGCGCCGCTCCGACCAGACCGATCAGCATGCCTTCGATCACAAAAGGCGACCTCACGAAGAAATCCGTAGCGCCGATGTATTTCATGATATTGATCTCCTCCCTGCGGATAGAGATGCCGATCATGACCGTATTGCTGATCAGAAATACCGACACCGCAAGCAGGATCGCTATAATACCCACCGAAACGTAAGCGATCAGAGCATTGACTCCCGTCAGCGTAGTCGCCACCAGTTCCGAACGATTGACATGATCGACGCCTTCCATGGACTCCAGATAAGTCACCAGCGCCGGCTGCATGGACACATCGCTCAGATAAATATCATAGTGTGCGGAATCGATAAGAGGATTCTCCGTAAATCCGTCCTCGTAACCTTCCAGATATTCTCCTTTAAATTCCTCCCACGCCTCGTCGGCGGATACAAACACCACCTCCGACACTTCCGGCCGTTTTGTGATCTGCTCGCCGATCTGCTGGATGCGGCTGTCCTCCAGACCTGCCTCAAAGAACACGGACACCGACACACCCTGCTGCGCGTTTTTTACGATATGCTGAAAATTCGTCACGATCGCATAGAACAGTCCGAACAGAAAAAGACACGCACTGATCGTAGCGATCGATGCCAGCGTAAATAATTTATTTCTGAAAAGATTGCGTACACCCTGTCTGAGCGTGTAAAAAAAACTGCTAATCCTCATCGATGTACCCTCCCTTTTCCTCGTCGCTTATGATAACGCCCTTTTTCAGCGTCACCACTCTCTTCTGCATGGCGTTCACGATCTCCCTGTTGTGCGTCACAACAATGACCGTGGTCCCGTTCTCATTGATCTGTTCAAGGAGTTTCATGATCTCCCACGAATTCTTCGGATCCAGATTGCCGGTAGGTTCATCGGCCAAAAGAACGGTCGGCTTGTTCACCAAAGCTCTGGCAAGGGCCACTCTCTGCTGTTCGCCGCCCGAAAGCTGCCGCGGTTTCGCCTTGTATTTGCCCGCAAGTCCTACCACGGACAGAATACTGGGCACATTCCGCTTGATCTCCTTGCCCGACTTCTGGACGATCCGCTGTGCAAAAGCGACATTCTCATATACGTTCCGGTCTTTTAACAGTCTGAAATCCTGAAAGACCACTCCCACGTTCCGCCGGAACTTGGGGATCTTCCTGTGTTTTATCTTAGCCAGATCATATCCCATCACATTGATGTATCCGCTTGTGATCGTCAGCTCCCGCAGAAGGAGCTTGATCAGGGTAGATTTGCCCGATCCGCTGTCTCCCACGATAAAGACAAATTCGCCTTTGTTGATACGAAGATTGACATCTTTCAGTGCAGGTGCACCGGTCGAATATGCCTTGCAGACATTTGTCAGATTAATGATCTCGTTTGACGACGACGCATTTTTCTTCTTTCTCTTTCCCGCCACGTTCTTCACTCCTATTTTTTCCCTTTAGTATTCATAACTCTCCATGTACTTCATATACTTAACGACCATAAGCGCGATCTTGAAAGTGATCGCATCCTCAAAGATCCTCAGATCAAGTCCGGTGCTCTTCTGGAGTTTATCTAGCCGGTAGACCAGTGTGTTCCTGTGGATGAACAGCTGTCTGGAGGTTTCGGACACATTCAGTGAATTTTCAAAGAATTTGTTGATCGTTGTAAGCGTTTCTTCATCAAAATCATCCGGGCTCTTGCCGTCGAAGATCTCCTTGATGAACATCTTGCACAGCGGGATCGGCAGCTGATAGATCAGACGCCCGATGCCCAGTTCGCTGTAGGCGATCACATTCCTCTCCCCGAAGAAGATCTTGCCCACATCCAGCGCCATCTTGGCCTCCTTGTAGGAACGGCTCACCTCTTTCAATTCATTGACGACCGTACCGTACGCGATCCGGACGTTCTTGAAATTCTCCTTCGCAAGAAAAGCGGAAATGCTGTCGGCCGTCTTGTCGATCTCTTTTATGTTGTCGCCGTCGGCCAGATCCTTGACTACGATCACATTGTTCTCGTCAACCGCCGTGATGAAATCTTTGCTGTTGCTTCCGAAATATGTCCGCATCGTTTCCAGCACGTTGCTGTCCTTGGCATTATCCGTTTCGATGATCAGCGCTACGCGCTTCTCGTCCGTCTGGATATGCAGCTTCTTGGCGCGCCCGTAAATATCCACCAAAAGCAGATTGTCCAGAAGCAGGTTCTTGATAAAATTATCCTTGTCAAAACGCTCTTTGTATGCCACAAGAAGATTTTGTATCTGAAACGCCACCATCTTGCCTATCATATAGACATCCTCGCCGACGCCTCCGGCGATCAGGATATACTCCAGCTGCTGCTCGTCAAATATCTTGAAATACTGATAACCCTGTATCTCTTGGGAATCCGCCGGGGATCTGGCAAACTCCGCCGCCGGACGGCCGCACTGTTCCATCTCGTCCATCGTCATGGCAACCGGCTTGCCATCCACATCCATAACGCAGAGTTCTACTCTTGTGATCGTTTTCAACCCCTCAATCGTATTTTGCAAAATCTGATTTGAAATCATACCCCACCTCTTATCGTTTCTTTTAGCAAATTACACAAAATGTCAAACCGCTAAATTCATCAAAATACAACACCCGGTATCCATTTTAATCTATATACACAAAAAAATCTACCTCCAATAAAGAATTTTTTGTGTATTTTTTAAAAAAATTAAGATTTCTGTCAATTTTTATTATTAGACATTTTATACAAAACAAAAAATACTCGCCATGTTCCGCGAAGTGTGCTATAATGTTTTCAAAGAAAAACCGCGGCGCACCCGCGGGTAAAGGTCGGGAAAGGAGGAGATTAGAATGGATATTGCAAAACTGTCTATGGCAATGTCAATGGTAAATACCCAGAACGCTTACGGCGTAGCCATGTTAAGTAAATCTCTCGATCAGGTTTCCTCCACAGGCGGTCAGATCGTGGAAATGATGGATGCAGCTTCCATGGAGTTATCTGTAAATCCGCACATCGGTTCCAACATCGATATCTCCATATGACGCATGATGTGACCGAAGATCTGCTGTCCTATTTCAAAACAAAACTTCTCAGCCGCTAAGACGGTTGAGAAGTTTTTATTTGCGCGAGCAATGAGCCAAACCGGCATGTCGCGCACCGATCCCGCGCTGTTCAGGCATCCCGTCCGTTTCCCGGATCGACCGCCCGTATGGCGTGATCCGTGATCCGGATCCTGCCCTCCTTAAGCAGATGGCCGACAGCCCTCTTAAACTCGTTCTTGCTCATCTGGGTCTCCCTTTTGATCACCTCCGGAGAAGCCTTGTCGTTAAAAGGAAGGACTCCGTCGAAGCTGTCGATGATCTGCAGTACTTTCTGCGCATCCGTATGGATCTGCAGATATGCTTTCTCACGGATACTCAGATTCAGCCTGCCGTCTTCTTTGACCCCCGTAACGCGGGCCTGGACCGTATCTCCGATCTTGACGTCGCCGTACAGTTCCTTCAGCGGTATCAGCGCGGAATATTTGTCGTCCACGGCTACGAATGCGCCGAAATTCTTGCTGATCTCATACACCGTTCCCTGAACTCTGTCGTCCGTATTGTACGGACTATGGGCATCCAGATACGGATATACGTTCATCGTCGCGCACAGACGGCTGCTCTTATCGATATAGAGGGCGACAAGGCACTCGTCCCTTTCAGCCACCTTTCTCGTCTGCTCTTTGAAAGGCAGCAGAAGATCTTTTTCCAGACCCCAGTCAAGAAACGCCCCGTTTCTGCCCACCTGAGCGACCCGGAGTTTCGCCACGCCGTGCAGCGTGACTTTCGGCGTGTTTGTCGTGGCGATCAGGCGGTCCTTTGAATCGCGGTAGACAAAAACGCTCACGCTGCTGCCGACGCGGGCATCCTGCGGCACCTGCTTTTTAGGAAGAAGGATCTTCTCTTCTTCGGACTCGTCGCTCAGATATACGCCGAACTCCACTTTTTTCACGATATGTAAGGTCTGTATCACACCCAGCTGGATCATAGGACGCCTCCTTTCATCTCCACAATACTGTATGGCTTTCCGTCTTCCTTGTTCAAAGATACCGTATACAGGCAGCCGTCTTCGCTTTGTGCCACGACCGGGCAGATCACATCATCCAGTTTTGCCTGGCTTTTGTATTCCACGCGCAGCTGTTCGATCCGGAAATCTTCCGGTATGCAGTCCATCGCCATACGGACGTACTG
This sequence comes from uncultured Lachnospiraceae bacterium, assembly GCA_947631955.1. Lineage (GTDB taxonomy): Bacteria > Bacillota > Clostridia > Lachnospirales > Lachnospiraceae > UBA3282. Next base: position 166,519 of record CANRNJ010000002.1, read on the forward strand.
GCCGTTGTTTACATGTTTGTTTGTATCCAGATGATGCTGTTTCACGCCAAAAGGCGTAAGTTTTCTGCCGCCCTCAGGCATTGCGATCTTGCGGGGTGCGTACTCCATCGGATATTTTTCTTCCAGTGCATATCCGGCGAGCATCTTTTCACTGGGTCTTGCCGGAGCCATCTTCACCAGATCCATAAGGCTCCAGATGGAATTGGCATATGCCAAGACTTCCCCGTCCGCCGTCTTCATCTCAAAATTACGGCAGCCGATGAACCCGCGGAACTCATAGGGCGCCGTACCGATCACAATCCTCTCGCACAGGTGCGGATACCTGTTGACGCAGATCTGCCACGAGGACAGCATCCACACGATTTTCAATTCATTGAGGTAATCCACGCCCAGTCCGATATCTTCCGAATGAAAAGTAGAGCAGTCCTGAAAATAATCCAGAAGCGATTCGATCGTCATATTGCCGTCCACGCCCACCTCACTGTAGCGCACCCTGCTGTCAAACGTATACATATCCATCATCCTCTCAAAAAAGACTCAGTTGATGATCAACTGAGTCTAATAAGCTGGGCTACAAGGATTCGAACCTTGAAATGACGGAGTCAGAGTCCGTTGCCTTACCGTTTGGCGATAGCCCATTAATGTTACAACTTGGAATTATACAGTATATTATGTGCATTTGCAAGCCCTAAATTCATTTTTATGGCTGAATTTTATTTTTACCTTGTATATCCAATGGCACGGCTGCCTTATTTTTTACCGGCGCACAGTCTTCTGTATTCTCCGTTCTGCGCAAGCAGCTGTGCATGGGTTCCCGACTCAACGATCCTTCCGTCTTTCACCACATAGATGCAGTCCGCATCTTGTATCGTCTTTATTTTCTGTGCCGCTATCAGAACAGTTTTTTCACGGCGCAGACTTCTGATGCATTTCATAACGATTTCTTCATTTTGCTGATCCAACGCCGAAGTTATTTCATCCAGCAGCAGGATCGGAGATTCGCTTAAAACCGCTCTTATGACTGCGATCCTCTGCCTTTCCCCGCCCGACAAGAACTTTCCGTTCTCTCCTACATCCGCACCGGAACCATCCTCTCCTTCGCAGAGAAACTGCAATCCGGTTTCTTTGATCAATTCCAAGATCTTTTCTTCGTCCGCGTCTTCCTTCCCAAGCCGTATATTTTCCATCAGGCTCCCGTTTATCATAAAAGCATCCTGAAAAACGCAGCCAAACAGCTGTCTGATCTCTTTTTCGCCGTACTTCTGCACATCCTGACCAAACAGGCTGACCGTTCCCGTATACGGGACCAGCTGTTCCAACGCCTTGAAGATCGTAGATTTTCCGCTCCCGCTCTCTCCTACAAAGGCAGCGTACGCTCCCTTTGGCACCGTCAGGGACACATCGGACAAAACCTCCTTATCGCCATAGCGCACAGACAGACCGCGGACGGAGACCGCATCGTCCCCGGATACCGCGATCGCCTGTTCCGAAGCCGCTTCCTGCTCTTTACTGACGATCTCATAGATCCTTTTGGCGCTGACCCTTGCTTTCTGTACACTGACCACCGCCTGCGCCATGATATCCATAAACCACAGCAGATTCCCGGATATCTGTGTAATATACATGAGTTCTTCGACCTGCATCCCGCCGTCCAATACTACTAAGGCACCCGCCACGAAAGGAAGCGTCATACTGGAAAACGCCAACAGATTCACCAATATGCCATGGATAAAACGCATCCGGATCTCCCTGTCATTTTCCGCGAACGCCGCCGCAGTCAGTTCCTGCATATTTTTTAAATAATATTTTTGACACAAAAATACCCGTATAACAGCGTTCCCCTGTATTTCTTCCAGAAATCCGGCGGTCAGTTCTTCTTCTTTTTTTCGGATCTCCTGATTGATCCGCCCGTACCGCGGCAGAAAATACAGGTTCAGGATAAAACTAAAGATCAGAGTGCCCAAAATGATTACGGCGATCAGCGGACTCTTTCCTATCACCAACAGGATACTGATCCCGCATACCAATACCGGCGTCGTGATATCGGTGATCTTCATACCCAGAAAATCTACCAGAATATCCGCATCTCTGATACAGGTATCCAGAAGCTTTCCGGAATGTGCAGTTCCATCTCCTGTAACTTTCCGATTCAGGAAACACCCCAGAAGTTCCTCTTTCAAGGAGATATACACAGCATTTTCAATTCTTTTTTCTGTATAAACATCTATGCCGTTGATAAGGGCGGATAATAAGATACCGCCTATATAGATCAGACTTCCCCGGACAAGAAACGCCATGTTGAAAGTGATCAGGCCCTTGGCAAGCTGCTCAAATCCCACCGCGCCCGCCATGATCTTGACCAGATACTGTCCCGGTTCCAGAATCATGTGGCAGCACAGAATACCGCGCAGACTGCGTATTTTATTGACGATCCACTGGTAAAAATCTTTTTTATCGGCTGTCATGCTTTATCTCCCTGTTCCGGCTGTTCTTTAAGATCAGCAAAGGCTGCCGGCATAAGCCGTCCCTGCTTAAGGCAGCAGATCTGATCCGCATATTTTGCCGTGGAAACCCGGTGCGTAACCATGATCACGATCATATCCCTGCAATACGTTCTGATATTTCTGATGATCTTCTCTTCGCTGACCGGATCCAGACTGGCTGACGGTTCATCCAGTATCAGCACATAAGGCTTAGCATATAATGCTCTCGCTATGCAGATCCTCTGACGCTGTCCACCCGAAAGGGAAACACCGCCTTCCGCCGTTTTCGTATCCAGACCTTCCGGAAGTTTCTGTATGTCGTCCCAGATATCCGCCATTCTGCACGCCTCGATCAGGCGCTGTTCCTCCGCGCCCTCGTCATCCATGGCAATATTCTCCCGCAGGGTCTTATGAAAAAGGAAATTATCCTGAAATACCACGCTGACAGGCTTATGATACGGTTCCCCGGCGGCATCTTTCTTTGTTCCGGCAATCGTAATATTTCCCTGCCGCAGAGGATATAACCCGCTGATCAGTTTCAGTAAAGTAGATTTGCCGCCGCCGCTTTCGCCCATGATCGCTGTGATCGTTCCCGGCAGACAGGTCATGCTGATATCTTCCAGGACCGCCGTGTCATCCGTATAGCCAAATCCTGCATTTTCTATATACAGTCCGCCCTCTTCGACGGCATCTGTTATGGCACGGCGATCCTCCTCCGGCTCAGATGGCAGGCTTAAGAAACGGATGATCCTTTCTCTGGAAACCTTGTACGGCTGAAATTCAGACAGCATCCCCTGCAGATCCTGCAAGGACTGGATATTGCTGAAAATATAAGCAAAAGAAATGAACATTCCGGCGCTGATCTCCTGACTCCGGATCATATAGATCCCTGCCAGAAAAAGACTGATATAAGGAACCGACCCGACGATCCTGTTTTTGACCGCGATCTTTCCCCGCATGACGGCCTCCTGATCTCTGACTTTCCTTACGCCGTCCAAGATGCCCGCATACCGGTCCCGCATAAAGTCTTCAATGCCGTATGCCTTGATATAGTCTGTATTTTTTACAGAACTGAGAAATTCCGTTTTTTCTTTTTCATCAGCTTTCTTTCTGTTCTCTGCCAAAATCTGAAAGCCGGAATGAAAGATAAGGCCGCCGATCACCATAATGGGAAATGTGGGAATACAGATCAGGCAGAGTTTCCAGCTGATACAGATACAGAGAATAAACGAAAGAAGAGCGGAACAGATACCGCTCATACAATCAACTACATATCCCAGATAATTAACAACCGCTTCCACGTCGGATAAAAACAGGGTATTCAGCTCACCGGTCTTAAAATTCTCCAGTTTTCGGTAATCGATCGCCAGAATCTTCTCAAAGATCAATCGGTCTAAAGAATATCTGGTATTCAATAACGTGCCGCCAAGAAATCTGATCTTAACGGTATTGCAGACATACTGGACAACGATCGCTCCTGTGATGATGCCAAGCAGAGCCGTAATGTCGCGGCCGCCGCCCGCCAACACATCAATCACCCTGCCCAGATAGATCGTTTCAACCACTGTCGCGGCTGCTGCCAGACAAACCAACAGGATGGCCGCCGCAATATTCCCTTTGTGAATCGCCTTCGCATAATCTTTCAATATCTTCTTATCCTTTATGGCCGCTGCACTTGCGTGCAGCGGCCTTTCGTAAATCCTTTTTTATATCTCGAACATCAACTCGCCGTATGTAGGGATCGGCCAGATGTCCTTGTCTACGATCATCTCCAGTTCATCCGCCGGTGCACGGAGTTCATCCATAGCGCTCTTAACGGAATCTTTGTAGAAGAAAGCCTGAGCCTTGGCATCCGTCATGGCTGACGCCTCCGCTTCCGTCTTCTCCAGTTTTTCAAGCGCTTTCTGCATAGCCGCCAGTTTGCTGTTGACAGCTGCCAGCAGCTGTTCCTGTATGGAAGCATCCGCGCCTGCCGCCTTAACGGTATTCACCGTATCGGCCAGGACCTTCGTGTATTTAATGACAGCCGGAATGATCTGTTTTCCTGCCATATCGATCATCGTCAGCGCCTCGATATTAATGCTCTTTGCATAAGTTTCGTAGATGATCTCCTCGCGGGATTCAAGCTCTACCTTTGTAAAGATGCCGAACTTCTCGAACAGCTTGACAGCTTTGTCGGTAGTGATCGTGCCTGCCGCCTCGATCATCGACTTGATGTTGGGCAGTCCTCTCTTTTCCGCTTCTTTTACCCACTCGTCGGAATAACCATTGCCGTTGAAGATGATGCGCTGATGCTTGGTCAGGTATTCTTTGATCAGATCGTGGATCGCCTGTTCCTTGTTGTCCGCTTTCTCCAAAATATCCGCCGCCTCGCAGAAAGCTTCCGCAACGATCGCGTTCAGCGTCGTGTTCGGGCTTGCAATGGAGTCTGCGGAACCGACCATACGGAACTCAAATTTATTACCGGTAAACGCAAACGGCGACGTTCTGTTTCTGTCCGTTGCATCCTTCTGGAAATCAGGCAGCGTCTTTACGCCTGTAAGAAGCTTACCGCCTTCCTTGACGCTGGTTGCCGCGCCCGTTTCGATCAGCTGTCTTACCACGTCCTCAAGCTGCTCGCCGAGGAATACGGAAATGATTGCCGGAGGCGCCTCATTCGCGCCAAGTCTGTGATCGTTGCCCACGTCGGATGCAGACTGGCGGAGCAGATCCGCATGTGTGTCAACCGCTTTCAGGATGCAGGCCAGCACCAGAAGGAACTGTACGTTCTCGTTGGGCGTATCGCCGGGATCCAAAAGGTTCACGCCGTTGTCCGTTGTGATCGACCAGTTGTTGTGCTTACCCGAACCGTTGACGCCCGCATACGGTTTCTCGTGCAGCAGACATCTCATACCGTGATGGACTGCCACTCTCTTCATCGCTTCCATAACAAGCTGATTGTGATCCACCGCGATATTGGCCGTTTCATAGATCGGCGCCAGTTCATGCTGTGCGGGAGCGACTTCGTTGTGCTGTGTCTTTGCCGTAACGCCCAGTTTCCACAGCTCTTCGTTCAGGTCTTTCATGTAAGCGCCCACGCGCTCTCTGATAACGCCGAAGTAATGATCTTCCATCTCCTGACCCTTAGGCGCCGGTGCGCCGAACAGGGTACGTCCCGCAAACATCAGATCAGTCCTCTGTTTATATAATTTCTCATCAACCAGAAAATATTCCTGCTCCGGTCCTACCGAAGCCGTCACCTTGGTGGCTTCCGTATTGCCGAACAGTCTTACGATACGGAGTGCCTGCTCGCTCAAAGCTTCCATGGAGCGCAGCAGCGGCGTCTTTTTATCCAGCGCCTCGCCTGTGTAAGAACAGAAAGCGGTGGGGATGCAGAGGATCGTACCGCAGCCGGATTCCTTCAGGAAAGCGGGAGAGGTGATATCCCACGCCGTGTATCCTCTCGCCTCAAATGTCGCGCGCAGACCGCCCGAAGGGAAAGAAGACGCATCCGGCTCACCCTTGATCAGCTCTTTGCCGGAAAACTCTGTCAGCATCTTACCCATTTCATCGGGATGCGCCACAAAGGAATCGTGTTTCTCCGCCGTGATGCCCGTAAGCGGCTGGAACCAGTGGGTGTAGTGGGTCGCTCCGTTCTCGACGGCCCACTCCTTCATTGCCATGGCGACAACGTTCGCCGCTTCCATGGAAAGTTCGCCGCCTTCGTTCATGACTTTTACCACTTCTTTGTACACGTTCTTCGGCAGACGTTCTTTCATTTTGCCAAGCGTAAATACATTCTGTCCGAAAATTTCTTCCACATTAAATACTTCGCTCATTTTTCCATCTTCCTTTCCTTCTCCTCATTCGGGCGTGAAACAAAAAAATGTTCCAAAAATAAACCTTTTGGAACATCATTGTTCAAGATACCATTATATTAAGCCGTCAGCCCTTTCTTTAAGATACTCTACTTTCAGTAAAAATGCAATAGAAAAATAAGAATTTTTTTACCGAATTTTTTTATCGGATCTCTTCCCAGACTTTAACTCTTCTCCGCGCGCAGGATGTCGTACGGTTCGGGCACGGCGGACAGACACACGTCCACCACTTGTCTGGCATGAGGGCAGGAAGACACGCTCTGTCCCTGTTCATCGTACATTGCCAACACTTTCACAGGCACATTCGTTCCGTCCGGTTTCATGATCTCCACGGAGTCCCCCACGCAGAATTTGTTGCGCTGTTCGATGCGCGCGCAGTCTTTGCCGTCCGTCCGGACGATCCCGCCGACCGTCCCCAGATAAACGGCTTCGCTCAGATAGGTGCTGTTGTCATAAATCTGCGTATTTTCGTCCGGTCTGCCAAAATAGAACCCCGTAGTAAACGGACGGTACGTGCACTTGGATATTTCCGCCAGGTACCACTCCATGTTGGCGCGGTATTTTTCCTCGGATTCCAGATAATCGTCTATCGCCCGCCGGTAAGTGCGCGCCGTCGTCGCCGCATAAAGCGCCGCCTTCATACGGCCCTCGATCTTAAAACTGTCTATCCCGGCATCGATCAGTTCAGGAATGTGCCCGATCATGCACAGATCCTTGGAGTTGAAAAGATAGGTCCCCCGTTCATTCTCATAAACCGGCAGGTATTCTCCCGGCCTTGTTTCTTCCACGACGGCATACTTCCACCTGCATGGATGCGTGCACGCGCCGCGGTTGGCGTCCCGCCCTGTAAAATAACTGCTGAGAAGGCATCTGCCGGAATAGGAAATACACATGGCCCCGTGGACGAAACTTTCGAGTTCCAAATCATCGGGAAGTCTGCGTCTGATCTCTTTGATCTCCGCAAGCGACAGCTCTCTGGCGGAAACGACCCGTTTCGCCCCCTGATCGTACCAGAAACGGCATGTCATATAATTCGTATTGTTGGCCTGCGTGGAGATATGGATGTCGATCTCCGGACAGATCTCTTTCGCCAGCATGAACATTCCGGGGTCCGCAATGATCAACGCGTCCGGCTTCATTTCCCTAAGTTCCCGGAAATAGGCCGCAGCCCCCTCCAGATCGCCGTTGTGCGCCAGAATATTGGCCGTTACATGTACGCGCACCCCATGGCGGTGCGCAAATGCGATCCCCTCCGCCATCTCCTGAGGGGAAAAATTTTTGGCCTTCGCGCGCAGCCCGTACGCCCCGCCGCCGATATAGACCGCATCCGCGCCGAACATGACGGCTGTTTTCAATACCTCCAGACTGCCCGCCGGAACCAGTAACTCCGGTTTTTTCCTCATATCGATCTCCATTCCGGAGCGCCCCCGCTGTATATGATACCCTCCTGCGAAGCCGCTTCTCCGCTTTTTCGGACGCTTATCGTCACGCCATCTCCTACCGGCAGGATCACCGTTTCCAGATCGGGACGGTGTTTTAGTTCATACAGATATTCCCGCATACGGCTGTGTATCGTCCGGTTCCTCCTCGTCACCGCAAAGCGGGATTCGATGATATCGCCGTCCTGAAGAACATTGTCCGACAAGAGTATGCCTCCCTCCGGCAGAAGCCGCAGGACATCCGGCAGGAAATGAATGTACTGCCCTTTCGCCGCGTCCATAAAGATCAGATCATAGGTTCCCGTAAGATCTTTCAGGATGTCCGCCGCATCGCCGCAAAGAAGCGTGATCCGGTCTTCCCTGCCCGCTCTCCTGAAATTCTCTCTGGCAATCGGTATCCTTTTTTCATACTTTTCGATAGTCGTGATATGGCAGTCTTCCGGCGCATATTCGCTCATCAACAGTGCGGAAAAACCAATGGCGCAGCCGACCTCCAAAACGGATCTCGGTTTCTGCATCGCAAGCAGAAATTTGATAAGGCTCTGCATCTGCGTGCGGATAACGGGCACATTGGTTTCTCTTGCTTCCTTTTCTATTTCGTTCAGGAAAGGCGTATTTCCGGTATCCAACGAATCAATAAACGCGCTCATGCGCTCGTCTGCTATCATCTCCGTACCGTCCCTTCCGTCTATTCTTCCTCTTCCGATTCTTCATCCGTTTCCGATTCCGGCGCTATAACGCCAAGCATCTCCTGCGTTGTCATGGATGTGTTAAGATCATATACCCCCGGCTGGATCTTGCCGTGATATTCGGACAGAAGTTCTTGGATCACAAACAGCCTGCCGTCCCGGATCAGCCCTTTTGATTCCAGCATCTTTCCTATATCGGAAACGGAATCGCTCTCGTCTATATAGATGCTGATGATCCTGCCGTCCCCGTAGGAGAGCGGCGGTTCCGTAAACACGCGATAGCCGTAATCGTATGCCGCTCCTGCCATTCTGATTATATACACCACGATATAAACGAACAGTGCCGTCTTTATGACGATCTGCGCCGTCGATCCGATCAAAGACTTGATGTTCATAGTTCTCCTCATTCCGGCTGCCGCTCACCGGCCGTCACTCAAAATCGATCTCCGCTGTCAGCAGCGTATTGATATCCTGCATCATCCTGCAGAAAGAAAGCTCTGCCCTCAGGAAATCCTCCACCAACGGGTTCTCTCGGAACTTTGCGTATTCATGCTCAAACGCTTCCATTCTGTCAAACAGTTCCTCGTCGGCCGTTTCATTCTGCAATTCAAAGTTCCGCCGTCTGAACTCGTTGACTTTTTCATACAGTTCAGGCTGCTTCTTTATCTTTTCACGCTGAAACAAGTATTCTTTATAGGTATCGGTCTGCTGTATATAGGCTGCAAATTTTTTTGTCGCCTCTTCTATCTGGGTATCCGGCATGCCGCATCCCTCCTTCTGTATTTATGATATGATCTTAGCCGGCGTTTGCTGCTGATACCGCACACCGGCCGCAGAATATCACACTTCCATAATGATCGGCAGGATCATGGGACGCCGTTTTGTCTTCTTCCAGACAAATTCCGTAAGTACATCCTTGATCGTCGACTTCAATTTGCCCCAGTCGGTCTGTCCTTTGTCCAGACAGCCGAGGATCGCTTCGTTGACAAGAAGCCGCGCTTCATCCAGCAGTTCGTCCGATTCCCTGACATAGACAAATCCTCTGGATACGATATCCGGGCCGGACACCAGCTGATCGCTGTGGGAATCCAGCGCCAGAACAACGATCAAAATACCGTCCTCCGCAAGGTGCTGTCTGTCCCGAAGAACCACGTTTCCTACATCTCCGACTCCAAGGCCGTCTACAAGGATCGCCCCCACAGGAACTTTCCCGACAACTTCGGCGCCGTTATCGTCCATTTCCAACACATCTCCGGACTGTATCATAAAAATGCGTTCTTTCGGTATACCCAGTTCCTCCGCGATCTTCGCCTGCGCCTTCCTGTGTTTATACTCTCCGTGGATCGGTATGGCGTACTGCGGCTTCACCAGACTGTAGATCAGTTTGATCTCTTCCTGACAGGCATGTCCGGATACATGCACATCCTGAAAGATAACATCCGCGCCCTTCATTTGAAGTTCGTTTATGACATTGGTGACCGCTTTCTCGTTGCCCGGTATCGGGTGGGAGGAAAAAATAACGGTATCGCCCGGCAGGATCGATATCTTCTTATGCGTATTGCTTGCCATACGGCTGAGCGCCGCCATGCTTTCCCCCTGACTTCCCGTGGTGATGATAACGGTCTTGTCATTCGGGTAATTCTTAAGCTGCTCGATGTCGATCAGCGTATTCTCCGGAATATGCAGGCACTCCAAAGCGGCGGCCGTTTCGATGATGTTGACCATGCTTCTGCCTTCCACCACTACTTTTCTTCCGAACTTATACGCCGAATTGATGATCTGCTGCACACGGTCAACATTCGAGGCAAATGTGGCGATAATGATCCTTGTATCCTTATGCTCCGCGAACAGGCTGTCAAAAGTACGGCCCACCGTCTTTTCGGATGCGGTAAATCCAAGTCTTTCGGCATTGGTCGAATCACACATAAGCGCCAGCACGCCTTTTTTGCCAAGTTCCGCAAACCGGGGCAGATCGATGGCATCCCCGAATACCGGCGTATAATCGACCTTAAAGTCCCCGGTATGCACAACAATACCCGCCGGTGAATAGATCGCCAGCGCAGCGGCATCCACTATACTGTGATTCGTCTTGATAAATTCGATCCCGAACTTTCCCAGAGTGATACTCTGTCCGAATCTGACCACTTTGCGTTTTGTAACGTCCAACAGTTCGTGTTCTTCCAGCTTATTCTCAATGATACCCATTGTCAGCCGCGTTGCATACACCGGAATATTCAGTTCTTTTAACACATAGGGCAGCGCACCGATATGGTCCTCGTGACCATGCGTAATGACAAAACCCTTTACTTTTTCGGCATTATCTTTCAGATAGGTGATATCCGGTATCACCAGATCGATGCCGAGCATCTCATCCTCCGGGAAAGAAAGCCCGCAGTCCACTACAATAATACTGTCCTCATATTCAAAGGCAGTAATATTAAGCCCGATCTGCTCCAGTCCGCCCAAAGGAATCACCTTCAGTTTAGAAGCCGATCTTCTCTCTTCAATTTTTTTCAAACAAAAATTCCTCCGTCAAATCAATTAGTTATGCAAGATCAATGTCGTCCAGCATATTTTCAAATACAGCCGCTACTGCATTTAACTCTTCATCGTCCGTCACCGTTTCATATACCGCTTCCTCTTCTTCCGGCGAAGAAACATCGCGCAGGATGAGCGCCTCTCCGTCGCCGTCCTCCGAGTCCGTCACCAGAATATAGTCTATACCGGCAACTCTTGTCTGCTCCAGTATATAGAATTGAACGGTTTCTCCGCCTTCCGGCGTAAATACGATCTTCTCCACTTACTCTTTCTCCTTGCCTGCCCGATAATCCAGATATCCCTGCAGGATCAACACCGCCGCGATCTTGTCCACATAGTCCTTGCGGCGCTCTCTTCGTATCCCGGCTTCTATCATCGCTTTATCCGCGGCTGCCGTAGTGAGTCTTTCATCCCACATGACCACCGGCAGACCGGTCCTCCGCTGTAATTTCTCCTGAAAATCCAACGACAGTTCCGCTCTCTCGCCTATCGTATCGTTCATGTTTTTCGGCAGTCCAAGCACGATCTCGGACACTTCGTATTCCTCGATCAGTTCCTCTATGCGCGCAAGCGTCCGCCGCAGCTTATTCTCCTCCGGCCTCCTGATGATCTCGATCCCCTGCGCCGTGATAAGCAGCGGATCGCTTATCGCCACGCCGACCGTCTTTGAGCCGAAATCCAAACCCATGATCCTCATATGTTCTTCCGCCGTTACTTTTTCAGTGAGTTTTTGATGTACTCTACCAGCATCTCTTCTACCAGCTCGTCCCGCTCCACCTTCATGATCAGGCTTCTCGCATTTTTGTGGCTGGTAATATAAGTAGGATCGCCGGACATAATATATCCTACGATCTGGTTTACCGGATTGTACCCTTTTTCCGTCAGTGCTTCATACACCGTCGAAAGGACAAGTTTTACCCCTGTCTCCGGCTCGGATTCTACCGTAAAAAATTGTGTGTTTCCTAAATCCTGCATAGTTTCACGCCCTTATCCAAATGTCGATCATAATATTACCCCTATTATTACCATAATACTCTATCGTCACACAAAATTCAATCATTTTAAGATCATGATGTCTTCGTTCAAAAACTCCGTGACCGTTCCCCGGACGATACGATTGGCCAGATCCCGATCTGCGGACGTCTGCAAGGCCGCTTTCACATACTGCGGCGTATGGCCGATCCAATAAGTTTTCCCGCCTATCGTTTTCTTTTCCTCAAACAGGACCTCGGCTTCTTTTCCGATACTGTTTTCTCTGTATGTATGCGACATCTGTTTTTCCGCTTCCGCAAGGACCGCGCTGCGCCTGCTTTTCTCCGCTTCCGTAAGCTGCCCGTCCATCTCCGCCGCCCGCGTGCCTCTCCGCTTTGAATATTTGAAGATGTGCATTTCATAAAAATTGACTTTTCGCACGAATTGCTCCGTCGCGCGGAATTCTTCCTCGGTTTCTCCCGGAAATCCCACGATCACATCCGTGGTGATGGCGGGATCCGTATAATATTTTCTGAGAAGTTCCGCTGTCCGGAAGTATTCCCCGGTCGTATAATGCCTATTCATCCTCTTTAGGACAGAATCGCATCCGCTCTGCAGGGAAAGGTGGAAATGCGGACAGATCTTGGGCATTGCGCTGATCTGTCTGACAAACTCTTCCGTTACGATGCGCGGTTCCAAAGAACCCAGACGGATCCGCTTCAGCCCCTCTATGTCATGCAGCCGGGCAAGCAGGCCGGGCAGCCCGGACTCTCCCCGGTCGATTCCGTAAGAACTGATATGGATCCCCGTGAGCACGATCTCCTGATATCCCGCTTCCGCCATCCCGCATACTTCGCGGAGGATATCTTCTTCCCCGCGGCTCCGCACTCTTCCTCTGGCGTACGGGATGATGCAGTAGCTGCAGAATTGATTGCAGCCGTCTTGGATCTTGACATAGGCTCTGGTATGTTCCGCGGTCTTCGTCAGCCTCATTTGTTCATATTCATCCGTATGACCGATATCGATAACGGGATCAATGCTTTTCCTGCTGCTGAAATAATCATCCAAAATGGCAGCGATCTGGTTCTTGCGGTTGTTTCCTATGGCAAGGTCGATCGCTTCATCCGCCGCGACAGTCTGCCCGTCGGTCTGCACATAACATCCCACCGCGACGACCACAGCGTCCGGATTCTGTTTCTTGGCGCGGTGAAGCATCTGCCGGCTCTTCCGGTCCGCGATATTTGTCACGGTACAGGTATTTACGATATAAACATCGGCTGTTTCATCAAATGGTACAATTTTATAACCGTTTTCTTGTAACATTTGTTGCATAACGTCCATCTCATATCCGTTTACTTTGCAGCCCAGATTGTGTAATGCTACACTTTTCATAGTAATCTCCGCATTTTTTGTATTGTTTTATCATTGACTTTTAACTTTCCAACCTTTAATATTATGGCAGAAGGTATGAAAAATTGAAGGAGGTAAGTCTGAAATGAAAACAGTACAGATTTCTTTAAATTCTATTGATAAGGTTAAATCCTTTGTAAATGATATTACAAAGTTTGATTATGACTTCGATTTAGTATCCGGCAGATATGTAATCGATGCAAAATCTATCATGGGTATCTTCAGCTTAGACCTTTCCAAGCCGATCGACTTGAACATCCACGCTGAAGACGGTACTGATGAAGTTATCGCGGCTTTAAAACCGTATCTCATGTAATCGATACTTATCAAGATGAATGAAGAAGAAGTAGACTGACTACTTCTTCTTTTTTTATTCTGCTTTTATTCTGCGCCTCCCCGCCGAAACGCCGTCCCGCTGTATGGCCGTGCCCGTCCGCCCGGCTTCTGTCCGTCTATCTTACGACGATCACTTCGTCCGTATCAAGCGCCGTCTGCACCAGTTCATCAATCTTCTCGTCCAGATTATGCTCGTGCTTTCTGATGATATTCAGGTTCGGCTTGGTCACAGGATGCTTGGCCACAAATATGGTACAGCAGTCCTCGTAAGGCTGGATGGATGTTTCATAAGTATCGATCTTCTCAGACAGCGCCACGATATCCATCTTGTCAAACCCGATCAGCGGGCGGTAAACAGGCAGTTCGCACACGTCATTGGTCGCCATCAGGCTGTGCATCGTCTGCGACGCCACCTGCCCTATGCTCTCCCCGGTGATAAGCCCCAGACACTCCGTATCCTTTGCAATATGCTCCGCAATGCGCATCATATAGCGCCGCATGATGATCGTCAGTTCATCGTGGGGGCACTTGTCATAAATGTAAAGCTGAATGTCCGTAAAGTTAATGACATGCAGATAGATGGGGCCTGTATAGGCCGCCACCTTTTTTGCCAGATCCACCACTTTCTGTCTGGCTCTCTCGCTTGTGTACGGCGGCGCATGGAAATATACCGCATCGATCTTAACGCCCCTCTTGGCTATCATCCATCCTGCCACGGGGGAATCGATACCGCCCGACAAAAGCAGCATGGCCTTACCCCCGGTCCCCACGGGCATACCGCCCGGACCCGGAATCGTTTCGGAGTAGATATAGATCTTATCCCGGACTTCGATATTGAGCAGGATATCCGGATGATGCACATCCACATGCATCTCCGGATAAGCGTCAAGAACGATACCGCCCAATTCAGCGTTGATCTCCATGGAATTCAGCGGATAATTTTTCCGCGCGCGTCTTGCCGCGACCTTGAACGACCGGTCCTTATCCGGATATACCTTATCGATATAATCCACCACCGCTTCGCCAAGCTTCTCAAATCCTTCGTCTTCCACATAGACCACCGGGCAGATACCGGATATGCCGAACACTTTTTTCAGCGCCTCCACCGTTTCCTCGTAGTCGAAACCGGAAACCGCGTCCACATAGATACGCCCGTCGGTCTTGTGTACGGTAAATTCTCCCTCGCACTTTTTCAGCGCGTATTTGATCTGCCGCACCAGCGCGTCCTCAAACAGGTAACGGTTCTTGCCCTTCACGCCTATCTCGGCATACTTTATCAAAAAAGCTGAAAACATCATACTCCCTCATATCTTTCTGTAGGATACCGCGCAGCGCCCTTACCGTCTGGAATATCTCCTCAGCATCGGCACCACTTCGGATAACGCCTGTATAGTATATCGGATCTCCTCCTCCGTTGTAAAGACCGAAAAGCTGAACCGCACCGTGGAATCCAGCAGATCCCTTTCGATCCCTATCGCCTTCAGCGTTGCCGACGTCTGGGGCTTGTTGGAGGCACAGGCGCTTCCGGCGGACACATAGATCCCCCGCTCTTCCAGTGCGTGGAGAAGCACTTCGGCCCGGACGCCTCTGACGGACAGGCTCACGATATGGGGCGCGCCCTCTCTTCCCGGACATCCGTTGACCTGTATACCGTCCATATCTTCCACTCCGCGGATCAGCATATCGCGCAGTCCGTACATGCGGTCCCGCTCGGAATCCAGATCCTTGTAGATGATCTCTGCGGCCTTGGCCATCCCGGCAATACCCGGCACATTTTCCGTTCCCGAACGCATACCTTTCTGCTGTCCGCCGCCGTACAGGATCGGGCTCACTCTGGACCCGTCTTTGATATAAAGAAATCCTATGCCCTTCGGTCCGTGGATCTTATGCCCGCTGACAGACATCATATCCACATGCATTTTGGCAGGATAAATACGATATTTTCCAAATCCCTGGACCGCATCCACATGAAAAAGCGTCCGGGGATTCCGGCTCTTGATCAACGCTCCCGC
The DNA here is from genome assembly GCA_947631955.1 of uncultured Lachnospiraceae bacterium. Classification (GTDB taxonomy): domain Bacteria; phylum Bacillota; class Clostridia; order Lachnospirales; family Lachnospiraceae; genus UBA3282. Next base: position 182,255 of record CANRNJ010000002.1, read on the forward strand.
CTCCTCAATGGGTTGGACGCTTCCTATCTCATTGTTCGTATGCATGATCGAAACAAGGATCGTGTCCGGCCGGACAGCGTTCTCCAGATCGTGCAGAGAGATCCTTCCCTCCCGGTCTACCGGAAGATAGGTCACTTTAAATCCCTGGTTTTCCAAATACGCCATCGGCTGTAAGACCGCGGGATGCTCGACCGCAGTCGTGATCAGATGTCTTCCTCTTCTGTGATTGGCCATCGCCGTACCGATCAGTGCAATATTGTCAGACTCCGTACCTCCGGAGGTAAAAAGGATCTCTTTTTCGTTTACTTTTAATATTCCGGCAAGCGTTTCTCTGGCATATCTTAAGTACCGTTCCGCTTCTACTCCTTTGTGATGCATACTGGAAGGATTGCCATAATCCTCGCACATGATCCTGTGCATCAAATGCGCAGCTTCGTCGAAACACCGAGTCGTCGCCGAATTGTCTAAATACACTTCCATGATCGTTATTCCTTTCTCTCAGCTTACCGTAAGCGGATTTCACATTACTTTTCATTCATAAAAAAGCAATGATGTCATACCTTATAATATGATGCTAAGATTCCAGTTGATACATCAACCATGACAGCACAGCCAGACCGGCGGTCTCCGTCCGAAGGATGCGTTTCCCCAGTGTGACCGGTTCTATGCCCGCGTCACGGGCCGCCTGCACTTCACTCTCCTCAAATCCTCCTTCGGGACCGATAAAGACGGCGATCCTCTGTCCGGGTTTCACCGTTTCCACCACATGCTTCGTATGTTCCATGTCTTCCGCAAGTTCATAAGGAATCAGCTTGACGTCCATATCTTCTGCATAGGCGATGGCTTCCCGCATACTCAACACGTCGTGCACGTTTGGCACAACGCCCCTTCTGCTCTGTTTGGCCGCCGCCTCCGCGATCCCCCTCCACCGGGCGGCCTTCGCTGCGGCTTTCTTGTCATCCAGTTTCACCACACAGCGCTTTGCCGCAACGGGGATCACCTCATACGCGCCCAGTTCTATCGCTTTCTGAACGATCAGTTCCATTTTATCCGCCTTGGGGATCCCCTGAAAAAGATATATTTGGGAAGGCAGTTCCACGCCATCCTCTTTTATGAACCGGAGGGTGCAGATCACTTCCTTCTCCGTATATTCCTCTATCCCGCAGCGGTATTCTCTGTTATCCGTGCCGTTGCTCACCGCGATCTCCTCGCCGATCTTCATACGCAGTACATTACGGATGTGATTGACGTCCCTGCCGGTGATAACGATCCGCTTATCCTGTATCTGAGAGGGTTCCACAAAGAAACGATACATCTCTCACCGCACCTTTCCCACGATCTTTTGAGCCGACAGTAAAAGGACCAGACCCAGTACGGCGCCCGCGCTGTCCACCAGCACGTCGCTGATCCTGCCGGCGCGCCCCGCCACAAAAAGCTGATGAAATTCATCGGTGCACGCATAGAAGACCGCCGTCCATACCGCCCAGCCGATCCTGCGCCTGCGGGACATGCTGCGTCCGCTCAGCCATCCATAGAGCAAAAGAGCCAGAACGGCATATTCCGCCATATGGGCCCCTTTTCTGACAAAATATTCTATGGCGCCGGCCGCCGCACGCACTTTCGCATCATCCAGACCAAGATGCAGCAGACGCCCGGCGGCGTCCACCATACGATAGCTGAGCCCAAGGCTTACCGCTCCGGACTCTTCCTGCGTCTGCGCCGAAAACCAAAAAATAACGCACATCCACGCCGCCGCCATGACGCCTGCGGCCGCGCTTTTTATACGGCCGGTCTTTTTCTCTGTATTTTCCGCCATACCTTCACATATTTTTCCGTGCCGTAACAGACACCCATTCTCCCTGATAAGTCACTTCCACTATCTCCAGTCCCGCTTCTTCCACGGCCCGTCTGACAGTGTCCTCTTTGGCATCGATGATCCCCGAAGTAATATAGATGCCGCCCTTTTTCAGATGCGGTACGATAACCGGCGTCAGCGGCACCAGCACGTCGGCAAGAATATTGGCCGCGACGATATCGTATCGCTCGTATCCGACCCGGTCCTGAATCCTTTTATCCGTAATGATATTGCCGATCATCACCTCAAAGGCTTCCGCCGTGATACCGTTGGCTTCCATATTCTGCGCCGCCGCATCGATCGCACAGGGATCCAGATCGGTGCCGACCGCGTGACGGGCCCCGTACATCAGGGCAAGAATGGCCAAGATCCCGCTGCCCGTCCCCACATCCAGAAGCTCCGTTTCCGGGGTAACGTATTTTTTGATCTGGCGGATGCACAGCTGCGTCGTTTCGTGCATACCGGTCCCGAAAGCCGTGCCCGGATCGATGTGGAGTATTTTCTTATCTCTGTCCTTTTCTTCCGCTTCTTCCCATGACGGGAGCACCAGAAGATCATCGATATAAAACTGATGAAAATATTGTTTCCAGTTATTGATCCAGTCGATATCTTCCGTTTCCGTTACGGCAATGCTGCCTTCCCCGATCTCCATGAAAGAACGGAGTCCGTCAAGTTCTTCGGCGATCTGGGAAACGATCGTTTCCCGGTCGCTCTGCACGCCCCCGATCAAGGGTCTGCCATCCTCATTTTCCTCCACGAAAAAACTCAGATAGGCAATGCCGTCGTCCTCCGGCCCGTCCGGCAGGATATCCACGAACATCTGCTCTTTTTCGAGCGACGTAAGCGGCACTTTATCTTCTATCTGCGCCCCTTCCAAACCTATATCGTAGAGCGTGCTGATAATGATATCTTCCGCGTCCGTAACGGTTTTGACTCTGAATTTCATCCATTTCATTTTTTTCTATTCCTCTGAATCGTCAGACTCCGCGTCGTCGGCACTCTCCACGTCCACGTCTTCGTCTTCTTTCTGATCTGTGCCGGTGACAGACGGCACGTCGGGTGTGATCAGATGCTCGTCGTCCTCACCGTACTGCACATACTCGCCGTACTCCTGCCAGATATTGCATACCCATGTCTTACCCTGATTGAAGATGATCTCGCTGCCCTCTTCATCATAGAATTTGGCCGGCGTAAAATCACCGTCATAGCGCTGCCATGTCGCCTTGATCACTCTGCCGTTTGTGAAAACAAGCGCGTCGCCTTCTCCGTGTACGCCAAAAGCCAGATAATCGTGGTCATCTCTCACTTCGCCATGGCAGTACTGGAATATGACGTTGCTGACCGCAAGCTGTTCGTCGTTATACTCGTCGATCTGCTTCTTGCCGTCCTGATACCGATAATACAGATGATCATCTTCATGATACTCAAAATACGGATGATACGTCCCGTACCCGCCGGAGTTACCGCCTGACCTGCCGCCCGGATATATCACCGCAGCCGCATCATTATCGGCATAATCCGCCGTCACATCATCCGCCGCGAACAAGAACGGCGGAACGTAATCCGCATCATAATTCCAGTCATATCCGAGCCGGTCTACCGCCTTGAACAGGCCGTCTATCTTAAGGTATCCGGTAAATTCCGTCGCATACCCCGGACGGCTCACTCTCCCGAACGCCTCGTCGGCAGGATTATGTATGCCTGCCACAGCCGCGCTGACATTGTAGTAATTCGGCCGGTTGATCAGTTCCTCCACATAGGGTCTGGCCAGTCCCCAGTTACAATAGATCGCCTCGTATCCCATCGCCACATATACAAAGTAATCGCGGCTGCTCCGCACCGGTCCGATCCTCTCCAGATCGTCAAAGTCTTCAAACACCGCCATAAGTCTGGTAATGCGGCCTTCCACCGGCGCTTCGTAAATGATCCCGGCCTTTGACAGGCCATACTGCGGCATAGCCGGTCTGTTATTAGGGATCATTACCGCGACTGGACGCCTTTTGGCCTGTTCAACGCTTGTCCACTGACCGGTCAGATAACTCTGGATCTCACCGTCCTTCTCGATCCGCTCTTCAATGACCGGATATGCAGTAACAGGCTCAGGCTCCGGTTCCTCTTCGACAACCACTTCCGGTTCTTCCTCTGCAGGCTCTTCCACCACCTGTTCTTCCGGTTCCTCCTGAGGCGCCGGCTCTTCTTTACCGCAGCCGGTCAGACACAGAAAAGCGCAGAAAACCGCTGCAAAAAATATTTTTTTCTTTTTTAAAGACATGATTCTCTCCCCCGCATAGTATTTCGTTTTCGTCTATTATACCCGAAAACGGAAGGGATGTACACTTCAATTTGAAAACGGCCGCTCCTGCCCGCCGGGATCCTTTTACTCTGTCCGCAAAAAAAGGCGGACCTTCGTGCATATCATGAAAGTCCGTCCCGTGCATAACCGTATGATATTTCTGTTTGTAAATATCTATTTCCTGAATTTCTTTTTTCCTTTGCCGCTGGGCTCTTCCGCGTTTCCCGCAGATACATTCTTCGCGGCGTTAAGCGTATCGCCCGTCTGCTCGTCGAACTTTTTCAGCAGCTCCCTCGCCTCATGAGAAAGTTTGTCGGGCACCTGAACTACCAGAGTGACATAGTGGTCGCCCCTGACGTTTTTATTCCGCAGCGAGGGAACGCCTTTGCCCCGCAGACGCACTTTCGTGTCCGTCGGAGTGCCTGCCTTGACGTCGTATATGACCTTGCCGTCCACCGTGTCCACCACGATCTCACCGCCCAGAGCGGCTACCGCAAAGGACATCGGCACGGTGGAGTATATGTTTTCATCCTGCCTCTGGAAAATGGGATGTCTGCCGACTACAACTTCTACCAACAGGTCGCCTCTGGGACCGCCGTTCGTTCCCGGCTCCCCTTTGTCGCGGATACGGACGCACTGTCCGTTATCGATACCGGCCGGGATCGACACTTCGATCTTCTTCTTGTTCGTGATGTAACCCGTACCCCGGCAATCGGGACATTTATCTTTGATCACTTTGCCCGTTCCATGACAGTCCGGACATGTCTGTACGTTTCTGACCGTTCCGAAGAAAGACTGCTGTGTGAAAACCACCTGTCCCTTACCGCCGCACTTTGGACAGGTTTCGGGACTGGTGCCGGGTTTGGCGCCGGTTCCGCGGCACGAAGCGCACTCGTCCTTGAACATCAGTTCAATCTCTTTGTCCACGCCGAACACGGCTTCCTCAAACGTGATGCGCACGCTCGTACGGAGGTTCGCTCCCTTCATGGGGCCGCTGCTTCTGCCGCTGCGGCGGCTGCCGCCGAATATATCACTGAATATATCGCTGAATATATCGCTGAAATCGGCGCTGTTGAAGTCGAATCCGCCGAAACCTCCCGCGCCGCCTGCGCCGTCGAAAGCAGCATGACCATACTGGTCATACTGCCTCCTTTTTTCGGGATCACTCAAAATCGCATAGGCCTCGGATGCTTCCTTGAATTTCTTCTCCGCCTCCGCGTCGCCCGGATTCATGTCGGGATGATACTTCTTCGCAAGAACTCTGTATGCTTTTTTAATCGCGGCGTCGTCGGCATTTTTATCGATGCCGAGCACCTCATAGTAATCACGTTTCTGCTCTGCCATACTCTATTCCTTCCCTGAGAATCGCTCAACCGCTCCCGCTGCCTCAGCTTCAGCGATTCGGCTGCTTCCTCGCTCAGCCGCAGCCTCTCTATGCGCAAAACGCGCTTTCAGCGCTCTCCGCTGCTTCGCAGCTTCTTTTGCTCACATCGAGGGCGTTCCCTCTATCGCTCAGCCGCAGCCTCTCTATGCGCAAAACGCGCTTTCAGCGCTCTCCGCTGCTTCGCAGCTTCTTTTGCTCACATCGAGGGCGTTCCCTCTATCGCTCAGCCGCAGCCTCTCTATGCGCAAAACGCGCTTTCAGCGCTCTCCGCTGCTTCGCAGCTTCTTTTGCTTACAGAGAGGCCGCTCCCTCAGACCATCACCTGCAAGGCAAATTCGTGCAAGCACGATTTCCCCTGCAGGTGCGGTCTGGCTGAGCTCTTTAGACCTCTCTGTAATCTCCGTCTACTACATCGTCAGCCGCATCAGACGACTGCGCGTCGCTGCCGCCTGCCGCCGCGCCGCCCATATTGCTCATATCAGGGCCGCCCTGCTGTGTCTGCTGCATATTCTCATACATCTTTGTAAAAAGCGTCTGTGCGGAATTGGTCAGTTTTTCTTTTGCCGCCTTCAGTTCATCAAGCTGGCTGTCGGACATCTCCTGATCTTTCGTTTTCTCCAGAATATCCTTGACCGCCTGCAGATCGGCTTCCACGCCGGACTTCTCGGATGCGTCGATCTTGTCGCCCACTTCGCTCAAAGCCTTCTCGGTCTGGAACACAAAAGCGTCCGCGTCGTTTCTGGCATCGATCGCTTCCTTGCGCTTCTTATCCTGCGCCTCATACTCTGCGGCTTCTTTTACCGCTCTGTCGATCTCGTCGTCCGACATATTGGAACCCGCCGTGATGGTGATATGCTGTTCTTTGCCGGTACCCAGATCTTTAGCGGATACGTTGACGATACCGTTGGCATCGATATCAAAAGTAACCTCGATCTGCGGAACGCCGCGCATTGCGGGCGGGATACCGTCCAGTCTGAACTGTCCGAGGGACTTATTGTCCTTGGCGAACTGTCTTTCACCCTGTACGACGTTGATATCGACCGCCGTCTGATTATCCGCCGCCGTGGAGAAGATCTGGCTCTTCTTCGTCGGAATCGTCGTGTTTCTCTCGATCAGTCTTGTCGCAACGCCGCCCATGGTTTCAATGGACAAAGACAGAGGCGTTACATCCAAAAGCAGGATCTCGCCCGCACCGGCGTCGCCCGCCAGTTTACCGCCCTGAATGGAAGCGCCAAGCGCCACGCACTCGTCGGGATTCAGATTCTTGCTGGGCTCTTTGCCGGTAAGCTGTCTTACCTTATCCTGTACCGCAGGAATACGCGTAGAACCGCCTACCAAAAGCACCTGTCCAAGATCGGAATTGGTCAGTCCCGCATCTTTCATCGCATTTTGTACGGGAATCGCCGTCTTCTCAACAAGGTCACGGGTCAATTCATCAAACTTTGCTCTGGAAAGGTTCATATCCAAATGCTTGGGGCCTTCCGCCGTCGCCGTGATGAAAGGCATATTGATATTGGTTGTCGTCGCGGAAGACAATTCTTTCTTTGCCTTCTCGGCAGCCTCTTTTAATCTCTGCATCGCCATCTTATCATTGGACAGGTCCACGCCTTCCTGCGATTTGAATTCGGACAGCATCCAGTCGATGATCTTCTGGTCAAAATCATCACCGCCAAGGTGTGTATCGCCGTTGGTCGCAAGCACTTCGATAACGCCGTCACCGATCTCAATGATGGAAACATCGAATGTACCGCCGCCCAGATCGTATACCATGATCTTCTGCTCTTTTTCGTTATCAAGGCCGTAAGCAAGCGCCGCCGCGGTAGGCTCGTTGATGATACGCTTTACATCCAAGCCCGCGATCTTACCCGCATCCTTGGTCGCCTGACGCTGTGCGTCATTGAAGTATGCAGGAACCGTGATAACCGCTTCCGTCACTTTCTCACCCAGATAACTTTCCGCGTCCGCTTTCAGTTTCTGTAAGATCATAGCCGAAATCTGCTGCGGAGAATATTTCTTGCCGTCGATGGTGCGTCCTCTGTCCGTACCCATATCTCTCTTGATGGAAGAGATCGTTTTCTCTGCATTGGTGACTGCCTGACGTTTCGCCGGCTCACCGACAAGTCTTTCTCCCGTCTTGGTGAACGCTACGACTGAAGGTGTCGTTCTGGCGCCTTCCGTATTCGCGATAACGGTGGGCTTGCCGCCTTCCATGACTGCCACGCAGCTGTTTGTTGTTCCTAAGTCGATTCCGATAATTTTACTCATGTCTGATTCCTCCTACTCTATATCTATTGTTTTGTTTTTTATCCAACCACCGCTACCATGCTGTGTCTTACGACACTGTCGCGGTAGGTGTAACCTTTCTGCAGTTCCTGAGCGATCATGCCCGTTTCCAGTTCGTCGCTCTCCACCTGTAGCACCGCATTGTGGAAATCCGGATCAAACTCCTCTCCGACTGCCGGGATCGGTTTGACATCCATATTTTCAAGCTCCGTCATAAGCTGCTTGTAGACCTTCTCCATGCCCTGAACGAAAGCGCTCTCTTTCTCTTCTTCGGATACCGCCGCCAGTCCCCGCTCGAAATTATCCACTACCGGAAGGATCTTCTCGATCACGCTCTTGGCTCCCGTTTCAAACATCATGGTCTTCTCTTTGTCCGTCCGTTTGCGGAAATTCTCGAACTCGGCCATCTGGCGTTTTACCCGGTCTTCCAGTTCCTCGATCCTCTCTTTGAGAGCATCCTGCTTTTTATCCGTCTTTTCCTTTTTCTTTTTTTCTTTTTTTTCATCCTTGGCCTTTTCGGCGGTCTGCTCTGCATCAGACTCCTCTGCGGCTTCCCCTGTGTTTTCGGCCGTATCGGCACATTCCGCGTCAGCGGCGTCCGCCGGATCTTTGGATGTGTGTGAATCTGTTTCCTCGGCTGTCTGTGACGCCGTTTCTTCCGCCGGGTCTTCCACCCGGATCTTATCCTTTTCCTCTGCCACGCTTTTCATCCCTTTCCGTCCTTACTTCTTATATAAATCGTCCAGCTGGTTCTTAAGCAGCTTCAGATTCTTAACAACTTTTTCGTAATCCATCCTCTTCGGACCGATGATACCGATCGTTCCCTTCATCCCTTCGTCCAGTTCGTAAGTCGCGGTAACGATGCTGCAGTCCTTCATGCCCTGAACCGGCGTTTCGCTTCCGATATAGACCTGTATCCCGGTGCTGTTTCCGTCCGCCAGATTATCCTGGACCAGTTCGCTCAGAAGCTGTTTTTCTTCAAAAGTAGTGATCAGCTCGCTGGCTCTCTCATGATCCGCCAGTTCCGGATACTTGAAGAAATTCTTCGTCCCGCTGGTGTAGATCTCAAGATCCTCGTCCGCCTTGATCGCTTCGGCGACCGCATCGATCACTCCCGCTACGATACCGCTGTGGATACCCGCCTGCTGCTTCAGCGCCGATATCATTCCGAGATTGATCTCGTCAAGCGACAGTCCGTTCAGATGCGTATTCAGCAGAATGTTCAGCTTAAGAAGCGTTTCGTCGCTCAGTTCCTCCTCCACCGTAAGCATGGTGTTCTTTATGACATTTCCCTCCACAACGATGACCGCCAGTATCTGATTGGCCTCGACGCGGGATAACTGAATGAATTTCAGTTTGTTGCGGTGATACTGCGGCGCCGATACCATCGCCGCGTATTCTGTGTTGGCCGCAAGCACCTTGGCCGCCTGCTTCAGGAGATGATCCATCTTGTCTTCTTTTTCAAGAAGCATCCCCTTCATCTCTTCCACTTCCCGCTCTTTCTCTTCCATCATCCTGTCAACATATAAGCGGTAGCCCTTATCGGACGGAATACGTCCGGCGGAAGTATGCGGCTGCACGATATAGCCCAGCTCCTCCAGATCCGCCATCTCATTGCGAATGGTTGCAGAACTCAGATTCAGATCCGTATACTTGGAGATCGTTCTGCTGCCTACCGGCTCTCCCGTTTCCAAATAATTACGGATGATGGCTTGCAATATGGTATATTTTCTTTCGTCTAACTGCATACCATTTCTCCCGTTATTAGCACTCGACCAAATAGAGTGCTAACATGTTCTAGTAGTAAGTTATCACTTAAGGTTTTTATTGTCAACATTTCCACTCAAAAAAAATATAAAAAAAATATTAAGAAGAAATGCCTTTTCGATTTTTAGTATCTACAGAAAAAAACAGCCGATTCGAGATTCTTTCTCGAACCGGCCGTCCTGTCGTCCGTCTGATATGTAATTCGATCAAAGATCAAAGCTGCCTGTCATGTCGCCGTTTACTACAAAGTATACTTTGTTCTCTTCCGGTTTAACATACAGTTCAACGGATTTGAAATCGCCGACTTTCTGCTTCATGTCGTATTTCCATACGTCCTTGGCGATCTTAACGAGTTCATCCGTTGTCTGGGATCTGCCCTTATACTCCAAATGAAGGGTCGCTTTGACCGCTTTCTTAGCCGGAACTTTCTCCGCTTTGGAAGCTGCCTTAGCCGTTGTCTTCTTTGCTGCTGCCTTCTTAGCCGAAGGTTTTCTTCCCGGCTTCTTGGGCTCTGCTTTCTTAGGTTCCGCTTTCTTGACCTCTGCCACAGATGCTGCCGGAGCTGCCTTTACTTCTTCTGTCTTTGTATCTGCGTTCTTAACTGCCAATTTGCCAGCATCGGTTGCACTGACTGTCGTTTTCTTTGTTTCTGCCATACTTTTCTCCTTCCACACATCCGATTCATCGGATACTAAATGTAATGTGACGGTAACTGCTTTTTCATAATCCCTAATCCACCTGCTTATGGACTATATGGGCATTTTAACGCAATACCGGCAGACTGTCAATCAACAATCTGTAACAAATAGTTGCCTGTTCTTTTCCTTATTTTATGCGAAATCAACCAAAAAAAGCCGCTGCATCCATGAAAATGCCATCATTTTTTCTTTCTTTTGCACATGACTCACATACCATTTCGCACTTCATCCTGCCTGTTATCTCCGCAGATCATCCCGCGCTTTATCCCACAGCCGCAAAGTAGATCAAAACCGCCGCGCCAAGCAGGATACGATACCACCCGAACACTTTAAAATCATGTTTTTTGATGTAACTCATCAAAAACCGGATAACGAATACGGACACCACAAACGCGGAGATCATTCCCGTCAGCAGGACAGCCGTTTCCATAGCGGTGAAATCCGTTCCAAATTTTACGATCTTAAGAAGACTGGCGCCGAACATCACAGGGATCGCAAGAAAAAAGGTGAACTCCGCGGCGACGGTCCTCGACACTCCGATCATCAGAGCCCCCACGATCGTGGCGCCGGACCGGGACGTCCCCGGAAAGACCGCTGCAATAAGTTGGAAAACACCGATCAGGAAAGCCGCCTGATATGTGATCCCGCTCAGTTGATCGATCTTGGGGCTTACGTTTTGATTCCGATTCTCAATGACGATAAACGCAACGCCAAAAACGATAAGCGCCACGGCGACGCACCACGGATTATAAAACAGGGCGTCCAGCACGTCGTCAAAGGCAAGCCCGACCACCGCCGCCGGGATACATGCCGTCAGGATCTTGAACCAGAGCGAAAAAACGTCTTTCCGTATCACCGATCCCTTTTGGAACCGGAAAGGAAAGATCTTGTTCCAGAACAGGATCACTACGGCCAGTATTGCGCCAAGCTGTATCACCACGAGGAACATTTCCCAAAAATCCGTGGAAACGTTCAGGGTCACAAATTCGTTTAACAGGATCATATGGCCCGTGCTGCTGATCGGGAGCCATTCGGTGATCCCTTCCACAATACCGAATAAGACCGCTTTCAGGATTTCTATTACGCTCATTGTTTCTTCTACCTCATATTTATCATTCTATTTTTGTCTTAAATATATTATGACGGATCTTGCGCAAAACTAATATTCGTTACGCACAAATCTGCGGAGCGCCTCCAGCGACCGCTCCACCTTCTCCGTGTCGATGCAGTAAGCCAGCCGGACATATCCTTTGACCCCAAAGGTATCACTCGGAACAAGGATCAGATCATATTTCTTCGCCTTCTGGCTGAATGTGACCGCATCCTCTTCCAGCGCCTTCGGGAAAATATAGAACGTCCCGCCCGGCTTGACGCACTCAAATCCAAGATCGATCAATTCTTTATATAAAATGTTCATGTTCGTTTCATAGACCGACAGATCGGCGGTCAGATCAAGCGCTTCCGCCACCGCAAGCTGGATGATGGACGGAGGACAGTTGTGTCCCGTTCCTCTGGAGATCTGACTGCACATCGCACTGATCAGTTCCGCATCCGTACATTTCGGATTGACCGCCACATACCCGATACGCTCGCCCGGCAGGGATAAGGATTTGGAAAAAGAATAGCAGGACAAGGTATTGTCATAAAACTTGGAAGGATAGGGCGAATCCACTCCCTCAAACACGATCTCCCTGTACGGTTCGTCCGAGATCAGGAAGATGTCATGCCCGTACTCTTCCTGTTTCTTAGTCATGACCGCGGCAAGGGTGCGGATCGTTTCCGTGGAGTATACGACGCCGGAAGGATTGTTCGGCGTATTGATCAGGACCGCGGCCACCTTATCGGTCAGCATCCGCTCGAACGCGTCAAAATCGATCTGGAAGCTGTTCGTATCCGCAGGCACCACTTTGAGCGACGCGCCGGTCAGATCGATATAAGGCCCGTACTCCGGAAAATAAGGGGCAAACGTAAGGATCTCGTCCCCCGGCTCACTCACGCAGCGCACCGCATGGGCGATCGCGCCCGCCGCTCCCGTCGTCATGAAAATATGATTGCCGGTATAGTTCATGCCGAATCTTTTATTTAACGATGCCGCCACTTTGTCCCGCACGGCCGGTATTCCCAGACTCTGGCTGTAACCGTGCAGCTCCATCGGATTTTTATGCTGCAGCATGTCGATCATGATATCCGTAAAACGCTGCGGCACCGGAACGGAAGGATTGCCCAGACTGTAATCGAACACGTTCTCATAGCCGATCTCCTTTCCTCTCGCTGTGGCAAATTCCGAAAGCTGGCGGATCACCGATTTGCCCTGAAGCATATCTTTATATTTCTGTACGATCATGATAACAAAACCCTGCCTTTCTTTTGAAAGATCTAATCCGCCGCCTGTCTACTTACTTGTCAGGTGCATCAGCCTTCCCTGAAAATCGCCCCATAACGGCGGAATATTGATGCCCGCATAGTGCAGCGTATCGCCTTTGTATTCGGTCTGACGGATCTCCGGCCATTCGTCAGCGTTCTCGATCACATATGTCCTGTCCGGATCCAGTCCCGGTATATGGATACGCCTGCTGTGATAATTGGGCCTGTTCAATACCTGAACATAAGTGACGAGCGCCTCGCTCTTATCCTTGGCCGCCACTACATAGCAATCATACAGCCCGTTGTCCGCATAATTCGCGATCCGGTAGTAATCCCCTCTCCTGATCAGATCGTTATATTTATGATACATGGCGATCTGCTCCGGGATCATGTCACGGTCCTCCTGCGGTATTTTGGTCACGTCCAGTTCATAGCCGAACGTTCCCGCAAGCGCCACATACCCTCTGGTCTTAAAAGGCGTCACCCTTCCGATGGCGTGATTCGGGCAGTCCGATACATGCGCGCCCATAACGGACAGCGGATACACCATCGCCGTGCCGGACTGAATGGAAAGCCGCTCTATCGCATCCGTGTCGTCGGAGCACCAGATCTGCGGACTGTAATACAGCATACCCGCATCAAATCTGGCGCCGCCGCCCGAACAGTTCTCCAGCAGCAGATGCGGAAATTCGCTTGTAAGCCTCTCCTGAAGTTCATAGACGGCGAGCACCTGCCGGTGGTACAGTTCGCCCTGTCTGTCCGCCGGAAGTCCGTAACTGCCCAGATCGCTCAGCTGTCTGTTCATGTCCCATTTGACATATTCGATATTGGCGCTCCGTAAGACGGAAGCGACCATTTCATATACATGGTCCCGCACTTCTTTTCTGGTCAGATCAAGCACATACTGATTGCGGGCAAGGCTTCCCGTCCGGCCCGGTACGGCGATCGCCCAGTCGGGGTGCGCACGGTACAGATCGGAATCGGGCGAGATCATCTCCGGCTCGAACCAGATACCGAACTTCATTCCCAGTTTATTGACCTCATCCACCAGATGTTTAAGGCCGCCTTTCAGCTTGTTCTCATTGACCTTCCAGTCCCCCAGACTCGTGTTATCATCGTTCCTGCACCCGAACCAGCCGTCGTCCATGACCAGCATCTCGATCCCCAGTGCAGAGGCCTGTCTGGCGATGCTCAACAGTTTATCCGTATCGAAATCAAAATAGGTCGCTTCCCAGTTGTTGATCAGGATCGGCCGTTTCTTGTCCCGGTATTCGCCGCGGATCAGATGGCCGCGGTAAAGATCATGAAAACACCTGCTCATGCCGCCGATGCCTTCCGACGAGTAGACGCAGATCACTTCCGGCGCCTGAAAAGAATCTCCCGGCTCCAGTTTCCAACAGAAATTATAGGGATGGATCCCCATCATGGCGCGGATGCTGCCGAACTGGTTCTCCTCGATCTGCGCAAGGAAATTGCCGGAGTAGACAAAATTCATGGCATAGATATCACCGCTCTCCTCTGTCGTCGATCTCTTCTTCCACGCCATAAACGGATGCTCCTGATGGCTGGACTCGCCGCGGGTTGAAGAAACGCCCTGTTTTCCCTTCATGATCGTTCTCGTCTGGACCGCGCGTTCCCTCGCCCACGAACCGTGCAGCGTGATCATCTCGTAATCTTCGTTATCCATATCGATGCACGCGGACAGCGCCTTGGTCAGATAGATCGATCCCTCACCGTTATTGATGATCCTGACGCTCCTTGCGACAGCGTCATTGTCCGCAAAAATACTGTATGACAGAAGCACCTGCAGTCCCAGCAGCTTATCCTCCAGCGTAAGCTCCAAGGTCATACATTCCTCTTCATTTCCGAACGTGGCGGGAAGCCCCTCCAGTTTTTCTTTGCCCCGATAGATCCTGTGCGACAAATATGACAGGCAGACGGCCGTGTGTCCGCCCTCCGTTCTGACCGTCAGAGCGCCTTCCCTGTAGTCGCCTATGTCATTGCCCGTGTACTCCGTCGGAAAAGCATCCCAAAAAGAAGTCCTGTCCCTGTTGTTCTTAGAGGGCACAAAAGGAGGTTCCTGCGTACGCATCAGGTATGCCAGATCGTCGTCCGCCAGTTTCCTTCCGTAATAGATATGTCCGACGAAATTCTCTTCATCCACGATGCCGATACAATAACTTGTATGCGCCGTGTCCAGTTTAAATACTCTGTTCCGTTCGTTGTAAGTGATATTCATGTCCTGCTCCTTCGCAAAAAATATGCATGGCCGCGCCGCGCGGTGATCTGACAGCCAGACCGTTGACTTTTGACTCCATTATAGCAATATCTGTCCGGAATGGGAAGAAAAATGTACGCGGTTCAGCGCAAGGTTATTATTGAAAGATGATGGGATTGTGATAAAATAGAGAGAATGGAACGGCCGCCAAAGGCCGCCATGTGCGGATCCGCACGGAAACGGAGCATCCATGAGTATTACAGTTGTATTACAGCAGATGATCATGATCTTTTTACTGATCGGGACCGGAATGTTATTATATAAGAAACAGATCCTGACCGAACCGGCTTCCAGACAGATCTCCGGTATCATCGTCAACGTGACCAATCCGGCGCTGCTGATCTGTTCCGCCCTGTCGGACGGCCCCAAGGCGTCGCTGGCGGATCTGGGAAAAGCTTTCTGCGCATATGCCGTCATATTTGCCCTGCTGATCGCGGTCGGCTTCCTGATCCCCCGCATCCTCCGCGTGCCGGTCCATGAGCATTATTCCTATCAGCTGCTGACCGTATTCGGCAATGTGGGATTTATCGGGATCCCTCTTGCATCGGCCGTGCTGGGGACGGGATCGCTGATCTTTGTATCCATTTTCAATCTTATTTTTAATATACTGATCTATACGTTCGGCATTTCTCTTTTGTCGCACGCAAAAATGCGCCGGGCGGATCCTGCCGCCGACGCGTCCGGTCTTGAAAGATCTTCTGTCTGGGAGCGCTCCAGGAAACTGATCAACGTCGGCACGATCTCCGCGGCTGCGACGATCATACTCTACTTAAGCGACGTCCAAGTGCCGAAGATCGTTTCTTCTACCCTCACTTATATGGGGCAGTCCACAACGTTTCTGTCCATGATCGTACTGGGTGTTTCCGTAGCGCAGATGTCCCCGAAAGACATCTTCACACACCCCAGACTGTACGGCTTTACCCTGCTTCGCCAGATACTGGTCCCCATCGGATTTATCCTGTTAGCGAGACCTTTTATCTCCAATACGCTGATATTGAACACGCTCGCCCTGATGCTGGCAGTTCCCGCGGCCAACATGCCGCTGATGCTCTCCAAACAGATGCAGATGGAAACCGACACGATCTCGCAGGGGATCATATTGACCACGATACTGAGCCTGCTGACCATCCCCATTGTGAGTCTGGCGCTGTAGCCTGTGTTTTATATCACATAATAATCCGTCTGCAGCTCCTCCTGCCATTCCTGCATATCCTGCAGGGTAATGCTTTCCAATACTTCCTGCACGGCCTCGTCCAGCCTCTGCCACAGGATGTAGCTGACGCAGGCGCTCTTATTCTCGCACGGGATGCCGTTTACTCCGACGCAGTCCGTAGGCGACAGATCCCCTTCCACCGCCCTCAGGATCTTCCCAACCGTATATTTCTCCGGCCGGTCGGTAAGAACATATCCGCCGTGCGGTCCCCTGACGCTTTTTACCAGAGAAGCCTTATTCAATACGCCGATGATCTGCTCCAGATATTTTTCCGATATATTCTGTCTTTTGGCGATATCTCTGACGCTCACCGGTTCTCCGTTATCGTAAGTCGCCAGATCCAGCATTATTTTGATGGCATATTTGCCTTTTGTAGATATTTTCATTGATTCCCCTGTTTTAAATCACATAATCAAAATCCTGAATAAACCTTGCCAGAAATTTTCGGGTCCTTTCCTCCCGCGGCTTTGTAAAAATCACGTCCGGCGGACCCTGCTCCACGATCACACCGCCGTCCATATAGATCACCTTTGTGGAAACGTCCCGCGCAAACGCCATTTCATGCGTTATGATAACCATCGTCGTACCTTCTTTGGCCAGAGCCTTGATGGTATCCAAGACCTCCCCGACCAGTTCCGGGTCCAGCGCGGACGTCGGTTCGTCGAAGAAAATGACATCCGGGTTGACGGCCACCGCTCTGGCAATACCGATCCTCTGCTGCTGTCCGCCGGAAAGTTCGCACGGATAATAGTCCGCCCGATCCGACAGCCCTACTCTTTCCAACGCCGCGGCCGCGATTTTTTCCGCTTCTTTCTTGGACAGTCCATGCCCTGCCGTCAGACCCAGCGATATATTTTCCAAAGCCGTCTTATTTTCAAAAAGGTTATAATTCTGAAAAACAAACGCCGTCTTCTGCCTGATCTGACGCGCTGTTTTCTTGGAATGGACATGAAGATCCACGCTCAGATCTCCCAATTCCATATGACCGGAATCGGCCCTTTCAAAAAACTCCAGACATCTGAGCAGCGTTGTTTTGCCCGACCCGCTCGCGCCTAAAACGGCGACCACATCCCCTTTGTCCACTTCAAAGCTGACGCCCTTCAACACTTCATTTGTTCCAAACGACTTTTTGACATTCTGTACTTTCAGCACTTTCTTGTCCTCCCCGAATCTGTCGGTCTTTTTTTCTGTCTGGTTATGTAGAAGAATGAACTCCCCTTCTGTACACGGACATTCTGTTTTCCAACAGATGCATCATTTTCTCCACAACCGCGATCACAACGATGTAAATGACGAATACGCATAGATAAGCCTCAAAATATCTGAGCACATCTCCGCCTAAGATCTTGGCTTCTCCGGTGATTTCCGTCACGGACATCATAAAGGCCAGCGATGTCGCCTTGATCAGATCGACTACGATATTTCCTATAACGGGCATTGCGGCGCAGATCACCTGCGGAAAGAGGATATGGATGAATACCGCCGATTCACTCATCCCCATCGACAGACCGGCCTCCCGCTGTCCCTGATGTACGCTCTGCATCCCGGCTCTGACCGCCTCCGCAACGGATACCGACGCCGTAAGCGACAGCGCGATGTATGCGTACCAGACCGGATCGATATCGTATACGTTGATATCCAGTCCGGCTTTCTCGATAAAAGCAGCCGCCGCATACGGCGCCAGATTATAAATCACATAGATCTGAAGAAGCATCGGCGTCCCCCGGATCAGCGACATATAGATCCGGCACAGCGGGCTCAGCACTTTGATGCGCCTGTTGATTGCCAGCGCCATCAAAAGTCCCGCAGCGAACGCAACAGCAAACGCCACCACGGTCAGCTTAAGCGTGACCGGAAGAAATGCCGCGATCTTCGGAAGCGCGCTTACAATAAAAGAATAATCGATATTCATGCGACACCTCCCGATAACTTCCGCAGACTGCGGCGCGCTTTAGCCGGGTCCATTTTTTTCTCAAGGATATGAAATAACTTTTCTATGGCAAGCGAAACCGGCCAATAGATCAACGTAAGCGCAAGATACATATCCACGGCGTATACGTTGATGCTTCTCGCCGAGAGATAATAAGCCTGTCCCAACACATCCCTGAGCCCGATCGTGTATGCAAGCGCTCCCTCTTTCATGAGAAAGATGATCATGTTGCCGATGTTTGGGATCGCTCTTTTAACCATCTGCGGGAGCAGTATAAACCAAAAGGTCTGCAGTTCCGTCATTCCGACGGAAAGTCCCGCCTCGCGCTGCCCCGCCCGGAGCGACTCATACGCCGACCGGATCACTTCCGAGGAGGACGCCCCAATAAAAAGCGAAAACGTGATACAGACAAAAAATACCGGCGACATCCTGTTAAGAGCATCTCCCACCCGGCCTCCCAGCATGGCCGGCAGTCCGTAATATACCAAAAACAAAAGTACGATGGACGGCGTGCACCTGAGCACCGTAACATACAAAGATGCAATGGCGGCAAGTATTTTGATCCTGCTCTTCCGAAGACATACGATGCCTGCTCCGATCATAAATCCTATTACGAGCGACACTGTCACATACAACAGTGTCACCCGCAGGTAAGGGAGGGATTCTATAAAAAAGTATTTTACTTTTTCGACTTCGACCGTCCTCATTCAAGTACCTCAAAAACATTGAATCCGTAAAATTCAACTGACAGTTCTTCCAGTGTGCCGTCATCTTTCAGGGTCTTCAAAGCGCCGCTGACCTTTTCCGTCAGATCGTCTTCTCCCTTGGCAATGATCGGATAGGTGTCTACCGGAATGGTCCTTTTGTAGGAAAGCGTATCGTTGAGCATATGCAGATCTCCATCCTCGGCGACTACCAGCGCGTCATAATAATTGCCGGGAAAGAAAGCAAAGTCATATCTTCCTTCCGCCACTAAACTCAGACAGTCCACAAAAACATTGGGATCGGAAGAATACGTAAGTTCAAATCCGGCATCCGGATGCTCCGCGATATACTGCTCCAGCTGATACGCCAATCCGTCGCCCGGCATGACCGGCGCAGGACTCATCTTGAGCTCGGAGGCCTGATCCAGCGTGGTAACGTCCGCCCTGTCTTTGGTCACTACGAGTCCGCAGGGCGAAGCGCCCATAGGATTCTCAGGTATATTGTAGTTTTCCGCCCGCTCCTCTGTATAAAAGGAGTTGGTGATCGCGATCTGGTATTTGCCTGTGGAAAGACCGGTAAACGCCGCGTCCTGTTCCGCCTCGTTAAATACAAACGTATACTCCGGAAGCAGTTCATCCACTTTTCTCATGACCTCGATCTCGTATCCGGTGCGGTTGCCTTCATCGTCCGTGTAAGCCAGCGGATAATTGTTGGGCGGCGCCACTACCTGAATCACGGCCGCGCCGTCATCGGCCTGCGACGAAGCGCTCTGCTGCGCATCCGTGCCGCATCCTGCAAGGATTCCTGTCAGGCTGCTTACAATCAATACTGTTGATATCACTTTATTCCATTTCATAATTTTTCTCCTCTGCAAAGGCTGGCTGCCTTTGTCTTTACCGTTTTACTTGTCCCGATTTCTGTTGATATAATCATAAAGAACCGACAAAAGTTCACGGACTTCTCCCTCTTGCTCCAATACTTCGATCCCGCTGCGGAGCAAGATCCTTGACGGAAACGGGCCGATCTTGACTACGAGCAAATATTGACAGTCCCGCAGGATCTGGCACACTTCCTGTAAAAACTCTTCGTTTCTGGCATGGCAGCCGCCCCCGCAGCCCTCATAACCGCTTGTATCTGGAAACGCACGCTGTCCTTCGATACGGAAATTGCCGCTGCCGTCTTCCAACACATAAACCGTCACGTTCTTTGCCGCTCCGAAATGCAGATCGCAATGGATCCCGTCGCTGGTAGCCACCGCTGCTTTCACTGTCTTATCGCTCATCATATCCTCCATTCTTCATACAGACCCCGGCCCGGTGCGCTAAATGGCATCGTCCTCGCCATGGGTCGTATTGGTAATCATACCTTTGCGGAACAATCCGGTATAAATGTCTTCGATCAGGGTAAGGGCGCCGGCATAACCGATATAGGTCTTTGACAGCACCACCTGATCCGTGATCGGGATTCCGTAGTATACCAGAATACTGTTGGTCTGTTCCGCCAATTCCTTATCCCAGCTGCTGCCCAATATCAGGGATTTGTTTTTTCTCTCCGCTATTTTTTCTGCGATGTCCGCTCTGATCAACGCGTTATCTCCTTCTACGACCAGAGTTTGCGCCAGTCCTTCTCCTGCCGCGGACAACGCCTGTTCCACAAGCTGTTTTGCCGAAGCGTCCGGTTCGTCGAACTCATAAAATGAAACCACGTTCATTCCCAGTTCTTTCGTCAGAAAATCCGCCGCGCCCACACCGTATTCCGCGTCCGATACGATATAGGCATCATAGGGCAGATAGCTTGCAAAATCGGAGAAAAGATCTCCCAGCGAAACAAAATATTTCTTGTACCGCGCTTCCTCTTGCGCTATAAAATCTTCCACAGCCGCTTCGTCCATATGAAGCGCCGCGGCAACTCTTCTCAAAAAAGCGCTCGTTGCCTTCAGCCCGATGGGAAGGACCGGTTCGTGGATATAAGGCGTCTGATATTTTTTCTCACACAGTTTCGCCGCATCAAGCCCGACCCACGGGGACAGTACGATATTCAGCTCCGCATTGGGAATATCCTGCCATTCCGAAACGCCGCCGCTTTCATAGCCAAACAAAACGTTTACTTCCAGTCCAAGTCCGGTCAGCAGACGTTTGATCTCATGCAGATCGCCCCGCCATCTGGGATTTTGGTACGGTATCACGGAAAAAACGTTGACCAGTCCTTTCCTGACTTCCGGCTCGCGGTCACCTACATACTGGTCGATAAGCGCCTCTATCACCAATTCATGCCCGACATAGTTATTGCCGCGGAAACCCGCCGTGTCCACTCCGATTACCGGCTTGCCCTCCGCCGCATGGTTCCTGGCGGTCTGTTTGACATCGTCGCCCACGATTCCGGCGGTACATCCCGCAAGGACTACATACAGATCGGCATCCATCACCTGAAGCGCAGCGTCTATCAGCTGCCCAAGCTTCTTCTCTCCGCCGAACACCACCTCGTTCTGGGAAGAATTCGTGCAGGGGATCTGGCCGCCTCCGGTATAGCCCTCGCCCTGATATCCGGAACCCGGACCCATATATGCAAACTGTCTTGAGGAACATCCCGGACCGGCATGGATAACAGGCACGGCTCTCTCGATACCCAGTACGGTCTGTTGTGCGCCCAGCGCACAAGTATATTTTGCTTCCTGTACAATACGGCCCATTGTCTATCTCTCCTATCCTTTTCTATATATATTCCTCTTCCTGCTCCATCCACCAGTCGGTATAGGGAAAGGTGTTGTATTCTTTCAGGGTGGACAGGATTCCTTTTGCTTTCAGCAGATCCCTTATTCTTCTGCCCATGAGCAGCAATCCGTCATACCCTGCGCTGATGTTGATCTCCCCCTCCAACAGGCAGGGGATTCCCAGTTTGCCGCCGAGTATCGTCATATTCATATGCCGCACGATCATAAAGTCCGGGGAAGTCCGCCTGATCAGTTTGATCACTTCATAGGGCTGTTTGTTGCAGACGGTAAAATTCTCCACATCGCCCGCCACGCGGATCATCTCGTTCAGCGTACTTTTTTTCACATCTTTACCGTCTGTCCGCATGTCATGGTGAAGCGTGGTGATCCCGCAGATCTCCATTCCCAGATCGGTCACAAGGCTCGCCATGTTGTGCGCGTAAGAATCGCCCGCATAGATGTATACCTTTTTCCCGGAAAGGTCTTTTTTCAATTCTTCCAGCTCCGGCCGGATCCGCTCATGTTCGTCACGAATCAGCTGCTCTGCCATTTCGGATCTTCCGGTAACTCTCGCCACTTCCCTATACCACTGATCGGTCCAATCGATCCCATACGGCGCCGGCGCATGGATCTTGGGCACACCGTACTCTTTTTCCAGCACATCCACAATATAGGTGCCCAAGGTTTCGCATATCTGCGTGCTGCATGCCGCTTCGCTCATCCTTGCTATCGTATCGATATCTGCCAGCGGAACAAGATAATTCGGTCTTAAGCCAAGTTTCTTAAGTATCGGCGTAAAAGTATCCGAACCCAGAAAGTTAAAGATATTGACCAGATCCTCCTGCTTTTTCTCCGGTTTTCTGACTACCTTGCGCAGCAGTCCATGGTATGCCGCATCAAACCCTGACGACCATATCTTGGATTTGAATCCCTCGCAGAACACCGGGATGATGGGTATTCCCAGTTCCTGCGCCATCTCGTCCGCCAGACTTTCGATATCGTCGCCCACGATACCGGCCGCGCAGGAAGACTGAATAAAGACAGCCGAAGGATGAAATCTCTCCTGCGCGGTTTCAATCGCTTCTCTTAGTTTTTTCAGTCCGCCGTATATGGTTTCTTTTTCCGATATATTGCCGCATATGATCTGCGCCTTGAAGGCTTCGACTCCTCTCCCCGCGGCAGAATTTTTGATCTGCTCATGGATCTGGGGAGTGTTGGCAAAACACCCCATGGGCGAGTGTACCACGACCGCCGCACCCCTTACGTTATAGCAGACGGTCGCGGCGCACCCCTGCGCACAGTCGCTGCACTGGCTGAAACACCGGTCTTTATCGGGTTTTTTCAGCTGCTCCGAATATTCCTGCAATTCGCTGGCTTTTCCCTGAAAGGAAATGATAGACTTAAGCCTTCTATCTCTTATCTCTACTTCCGCATTGGCTATTCCGCTCATATTCCGATCTTCTCCTTTATCCGTTAAATATTGTAATCGTCAGCCATCAAGCCAAACTCCATCAGGATCTCTTCCAGCCTCTCCTGTGTCATAGGCGTAGGGATATCAAATTTGGTATTATCGATCACAGCCTGAGCAAGATTGCGGTATTCCTGAGCCTGACTGGAATCCGGCTTATACTCGATCACGGTCTTCTTGTTGATCTCCGCCCTCTGCACGATATTGTCACGGGGCACGAAATAGAGGAGCTGGGTGCCGAGTTCTTTTGCAAACGCACGGAGAAGGTCCAATTCCCTGTCCACATTTCTGCTGTTACAGATGATTCCGCCAAGTCTTACGCCGCCGGTCCTTGCATACCGCTGAATACCTTTTGCAATGTTATTAGCCGCATAGAGCGCCATCATTTCTCCGCTGGCAACGATGTAGATCTCCTTTGCTTTTCCTTCCCGGATCGGCATTGCGAAACCGCCGCACACCACATCGCCCAATACATCGTAGAACACATAATCCAGATCATCCGTGTACGCTCCAAGATTTTCAAGCATATTGATGGATGTGATAATGCCTCTTCCGGCACATCCTACGCCCGGCTCCGGACCGCCCGACTCTACGCATCTGGTTCCACCGAATCCTTCCCGCATGATCTTGTCAAGTTCTATGTCCTCGCCTTCATCTCTGATCGTATCCAACACGGTCTTCTGTGCCAGTCCGCCGAGAAGAAGTCTTGTGGAATCGGCTTTCGGGTCACAGCCGACTACCATGACTTTCTTGCCAAGTTCAACCAATCCCGCCGTCAGGTTCTGTGTCGTTGTGGATTTTCCGATTCCTCCTTTACCGTAGATTGCTATTTGTCTTATTTCCGCCATTTTTTCTATTCCTTTCCGGTTTTTCAAGAAACTTTCCGCCCGTGATCTCTGATCATCCATGCGAAAAAGTTTCCTTTATGTTGATCCTTCGCCGATAAATCTGTTCTCCGTACTCCGACACACCGGGAACCCCTGCCGCGTCCGCCCGACAGTGCTGACAGTGTCTGAAGACATCAATGTATTTCGACGCTTTTGTCCTCGCCTCATCGATCTGGACACAGCAGGGCGCCTTTAGATCGGCCAGTTCATACTGAGGGATCAGGGGAATGATATTGTAGATGCTTGCACCAGCCGCTTTAACGGTCTTGGCGATCTCCTCGATATGCTCCCCGTTGATCTCCGGAACCAACACGGTATTGACTTTTACCGTAATACCGGCGGCGCTGATTTTTTTGATCCCCTTTATCTGTTGATCGATCAGTATCCTGGTGCCTTCCGCTCCCTCGTATCGTACGCCGTGATAAATGATATATTTATTCAGTTTTGCTTCGATGTCCGGGTCCACGGCATTGACCGTTACAGTCAGTGTATCGATTCCAACGTCGATGACCTCATCCGCCCTCTCATACAGCAGCAGTCCGTTTGTACTCATGCATTTCAAAAGATCCGGATATTTCTCTTTGATCTTTCGAAACGTTTCCAGTGCGTGATCCGACGCCAACGTATCTCCCGGTCCGGCGATCCCGGCGACCTTAATCGCAGGGCACAGCGCCAACGCTCTTTCGATCACTTCCAGACTTTCATCCGGGGTGATCACCTTGGAAGTAACTCCGGGCCTGTTTTCTGTGTCATTGACCGCCCTGTCGCAGAATCTGCATGCAATATTGCATCCGGGACTGACCGGCAGATGGATCCTTCCCGCGTTATTTTTATAACCTCCGAAACATGGATGGGAATTCTGGAGATCTTTATATGTATGACTCATGCAGCACCTTCTTTCGACATAAAAAAACGGAGGTATGCCGATCATGATCCGTCATGCGATCGACAAAACCTCCGGTTTTTCCAGTCAGTTTTAGAATCTATGCTTTTCCGTTTTATCTATTTGGATGATTTTCCCGTCCTGGACAATGAGCGTGACATTGCCGTATTTCATACCCCGCAGCATCTCCTCGATCTTATCGATCTGGGAAGGATCCAAAACATGCTCCCTTTCGGTATCTTTCATGCACACCGCCTCCAAACCTGACTATTGCACAGCGTGCCGTCTAGTTGTTGTTAAACAGCGGCGTGGACAGATATCTGTCGCCGGAATCGGGAAGCAGCGCAACGATCGTTTTTCCCTTATTCTCCGGTCTGCCCGCCAGAATGACAGCCGCCTTAAGAGCCGCGCCGGAGGAGATGCCGACCAGTATTCCCTCGCTCACCGCAAATGCCTTTCCTTCCGCAAACGCATCGTCATTCTCGATGGGGATGATCTCGTCATAGATCTTGGTGTTGAGGACTTCCGGGACGAATCCTGCGCCGATTCCCTGAATCTTATGGGCTCCCGGCGTTCCCGTCGAAAGCACGGGGCTTCCCGCAGGTTCCACCGCAACGACCTTGATATCCGGATTCTTCTCTTTCAGATATTCTCCGACGCCTGTGATCGTACCGCCCGTTCCTACGCCTGCGACAAAAATATCCACCTTGCCGTCCGTCTGTTCCCAGATCTCCGGTCCCGTCGTCGCCTTATGGACCGCCGGGTTCGCCGGATTGACAAACTGCCCTAAGATCACGGAGCCTTCTATCTCCTCTTTCAGTTCATCGGCCTTGGCAATGGCGCCCTTCATACCTTTTGCTCCCTCGGTAAGCACCAGTTCCGCGCCGTATGCTTTCAGCAGATTTCTTCTCTCAACGCTCATCGTATCGGGAAGGGTAAGGATCGCCCGATATCCCTTGGCCGCTGCCACCGCCGCAAGACCGATCCCGGTATTGCCGCTTGTAGGCTCGATGATCGTTGCTCCCGGTTTCAGGATCCCCTTCTTTTCCGCATCTTCGATCATCGCCAGTGCGATACGGTCTTTTACCGATCCGGCCGGATTCAGATACTCCAGTTTTGCAAGAATGGTCGCATCCGTAACGCCCGCTTTCTTGGCATAAGAATTCAGCTTCAGTATGGGAGTGTTCCCAATCAGTTCCAGTGCGCTTTCTTTAATCTGACTCATAATGTTTTCCTCCTCTTTTTCATTTCATACTATTTCTATAGGGTTTATATGTTATTTGTTATATTGGATTATATGACGGATAAATCATCTTGTCAATACATTTTTTACAAAAGAAAAATATCCGCCGCAAAGCAAAAGGGAAAGGCCGAAGATAAAAGAAAAACGCCGCAGCATAAAACGAGTCCCCAGTGGTGGAAGCACCGGGGACCCGTTTTATATATACAAACTAAGGGATATAGGTATACGCTTATTTCATTGATTTCTTTGATACAATTATTCCACATCCTGCAATGCGGCAAAGTCTTCCTCGCCCGTGCGGACTTTAACGACCTTGTCAACATTGTATACGAAAATCTTGCCGTCGCCGATATGACCGGTGTACAGCGCTTTCTTGGCAGCCGTGATCACATCCTCTACAGGGATCTTGCTGACAACGACTTCCACTTTAACCTTCGGAAGCAGCGTAGCATCTACCTCGACACCACGATATCTCTCTCCGGCTCCCTTCTGGATGCCGCAGCCCATGACCTGCGTCACCGTCATGCCGGTTACGCCGAGATCGTTCATGGCTTTACGCAGCTGATCGTATCTGGACAGTTTCGCAATGATGGAAACTTTATACATACCCGTAGCGGATACCATAGGCGCCTGTGCGACCTTGACCGCCGCATTTCTCTGTGCTTCGGAAGCCTGATCGTAATCCGTTGCATCCAAGCTTGTGTTTTCGTTGACTTCCATCATCATCGTATTGGAGATATCCATGATGCTGAAGCCTGAGTATGCGGATGCCAGACCGTGTTCGCGTGCATCCAGACCGATGATCTCCTCTTCTTCGGTGACACGCAGGCCGACCAACGCTTTAATCACAAGGAACGTGATGGTAATGGTCACAGTCGTCCAGAGGATCGTCGCGCCCATGCCCAGAAACTGGAGTCCAAGCTGTTTGAATCCGCCGCCGTAGAACAGGCCCTCGCCTGCGATCTGGTTAGCGCCGAAAGTCACGCCGTCGCCGTAGCCTCTTGCGAAAGCGGGCGCCGTATCAGTTGCAAACAGACCAACTGCAAGAGTACCCCAGATACCGTTTAAACAGTGAACCGCTACCGCGCCCACCGGGTCGTCGATATGCAGCACATTATCCAAAAACCATACGCCGAACACTACCAGAAGACCTGCTACCGCGCCGATCACGATCGCGCCGAAAGCGTCGCACACATCGCAGGGAGCCGTGATCGCTACCAGACCTGCCAGTGATGCGTTCAGACACATGGACACATCGGGCTTGCCGTATCTTACCCAAGTAAAAATCATGCACACCACTGTCGCCACCGCGGGAGCAATGGTCGTGGTAACAAAGATGGAACCCATCTCCGCAACGGACGTTGCCGCTGCGCCGTTGAATCCGTACCAGCCGAGCCACAGGATGAACACACCCAGACAGCCGATCGGAAGGTTATGTCCGGGGAACGCATTTACTTTCGTAACTTTACCGGACTTATCTTTAACGAACTTACCGATACGGGGACCTAAGATCGCCGCGCCAACCAGAGCGCTGATGCCGCCTACCATATGGATACAGTTGGAACCTGCAAAATCATGGAAGCCCATCTGTGCAAGGAAGCCGCCGCCCCATGTCCAGTGCGCTTCGATCGGATAGATCACCGCCGAGATCACACCGGAGTAGATACAATAGGATAAAAACTTGGTCCTCTCAGCCATTGCTCCGGATACGATCGTCGCCGTCGTCGCACAGAACACAAGGTTGAATACGAAGTTGGACCAGTCAAAATCCGCATAATTGGTAAAAATGTCAAATCCGGGTCTGCCGATGAAACCCATCATATCCTCGCCGAGCAACAGTCCAAAACCGATCAGGATGAATACCACTGTACCGATACAGAAGTCCATCAGGTTTTTCATCAGGATGTTACCCGCATTTTTCGCTCTGGTGAATCCGGTTTCGACCATGGCAAAACCTGCCTGCATCCAGAACACCAGCGCCGCGCCGATCAGGAACCAGACGCCCCACAGTTCGCCGCTCACACCGCTTACGGCATTCATAATCTCCTCTGTCATAACATTTCCTCCTCACATAAAAAATACGGATACAATGCGCCTGCGTCAAAGCCCCATTGCTCCGTACCTTTTATAATATATTCCGAGAACAAAAAAAGATGCCGCGAATGAATCACAGCATCTTTGCTCTCTTTCTGAAAGCGATTCTATCACCGTCAGAGTCGGATGTCAATATCTTTTTTCAAAATAACAGATAAAAATCTGTCGTACTCCGCGGGCGATGTTCCGCCGGGCGGGCTCCATACCGCTACGCCATCAAAACGGCAATAAAAAGGATCGTAAACAAAAAGCCCACGATATTTAAGATAATACCGGCTATGGCCATGCCTTTATTCGGATTGTCCTGCGCGTTATTAACGGCGCCCAACACCACTCCCACGATCGCAAGGATCAGGGTGACGAATGACCAAAAACCGATAATGCATATGATACCGCATACCAGACTCCCTACTGCAAGTCCGCCCGTCTTCTGCGGCGCGGCATTGGATACCATGATAGGGCCGCCATAATTATTCGGCGAATAGCTGTTGTAACCGCCGTTTCCGTTGGCATAACCGTTCGGATTGGGCTGATTCATGTTGGGATTCGGCCAGCCCTGCGGATTCATATTCGGATTCTGCCAATTCTGTGGATTCCCATTCGGGTTCTGCCAGCCCTGTGGATTCCCATTCGGGCCCTGCCAATTCTGCTGCTCCGGCCGATTCCCATAAGGATCCTGCCAACCCTGCGGGTTCTGCTGATCCGGCCGGTTCATATAAGGATTCTGCCAACCCTGCGGGTTCGCGCCCGGATCCTGCTGTGCGTTATAGTTCTGCGGATTCTGTCCGAAATCCTGCGGGTTCTGATTCTGTCCGTAATTGCCGTCCATCTTTTCCTCCGTTCATAAAAATCAGGCTGTCTGCCGACGCCGCTTACTAGAGCAGCAAAAGCTGCAGTCCGAAGAACAACAGAATGATCACAAGGAAAATAACAAACATCGTAATGACCTTGCCCGTCTTCTTCTGTAAAGCCGCCGAGATATAAACCGTGCTGAACGCCACACCGATGGCCGCGCAGAGCAGTCCGCCGAAAAACCAGCCGCCGATGATGCTTAAACCTACCAATACCCATATCCATGCCGGAACGGAAGCAACCGGTTCATAAGGGGTCCCGTCGTCATTATAGGTACCGTTTACCACCAGTCTTGCCTTGCCGCCTATCATGACGATATGGCAGTTTGCACCGGGAAAATCTACCGAATAATCGATTACATTTACAAGCCAGTTACTGGATTTTACCCTGTACAGATTGCCGTCCACCGTGATCTGCGGACCGCCAAAAGTTTTGATCTGAATACCGAGTTGATGGGTCATGCCATTGCTGTCCGTGATCGTCCAATTGTTCCCTTTCATTCTTTTGTCTCCTTTTCCCTCATAAGTTAATAGTAAAGTGTGCCTGAAATCTTACACATATAAAATGATATCATCGTTTGGCCGAAAAAACAATAGACAAGTGTTTCAGATGTCCCGGACAAACTGCCGGTATCTGCCGCCGTCGATCGCCGCGTCCCGGACATACTGAAAACCCAGTTTCACGCATAGACATTCGGACTTACCGTTTCCTTCCATGACCAGTGCCTGAAGCTTCCTCATACCCAGTTCCCGCCCGGCATATCCGATAATGGCGCTGCACACCTCGTATGCGTATCCCTGCCTCTGCCATGGAACGCCGATCACAAATCCCAGTTCCGGCAGATCAAACCCCTCCCGCCAGCTGATGCCCGCCCGGCCGATCACATCTCCGTCTTTCGTGAGAACGGTCCACATACCGTAGCCGTAGAAGCCGTATACTTTTTCCCTATAGTCCCTGATATAGGCCAGTTCTTCATCCCTGTCCGCATACAGATCTTCCATATAAGCCGTGATATCCGGTTCCGCGTAGATCCGGTAAAAACTGTCAATATCCGCTTCGACCGTTTCGCGGATGATACAACGTTTTGTTGTAAGAATCTCCCACGGCAGACCTGCCAGACGCCGGTATGCCATATCGATCTCTTCATAGCCGAGCTCCTCTATCTGCTCGATCACATACGGCGCGTCTGCAAAATCCGCATCGCGGTTCCGGTCATGCCGACAGGGGAGCACATACCTTCCGCGCTCTTTCAGTTCACGGTACACAGTTTCATCGTCTGTGATATACAGACAGCTGCCGTATCCAGAAATTTCATCGGTCGGCAGCAGATCGGCGGTATCTGCACGACCTGCCCGGACCACCCGGACCCCATGGGCTTCCAGATTATCCGCCAGACACTGAAGCGCCGGAAAAATATTCTGCTTCATCAATATGACCGCTGTTTGAAACATGCTCTGGATCCGACCTTTCTCAACCATTTTTCCATATTTGAATTTTTCCTCATAATATTATAATATGAATATTGTTATGGCTATTTTAGCATGTCAGCCAAAATACCGCATTATCAATTTTAAACAGGATTCTACCCGCGCCCTGTTCGCGGGTGTTTCGGAACGGAGGCAAAATGGCACAAAATCCTATTGTAACTTTCACGATGGAAAACGGCGATATCATCAAGGCGGAACTTTACCCCGATATCGCACCTATATCCGTCAACAACTTTATCAGTCTGATCAACAAAAAATTCTACGACGGGCTGATCTTTCACAGAGTCATCAAAGGTTTCATGATCCAAGGCGGCGACCCCGAAGGAACGGGCATGGGCGGTCCAGGCTATTCCATACGGGGAGAATTTGCCCAAAACGGTTACCCCAATGACTTAAAGCATACGGCAGGCGTTCTTTCCATGGCGCGCAGCATGCATCCCAATTCCGCGGGCAGCCAGTTCTTTATCATGCACAAGAACGCCCCTCATTTAGACGGCTCCTATGCGGCTTTCGGCAAAGTGACGGAAGGCATGGAAAATGTTGACAAGATCGCCGAAACGGCAACCGACTATGAAGACCGGCCGCTGGAAGAACAGAAGATCAAAACGGTTACGGTGGAAACGTTCGGTACAGACTATCCCGAACCGGATAAGATCCTGATGTAGGGCAATGTAAACCGCAGACACGGGCGGGCGGCGCGGGAAGCCTGTATGGGAACGCGGATCATACGGTCACGCAGAGGTGATTTGATGGAGCATGCGGAACAGAGAAAATATTTAATACAGGAATTGCAAAAAGAGAATCCCCGGTATCGGGACATGGAGATCCCTGCGGAAGAAACGGCGCAGCGGCTGCTTCTGCGCAGCCTGATGAATATGCGTATGCCCGGAAAGATCAGCGCCGGTTTTATGAAAGTACAGGACGAATATTTGCAGGCGGTGCGGGACCAGAAGGGCGTTGTGCGGCTCAGCGATTTAAAGCCAATAAGTGACGGCATCTATCTTTGGCGGGGTGACATTACAAGACTGGAGTGCGGTGCCATCGTCAACGCCGCCAACAGCGGCATGACCGGCTGCTATGTGCCCTGCCACAACTGTATCGACAACTGTATTCACACCTACGCAGGCATCCAGTTAAGACTGGCCTGCGCCGAGATCATGGAAAAGCAGGGTCATGAAGAACCCTGCGGGCAGGCAAAGATCACTCCCGCTTTCAATCTGCCCTGCCGGTATGTGATCCATACCGTCGGCCCTGCCGTTCAGGGACAGCTGACGCAGCGTCATTGCGATCTGCTCGCCTCCTGCTATCAGTCTTGTCTGGAACTCGCCGATGCAAACGATGCGCGCAGCATTGCGTTCTGCTGCATCTCGACCGGCGTATTCCTTTTTCCAAATGAAAAAGCGGCCGAGATCGCCGTACAAACGGTAAAGCAGTACAAGGCAAAGACCGCGAGCCGGATCGAGGTGATATTTAATGTCTTCAAAGAGCAGGACGAACAAATCTACCGAAAACTTCTCGAACAAAATTGAACGATTATATACGGCAATCCAAAATGCCGACGCCATCCTGATCGGCGCAGGAGCCGGGCTGTCTACATCCGCCGGGCTGACCTATTCCGGCAGACGGTTTGAAGAACATTTTGCGGATTTTATCGAAAAATACCATATTCCCGATATGTACTCCGGCGGATTCTATCCCTTCACCGATCCGGAAGAATACTGGGCATGGTGGTCAAGGCACATTTACTGGAATCGTTATGTGGATGCACCGAATCCGGTATACCCGGCGCTCCGCAGACTGGTGGAAGGCAGGGACTACTTTGTATTGACCACCAATGTGGACCATCAGTTTCAACGGGCCGGCTTCGATAAGAAGCGTTTGTTTTACACGCAGGGCGACTACGGGCTGTTCCAATGCAGCGAGCCGTGCTGCCGGGAAACTTACGACAATGAAACTGTGATCCGGCAAATGTTGGCGCGGCAAAAAGATATGCGGATCCCCTCCGAACTTCTGCCCGTCTGTCCGCATTGCGGAAAACCCATGACAATGAACCTGCGTTCTGATAATCGATTCGTGGAGGACGAAGGATGGCAAAGGGCAGCGGAGCGCTATGAGGATTTTGTATGGTCAAACCAGAACCGCCGGATCCTTTTGATGGAATTGGGCGTCGGCTGCAACACGCCGGGCATTATCAAATATCCGTTCTGGCAGATGGCGGCGGAAAATCCAAAGGCGGTATATGCATGTGTGAATTACGGAGAGGCGGTCTGTCCGAAGGAGATCGCGGACAGAAGTATCATAGTCAATGCGGATATCGGGGAAGTTGTAAGCGCATTGCTCGGTGAAGCAGACTGTTCGGATGAACTGTAATATCGAAAGCATGTAAGCAAGAATATCGAAGACAGGTAAGCAACTAAAATATGCAGATGAGCTGCCATTGCGCAAGGTACAACTTCGGTGTGGCAGTTCGTTTTGCAGATTAAAGTATAAAAAACAATAGTACATATTGAAATCTCTCTTCTTTAAACAAAATGCAACGGAAAACATATATAATTCGTTGCAAATATAAGGCTTGGTATTTTGCGATGTAGGTGAATTGTCCCGAATTTTATATGGAATTCGGGACAAAATTTTTATCAATGAAGGTATTTAAAAATATTGGATTTAGATAATGTGCATTTTCAAATTCACACAAAACAGATGCCATGACTATTGTTTTGTGTGTTTCTAAAAATAAAAGGACTTGGTTCTGTGTATAGTAGAGAAATTTTTAGAAAATAACAGAAATGATATTTTCTAGGTGACTTGAAAAAATGCAACGAATAATATATAATATTCGTTGCAAAGGAGGTGCAAGATAATGGCGGAAGGATACATGCAGGAGATTCGGAAGCGCGTTTTAACTGCAGAAGATGGAACTCTTTTTATCGCTTCTGATTTTGCAGACATTGCGGATACAGGCACTGTGCGATCTGCCTTATATCGGCTCGTTCAGAATGGAAATCTGCGGCGGATCCTGAATGGGATTTTTGAAAAACCCAAATTCAGCAAGTTTTTGAATGAATATGTTGCGGCGGATCCGGATGCTGTCGCAAAGGCATTAGCACGAAGCTATCATTGGACGATTGCTCCTTGCGGCAATACTGCTTTGAATTTGTTAGGCTTGTCCACGCAGGTCACGGCGGTGTGGTCTTACATCAGCGACGGGCCCTATAAGATGTATAGCTGGAACAATACAAAACTGGAGTTCAAACACCGGACCAATAAGGAGATCACAGGACTTTCCTACATGACGATTCTTGTCATTCAGGCATTGAAAACCTTGGGAAAGGAAAATGTCACTTCCGGGACAATCAGGGTTCTCCGTTCCCGGTTAAGTGAGGATGATAAAGCTGCCATGCTGGTCGAAGCGGCAGAAAGCACGGACTGGGTCTATGATACAATACGCCAGATTTGTGGAGGTGTGAAAAAGAAATGAGGAATATAGCGAAACTTCCTGATAATGATCGATTAGAGTTGTTTAGGAATACAGCCGATAAGATGGGTATGAATGACGCTATTGTGGAAAAGGATTTTTGGGTGTGCTTTACTCTGGATTACCTGTTCCACCGTTCGCCCTGGAAAGAAGCGATCACATTTAAGGGCGGCACCAGCCTCTCAAAAGCCTTCCACCTGATCAGCCGGTTTTCTGAGGACATCGACCTGATCCTGGACTGGCGGGTATTAGGGTATGGCAAAGACGAGCCCTGGGAGAAACGCTCCAACACGAAGCAGGACGCCTTCAATAAAGAGGCCAATGCCCGTGCGGAGGTCTTTCTGGCGGAAACCTTCTGCCCTGCCATCAAGGAAGGATTATCCGAAGCAATCGGCCGCGAGGCCGACATCCACATGGATGAAGAAGAAAAACAGACCGTTATTTTTGCTTATCCCAAGCTGTTCACGAACCCGGCCACGCTGCAGGTGATCCGCCTGGAGATTGGCGCACTGGCCGCATGGACACCGGCTACGACCGCAGAGATCACGCCCTATGCCGCCGAACAATACCCGGCTGCTTTCGGGCAGCCGTCTACGCCGGTCCTGACTGTGGCGCCGGAACGGACGTTTTGGGAAAAGGCCACGATCCTTCACCATGAGGCCAACCGGCCGGAACACCTGACAATGCCAAACCGGTATTCCAGACATTATTACGACCTGTACCGTATGGCGCAGACTCCCGTAAAGGACGCCGCCTTTGCCCAGCTGGATCTGCTGAAAAAGGTGGTGGATTTCAAAATGAAATTTTATCCGAGGGCGTGGGCCAAATATGCCGAGGCTGTCCCCGGCACCCTAAAGCTGACGCCGCCAGAATACCGACTGGATGCGCTGGCGGCAGATTATAATGCAATGAAGGATATGTTATACGGCGATATCCCGTCTTTTGATTCTGTGATGTACGGTATCAAGATGTTGGAACAGCAGATCAATGAACTTTAATTACATAAAGTGGTGCGCAATAGCTGCAACACGCCGGGCATTATCAAATATCCGTTCTGGCAGATGGCGGCGGAAAATCCAAAGGCCGTATATGCATGTGTAAATTACGGAGAGGCGGTCTGTCCGAAAGAGATCGCGGACAGAAGTATCATAGTCAATGCGGATATCGGGGAAGTCGTAAGCGCATTGCTCGGTGAAACAGATGATTCAGATGAACTGTAACGTCAAAGGCATGTAGATTGTCCCGGATTTTATATAGAATTCGGGACAATAACTTTTTCAATGAAGGCGGTAAACAATATTGGATTTAGAGAATGTGATCTTTCAAATTTACACAAAATAGATGTCATGTCACAGCAAAATATGTACGGTAAGCAGTCTTGCCGCGCCGTCGAAGATGATGCATAGAATATGAATATCAAAAACGCAAAATTATATACATCAAAAAAATAAAACAAAATACATCAAAAACACAAAATAAATGTTGACGGGATCTGCCTTAAATACTATAATTTGGATAAAATAAGTGGTTATGTTGGGAGCGT
Source organism: uncultured Lachnospiraceae bacterium (assembly GCA_947631955.1). Lineage (GTDB taxonomy): Bacteria > Bacillota > Clostridia > Lachnospirales > Lachnospiraceae > UBA3282. Next base: position 217,667 of record CANRNJ010000002.1, read on the forward strand.
GTATTATGGGAGAATATTTACCAAGAGTGGTAGATGAAGAACTTGATTTGCGTATGGCAGCTTTTGGGGCTGCTCTGATCATAGGTCCTAAGTGGTGTGGAAAAACTACTACAGGTGAACAAAAGGCAAAAAGCATTCTTCGTATGCAGGATCCGGACAGACGAGAAGGATACCTTGCTACGGCTTCTGCAAAACCATCGCTCCTCTTAAAAGGCGATAATCCCCGACTGATTGATGAATGGCAAGTGGCGCCTGTTTTGTGGGATGCCATAAGGACCGCAGTAGATCAGCGACAGGAGGAAGGATTATTTATTTTGACCGAATCCACTTCCGTAGATAACGATCATATTATGCATTCCGGTACAGGACGGATTTCCAGAATGAAAATGTATCCGATGAGCCTGTTTGAGTCGCAAGAATCGAATGGGGCGATTTCTCTGAAAAAATTATTTGATGATCCATATATGGATATTGATGGAATCATTTCTGAGCTTACCGTTGAGGAATTGATTTTTTCTGCCTGCCGCGGAGGGTGGCCGGCTTCGCTGAAGCGAAAGAATGATACTGCAAAACTTCTGATTGCAAAAGATTATTTGAATAATATCTGTGAATCGGATATATCAACGGTAGATGGCGTGCAGCGTAATCCGGTATGGACGAATTTGATTTTACGCTCTTATGCCCGCAATGTTTCCACACTGGCAAAAAAAGCAAATATTTATAAGGATGTGGCAGCCAATGCGGACAGTATGACGCTTGTGACAATGAATGCATACCTGAATGCATTGGAAAAACTGTTTGTAATCGAAGATATTGACGCATGGTGTCCGGCTATAAGATCGGCAACAACTATCCGTGCAGGGAAAAAAAGATGTTTTACCGATCCATCTATCCCGGCAGCTGCAATGGGATTGTCGCCGGAGTATTTGCAGACGGATTTAAAAACATTTGGTTTTATTTTTGAAAATCTTTGTATCCGGGATTTGCGAGTTTATTCTCAGGCTTTAGGCGGAAAGTTATCATACTACCATGATCGTTACGGTCTGGAAGCAGATGCCGTCCTTCATTTAAATGACGGCAGATATGCGCTGATTGAATTCAAACTGGGAAGCCGTGAAATTGAGGAGGGCGCAAGACATTTATTGGAAATTTCAAATTTGATTAAAAAATATAACGAAAAGGAAAAGCAGGTTCCGCTTAGAGAACCGGATTTGCTTATCATTATTACCGGTGGCGAGATGGCTTATTGCCGTGCAGACGGAGTCAAAGTTATACCAATTGGTACTTTAAGGAATTGATAGGAATACGCTCAAATTCACGAAGCCGTTTATCAGATAAAACAGCTGGGAGATGAGGACGATGCGGATGAATAAAACATAATGATGCGCAATAGCTATAGCACTCCGGGCATTATCAAATATCCGTTCTGGCGGATGGCGGCGGAAAACATCTACAATTTGCTGCAAATATAAGATCTTGCTTTTGGCGGGGTATGTGGATTGTCCCGAATTTTATATAGGATTCGGGACAAATTTTTTATCAATAAAAGGGGTAAAAATATCGGATTGAGAGAATGTGGCATTTTCAAAATGCTTATTTCTAAACTTCTTTATTTCCGTCCATATCGTTGACAAGTATCTGTGCTAAATATATTATTTTAAGAAAAATATCCACGGAGGATAAGTATGGAAAAGATACTAATTGTGGAAGATGATAAAAGTTTGAACAGCGGAATAGCCTTATCCCTCAATACTTATAAATGCGAGCAAGCGTATTCTTTAGCGGAAGCCCGTTCCTTTTTGGATAATTCCGTTTCTCTTATCATTCTCGATATAAATCTGCCCGACGGCAACGGGCTTGATTTTTGCCGCGAAGTACGTCAAACTTTCAAAACGCCCGTCATTTTCCTGACGGCAAACGATATGGAGTATGATATTGTTGCAGGGTTGGAGCTTGGAGCGGACGACTATATTACCAAACCATTTTCACTTGCGGTCCTTAGGGCAAGGGTTCATGCGGTTCTGCGGCGCGGCACGAATGAGAGCGGCGTTTTTCGGATAAGCAAACTGGTATTCGACTTTGACAGGCTGGAATTTTTCTCGGACGGGCGGCAGATCGAACTCAGCAAAACAGAGCAGAAGCTGCTCAAATTATTTGTGAAAAATATCGGCGTGACGTTATCCCGCGAAATGCTGATTGACCGCGTATGGTCTGACGGAGCGGAATTTGTAGAGAGCAACGCTCTTTCCGTAACAATAAAGCGTCTGCGCGAGAAACTGCCTGACGCGCCAATTAAAACGGTTTACGGAATAGGCTATGTATGGGAGAAATAAAATGGTCGCTGTTTTAATTTCAATCATAATTTTACTGATATGTTTTGCGATTTTTATATATTTCCGCACGTCACAGATAATAAAAAGCATTGATAAAATGCTTGATTCGGCAATCGACGGAACATTCCGTGAAAATGATTTCAGCGAAACGCAGCTGTCGAAGCTCGAATCGAAAATGCGGCGGTATCTATCGGCAGGAAAAACGGCGCGCGGCAAAATCGAGGACGAGCGAAATTCAGTAAAATCACTTGTAAGCGACATATCGCACCAGACAAAAACGCCGCTTGCAAATATATCTCTTTACACAGAATTATTGAGCGAAAAGCCGCTTGACACGGAATCGCAGAAGCTGCTCAAAAACATTAAAAACCAAGCGGACAAGCTGAATTTTTTGATACAGTCGCTCGTAAAGATCTCACGGCTTGAAAGCGGAATCATAACCACTGAGCCGAAGGAAAATAACATAAAGGATCTGTTGGAAAGCATCGACTTTACCGACGCGGCAGAAGAAAAGGGCGTGGCTTTAACATTTGCGGATATTCCTGATATAACCACAGTGTTTGACCTCAAATGGACTGCCGAAGCGATTTCAAACATAATAGACAATGCGATAAAATATACGCCGACCGGCGGCGCGGTGGCGGTTTCGGCAGCAGAATACGAAATGTTCGCAAAAATCGATATATCGGACACAGGGATAGGTATGACGGAAGAAGAAACGGCAAAAGTATTCACAAGGTTTTATCGCTCCCCTCGCGTTCACGATGATCGCGGCGTCGGAATTGGATTATATCTTGCGCGCGAAATCCTGTCACGTCAGGGCGGATATATTAAAGCGGAATCCGAAATAGGACACGGCTCAACCTTTTCTGTTTTTTTACCAAAAACAGCAAATCTTTCTAAACTGTAAGATTCTCGAAAGATTTGAGAAAGATTTATATTGTAAAACAAAATCGAAGATAAACTGTTCTTTGTCTTCGATTTTATTTTTTTACAAGAGGTGTAATGATGGAAATTTTGAAAACGATCGATTTAAAAAAATACTACGGCAGCGGCGACACGACCGTAAAGGCACTCGACGGGGTAAATTTGACCGTTGCGGACGGCGAATTTACCGCGATCGTGGGAACATCGGGCAGCGGGAAATCAACGCTTCTGCATATGCTCGGCGGGCTTGACCGTCCGACGAGCGGGAAGGCTCTGGTGGATGGCAAGGATATTTTTTCGCTCAAGGACGACGCGCTTACGATTTTCCGCCGCCGAAAGATCGGATTTGTTTTTCAAAGCTATAACCTTGTTCCTGTACTAAACGTATATGAAAATATTGTATTGCCGATTGAGCTTGACGGCAATAAAATCGACAAACAGCATATTGACAATATCATAGAAACGCTCGGTCTTGCCGAAAAGATGAACAGCCTGCCGAATCAATTATCCGGCGGACAGCAGCAGCGCGCGGCGATTGCGCGCGCTCTTGCTTCAAAACCGGCAATCCTTCTTGCGGACGAGCCGACAGGAAACCTTGACAGCAAAACAAGCCTTGACGTTATGGGACTTTTGAAAATCACAAGCGAGCGCTTTTCCCAAACGATCGTCATGATTACGCATAATGAGGAAATCGCGCAGACGGCCGACAGAATTATCCGCATCGAGGACGGAAGAATCGCAGGTGGCGCAAATGTTTAAGGTGAAAAATTCAAAAGTAATTACAAAGCTTTCGCGCCGTTCGCTGAAAGCGGGAAAAGCGCGGAATATTATCGTGGTCGCCGCAATCGTTCTCACGTCGGTTATGTTCACGGCGCTTTTCTCTGTCGGGACAAGTATGATCGAATCGTTTCAGCTTGAAACAATGCGAATGGTCGGTACAAAGGCGCACGGCGGATATAAGTTTATCAGTATGCCAAAATATGAGAAGATTGCAGCCGACCCGGAGGTTAAGGACATTTCCTACAATATTATAATTGGAATTGCCGAAAATCCGGAGCTTGCCAAAACACCCACCCAAATACGTTATACCGAGGAAAAAGCGGCGGAGTGGTCGTTTTCTGTGCCGACTACGGGAACATTACCGAAAGAACGGCTTGACATAGCGACTACGACCGACGTGCTTGACGCTTTGGGCGTTCCTCATGAGCTTGGCGCGGCAGTTCCGCTCGAATTTACGGTAAACGGTGAGAAGTACAGAGAGGATTTTACGCTTTGCGGCTTTTGGGAAAACGAGCTTGTGCTTGACGAGAACGAAGCGTATTTATCCCGCGAATATTCGGACGCAGTTGCTCCCGTATGTCAGGACGGGCAGGAAACGGATGCATTTCCGCAATCCGGCAGCGTAAACGTATCACTGTGGTTTCGCTCCGCATGGAATATAGAGAAACAAATGTCGGATTTGAGTAAGCGCTGCGGCTTCGGCCCGGAGGTAAACGAGGGCGTAAACTGGGCGTATATGTCGGACACCGTGGATATGTTTACGATCGCATTGATCGTCGGGCTTCTCGCGCTCATCATGCTTTCGGGTTATCTCGTTATTTATAACATATTCTATATTTCCGTAAACGGAAAAATAAAGTTTTACGGGCTTCTGAAAACGGTGGGAACAACAAACAGACAATTAAAAAAGCTGGTCCACCGTGAAGCGCTGCTTTTATCCGTAATCGGAATACCGATTGGACTTCTTATCGGGTATGCGCTGTCCGCGCTCCTTGTTCCGGCGCTTGTAGGCATAACCGACACAGAGGTTTATACCATATCCGTAAATCCTTTCATTTTCGTCGGAAGCGGAATCTTTACGCTGATTACCGTATGGATAAGCTGCCTGAAACCGTGCAGATTGGTATGCCGCATATCGCCAGTGGAAGCGGCAAGGTATAATGACAAATCTTCCGTCAGGAAAAAGCGTAAACGTACCCGCAGAGTTACGCCGCTGTCAATGGCGGTCGCAAATTTAAGCAGGACAAAAAAGAAAACCGCCGCGGCAGCGTCCTCACTTTCCTTAGCGCTCATTCTGCTGAACGCCACGTTTTCGTTTGCACACGGCTTTGATATGGACAAATATCTGCAGGATAACATTATATCCGATTTTTACGTTACGGACGCTGCCATTCTCAGCAGCTTCAGCGGCGCAGGTAATTTCAAAAGCATTACGCCGGATGTGCAATACGCCTTGGAAACGCTTGACGGAATCACCGAAACCAGTCATGTGTATATGCGTGAGTATCAGCATATATTGAACGATAACGAACGGCAAAAGGCAAAGGAACTTTTAGACGAGTGTGCGGCGAACGGTGCTGACGCAATGCACCTGCTGCAATCGAATCATTATCTTGATCAGGGGCAGATGTGTTCCCATATTTACGGCACAGACGGATTTGCGGAAAGTAAAATGAAAATTATCGAGGGGAATTTCGAGCGCGAAAAATTTGAAAGCGGACGCTATATCGTTGCCGCTTTGGGCGGCAGACTTGCAACCGGCAGAAAAATTTGGGAGATCGGCGACAAAGTTACCCTTATAGAGCAAGACAGACAGCCAAAGGAATATGAAGTTATGGCGCTTGGGTGTATTCCCGACGCTCTCAGTCCCGGTCACAGTCACGGATTTGACGCGTATTTCACTCTGCCTTCTTCGGAATTTATCTCTCTCACGGGTGAAACGGGCGCTATGAATCTTGCCTTCAACGTCGAGCCGGATAAGATCGACGCTGTTGACGCGCAGCTTAAAAATTATTGCGGGAGCGTCAATACCGCCCTTGACTATCGTTCAAAGCAGTCCTATATTGACGAATTTAACGGCACGCAAAGCACCTTTTTGCTTGTGGGCGGTCTGCTCAGCTTTATTCTTGGGCTGATTGGAATATTAAACTTTATCAACGCAATTATTACGTCTATCAGGTCACGGCGGCAGGAGCTTGCGATTTTGCAGTCTGTGGGCATGACGGGAAAACAGCTAAAACAAATGCTGATGGGCGAAGGCGCGTTCTACATTCTTTTTACCGCCCTGCTCACGCTTACATTCGGCAGTCTGCTCACTTATGCGCTGATGCACACATTAGAAAATGTAAGCGGATATTTCAGCTATCACTTCATTATCGCGCCGATCCTGATCGTCATACCGATACTGTTTGTGCTTGCGGCGGTTATTCCTGTCATAAGCTATATGCAAATGTGCAGACACAGCGTAGTGGACAGGCTGAGGGAGGTAAACGAGTGAGATTTCTTCGGGTAAACGACGACCGACAGCATACAGATGGCTCCGTCCTTTTCAAAAATATCCAGCTTGTCCCCCTTCCGTCCCCTCTCTGTTCTATACGCATCGCCTCGGCTTCGTCCGCGTCACAGATCCGCATGCACCGTCGTTCATAATTTGTTCATATTTAATTTAAAAAAACTTCATGTGAGAATCATTTTTTAGACATTTCTCTTACATATACTTATATTACAGCAAAGATGAAAATCAAGTTTACTGATTAATTAAAACTTTTTCATAATAAATGCCAAGTAAAGATTATTCTTTACTTGGCATCCTCCCTTTTATGGGGTAATTTCCCATTTATCCAAATATCCATGTATACAATTTATTCTTGCCATCCTGCTGCATGTATGTTATACTTTACGCAATGTAACATACATATTAAAGAAGAAATAATGTTTTCCGAATGTCAGCGTAGACATATTTTTTGTGTGTCTGCGCTTTTTTACGGAACAGAAAAAGGAGGAAACTATTATGAGCGGACTCGTGGATCTTATCACGAAAGTCAACAGTGCGGTCAACGGTTTCGTATGGGGCATCCCCATGCTGATCCTGCTTGTAGGCACAGGCATCCTGATGACCATACTGACCAGATTCTTCCAGTTGTCCCACATCGGACACTGGTGGAAAAATACGATCGGCGGTATCTTCAGTGACAAACATATCACCAAACATACCGGCAAAAACGACAAGGCGATATCGCAGTTTCAGTCCCTGTGTACGGCACTGGCTGCTACCATCGGCACAGGCAATATCGTAGGCGTTGCCAGCGCGCTGATCGCGGGCGGACCGGGCGCCATCTTCTGGATGTGGGTTGTAGCTTTCTTCGGCATGATGACAAACTACTCCGAAAACGTGCTCGGTATCTACTATCGCCGTAAGAATTCCAAGGGCGAATGGTGCGGAGGCGCTATGTACTACTTAAAGGACGGCCTCGGTTCCTACAAGGGCTGTAAACAGATCGGCGCGGTTCTGGCGGTTCTGTTTTCCGTCTTCTGTCTGCTTGCATCCTTCGGTATCGGCAATATGAGCCAAGTCAATTCCATTGCTGCCAATATGAAAGCGGCATTTACGATCTCTCCTGCCATAACCGGCGTAGTGCTGATGATCCTCGCGGCTCTGGTCATTCTGGGCGGCCTTAAAAGAATCGCATCCGTTACCGAGAAACTGGTCCCTTTTATGGCGATTGCATATATCATCGGCGCACTCGTAATCTTCTTTGTTAATATCGGTCATGCAGGCGCGGTATTCGGCGCGATCTTCAAGGGCGCGTTCGGACTGCGTGCGGTCGGCGGCGGTATCGTCGGTTCCGGCATCAGGATGGCGCTTACATGGGGTATGAAGCGAGGCGTATTCTCCAATGAGGCCGGCCTTGGTTCTTCCGTTATGGTACATTCAAACTCCAATGTAAAAGAGCCTGTACGTCAGGGTATGTGGGGTATCTTTGAAGTGTTTGCGGACACGATGGTCGTATGTACGCTGACAGCGTTTGCGGTTCTTTCTTCCGGGCTGATCGACTTGGAAACCGGCGCGGTATTAAGTGAATCGGCGGACTCGGCGCTGGTAGGAGAAGCGTTTGCCACCGTATTCGGTTCCTTTGGTCCGATGTTCATTGCGATCGCTATCCTGCTGTTTGCATTTTCCACGGTACTGGGCTGGAGCCACTACGGCACAAAAGCATGGGAGTACCTGTTCGGCACGAAATCCATTATCGCGTACCGCCTTGTGTTCATCGTAATGATCTTTATCGGCGCTACCATGAAACTGAGTCTTGCGTGGGATCTGTCCGATACCTTCAACGGGCTGATGGCAATGCCGAACTTGATCGGCGTTCTGTGTCTGTCACCCCTCGTCATGAAGATCACGAAGAACTATGTGGCCCGCGTGATCCACAAGAAGACAGATGTGAAACCGATGCTCTCTGTTTTTCCGGATATCAACGAGGAACACGCAGAATAACTGCTGTAACCTCACAGGAAAGGCTGCGGGGAGCGCTGCTGATAACGCTTCTGGCAGCTGACCGTTTCAGATGCAAAAATCCACCTCTGATTTCATTAGGATCAAAGGTGGATTTTTTATGGGATCATCCGTGAATATCCTTCGCAGCATAACGGATGTACGCTGCCGCGATGCCTATACCCGCAAACGACATCCCGATCAGGACAAGTCTTATGTCCAGACATCCGTCGGATAGGATGTCGGCGCCTTCGCAATATGCAAAAGGTGTGATATATTTCAGAAATTCTGCCTGTTTTGATATATTTGCCACCAGATTCAAAAAATACATCACGGCGGCAAGTCCTAAGCCGATCCCCATGCTGCCCCGGCAGAGAAAAGCGGAGAGTCCAAAGCAGATACCCGCAAGTTCAAGCCAAAGAAGGTAATATGCCCCATGCAGCAGTAAAATTTCTTTCCACGGGACATCCTCCCCAATCGATCTTATCGACAGCACCGACAGAATGAAAATGATAACGTCCATCGCCGCAGCCTGCGTCAGAACCGCCGCCAGTTTTTCCGTGATGACATGTATTCTTGAAACAGGATGTGTCAGCAAAAACTCCGCCGTTTTGTCCTTTTCCTCTTTTGAGATGATGGATGCGCCGGTCAGCGAGGCAAAAAATGCGCCGCCGAGTCCGAGAATGTTTCCACACTCAATGGAATAGAATCCGGTCAGCGTTCCAATGTTTAAGCGTTCCATTCCAAACGCGGCCGTAAAACTGCCCATGGAAGCGAACATATTGCCCACGGTTCCCATTTCGTCTTTTATTTCCGGAAACAAGAAAATACAAATGACAAGCAGGAAGGCAATCGAGGCCGTCCAGATTACAAAGGCGGTCCTGCCCTGCCGAAGCTCGTGCCAAAAAACAGTCATTCTTCATCGCCCCCTTTTCCGTAATAATGCAGAAATACCTCTTCCAGATCCGGCTCGGTAATGGAGATATCCTGAATATCGCCTAGCGCCGCAGTTTGAAGCAGACTCTGCATATTTCCGCTATAGAGAAAATCCGTGTGCCCCTGCGATATCTGCAGATCCCTGACGCCGGAAAGAGCGCTGCAGTCCAGAGTCCCGCGGACGCTGACCCGCTTCGTACCGGTGCGCGAAAGTTCCTCTACGCTGCCGGAAGCAATGATCCTGCCCTCCCGGATAATGGCAGCGTCAGAACAATTATGCTGTACCTCCGATAGGATATGGCTCGACAAAAATATCGTCGCTCCCGCCTGATTACGTTCCCGCAGGATAGCAAAAAACTCCCTCTGCATCAAAGGGTCAAGTCCGCCGGTGGGTTCGTCAAGGATCAGAAGGTCCGGCTCATGCTGTAACGCGCACACAATAGCGGCTTTCTTTCGATTGCCGAAAGAGAGTTCGTCTATCCTGCGTCCCACATCAAGATGCAGGCGTTCACACAGCCGGTCTGCCTCCTTCCGGCAGTCCTGCCTGTGCAGATCAGCGGAAAACTTCAGTGCCTCCCGCACACTCATCCGAGGATAAAAAGCCGTTTCCGACGGCAGATATCCTACCCGTTTCAGAATCTCTTCCCTTTCCTTCACAACGTCCAGTCCCATGATCTGCGCCCTGCCTGCGCTCGGCCTGATCAGCCCCAGCAGCGTGCGGATTGTAGTGGATTTGCCCGCGCCGTTGGGACCGATGAATCCGAAGAAACCGCCCTGTGGGACAATCAGATCGATCTGTTCAATGCCCCGCGCTTTACCGTAATATTTTGTCAGTCCGTCTGTTCTGATGGCATCCACGTTCCTTACTCCTTCCGCAGATATATACTTTTCCAAAATGCCAAAAGCTTCGTAAAATCCTTCTCCATCCGCTTCATGTCAACGTCCCCGCGCTGCACCATTTCCCAGAGGTATCCCTCCGAGGCCCAGTACATTTCTTGGTACATCTGCGGGATATCCAGTCCGGGGATAAACTGCTCCGGATCGAGATTTACCCGGACTTCGTCCGCTTTGAAGTTAAAATACCGGTGATAACTCTCCTGAATGGCTGCGCTTATCTCCGGATCTTTTTCATAAAACGCCTTGATGGTAAAATCCGCCATGTGGGGATATCGGCGGATGATCTCCATCTTTGCCCGCATCCCCCGCTCCATACTTTCAAACAGTTCCGCCCGCTCATAACAGCCGTACTGCGTCAGGATCTCGATGGTCATTTCAGCGCACTTGTCCCATAGAAAAAAATACAGTTCTTTCTTATTCTGAAAATAGTGGAACAACAGCGATTTGCTGATACCCGCCTCCGCTGCGATCTCGCTCATGGGGCTGTTTTTATAGGAGTTTTGTGAAAATACGCGGTATCCCGCATTGATGATCGCCTGCTGCTTTTCCTGCGGCAGGGAAAAGAACTTTTCGTTCATTTCTGTCCTCCGTTGACCGCTTAGTCAAGCACATTGTATATCCGTTGACCGATTTTGAGAAGACCCCTGAGAAAAAAGGTTTGGCACAATGTTAATTTATATTATCATTTTGATAATGTAATGTCATTTTGACCATAATATGATTGGTTAAAGAGGATAAATCATGGTATCGGAAAGAATAAAACAATTACGCGAAAAAAATAATCTTACACAGTCTTCGCTGGCAAAAAAGCTTAACGTGACAAGAAGTTCCGTTAATGCGTGGGAGATGGGGATTTCCGTCCCGTCAACATCCCTGATCGTTGATCTGGCCAGACTCTTTCATGTTTCTACGGATTATTTACTGGGAATGAATGAAAATGTTTCTTTGGACATCTCGTCACTGAGTGAAAAAGAAATCATGATCTTATATGAATTGATCGAATATTTTAAATCTCTGAAAAAGAGTCAGATATAAATTTATTCCCCGGATATCGATAGGGAACACATCCAAAGGCTGCTCCCCGGCCGTGATGGCTTATGCGCAATACCGCAAATGCGCCCGCGCCGATTTATCTCTTTTCCCAGATCTCAACACAGCGGCCGCCCAAAAACGGCCCCATACATTCTATTTTAACATAGTTGGAGGGCAGTATTTTCGCATAATCAAGATAATGGCTGCTGCCGTCTTCCGGCACGGTATCGACCACAAAATGCCGCACATCATTTTTTTGCGCAATCTTATGATAAGGCTCCACCCATGTGGTTTCTCTTCCTCCGTGTGTAAATCCAAGCGTTATCACATAATCAATACGGCCTTCATCGATCACATGATCAAAGGTGCCGACCCGGTATGTAATGGAAATATCCCGTCTTCGTCTGGATGCCAATTTTCTTGCCGCCAAGATCACATCCTCGTGGATGTCCATCCCAATCCGCTGTTGTGCATTGAGATGTCTTAACAGCCCGCCAAGCCCGCAGCCGATATCTACAACTTTTTCCGCTCCATGCTCATTGATATAAGCTGCCGTTTTCTGGAGATATTCTCTCCACTGATATGGACTGTAATGCCATTTTGCAAATCCATACTGTTTCTGCAATATGATATACCCGCTCTTTATAAACATACCTTCCAGACAATTAACAGCGCCCACTTCTTCTGTCTTTTTATGTATTCTTCCTATAATCATGATGAAATCTCCTCAGTATCCCAAAGCCTCTTCCTATTTGCATTTTTACGGCTGCTGTTCCATTCATTACAGCAAATTTTTCGGTGTAAAAAAACTATCAAACCTTTTTCATCATATTATAATTATTTTAACTTGTCAATTTATATTATCATTTTGATAATATAATATCACATTGATTATCATGCATTATCCGTGTGATTTTTCACACTATCTTTCCCGCGGAAGACACCGGCCTTCAGAATAAGCGGCCTGAGAAAAAATTCCATAACTGACAATACAATACGACTGGCTAAAAGGAGTGCGGTATAGTAAAATAGAAAAAGAGAGATCGTACAAAGGAAATGGTAAGATTGAAGCAAAAACGCAGAGTCTTTAGGATACTGGCTGTTGTAGTCTTACTGGCGGCCATATTTTATATCGTTCTGGTGAATTTTCTTGTGAGCGCCGCACTGGTGCCTTCTTTTATGCGCAGACTGGAATCGTTTCAGCGCATCACCGATGAAAGCTACGCCGCACAGGTGCAGACCTCCGATATCCAGATAAACCGGCAGCTTGCCTTAAACCACACAAACGAATGGCTTAAGACCGTAAGATTGCAGAAGCTCACCGCCGTTACCGGCGATGGCTATACGCTGACAGCCGTAGAATTTTTCCCCGATAGGGCAGACGAGCAGAATACGGCAGAGTCAGGTGCGTCCGCCGGGCAAAAATCCCCGGAAAACAGCGCCGGGTCCCATAAGTGGGCGCTCGTACTGCACGGCTACACGGGATGGAAAGAGGAGATGTACCCTTTTGCCTGTTGGTATGCAGAGCAGGGATTTCATGTGATCGTCCCCGACATGCGCTGTCAGGGCGAGAGCGAAGGGGATTTTATCGGAATGGGGTGGACAGACCATTTTGACTGTGAGCTGTGGATCGATTACATAGTCAGTCAGGATCCGGATACCGAGATCGTGCTCCACGGCCAGTCCATGGGAGCCGCCGCCGCGCTGATGATGACGGGTGAGGAAAACATATCGCCGCATATCAGCGCCGTCATCTCGGACAGCGCCTACACGGATGCTTATTCCATGTTTGGCGATAAGATCAAGGAATGGTTCCATCTGCCTGCTTTTCCGCTGGTGGATTCCGCGCGGATCGCGCTGCTTGCGCGCGGCGGATATGATCTGATGGATGCCTCGGCGCTCGACGCCGTCAGAAAAAGCCATACGCCGACGCTTTTCATCCACGGCTCCGCCGACGCCATGATATCCGTACAGATGTCGAAGGACTTATACGATGCCGCATCCTGCCCCAAGGAACTGCTGATCATCGAAGGGGCAGGCCACGGACAGCCGCAGGATAAAGACCCGGAGGCGTATTACGGCGCGATCAGGGAATTTTTGGAATCCGCCACATAGCGCCACGCGGCTTCTTCTCCGCTATACTCCGCAGCTTCCACCACTCCCTCCTGGTATCTGAGCAGATGGATATTGCCCTGTTTCAGCGTGATCTGATCGCCCCAATAGACGATCTTTCCATCCGTAGCGGCGGACATGATCGCAAACAGGATCGCGCCGTGGCAGACCGCAAGCACATTCTTTTTATCATGATATGTTTCCGTGATCTTATCAAAAACCTTTCGCGCCCGCGCCAACAGCTCTTCCACGGTTTCCATGCCGGGATAAAGATGGCCCTGCGGAGAATCGGGATATTTTTGGTGCCGTTCTTTTTCCGTCAGACCTTCTCCCTCACCAAAACTGCGCTCTATCAAAAGCGGCTCCACAATGATATCCTCTGCCGGATAACCCAGTCTGTCTGCGGCGATCCGGGCGCTCTCACAGGCTCTTGACAGCGGACTTGTCAGAATAACCTCTATATCCTCCGAAAACGATGCAAGCGCCTCTGACGCACGGCGGATCTGCTCTCGGCCTTTTTCATTCATGCCGATATCGGTACGCCCCTGAATACGCCCTTCGCGGTTCCAATCCGTTTCTCCGTGGCGCAGCAAATAGATGTTCATTCCCTTTCCTCCCTCTCCGATCCCTGCCGGTTTTGATCCGTAATCTTTTTTGGAAAAAAGACCCCTTCCGTCCGGAAGGGGTCCTTACCGATCTTAGAATATTTAAGCTTTACCGTCAGAACCAAGTACATTCTTGATCTTATGAGCAACCATATCCTTAACGGCCTGACGAGCCGGTTTCAGATACTGGCGGGGATCGAAGTGATCCGGATGCTCTGCAAAGTATTTACGGATATTACCTGTCATTGCAAGACGGATATCGGAATCGATATTGATCTTACATACGGCAAGTTCCGCAGCTTTACGAAGCTGCTCTTCCGGAATACCTACCGCATCAGGCATATTGCCGCCGTACTGGTTCACCATCTTGACAAACTCCTGCGGAACGGAAGACGAACCGTGAAGAACGATCGGGAAACCGGGAAGGCGCTTGATGCACTCCTCTAATACGTCGAAACGAAGCGGGGGCGGAACAAGAACGCCGTCCGCGTTTCTCGTGCACTGTGCAGCCGTAAACTTATATGCGCCGTGGGAAGTACCGATAGCGATCGCAAGAGAATCACATCCGGTTCTGGATACGAACTCCTCAACTTCCTCAGGACGGGTATACATCTCTTTGCCGGCCTCTACTTTTACTTCATCTTCCACACCTGCCAGTGTACCAAGCTCTGCCTCTACTACTACGCCGTTTGCATGGGCATACTCTACGACCTGTTTTGTCAGTGCGATGTTGTCCTCGAAGGACTTGGAGGACGCGTCGATCATAACGGAAGTAAAACCGCCGTCGATACAGGATTTACACAGTTCAAACGTATCGCCGTGGTCCAGATGAAGAGCGATCGGGATCTGAGGGTTCTCAGCAACCGCTGCTTCTACAAGCTTCACCAGATAAGTATGGTTCGCATAAGCGCGCGCGCCTTTGGAAACCTGAAGGATAACAGGGCTGTTCAATTCGCCTGCCGCCTCTGTGATACCCTGAACGATCTCCATGTTGTTGACATTGAACGCACCAACGGCATAACCGCCATTGTATGCCTTCTTGAACATTTCAGTAGTTGTTACTAATGGCATTGTTCTTACCACCTTTCTTAATTTATGATTATTTTGACCGGATCACTGTCCGGTTAATAACTTTCGATTTTTATTATACCGCAAAGCTTGGCCTTACGCAAACATATTCTCAGAAAATAATATCAGCCGGGCGCACAGGAAATAATATCAGGCTGGACCGGACGGGATCTTGATATGCAGTACCCGGTTCCGGTTTTGGATCACGGCCTTTGTGTGATCCCCGCCAAACTCTCCGTCCAAAGTCCATGCGACGGGCTCTTCGCTCTCCACGACCAGATGCGATGTCTTAAAGGTATAGATATGTTCCGACTTGACACGTTTATCCACCAGCGCCCGGATGATATTGTTCAGATCAAGCGGATTGTTGGGCTTGCGCACCATCATCACTTCAAACAGGCCGTCATCCAAGAGCACGTCCTTCCCGGTGAGCCCTCTGAATCCCCCGACGGAATAGGAGTTCGTGACCATGCCGTACAGGAACTCTCCCTCGATCACTCTGTCGTCATATGAGATCCTGAGCGCGTAAGAGCGCACGGCCGGAAGTCTTCGGACGCCTTCCAGAAGATACGCCGCATGTCCTAGAACATTTTTGATATCCTGATTCGTTTCGTAGGATACGTCTGTAAAAAGTCCAAACGCCGCCACATAAATAAAACTTTTATTGTTAAAAGAACCTATATCGCAGGCGAAATCATCTCCGTTCACGACTACATCCGCCGCCTTGATCATGCCTTTGGGGATACCCAGACTGTTTGCGAAATCGTTTGTGCTTCCCGCAGGCACATAACCGATGGGCAGTATTTCATCGCAGCGCATCATGCCGGTCACTACTTCGTCAAGCGTACCGTCACCGCCGCTGCACACTACGATATCGTATCCGCTGCGCCGTTCTTCGACCGCCTTGATGGCATCGCCCGCCGCCTGCGTGGGGTATGCGGTCACTTCATAACCGGCTTTCACAAATATATCTATGATATCTAACAGGTTGCTTCTGATCTGTGCCTTTCCCGCTCTCGGATTATAGATAAACAACATCCTTTGTCCCATGTCCGCCTCCGATCATATGTACCAAACCGCTTTTCCGGCGCCGCAGCGCCGCATGTACGGATCTGCTGTGGCGCAAGAACATTTTATCACTCTGCGCCTAAGGAAGCAATAAATAAAAAAGAGATCTCCGCGCGGAAATCTCCTTTGTTTTCTGCCTTATCCGATTGTCATGCCGCGGGCTGCCGGTCTATCTGCCGCTTAAAAATTTCTCGATCTCCGCAACTGCCGCTTCCTCGTCTTTTCCGTCGGCGGCCACCGTTACTGCCTCGCCGCTGTCCAATCCAAGACTCATCATGCCCATGATACTTTTTGCGTTGACTTTTCTGTCGCCCGCATTAATGTACACACTACTCTCAAACTGACTGGCCACCTGAACCAGCATCGCAACCGGTCTGGCCTCCAACCCGGTTTCCAGTTTGATCCGGATAGATTTTTGTATCATAATATTCTCCTCCTTTTATGACCTGATCCTATCAGCAATTTCGCTCAGCCTGCGCAATCTATGATTCACACCCGATTTCCCAACGGCAGGTTCCAGATACCCGCCCAGTTCCTTCAGCGCGGCATCCGGATATTCCAGCCGGATCTCCGCCATCTGCCGTAGATTATCCGGTAAATTGTCAAATCCGTATTTCTCTCTGATCAAGAGGATATCTTCGATCTGTTTCGACGCGGCATTGACGGTCTTGGAGATATTCGCCGTTTCACAGTTGACGCGCCTGTTAATGGAATTGCGCATTTCCTTGACGATCCTGAGATTCTCCAGATTCATCAGGGCTACATGCGCACCCATCACGTTGAGAAGATCAACGATACCGGTACCCTCTTTAATATATACCACATAATAACGCTTACGCCTGATACTCTTGGCGTCTATCTGAAACTCCCTGATGATCCTGATAAGCTGCTCCGCCTGAGCCCTGCGGCTGCAGACAAATTCCAGATGATAACTCTTCTCAGGATCGCTCATGGAACCGATGCTCAAAAAGGCCCCTCTAAGATACGCCCGCGCACAGCAGGAGTTTTTAATAAGGAGAGAACTGACCGGTTCCCCGACCGTTATCGTCCCCGTGTCCTTTTCCACCAGATGCAGAGCCTGCAGCACTTTCGCCTCCGCTTCATCATCCGGCAGGAGCCGACTCTTTGCTCCCATTACAACATTATCTATATTAAATGTTTTTCTGAATATTGTAAAGCTTTTTTTCGCAACCGCCTCATTTTCCGTATCAAGGCACAGGTGTCTTCCCTCCTCGACGGTGCTTCCGCAGAAATGCAGCAGCGCCGCCAGTTCCGCCAGCTGACAGTGCCGGGCCGGACTGATCTGGGTCGCAAGTTCTTCTTTCACTGATCCGGAAAACGACATGGCACACTATACTCCCTGTTTGATATCCCTATGATACAGCTTCGTACCATAGTTCCCGTGATCCTTCATCTTGGCGTAAAGTTCATTGGCAAGCGTGACGCTTCTGTGCTTGCCGCCGGTACACCCTATGCCGATGACCAGCTGATGTTTTCCTTCCTTGACATAGTTGGGGATTAGGAAGCCGAGCATATCCGTCAATTTATCCAGAAACAGCGACGCCTCCGCAAAATTCATCACATACTCCTGAACCTCTTTATCGTTGCCGGTCTTATGTTTCAGTTCGTCGATATAGAACGGATTGGGCAGGAACCTGACATCAAATACCAGATCGGCATCCGCCGGGATTCCATATTTGAACCCGAAGGACACAACGGAAACCATCAGCGAATTATATTCTTCATTCCGTACAAAGATATGATCGATCTCTTCTTTTAATTCCCTTGTCAAAAGATTGGACGTATCAATGACATAATCCGCTTTTTTCTTGATGCCCTGCAGGATCTCCCGCTCCTTATGCACGCCTTCTTCCACTCTTCCGTCCGGCGATAAGGGGTGCATACGCCTTGTTTCTTTATACCGTTTGAGAAGAACGGGATCACTGGCTTCCATAAACAGGATCTCAAACATATATCCGTTTTCCCGCAGCTTGTCCAGAATAAGCTGCGCGTCGCCGAACGGCTGATCGGCGCGCACGTCCAGACCCAGTGCAACTTTATTGATCTCCCCGTTGGGCGTGGCGACCAGTTCCACAAACTTTTCTATCAGGGGGACCGGAAGATTGTCTACACAGTAGAATCCCACATCCTCCAACATCTTCATGGCGGTCCTTTTGCCGGATCCGCTCATACCGGTTACAACAACAAATCTCATAGCTGATCACTCCTAAAAATCACCCAAGAAGACCACTTCCGGCTCCAGTGCAACATGAAATTTCTCTTTTACCCGTTCCTGAACTTCCTCGATCACTTCTCTGATATCCGCCGCCGTGGCATGACCGGCGTTGATCACAAATCCGCAATGTTTCTCCGACACCTGCGCACCGCCTATGCGGAATCCGCGGAGCCCCGCGTCCATGATCAGTTTGCCCGCATAATGACCTTCCGGGCGTTTAAAAGTACTACCCGCACTGGGGTATTCAAGCGGCTGTTTACTCTTGCGCAGCTGCATCAATTCTTCCATTCTGGCAGCGATCTGTTCACGGTTTCCCGGCGCCAGACCGAGAACGACTTCCAAAACGATATAGGGCCTGTTCCGGATAATACTCGTACGGTATCCAAACTCCATGGTATCGTTATCCAGCGTCGTGACCTGCCCGGCGCTGTCCATCACGCGGACGGCTTCCACGACCTGTTTCATCTCGCCTTCATAGGCGCCTGCGTTCATCACGACACCGCCGCCGATGCTGCCCGGTATGCCCGCGGCAAACTCCAGACCGGTCAGGCCGTGCTCTCTGGCCGTGACGGCCACGCGGGAAAGCAGCGCCCCTGCTTTGGCAATGACCCGCGTCCCTTCCACCGTGATCTGCTCCATCGGACCGTTCAGTTTCAGCACTACGCCCTGATAGCCCTTGTCGCCCACCAAAAGATTGCTGCCGTTTCCGAGAATAAAATAATCCTGCTCGATCTGATTCAGATAGTAGATCAGCTTGGCCAGTTCCTCTTCCCGCTGTACAAGGATCAGGCACTCCGCCTCGCCCCCGACGCGAAAAGTAGTGTAGTCTTTCATGTTTTCATGAAATAAGATCCTTTCTTCCGGAATCAACGTTTGAATATAATCATACTTTGATGCGCCCAATTTCCATACCATCCGTTTCACAGATTACTGCTTATATTATATATGTATCATCACCTGTTTATTCCAGTACCATCTTGGCCGCTCCGTAGATGCCCGCATCGTTGCCGAGCGTGGCAAGCGCAAACTTGGTATCCCGGCAGCCATGAAACACCGTTCTGTCAAAGGACGGACGAATATAGTCAAACAGCACCTCTCCGGCTTTGGATACGCCGCCGCCGATCACGAAGATTTCCGGATTGACCACGCCCGCGATCACGGCAAGCCCTTTGCCCAGATACTCTCCGAATTGCTCCGCGATCTCCACCGCGAGTGCATCTCCGGCCTTCACCGCGTCGAACACGGCCTTAGCCGACAATTCGCCCTGCCGCAGAATACTGTCCTTATCGCTGGCCTGAAGTTTTCTGCGGGCAAGCCTCGTAATGCCCGTAGCGGAAGCATATTCTTCAAGGCACCCGTAATTGCCGCAGCCGCACGCTTCCGTTTCATGATCTTCCACATGGATATGTCCGATCTCGCCGCCCGATCCCGTCGCTCCTGTCATGATACGGCCGTTTATGATGATACCGCCGCCGACGCCGGTTCCGAGCGTAACGGCTACCAGATCCTTATGTCCCTGTCCGCCGCCTTTCCACATTTCGCCGAGTGCCGCCACATTGGCATCGTTGCCGCCCTCTACATGTATGCCGTCCAGAAGCGCGGTAAGCTCTTTTTTCAGATCCATCTCACCCCAGCCCAGATTAACGGCCTTGTGGATGATCCCGTCGCCGTCAACCGGCCCCGGAGCGCCCACGCCCACACCTGCCACATCGGCCTTGCCGATGCCTTTCTCCGACATCTTGGCCTGAATGGCCGCCGCGATATCGGGCAGGATATGAACTCCCCCGTTCTCGGTCCTTGTGGGGATCTCCCATTTATCCGACACGTTTCCTTCAACGTCAAACAATCCCATCTTTACGGTAGTACCGCCTATGTCCACCCCGAACACATACTTTGCCATCTTATTGATCCCATCCTCTCCTATTCCGTATTTGACCTGTCGTCCGCCGGTCCAACCGGTCTTCCCTTTGTCCGACCACCGGATCCCGGCCTAATCATCCTCTTCCCGTTTGTTCGCCAAAGACTCCTGAACCCGCTTATACAGTTCCTGCGCGGCGTTGTAGCCCATCTTCTTCTGACGGTGGTTGACCGCCGCCGACTCACAGATGATCGCCAGATTACGTCCCGGCCGGATCGGTATGCTGTGGCACACTACCTTATTGCCCAGATACTCCGTATACTCCTCTTCCAGACCAAGTCTGTCATATTCTTTATCTTTATCCCAGTCTTCCAGACGGATGACCAGATCGATGTTCTGTGTATCCCTGACGCTGGATGCGCCAAACAGCGCTTTTACATCCACGATTCCAATACCGCGCAGTTCAATAAAGTGTTTGGTGATATCCGGAGCCGAACCGACCAGCGTGTCTTCGCTTACCCTTCTCAGCTCCACCACATCATCCGTCACAAGCCGGTGGCCTCTTTTGATCAGTTCCAAAGCCGCTTCCGACTTACCGATCCCGCTCTCGCCGGTGATCAATACGCCTTCGCCGTATACGTCCACGAGAACGCCGTGTACCGAGATACAGGGAGCCAGCTGAACGTTCAGCCATCGGATGATCTCCGCCATGCAGGCCGACGTGGCCTTTTTTGTCATGAGAAGCGGCACACCGTATTTGACTGCGATCTCTTTGAACAGGTCGTTGGGATGCAGTTCCCGGCAGAACACGATTCCGGGGATCGGATTGTTAAGCAGCTTCTCGAATATCTCTATCTGTCTTTCTCTGTCCAATCCGTTCATGTACGAATATTCCACAAACCCCACCACCTGTATGCGGGTCGCCTCAAAGTGCTCGAAATAACCCGCTATCTGAAGGGCGGGTCTGTTAATGTCGGGCTGGGTCACTTTGATCTTGGAGATATCGATCTCCGGTGTTAGATTTTCCCACTTAAACTTTTCAATAACCTTGGTTAAACTGATGCTCGCCATATCCCTCTCCTTATATTTTTGTATGTATCGCTTTGTTCTTGTATGCCGCGCCTTTGGACAGCCATTCCTTCGGCTTGTACCGTAAATCATTCTGAAGGACCGTTCGGTCCCTGCGGCGCAGATCGCTGAATCTTCGTCTATTTTATCATATTAAAAAGCGGTTCGCAATAAGCGGGTATCCGCCCTGACACGGGTGACCGCCTTTGCTCAACCGCTTTTATCCTGTTCCGCAAAATATTCCCGTATCTGCTTAGCGATATGTTCCGGGATCTCCTTCACTCCGCACAGCTCCTCCACGGACGCTTCCCTGATCTCGTTGATCGAGCCGAAATGCTTCATCAGCGCCTTGCGCCGCGCCGGTCCGACGCCCGGTATCTCGTCCAAGACCGATCTGACCTGCGCCTTGGAACGAAGGGAACGGTGATACTCTATGGCAAACCTGTGGGCTTCGTCCTGTATTCTGGTAATCAGTTTAAATCCTTCCGAACGGGTATCGATAGGGATCTCCACGTTCCGGTAATACAGCCCTCTGGTACGATGATTGTCGTCTTTCACCATGCCGCAGACGGGGATGTCCAGATGCAGTTCCTCCAATACCTGGAGCGCAATATTGACCTGCCCTTTGCCGCCGTCCATCAGCAGCAGGTCGGGGAACTTCGTAAAACTGCCGAGCGCATGGTCGATCTCTTTGCGGTCCAGTTCTTCCTTTTCTTCCATGCCATGAACAAACCGCCTCGTCAGCACTTCTTTCATGCAGGCATAATCATCCGGCCCCGATACGGACTGGATACGAAACTTTCGGTAATCGCTGTGCTTGGCCTTTCCTTTTTCAAATACGACCATAGAGCCGACATTGGCAAACCCGCTGATATTGGAGATATCATAGGCCTCCATCCGGCTGATATGATCCAGTTCCAGAAGCGCCGCGATCTCTTTGACCGCGCCGATGGTCCTGCCTTCCTCCCGCTTGATGCGCTCCTTATCCTGACTCAGGACAAGCCGGGCGTTCTGCGCAGCCAGTTCCACAAGCTTTTCCTTTGTGCCCTTCTTAGGCACGCGCAGATAGACCCTGCTGCCTTTGCGGCCGCTGAGCCACTTCTCCAACACCTCAATATCCGCGATCTCTTCCTGAAGCATCAATTCTCTGGGAATAAACGGAGTCCCCGAATAGAACTGTTTTACAAAATCAAGGAGGATCTGTGCAGAATCGCATCCCTGAACATGGGTCATATAGAAATGTTCTCTGCCGATCAGCTTTCCGTCACGCACGAAGAAAACCTGAACCACGGCATCGGTTTCATCTTTTGCCAGCGCCAGAATATCTTTGTCTTCCCCGCCGCTGTCCGTGATCTTCTGTTTCTGCGCCACACTTTTTACGCTGTTATACAGGTCGCGGCAGCGGATCGCTTCCTCAAAATCCATATTCTCGGACGCCTGCATCATCTTTTCTTCCAGAGTCTTCAAAACGGGCCGGTAATTGCCGTTCAAAAAATCCAACGCCTGCTCCACCCGCGCGCAGTACTCTTCTTTTGTGATACAGCCCTGACAGGGCGCCATGCACTGATGGATGTGATAGTTCAGACAGGGGCGCTCCAGTCCGATGTCCCGCGGAAGTTTCCGGCTGCATGTGCGGAGCTGATAGAGTTTATTCATCAGATCGATGGTATCCTTTACTGCCGCCGCACTGGTATACGGTCCAAAATATTTGGAACGGTCTTTTTTCATCTCTCTGGAAAAAAGGATCCGGGGATAGTCCTCACCCACCGTCACTTTGATATAAGGATACGTCTTATCATCCTTCAGCATGGTATTGTATTTCGGGCTGTATTCTTTGATAAGATTGTTCTCAAGCACCAAAGCTTCCAGCTCGGAATCCGTCACGATATATTCAAACCGGGCGATCTGCTGCACCATCTTGTCGATCTGCGGGCCGCGGCCCACTATCTTACGAAAATAAGAGCGGACGCGGTTATGCAGATTGACCGCCTTACCCACATAGATAATGGTATCGGCGGCATCATGCATGAGATAGACTCCCGGCGATGCGGGAAGTTTTTTCAGTTCCTCGTCAAAGTCAAACATAGCGATCCCTTAATCCGTGCTGCCGGTCGGACCCGGCTCCCCCTGCGTCATCGGCTGCGCAGTCTGCGGACCGTTCTGCTGCATGGGCTGTTCGGTCTGCTGCCCGTTCTGCGGCACAGACTGTGCGGCCTGCGGGCCGTTCTGCGTCGTCGGCTGTGCGGACTGCGATCCGTTCTGCGGCACAGACTGTGCGGCCTGCGGGCCGTTCTGCGTCGTTACAGGCGGCTTTACGTCCTGAGGCGGCTGCGTATACGGAAACTGCGCAGGCTGCTGATAAGGCTGTGTCCACTGTTGCTGCGGCTGCGCGGTCTGCTGCCAGCCCCATTGCGGATTCGGCATTGCCTGCTGCCCCCACGGCTGCGGGGACGGATTCTGCGGCGGCTGCGGCATCCACGGCTGACCGCTGCCCGGCTGCGGCTGTGGTACCGGCTGCTGCCATGCAGCCTGTCCCGTTTCCGGCGCTGCGGCTTTGTCCTGCGCTTTTTCATCCGCTTTCACAGGCCCGCTCTTCCCGTCTTCCGGCGTTTCTTCCGGATCCGGCAGTCCTTTTTCCCGGCGGAAGATCTTCATGAATTCCTTGCCGGTGATCGTTTCTTTCTCTATCAGATACGCCGCCAGTTTATCCATGATCTCGCGGTTCTCTTTCAACAGTTTCTTCGCCTGCTTATAACTGTCGCGAAGCATCTTCATGACTTCGGTATCGATATCCGCCGCCGTCACATCGGAACAGGTCAGCGACGCGCGGCCTTCCAGATACTGGCTCTCCACGGTGGCAAGTCCCATCAGGCCAAATTTCTTACTCATACCGAAACGGGTGATCATGTTGCGGGCGATGCTCGTCGCCTGCTCGATATCGTTCGCCGCACCCGTGGTAACGGTATCAAACACGATCTCCTCCGCCGCCCGGCCGCCCAGCAGGCCGACCAGTCTGTCGCGGAGTTCCGCTTCCGTATCCAGATATTTCTCTTCCTCCGGCACATGCATGACATAACCGAGCGCTCCCATGGTTCTGGGCACAATGGTGATCTTCTGCACGGGTTCGGAATTTTTCTGCAGAGCGCTGATCAGCGCATGGCCTACCTCATGGTACGAAACGATCTTGCGTTCTTCTTTACTCATGATGCGGTCTTTTTTCTCTTTGCCGACAAGCACCTGTTCCACCGCGTCAAACAGATCTTTCTGGCTCACATATTCTCTGCCTGTCTTGACGGCGTTGATTGCCGCCTCGTTGATCATATTCGCCAAATCGGATCCCACCGCGCCCGAAGTCGCCAGAGCGATCTCATTAAGATCCACCGTTTCATCCATCCGAACGTCTTTCGCATGGACTTTCAGGATCTCCACACGCCCCTTCAGGTCGGGCTTATCCACAATGATCCTCCGGTCAAACCGGCCCGGCCGCAGCAGCGCCTTGTCCAGGATCTCCGGGCGGTTGGTCGCAGCTAAGATGATAATACCTTTTCTTCCGTCAAAACCATCCATCTCCGACAGCAGCTGATTGAGGGTCTGTTCTCTCTCCTCGTTGCCTCCGCCGTACTTGGAATCCCTGCTTCGGCCGATGGCGTCGATCTCGTCTATAAAAACGATACAGGGCGCATTTTTCTCCGCCTCTTTAAACAGATCGCGCACACGCGAAGCGCCCACGCCTACATATAACTCTATGAAATCCGAACCGGATAACGAGAAGAACGGCACATGCGCCTCTCCCGCGACCGCTTTGGCCAACAGCGTCTTACCGGTGCCGGGCGGGCCGACAAGCAGCGCGCCTTTCGGCAGTCTGGCGCCGATCTTTGCGTATTTGCCCGGATTATGCAGGAAGTCCACGACCTCCACCAAAGACTCTTTCGCTTCATCCTCGCCCGCTACGTCCTGAAAAGTGATTCCGGTTTCCTTCTGGACATACGCTTTGGCGGTGCTTTTTCCCACGCCCATCGGGCCGCCCTTGCCGCCCATACGGCGGAACAGCAGACTTAAAAGCCCCCACATCAAAAGGATCGGAAGAACATAATAAAGCAGGACGGTCATAATGACGCTTGAACTGTCGGATGTCTGCTTGTTCAGATCGACGTCGTGCTCCAAAAGACGCTGCGTCAGCGTATCATCGTCCTCCATTTTCCCTGTATAATAGGTCATCGTCCCGAAACCGTAACCGTATCCAAAAGGCGATACGGATTCCTGTTCCTTCGGATAGATGATGATCCGGTCAGACTCCACCGTAACGCTTTCCACTTCACCGTTTTCCACCATATCGACAAAAGCGTTGTAAGTGATCTCCTGATTGCTTGCGCCCGTGAACATCCTCATAAACATGCTGATGCAGAACAGGGTGACAAGAGCCGCTATGACAAGCATGATCAGGCTCTGGCGCCGCGGGTCACGGCCGCCGCCCGGTCCGCCGTTCTGATTATTGCCCGGCCCGTTCGGACCGCCGGAACCTCCCGGACCACGGCCGGGTCCGTTATCGTATGGATTATAATTGTCAGCCATAAGGCATCCTCTCTTTCACTTTGTAATAATATCACCGCTGTTTCCGCCGGCCGTATATCCGGAGGAAACCTGTCGTTCTGAATAAATATGCCCGATAATATATTCTGCCGATCATATTTAATATATCGGCTATGTTTAGTATATATAAGGAAAAATCATAAATCAATATGGGATTTATGAATTTAAAGACACAAGTATTAAAGAAATATAAAGTTTTTTATATTTTTTAACGATAAGAGTAGATTTTTTCCTGCTTCCCATTGTATAATAAACCATATATTGTTTTTAATATGACCGCAAAACACAAGGTGTTGCGCAGTTACTTTCCATCAAAGAAAGGTATGGATAAAAATGGCAGTAAAATACGTTTTTGTAACCGGCGGCGTCGTATCCGGCCTTGGCAAAGGCATCACGGCCGCATCTTTGGGAAGATTGCTCAAAGCGCGCGGCTACAAAGTCACGATGCAGAAATTCGACCCTTATATCAATATCGACCCCGGAACGATGAATCCGATCCAGCACGGCGAAGTATTTGTCACCGAAGACGGCACGGAAACCGATCTGGATCTGGGGCATTACGAGCGGTTTATCGATGAAAACTTGGACAAGAACTCTAACGTTACCACGGGCAAAGTATACTGGTCCGTACTGCAGAAAGAGCGCCGCGGCGATTACGGCGGCGGCACCGTTCAGGTCATCCCGCATATCACCAACGAGATCAAGGGCCGTTTCTACCGCAATTTTACGGATGAAGAGACCCGTATCGCCATCATCGAGGTGGGCGGCACGGTAGGCGATATCGAAAGCCAGCCGTTCCTGGAATCCATCCGTCAGTTTCAGCACGAAGTCGGCAGAGAAAACGCGATCCTGATCCATGTTACGCTGATCCCGTATCTGAGCGCATCGCAGGAGATGAAGACCAAACCCACGCAGGCAAGCGTCAAAGAACTGCAGGGCATGGGACTGCAGCCGGATATCATCGTATGCCGGAGCGAACGTCCTCTGGATCAGGGGATCAAAGACAAGATCGCCCTGTTCTGTAATGTTCCGAGTTACCGCGTACTGCAGAATCTCGACGTGGAGCACCTTTACGAGGCTCCGCTCGCAATGGAAAAAGAACATCTGGCGCAGGTTGCTTGCGACTGTCTGAAACTGGACTGTCCCGAACCGGATCTGACGGACTGGAAAGCCGTCGTGGAAGCGCTCCGCACGCCCTCCGATGAAGTGACCATTGCCCTTGTAGGTAAGTATACCCAGCTTCACGACGCTTATATCAGCGTGGTGGAAGCTTTGAAGCACGGCGGCATATCCAATCACTGTGTCGTAAATATCCGGTGGGTGGATTCGGAAACCGTGACGTCAGACAATGTAAATGAACTGCTTGCCGGTGTCAACGGCGTACTGGTGCCCGGCGGATTCGGCGACAGAGGGATCGACGGCAAGATCTTCGCCATCACTTATGCGAGAGAAAATCATATCCCGTTTCTGGGGCTCTGTCTTGGCATGCAGCTGGCGATCGTGGAATTTGCAAGAAACGTGATAGGATTTAACGATGCGCACAGCATCGAACTGAACCCTTCCACAACGCATCCCGTGATCGCTTTGATGCCCGACCAGAACGGCGTGGAAGATATCGGCGGAACGCTCCGGCTCGGTTCCTATCCGTGCGTGCTGGACAAACATTCCAAAGCATATGAACTGTACGGCGAAGAAACCATCCACGAAAGACACAGACACCGCTACGAAGTCAATAACGATTACCGCGCGGTACTGACCGAAAACGGCATGAAACTGTCCGGTCTGTCGCCCGACGGACGGATTGTAGAGATGTGCGAACTGCCGGATCATCCGTTCTTCGTGGCGACACAGGCCCATCCGGAACTGAAATCAAGACCCAACAGGCCGCACCCACTCTTTAAGGGATTTGTGAAGGCGGCATTGGATAACAAAAACAAATAAGATATTTCATATTTCCATACATAGCAAAAGCAAAAGCGCCTTCGGCGGTCTGTATGCCGGAAGCGCTTTTTTTCTTGATATTTTTTCGGTATTTCTCAATATTTTCCTGTTCTTTCTGTATCTCTCGCACTTTTTCTTTCCGTGCGGCGCACCGTCACTCCTCCAGCGCGTTCAGTTTATCCACGATTGCCTGAATATCCGCCATGGATACCTCGCCGCCGAAGCTGACAGGTGCGCGCAGCGGCGTAAATTCCATAGAGGCGGCGTTCATTTCTTCCGTGAAGGCCTCACTTTCCGCTGCACTCTTTTCTTCTTTTTCATCCTTGTGGAAATATTTCGGCAGGGCATCCTGAACGATCTTCCACGCTCTTGGATCTTTGCGCACATCGCCCAACGTTGTGTCTGTGGTATATACGACAGGCAATTTTACCGTGGATTCTATTTTGACTGTCTTAGTCAACACGATATCTCTCGACGATCTGCCGATCAGGATATCAAAATCTCCCGTTTCCACATGCCAGTCATGGATCTTCACGCTATAGTAAGCGAAAGCGCGCTTATCCAGTGTAAACGCCACGGTCTTCGTTTCGCCCGGCCGCAGTTCGATCTTGGCGAAATCACGCAGTTCCTTGACGGGACGGATCACCGTGCTCTCTTTATCCGCCACATAAAGCTGCACCACTTCCTTGCCTGTCATGCTGCCGGTATTGGTTACTTTCACGGATACCCGGAGCGTGTCCGTATCCTTCATCTGTTCTTTATCCACGGTCAGGTCGGAATACTCAAATGTCGTGTAAGACAGGCCGTGTCCGAAGGGGAACCGCACATCCATCTGTTTCTTGTCATAATAACGGTAGCCTACAAAAATGCCTTCGCGGTACTCCACCACATCGCCCTCGCCGAGATAAGACAGATAAGACGGATTATCCTCCAGTTTGATCGGAAACGTTTCCGGCAGCTTCGCGCTGGGGTTGACTCTGCCGAACAGAATATCGCAGACGGCGGCGCCCACCGCCTGACCGCCCAGATAAGCTTCTACAATGCCCTTGACCTTGTCTGCCCAAGGCATCTCCACCGGCGAACCGTTATGAAGAACGACCACGGTATTGGGCTGCACAGCCGCGATCTTCTCGATCAGTTCATTCTGATATGCGGGCATGGCCATATTGGGTCTGTCAAAACCTTCCGATTCGTACCGTTCCGGCAGACCTGCGAAGATGACTGCCGCCTGTGCGCTGCGGGCCGTTTCCACCGCTTCCGCCAGAAGCTTCTCATCTGTACAGTCCTTCGTATCGTCAAATCCTCTTGCATAGACCACGTTGGGCATATCCGCCGCCGCTTCCAGTGCGGAAGTGACTTTAAAGCTGTTGATGTGGGAACTGCCGCCGCCCTGATAGCGGGGATATTCCGCATACTGGCCGATAAAAGCCGTCTTCTGTCCGTCCGACAGCGGAAGCACGCCGTCGTTTTTCAGCAGAACGATCGTTTCTTCCGCTATTCTTCTTGCAGTTTCATGATCTTTTTCTTTATCAAATACGGCCTTCGTGTCGCGGTGTTCCTCATAGCGGAATACGATATTTAAGATGTGCTCGACCGCCTCGTCCAGTACGCTCTCATCCAGTTCGCCGCTCAGGACCGCGCCCGCGATCAGTTTATCGTTCGTGCCGAGAGAAGACGGCATCTCCAGATCCAGTCCGGCTTTCAGATCTTCCACACGGTTGTTGACCGCGCCCCAGTCGCTCATGACATAACCTTCAAATCCCCACTGTTCTCTCAGCGTTTCTGTCAGATATTTTCGATTCTGTGCCGCATAGGTGCCGTTTATCTTATTATAGGAACACATCACCGTCCAAGGCTTCGCCTTTTTGACCGCGCCTTCAAACGCCGCCAGATAGATCTCGTGCAACGTCCGCTCGTCCACGCGGGAATCGGACGAAAGTCTTCTCGTTTCCTGATTGTTCGCAAGGAAATGTTTGATGCTCGTGCCGACGTTTTTACTCTGCACGCCCTTGATCAAAGCGCACGCCATCTCCGACGCCACAAGCGGATCTTCCGAATAGTATTCAAAGTTGCGTCCGCACAGCGGCGACCGCTTGATGTTGACCGCGGGACCGAGGACGACGCTGATCCCCTCCGCCTGACATTCGTTTCCGAGCGTTTCTCCCATCTCGGTGATCAGTTCCCTGTTAAAAGAAGCCGCCGTACCGCAGCCCGCCGGGAAACACACCGCCTTGATGCTGTCGTTTACGCCCAGATGATCTGCCTCCTGATCCTGCTTCCTGAGTCCGTGAGGTCCGTCCGACACCATGCTGGCGGGGATCCCCAGACGTTCCACCGCTTCCGTATGCCAGAAATCTGCGCCCGAACACATCGCCGCCTTCTCCTCCAAAGTCATTTTTGCCACCAATTTTTTGATCTTATCAGCCGTCATGCGATGCCCTCCTGCCATTCGTATGATATGATAATATTGATACGCGGAATACAGTCCGATGCCGTATCATACAATTATGATGCTATAAGTTTAACATAGTGCGGCACCATTTACTATATATTTCCTTCTGATGATATTTATTGTAACGGTCCGGCTTGGTACATAAAATGGGGCAAATTATATTATGGTGTCATTTTTTCATGCTCTTATACATCTCTGCTTCCATACAAAAACGCAGCGTTTTATATGCATGAGGTTTTATGTGCGGGACTGTCTATATCTTGTCAAACAGGACGCTTGTTGATATAATAATTAAGTTCTTATATTTATAACGATTCATACTAAAATCATCTATATATACGAAAGGAACAAGATCTGATGATGAAATCATTTTTTCTGAAATTGACCGGACTGCTGTGCGTATCCTCCACCGTCCTGCTGCTCGGCGGATGCGGCAAAAAGGACGCGGGGAGCGTCCGTCTGGACCCCGATAATCCTACCCAGATCACGATATGGCATTATTACAACGGCTCTCAGCAGGCCGCTTTTGATCAGCTTGTAGAAGAATTCAACCGCACCGAAGGCAAAGAACTCGGTATCTATGTGACGGCCAACAGCCAAGGCAACGTGAGCGACTTGGAGAGCAGCGTGCTTGCTTCTTTTAACAAAGAAGTCGGCAGCAGCGAACCGCCGGATATCTTCTCTTCCTATGCGGACACCGCATATTCCATTGATCAGCTCGGCATGCTGGTGAATCTGGACACTTATATGACGCCGGAAGAACAGGCCGCCTATGTGGACTCTTTTATAGAAGAGGGACGCATCGGTGCAGACGGGGAACTCCGCATTTTTCCCACGGCCAAGTCCAGTGAGATCTTTATGATGAGCAAGACCGACTGGGAACCTTTCGCGGAAGCGACCGGCGCTTCTTTGGACGATCTTGCCACTATGGAAGGCGTCGCAGATACCGCAAAGGCATATTATGAATGGACGGATGCGCAGACCCCGGATATAGAAGGCGACGGCAAGGCCTTTTACGGCAGGGATGCTCTTGCCAATCTGTTCCTGATCGGCTCTATGCAGCTTGGAACGGAATTGTTTCAGGTAGAAGACGGAAAGGTGACGATCCAAGCAGACAAAAGCATTATGCGCAGGATCTGGGACACCTACTATGTTCCGTATGTAAAAGGCTATTTCTCCTCTTACGGAAGATTCCGTTCGGATGATGTCAAGATCGGAGAGATCATCGCCTATACAGGCTCCACATCATCCGCCAACTATTTCCCGGACGAGATCGAAACAGCGGACGGAACGAAAGCCATCGACTACATTATCCTGCCCGCTCCCATTTTTGAGGGCGGCACGCCGTATGCGGTACAGCAGGGCGCCGGAATGGTCATTACCAAGAGCACGCCGGAAAGGGAATACGCAGCCGTCACGTTCTTAAAATGGTTTACTCAAGAAGAAAACAATCTTCTCTTCGGCTGCACGTCCGGCTATATGCCTGTAAAAAAAGACGCGCTCTCCCCTGAGATACTGGATAAGACCATTGCGGACAACGATCTTCAGATTCCCGACAAGACTTACGAAACCCTGATCTCCTGCTTTGATACGGC
Source organism: uncultured Lachnospiraceae bacterium (assembly GCA_947631955.1). Taxonomy (GTDB): domain Bacteria; phylum Bacillota; class Clostridia; order Lachnospirales; family Lachnospiraceae; genus UBA3282. The sequence continues at coordinate 249,657 of CANRNJ010000002.1, forward strand.
GCAGACCACGGCCTTATACACGAACAAAGCCTTTGAACACGGTGCGGACGCCCGCAATGTGCTGGAATATGATCTGGCGGACAAGGCCGCCGCAGACCGCGAGACCGTCGCTGCCCGGATGGCTCAGGGAGAATCTCTGGAAGACGCATGCGCCGATCTGATAAGCGATCAGGCTTTCGACGAGTGGTACGCTTCCTTTACAGCGGCGTTAAACGACGCAGTCGCACAGTAACTTAACAGAAATCAAAAGGAGATTCTGCGATTTGAACGCAAGACACACGCATACTGCAAAACCGAAACGCATTTTCTGGCTATTTTTGATTCCTCTGCTCTGTCTGATCATCATGCAGGCGGCTCTGTCTTTCGGAACAGTATTCCTCAGCGGCGCCTTTTCAACGATCCGCAGCTACACCTCGGACCGGCTCAGACAGGTTACGGAAACCCGGAGCATCATATTGGAAAACGATATGACGCAGCGGTGGACCTCTGTGGATGAAGAGTATCATATCGCCGGACAGACGCTGACGGAATATCTTGCCGGGAGCGGGCTGTCTTTGGATGCCTTTCTGGAAGACTCCGATGCGCAGGACGAATACCTGACCGAGTTGTTCCCCACATGGAGTTATATGCTCCGCAAAAACTCCACCACCGGCGCTTTTATCATCCTCGGAAAGCCCGACACCTCAAAAAACGGCGGGACGCTGAGCGCGCTCTACATACGCGACAGCGATCCGGACACGAATCCCGCCGATTACTCCGATCTGTTCCTGACTGTCGGTCCTTCCCGGATCACCAAAGAATACCGGGTCCCTTTCGATATCTACTGGAAGACGAATTTATCTCTGAAAGCTTACGGCGGATCCCATGCCGACGATTTCTTCTACCAGCCTTATCTCATGGCCGTACAGAATCCGTCCTCGCGCATGGAAGACTGCTGCTATTGGAGCGCGCCTTTCTGTCTGGAGGGAAAAGAAGATACCGATCCTTACCGCATGATCACCTACTCGATTCCCCTGCGGACGGAAGACGGAACGGTATACGGCGTGATGGGGATCGAGATCTCTCTGTCCCGTCTGTCGGACTGTCTGCCTTATCAGGAAGTCAACTCCAGTCATGAGGGCGGTTATATGCTGCTTGAAAAGCGCGCGGAAAACACCTATCAGGTAGTCTGCGCAACCGGTTTGTACGCCAGCAATTCCGTTGAAAGCGAAGATCTGATCGAACTGTCCGAAACAGGACATCAGGACCTGTACCAGCTCAGCAATACCGATAAATGGAAGTCCGTTTATCTGACGGCGGTGCCTCTGACGCTCTACAATACCAATACGCCTTTTTACGATCATGGCTGGTATCTGGCGGGAATCGAAACGCATGACGCGCTGTTTGGCAAGAGTTCCAGACTGTCCGGCACTTTTGCCGCCGCCACGCTTTTTGCGCTCGCGGTAGCGGTCTTTCTGTCCTATCTGCTCGTAAAATATATCACCGCCCCGATCCGCCGCCTTTCCGAATGTATCCGCACCAGTCCGGAAAACGAACTGAAAACTTTTGCCAAAGGCACGATCACGGAGATCGACGAACTGTATGACACGATATTTAATCTGACCAACCGGCAGAAAAAGATCGAATGGGATCTGTTGGAAGAGCGTGAGCGCTATCGTCTGGCGCTGCAGAACAACTCCGATATCCTGGTGACGTTTGATCCCGAAGAGGATCTGGCGGTCTTCTACAATCTGGACAACGACGGCACGGATATCCGGGTCGAGCATCTGCTGCAGAAACTTGAACAGGAAGACTATATCCATCCTGCCGACAAACGCGTGATCCTTGCGCGCATCCGAAATATCCAGACGGATCTTTCCGTGTCCTTCCGCACGAACTGGATGACGGAAGATCACGAATACCAATGGTTTGAACTGACCGGGCGCATACTGCCCGACGCCGACGGCAGACACAAAACGTTCATCGGCTCTATGCACAACATCCACGATCAAAAAGTACAGGAACTGGCGGAACGGGAATCTATGTATATGGATTCGCTGACAGGGTTATACCGCCGCGCTCCCGGAGAAGACATCGTGCGCAGCCAGATCCACAGCGGCCGCGGCGGCTGCCTGCTGCTGATCGATGTGCGCGGTTTCTTACAGCTCAACGAAGAGTACGGCATGGCCGTAGGCGACATCATTCTGGAAGAACTGGGACGGATATTCCTCAATTGGAAACAGCAGAACAATGCCAGCCAAAGCGTGCTGATCCGGTTCGGCGGCGATGAATTTATGCTGTGGCTGGAAGACTATTCCAGCGACAAAGCGTTCGCAGCGGCGCAGGAATTCTGCTACGAGGCGGAACAGCTTTACGCCGACGGCGATCTGAAGGTGGAATTGGTCTGCGGCGGCGCATACTGCGAGGAACCGGATTACAACAAACTGGAGTCGAACGCCCGCTGCGCCCTCTCTTATGCTTCCGCGCATAACATCCAGTGCCTGTTTTATCACGAACTGCCCGCGGACAGCCAAAGCGCCCTCAAACAGATCACGCCGATCGAGCATGTCAATGCGGATACGCAGAGCATCGTGCCGATCACTTTCAGCTTTTTTGATAAAAGCAGCAAGATAACCGACATCCTCACGATCCTGATCCCGAAACTGGGAAGACATTTTGAGGCGGAAGACATCATCCTTATCTCGGCGAACCGGGAATTTTCCACCGTAAAGGCTATGCAGCAATGGCACCGCAGCCCCGATACGGCTTTCGACCATGAGCTGATCCGCTTTACCGCCCAAGAATTCGGCGCATTGGATCAGGCGCTTTGGAGTGAGAGACCGCCCTATCTTGCAACGGACGGACTCACCGGTGAAATGCGCCATTTTCTGCGCATTGAGGGCTCAAAAAGAGGGTTTGTGTTCCCGTTATATGACAATAACAACTATACCGGCGCGCTTTCGTTCCTGAGAGATCCGGATGCACCCGGATGGACGGAAGAACAGGCAAAAGAAATCCTCGAAGTGGTCAAGATCATTGAAGCGAACATCAACCGGCAGCGGTATGACTCCGCCAACCGGGCGAAGAGCGATTTCCTGTCCCGCATGAGCCACGAGATCCGTACCCCGATGAACGCCATCATCGGTATGACCTATATCGCCCAAACGCATACCCGCGAACCGGAAAAGATTACCGAAGACCTCGGCAAGATCAGCCAGTCTTCGCAGTATCTTCTGGGATTGATCAACGATATTCTGGATATGTCCCGGATCGAAAGCGGAAAGCTGACATTGGAGCACGCCGATTTTGACCTAAACGATATGATCAACAACATCACTACTTTGATCAAGCCGCAGGCACAGGCCAAAGATATCCTTTTTGACGCCGATATCTCCCTGTCCTGCCCTTATGTGACCGGCGATTCCCTGCACTTAAATCAGGTGCTGATCAACCTGCTCGGCAACGCGATCAAATTTACTCCGGCGGGCGGCAGCGTTACCCTGACGATCCGTCAGGAGGACGACGGCGAGATCCTGTTTTCCGTCCGCGATACCGGTATCGGCGTAAGTCCCGAAAATCATTCGCGCATCTTTGAATCCTTCGAGCAGGCGGAGGGAAGCACCACCAGAAAATACGGCGGAACAGGGCTCGGTCTTGCCATCAGCAGCCGTTTGGTACAGATGATGGGCGGAAGCCTCAGCTTAGACAGCGAACTGGGCAAGGGAAGCGATTTCCACTTTACGATCAAGCTGCCCATCGACGCGCTTCAGGCGCAGAGCGTAAAACAGGCTCCGCCAAAGATCCAAACGATCGCCTCGGCGGAAGGTATGCATATTCTGCTCGTAGAGGATAATGACCTGAACATTGAGATCGCGCAGACCATTCTGGAAATGGGAGGCGTCACTGTTGACCTTGCCCGCAACGGACAGGAAGCGGTAGACATCTTCCTTGCAAGCGACCCCAATCTCTATGACCTGATCCTGATGGATATCCAGATGCCTGTTATGGACGGTCTGGAAGCGACCCGCATCATACGGCGCTCCGACCATCCCAGAGCCGCCACGATCCCTATTATCGCCATGTCGGCCAACGCCTTCGATGAAGATATGAAGAAATCGGTGGAGAGCGGGATGAACGGACACCTTTCCAAGCCTATCGATATTGACAAATTCTTCCAGACCATAGCGGAATTTGTGACGAAGAGGCCCTAACGTGAAGAAACCCTAGTGCAGTCCGTCGGCGTGCGCCTTATCCGCCACCATCCGGTACGTCGGCGTCGGCACGCCCAAAGACTCTCCCATGCGCACCACTTCATAGATCAAGCCGTCTATTTCCGAAGCTTTTCCGGCATAAATATCTCTCTGCATGGAAGTGCTTGCCTCCGGATCCAGCGCATCCAGTATCTGCAGGTTGGTGGTCACGATATCCGCCAAAAAAGGCACTCCCATGGCCACCGCCAGCGCGTCTATTTCTTTCATCAGTTTTACAAAAGTATCCCGCGGTTCCCCCGTTTTCTGCACCTCGCCCGCAGACACATGATAATACAATCCACAGGCCGCCATCGGAGATACATAGGCAAATTTCTGGAGCGCATCCCGTCTGATATTATCCGACAGCACGCCTTCGATGCCGCTGTCCTTTAAATCTCTGGCCGTTTCAAACAGTTCCGGTCTGATATCCTGCGGATCCCGCACGCCGAATACGATGCGGAAGATATCGCCGAGAAGCAGTATCGTCCCCGGCTCCTTGATCTCGCCTGCGATATAGATACACCCGTCCGTCACCAACAGCCCCGGCAGCTTCTCCTGCATCCTGCCGCCCGTGCCGTAAATATTTAAGATCGGGATCACGATCGTATTCTTCCCCGCAATACGCCGGATAAAGGGAATCGTTTCTTCCAACGAATATCCCTTTACACAGACAAAGATAATGTCCGGCTGTTCCTCATAATGTTCCATATCCGCTGCCTTGACCGGGTATACGGTATAGGTTCCTTTCTTCGCCGTTTCCATACGCAGGCCGCGCTCCTGAATCTTCTTTAAATGTTCGCCCCTTGCAATGAGCGTGACGTCTTTGCCCGCCTGCGTCATATAGGCGCCGATACTGCCGCCCGTGCCGCCGGCTCCTATCACCAGATATTTCATTGATTCTTCCTTCCTTTCTCTTGGGTCTGGAGTCATTGTACCATAGAATACAACAAAAGAAAAAGGCAATGAGTCCGTCAGCTCATTGCCTTTTCCAGTCTTTCCAGCGCTTCTTTTAAAACTGTGCGCGGGCAGGCTATATTGATCCGCTCGAAACCCTCTCCGGCCTTTCCGAAAATAGCGCCGCTGTCCAGCCACAGTTTCGCCTTATGAACGATCAGGCGCTCCAACTGCTCTTCGGTCAGTCCCAGTTCGCGAAAGTCCAACCAGATCAGATACGTCCCTTCGGGTTCGATCAGCTTGATCCGGGGAAGTCTTTCTTTCAGATAGTTTCTGACAAAATCCAGATTTTCCCGCAGATATTGCTTTAACTCTTCCAGCCACCCGCGCCCCGTTTCATACGCCGCCCTGCAGGCGTGCAGACCGATCATATTGACTTGGCTGTAACCCACCGCCGACATCTGCCTTAAGAACGCCCTGCGTATCTGCTCGTTGGGAATAAAAATATTGGAGATCTGCAGTCCCGCCAGATTAAAGGTCTTGCTCGGCGCGGTACAGATAATGCTGATATCCTCAAACGCCGGATCCACTGTCGAGAACACATGATGTTTCCTGCCTTCATATACAAAATCGCTGTGTATCTCGTCGCTGACCACCTTGACGCCATGCGCCAGACAGATATCGCCCATCCGCTTAAGCTCCTGAGCGGTCCAGACTCTCCCGACGGGATTGTGCGGGCTGCACAGCACAAAAAGTTTTACGTCCTCCCGAACGATCTTTTCCTCAAAATCCTCAAAATCGATTTCATAACGGCCGTCTTTCAGCACAAGTTCGTTGTTGACCAGTTTCCGGCCGTTGTCCCTGACCACGATACGGAACGGATAGTATACCGGCTGCTGGATCATCACGCTGTCGCCTTCTTTGGTCAGCGCCTGTATCGCCATGCCAATGGCAAAGACAATGCCCGGCGTCTTGACGAGCCACTCCGGTTTTACGTTCCATTCAAAATAATCCCGATACCATGCGGCCACCGCCCGGAAATAATCTTCTTTGCTGTCCGTATAGCCGTATATCCCAAGCTGCGCATCCGCCACAGCGCGTTCAATGATCCCCGGCGCCGTCCGGAAATCCATATCGGCGACCCACAGCGGAAGCACGTCCGCCGGTTTTCCCCGCTCGACGGCAAAATCGTATTTCAGGCTGTCGGTGTGTTTTCTGTCTATGATCTCGTCAAAATTATATTTCATGTTTACCTCCGAAATCTTTCCGGCCGGTGCCGAATCATTGGCCGTCTGTCATGCGCACTCGCAGGCGCCGAAACATTTACCGGCCGTCTGTCATGCCAGCGCCTGTTCAAGATCCGCAATCAGATCGTTCACATTCTCGATTCCCACCGACATGCGGAGCGTCGTTTCATCGATACCGTTGGCGCGTCTTTTCTCGTCGGGCACGTCCGCGTGCGTCTGCGTGAAGGGATACGTCATCAGGCTCTCCGTGCCGCCCAGACTCTCCGCAAATTTGATCAGTCTGACTCTTTCCAGAACACGGTGCGCCGTTTCCTGCGAATCCACATGGAATGTCAGCATACCGCCGTAACCCCTGCACTGTCTTTGGGATACCGCATAACCGGGGTGGCCCGTAAGCCCGGCATAATACACATGTTTTACCCTCGGATGCTTTTGCAGCCACCGGGCGATCGCAAGCGCATTTTCCTGATGTTTCTCCATCCGCACGGACAGTGTCTTGATCCCTCTTAAGATCAGCCACGCGTCAAAGGGCGCCAGACACGCGCCGGTAGTCTTGACCATCTCTCTCACTCTTTCGGCGATCTGCTCATTGTTCGTCACAAGGAATCCGCCCAGTGTATCGTTATGCCCTTCCAGATACTTGGTGGCGCTGTGTATGACCACGTCCGCCCCCAGATCGAGCGGCGTCTGGAAATATGGGGTCAGGAACGTGTTGTCCACCGCCAGCAGACAGCCGTGCTTCTGGGCAATCTCGCTGACCGCCCGGATATCCGTAACCTGCATCATCGGATTGGTGGGCGTTTCCAGATATATCAGTTTCGTATTCTCCTGCATCGCTTTCTCTACGGCCGCCAGATCCGACGTATCCACATAGGTAAACTGCATACCGTTCTTCTCGTTCACCTTCCGGAATTGTCTGATCACACCCCCGTACAGATCATCCGTCGCCACCACATGGTCGCCCGGCGCAAATAACTCCATAAACGCATTGACCGCCGCCATTCCGGTAGCAAACCCGACCGCGTCCGTTCCATGTTCCAGATCCGTCACGATCCTCTCGACCTCTTGTCTGGTGGGATTCTGCACCCGGTTGTAATCATAGCCCGTGCTCCTCCCCACTCCGGGATGCGCGTATGCCGCCGTCTGGTATATCGGGAAACTGATGGCTCCCGTCGTTTCGATCGCTTTTCTGCTGCCCTGTCCGTGTATGCACACGGTGTCTATCTGATAACTCATATGCCGGTTCCTTTCTTATTTCATACTAAACATATAGGAATTATAAATATAATATCACGCCATGGAGATTTGTCAACTGTTTTTTAGCTCAAGGCACTTGACATTTTATTCTAAAGGTATATAATTGCATCGTTTAATATATTACACATTTTAATAAGAAGAAACTTTTCGGAGGAATGCCGGTATGTTTGTGGTTTTTTTCCTGATATGGATCATTTTTAACGGACAGTTCACAATCGAGATCGCTTTATTCGGGCTTGTGATCGCGGGCGCCATGTATCTGTTCCTGTGCAGATTCTTAGGTTACAGCCCCCGCAAGGACCTTGTTTTGTGCAAACGGTTTTTTCTGGTCATCCACTATATATTCGTTCTGCTAAAGGAGATCCTCAAAGCAAACGGCGCCGTTTTTAAAATGATCTATACGGAAAAATACCAGTATGAGCCCGCAGTCGTTCATTTTACGGCGCCTCTCCATTCTACTTTCGCAAGAGTCCTCCTCGCCGACTCCATCACGCTGACGCCGGGCACCATCACCGTCAGCCTGAAGGACAATGAATATGTGGTGCACTGTCTGGACAGGGAACTGGCTCAGGGGATCGACTCCTCCATTTTTGTAAAACTTCTGCAGAAGATCGAGAATGTAAAATAACAGCTAAAAGGACGGATCACTATGATATACCATTCAATTTATATTACAGTTTTGATCATATTGGCAGTTATGATCTTCGCCTGCCTGATACGCGCCATCAAAGGGCCCCGGATAGCGGACCGTCTTGTGGCTGTAAACATGATCGGCACTATGGTCATGGTCATGATTGCCGTGTTGGCGCTGATGCTGAACGAAGGGTATCTGGTGGATGTATGTCTTGTCTATGCCATGATCAGTTTCCTTGCGGTCGTCATTCTCTCCAAGGTATACATCGGTATCTATGAAGAAAACCGCCATTCGGCCGACAGCGACGAAAAAGAAGACAAAGGAGGTATGTCCGATGGGAACTTTTGACTGGATCAGACTGATCTTGGGATGCATTTTCCTGATCATTGGACTTGTGATCTTTTTTACGGAACTGTTCGGCGTCTTTCACTTTCATTATGTGCTGAACAGGATGCACGCCGCGGCGATGGGCGACACGCTTGGTATCGCGTCCTGCCTGATCGGTCTTATCATTTTTTCCGGATTTAATTTTACATCCCTGAAACTGCTGCTGATCATCATATTCCTGTGGTTTGCATCCCCCGTGTCTTCCCATGTGCTGGCAAGGCTCGAAGTGGCTACCAATGAGAATCTGGAATCTTACTGCAGAATATATACGGATCTCCAAACGCTGGAGGATGATGTCATAAATCAGCCCCAGTCCGATAGTCTGACAGAGGCGGCATCTGGCGGGTCTGCCGCGGAGCAGGACACGAAAGGCGGTGCGTTATCATGACGGTATTTCAGTATATTTTAATGGGATTCCTGATCGTGTGCACGATCTCCGTCAGTTTTTCCAAGAACCTGTTGAATTCCATACTGATCTATATGTCCTACAGTCTGGTAATGTCCATTCTGTGGGTATGTCTGGAATCCCCCGATCTTGCCATCACGGAAGCGGCGGTCGGAGCGGGCGTGACCAGCGTTCTGTTTTTTGCGACGCTGAAAAAGATTCAGGCGATCCGCATCGAGCATGACCAGAAAGCAAACAGCGGCGGTCAGCAGACAGCCGGACAGACAGAGGAGGCGGTGCGTCATGAGTAGATTAAGACCGAGAGAAGAATATGAAAAGACCTTTGCCTTCCGTTTCTTTCGCTGGCTGTCGGGCGGAAAAGACCCCTATGTGGGCGAAGTGGAGATGCGCGCGCAGAAGGAGACCGTGATCCCGGAGGAAACGATCCTTGAACGTATGCGCGAATCGGAGATGATCCGCGACAAAGTCTACGATGAGGAACAGAACAAAGCGGCGCGGATATTCCATCGGATCTATGTGGCCGCCGCCATCCTGTTCTGCATCATACTGGTGAGCGTGCTGTTAGTCACGGTATCCTGTCTTCCGCCTACCGGCAGCGCGGATAACCCTGACAACAACATCGTTTCCGAGCGCTACATCGAATCCGGTCTTCAGGAAACGGGCGCACTCAACATCGTATCCGGCATGATCCTGACCTACAGGGCCTTCGATACATTCGGCGAAACAAACGTACTGTTTATCGCCACCTGCTGCGTTATGATCCTGCTGATGGTGGACGACGCCGTCTTAAAGAAGCAGGCAGTTATGAACGACCGTCGTTTTGAACCGAAAAACGATGCGATCTTACAGGGGACCGCCTTTGTTCTCTGTCCGATCATATTTATATTCGGCATCTATATCATACTGAACGGGCATCTTTCACCGGGAGGCGGCTTCTCCGGCGGCGCCATTATGGGCGCGGGACTGATCCTCTACGTCGCCTCGTTCGGCTTTAAGAGAACGCAGCGTTTCTTTGACGAACATGTATACAAGATCGCCAAGATCACCGCGCTCTGCATGTACGGCCTGATCGGCACTTATTTCTATATGACGGGTGCGAACGGCATAGAGAACCATATCCCGCTGGGAATACCGGGACATATATTGAGCAGCGGCATCATACTGCCGATCAACGTATGCGTAGGATTGGAAGTTGCCTGCACTATGTATGCGTTCTATGCATTATTCAGAAGAGGAGGGCTGTAGGATGGGCGCTAATCTTTTTACAAACTATGGCGAAGCGGTCGCCATGATCCTGTTCGGGATCGGATTCGGAAATCTCCTGCTGCAGCCGAACCTTATCAAAAAGATCATCGGCCTTAACATCATGGATACGGCGATCTATCTCTTCCTTGCGGAAAAAGGATACATCGCGGGACGCGCAGCGCCTATCGTCACAAACGGCGTTCAGGATATGGAAGCCTACATCAATCCGATCCCCAGCGGACTGGTCCTGACAGGTATCGTTGTGTCCGTATCCGTTTCGGCGCTGATGCTGGCGCTTACCATTCGTCTGTACAGGCGTTATCACACACTGGATCTGGACGAGATATCGAAACAGTTAAAAAAGGAGGGTCTGTAATGGAATTTGTACGGAACTTCCCATGTATATCCATTATGCTCTGCCTGTTTGCCGGTATCATCAGCTCCGGGCTGCGCGGAAAGACCGCCATGTGGATCAATGCGGCTCTGCTTTCCGTCGATACGGTATTGAGTGCGTTTACGCTGGTCTATACACTGGAACTTGGGACTTCTTTCGTCTATGTGATGGGCAGATTCCCTGCTCCGTGGGGCAATGAGATCCGCGCCGGTGTACTGGAATCCCTTATGGCGCTCTTCTTCTGTATCATCATGCTTCTGTCGCTCTTCGGCGGCAGACATAAACTGGTGGAGGAAGTCGAAGAGGGCAAGATATATCTTTACTATGTGCTGACGGACCTGCTCTTAAGCTCGCTGCTCGCACTGGTCTACACCAACGATATGTTCACGGCATATGTGTTTGTGGAGATCAACACCATTTCGGCATGCGGACTAATCATGATCCGTCAGAACGGCCGTACCATCGAGGCCGCCGTCCGGTACATGATCATGAGCCTGCTGGGTTCCGGCCTGCTTCTTCTGGGTCTGTGTATGCTTTACGATCTGACCGGTCATCTGCTGATGAGCAACATGAAAGAGTCGGTTGCCCAGATCGTTGCCAACGGCCAGTATACGCTGCCTCTGATCGTTTCCATCGTGCTGATGTCGGTGGGCTTATGTATCAAGAGCGCGCTTTTTCCTTTTCACGCGTGGCTGCCTGACGCTTACGGCTATTCCACCGTATCCTCCGCGGCCATACTTTCATCGCTCGTGTCAAAAGGATATATCTTTTTGTTGATCAAGATCATCTACCGGGTCATCGGTTTTGATATATACCATGACACCCGTATCATAGATATCCTGTTCCTGTTCGGCCTGATGGGCATGATCTTCGGTTCCATAAGCGCCATCAAGGAAAATGACATACGCCGTATGATCGCCTTTTCCTCGGTCGCGCAGATCGGCTATATCTATATGGGATTCGGCATGGGCACGCAGGCAGGTATGGTCGCCAGCATCTTCCATATACTGTCCCACGCCGCCACGAAATCGCTGCTGTTCATCGCAGCCATCGGACTGACCGACGTATCCGGCGGAAGCCGTAAATTTATTGAGCTGACCGGTTCCGGCTATCGCAGCAGATGGGCGGGCGTCGCCTTTACGGTCGGCTCGCTCTCCATGGTAGGCGTACCGCTGTTTTCAGGCTTTATCAGCAAACTGCTCTTTTCACAGGCAGCGGTCCAAAACCATACGAAAATGCTGCCTGCCCTCATTGTTCTGGGCATCAGCACGATCCTGAACGCGATCTACTTCATGAAGACGGTGATCCGCATATACACCCCTGTCGGGGAAACGGCATACCCCGTCATGACTTTCCGGGATAAGCCCGTGTATGCCGCCGTTTTGGCCGCATTTATCGTCCTGAACATCATTCTTGGCATCAGCTCCCAGCCTGTAGTCGATATGATACAGCAGGGACTGGCCATGTTTTCCTAGGGAGGCAGCAGCATGTATCTCATTCTTTTATCCATACTGATACCGATTCTGTCCGGCATCTTCCTGTTGGTCAGAAAAGAATTTTCGGACCGGAAACATCTGACCGCGGCGGCCGCCGTCGGATTTATCCTGACGGGCATACTGGTCATTGCCGCAATAACGACCGCGTACGGAACCAGTTTTGAACTTTTTCACCTGACAAGGACTCTTCCGATCGTTTTTGCGGTGGACGATCTGAGCGTTTTGTTTTCGGCTCTGACATCGATCGTATTTCTCTGTGCGGGACTTTTTTCTTTTGAATACATGAAGCATGAAAACCGGGAAAAGCGCTATTACGGCTTTTATCTGATCGTATTCGGCGTCCTGAACGCACTGTGCTTTGCGGGAAACCTGATCACGTTTTATCTGTTCTTTGAGATGCTCACGCTGTCCTCGATGCCCCTTGTGCTGCACAACGAAAGTCATGAGGCGCTCATGGCAGGGCTAAAATATCTGTTTTATTCCCTGTGCGGCGCGTACATGGCATTATTCGGCATTTATTTTATCTATCAGAACAGCGATACTTTAACGTTTACCCCCGGCGGCGTCCTGAACGGGACCGGACTTTCCCACACGGGACTCCTTCTTATCACAGCCTTCGTCATGATCATCGGTTTCGGCGTCAAAGCGGGTATGTTTCCCATGCACGCATGGCTCACCGCCGCGCATCCGGCTGCACCTGCGCCGGCATCTGCAGTCCTGTCCGCAGTCATCGTCAAGGCCGGTGTACTGGCCTTGATCCGGGTCGTTTACTACATTTTCGGCGTATCCTTTCTGCAGGGCACATGGGTACAGACAACATGGCTGATACTGACGCTCGTGACGATCTTTATGGGCTCGCTGCTCGCCTACAGAGAACCGGTCCTTAAGAAAAGACTTGCATACTCCACGATCAGCCAAGTTTCGTACATCCTGTTCGGACTGGCAGTCATGGGGACGGAAGCCCTTACCGGCTCGCTCCTTCATGCAGCCGCCCACGGTCTGGTCAAAGCCGTCTTATTCCTCTGCGCCGGAGCCATCATATATACCACCGGCAAGACCCGTGTGGATGAACTCCGCGGCATCGGCAAGGAAATGCCGCTGACCATGTGGTGTTATACCATTGCGTCCCTTGGCCTGATCGGGATCCCTCCCACCGGCGGATTCATCAGTAAATGGTATCTGGCGGTCGGAAGCCTGTCGAACATGCTTCCCGTATTCCGTTGGCTTGGCCCCGTTATACTGCTCGTCAGCGCTCTGCTGACCGCAGGCTATCTGCTGCCGCTTACGATCCATGGATTTCTGCCCGGCGCAGATTATGAATACCAGAAACTTGTCAAGAAAGAACCTTCTTTTTACATGACGCTTCCCATTTTGGTCATGACCGCCCTGTCGGTCTTGATGGGATCGTTCCCCACGCCGCTTGTGGATTGGGTGGCAAATGCCGTTCATGCAATGTTTTAAAGGGAGGAAGGAGATATGATCATATCCGTTATTTTGATTCCTATTATAGCCGGGATACTTTCCGCCGCGCTTCCTTTTCAAAAGAAAAGCCAGCGCCAGATCTTTCTGGAATGTGCCGTTATCCTAAACAGCGTACTGGTGTGGCATCTGCTGCTCCACCACTCCGACAACACGTTCCTTCTGGCGCATTTCACAGGGAATCTGTCCATTGCTTTTAAGGTGGACGGCCTCGGAATGGTTTTCGCCGGTCTGGTATCGGCGCTATGGCCTTTTGCGACCCTGTATGCGTTTGAATATATGACTAAGGAAGAGCACGAAAATGTCTTTTTCCTGTTTTATACCATGACCTACGGCATAACGCTGGGTATCGCACTGGCAGCCAATCTGCTGACCATGTACTTTTTCTATGAACTGCTGACACTGGTGACGGTTCCTCTCGTCATGCACACGCTGACGCGGGAGGCGATCCTGGCCAGCCGGAAATATCTGTATTACTCGCTGGGCGGGGCCGCCTTCGCCTTTATCGGCCTGATCATGATCATCGTCTACGGATCTACGATCGACTTTGTATACGGCGGTATTCTGGACTACGGTAAGATCGGCGGCCGGACCAATATCCTGCTGCTGATCTATGTATTGGCTTTTATGGGCTTCGGCGTCAAAGCGGCCGTATGCCCGTTCAATTCATGGCTCCCGCAGGCCAGTGTGGCTCCTACGCCCGTCACGGCGCTCCTTCACGCCGTCGCCGTTGTCAAGTCCGGCGCTTTTGCGATCATCCGCCTGACTTACTACAGCTTCGGAACGGATTTTCTGCGCGGCACATGGGCGCAGGACGTGGTCATGCTCATCGTCATGTTCACCATCGTGTACGGATGCAGCCGTGCCGTCAAAGAAACGCATTTTAAAAGAAGACTTGCTTATTCCACAATAAGCAATCTGTCCTATATCCTGTTCGGCGTCACCGTCATGACGCCCCTCGGACTGGTGGGGGCGCTGTCGCACCTGATCTTTCACGCGGTAATGAAGATCACCTCTTTCTTCTGCGCAGGCGCCGTCATTCACCAGACGGACAAAAACTATGTGCATGAACTGGACGGCATGGGCCGTAAAATGCCCTGCATATTCGGAATCTTTACTGTGTCGGCCTTCGCACTGATGGGGGTTCCCGGCCTTGCCGGATTCATCAGCAAATGGAACCTTGCCGCTGCGGCGGTGGACAGCGGCAATCCGATCGCGTATTTCGGCATCGCGTGTCTGCTGATCTCCGCGCTCCTGACGGCCATCTATATGCTGACCGTCGTGGTCCGGGCTTTCTTTCCAGGCAGAGATTTCGACTACCGCACGCTTGACGGCGTCAAAGATCCAAACTGGAAAATGCTTGTACCGCTGTTTGTATTTACCTTTTTTATCATACTGTTCGGCATTTACTCAGGACCGCTTGTAGATTTCTTCTACAGCGTGGCGGCAGGTTTGTGACCATGATGTCATTCCTGTCAGCAGCCGTTGCTCACTATGACTCTATCATTACCGTTTGATCGGATCTGGATCCGACCGGAAAGGCAGGCTTTACGCATGAACATACTGATATGCTCCATTGTATTTTTCCCCATAATATCGGCGTTTATCGGCTATATTATAGGACGGGCCAGCAAAAATAAAAGAGATATCTTTGCGGATATCGTGACCGGCGCCACTTTCGCCTTAAGTCTGCTCGTGCTGATACAGACGGCCGTTTCGGACACCGCGGGGATAACGGTTGAGATCCCTTATGTCTGCGGCATGGGGCTCCATTTTGCCGTTGACGGATTCCGTGCCCTGTACGGCGCCATTGCCGCTTTTCTGTGGTTTATGAGCACCCTGTTTTCCAAAGAATATTTTGCACACTACCGCAACCGCAACCGGTATTATCTGTTTTTGCTGCTTACTCTCGGCGCCACGGAAGGCGTGTTCCTCTCCGCAGATTTTTACACGACCTTTATCTTCTTCGAGATCATGTCCTTTACCTCTTATGTGTGGGTGGCACAGGACGAGAAAAAAGAATCTCTCCGCGCGGCGGCTACTTATCTGGCCGTAGCCGTGATCGGAGGACTCGTGATGCTCATGGGGATCTTCCTGCTGTACGACGTGACCGGAACGCTGTTCTTCGATGATCTGACGGGAGCATATTTCATTTATGATCTGCTTTCCGCGCGGCACGGCGACGGCACGCAGCTTATGGCGGCAGGTCTATGTCTGCTGTTCGGTTTCGGCGCCAAAGCAGGCGCGTTTCCCCTCCATATCTGGCTGCCGAAGGCTCATCCCGCAGCGCCTGCTCCCGCCTCCGCTCTCCTGTCCGGCATCCTGACCAAAGCGGGGATGTACGGCATCCTGATCCTGACCGCATATATTTTTCTCGGCAGTACCGCATGGGGGACCCTGATCCTTATCCTCGGCGTATGCACCATGGTGATCGGCGCCGTATTGGCTCTGTTCTCCATTGATTTAAAACGCACCCTCGCATGCTCTTCCGTTTCCCAGATCGGTTTTATACTGGTGGGCGTGGGCATGTCCGGTCTTCTCACCGGCGGAAATCAGACGGCAATCAGGGGAAGCCTGCTTCATATGGTCAATCACTCCCTTATCAAACTGGTGCTCTTCATGGCGGCGGGCGTTGTCTTCATGAACGTTCACAAACTGGATCTCAACGACATCCGCGGTTTCGGGCGTAAGAAACCGCTGCTTAACGCTATCTTCCTGATGGGCGCGCTCGGTATCGGCGGCGTCCCCCTCTGGAATGGCTATATCAGCAAGACCCTCATCCATGAAAGCATTGTCGAATATTCGGAATGGCTGCAGAGTGCCGCCGCATCTTCGACGGCAGCGTATCTCAATGCCACGCCGTACCTTACCGTCGGCATGATGAAAGCGGTCGAATGGATCTTCTTGATAAGCGGCGGTCTGACCGTGGCGTATATGACCAAACTGTATGCAGCAGTCTTTGTGGAAAAGAATACGGACGAATCCGTACAGGAACGCTTTGACGCGCTGAAAGGCAGATACATGAAAAAAACCAGCGCTTTTGCCTTGACCTTAAGCGCTGCCCTGCTTCCTTTGATGGGATCGATGCCCCACATCATCATGGACCGGATCGCCGATATGGGACAGGGTTTTCTGGAGCCTTATGACGCGCAGGGTGCGGCTGCTTTCATCCTGCCCGCGGCGCAGGATACGGCGGAAAAGATTGCCTATTTCTCTCCGGAAAATATCAAAGGCGCCGCCATATCCATCGGGATCGGGGCGCTCGTGTATCTTTTGGTCGTAAGAACATGGATGATAAAAGACGGCCGGTATGTAAACCGCTGGCACAGATATCTTGATCTGGAAAATATGGTTTACCGGCCGCTCCTTCTCAATATCCTTCCGTTTCTGGCAGGCGTGGTCTGCCGCGTACTGGACAGCTTTGTGGACACAGCCGTCGTCCTGCTGCGCAAGACGATCTACCGTGACAGCCGTCTGCCCGAAGAACTGTCCTCAGGGACCGCCGTCACCCATACGGCGGCGTGCATCGCGGAATGTTTCCAGAAGATCGGCAACAAGACGTGGCGCCGAAAACACCCCCGGACAACGGATTACAACCACAAATTTGCCATGTTCCATGAAGAGTGGAGCGAGAACAGCGCCATGATCGCCCGCAGTATGTCTTTCGGCCTGCTGCTGTTCTGCATCGGCCTGTTGGTGACGATCGGTTATCTGTTTGTGATGGATATCTTTTAACAACCGGCTGCTGCTTCAAAATACCGGCCGATCTTTGCAAGGAATTGAAGGACATCCGCCGCCATCCCACTTGGAAATGCAGATAATACAGGGGCTGTTTCAAAACTGAACGTCCCCTGATAGCCCGACTTCCTGATCCCTCTAAAGAAACCCTCCCAATCGGTAGAAGACCTGTTCTCTCTGGTTTTTGTAAAGGTAAACGGAATCTGGTGCAGATCTGAGATTCCGTCATTGTCATGAATATGCAGTACCTTCAGCCGGGCGCCGAGCCCGGCAAGAAAACTCTCAAAATCAATACCCGTCAGATTAGCATGTCCCGTATCAAAGCAGAACCCCAGTACCTCCGCACCGTACCGGTCATTAAAATCATCGATGCGGGCTGCTGCCTTATGCACATTGCAGCACGGCCCCTCCACCAAATGTCCGCCTATGCTGTCATATAAATTCTCGATACAGACGATGATCCCCATCTCTTTAGCCATGGGCGCCAGATAATCAAGAAACTGTTTCGTCCGCTCCCATTCGGCATCCTCAGATCCAAGATATCTTGCCAGTTTAAATCCATGGACCACAATATACGGGCACTCAAAGAAATGACAGATCTGCATACTCTTGGGTGCGACCACATTCCACAAGTAATCATTGATTTCCTTTTTGCCTGTGGGGATATAGACCGGATACGGCATATGCATCTGGCTGATGGCGATACCGGCCTTCTTAGCAGCTTCCTTGTGCGGCGCAAAAAAATCCTCCAGTTCCGTAATACTCCTGTCAAAAAATTTGTTCACCGTATTGCGGTACAGATCCGTATTCAAAAGATACCCGTTCAGACTGAAATCCGCATCCGAAAATCCGGACTTTTTTAACAGCCGGAATCCCTCTGACGGGTCTTCATCGCTTATCACATTTTTGGTCTGCACACCGATCCCTGCCATCCGTCATGTCCTCTTTTCCCATTTTTCTCCGTTTGACGCGCATCCTCCGCTCCGGACGCGGACAAAAACGCCATCCCCGATCGACGGCAGCGTCATATCTGCCCGTCGTACTTTCTCGTCACCGAATCCAGCCGGTCCACATAAAAAGTCGGCATATACTCATCGTTAAAATATACGATCGGATTCGGAAGACCCATATCCTTCAACTGCGCTTCTATCTCCCTGTAATAAATATTGCAGATAAAAATCGCACAATCCGGCGGCAGACTTTTAAGCGCCTCCGGCGATCTGACCGTCAGTCCGCAAAAGTCCGTATCCCACAAAGCTTTATTATTATCACATGTAAAAAGCGGGGGATATGCTGCTCCATAATCCTTCATATAATTCCTGCACATATTTCCCGCGCCAAAAAGCACCCGCGAAGAGTATCGTTCGAGCATCCGTTCCATTCCGATCTGCCACGCGAAATAACTGCCCTGTGCTTTTGCCAGATCAAGCAGCTGCGGTTTGAGGATCGGCGGACAGGCTGCCGCCGTATCCGCATAATCCATGATCAGACAGCCGTCAAACCGGATCTTTCTGAGTCCGCGGATCAGATTCAGCCAGTCTGTCTGCGGCTGGCCCTTTTTCACGCATGTAAAGGGCAGCAGAGATGCATCGCTGCTGCCGTCGCAGCTGCGCAATACGACCGCCTTGATCCGATCGCCCAAAGCTGTGGCAAAATCATACATATTCTGTCCGCAGAGATTGCAGGTGCCTACATTCATGCAGAAGCCGAAATAATTGTCCGGCTGCCCGGTCATGCGCGGTCCCGGACCGTCGGCTTCCTGTTCCTCCCGTCCGCTCCACGGGCCGTACCGCTCCGATGCGGAGCGATTCAATTCGTCCACCCGCGCCGCCGCTTCCTGTTCGTCCGCACAGAATCCGCGCACAAGATGCCCGCCTATCTCCCGGCATTGATTTTCGAGAAGTATCGTGACATGGTTTTCACGGGCGGTTTGGGCAAGGGTGAGGTAAAAATCGCGGTAAACGTCCCACAGCAGACCGCTTTCTTCCTCTTCTGCTGTTGGACTGACGGCTGCCTTAGGGGAACGAACGATCAGACAGCCGCAGCCTTGCGCACCGCATATCTTAATACACTCCAACGCCAATTCCGTCAGCCTGTCCGCCAGATCGTTACGCCGTGTATCGACAGCTGCATACGGCGCTTCGGCAATAGGAAAAGTCAGTCCTGCCGTCCTGCCCTGCTCCGTCAGCGCTTTCATAAGCCCGGCCAGCTGCTTCGGCTCTTCCGCCGCAGCCGAGTAACGTGTACGCTTAAGATAAGGCTTTCCCACATTCTCCAATTCACCGGGCATACAGACTGCTGCAAATTCCAACATGGCACTGTCAAAACCGGAGCGGAGAAGATCCGTTATTCCCTGCCCCGGATGATCCGGTTCGATTATAGAGCGGATGATACTGATGATCTGCATCATATAATGACAATATCCTTTCTGCGGCTTAAGCCGTCACTTTCCTTACAGCGCATACAGAACCGTATCGTACCATGCATCCGTGTATTGCCGCACATACAGTCTGTAATCCGGGTTGAGCGCTTTGACCATTTCCGGGATCTCAAACATATCCCCCGGCTTGTGATAAATACAGACCGCCAGTTTCGGCCTGTAATCCCGTATGATCTTTACCGCCCCTTTCAAAGCCTCCTGCTCCGCACCTTCTATATCCATCTTAATATAGGTCGGCCGCCTGTCATAGACCGTTTCATCAAGAGAAACCGTTTCGATCACACTCCCGCCGGTTCCATGCTCCGATATCTGGGAAGCCGCCGTGCCAAGAGCGCTGAAAGAAAGCTTCTCATGACCGCTCCACACACCGTACTGGTACAGCGTATACGGATGTTTTCCCATATTTTCTGCAATCTTCTCTTCCTTGCAGGGCTCCGGCTCGAAGATCACAATGTCCTTGTATTTTCCCCTGCAATGCTTTATAAAGCTGACCGAAGTATCCCCGTCATAGCCTCCGCAGTCGATGAAGACTTCCTGATCCGTCAGCGCTGCTTTTTCATCAAAATATTCCTCTGCCGCCGGGCTGATCACGTTACCCCCCCCCATACTCCGCAGCAAAAATGTTTTCTCCAGTTTTTTCAGGTATACCTGTCTGGACAGTTCATCCTCCAACAAGCCATACACCTTCCTGTACCTCTCCTTATTCGCCGCAAAGTACTGTTCCGTCTTCCAATAAAAATACCTGTGCATCCGGCGAAGACGTGAAATGTCAACGCCTAGCTGCTGCAGCTGTCTGGTGATGTCATGACAGTCTTCTTCGCTGTCCACACAGAGCAGTATCGAAGATCCGGCAAACGCATCCCGCAGTTCTTCAGGACTTACGATCTTAAGCCCTGTCACCTGATCGATATTCCCTGCCAGCCTGTTATCACAGAAAGCCCGCACCTCAATATGATATTCCTGAAACAGATCATATATCTTGTGTCCACAGTTTCCTGCCCCGAAAATGACCGGCGCACACTCCCCTTGAATCTCCGTAAGCATAGCATCTTTTATTTCCACCGCATGCCGCATGATCTCTTCCGCTGTCGTGTCAAAATTTCTCATATATCCTCCTCTGCCTGTTACAATATGAACTTATGCTTCATACCCAAAAACTTTCTCAGTCCACATCCTCCAATTTCTCCCGCAGCATTGTCGAACTAACCCCCTGTGTATATGGGAAAAAGACGATGTCCGCTCCGTTTTTTTTCAAAAACTCCCTTGTAGCCTGCCATTCTACGCTATCGCTGTGATCATCTCCGGAAAACTGCACGTCAAACCGATATCTCCTGTATGCGTCCCTGATCCCGTCATATTTCGGCGGCAGTTCCTCCACCTGATCTGCATAACGGCAGGCCCGGATTATCTCGCACCGATCCGCGCAGGGGATCACCGGATATTTTTGTTTCTGCCGATAAACCCCCTCGTCCGACACAACCCCCACGATCAGATAATCGCACATACTTTTTGCCTTCTTTAACAAATTCAAATGTCCCATGTGGAACATATCGAAAGTTCCTGCCACATACCCCACATGATATTTTTTCCCCGAAGCGTCATTCCGGGGAACCGCTGAAATACCATTTTCTGCTTCATCCGCTGTTTCCTTAGTCCTGATGATGCGTGGAGCCGTGTCATACAATTTGTCCCTATCATAAAATACATAATCATCTATACCCATATCTTTCAGCTGCTTCATCACCGACAGATAATTTTTGATGCAGACGACCACGCGGTATTCTTCCCTGTCAACAGCCGCCAGCATTTGCGGGGATACGACTTTGATTCCATTCAGTTCCTTTCCCCAGGCCTGCTCATTGTTATCCACGATTGCCGTCACCGGATAATCCCTGCCATACCACTCCAGGAAATGCTCCGCAAACCGTCCGGAGCCGAATACGATCAGCCTCTTCCCCTTCAGGTTATGAAAGATATCGACAAATCGCCGCCTAAATTCCTCTTCGGAAAAATTCAAACGCTGCCTGTTACTGTTAAGCGCTGCATAATTGCGCCGTGTCTTCTCATGATAAATACGCAGCTGATCTTCATTGCGCAGCCGAATCATAAATCTGCGTTCCAACTCTGCCCATTTCTCCAGTTCATCTTTCAGTCCGTACCTTTCATACAGTTCATCCTGAGCGATAACTCCCGCTGCGTCCCCGCCCGCAAAAAGCGTACATATCATCCGGTACAGCACTACTTTCACCGGATAATCCGAAAGCACAAACTCCTGATCAAAGAATACAAATTCCCCATCCTTATAAAAACTGTTTAAAGGCACCATGTCCACATAGGCTTTGCTAAATACCTGCCCATATTCCTTATCTTCTTTTATTTCAGAAGACTGCAGGATCAGATCCCGGAAATGGTCGAGGGCTTTTAAGAACGCTCCCTTATCCTCACGCAGCAGATTCAGCAGATACACCTGCCCCACCGGCGCTTTCACATACGGCATCCAATAGCTATCTCCCCGCATACTGCCTTCCACCACCCGGATCCCCCGTGCCTGCAGAGCTATGGTATTCCCGGCCAGATTACGGATGCGCTCTCTGCCTTCCGGATAAATCGCCCGTTTCTCTACCATTCCTGTCCTATGTATGAGTGTGTAAATGCCATTCTCATGCCCTCGCTCCACAGAGGCCGTCACATGCTGCACATCCGACAGCTTCCCGTCCTTGGCACATTCTATCAGAAAAGCATTGGACATCCGGTGAAACAACCCATTGGCGATCAGCCCGCTGTAAAGGAACTCTTCCTCCAAAAATACCGTGTCCGGATAATGATAGGAAGGAAACGCGCGTGCCGCCAAATTTTCTCTGGGATCATAATCCTGCGCATAGATCAAAAACGGATTTGACAAATCCGAAAATACCGAAAAAAATTGAAATGTATGAACGCCGGCCTCAGCCAGCATCTCACTGATCTGGGCATAAGAATACATCCTGCCGTCAAACCGGTCCTGCTCTTTGGAATAAGCCCTTCGATAATCTTCAACCGAATCAAAGTTCCTCTCTGTATAAGGATCCCTGTCCCCGCAGAAATAACGTATCCCCAGCCGATTATTGAGTGCAAGCAGCATTTTTCCGTCAGCCGGAAGTTTCGCATACACGTTTTCTATGATCTTGCCGATATCCCGTTCTTTCTCTGCAAAAGAGGTCATGACCACTATGCTGTAAGTTTGCCCGCTCCTCAGATAACTTTCATAATCCTCCCTGCTGCGAAGCACCGTTTTCGTTCCTTCTGCGGCGGAGTACCAGCCTGTCAGCGCTTCCGGCAGCTCCCGCAGTAATGCCGCTTCTTTTTCCTTGTCGATCTTTTGTTCCATATCTCTTTATATCCACCCCTGATCCTTCTCAAAATACCCCGGCCGTATGTCCTCATGCGGAAAATCTGAAAATATCATCCGTCTTTACTCCCAGTCCTCTAAGCTGGCTCTCCATCGCATCCGCATACTTTCCTTCCGGGATCACATACAATGCGCCCGGCATCTGTTCTAAAGCCTCTGCCGGAGAACATACCGATATCCCCATCAGCGAACTGCCTTTCTTATCCGGATCATTGTCACAAATCCCGGCGATGTGTATATTAGAATTTCTAAACTGTTTCATCAAATTCCGGCCCTTGACTCCGCTTCCAAACACCACGACCCTGCGATCAGCTGCCGTCTTTAAAAAATCGGCTATCACATTGACATTCAAGTTGCCGCGCTCATATTTTTCCTGTATACACGATAAAAAATCACTCTCTTTTTCCAGAAAAAAGAATGTGGTCTGATACAGCATGCCGTCTGCCTGCTCCCGGCAAATTTTCTCCCCTTGGATATCTTTTGCCAGCTCCTTCTTATAATACGCAAGGAACTCGTCCCTTGCCTGTCCTGTCAACCGGGCAGCGTTCCAGTAATACCCTTCATATTTCCATTTCCAATAGGCTTTCCACTCTTCATCCCCTGCCTGCCGCTTTGTTAATTCATGATACAGGAATTCATACTCCCTCGGCATAGCATAGATCTTGCCGGGATCACGGATCGAAGATCCCGGATTATCCATCGTATACTCATACACAAGGGCATGACTGTGATAACTCTTCCGAGCATACATTGCCACCAGAAAACGAAACGATGTATCCTGAAACGACGCACCGGGAGATTCATACATCCATATCTGATGTTCCTTCAGAAAAGCCGTGCGGTATAAGCCTGTCCAAATGGCTCCCGTTGCACACAGCAGCAGCTTTCCCCGTTCCTCATAAGGAATCACCTTTTCATAGCACCCGCCGCTTCCATATTTTTGTATCGGAATCTTAACATAAGCGGTTTCAACCTGACAAACCGCCTCATAATCGGCATCCACATAATCAGCCTGATATGTTTCAGCATATCCGTATAAGGTTTCTATCATATTCTCTTTCATCCGGTCATCCGACTCTAATATCGCAATATATTCCCCTTGTGCTTCCGAAATACCGCGATTGATCTTGTGCCCGTAGCTGTAGTTGGGATCGTTGATGATGCGGATCCTCTGATCCTGTTTTGCATACTCACACAAAATACCCGGACTTTCGTCCGTGCTGCCTCCATCTATACATAAGATCTCCATCTCCGGAAATTTCTGTGCCATCAGACTATCCATACACCGCCGCAGCGTATGTTCCGCATTATGTACTGTCACGATCACCGATACCCTATACCCCATGTATCCTGCCTCCATCCGATCCGAGGGCTTCTTCTATCGCGTCTTCCAATCGCTCTCTAAAAACATCCATCGTAAAAATACTTTCGTAGGTTTGCCTTGCTTTTCTTCCGATCGCTGCACATTCCTCCGGATGCGTCAGCGCCCATTCCATAGCATCCGCCAGACTGTCAACATCCTCAGCCCGGCAGACCAGTCCGTTTTCTTTCTCCCGGATCAGATCCGCCGTTCCCGTTCTGTCCGAAGCAATGCACACTTTTCCATACATCATTCCTTCTGTCATCACAATGGGCAGCGGATCTTCTCTGGAAGGACAGACCACCACGTCGATCTCTTCGTATGCCGCTTTGATCTGCTCTCTGGTCATAAGCCCTTTTAACTCAATACTGTTCTCCGATAAACGCTGTATCCAGTCTATGGTATCCTGATTTCCCGTCCCGCCGACAATCCAAAATTCCGCCTGCTCTGTCGCCCATCTTGTCCGCAGTTTTCCCGCCGCCTGAGCGTATATATCTGTTCCTTTTCTTTCTTGAATCCCGCCCATCAGAGCAAAAACCTTTTTCCTCTTTGTTCTAAACACTGGCTGCTTCTCCTGCCAGTCCGGTATACCATAAGGCAATGTTTTCCTGATTTTATCAGGAAAGATCCGGTTAAAATGCTCTCTCGGAATATCGCTTACCGCATAGGCATGGATGTTATCCATAACCGAATCATCTGCCATGTAACCGTACTTCGACATGATTTCCTCATACAGTTCTTTATATTCATGAATCCACCACACAACCGGTTGAAAAGATGCAATCTGAAAAGCAGTCGGAAGCATCTGAAACACGTTGATGATCACCGCATCAAATCCACGGATAATATATTCTTCTCTGGGACTGATAAAAGGCAATGGAGGACAGACCATAATATTCAAACCATCTGCGACCAATTCTGTCACTAATTTTGTATCTATACTGGGAGTCATGATCAGGACCTCATTCTCTGCTCTCAGCGCTCTGGCCGCGTAGGTTACGGCTAGCGTTCCGCCGTTATATCCCATATCTGTAGTGATAAGCAGGATCCTTCTCCGATAAGACTGGCGACGGCTGCTGCCAATAAAAAGCCCCAGTTCAAAATGGTTTCGAAACTCCGACCAATTCCAGATATCCTCTCTTCTAAACCCTAGCTCTAACAGTTGATCCCGCATTTCTTTATCCTGCAGGCTCATCAACAGCACCTTGTCATACTGCTCCTTCTCCACCACTTTGGGCCTGATTACCGCCACTCCGTCTAGCCGCCTGTCCCCGCTTTCCTGCACAGCATTATCAAAGAAGAAAACTATCTTACTCTCTTCATCATATAACCTGATTATTTTTTGGCGGTTATGATAAAACCGTCCTGTTCCGAAAATGATGTACCTCATGAACTCAACTGCTCCTTGTATAATCTCTCAATCTAATGCTATTTAAGAATTTTTGTAATACAAATAATCTAGCAAATCTCTCATTATCCTTTTGGTACTGATGTCAATTTTGCATAACAGAACTTTATTTTCTTTCAGAAATGTCAGCTTAATTTTTCAATATACATATCTTTTTTATTCTTCGTACATTCTTATATACCCTTTTTACCATTTGTCATATCCTCTATGTACATTTCTTCTATCAATTGTATCAGTGAAATTACATCACACCCAAAATCCAACTTTCTTTTCAGCGCATCCTTAATCTCTGTATAAGCCATAACTGCAGTCACAATAATCAAATCAACTGGTTCCGGACACTTCTCCACAGAATATACAGCAAGCCCTTTTATTTTTAAACCATCCCTCTTATCCACTCCATACTTAACCTGTATATTCTTACTTTTTTGTAAATGCAGATATACAGTTTTCCCCAATGTCGCCATTCCGTAGATTGCTACCGTATGATACCTCTTCCCAATCCAATCTGTTATATCTTTTCCTACTGCGAAGCCTTTCATCCATTCACATACCAGTTCATAAAAAATACGATATTTTTCAATTTGTTGATACTCCTTCTCTGCTCTCCTTGTCTGCTTCTGTACTGAACTTTTGAACGCGCCCATATGTCCTCTGGCGAAATCCCAAATACCTTTTAAACGATATCTTCGAAATGCTCTCACATATATATCATGGCAAAAGATATTTCTAGCAATTTCATTTATCATCACTTTACAAATTCTTTTCCGAAAGGTTCCCGAATGCTTCTTCATGAAATAAAGTCGATTCCTAATGCCATAATAAGCAACACATGGTTTCATTATCCTTCCCTGCAATCGATGCCAGACATATGTATACGGTATATAGAGCATCTTGACTTGGTGTTCATACAACCGTATGGATAGATCCGTATCTTCATAATACATAAAATAATTTTCATCCAACAATCCTATCTCCGAAAACACAATTGTAGGCAGCAGCATACAGCAGCCAGTCATAAAATTAACTTCCACCACCTCATCCATAAATTCTTCCTGACAATTTATCGAATCACCCTCTTCAAAATTCAATCCACCTGCTGCATACCAGACTTTTGTCAAAGAACCATTGCTATATATTTTAGGTATCACTACAGTATGGGAATCTGCCTGCTCCAATAATCGTTGTACTAAAAATCGATCTGAAACCGTATCCTCATTAAGTAAAAGCACATACTCATATCCATGCTCCATGGCATAACGTATCCCAATATTATTGGCGCCCGCAAACCCGGTATTTTTCTCATTCCTAATCAATTTTACTTGAGGATAGCCTTCTTCTATCAACTTGCATGTATTGTCTGCAGATCCATTATCAACGACCAGAATATCCGTCTGATATGTCTGCCTTTGCATACTGTTTATACAATCTTCTATATATTCTTCACCATTATAAGTAACAATAATTGTAAGTATCATTTTCTAAATATCCCCAAGCCTAAAAACACTGCAATCTTTAAATTCCATTGACTGTATGTATAGAACACAATTCTTTATACTTTTTCAAAAAATCTCTTAATGAATCAAAATATTTCGTTCTGTTGTCCACCTTTTCCTGTCCAAACCACCCGGCATTATGCCAATGAATTGCATATTCTGTTCCTTTAAATTTTCTATAACTACGTGAAGGATCATCAATTACTCTGATATAATCCGGCGACAAACATATCGCTCCTTCAACAATTTGAGAATCACACCTTTTTTGATATCCCTTTCTTTCCAACAACGGTAATAATAAAATGGGTTGTGGAATTGTTACATTAAAATCCAGATCACCTTCAGGGCATACAAACTCAAACTCATCATATGCGGAAAGTAATTCTCCAATAAGCGGGAATCTCTCCACTGCACCAAATCCTGATCCAAAATCTATCAGGCCATCGTTATCTATAGAAAGAAAACATTTATATTTTAGCAGTTCATCCAAATTCTTTATGACTTCAACATCCATATCCAGATAGATGCCTCCATAATGATAAATAACATCAAGCCTCGCATAATCAGATATAAAGGCCCATTTCTTTTTTTCAAAAGCTTGTTTCATATAATCACTTTTACCTATATCATAATTTGTTGTATCCCATTCGATTATATTATAATCCGGGCAGTTCCTTTTCCAACTTTCAATGCAGTCTCTATATATTTTCGGTTTTTCTTCTCCGCTAAACCAAAAACAATGGATTGCTTTTTTTATCTGTGGGGTTTGTCCTAGTGGATACTGCTCTAATATACTATTGTCGTAAATCTTCATTGTATTTTCCATTTGAATCAAGCAATAACACAAAATGCTGTCTGACAGATCCATTTGCATAAGTTGTTTGACAATCTCCGTGAGAGTCGCAGGTCGTCCCGCTGTTATCAATATAATGAACTTATCTGAATCAAACTTCTTTATATAGTCTGGCGGATAAACTTTCCATTTCTCTGGATATCCATTTACAAGAAATTGGCTCATACTATGAGCAGCATTATCAACAAAAAAAATAATATTCTTTAACCATTTCGGATATCCCAATTTCTCCACAACAGTTTGAAAATGCTTTGATGCTGCAAAGCATATAATTTTTTTATTATTACATATTTGATCAAAATCATCTGTTGAGGCCATCTCAAATTTCATGATTATTCTCCTTAAACTTAATTTCTACACTCAGTTGTTTACAAAAGCCTTGACAATATGTTTCCTGCGAACAGAGCATTCACGATATTATACTTATTCAACTCTGCTTTTATCTCAGGTTCATTACATTTTGCTACCGCCACGATAAACAATGCTGTTTTGTCTTCTACATCACCAATATGAATCACTTCTTCAGGTAGCTCCGCTCCCAACGCCTGATTATCTGAAATAACAAAACCGCTTACTTTTATATCCGCCTGTTCCATGATTGTTGCAAACAATTTCCCATATTTTCCATATCCATATATGTATATCTTTTTATACTTATCGGTCTGATTTAACAGCCCGCATAAGTCTACTGCCGCTTTACCTTTTTCTATTCTTTTTTCCCATCTTTTTTCCAGGGTTTTTTTATTTAATGCTACGGACACCACGAACGCTTCCTGCATATCTTTGGGATAACACCTTCCAAAAAAATCCTTATATTTCTCAATATCGGTTTCTTCAGGCATATATTCCCACGTTATCGTTAATGCTGAAAATATATCTTTTATATGTTTTTCCGTATCATCCGTTATCTTAAAAGCGGCAATATTTGGATAATCAGTCAAGTTATCCGTTTCTTTTATTATTTTTTCCGCAGTTACCGTATCAAATAAAATCTTAGTAGCAAAGGCTCTATCAGAAGTCCCTATATGATTCAAACAAATATCATGTAAAATCACAATACAGCCTTTTTTCAAAGAAGGATATACTGACAGAAAATCCAACAATTCTCCTGGCATCGTGTGCATAGTATCTATAATTACCATATCAATACCGTTACCTATTTCATCTGCAAAATCTAAATAAATACCTCCCTTGAACATCCTTCTTTTCTCGCTATTTCCTGCCCCCCCCCTTCTATTGCGGTTTCTGCCAAATCAGCCAGAAATCCTGTTTTTTTACTCTTATCTCTATAATAATTTTCCATTATATCGACAGAATATAACTGGGAATTCAATCCCAGTATATGACAGCAATTCATTATTATAGCTGTGGTGCCACCGGCTGCAACTCCTATCTCCAATATTTTTTCCGGCCTATACTCTCTTATTAAGCCACAAACAAACGCAGACTGTTCTTCTGACATTTCTGCACTGTATTCGCCGCCTACCCTTTCTAAAATCTCAATTGGTTCATAAAACAAATCCAACATAAAGCATACTCCTTCCGCGATTTGCCATTTTACATTCCATATAAATTACAAGCAAAATATTTCTGATATAACATTCTCATCCATTTTAATTTCCCAATATCTTTAACCAAAAATCAATGTGCATCTCTTTACAGCTTTTGGGATAAATATCTGCATGTGCTTTTTCACCCAATTGTCTTAATCTACTTCTATGCTTATATAAATACTCGATTCTATCCGCTGCTGCCTGATAATCCCCTACCGGTACATAATATCCGTTTTCTCCATTGGTAATATCTTCCTTTACTCCTGATACTTCTGTTACTACCAATACTACACCATTAGCCATCGCTTCCAACTGAGAGATACTTCTTCCTTCAAAATCCGAAAGATTAATTCCTATATCCTGCCGTTTCCAAAATGCCGGAATATCAGTACGATTTATTGTCCCCAAAAAAGTAACATATCGTTCTAATCCAGCCTTCTTGATATAATCTTCCATCTCTTCTCTCGCTGATCCAGCACCCGCAATTTCAAGAAAAAATGCAATGTTACGTTGGTTCAACTCATCGATAAGCCTTAACACCAAATCCATTCTCTTTTGAGAATGTTCCATTCCATCCAACCTTCCTGCGTATCCTATTCTCAAGGGCATATCAATATTTTCCGTATACTCACGAAAAAGGTTCTTTTCACAAGCAAACGGGCACGTCATAGTAGACATCTTTTCCAGACATATGCTTTTTGAAACCATTGTGTTTTTGATATCCTGACTTACACATACAAAATAATCGATCCGAGAAGCAACAGCAGTATAACCATCATACATAGATTTATGGTCATTATGGATGACCGAAATAATTTTAATATATGTCGGCATAAGTTCTTTAATAATAGCAGCTGCAATCAACATAACATTGGGCACATTAATAACAACCGTACAAGGAAGATTGTTTAAAAAATATTTCATCATATTGTCGAAAGAAACTTTTCCCAATTCATCATCGTGAATAATATTTATATGATCAATTTTATTTTCTAAATCTTCTGAGGTAATATAAGAATTTTTTCCACATAATATAACAGCATTGAAATCGTTTTTTTTAGTCAGTTCAGTGCATATATCTATCGTCCAAGCCTCAACTCCACCCAGACCAAGACCATTACAACAATCAAATATTATTTTTCTATCTTTGGAGGACTTATCATAAAACCGTTTTGCAAAATAAGTGTCCATACAATAACTTTTATATATTTTATAAAGCAGACTAAAATATAAAACTTCGTTTTCGTTAGAAAACCCGCAGTAATTTACTAATTGCTCATGCAAATCATCAAATACACTGCTATTGCTCACCGTTATACAAAAAGCTGTATCTTTATACTGTTCCGCAGCCGTTGGATTCACAATTGGAACATTATCAATCTTTGTTCCCCATAATTTAGAATTATTATCTACAACAGCCTCAACTGTAATGTCATAATTCGTTTCACGTATAATCCGGCATAATAAACGACATCGTTTCCCCGCGCCTGCCAATAATATACTGTTTTTTGATTTCATATTCATCGCTTGTCCTATATCATTTTATTAAATTAGCTGTTCTGCCACCGGAATCGGATAATTTATGCTCTCCGCTCCATGGCAGAAATTGCACATATCCAAATATCCTTTTTCAGAGTATCCCAGATTAAACTTCAACAACTCCTTCTTATATTCTGTCCCGTTCAATTTATCAAAATCTAAATAATCATCCTCGCCCACATGATACCGCAAATTGTCCGAAACTGTGCGTGCCATCACACAGAAGTAAAATCTGTTTCCCCGCATTTCCCGACAGGGTGTTTTACATTGATCAAATACAGTAATCAATTCTCCCGAAGATGCTTTACGATTTACATACTCAAATCCATAATCTTTCCATTCACCATCCGGTTTTCCAAGTACATAAAGGATGCCATATTTCGACAAATATGCTGTTAGTCTATCGAGTGATATTTTCAACCTTGGTATTGCTTTAGAGTAATTGGATATCCGAAACATTACATTGGCTTTTGAACATGCCCGTATAACTTCCTCTGAAGGAATAATTGTTCCGTTCGTAGTAATCGTAAATAACCCTATCTGTTTCCTGTATTTATCTCCAATATATGTAATGACTTTACTCAATTCTTTATACAGTAATGGTTCTCCTCCTATCAAAACAAATTCACCTATGAAATCCACCTTAGAAAAAAAACAATCCACACTTCTATACGCCTCTTCAAGAGGCATATCATCTGAAGCAATATCCACTGCATAACATGCATGTGCACATTTTTTACACTTTAATGTGCAACGTTCTGTGAGTGAAATCTGCGCCAAGGATACATATGATTTGTCATAGCAGTACAAAGATATAATCGGAAATACTTCATTCTGAAATTCTGTATCAGTAAAATAATATTCTCTATGCTGCAACCCACAATTTGCAAGCTGCTCCTCTACCGCTGCAACAGCATCAGCTTGCGCTATCGCAATAACAATTATGCCTCGATCGGCTTCATTTAACTGCAAATATTCTGCCAACGATATAATCTCTGCATCTTCATACACCGTTCCAATCTTACCTGCATCATTATCAATAAATTTCATTTCAATTTGAGCAGGATACGCCGACAATTCCCTATATAATTCTTTGCCTCTGATTCCTGCACCAAAAATAAATATCCGACCTTTCCATTTACCTGCTATCTTCGCTGCATACAATTCAAATTCCTCTCCGCATTTTGACAAAACCATAACTGTTTTCCTCTCTTATAAATCACTGTCAGCGCACAATCTAACGACATCTTGTCAATTTTCAATCACTATCAAAGCTACCTTAAAATCTATTTTTGCCATACAGAAAACTCCCGATATAAAGCTAATTTCATACTTTATATCAGGAGTCTTAAAACTGTATGCAATTATTCAAATTTCGAAACCAAACACTATCTGCAGCGGACATATCGACCTATTGCAGTTTTGCTTGCTGCATCGATTTGATATGCCTACACCGTACTCTTGTAATACTTCATGATCTCCTCGCGGCTGCAGTCGGCATACTCTTCATTTGTAATGACGGCATCGTAGACTGTTTCGAAGTCAGGCAAAAATTGTTTCAGTGACCTCACAAGCGCCGCTAGACCTTTCTCTATACCTTCTTCCAGACCTTCTATACGTCCTTTCTGCATTCCCTTCTGCATTCCTTCCTCCAAGCCTTCCGCTCTGGCCTCCCGCCTCGTCGCCTGCACATCATATCCCTTAAAGTTCGCAAATAACTCGCCCACTTTACGCTCCTTTACCTGATCCGCAAACCGCCGCGCCTCTTCTTTGGGCACATTCAGTCTGCCAAGCAGGATTTCCACTACCTGTCCTATGATTCCCAACAGATACTCCGGCGTCTGTGCCGTCACTCTCTTCAAATACTCTGGCGGCACTTCCTCCTGCAAGGCGATAAAGTCCTTCGTTTCCCGCAGACGGTTTAACATCATCACCACCGACAGTTCGTCCTCTTTCTCCATCAGCATTTGGTTGCTGTATCGGTTAAGCTGCACTATGAGGCAGCGGTAGTCCGGAATATATTCGCCCAACATGTCGCTTAAATAGACTCTCTCATGGAGTTTCGATGCAGCCGTCCACTTACCCGTCCCCTCATAATAGACAATGGGAAGAACCGGCGGATAGCAAAATCCTTTCGTCCTGCTGATGCCTTCCTTTTTCTTCTCCTGCTCTTTCTCATAGTCTTCCCAAATGAACACCATGTACCGCAGTATCTGCATGACTACATTATAATCCACAGCAGACTTATGTTCAATAAGGGAAACAAGATAAAACGATATTTCACTATTTTTCTTATCTTTCAAACGGATGCGTTTCACCACGTCTGAGTCCCTTTCCTCCGTGAACAGATGGACAAAGCGTTCTGTTTCGTCCTCAATATCTTCCGGTTGTATGCCCTTTAGGAACGGGATATCCACATAACCCCGCAAAAACTGTGCACACAGGATTGGATCTTCAAAAATGATCTTGGCGGAACTGTCCCGGCACTTCGTATTCTGTACCGAACGCTTATCTGTTGACTGCAGGTTTCTCGTTTTTACCTCTTGTAACGCGGTTGTTATCTCCTGCGCATCTACCGTCTTTTGTGTTTCTTGCGTCTTTTGTATCAATCTTTTCTCCTTTTCCGCATGGGAAAAGCTGAATGGCGATTGACAGAAAATGATTGTACTTCCTGTGCTCCGAAAAGACAAGCCGCTGCGCTTTCCCACACTCTGCTATACTGTTGTTTGTTTCTTTCGTTGGGATATCTGCTCTGAACATAAGAACTATCCATGTGTCAAAAGATGTCCGGCAGCCAGATTACTGCCGATAGCTACACTATAACAGATGCGTGTAGGAATTGCAAGCGGTTTTTCGTTTATTTTTTCCTTCTCTTTCTGATATAAAGTATGAAATTGTCAATGTACATTTATCATCAATCCATTCAAATAGAGATAGTGCCTTAGGAACAAAATAAAATGACCGCCTCAGGATCGACCTCAACAAAATTCTTAAAATTCAACTGCAATAATTTTTCTTTTATTCTAGGGCGAGAGTCATATGGACATCACATTGTCAAAACCCAATTCATCCAAATGCGCGACAATTTTCTCTTCAGAAGATTTAGCACACCCCAGTATAATCAATGCATCCGACTTATCTTGCATCCATTCTTCCGCCGCCAGTACCGGTTTGCCATCTATCGCAGACACATTTTGGCTGCATTCGGTTACCGCAAAGCCAAGGATATTAACAAATTGTTTTTTTAACAACAAATACAAATCCACAGCATAATTCCCTGCACCATAAATGACAATCTTCGGATATGTCCGAATCTTTTCAAGTTTCTCAGAATCAATACTCGGTACATAATTGCCATGAAGTTTCTCTTCCACTGTCAGTTCAAAAAGATCTAACCCAAGAGGATCTTCAGATATTCTCTTCCGAACACTTTTTCTTTCCTCATCTGACAGTCTCATATAAACATTTTTACAATATGACAAAAAATACTTGTACAAATATGCCATAGTCTCTCTAACCTCGGCATCTTCCCTACAGTTGAACCACATTTGAAAAAACTCCCATGCAATCGCATACGCGCTGTACACGGTTTTTTCACCCGTCAGATTTAACGTAATAGAACCCCATCTATGACAATATACATACAATTCTCTTCTCAAATAACAAGTTTTTTCACAGGCCAGAAGTGCATACACCGTAAACGGAACATCTTCCGACAAAATATCTTGACGAAACCTCAGATCGGAACGTCTGATAAAATCTGTGCGAAAAAACTGCCTGCATCCTGCAAAACTCAATGACCTGTTTTGAATCATATCATGCAAAAATTTCTTCCCGTTGTCATATATTGTGTACTCTGTTTTTTTGCCAAAATAAGGCTTTTTTACCGTTTTCCCTCTATGTAAGGCTTCTTCCCACTCATGTTCCATGCCGAAATAAATCTCTTCGCTGCCAGTACACTCAGCCAAATCATATAAAGTTTTCATATAATCATCCTTTATATAATCATCAGAATCGATAAAGCACATATATTCTCCTGTTGCTTTCTCTATTCCAATATTTCTGGCGTTCCCTAATCCACCGTTTTGCTCTAAATGTATCACCTTGATTCTATGGTCCGCCTGCGCTATTTCATCCAGCAGTACAGCCGTATCGTCCGTGGACGCATCATCAATGCACCACAGTTCCCACTCTTCCATTGTCTGCTTCTGTACGCTCCCAACAGCTCTTCGCACATAAGGAGCTGTATTATATGCCGCCATAATAGCAGTTACTTTTGGTTGACTATTTTCACTCATCTGCATAATTCATCCACATCTTTCTTGCACGACTGCTTGTGCATGCTTTTTATTCGCTTACCAGAATGTCCGACCACCATCTACAATCACCACAGCACCGGCCATATATTACTCTCCCAAAATCAAATCAATCACTTCCCGCACAGCTCCGTTTCCGCCTCGTCTTTTTGTAACATACACTGCTGAATCCTTGACCTTCTGAACAGCGGTTGGTACGCTGCAGCCAAAGCCGACTGCCTTAATTACTTCTAAATCATTGATATCGTCACCAATATAAGCAACATTCTCTGGCGTAATATTATAATTTCTGCATATTTTTTTTATTTTCGCAAGCTTGTCCTTTACTCCTTCTTCATATATATCCAGACCGATTTTCTCTGCCCGCCTGCGGTTCAACTCCTTTTCTTCACCAGTGATAATACCTGTCAGTATACCCCTTTCCTTCAACAGGCGGAATCCCATACCGTCAAGCGTATTGAAACGTTTCATTTCGTCACCGTTCTCTGAATAATACATCCCTCCATCGGTCAGACAGCCATCACAATCTGTGAGGAACATTTTAATCATCGGAATACGACATTCTTTTTTCAATCTCTGCAGTAATTGCGCTTCAATAATCTCCCAGTCACTTGGCTCATCTATTTCATAATAAGCAGCCGAATCCATTTCATATGCCTTAATTCTGCCGGAAATTCTGTTCCCGGATTGCAGCAGCAAATCTCTGCTTGTAATATAAAACGCCCCATTTTCTACCAGACAACCATCAAATTCCTGCCTTCTTGGGCGATGAAACAAATCATAATTAATGGGTCTGGCCAATCCTCTTTCATCAGTTCTCCAATAAAATCTTTTTTGCGGTACTGCCGATAGCACACTGTCTGTATCGGGCTTCTCAAATATGGTAAATCCTTTCTGCAGGTCATTTGATGTCAGCAAGGGAGATGTTGCCTGTATCAGCACGATATTATCAAATCTGTATTCTGCTGCGAATTCCAACATGACTGATTCCGTAGATGCCGTATCAGAAGCATTCTCCGCACTTCTGCCAATCACTTTTACTTTGTCTAGCTGAAACGCTTCTACGGTTTCCCTGATCTGTATGCTGTCCGTTGCAATATAAACCCGATCTATCGCTGAGCAATCGTTCGCTGCCTTGGCCGTCCAGTATACCAATGGTTTGCCGGCTATGCTCCGTATATTTTTGAGGGGAATGGATTTACTCCCGCCTCGTACTGGTATCAGTGCAACATTCATCATATCTCTTTCTCCTATCGGATATTTCTTAATGCGGATGATATTTCAGCTTTTCACGCTGCACGGCCTCAATATCTAAAATTTCCTTCTCTTTATAATGCAGCGCATCATAGGACGCTGTCAGATTTCTTTTTAATTTTCTCAATCCCTCCGGTTCCAGTGACGCCGCATGATCCGTTCCTTTCCATGTTCTGTCCAGAGTATAATGCCTCTCTATGACTGCTGCTCCCAAAGTATAAGCTGCTATATCTATGGCAATCCCCAGATGATGGCCGGAAAATCCGACCTGCTTCACTCTGTTTCCAAACTGATCCATGATACGCTTTATCTCCAACAGGCATACATCTGTAAACGGAACAGGATAACCCGACGTGCAGCTGAACAGCACAAGATCCCTGTTGCGCCTTTTTGTTTCAAATAGCTGCACTATCTGTTCTTCCTCTTCTCTGGTAGTCATGCCAAAAGAAATCTGAATCTCTCCTTCATAGTTATCGCAAAGCCAGTTCAGCATCCCGAAATGATTGTTGCAGGCTGACGGAATTTTTATAAATTCAGGCTGCAGTCCTGCTATCTCCTTTGCCGACGTTAGATCCCATACGGAAGACGAGTATGTAATGTTATACTCCTCACACCACTTTTTTAACTGCGTATGCTGCTCTATATCAAATTCAAGAAATTCCCTGTGCTCACCATATGTATTCCCATACGAATTTTCAGGATGCGGATGCGGGGCATTGTATTGTTCCTCCGTCAGTAATTCTTTATTGCATCTCTTCTGGAATTTGACAGCGTCAGCCTTGCAGAAGACGGCCGCAGTTTCAATCATTTCCTTTGCGATCTGCATGTCACCCTTATGGTTGCATCCTATTTCAGCTATCAAATACGGTTTTTCATAAATCATGTCATCATGCCTCTGAAGATCAGTTCATACCTATTTTTTGATGATATAACTCGGTTTTCTGTGCGAAAACGAAAATTTGCTGATCACATAATCTTTATCAGACAGAAATTCGTCAACGGCTTCCGTTTCTCCCGCGACACCGTAATCGTCGAATATGATCACGCCATTTTTTACAACTTTGTCATACAACAGTTCCAATCCCGTTTTGGACGGCGCATAGATATCCGTATCTATATGCAGCAGAGAAACCTTTAGGTGCGGATGCTGCTCTATGTATATCGGCAGTGTCTCCGCTATATCGCCTTTGACTAATTCGACATTGTCGATCTTCTTATACCGCAGACTTTCGTATATCTCCATATCCGTCAGAAAACTGTTTCCCGTTTCCCGGATCCATTTCTCGCGAAATGCCTGATCGGCTTTATGGTCCGCTTGAGGAAATTTCCCAAACACATCAAATCCCACAATTTTACGTGAGTTTTCATTTTCAAGCAGTTCACGGAACGTAGCGAACTGAATCAACCCCCCCCCTTTAAAAACACCTAACTCAATGACGTCTCCGGGAATATTAATTATCCTTTTGTATAACTCATAATGTGCCATAATATTACCTAATCTTGAAACAGAAAACGTCAAATAGAATCCATTTTCATAATCCATTGCGTTTGTTTCATCATATTTGTTAATCATAAGTCTTCTCCTTCAGCAAACATTTTTATCACATCCAATCAGTCATTAAAAAGAGTATCAAAATCCACTCTTTCAAACACTTCCAACGCCCCGCCGCGAGTGGCATTGTATATTTTGATGCCATGGGCGTCAGCGTACTCTTTGGCGGATTGATAGGCTATCATAATATTATCTATGTCTAATGAAGCACTTTCACGCTCACTGTAATTACTAACAAAATGCTTCTTTTTAGGGTCCTGATAATTACAGCAATCTGCCCCTAATAGATATATCTCCTTAAACCCCATATAGACAGCCAACTGAAGGACCCCATCATACATGATATTACGTCCCCAATAACTCACTTCAGAAAAATCCGTTGAAAACTTAGGCTTATTTTTCATCTCTTCACTAAATCCAAGATGCCACTTATACATGTTATCTTGTTCTTCAGTTTTCGTATAATTCCAAGCAATATCGGCTATAAACTTCCCTTTTACATTCAGTTCAAGTATATCTTTATGCCAAATTAATGTACCGCCAGGATCATCTATGATATAGTAATCCGGTCTCCATTTAGTCTGATCAAATCCTCTAAATATTCCATTCACACTAAAGCAAATCATCTTCGCCTGTCGCAACTTTTCCAAATCATCAAATCTAAGACTTGGCCCCGTTGCTACTGCAAAACAGCGTTCATTAATATGAATATTTTTAAACTTTTCTAATGCTGGATTACGATATAATTCCTTGTGAAAATTTGTATCGTAAAATTTCTCAATCTTAATATCTTTTTCTCTGCATTTGATTATGTCTTTATCAAACATGGGAACAGCCAGAAGAATATGGCTATGTTCTGTAACCTCATTAATTTCAGCCGTCATAACAGCCGCATTTTTTATAATATATTCTCGTATTGCATCAGGCAGATTTTCTTGCATAATCATACGGCATTTATAGCCATGCTCTTGAAACTTCATATAAATCAACAAGCCAAGCAAATCCCAACCATATACATATATCACTCGTTCCACATCACATTCCTGCATTACAATATCCATGGGGATTTGCCGCAAAAAGTTTAGAATCTTATTCCATACTCTTACAAGCGGCAACGCATTAA
This sequence comes from uncultured Lachnospiraceae bacterium, assembly GCA_947631955.1. GTDB lineage: Bacteria > Bacillota > Clostridia > Lachnospirales > Lachnospiraceae > UBA3282. Next base: position 289,345 of record CANRNJ010000002.1, read on the forward strand.
GAATTCCATCTGACCAGAGTTGCTGCAAAATTTCCTCTTCGTAAATACGTGGTGATACGACAATAGGATAATCTATGTGATTTTCTCTATAAGTTTGGTAGCTCCAAATTGGAATCCCTTGATACTGACCATTTTGCAATTCCATATTCCTATCTATAAAAGCCGCGACATAATTGCGGCCAATAATATCCGTAAATACTTTTCCATAATATCCACATCCCCAAATCACAAATTTCATAACAGCACTTTCCTCGTACATATTTTTACTGTCTTTCACAGCAATAATAATTATCCCAAATTAAAAACATCGCAATAAAGGCAATTTCCCCAACTCCCTCGTCCCATATACATACACTTTCTAATTTCCTTAAATCTCTGATTATTCCATGCCTCCATAATGGTTTCTTTCGTAAGGTCCGCTAAGGTATTTTTCCCTAACGGGTCATTACAGCAAAGAGATACCTTGCCGTCCGGCCGTATAATTAACTGCTTATACGGCAGTGCGCACTTAGCTTTTGGATACGAAACCTTGTCATTTCTATTGGGAGCGTCGCCTCCTCTGCTTGACAAAATTTCATTTGATTTTCTCAAAACTATAGTTGTTTTTTCTTTTAATTCCGGATGATCCTTGCAATATTCGACAATCTCCCTGCAAGGCTTAATCAATTTAAGTTCCTGCTGATAATTATCAATAACAAACTCGTCCAAATATTTAATGATCTCGGCAAATTTCTCAACTGTCAGTAATGTGCCGTTTGTAAATAAGTGCATTCTGGCATAAGGCAGCTTTTTTCTTGCATATTTGTGTTTAGCTATAATTGTCTCGTCCAGAAAAGGTTCATTGTTGGAAAACAGCGCAAGTTTTCCTGTATAATCAATTTCTGCCAATTGATCTATAATACCCTCAAATAATTCCTGCGGCATAACATGGTATTCTCTGCTATCATTTTCTTTACTCACAGGGCAGAAACTGCAGTTGCCGTTGCAGCGGTTTATCGTTTCAATTTCCACATGGTTAAACAAGTTATTCTTACCATATAACTGCTCAACCTCTAACTCAATTTCCTTTATTTTCTGTTCTATCGCCTGTTCGGAATCATCTAAAAAACTGCCGTCTTCATATGGATTTACAATCAATTCATTGGTCGGATAATATCTATAATCAGTGGCTGTGTATATTGTATAACGACTGATTCCCATATCATTTAACTGATCGATTATTTTGTTTTTATATTTTGTCGTCACTATGATTTCGCAATCGGCAATATAATTTAAAATATCTTTTGGCGCAATAACCTCAACATCTTCTATTTTACGTCCCCATAACGCTTCATTATTATCTACAAAAAAAGCGACATTTTCCCTTTTGTATTCCCGCAACGCCATTCTGCCATATAGACCTGCACCAAATAATATTTTTTTCACGTTTTGATTTCTCCACTTTAATTATTATTTAATATTTCATCAATTCTACCCACGGCTGACGTAATTTCTTTCTCATCAATGCACTTTATTTTTTTATCTTCCACGCCCATATTCTGTAATTCATGTTTTATCTGATCGGCAATCTCTTTGATCAGAACTGTTACAATAATATAATCACAATCTTCACATACAGTATTAATATTTGCTTGATTTATTTCATTACTGTCAATCCATCGTTCAATCTTCACCACTCCACCAGAGTCCAGATAATTCTTAAATTCTTTTCCAAATCGCCCTTTCCCATAGATAGCTACTTTCGCCCCGGTTTCTATTCCTTTATACGGGAAAACCATATTTTCTTCGCTTTGCAGTAACTTCGGCTCTTTCAACAGTAACGTATATAGCATCAGATATTTTAACTGTAGCAATAACTCTTCTCTGCATCGCGGGTATGCCACAAATCTATCCATAAGATATCGATACAGAACCTTGTATTTTTCTAATTCCTTTCCATCATTTGTTCCCATGATTGAGTTTTCACGCATCACATAGTGATAGTAACTGTCATTAGACAAAACGATCTTATCTGCATCAAGCAAAGTCGGATAAAAGCAAGCGGCATCTTCTCCCACATTTATTTCATCAGGAACTGCTAATTGATTTTTTAACAAAAGCTCCTTTTTAAACAAGCAATTAAATACATGCGGCTGTATACCCCGCTCATAAAATTTTCCATTATAAATCATTTGCTTATATAAATCATTCAGTACAGCACCTTCATAAATACCTTCTGCTATCTTGTTCGTTTCACATACGGATCGTATATGATAATCTCTGATAACGCCAGAAACAATAACGTCTGCGTTTCCAATCTTTTCTACCAATCGCGCATACATATCCGATTCAATCCAATCATCGCCATCCACATATGTAGCATAATTTCCGGTTGCTTCTGCAATACCTGCCTTTCTTGCCGATACCAAACCGCCGTTTCTTTTATGTATGACTTTTATCCTTTTATCTCTGTATTTATATTCATCACATAATTTATCAGAATTATCCGTGGAGCCATCATCCACCAAAATAATTTCCAAGTTGTTATAAGTTTGACCAATAATGCTTTCAACAGATCTTTTTATATAATTTTCAATATTATATACTGGTACAATAATCGATATTTTCGGATTAAAGTGTGTCTCTTTCATCATGCACACGCTCCAATCTGAATAGAAATCAATCTATAGAATATCCCCCCCCCCCAAATACTCTTTTTCTATACTATTTATCTGCTCTCTGATGTTGTATCCTTTTTGATTCATTTCCAGCATCCTATCTCTTCTCTTATATACTTTGCTCAGGTTCAAAATATTGTTTACCCAAATCTCTTGTTGCAATGGCAACCGATATATTCTATCTGTCAATTCGATCTCATCTGTGATTGTTTCGCTATACATACATAGCAGATCCGCCGCCTGTACTTCTATCAATGTGATTGGTAATCCCTCAAACCTCGATGGGAAACAAAATATATCCATCGCCTGCAGCAATCTGTTGACATCCTCTCTCTTTCCAGCAAATATAACTTTATTCTCTATATTTAAATCTACTGTTTGCTGATAGACCTCATTTCTTAATTCTCCATCTCCGATCAATAATAATACAGCGTCCTCTTTCTTCTTGCATAAATCCGCAAACATCTTCACAAGAAACTTATGATTTTTTTGATACGCAAAACGTCCGACATGTCCTACTACAAATTTATCTTCAATTCCAAATTCTTTGCGAACATCCTGCCTGACATCATCATCATAGCGATATTTTTCCGTTTCAATCGCATTGTTCATAATCTTAATCCGATCACATGGTATTTTGTTTCCAAACAGAAAATCTGCCGCGAGATGCGAACACGCCCAAAAATCAGTAGCAATATCTTCTGTCAGTTCGTTCTTCATCTTACAGTGAAGTGCTATCTCTGTCTGCCTTTTTTCTTCGTCTATCGTATCAATTCCCGCACTATGTGAATGTACGATGATTCTTGATACACCAACCTCTTTTGCCAGTTTCTCTACCCGAAAACTTTTCCACTGCTTGGTATGCAGATGAACAACATCATATTTCCCGTTTTGCAAGATTTCTTTGAATTCTGCTTCAAACTTTTCGGCATTTTCTTCTGCATAGCATGAAATATAATGAATCGCGCAGCCATCCTTTTTCAATTCATCTGCAAAATCAAGTGCAGGGCTCATAGTAGCAAAATCAAACTGGAAGCGTGATTTATCTATATATTGCCAGTTTTTCAATACATATCTTGTTATTCCGCCCTTACTTGCCGCTATCGGAAATTGTAAGATTTTTATTTTACTACCCACTTTTACGTTTCCATCCTTTTACCGCCTCGTTTATATGTGGCAATATCTGCATTTCATTACATCAAGCATCTCATTCCTCAACATTATCAAATATAACCCAATCTTGACTTCAAAAATAAAACTCCCAATATAAAGCCCATTTCATACTTTATATCAGGAGTTTTCAAAATTTTGTATTCAGTTGCTCATCCGGCTGTCTTTATCTGCAGCCGATTCATCAAGTCATTCCATTCTCTGCACTATTTTTCAAATTAAAGAATTTTACACCGTACTCTCATAATATTTCATAACTTCCTTGCGGCTGCATCCAGCATATACCTCATTCTTAATAACAGCGGCATATACCGCCTCAAAGTCCGGCAGAATCGTTTTCAAAGTTTCTACAAGAGCAGAAAGACCTTCCTCTCTCCCCTTTTCCATACCTTCTGCCATTCCCTCCGCACGGCTTTCCTCACACTCTGCTCTGCGGTCCGCCTGATCCGCATAGTACGACATATATTCCACCATTAATTTCGGATCTCTCTTCGCTGTTTCCACCGCTTCTTCCACCTTTCTCGTATACTCATCCACCGCTATCCCTTCCGCCAGATACTTCAGAAAGTTCTTAAGTTCCGGCGTAACATCATTCATTTCAGAATAAGGATTCAGGAAGATCTTCACCATCCCATCGCCAAGCACAAGATCCGTATCCTCTCTGCATCGATTCTCAAAGGTATAGATATGTCTGCCCTTGTGGAAGATATCCTCCATACAGATAAAAATTACAAAGCTCCGATTGAGCATTCGATAATCCTCACCACGGCCGAGCAGGTTCACATCGATCAGATTCTGGTAATATCGGCTCCTCTGGGGCAGGTTCGTCGTATGCGCCGCCTGCATCTCCACGCTATAGATAGTTGCTCCCTCATCCTTCACATAGATATCCAATCGGATGCCCTTAGCGTCGTTCCTAACTTCGATGGTCTTCTCACCCTCCGGGTACTCAATGCGCTCGATCTCCACATCAAGGATAATCTCCAAGAGCCTCTTGCACAACTCTTTATCCTGCATCACCTTATAGAAGATGAAGCGGTCTGCAAGAGTCAGCTCCTTAAACGCTTTAGGTTCCGCCATAATCTTACCGTTCTGTCCGTCTTTATTATATGACGCATCAGAAGTTTTTACAATGGTTCTTCGTTTCTTTTGTGTCAATCTTTCCTCTCTTTCCGCATGGGAAAGGAGATACCTTCATCCTGTCAGGAAAAACGAAGCTCATCCCACGCTGTGCTATACTGTTGTCTGTTCCTTTCGTTGGGATACTTACTCTGAAAACAAGAGTTATCCATGTGCCAAAAGATTTCCGGCAGCAAGACAACTGCCGATAGAAACACTATAACAGATGCGTGTATGAATTACAAGCGGTTTATGGTGCAAAAATTATTATGTTCCTGATATAAAGTATGAAATTGTCAAGGTGCTTTTTCCTTTTACAGCTCTTACAGCAACAGCCTGCTCACCGGGTGTACTTTTCTGTTCTCAATCGGTGGCAATTCCATATAATTTCCAAATTTAAAACTTAAATAACTGTCATAATCTTTGATTCCCTGAAATATCCTACCCTCAAATACTGTATCTGCGCTGTTTTCATACCAACACCGATAATACCCATACTCATTGTTCGGTGTTGGAAATGTCAATATCCTTACCATTCTTGTCTGTTTTCTGTCTGCCCTGCGTATCATCTTATGGTAATATGTAAAAACAACCTGTACTGGTATCTTGTCTAAAAACCTGTATATCTGCCTTTTCCAAAAATTGCTCTCCGCATTTTTTCCTACTCTCGCCCACAGGATCTTGCGCACGCAAAAACATTCAAAATTCTGCAGACTTCTTGTCATATAATTATCTGGTACATTATCGAGGGGGAAAATATCAATGAACACCCCTTGCATGTATGGCATATGCTCCTGATGCTCCCTCAGAAAAAGCGTGCCCTTTCTACGAAGTTTTCCATATCCCCATCGATAACCCTTTGTGTTTCTGTGATCTTGAAATAAAAATCTGCCTTTGTCCAGTTCCGTCCTGCATGCTTTACGAAATTTTTCATATTCAGGCCTGAGCAGTGCCACATCTGCATCATCATCCCACGGTATATATCCACCGTGACGGACAGCGCCGAGCAATGTTCCCGCTATAATGTTGTATCGTATCCCGCATTTTCTGCATATTCTGTCGACCTCAACAAGCATTTCAAGCTGTATCAGTTGTACTTGCCGCAGCGTTTTCTCATCCAGTTGTATCATTTTTACCCCTTTATAATAACCAGTGTTTCATTCTCATCACAAAACGGCATCCCACACATCATCTCACAATATACGCCAACAGCAATGTTCATATAAACTCTCAGTTCAAATACCCTTCTGGCTCATTCAAAAACACATCCGTGATCCCCTGTTCTTCCAAAACACTCAGATCCAGCCTTGTCCCAGTCGGCTTCTCCGGATATAAATGTCCCGACAGCCATGCCCTGACTGTATAGTCCCGCAGCCGCTCTTTTGGCAGATCAATTCCCCGCCAGTATGGGTGCAGCACATTCGCACCGCAGCCGCCTTGCAATTTATATAGACAGTCCGACACTTTCGTATCCAAAATTCCGATCTCCGTCACAGGATCCAATTCCCTGACTTTTTGCAGCGACCGCGCACTGAACGATGAATAAACCACTTGCTCCTGCAGTCCTCTTGCATGAATCAAATCTATGATCTGTTCTTCCATTCCTTCATACGGATACACACTGTTTTTCAATTCAATGTTCAGTTTCAGTCCCGACTGCATGGCAGGCTCTATCAGATCCAGCACTTCTTCTATCGTCGGGATCTGCTGCGTCGGATGAACATCCGCATAGATATGCAGCCGCTTCAGATCCGCAAGTGTATAGTCCCTGACACAGCCGATACCTTCTGTGGTTCTGTCCACTCTTTCATCATGAAGGACGACCATATGCCTGTCCTTTGTCAACTGAATATCGAGTTCGATTCCCGCCAGTCCCTTGATTTTCAATGCCTTCTCAAAGGCCAACAGCGTATTCTCCGGATACCTCTGGCTGCATCCCCTATGTGCCCATATCTTCATGATAATGTTCGTCCTTTTCGTTGTCGTGATGCTGCGCTATATCACGATATCTGCCGTGTCTATTAATCCGCTAAGCTTCTGTTTTCCTCAAGAAATCTCTCCATTACATCGGCGAAAGCCACCGATTCACTTCTGGTCAGCTTAAAATCACTCCTGCCGTTCCCATTGATCATGGACAGGAAATCGCTGATCTCATACCGCAGTCCGTCGCCCAGAAACCGGTCAGAATATTTTTCCACCTCACCCGGATCTTCGTGGTGCACCTCGAAATAAGCCGTTTTCCACCAAGGCGCTTCTGCCACCATATACCCTTTCGTTCCGGCAATCAATAGTCTGCCTTCTGACTTAACGCCCAGACCGCACGTCACCGTCGCAATACCGTTTGGGTAGATAAATGACGCCTTCGTAAAAATGTCAAGCCCGTTATCCCCGCGGATCGTGTCAAAACGGACATCCGTATAGCCGCCGCCGAACAATTTTATGACAGGCAGCATACAGTAACTGCCAAGTTCCAGAAAGCTGCCCCCATATTGCAGATCAGTTAATTCTCTGCTGTCTTTTGATTCCAACTTAGTAAAACATGCCTCAACGTTTCTGATGCTCCCTATCATACCGCTGCCCGTAATTCCCAACAGTTGATTAAAGCCAGGACAATATGCCGTCTTGATCCCTTCCAACAGGATCAGATTTTTTCCCTTTGCTATGCGAAACACTTCTTCCGCCTGCGCTTTCCGAAGCGCCATCGGTTTCTCACAGAGCACATGCTTGTCATGTTCCAGAGCAGCTTTGATGTAATCATAATGCGTTTCATGGGGCGACGCGATATATACGGAATCTACCGCCGCAAAGAAATCTTCAAGCTTCTCATAAGGATCCAGCTCCCATTCTTCGGCAAACCGTACCGCACTCTCCGTGTGCGGATTGTACACCGCCTGTGTATTGACGCCGCTGACCAGCTTGGCCTCCGGGACAAACCGATGGGCGATCCGTCCGGTTCCGATGATGCCGATCCTCTGGATCTTCCTGTTCTGCTCACGCAGCATTGTGCTGGAGATATTCTTGGTCCTCTCCAGATATACGACCTGACAGTATTCCTTCAGATAATCAAACTGGCCGATCCAATCCGAGCCCACCGTAAAGATATCCACTTGATATTTTTTGATATCGCTGACCTTCTGTCCGATTGATTCCTCGATGACGATCTCGTCTACGAATCCCGTTTTCTTGACGTTCTCGATCCTCGTCAGCAGGGAATCCACAACATTCAGCTTGCCTCTGGTCCTGTCAAAGGCTTCCGTGGTAACGCCCACGATCAGATAATCGCCCAACGCCTTTGCTCTCTGTAATAACCTGTAATGCCCTTCATGAAACAGATCGAAGGTTCCGTAAGTGATCACTTTCGTCATAGTTGTATCCCATATCCTTATAGCCGATTTTTCACAAATTGATACACCTTATCTCCACATGTGCCGTCAATATTCGCCACGATCTGCCCGTAAGATTCCAACTCGTCTTCCCGGCTGAAAGCGCCTCCTGTGATCCTGTCTTCCAGAAGATCCGCCAAAGTATTCCATGAATCCTCCATACATGCATAACGCAGAAATGATGCTGCCACCGTAAATCCCTGTATGTGCTGCCGCAGTTCTTCTTTCACAAAATCAATTTCAATCTCTTTCCATTGGTTCCGATCCGGATCTCCCTGATACATTCTGCGATCCGTATTGGAAAACAGCAGGTAAGGCGCCTCTGTCGGCGCTTCATCGGTTTCGTCTGCTTCTGCCGGAACAAAGTACATACCTGCCGATGCAACATAGTAACCGTTTGGCACATCACCCGTCGAGGCAGCGGTCAGCTGACATCGCTGTACTTCCCCACTGTCAATATGTATACGGATAAACATATTCGCCCAATAAGGCGGCAGGTAAACATATTCTTCGGAAAACGCCGGATAGCTAAACGGATACCGGTCACATAAGATATCATGATTCGGATCTTTACAGACCAATTCCTCTATGTCGATCCGGTATTCCCGCATCGTACCGCTTTTCGGGTCCCAGCGGCCGACTGCATATCCCTCATGGGGCAGAAGCCAGATTTCTCCGCGATAAGGCACAGCGATACAACATCCACTGTAAATTCCGCCGCCCATTCTTCTCACTGACATGGCTCCCGTTTCTACATCAACCGCAACAATACGGTCATCCACAGGGGAAGCCAGATACAAACAGCCGTTCGTAATACAGAATCCTCCGGTTCTCCATTCCGTATCTGTCTGTTGTCTGCCGATATCCATATGCTCCCGCAGATACAGGAACTGCCCGCTTTCCGTGTCATATCGGACAAGCGCCGGATACTCGTTGGGAATCAAGAACAGATATTTTCCGTATGCGGCAGCCGCGCGAAACGCCCAACTGCACTCGGTATGCGGTTCCAACACGATCGTCTGCTGTATACCGCCGTCCGCGGCGACCAGAATCTTCTGCTCTCGTGCAGGACACACATAATCCTTTCCGTTGACATGCAGAACTGTGGAATAATCACAATCAAGCATCCTCCCCGGCAGATCACAATAATACCGATACCGGAAATCATTTTCAGGCGAATAATACAAGCGGTTTCCCTGCGTAATCATCCATTTTCGGTCACCATACACAGGATAGGGAATCCCCTTGATAATCTCCCCTCTCCAGTCATCCTCCTCCGGCTTGCTGTCGATCCGGTTATTCAGGATAAATACCGGCTTTCCCGCTACGCCGAACAGGGACGTAACAGAAGTCCCGGAGTCCCCGATATATGCGTCGCACAGCGCAATGGTCGTTTCGATCTCCGGCGTATCGTCATAGATGCCGATATTGCTCTCGAAAAAATACTGTTTCAACTTCTCATACACCGGCCTGTATGACGCGCGCATGGAATCAAACGTGGACTCCAGCAAAGGATGCGGCCGCCATAACAGGCACGCGTCGGGATGCTCGGCGAAGCACTGAAAGACATATGCCATCTTTTTCAGAAACTGTTCTGTATTGGCCAGCATACCGTTAATACTGGTGTTGTAAAAATATACTTTCCGTTTTGTGCCGTCCGCGCAGTACATCTTGTCCTTCCACGCTTCCGGCACTTGCGGCGGATGGCTGCACAGCCGGATCACTTTATCAAACTTCGGAGATCCAAGCGGCAGAAATTTTTCCCGCGGCAGGTTCGGATCAAAATAGTTGAGAAATGATTCCGCCTGAAGCACGATATAATCGGCATAATAATATGAAAGAGCATAGCCCTGCGCTTCCAGCATCCCGCCCGACGTACAATAATAAGGGATATACACTAAGCAGTCCGTAAACCTTTTCAGATTCTTGGAGTAAAAAAACGGGTGCACGCTTGTCACGCTGTTATATTGGTCATAAGGATTATGAAAGAAGACCATATCAGGATGGCGGTTTTCAAAGTCATAGTCCTCATAGCTTATGACCGGCACATAATCCGGATATTGGCCGCCCTCATAATGCATCGTCCCGAAACTGCCGTCTTTATTCTTATCGTAATACGGAATGGGTATCACATAAGCATCGCAGTCCGGGTCGGCGTCCGCGGCCATCCAGACGCTTTCCAAAGAATCCCACATACTTACTTTATAGGGAAGGAATACGGCCTCCCGTCTTTCCGGCATATGTTTTACGTCATTCTCCGCCTTGATCAGACCGCTTTCCAACATTTTGTGCGCTTTCTGTTCCGAAAGATCCTGAATCCGCGCGCTGACCTGATATACATGTTCGCAGTACTGCTCCAGACTCGCAACCGCATCGGTCCCGTTTCCTTCGATCTGTTCTATCGCCTCGCCGACGTGGATCGCGGCATCCTGACATTCCGCAAGCGCAGTCTGTGCCGCATCATATTTCCGGGCGGACAGCATGTCCTTGATCTGCCCGTGCAATATATGTATGCTTTGAAAAACATCCAAGATCTGTTGTTTCTGAAATCTGCGCATGAGAAAGATACCTCTTTCCATCAATCATATCACATACACAAAAATACTGCCACTGTATCGTGTTGCAGCGGCAGCCGTTTCTCAAACAATATCTGCCTCCATGCAATATTTGCGGCACTCCGTGCCGCACAAATCATTATCGGATAATATATATATCGGTCAAATGCTTCTTTTTCTTAGTTTTTTACGATCTAAAAATGAATATGGCCAACGTCCTCTTTTATCTTCCAAGCATCTCCAACAGCATGATATGATACTCTTCATCCTGTATGATCCGGGCGAGCAGCGCATTGACATAATCGTCTTCTATCCGGCTCATATGGTCCCGGTATTGATCGATCGCCTCCTGCTCGGATTCCAGATTGACGGCTATGATCTGCGCTTCATCACTTGCCAGATTCGTATAGACCGGCGACCACATCTGCATCCCGGTGCGCGTCTTGTATGAGAAATCGATCGTTCCGCCTAATAACAGGATCATTTCTCCCAATTTCTGCAGATGGACCATTTCCGCGACCGCCATACCAAGTATTGTTTTCGCTGTGGAGCAGCTGTGGCAGCACAGGCAGCTTTCTCCGTGAATGTACTGGAGCACGGCAGTCAGTTCTGATACTGAGCCGCAATAATTAAGAGTAAGAAGATTGGCATAGAATTGATTCTGTTCCCTGACTTTGATCTCAGGATAAGGCAAAGGCAGATTCAGCGGCTCCACGCCGCCGAATCCGCAGCCAGTCTGTATGATATGTCCCGTTCCTTCCATAATTCAGGAATCTCCTGTCATAGATCGATTTCTCTCTATGATAGTATATTCTTATACCCGGAAAGATGCCACCGTCTGATTGAGCAGTTCGCTTAAGCGGAACAGTTCTTCCATCTGCTCGTGCACCGCTGTAGAGTTATTGTTGGAATCTTCCACAGCCTGCTCCATATTCTCCATAAGTTCCGCAATATCTGCGATAAGCGAAGCGATCGACAAAATAGAATCGCTGATCCCTGTCATGCTGGCGCTCATTTCCTCAGAGGAAGCCCCCAGTTCACTGGAAATACCACTGTAAAAGGCGGCGTCCTGCTCATACATCTTCGCCAGTTCCGTCATTCCTTTATAGTCTTCCATAACTTTACCGTTCATAAATTCAAGCAGCTTAGAAGAGCTCTCAGAAAGGAACGATACATTTTTTGTCACATCTTCCACAACATGGCGGATCTTGTCAACCGCTTCTCTGGAATTATCCGCCAGCTGACGGATCTCCTCTGCCACTACCGCAAAGCCCTTGCCGGCCTCACCGGCTCTTGCGGCCTCTATAGATGCGTTCAGCGCCAACAGGTTGGTCTGTGAACTGATGGAAAGGATTTCTTCTGTCAGCGTATCGATCTCTTTAACCTTCTGGCTGTCCACGATCGCCCGCTCCAGATCTCCCCTTGTACCTTCATACAGCCCGAAGGCTTCTTGTGCCGATCTCTCGGAAGACTCATACTGTTTTCCTGCGCGTTCCATGATATCACTGGACTGCAGCGCCGCCTCACTGGCTTTCTGCGCTACATTTTCAATGGCCGCTCCCAGTTCTTCTCCGGTCTGCTTGATATTCTCCGCCAATCCTTTTGCCTGCGAAGCCTGACCCATAACTTTATCCACGGAATCCGCTATGCCGGAGATATCCTCGTTTAACACCGACATCTTGGCGGAAGTGCTTTCCGCAATGGTATTGATACTGTTTGCCTTGTCTTTGGTATTTAAGATTATACCTCTGATCTGCTGCTTTACTTCCTTGGTAGCCGTTGTGATCTGCTCCGTTTCGCTCTTATACTCTTTGGGGATGGTCTTTTCCACCGCCTCGGTATTCTCGGAGAAATCTCCTGTCGCGAACTGTTTCAGCATCTGTACCGGCGCAAGCATCCTGCCGATCAGCGTTGTCATGAACACCGTCACCAGAACGATGATGATTACTGCCATAACGATCACGGCCACAAGCATGGCCTTCAGGGAACGCGTCATGTTGGCTGCCGGGATCACAACACCCATCTTCCAGTTGCAGCTCTCCACCGGCTCTACGGCAAAATAGCTGTTTACGCCGTCATAATCTCTGGCCTGTAAGACGGTCCCGCCCGTTCCGTTTATCAGATCACTGAGTGCAGGCATCACATCTGCGACCGCCACAGCCGAATCCGCCGTCGGTTTGTACGCTTCGTTCTTGTGCGACACATAGTTACCGCTGCCGTCCGTCAGAAAACCATATACGCCCGATGCATAATTGATGCTCTCGGTCAGATCCATGACCGTATCCGTAGTCACGTCCAGACCGATCACGCCGGCCAGTTCACCGTCTACATATACGGGCGTCGCGATCGTTGCGCACATCTGTCCCGTGATAGCGTCCAGATAGGGATCCGTCACGACCGTGTCCCCCGCTTCCGCCGCCTGCTGGTACCAGCCGCGCTCCACGGGATCATATCCTTCCGGTATACCGGCTTCCTGATTGGACTGGATGAACTTATGATCCTTCGTGCCGCAATATAGATTCAAGAGTTCGTCCCTGTCCGCTGCATGGGCGTCCACGACGGACTGAAGCATCTCATCGCTCATGTCGCCCACCGCCATAATGCTGTTGGCCGTCCCGACAGCCAGCATCTTCTCGTCCTCGATCCATGCGTTGATCTCCTCCGCATACTTCTCGGCGTTAAGCTGCAGCACCTGCGTCTGATCCTGAATCATGCGTCTGCCTGCCACAACGATAAAGCCGACAGCCGTGATCAGGATACTCACCACAACGATCAGTACCACGCTGATCGTCAGTTTTCCCTTGATTGTCCTTGCCATGCCTACACCTCTTTCTCACATATGTACATGCTTTTTTTCATATCACCATATCCCTTAAAATGTACTTTTTTATTTTCCCACATTTACTGTTAAAAAGCAATATTCGACAAATTAATTTCACAGTTTTTTCTTCTTTTCTCTATAAGATATTCTTGTGCTTTCGTTTATTTCCTATATAATTGAAGAAGAAGGATAAATGGCTTTCTGCCAATTTCTACGCTAATCTTACATTCAGGAGGATATACGGATGCCAAAAAGAGAAGATATTCACAAAGTGCTCATCATCGGTTCCGGCCCGATCATTATCGGACAGGCGTGTGAGTTTGACTATTCCGGCACGCAGGCGTGTAAGGCGCTGCGCAAACTGGGGTACGAGATCGTACTGGTCAACTCCAATCCTGCCACGATCATGACGGATCCCGAAATTGCGGATGTCACCTATATTGAACCGTTGAACGTACACAGACTGGAACAGATCATCGCCAAGGAGCGCCCCGATGCTCTCCTGCCGAATCTCGGCGGACAGTCCGGCCTGAATTTATGCGCGGAACTGAATAAGGAAGGCATCCTTGATAAATACCATGTTAAAGTTATCGGCGTTCAGGTGGACGCCATCGAACGCGGCGAGGACCGCATTGAATTTAAGAACGCCATGAAGAAACTGGGCATCGAAATGGCTCGGAGCGAAGTGGCCTATAATGTGGATGAAGCCCTTGCGATTGCGGACAAACTCGGTTATCCTGTCGTGCTCCGTCCCGCTTACACGATGGGCGGCGCAGGCGGCGGACTGGTATACAACCGTGAAGAACTGAAAACAGTCTGCGCCAGAGGTCTGCAGGCAAGCCTTGTGGGACAGGTCCTGGTGGAAGAATCCGTCCTCGGCTGGGAAGAATTGGAATTGGAAGTAGTCCGCGATGCGGACGGCAATATGATCACCGTCTGTTTCATCGAAAATATCGACCCGATGGGGGTACATACCGGCGATTCTTTCTGCGCGGCCCCTATGCTCACCATCCCTGAAGAAACGCAGAAGCGGCTGCAGGAACAGGCTTACAGGATCGTTGAATCGGTGCAGGTCATCGGCGGCACCAATGTCCAGTTTGCCCACGACCCGAAGACCGACCGCATTGTCGTCATCGAGATCAATCCCCGTACTTCCCGTTCTTCGGCGCTGGCTTCCAAGGCCACCGGCTTTCCGATCGCACTGGTTTCCGCCATGCTAGCCGCCGGTCTTACCTTAAAAGATATTCCCTGCGGCAAATACGGCACGCTGGACCGGTATGTGCCGGACGGCGATTATGTGGTGATCAAATTTGCCCGCTGGGCCTTTGAGAAATTCAAGGGCGTCGAGGACAAACTGGGAACACAGATGCGTGCGGTGGGCGAAGTCATGAGCATCGGCAAGACCTATAAAGAGGCTTTCCAGAAAGCGGTCCGCTCTTTGGAAACCGGCCGCTACGGGCTGGGACATGCTAAGAATTTCGACACATTGTCCAAAGAAGAACTGCTCAAACGATTGATCACCCCTTCGAGCGAACGGCATTTTATCATGTACGAAGCGCTCCGCAAGGGTGCGTTCATAGAAGAGATCCATGAGATCACTCATGTCAAAAAATGGTTTATCGAACAGATGAAGGAACTGGTGGAAGAGGAGGAAACGCTGCTTAAGTCCAAGGGTTCCCTTCCCGCTGACGATCTTCTGACCGCCGCCAAGAAAGACGGATTTTCCGATAAGTACTTAAGCCAGATCCTGGACGTTCCGGAAGACGACATCCGCGCCCGCCGCATTGAATTGGGCGTAGAAGAAGCATGGGAGGGGGTCCATGTAAGCGGCACGCAGGACAGCGCTTACTATTTCTCCACTTACAATTCGCCCGACAAGAATCCGGTCCGAAATGACAGACCCAAGATCATGATCCTCGGCGGCGGGCCGAACCGCATCGGACAGGGCATCGAATTTGACTATTGCTGCGTACATGCTGCTATGGCGCTGAAGAAATCAGGTTTTGAAACGATCATTGTCAACTGCAATCCCGAAACCGTTTCCACCGATTACGATACTTCCGACAAGCTTTATTTTGAACCGCTGACGTTGGAAGACGTCCTGAGCATTTACAAGAAAGAACAGCCCCTCGGCGTGATCGCCCAATTCGGCGGCCAGACGCCCCTGAACCTTGCCGCGGATCTTGAGAGAAACGGCGTGCGGATCCTCGGAACTTCCCCGTCCGTCATCGATCTGGCGGAGGACCGCGATCGTTTCCGCGCTATGATGGACAAATTGAAGATCCCCATGCCCGAATCCGGCATGGCGATAAATGTAGAAGAAGCGCTTGCGATCGCCGCGCGGATCGGGTATCCCGTCATGGTACGTCCTTCTTATGTACTGGGCGGACGCGGTATGGAAGTGGTCTATGACGATGAAAGCATGACGGAATACATGAACGCCGCTGTCGGCGTAACGCCTGACCGTCCGATCCTGATCGACCGTTTCTTAAACCATGCTCTGGAATGTGAAGCGGATGCCGTCAGCGACGGGGAACACGCTTTTGTGCCTGCGGTCATGGAACACATCGAACTGGCCGGAATCCACTCCGGCGATTCGGCCTGCATCATTCCGTCGGTGCACATATCGGATGAAAATGTGGCCGTCATTAAAGAATACACCCGCAGGATTGCGGAAGAAATGCATGTAAAAGGTCTTATGAACATGCAGTACGCCATTGAAAACGGCAGGGTATATGTTCTGGAGGCCAATCCCCGCGCATCCCGCACCGTTCCGCTGGTGTCCAAGGTCTGCAACATCCGTATGGTGCCGCTAGCAACCGAGATCATCACGATGGAACTGACGGGCAGACCCTCGCCGGTGCCGTCACTGAAAGAACAGGATATTCCCAATTACGGCGTCAAGGAATCGGTCTTCCCGTTCAACATGTTCCCGGAAGTAGACCCGGTACTTGGACCGGAGATGCGCTCGACCGGCGAAGTCCTTGGATTGTCACATTCTTACGGCGAAGCGTTTTATAAGGCGCAGGAGGCAACTCAGTCCAAGCTGCCCTTAGAGGGAACGGTATTGATCTCCGTGAACCGCAAAGATAAAGAAGAGGCCGCGGAAACAGCAAAACAGTTTGCCGACTGCGGGTTCCACATCATCGCCACCGGCACTACCTACGAACTGATCACCGCTGCGGGGATCAAAGCGGAAAAAGTAAATAAGCTGTATGAAGGCCGTCCGAACATTCTCGACCTGATCACCAACGGCAAGATCGACCTGATCATCAATTCGCCCGTCGGAAAGGACAGCGTGCACGACGACAGCTACCTGCGCAAGGCCGCCATCAAAGCCAAGATCCCGTATATGACAACGATCGCAGCGGCAAAAGCTACCGCAAGCGGCATCCAGTATGTCAAATCGCACGGCGACAGCGATGTGAGATCGCTGCAGGCGCTGCATGCGGAGATAAAAGATAAGGAAGGGTGATCACACCCTTCCCATCCTCTCGGCAAAACTGTGCAGCGCTTCCGGTATCTGTATCGTCTGCGGACACACCTTTGCGCAGCTGCGGCAGCCGATACAGCACTCCGGCTGTTTGTCCGCCTCTATTGCGGACAGACCCATCGGCGCGATAAAATCGCCCGACCCTGCTACCACGGCTTCATTGTACAGTTTCAGCAGGAACGGAATGTCCAGCTGCTTGGGACAATGACTCACACAATAGTGGCAGCCCGTACACGGAACGGTAGTTTTCGCGATCATATCGTCCGCCACGCTGAGGATCAGCTCCATTTCCTTTTCGTTCAGCGGTTTCTTTTCTTCATAAGTGGCAATGTTGTCTTTAAGCTGCTGCATATTCGACATGCCGGACAAAGTCACGGCCACGTTCGGGATCGACTGCAGGAAGCGGAAAGCCCACGCCGGTACTTTTTCATCCGGTCTTGCCGCTTTCAGCTTTGCCGTAAATTCATCGGACAGCGCTGCAAGCTGGCCGCCGCGGACCGGCTCCATGACCCAGATCGGCAGGTTCCACTCGTTTAACAGTTCGACTTTGCCTTTGGCATCTTGGAATTTGTAATCGAAATAATTCAGTTCGATCTGGCAGAATTCCATGTCTTTCCCGTATGCGTCCAGAAATTTTTTCATACATTCAAGGTTGCCGTGTGCGGAAAAACCAAGGTGCCGGATGCGGCCGTTTCTCTTCTGTTCCAAAAGATGATCGTATATCCCATACTTGGGATCGAGGTATTCGTTTACGTTCATCTCGCAGACATTATGGAACAGATAAAAATCAAAATATTCCACTTGGCATTTTTTCAGCTGTTCTTCAAAGATCTCTTTTACTTTCGGCATATTTGCCAGATCATATCCCGGAAATTTTGACGCCAGATAATAACTTTCTCTCGGATATTTCCGGAGTATTTCCCCGACGACCAATTCCGAGTTGCCGCCGTGGTATCCGTACGCCGTATCATAGTAATTCACCCCTGCCTTCATGGCATAGTCAAACATTTCTTCCGCCGCCTTGACGTCGATCTTGGCATCGTCGCCGTCCAAGACCGGCAGCCTCATATTTCCCATTCCCAGCGCAGACAATTTCTTCCCCTGAAATTCCGTGTAGATCATGATAGATACCTCCCTTATATGATATTGTATATGATACTTGAACCCTTGCCCATGCAAGGGTCTGTAACCCTCCTTACGACTTCCGCCTCCATGTCAGCTGCATGGTATCCGCGTAAGTCTTCTCATAATCTTCCCGCAGGATCGAGTACATCACCATGTCTACAACACCGCGGTTGTTTCTGCCGCTGGCGCGGAAGGTTCCCTCCTGAATCATTCCCAGTTTCTGCATGACTCTGCCGGATCTGCGGTTTTCCACATCATGTCCGGCGATGATCCTGTTGAATCCGACTTCCTGAAACAGATACTGCAGGACCGCTTTCCCCGCCTCAGGCATGATCCCTCTGCTCCACCAGCGCGCGCCTATGCACCACCCCAGAGCGGCGGAGGCCGTCTTATCGTCGTGCGACACAACCGACAGATTGCCGATGGGCTCGCCGATTTCCTTCAGTTCGATGCACCAGTTGTAGAAATCCGGCTCGTGATACTCGGAAAGCCAGTGCTCCAGAACGCTCCGCGTCACACTGACGTCTGCGTGCGTGGGCCATGTGAGATACTTCGTGACGTTATCGTCGGACGCCCAATTCTTATACATAAGCGCCGCATCCTCCATCGTAAACCGCCTGAGGAGCAACCGGCCGGTTTCCATCCGGCTCGTTCCCATATGTTTCAACTTTCATCCCTCCTCCAGAAAATACTCTCTCCCGATCACCACAGCCCGCGCGTCCGTTCCGTGGCCGATATAGCGCGTTTCCGCTATAGGAAGGTCAGGCGGTGCGATCTCTCTGACAAGCTGCGGCATCGCGGGCGCCGCGCCTTTTTGCTCCATCTCGGTAAACGTCCCCAGAAGGATCCCGTTGATCTTGTCAAAAGCGCCGAGCTGCCTGAGCTGATGCAGATAAGCAGTCATTTTCATGACGCTGCCGCTGCAGGCTTCAAGAAGAAGCACGGCTCCCCTCAGATTAGGAAAAAACGGTGTGCCCGCAAGCTTTAGAAAGCAGCGGATGTTTCCTCCAAGCACCCGGCCATGCATTGCGTTTCCACGCAGGAATCTGCACGCAAGATCATCCGCGCACACACTTTTATGCAGGATCCTCTCCCTAAAATATTCGGCGGCCGCCCCGGCATTGTCATAAAGGAGATTTCTGATCTGATAGTTCAACGTTTCCCGTCCCGCACAAGTATATACCGCGTTAAGGACCGTCGTCAGATCGCTGTATCCGCAAAACAGCGCCCGGCTCTTCCCGATCACGTCGTAATCCAGCCATTCCAATACCGAATTGGCTATATCGCCTCCGGAAACGTCAAAGATGAGATCCATATCGGGATCGCTGAAAAAGCGCATCAAGTCGTCCGCCTTATCTTTTCCCGAAAGACCGCGGAAAGGTTCAAACAGATACGGGCTGACCGTGACCGTCAGTCCTTCTTTTTCCATAAGCATTTTCAGCCGTTCAATATTTTCCCGCTGATACAACAGCATAGGATCCGAACAGGCGGTAAGCGCTGCTTTCATCATCGATTCTCTCCGTTTATAATAATTTACGGCATATCCTGCTCCGGTTTGGTCAAAAACACATTCTGTCTATCCGGCAAATCCTTCCGCGCCTTGGCTCTCTGCTATCGCGATGCGCTTCTCGTCCATGCGCCGGATGCATCCGGATACGTTGATCTTCTTAAGAAACATATCGCGGAACGCCGCCGCCACATCATCCGCGCTGTAACCGATGATCTTGGAAGCAGCGGTAGATACCCGTATATTGGCCGCGATGGAAGCGCTTGCATCCGTCACCATATCGGACTGGATGTTTGTCGTCTGCCCCTTGAAGCAGCTTACCGTAGAGATCCCGTCAAATGCGGCATTATAATTTTCCGCCGTCGCACAAAAAGAGAGGAAATCCCGCGCCGCGTCCACCTGCTTCCCGTTCTTATTGACCATCATCATATTCAGGTTGCCGCCCTCATAAGTGCCCGTATCGATCGTATTCATAAAAACAGGCATCAGCGCAAAATCATCGACGCCGTATTTGTTTCCCGCCTCAAAATCCGTATAAAACCATGTGTCCCAGATAAACGTCATGACCGCCTCACCCGATCCCATGACCGGGCTGATCTCCGCCCAGCCGGTTTCCATGTAATCGGCGCCGAACCACCCCTTCTCGGCGGCATCCGATATCCATTGCACCATGTCCCGCACTTCGGGGATATCCGCATAGGTGATCTCATTTCTGTTGATCTTGTCAAGCATATCCGGATCATCCGCAAAAACAGGATCCAGACCGAACTGCATCATCCACGAGCAGCCGTCGGCAGGCCAGCAGATCGGTGTGTATCCGGCCTCGGCGAGCGCTTGGCACAGCATATCAAATTCCGCCTGCGTTGCGGCCGGTTTCAGACCCAGACTATCCAATATCGTTTTATTATAATAACAGCCGGACACGGAGCTCTCCCAGAAAGGAAGCCCCAAAAGATTACCGTCCTGATCCTCGCAGTAGGCGCGGGCGCTGTCGGTGAGATCCCCCACCCACTCCTCATCATTTAAGTAAAGGAAATTATCCGCCGCATGAAAGAGGTTCAGATCCGCATTGTTAAAATGCATAAAGATATCCGGCAATTCCCCTTTTGCGAACTTATCCGCCGCAGCCGCTTCATACTCGGAGTCTTCATAGGCAATGATCTCCAGCCGGTTGCCTGTGGTTTTTTCATACTGGTCAAAAATGCGGGTCATATAATTTTTGGCAAGATCCGTTTTCTTGCCCATGATCGTAAGCGTAACGGCATCCGGGCCGCCGCCCGTCCCGCCGCTGCAGGCCGTCAGGGAAAAAATCAGCACGATCATCAATAAAATCGACAAATATCTTTTTTTCATCCGTTGTTTCCTCTCTCTGCCGCGGCCAGCTCGGATCCGTTCTGGTCAGCCTGACTCAGCAGCCGGCCCACCAGCTGGCGTACGGCGTCCATATCGATCGGTTTTGCCAAATGACCGTCCATTCCCGCATCCATCGCATCGCGCACATCTTCCGCAAAAGTGTTGGCCGTCATGGCGGCGATAGGGATCGACGCCGCCTTAGGATGCCTGCAGGCACGGATCCGTCTGGTTGCCTCATAGCCGTTCATCACAGGCATCTGCACATCCATCAGGATCATATCGTAATAGCCGGGCTCGGACTTCTCAAACATCTCCAGAGCCTGCTGCCCGTTTACCGCCAATTCGCTCTGGGCCCCTTCTATTATCAGCATCTCCGTCAGGATCTCCGCATTGAGCTCGTTGTCTTCCGCCACAAGGAAACGACGTCCTTTCATCACGCCCTCGGCCGTTTCCGTATGGTCGTCCTGAGGCTCCGTATATTCGTAAAACATCGGCCTGATCGTCTGCCAGAAAGTAGATGCAAAAAACGGCTTCGGCATAAAGGCATTGATGCCCGCCTGTCTGGCTTCCGTTTCGATCTCGCTCCAGTCATAGGACGTCAGCACCAGAATAGGAATATGCCCGCCCACCTTCTCGCGGATCTGGCGCGCCGTTTCCACACCGTTCATACCCGGCATCTTCCAATCCAGCAGGATCACATGATAATCTTCCCCGCGCTCATGCGCTTCGACCGCCATCCCGACAGCCGACGCGCCGTCTGTCACATACGACACCTCCACGCCGGTATCGCGCATCATTTCTTTCACATCCAGACAGATCTCCTCTTCGTCGTCGGCCACAAGGACGCGCGTAACCTTCTGGCTGTACCACAGCTCCTCGTCCGCCTGCTCCGGAATCGCAAAGGATAACTCCACCGTAAACGTGCTCCCTTCGCCCGGCGTACTCTCCACCTGAATAATGCCGCCCATCAGATCTACCAGATTTTTCGTGATGGCCATGCCCAGACCCGTACCCTGTATCTTGTTGGTGACGGAACTGATCTCCCTGCTGAAAGGCGCGAAAATATGCTCCTGAAACTCCTTGCTGATCCCAATGCCGTTGTCCTTCACCACAAAACGCAGCTTAACAAACTGCGGCGCGGCTTTCGGCAGTTCGCATACCGTAAATTCGATCTGCCCGCCTTCCTGCGTGTACTTGATCGCATTGGATAACAGATTGATCAGGATCTGGTTCAGACGGAGTTTATCGCCGATGATCTGCTCCGGCGGAGCCCCTTGGGTATGGATCCTGAAGTCCTGACCTTTTGCCTTCGCCTGAGGCATCAATATGATATTCAGTTCCTCCAGAAGTTCAGGAAGGCTGAAGCGGTCCACGTTCAAAGACGTTTTGCCGCTTTCGATCTTGCTCATATCCAAAACGTCATTGATAAGGCTGAGCAGATGATGGCTGGAAGCGGTTATCTTCCGCGTATACTCCCGCACCTTATCGGCATCGTCCGCATCCTTTTCCAGAAGGACCGAAAAACCTACGATAGCGTTCATAGGCGTACGGATGTCATGCGACATATTGGAAAGGAAGTTGCTCTTTGCCTCGTTGGCGCTGCGCGCAGCCGTCAATGCTTCCTGAAGCTGTTGATTCATCCGCTTCTCCAGCGTGCGGTCGGACAGCACGACAATATACTTCATGACGTCCTGAATACTCATACGGTACGCCGTCATTCTGTAAAAACGGCGCTCGCCGGTAGTCTGATGCATGTATTCGTATTCCCAGTCACGGTTACCGTTCAGCGCGATCCCGTCGAGTTCCTCCTTAGAGATAATGATATCGTGCCCTATGGCGCATTTCTCCAGCGTTTTGATATTCTCACGGACTTCCCCGACCGATAAGCCCAACAGTCTTTCTATATTAGGGCTGATATAGTCCACATGCTGATCTTCCGAATTCAGCATAATAAAGATATCGTCCACGCTGTTGGACAGCACGTCGAACATCCTTTCCCGGTACTGCAGTTCCATCCTGCTTTTGCGCGACTGTCTGTAGCTGCGCAGAAAAAACATGGCTGTCATGGCCGCACCCAGTAACAGGAAGATCACCAGAAGCATATTCATAGTCGCCTTCTGGATCGACAGAAATCCCGAACTGACGGCGCTCTGAGGTACTGCGCTCAGCAAAAAATAGTCCTGATATCCGACCGGCTGATACAAAATAAAATGGCTGCTCCCGCCGATCTCACATTGCAGAAGTCCCGCGGACCCGTTCTTCCAGTCGCTCTGTATCTGCGCGATCTGCTCTTCGTCAAGATCCGACACCGCCTGCAGATAGACAAGATAATTCTCGAATACATTGCCGCCTTCCTGTGTGGACAATAACACCCGTCCATCGTTATGTATCACAAAGCATCTGCCCTTGCCGGAAAACGCATCTACGTTCAGAGAAACCGCCAGATCGGCATTGGTGTAGCAGATGGCAATGGCGTCATAGTCAAAATCTTTATACCGCCCATGCTGTACGGGAACTGCAAAAACCGTAACTTCCTGACCGCCGGACAGCGTTTCGCCCGCCATGACAGGTTCGCCGCGCTCCATCAGCTGTTCCCTCGCTTCTTCCAAGTTGACCGCTTCTTCGCTTCCTTCAAGCGTCATTCCCGTCATATCTTTTGATAAGAAATAAAAATCGGTGAATCCCCAATTTTTCTGTTCCCCGCTGATAAATTCGGCAAATTCCTCATCCTGCCAGCCGCTTTCATGGGTCAGACGGCTGCTCCAGCTGTTCAAAAGACCCCAGTTCGTATCCGCAAATGCGCCAAATGACCGGTTTACCTGACCGTAGATCTCTTCCAAATGATCTGTGCTGTCTTCGTAGATCCTGTGAGAAATAAAGTTATAGTATATTATTCCGATCGAAATGGCGGCGATGCCCACTACGCACACCATAAATAACAGCCAAATTTTTCCTGACCCTTTTCTCATAACAATATGTATGCTCCTTATCGGCAATGAAATCATCCTATGTGGCAATTACGATGCCATTTTATCATATAAGACAAGAGAAATCAATTTCAGGCATGTTATGACAAACCTTCAAAACATGTTATGACAAAAATCCATGATCTGCATCTGCAAAAATTTGTGTTGGTTTGTTTTCCGCAAAAATTTGACCCCTTGAAATTTTTTTAAGCTTCAACTATAATATTCCTACAACGTGTGGCATTTCAACTGCGTAAATCCGGTTGAGATCTGCACGTTTATTTTTATGTCACAAAGCGGAAGTACAGCGTGCAGCCATCGGCGCAAAACCGGCTGATGGGTACGCGCTGATTTTTTGAAAGGATGTGATTTCAATGGATCAGGAAACAAATCAGTTTTTAGGGGAAGAGCATATCGGTAAGCTGATGCGGAAATATGCAGTCCCCTGCATTATCTCTCTTCTGGTCGGCGCACTTTACAATATCGTTGACCAGATCTTTATTGCCAACGCGTCATATCTTGGCTCATATGGCAATGCCGCCAATACGGTAGTTTTCCCTCTTACTGTAATTGCTCTGGCGATTGCGGTGATGATCGGCGACGGGTGCTGCGCGTTTGTCAGTCTGAATCTTGGACAAAAGCGGCCGGAAACCGCCAGAAAAAGCGTCGGCAATTCGATCATCATGGTAATTGCCAGCGGTTTAGCGCTTTGCGCGGTGTATCTGATCTTCAGCGATTCGATCATTGCCATGTTCGGGGGAACCGTAAATGCGGAAACCTTCAAGCACTCCAAAGAATATTTCTTTTATATCACTCTGGGCATACCGTTCTATATGTTTGGGCAGGCGTTGAACCCTATCATCAGGGCTGACGGGAGTCCCCGGTTTGCAATGACATCGACGCTCGCCGGCGCCGTGCTTAACATTATTTTGGACCCGGTTTTTATTTTTGTGTTCAAATGGGGCATGATGGGCGCGGCTGTGGCTACCGTTCTCGGCCAAGTCGTGACCGCCGTTCTTTCCGTCTGGTATATCGTTCATATGAAGCTGGTGAAACCTGTGGGAACGGACTTTAAAATGGAAAACGGGATCTGCCGGAAAACTCTTGTCCTCGGCATTACCAGTTTTCTGTCACAGATCTCTCTGGTTGCAGCAATGGCGGCCATTAACAATATGATCAGAAAATACGGCGCTCTCGATCCGGTCTTCGGTCAGGAACAATATGCGCAGATCCCCATGGCGGTGGTCGGTATCGTTATGAAGTTCTTTCAGATCGTTATTTCCATCGTTGTCGGCATGGCTGCCGGATGTATTCCGGTTGTCGGGTTTAATATGGGCGCCGGGAAAAAGCTCCGTGTCAAAGAACTTTTTACCAAACTGCTCCTTGCAGAAGCAGCCGTCGGCGCTGCAGCGCTCCTTATCGTAGAATTGTTCCCGCAGCGGCTGATCAACATCTTCGGTGCGGCAAACGAAAGCGCGTACTATACGGATTTTGCAGTCAAAGCGTTCCGCATTTACCTGTGTATGATGATAGCGGCCTGCGTAAATAAGGCCTGCTTCATTTTCCTTCAGGCAATGGGAAAAGCTGCCGAATCAACGGTCTTGTCCATGGTGCGTGAGATCGTTTTCGGAGTCGGCTTTGCGCTGTTGCTGCCGCTTTTCTTTGGGCTCGACGGGGTTTTGTATTCTATGCCGCTGTCGGACATTTTAACCTTTGCGATCGCAGTCTTCTTAATTCTAAAGACGTACAGACAGCTGAATCAGGAAACGGCCATGCCCGCCTGACGCCGTACGTCAAAAAACGCCTTTTGCCAGACAGATATCCGGCAAAAGGCGCATCACTTCGACAGCAGAGATTCTAAACATCATCCGGAGTTGTCTGGGCAGCCCCTGAAACAAATCTATCCCACTTAAGACTCCATACATTTATCTTAAGCTGTTTTTCATCCTCCGTCATTCCGCTGTAAAGATAAGAATTTAAGATCAGCTTCTTGATCTCTTTCAGGCCGAGGAGTCCGGCAAGATAAATATCCCAGAAATCATACGCCAATCCGGGATTGCCGAGAATCATAGGATCGTCAGAGCATATAACGCACGGGATCCCGCGGTTGATGTACTCTCCAATCAGATGCATGCGCAGATCGGACGTATAGCGGAGAAGCTGATTGCTGATGGGACACACTTCCAACGCCAGACCTTTTTTCTCCATCTGGTCAACCATAGACGGAAAGCGGAATAAATTCAAGCCGTGTCCGATCCGCCTTGTGCCGAGGGCAAAAGCGGAATAGATATTATCATCATCCGCCCAGCAGCTCTCTCCATCATGGAAATAAAATGGTACGCTTTCAACGCATCCGGAGCCATACAGAGCCTCCGCATACTCGTCCGTCTTATACCCTCTGTCTTCTTCACTCACCAGATCGTATCCGATGATAAAGTTCTTCGGCATATCTTCCGGCAGAGTCTGCATCCACATTCTTACATTCTTTATCTCGTCTTTCACAATATCCGGCGTCTTTTTTCTGCTGCCGGAGATGATCAGTTTGGCCGTAAAGTCCGGACGGATACGTTTCGCCTCCTGATAGGCATCATAGATCGTCCGGAACGGATAGTCCTCCGCGGTATCCTGATCCTCTCCCTGCCCCGGCAGGAACCGGCTGTTGTTATTGTCAACAAAATGCGGGATCCCGCACCGTACTTCCACATAGTCAATGTTATCCCGTATCAGTTCTTTGAACGACTTGACGTAATATTCAAAATAGAACGGCTTCACGTTCAGTATGGAACTGACCCTTGAAAAGCAGTCATTGAACGCATCCCATATATATTTCGTATCTATCACTTTTCTCTCGTCCATAAAGCACAGATCAGACATCAGATCTGCCTTTTCACGGCTGCTCAACTGGGAATATCTTTTATAATCCGCAGATACAGGTATCGGCTGTTTATGGCTGTCTGCAAGATACAGCGTATTTTTCACCGCGCCGTCCTGATTCTTCTGCAAAACATAAACCGCCCAGTCATGTGCTCCGTTATCAGAGAACTTTCCGGTGTCAAACTCCTCCAGAAGCTGCACAAATGCTTCCACACTTAAGGTCGCCGATGTATGGATGTGAAGATTGCCGCCTTTCGGCATTTGAGAAAACAGATCAAACAGTTTATGCTCCGGTGTATCCTTATCTGCCAAAAGATGTTGTTTTGCATCATAAAACGGATGGATCGGGGGATAGTACATCGGCTGCACAGATGCGTCCCTGACCGCATATACATACTTATTGTTCATCATCTGCTCTCTAAGCCGGTTCATACGTTCATCAAGTTTCTTCTCTGCCTCGTTCAGAGTAATGTCCGCCGCCATGTTTTTCGCCGCATCCGCAGCTTTATACTGCGCAAGTTTTTCTTTGTATTCCCCATAAGAAGCAGCGGGGTTCATATTGCAGGCCTGATAACACAGCGATTGTCCGTCCGTACCACATTTCAGTTCTGTTTTTTTGTCCATTGTACCCTCCTTTTGCCCTGTAAATATGTTTTATCGCCCCATACTTTTTATGTTCATTATACTCCTATCTGCTCCATAAATAAACTATAAAAATAAGTTATTTCTACAACAGATGGCTGCCTATAAACGACAACGGATCCCATCTTCTCCTGTCTGCTGCCCTTTGTGGACATTCAGCATACTTTTTCCATTTCCTGAATATACTGGCGCGGATTATTGAGTGCAAAAAAGCCCCCATCTTTTGAGTTGGGAGCTTTCTTTAACTCACTTTATTCCCTGAACATTTTTAAAATTTTAGCCTTGCTGTCAACCCGCATATGGAAGACTCTAAGTATGTATACGATCTTCTCGTGCTCATCGATCAAAAAGAAAATCTTGTAATTCTTATAATATGTCTTTCTGATTCCATACTTTGCCAGCTCTTCATCTTCGTCAAGTTCATGACTTTGCGGAAATGTACTAAGGCTATTTATTATCTTTCTAAATCCTCTTACCATGTTTATTGCAGTTTCCGGAGATTTCAAATCAAATGCTATATAATCCGTCTGGTCTGCAATATCCTCTTCAGCTAAGGGTAAGGTAATCACTTTATACGCTGCCATTTGAATACCTTTTCTCCAGTTCATCGAAGAATTCGTTACAGTCACGACCTTTTCCAACAGCAATATCATGGTAACTTTCCATCACCATCTCGCGTACTTGTTTCTGGTTTTCATCGATTTCCCTGCTGTAATCCAAAACCTGTTGTGCCGGACTCACACAAATCACCTCGTTTCTTTTCTTATCGCTTAACCTCAGTATACGCAAAAAATCATTTATTTACAATATATCAAATAAATTTTTCTCGTCTATAAATTTCAGCATACTTTTTCCATTTCCTGAATATACTGACGCGGATTATTGAGCACGGTGTATACCGGCTGAGAGCCGCGCCGGAATACCAAGCAATGTCCGACCGGCATATTTAACACCTTTCCAAGCGGCTTATCCCAGCGTTCACTGACCGCCTGCGCGGTCCGCACGTCGTTGCCGCACATCATCTCCCGCAGTTCTTCCGAGTCAAACTGAGAAAATTTGGAGGATATGGTGGTGCGCGTGCAGTCAAACGTTTTGTACGGCGCGGCATTGGCGTTTTCAAACTGGGCGCACGCCTAGCTGTCCGGATTTTTGGCGCGGAGCAGTTCCAGAACACTCCGAAAATCGCAGGGCGTATATTTTGTTTCCACCATATAACCCATGATCGCAGACAGCAGGATCTCAGCGCTCTTGTCCCAGTAGGGATCTGCTTTACAGCCTTCATCCGCATCGATCAGGATCGTTGTCAGCTTTAAGATATCCTGCGTAGATCTGACGGACACCATCGGGTTGTAGTGCATGGACCGTTCGGGATGGGTAAAATCCGCCACCTGCACCCGATAGCCCTTCTTTTTCAGATAAGCGCCGTACTTCCTGTGAAGATTTCCCATGTTTGTACCCTCCTGTCTGTCCTCTTAGAAAATCCGGCTTACGATTTTATTGCAGATATGGAATCGGACAGCCGAGAGATGGTGCAGGACTGCATGGCATCGTAGATCATAAGTCCTGTTATGAGGATAATACAACGAGGCACGCCGCAACATACTTTGTACGGAAAAGTTTTTTGATTCTTTTTTCAGTCGGAAAAATGAGGAAGACATTTCATACGATTTGAACATTGACTTACCATATAAAATATGATACAAATAAACTAGTGATTGGTAAACAGTAGTTAGAAAGGGATATCTTATGAATAAGACCATTTCGCAGAGAAGTTTTATGAAAAAGTTAAAATTTTATCTGGCTTTCTATTTTGACGATAAGGAAGTCAACAGCATATCAAACGATTATGATGAATGGTTTGCCAACGAGATCTCACACGGTAAAAGTGAAGAACAGATATGCCTTGCGCTCGGTTCGCCCCAAAAGGCAGTTTCCGATTTACTTTTGGATTCAGATAAAAATTCGATTCGGTTATCAATTTTATTGCAGAATACCGTGATACAATTTTTTCTGTCAGTGATCATGAATATCATGGTCAATATTTTACTGCTAAAAGCATTTAACAGACACGGACTAGATTATCTGTATGCAGGATCGGGTATGATCTTTATATATTTTGCTGCCGGAATGATAATCATCAAAAAAAGTTATCTTTCCGGATCAGATATCAATAGAAAAAATTTTAACAGGTATAATCAGTTCCTACTCTGTTTTGCAATGGCAGTCATATTATTTGAAGTGCTGTTTCTTCCTAAAATAAATGATCCAAGGAGCGGGCAGCTGTGCTTTCTTGCGGCAGCCGCACTGATAGTAATCCTTTTATCTGTAAATATGCTGTATGTTGTCAGAGAACTGTTTCAAGATAAACTATCAGCTTTTTTCATAACTTTTCACAGTCTGGGAGTTTCCACACTTCTACTGTATTTTATTAATCAGCTGCATTTGTTATATCATGATCCCTCACAAAATATATCTTTGGTCGGCGGAAGTATTTGTATCTATGCCGAAACTATTATATTATATTTTATAATGAATAAACGGCGGAATAGGTAAACGATATGGACTCACAACTAAAACGTGGAATTTTAAAAATGTGCATTTTGCAATTATTGAAAGAAGAAGCCCGGTACGGTTATGACCTGATAAAGACGATGCAGGTTTTTTTTGCAGATACAGATGAAAGTACGCTCTATGCTATTTTAAGAAGGCTTAATAAAGAAGGTCTGACTGAAATGTATTACAGCGACATATCTCATGGACCAAAACGAAAATATTATAAAATTTCAGAGAAAGGAATTGAAGACTTAAATAATGATATTTCTTCATGGAAACAAATAGAAAAAATTTTTGTTGAAATAGGGATACTATAAGCACGGAAACACAATTGAGAAATAAAATTCTTCTCCCGATTCTTGAATCACATACGAACCATTGTATTTATCAATGACGCTGACGATATTTTTGATACCTATTCCATGTTCATCCGGATTTATCACTTTGGAAGTTACTATTTCATCCTTATCATACTGAACAGGGCGGTTATATGTATTTTTTACAGAAAGAATCGTCCGGTCTTCCCCGCAGACAAACTTCAGTTTTATTATTTTTTTACCGCTGCACTCTTCACAAGCTTCAATCGCATTATTCAATAAATTCGCCAATATCGTGACCACATCTTCATCCCGGATACCCATCTGAGAAAGGTCGTTTACCCGGAAAGCAAAAACAATCCCCTTATCCGTCATTTCCTGATATTTTGTGTTCAATATGGCATTAACGATCACATTATTTGTATTGATCACATCGGTTTCTCTGCCCAGATCATAATCGATATTCTTTATATAGTTTTCACATTGCTCATACTCTTTTTTTGCCAATAATGACTCGATACATACTATTTGATTTTTAAATTCATGGGTCCGCTTTTTCTGTTTATTCAGATTTTCCGAAATCGAACGATACATATCTGTCTGGTTTTTCACCTGCATCTGAAAGATCCGGCTTTCATACAGTATCATATCCCGTTTCATACTATCATGGATCAAGTAAAATACCGCCATATTCATTCCTGCCATACCAAAAGCGATAAGATATAGCAGATTGGCCTGCTCAGGCATATCCTCGTATTCATAAACAGCAAGGGCAGCCGAAATGACCGCGATTGTAAAAACGGGAAAAAACAGGAATTGCCGCCACTCCATATCAGACAACTTTTCCGTTGCCCTTTTCCCGAATTGTTTTCTAATAATCAGTACACACAAAAACAGAATCGCTTTCCCAAAAAGAATAAACAGAACGGTTTCCGTCATATACGCCGCCCCTGCTGTTTTATCGTCGGAGAGCAGGACACTGTAAAAAAGATAAATGATATAATCTACCGTCAGCAATAGCGCCTGATACAGAACAGCCAATATAAAGGATTTTTTCACATTTATTTTTATCAGCGTATACATTGCCAAAGTGCATAGAATAATGACCGCGGCCTGTTTTAATATAAAAAAAGAGGATAATATATGCGTAACCAAGCGAGTGCAGATAGCAAACAATATTAATCGCATGGCATTTCTCCACCCCTTAAAACGCGCTCTCCCAAATGATTCATAAAATATTTTACAGCAGAAAACTTCAAGAAAAATTATCATCCAGTTTACAAGTTCATAGATCATCATATTTCCCCCTGATAGGCTGTAAACGAATCTTTCACTTTTTTATACCGCGCTTTCGGTATGATCAGTTCTTCGCCGTTCATTAATATTACTTTATATCTCAATACATTGATCACATATTTTAAATTGACGAGAAAACTCTGGTGGATTCTTATAAAATTCGCATTTTTTAAATCTCTTTCGATCTCGTTCAGAGTTGCATACATCGTATATATTTTCATGGTGTCTTCCATTACATGAAATTCCAACTTATGCAGCCTGCTCTCTATATACAACAGCCGTTCCAGTGACACTTCCTTCCGTCCGCCTTCGTGAAAGGTAAATATCTTCTTTTTGACAACATAGTCCATTTTCTCAACAACAGCGTCTATACACTCTTTTACAGCATTTTCTATACTGTTATTATCTTTCAGCAAATATCGGATCACATTTATTTTATATCCTTCAAGAGCATAGTCAACGTATGCCGTTACAAACACAATAAAGGTTTCCTGACTGATCTTCCTTATTTCCTTCGCCACTGTCACGCCATCGATTTCACCCATGCTGATGTCTAAAAATACAATGGTATAGTTCATCATCTCCATGCCCAATGACATGAACTCTTCTCCGGAGCAAAAGGTATCGATTTGAAAAGCATAACCCTGTTCCGTCATATAAACAGATATCAGTTCTTTTAAATTCTTCCTGAAATAATCCTCGTCGTCGCATACAGCAATCCGAAACATATTTTGACGCCCTCCCTGAAGGATCTTTTCCTTACACTATTAATATCGGCCGATTATAAAGAAGAGCCTACAGCTAAAAACTATAGACTCTCCTCATTTTAATTCCCATTCCGGAACATTCATGCGGCAGGGCGGCGCAAATCCCAAATCCGCGTCTGCCATCACTATATTTCAGCACAGATTATGATTTTAACAGTTTAGACCAGTAATGCACGATATTGTTGAAACTGTTTGTGTTCTGAGATTGAAGCAATTCCAACACGGCGCTGTTTTTACTTCCGCCGGATGCATAATTGATCAAAGTATTTTTCATTTCATCAAAAATACTGCTTACATCCTCTTCGCCGCCCGCTAACCTGTCAAAAATCTCCTTATAATCCTGATAAAGCTTTGCTTCATCCTCCTTCGTATGCGTTACTCTGCCGATCTCCTGACTTGCTTTCGTCCGCTCCTGCGCTTTCTGCACCGCTTCCCTTACTCTGTCTGCATTTGGTGCGCCTACATTTTTCATAGAGTCTGAATACAAATCACTCCAATTCTTATGTTTCGCAACGCTTGCACTGTTATAGTCCTCATAATCTTTGATCAGACTCTTGAATGAATCTCTTGCATCTCCCGTCAGATAAGTATCGGCAAAATAATGAAGCGCACTGAGAGAAGAAAAAAATTCAAGTTTTGCCGCTTCATGCGTCAGATCAGAAAGATGCCGGTCATAATCCGTAAGGTCATGAATACTGTCCGTCCTGTAAGTAATGCCCTTTAGCAGATCTTCTGTCTTCTTAATTTCTTCATCGCTCATATTATCATAGAAACCGTGTTGACGGAGATTTTGGCTGAACACCTGCCATTGTGACGGTTCCTTATTGACCTTTTCTCCTGTTGCCAGATTGACTAAGGAGATAGCATTACCGCTGTATGCAAACGGATTGGAATCGTATTGTTCCATCAACTTATCCTGCTCTTCCTGCTGTATTGCTTTCCGCTCAGCTGCACCCGCCAGAAAATCCTGCGACTCCGGAGATATAGCAATGGAAACCCCGTCTGCCTTGACATCATTTTTTACAGATTGCAAATCAGGAGCAGCCGCTTCTTTTTGAGGTTTACGCGCTGCACCTTTTTTATCATACACTCCTTCATATAATGTATCTGCCGCATACCCGCTTACCGATTGAATGTCTGCCATAGTAACCCTCCTTCAAAAATCATGCATGACTTGATATGTAAAATAATATATGTACGATATATCTGGAATTTTAAATGACCAGATCCATCCCTTTTCTAACTAATTTCCCATTAGACTGTGATAAAGAAGCTTCCACACTTTCTCTGGTGATCTTATCCAACGCCCCCGCCGGAATAGATCTGCCCTCTTCCCATTTTGGATCTATAGCTTTTACCGCATCTTTAAATGCCTGTAAATACTGCTTTTCATATTCACTCAATGTATGGCCTGCTGCCAACCGGTCCTGCTTAGCCGTGGCCGGATACATCTTTCGATAAATATCACTCCGCCTTGTTGTTTCCCCATTGGGTGCACCATTTTCCTGTAAAAACTCCCTCTTGGTGAGTTCAAACATCTCATTCCTGATATCTTCCGATATCGAAATGATCCTATTTTTACCTGCTCTGTTTTTATCCGTTACCGTTAATCCGGATACCCCGAAGGCTTGGTTTATATGATCGCCATCCGCATCATAATATCTCATCCTATTTTTAATCGCCTGAATATTCGTATATCCAATCCCGCTTTTATTCGCACGCATCATATCGCCAATAACCGTTTTATACTGTGCGCTGTTGATATCAATTCCGGCCGCTTTTAACTCTGCCTGTATGGTGGGATTGGATAAATCTGAAACTTTAATCCGGCTATTGCCAGAACCTGCACTTCCGACAGGATTTGGCACACCAAACATTTGCTCAAACAAAGAACTATAATCCGCTATTTTATACATACATATCCTCTTTTTTATTGGTGTTTTGTATTCAAATATTGATAATTATAGAAATAACATATAACAGCCTGCAAGTTCAATATCGGCTGCAGAAAATGACCATAATATTACAGAAAATGACCGCCTGATCAAAAAAATACGCTTGAACCGCGACGTTTCTGATTCGGCAGCCATTTTCCGGCTTTTTAGAATAGATATCTATGCATACAAAAAGCTCTCATAAAAAATCCATCTGATTATTAATAAGTGACTTTACTTTTCTTTCCTTAATTACATCTGCGCTATCTATTTCACCAAACAATAATGGGGACATAGGGTTGTGCATACCAAAATTCTTTTTTACAGCATTTGAACTGTAATTTGCATAACAATACAAACATCCATTTTTACATGTGTTATAAGCTCCTATATCAATGCTTGCCGCGCATCCACATTCTGCTCTTTGATTTGTATCTTTACCAACATCAAGCTTGAATCCCCCAATTTTCTCAATTTGTTTTCTGTCAATACAATGAGCATGCTCAACTCCTATTTCATGAAAATCCCCGATTTCAGCGCAGGTATCAATGTACAAACCATGCTCCTTCGCTGTTTCTGCAAATCTTTGCAGTAATTCCATCTGCATTTCATATGTATCTTTGACAATATTTAAAGTTTTTACGTTTCTCGCTGTTTTTCTATACATATCCATAAAACTCACTGTACATTTTTCTGTATAATCGCTCAATTTAGAAGCTAATACTTCAAAATATTTACAATGATATTCCATCGAATACTGTTCATTAAAAAAGATCGGATCATATCTCCATATAACCTTTTCTTTGCCAATTTCCCTAGACAGCCGTTGAAATGTTGGAATGATAACTTTATTTTTGGATGGCAGATTTTTTTCTACATCCGGCCCATATGCACTTAATGTAAACTGAAAATAATATGTATACTCATTGATCTGCTCCAGATATGGCAGCATTGGAGTTGGATCTTTTGTCCAAAATACGATTGCATCAACAACATCCGGTGATAGATCTATCTTGCTTACCTGATGCATATTCATCGGATTTCTAACCAATACATATTTCTCTTTTAGTCTATTGATTAACCACTTTGAATAATAAGACGGTATATCTGTACGTCTGCTTGCACTAACAATCATCAAACCATCTCCAATATCAATTGCGCGCTCCCACAAGACTTCTGCCTTTTCACTCAGGATCACCTCCCGGAAGCCGTTTCAGACTATCCATGCTGACTAAGGATAAAATTTCCATCTGCTTGTAATCCTTCTTACTTTTTAGTAATTTCTCATATCTTATCTGATACTCTATCAGCCGCGGGATATATTCCGGCGGAGTGCGTCTGCCCGCCTCCCAGTCCTCCAAAGTACGGACAGGTATCCCCGTATGAGCCGAAAATTCTTTCCTGTTCTCGCCTGTTTCTTCACGAAGTTCCATTATCTTTTTTGCTATATCCATATCCATCGCCCTCCACGCATTGCGTTATATGTATCATAGCATATTTTCTGCTTCTTCGCAATACCTGTCCATCTCTGCTTTTACTGCATCCATATCCATCTGATAAATGCTTCTCGTTTCGTTGATCTGTTTCGCGGTCCGGTTCAAGTTCCCGCCAATCTTCCTGAGAATATAGTTTATTCCTAAAGATTGTCAAAAGCAGCATCATACACCACTCCATAGACGATCATATGGCGCGGAAAAGTAGACTTGCTGCGCATGTTTGGAATCTTATATTCAGTTTCCAAAATGCGGTCTTCATCATCGCTGAGATGCGGGGATTTGTGTTTATGGGATATGGAAACGCAGACTGCGCTTTCCTCTGACAAGGTTTTCTAGTCTTTTTCAAATAGAAATGCCGTTTCTTTTTTCCATTTCAATTCCATGACCGGGGCAAAGACATCCTGCGGTCTCGCCACGTTCTTGGGAGAATAGGTCATGCTGTTTATGTAGTCCATGGTAAAATACGGCCATTCATGAAGCCGGTCCTCCACATACTGTTTCCACTCTCCTTCCCTGATACGGCTTCGTTCCACGATCGGTCCATGTTCCCAGATCTCCCATTTAAGCGTTGCCAGAACATCCCGCAACGCGGCTATCGCATCTGCTTTTCCTTCCGTGGTCGCTTCATATTCTGCCACATGAAAATTTCTTCCGATGTTGATAACAAAATGTTTCCCATACTGTTCTGCAGCTATCGGTATGATCACAGCGCCGCCTTCTCTGGCAACATCTATGATGCCCCAGTAACATGGCAGCACCGGCAGATTGGGTGACAGGTTCCATGTCCCTTCCGGGAAGTACAGCAGATTTCCCTTATTCTTTAAATGTGCGATCATTTTTTTACTTGCCGCTCTCCTGTCTTCTTTTACCCGCTCATTAAAATAGATCACACCGTTCATTGCCAGAAAAGGAGCATCAACAATACCCTGAATATGTTCGAAATCACCTGATAAAAGGTAATAGTGCTCCCTGACCGCCTCGCTCACTACTTCAATATCAAACTTCCCGACATGAGTAACTGCAAAGATGCGCGGCAGCATGGTCTGCTCTCTTTTATCGCCAATCACTTCATAGCTGAACCCGCCCAGACGGTTTTTGACCCTGTATATATTTAAGATTATGCCATGCAGGGCCTGTTTCTGCTTTAAGGTCAGCTTGTTGAGCAGCCTGTTGTCTTCTTTCTCTCGCAGATCATAATATAAACGGAGAAACTGTTTTTCCCGCTCTGTATACTCGTCTACAGATAATGATTTATCAGATAGCTTTTTGAGTTTTTCTGCCAGAATGTTCACTTTTGTTCCTCCGGGTCTTAATTAAAAGCATCAAGATATCAACTATCCTCTAAGGCTTTATTTTCGCATTTTTCATGCGGTATGCGCCGCTGTTCACCATATATTACAGATAAATCTTTTTCCTTTACATGTTTTTTCCCATACATATCTATATATTCTAACTTCAGGATATATTTTTTTAGTTCTTTCCGCAGTTTTTCGTACTCACCCTTCACCGCTAAATCTATGACTTTTTCTTCATCTTTCTTTTCTAATAATGTTAAGCCATCCTTGGGCGCAATGCTTCTTCCAATAATATCTACGCTGTAATAGGTCAGCGCAATATCTTCCGAAATGCAAGAAGAAAAATTATAATACTGCACATTACTGTCCTTCCCGCATATCAAGAATGATTTTATCGTCATAGCTCCCATTCCATTATTTTTAATTCTTATGGTAATGTTTTGAGCGCAGTCAACACAGTTAATATTACAATAGGGATTATTAGTTTTCTTATGAATTATATTCTGCCTTATTGCTATACATATGGCTATAATAGCAGCTATCGCCAGAATAACATTCGTAAAAGCCATCACAAGATCAGGGGTAATTTGAATTATTTGCATAATAATCGCCTCTTTCGTATTTAAGAAACTGTGTGATTGGTTACCGCAATGTTTATGTATTTATAATTCCTGCTCTCACCTCCTACTACTTAATCAAATCATTCGCACTACTGTTTTTATAAAACAATCATGACAAACTCATATCCTATTTGATTTTTTCTTCTTTCAGTCCTTTTTGTCAAATTCCCTCTTTTGTGCTATTTGTTCTAACGTGAGATAATCCACTTTGCCAACCTTTGTCAAAGGGAATTTATCCATAAAAATGTATTTAACAGGTCTATATCCTTCCTGCAGATTTTCCTCGGCAAAGGCTTTGAGCTTAGTCTCCAGGTCTTCATCATGAGAATAAATCTTGTTTAATATAATAAACGCTACTGGTTTCTGACATGTCTCTTTATCAGCTATTGGCACAACAGCACAATTATCAACGTAAGGGTGCTCCAAAAGTACTTTTTCTATATCAAGGCTGAATACCTTTTTTTGCAACCCATTGGCAATATATAACATATATCTTTTTAATCTGCCGCTGATATATACAAATCCGTTTTTTGTTACATAGCCTAAATCTCCTGAATGTATCCATAACGTTCCGTCTTCATGCTTTCTGATAATATGATTTGTCTCTTCCGGATTATTGACATATCCAAGCATCATGGACGGTGTTTGAATACAGATTTCCCCTCTTTCGCCATACGGAAGTTCCTGCCCTGTCTCTGTATCAAATGCTGCCACCACATTCTTAACAAGAGGTATTCCAACACTACCAAATTCGTGTGCATACTGAAAACTAACCGTACCAGATGCCCCAACTTCCGTCATACCGTATCCATTCATAAGCAAATAGGGACTGCCGTGCTTTTGCAGATAATCGTTTATCTTTGTTTCCGTTGCCGCATGTAAGATGTCGCCGCCCGTAATTGGAGCAATCAAACTAGATAAGTCTAAGTTTTCATTTGCATCAGCAAAAGCCTCCCAATAAGCCGGGCCGTACAAAATATGATTTGGTTTAAACTTCTTATAAAAATCCGCAATAGATTCTGCCATTGGTATTCTGACAATCAAAGTCATACCGACTGTGAGAGGTATCATCATTGAACAGGTTACCCCATAGGCAATAAATAAAGGCAAGACCTGCATCCATGTACTCTCGCGCCGCAATTCTTTTTCACAGATAACATATTGCTGTGCTACAGCGATAATTCCCTTATTACTAAGCATCGCACCTTTAGAACCTCCGGTAGTTCCGCCAGTATAGGTAATAACCGCCGGTGCGTCCGCATCGTGGCATGTCTTTTTACTTTCTCTTCTATTTTGGAAAAATTTCTTCCATGTAATAAACCGTGAATCTTCCGGCACAGGCATCGATTTGACTCCGTTCAATAGCCTTGCGCCGATACGGTTTATAAAGGACATGGAATCCGTGCTTCCTGCAATAATTATCTTTTCAAGCTGTACTTCATCGGCTATCTCTCTAAATTTATCCTGAAACAAATCAAGTGTAAACACAACTTTTGATTTTGTATCCAGAATATATTTCTTCATTTCTTCACAGGTACTAGAGCCATATACCATGTTTGCTACCGCACCAATCTTGTTGAGTGCAAAGATTAAATATATCGTTTCGGGGGAATTTATCATGCAGACAGTCACAATATCTCCCTTTTGTATGCCAGTGTCTTCAAGAGTTCCCGCCATATACGAGATTGTTTGAAACATTTTCCTATAGCTGATTTTTGTTCCATAGTAAATCAAAGCGATTCTATCAAGATTATCTTGATTATTATGAAAGACATGTTCATACATTGTACATTCCGGCAGCGGTGCGTCAATCATCTCCTGGCTATAGTATTTCAACCAAGGCTTATCAATTGACGGATATCCCATAAGTTCTTGACTCATCTTCTATTTCCTCCCAGTGTTTCACAAAGTAGACTTTTTGACACACATCAGATATAATGTTTTTATAAGAAATTATGTATATTTTTATTGAATAAAGAGGCAATTTGCGTTTGTTTCATTTTGTCTACAATCTGAAACTATTTTTTTCATTATTTTCTTTTTCTTTACATCTTCGGTAAAAAGTACTGTAATTCATGCCAAGCGCCTCAGCCGCTTTTCGCACAGATATCTTACGTTCTTTCCACAAAGCATAACAGGTTTCAAATCCATCCGGCGTATCCAACCTCCGGCAGCCAAACCGCACGCCTTTCAGCTTTGCCGCTGCGATTCCTTCCGCCTGTCGCTGCTTGATAAATGCCCGCTCCGTTTCCGCCACATAAGCGAGGATCTGAAGCACCAGATCTGCAATAAACACGCCTGTCAGATCTTCCTGCGCACCGCCCGTATTGAGAAGCGGCATATCAAGCACCTGAATCTCTGCACCGATCTCTTTGGTTATCGTCCTCCACTGTTCCAGTATCTCGCCGTAATTCCTGCCCAGCCGGTCAATGCTCTTGACGATAAAGACATCGCCTTTTTGCAGTTTTCCAAGCAGTCTATGATACTGCGGCCTTGCAAAATCCTTGCCTGACATCCGGTCCAGATAGATATTGCTCTTTTTGATCTTCTGCTCCCGCATTGCCAATAGCTGCCTGTCTGGATTCTGGTCTTTGGATGAAACCCTGATATATCCGTATCGTTCCATATTGGTCTGCCTCCTTATACATAACGTTCTTTTATTATAAGCAGCAGACAAAAGAACAAACCGCAAACCTCCCGCCTCGAAATATTATGTACTTAAAATAAGTCCATATAAAACATAATAGCATAAAATGTACTTAAAATATACTTAAATCAAGTTTTTAAGGAGTAGAGATTGAAAATATAACTTTTCGATCAATGGAAAAGCAATGAATAAAGACAAGCATTTAGGATTACGGATCGACTCTGAAACGCATGAAAAATTGAAGAACCTTGCCGAATATGACGGCAGATCGATCAACGGAGAGGTATTATACCTGATCCGTCAGGCAATCATGCAGCATGAAAAAGAACAGGGAAAATTATGACATATTCCCATTTTTATTACTTTATGGACTGCAGCAATATTGCTTATGTCCCATTCACCAGCCATAACCAGTCTGCATTGCTCATTGTATGCCTTCTTTCAAGCGACTCGCATATTTTGGCTGATATAAGAACGTCCCCCCCCCAATCACACTCTTGACTTGGAAACGTTTTCGCGTCATATTATAAAAACTATATTCCCTCCTCTCTATATATATCGGCATACCAAAATATTTCAATAGAAAGCAGTAGTTTTGCAAGGCATCAAACAGTAACAAAAAACTTACTTTTTCTTTTCTTTTCCGCAATACTGCATCATTATCGCGCACTCCTCGGTACTTTCATTGTCCCAATCAAGTTCGTACAATTCCTGATTGTTGAAAAATACAGTCTTCATACTTCTTATCGTAATGCTTATCTGATGCATTCCCTTCTCCTTTCAGCAAATCAATATATTCTTTTACCAAACGTTCCATATAGTTTTCCTGCCATTCAGCAATACTTGATCTAATAAATAATTTCCAATCACTTTTTGAAACTTCCCTGCAGACATCCTCCAATCTTATGCATCATTTCATACGCGTTATATAGTCCCAACAAAACAATATATCTGTTCCAACATTTTCTCAACCAGTTTTTCTCTTATCAGGTATAAACATATAAACTTCACATAATCCTTATCATAAACCCTTTAAAAATGCATATAATATTATTGCAGATTTAGCCAAAATACCGCTTGCATTTAGCGGATAATAATGGTAACATATCTGTTAGTGATCAGGTTGCAGAAACTTGCGATGCCTGCGACCGGAAGGAAGACCTGCGGGCCTTCCTTTTTTGTACAAAATATATGGAGAAAAATATGCCAAAGAAAGCTATCAAACCTTTTATTACATACTCTGAGCAGTTAAATGTTCTGACTCAGAAAAAACAACTTAATATTTCTGATTTATCATATGCTGAGGGAAAATTGCATGATATTGGCTACTACTCCTTAATCGATGGATACAAAGATATATTCTACAATCCAATGACAAGAACATATGAGGAAGGCACAAATTTTACGGATATTGTTGCATTATATGAATTTGATGAAAATCTCCGTTCTCTTGTATTTAAATACATTTGTCATGTCGAGCAAAAAATCCGCTCATTGATTTCTTATTCCTTCTGTGAAGTTTTTTCTGAAAATCAGTCAGCGTATTTAAATCCTACCAACTACAATATTTCTAAGAAAAACAGTCGTGATATTACTAAACTAATATCTATATTGACATACGAAGCCAATCAGAACACCGAACATAGTTATGTTGTATATCAGAGAAACACATATGGTAATGTTCCATTATGGGTAATCATGAAAACTCTTACTCTTGGACAAACTTCAAAAATGTATTCATTTATGCTCCCAAGCATAAAATCCAAGGTTAGCGTACATTATGGCAATATTACAGAAAAAGAATTAATACAGTATCTAAAGGTACTTACGGTCTTTCGTAATATATGTGCGCATAACGAGCGTCTGTTTCCTTATGAATCCAGATTTGAGATTCCTGACACTTCGCTACATAAGAAAATGAGGATACCCCAAAAAGGAATCCAGTATCTTTATGGCAAACACGATATGTTTGCATTGCTCATAGCTTTTCGATACCTACTGGATAAAGAAGATTTTAAATCTCTAAAGAAAGAATTAACCAAACTGTTTAATACTTTCTCTACTGCCACATCAGCAACCCAAAAAAGCAAATTACTTTATGCAATGCATTTCCCATCTAACTGGGCAAATATTACCCGATATAAACTATAATATATA
>CANRNJ010000003.1 GCA_947631955.1 uncultured Lachnospiraceae bacterium
TCAGATGAAAACAATTCAAAAAAAGAGTAAAGGAAAATAAAATTACCATACTTCAAAACAAAGAAAAAAGTCTCGCAACCGACCTGTTTATAGGGTCTGCGAGACTTTTTGTTCTTTTCAACTGTCAAAGACAGGATTATACCACATTTCTGCCATTTTCTCAATCAGTATCATCATCGAGTTTTGTACCAAAAGTTGCTTACCGCAGTACAGATAAAAGCGGTCTGCTGTGGATAAAATTACGGAAATTCAAGATCCTCAAAATGATTGAATTACACGGGAATGTATCTTATAATAGTTGAAATGAAAAAGATAACAGGAGGTGCTTATGAGTACGTCAGAATATACGATTTCAATGCTTGAAACAATGCCGGAAGATGAATTAAGAGAAGTTCAAAAATATATTCAATATCGCATTTTTAAAGATATGAGTGATATTCCTATGGAGTCATTTAATGAGGATGTCATTGTCAGGCAGCTTACTGAATCCATGAAAAAAAGCGATATGGGAGCTGCAACACCAGCTGATATCGTGTCACAGCAAATGAAGGATAAATATGCAATATAAAGTAGAATGTATTGATTTGATATAATTGCCAAGAAGTTGCGAAAAATATCATCTAACTCTACAAAAATATTGACATTTTGCCAAATAGAACCTAAAATAGTATTTATAAGTAATGTGAGGAGTAATAATGCAAATTAGTTATAAAAAACTATGGATACTACTTATTGAAAAAGAAATATCACCGGCTACGATGAGAAAAGACTTAAACATTGCCACTGGAACGATGACTAAAATGCGTAGGAATGAAGAAGTGGCGCTTTCGGTACTCTTGCGGATATGCGAATACTTGGACTGCAATATAGGTGATATATGTGATGCGGTGAAAGTAGAAATCGAGTAATGTTTTAACCAGTCAAATACATTGGAGGAACGAGAGATGAAAATACAATTTTGCGCTTACTGTGGGACGAAGTTGGATGATGCTGCGCGATTTTGTAAAAATTGTGGAGAACCTGTAGCGCAAGCACAGCAGCCTGTAGATGAAATTTC
This sequence comes from uncultured Lachnospiraceae bacterium, assembly GCA_947631955.1. Lineage (GTDB taxonomy): Bacteria > Bacillota > Clostridia > Lachnospirales > Lachnospiraceae > UBA3282. The sequence goes on from CANRNJ010000003.1 coordinate 1,058, forward strand.
CTCCAGCGATGAACCGAAGATGAAAATAGAACCACCTAAGAAGGAGCAAACTGAAGAAGATACAAGGTCAAAAAGGAAAATCGTGTATGACGGAGAATTATATAAATGTCCTAACTGTGGCGAACTATTAAAATCATTCACAACGGTCTGCCCGACTTGCGCTTATGAGATTCGTGGTGTTCATCCGAACAGTCCTGTCGAAGCACTTTCTAAAAAAGTAGAAATGGCGTCTTCTTTGGACGATAAAATCGAGCTTATTATTAACTTTTATATTCCTAACACCAAAGAAGATATTTATGATTTTTTCATTTTGGCTGTTTCTAATCTTGAAGACAAGCGGTTTGAAACTGATGATGCTTGGCTAGCCAAGTTAGAGCAAGCGTATCATAAGGCAAAACTCTCTTTTGGCAATACTGCTGAATTTGAATATTTGGAAAAATTGTACATTCAGACACGAAAAAAGGTGAACAAGAGAGAACGTGGTATTGCTGCAATCTTTAGGCGAAATCACATAGCAATTGTTACAGCTCTTTCGATTTGCGGCGGCATAATAATGATAGCTATTGGTATTATTTTGTATATAATATCTGGGAAAGACGGAAATTCCGGAGCAGGTATGGGTGGATATATACTTGTCATGCTTGGTATGGCTTCCTTAATTGCGCCATATTTGATTCTTGAAGAGATGAAAGAGAAAGCTAGTAAGGATGAGAAAAAAAGAGCTTCTCAAGAAACTAACAGTAATATTCGTTCTATCGGAAAATGCAGCGACGAGTTTTGTGATGAAAACTATGATGATATGGTTGAGTTCCTAAGATCTCGTGGATTTAGGAGTGTGGTTGCCAAGCCCGAAAAAAAAAGATTGCGTGATACTGAAGGTGCAGTAAAAAGTATCAGTATTGCAGGCAACACCGAGTTTAGCGAAGACGATGAGTTTGACATAGATTCAACTATAATTATTCGATACTATTCGAAAATGCGATAGTGGAGGAAAATAAATTATGGCTTTGTTTGATAAAAACAAAAGAAAAGGCGGATTGATGAATGAAATCCGTTGTGATGAACCATCCTATTTGATTTGGAAATGGCACCCGGCAGGATCTCAGCAAGGCAATAATAACAGAGAAAATGCTATTCGATGGGGTTCAGCTCTGAGAGTGAAAGAGGGCGAAGTTGCCGTATTTGTATATAAGCAGAAAAATGGCATTATGCAAGATTTTATTGTCGGTCCATTCGACAAGACGATTAAAACTGCAAATTTTCCCGTACTTGCAAATATTCTTGGGGCGGCTTATGATGGTGGAACCCCGTTCCAAGCTGAAATTTATTTTATAAACCTTGCCCGTATAGTCCAAGTAAAATTTGGTGTGCCTTATTTTGATGTTTATGATCCGAGATTTTCTGATTTTGGCGTTCCTGTGGCTGTAAGAGGCACTGTTAGTTTTAGAATTGAAGATTATAGGAAATTTATTAAATTGCACAGACTCAATAGCTTTGATCTTGAAGAGTTTCAGCAGCAGATACGCGATGCTGTGATTCGTTATGTCAAAGATGTTGTTGCCAACGCTCCGGCAGCACATGATATTCCATTAGTTCAAATTGAAAGCAAGACAGCCCAGATTAATGACATAATTGAATATGATCTGGGAGAAAGACTAAGGGATACTTTTGGAGTCGTCACCTCTGGGGTTGATATTGGTGCCATTGAAATTGACAAATCCAGTGATAGCTATAGGCAGCTAATAGCGGTGACAAAAGATGTTGATACTGCAATTGTAAAAGCAGAAGCTGAGGCAAAGGTCAGGGACATTGCGGTCAAACAGCGCATAGAAGCAGAACATTACGAAGAAACCCTGCGTATTCAACGTGAGGAAGGACAGTATGCCCAACATAAGCAAACACAGTCCTCAAATATGGGTGCTTTTCAGGTGGAAAAACAAGCTGAAGTTGGTGTCGCAGGAGCTAATGCACTTGGACAAATGGGAGCAAATGGTGCAGGTGATATAAACCTTTCTGGCGGTGAAGGCGGCAGCGGTTTTAATATGGCTGCAATGATGGCAAGCATGGCTGTCGGTGGTGCTGTCGGACAAAATATCGCCGGTTCCATGAATCATATGATGTCGGGTATAAATCAACCGATTCAAAATGATATGACACCGCCGCCAATACCGAAGACTGTTTATCATGTCGCTGTGAACGGTCAGGCAACCGGGCCTTTTGAAGTGAAGATATTGGAACAAATGGCAGCATCCGGCCAACTTGTAAAAGACAGTTTGGTTTGGAAAAACGGAATGGAACAATGGGCCAAAGCCGGAGAGGTTGATGAACTTAAAAATATATTCACTACAATACCGCCCATACCGCCTACAGGAAAGGGGAATTGAGAGATGAAATGTCCAGAATGCGGGGCCGAAATTTCAGAAGATGCAAAGTTTTGTTCATACTGCGGCTATAAAATTGAAACGACTACGCCGCCGATTGTGAGTGAAACTGTTTCAGATTCAGATGACATACAGGATGAGTCTGTCAATTCTGAGAATAAAGAGCCAGATGCTCCAAAATCCATAGGTGATAAAATTAAAGATAAAATTTCTGAAAAATGGCATAGTCTAAGTGTATATGGTAAAATCACAACAATAGCCGGTATTTTATTTGTACTATTATGCCTTACAGCGTTTTTATTTGGCAAAACTGCCGCAGGTATTATTGCGATATTGCAAATTATTTTGACTATAGTTGCAATGCTTATGAAGAAGCAGATTATTAAAGCTCCTAATAATTGGCTTTACATACTCGTATTTGCGCTCGCGGTCATTCTTCTCTTCCCCTATATCAGCTTGTTTAGAATGAACAAGGGTGATACCAATAAGATTGCTGATATCAATAATGCCAGTGATGCTGGTGAATTTGTATGGTCTGATATTGTACTGGCAGATGTTGTCCCTGAACCAAAGTCACATTTGGGAGAAATTTTAAGTAACAGTGCTGACCGTTTGTTGCTATCTGTGTATGAAACAGCAGTTTCTGACTACAATAAGTATGTCGAATCCTGTAAAGCAAAGGGGTTTACCGTTAAGGCTGAAGAGTCTGATTATTCATACGATGTTTATAATACAGACGGATATAAATTATTCTTATATTACGATGAAGGCAATAGCAAAATGCAAATAAGCATTGAGGCTCCAGAACAATATGAAACACTTACATGGCCGGACAGCACGATCCCCAGTATGCTTCCGATGCCGACATCTGCAAATGGAGAAATAGTACAAGACAGCGAAACAGGTTTTAAGGCAAATATAGGTAATACCTCGATTGACGATTTTGAGGATTATGCAGCAGCATGTGCTGATAAGGGATTTAATATTGATGTCTATGAGTCTGGTGAATCCTATTCTGCTGAAAATAGCGAAGGGTATAAATTGTCAGTATCCTATCAGTGGAATAGAGTTATGACTATTTCCGTTGAAGAGCCGGAATATAAGGTTTCTTTTGAAATTGAGTGCGTAGAAAACTTGCTTTTCAGCAAGTATAATGTTGATGTTTATCTTGATGATATGCTTGAGGAAACTATTGAGCACGGCACAACCAAGACTTTCGATGCGATATTGACCAAGGGTATATATGAGATTAAGTTTGCGAATGAAGAAAATGGAGATGTTACAGGAACAGTAGAGATTGACATTCATCGAGATGAAACGCTAAAATATAAGATTTCATGCGCGAGTGATAAAATTGACGTAGAAACCATTGTGGGCACTATTTCTGAATATGGAGAGGATGAAGCGCCCATTCCGCAATCTGCATCTTCCTATAAGTTTGGTAATTACAAAGATGCTCAAAAAGAGCTTACTGATGCGGGATTTACCAATATTTCTTATGAAATTCTCTACGATATTGTGTTGGGATGGACGGATGAAGGTGAGATAGAAAGTATTTCTGTAGATGGAAATACAGATTTTGAAAAAAATGATATTTTTAAGAAAGATGCGCCTATTGTGATTACCTATCACATGAAAGAAGATGATGATCCGGATAAACCGGTTGAGAATGAAGATAAAGAATCTGATGAGGGAGAATCTGAAACACCTATACAAAAGCCAGAAGAAACTGAAGAACAAAAACAGGCTAAAGCGGCCAAAGAAGCTGCATTGGAAGATGTACTGCCTAAAGAAATGGCAAGGCGCGCATTAGTTGTAGCTATGACCAATTGCTCAGCAAGTGATGTGTTTGCTGCAGATGGTAATTCTTATGATACTACGAAATTTCATTCATATGATGATATTGATGACTTCTTTTTGACCGTGGATACTGATGGAGTATGGACTGCATTGAACGATAGCACATGGCATGTTGATGATATTATTTTTAGAATGAGCGATTATGATACGCGCATAAAGGTTACATGTGATATCAACATGGATGAAAATAATTACATTATATCCAATGTTGATCAAGTATATGCGGCAAAGGAATATATTAACAGCGATGACCCCTCAAAGATTAGTCCGGATCATTTGGAACCATCTGAAAACACTCCGTTTTTAACAGTTCCTGGTAATCTGATAGAAAATGATCGTGATGATGTTGCTGTGCAAGGGAAGTTAAATAAGAAAGAAATTCATGATGATTGGGTGAATAGCCAATTTAGTATCTGGGACGGAGCACATAAGACATTAGAAAAGTTGATAAAAAAGCAACTCAATGATGAAAAATCATACAAACATATTAAAACAACTTATATTAGTATTGATAATGATGAACAAAAGGATGAAGTAAATAGCATACTAGAGGAAGAAGGCTGTTCGCAGCGTGTTGAGTTAGATGATTTGTTTATCAGAACAGAATTTTCTGCCCAAAATTATTTTAATGCAACTGTCAAGCAAATTGCCTATGGCATAGTAGATTACAGCACAAACGAAACCATACTAGTCGCTATTAAAATGCTGTGATATTATATGTTTATAAAGACACTGAGCATTTGTCAGATGTGCTGTTTATTTCCTGATTTCTGGAGATAAAATAAAATTTTGATAAGCTGTAATTCATATGAGAAGATTCAATGAAAAGGGTGATTGAATATTGACAATTATATTTACTGTTGTTTTGCTTTGGATTGTGTGGAAAATGCTGATATTGGAGTTTAAGGCGGCGTGGGGAATTGTAAGGGTTTTGTGTACAGTGCTTCTGCTCCCACTGTTTCTACTTGGAATGGTATGTGCGGGATTATTGTATATTGCTGTTCCGATACTTATCATTATTGGGATGATTGTATTGATTTGTAGTGCCGCTAGGTCATAAGTATAACCTCACCCATTCGCAGGAACTTGGTTGGCTTGCAGATGCCAATATCGAAATTGCACATCTGAAAAACATCGTAAAATGGGTAAAATGGGCACATTACTAAAATGATTGAATTACACGGGAATGTATCTTATAATAGTTGAAATGAAAAAGATAACAGGAGGTGCTTATGAGTACGTCAGAATATACGATTTCAATGCTTGAAACAATGCCGGAAGATGAATTAAGAGAAGTTCAAAAATATATTCAATATCGCATTTTTAAAGATATGAGTGATATTCCTATGGAGTCATTTAATGAGGATGTCATTGTCAGGCAGCTTACTGAATCCATGAAAAAAAGCGATATGGGAGCTGCAACACCAGCTGATATCGTGTCACAGCAAATGAAGGATAAATATGCAATATAAAGTTGAACCTCACTAAAGAATATATCGTTGACAATGTCATACAATATATTATAATTGAATTACAAATCATTCAAGGGAGATGATTGATATGGCAACTACATTGGTACAGGTCAGGATTGATGATGAATTAAAAAATCAAGCAACTGCTGTGTATGACGCATTGGGAATTGATTTATCTACAGCGGTGCGGATGTTCTTGAAAAGATCGGTCATGGTTAATGGCGTTCCTTTTGATATGATTTTGCCAAAGAGTGATTATAAAGCTGAAAAAGCAGCGAGAGCTCTTCAGAAGTTAAGCAGCGCTGCCATGGAAAACGGAACTTCAAAAATGACTTTGGATGAGATAAATGCTGAAATAGAAGTGGTAAGAAAAACAAAATAGGAGACGATACAATGCGTTATTATGCGGTAATAGACACAAATGTATTGGTTTCCGCTATGTTAAAGGTTCAGTCTGTTCCGGGACAGATTGCCAACGAAGCACTTTTAGGCGATCTGATTCCTTTATTATGCGATGAAATAGTTGCAGAGTATCGGGAAGTGTTAGCACGCCCGAAATTTAAGTTTGATCAGATCATGGTGGCAACTTTTATTGATGGTATAATCAGCAGAGGTATCTTTGTAGATGCGGTTCCGATAGGAGAAATAATCCCTGACCTTAAAGATGTTATTTTCTATGAGGTGGTCATGGAGGGCCGAAAAGAACATGATAACGCATATCTTGTGACAGGGAATATCAAGCATTTCCCCGTAAAACCTTATGTTGTTACGCCTAAAGAAATGATTGATATCATGCATAAAGAATGAGCAAAACTTGAAATGAGAGGGAAATATGTAATGAGCGAAAGAATAGAAGGGTTCCCACCTATAGTTTTTGAAGATTCGGAAGTATTATTGTTGGGAACACTTCCCGGAGAAGAATCGTTACAAAAACAATATTATTATGCAGATAATAGGAACTATTTTTGGGATTTTTTCTGTGAATATATAGGACGTGATAAGAAGCCTCAAAGTAATGAAGAAGCTGTTAGTATTTTAAAAGAATTGAAAGTTGCTTTGTAGGATATTTATAAGTCAGGTATAAGAAGTAAAGCAGAAAAGAAAGCAAGCAATAAAACAGAAATGAAAACAAGCAGGGATTCTGATATAAAGGATCCGGAATGGAATGATATTTCAGACTTTCTACAACAACATCCGAATATAAAGCGAGTCGGTGTTATGGGGCAGAAAGCACAAAAGGAGTTTAAAAAGAAATACCCGAAAATAAAAGTAGAGAACCTACCTTCCACAAGTGGCGCAAATGGAAAATCTTGGGGTGGAAGACCAATAGATCAAAGCAGGAATGGTTGGAAAAGATTTAAGGAATTTATTGAGCAGGATATATGAATCAGGATATGAAAACGGAAAAAACAGATTTCAAACGAGATAACTTTGATTATACCATCTGGCGGCGGGAATATTTTGATAAGATGGACTTGGATCAGGTCAGTGCAGAAGCGGTTGCCTATGCGCAAAATCATCCGCGCAGCGGAAAAGAAACCAGGATTTGACGACTGAAAAGTTCGCTGCATTTTTGAAGTTATGCTATAATATAGGCCAAAGTAAATGTTTGCCGTTTGTCATGCGGCGGGGTATAAACAGAGCGTGACAGGTAATGATGCTACTTGCCGATGGTATGGGGATATAAATGATTTGGTATGTAAATGATTGCCACTTGCTATACAGGTGGGATATAATTCCCGGAGCTATTAACGAAGCCCGCGTGTCAGCTTATATAACAGGCACAGCAAAGCGGTGATCACCAACAGCGCATATTGAAAAAACCGTTCCGCTTTGCCGGATCTGATTTCTGCCGGGATATGATATTTCCGCACCCAGACGCAGAATAGTTCAATATTTTTCAAAGACACGTTCAACCGCAGGCATCCGCATATCTTTTTACCGGAACGGTCGTAGACTGCCATGGAGCCTTCCGTATTTATGGTGACTTTTTGGATTTCATAAGCGGGATAGCTTTTTTTGCCGATGTTGATCGTCTGACCGTCAATCGATATTGCTTTTCCCACACAAAAAGGCTGCAGATCCGCAGAGGCAATCAAATCGTTAAATACGATACTGAGAGTTGTTCCATCAACATCGTTGTTAAGAATATTTATCACATTTTGAATTTTGGAATATCTCGCGGACTCTGCTCCGGCAAGATCAAAAGCTATCCGTTTGCTCATGCGGCTCCTTTAGCTGTGGTTCGTGAAAACGGCTGAAATGTCATAAGACTCTATTTCGTGAAAGTATAACATATTACTTATTGAAAAACAAGAGAGTTTGAATAGCAATGCCATTAAGTTTAGAGCACATTCGGTCACATAAGAAGTTTTTCTTACAACTAAAATATGGACGGGGTATTTATTTTATAAACCTCTTGAAAGCCGTAAAAATCACATTTGCATGAAATTGCTTTGATATAGCAACGCTGTTTTTCATTATCTTGGTTGTTTATTTCTGTTTTAAGTGTTTATATCATAGTCATTATGTTTTATTAGATATACAACAAGGAGAGATGCCATGATACCATTATCACGATACGAGCCGAGGAAATAGTCAAGGCGGAAGATGTTGGAAATCAATTCAAACGGCAACTGTTGGAAAAAGGCGCACCAAAAAAGGATAGAGATAATCGTGATTGGATTATTCTTTATCCTTTTCTTTTTCATCGGGTGTAAATTCTGCTATGTCATCAAGCGTGAAACCGTCGCCCAAGACATTCAGTATCATATTCAGCGTATGCGTCGTGACGGACTGATTGGTTTTAAGCCGCTGTATCTGCGACCTGCTTATGCCATAGTGGGTATATAAGTTGTACTGGCTTATCCCATTTTCCTTTAAGGTTCGGAAAAGCTTCTCAAATTTAATCATACTACAAACTCCTAAATGCTCTTGCTTTATTCTTATTCCGCCGACTGCTGTTTCGCACTTTCATTCTGCTTTTCGTTTTAGGGATATTTCGGCAAAATTTATCGTCTGTTGTTTTCATGCACTTAATATACAACTTTAGACGAAAAAATCAAGGATTTTCAAGGACTTTCAGACTGATTTTATTTTCGTATTTGTACCAATTTGTGACTATTTTATAGAATCATTTTAACCATTTTTGGCAATAAACTAAACAGGATAACTCTTTTCCTGATATAAATCTGCACCTTTTTATGAGAGTTTTCGGGGGTTCGGGAGATTTTCCCATTCGATTGCAGGGGGTGTTTTTTTGGTAAACAGTATGTTGGGCAAATATGTTTTTTCCTACCTTAATGAGGAAATATGCCGCTTTCGGGATTTGCAACCCCTAGGGGGATTATATCTTAATGGCATTGGTATAAATAATGAGTAATGTGACAAATGTCGAGCATCCATTTGAACCAATATATAATGAAAATTCTACTATTTTGATATTGGGGACTATACCATCCGTTAAATCCCCAAAGACCGGGTTTTATTATGCGCATGGAGGAAATGCGTTTTGGAGGATTATTGCCTATATTTGCGATTATCCTGTTCCTGATACAGTTGATGCAAAAAAGAAATTACTGTTGGATAATCATATAGCAATCTGGGATGTATGTAAAAATTGCGATATTGAGGGTTCAAAGGATAGCAGTATAAAAAGCGAAATTCCGGCGGATATTCCCGGACTCTTAAAGAAAGCACCGATTAAAAGGATATACGCAAACGGACAAAAGGCAGCAAAACAGTATAAAAAATTTGTACAGCAGCAAACAGGGATAGATATAATACCATTGGTATCTTCCAGTGGCGCTTATAAAAAAATTACTGAACAGGACAAGAAAAAAATATGGAAAGAAAAAATTGAACTAATTTGACTTTCTGTCACTCGACAGTTCTTAATTATAGTACACTTATCGATTAATTTTCTTCATTTTTTTAATAATAGATTGCCAGTACATGCGGTCTTTTAAAACACGAATGACCGTAATCGTGGAATTTTCCACAACAAAAAAGATTAAATATGTACTGTGTGGCTTAAAATAGATGTTCAATCCTTCAATCACATATCCAGTAGATTCATACCCTTTGGGGAAAGAATCCAGCTCCTTTATTGCAGACTTTATCTTTTTTGAAAAATTTTCCGCATATTCGCGATATTTGAAAGTGTCAAGAATATATTTCTTTGTTGATTTGATATCCAGAAGTGCATCTTTGGAAATCACGATTTTGTATTTTATTGGTTTGTTATATGGCATTATATTTGGTCAATTTCCTCCCATGCTTCATCAATGGTATAAACGTCGCCTCTTTTCAGACTATTTATCCCTTTGGAGAGTTCATCATATAATGCGCCTATGGCGGCTTTTTCAGAATGGTCTGTTTTTGTGACGTTTGCATTTTTGACGGGCTGTGTTATCGGTGTCATAGGATCACTTCCTTCCAGTTGTTGATTTTATTATATGGTAATTCGTATTGATTTATCAACAAATTTTTAGAGATTTTTTTAATGCCTGAAAATTCCTGCAGCACAGCAGACCGCCGCCACTACCGTAATAGTGACGGCGCATCTCTTTTATCTCAAATAGGGCGTAATGCCTCTGCGTATATGCGCATGATAAGCGCCTTTTATTTCTTCCCCGAACACTCGTCGCAGTCGAATCCCGGATTGAACGCATAGAAGTTCTTGGAATTCAAGTTATCCTGAACGATCCGAAGCGCTTCCCCGAATCTCTGGAAGTGTACGACTTCCCTCTGGCGCAGGAACCGGATCGGTTCGCAGACGTCGCTGTCGTGGATCAGACGCAGGATATTGTCGTAGGTGGTGCGGGCTTTCTGCTCGGCTGCCATATCTTCCATCAGGTCGGTGATGATGTCGCCCTTGCTCTGGAACTCACAGGCGTTGAAGGGAACGCCGCCCGCGGCCTGCGGCCAGATGCCGACGGTATGGTCCACATAGTAGTTGCGGAAGCCGGAAGCCTCGATCTCATCCATGGACAGGTCTTTGGTGAGCTGGTGGACGATCGTTGCAACCATCTCCAGATGCGCCAGTTCCTCGGTGCCGATGTCAGTCAGGATAGCGGACACCTCTCTGTAAGGGCAGGCGTATCTCTGGGAGAGATAACGCATGGATGCGCCCATTTCACCGTCGGGTCCGCCGTACTGGCTTATGATCACCTGTGCAAGATCTGCGTTTGAGTCTTTGATATTAACGGGAAACTGAAGTCTTCTTTCATAGTTCCACATTATGCACAACCTCCTTCCCAAGGCATGGGCAGCGTTGCCCAATCCCATCCGGTGCAGTCCGTTTCACTGGCAAGAGCGACTGTCAGCGGGCCGAACTTTTTGGAATATTCTTTTTTTGCCTGATTGCTCATACGATTATAGTGGTTAAAATATTCGATGGCATTTTTGTCTGTGGGATGGGTATCCAGAAATTCGGTCAGTTCAACGACAATAAAGTCGAGGATACCGATGTCATGGAGCAGCTTCTGCTGTTCGTTTGAAAAATGTGTGTTCATGAATTGCAGCATCTCCTTCCGGTAAAAGGTTTATCAAGTTCAGGAAAGATCGTTCCGGTGTCGTAGGCTTCGTCGAGATTGTCGCTGATCCCGTTGAATTGCTGCCACGGTACATATGCCATTGCGATAGGAAACGTGTCGCAATTTTCTTTGTACATATAGTCCTTCATATAGTTCCTTTCAAAATTTTCAGGTGTTTTTAACATTATAATATGTTATAATCGTTTCGGTGTGTTTGAAAGAAACGCAGAAAACAGTAAAAACTTGTTGAGAAAGGGGGAATCTGCCTTGATACAAGTAGAAGATCTGGTTAAAAAGTACGGAAACCGCACGGTTGTGGACGGTTTGTCGTTTTCGGCCGAAAAAGGCCGGATCTATGGATTCCTTGGCCCGAACGGAGCGGGAAAATCCACGACGATGAACGTTATGACGGGATATATTGCAGCGAACGGGGGAAAAGTGACGGTCAACGGCCATGATATCCTGAAGGAACCTGAGGCCGCCAAAAAATGCATAGGATATCTTCCGGAGGTCCCTCCGCTGTATACGGATATGACGGTCAAAGAGTATCTGCTCTTTGCGGCGGAACTGAAAAAGGTCCCCGGAAAAGAGCGGGCGGCGCAGATCGATGATATCATGCAGAAGACGGAAACGGCGGACGTCAAAGACCGTCTGATCCGGAATCTGTCCAAGGGATACAAGCAGCGCGTGGGACTGGCGCAGGCGCTTGTCGGCGATCCGGAGAACCTTATATTGGATGAGCCTATGACGGGGCTTGATCCGAAACAGATCATGGAGATGCGCGACCTGATCAAAGATCTGGCAGAAGATCATACGATCATACTGAGCTCGCATATCTTATCCGAGGTGAGCGCCGTGTGCGATCATATTATGATCCTTTCAAACGGCCGTCTGGCGGCCGAAGGCTCACCGCAGGAACTACAGGAGAGAATACAGCCGAAGGCGGTCATCGAGGTGGTCGTATCCGGCACGAAAGAGCAGGCGGAAAAGGTCCTGAGCGGTATCGACGGGATCGGATCCTGCACGGTAGAGGATGCGCAGGAGAAAGATTCGATAAAGATCACGGCGGAAACGGCGGGCGGCGCCGATATGCGCAGGACGCTTTCGCTGGCGTTGTCGGGGGCGGGTATGCCGATCCTTTCCATGAACCGTGTGGAAAAATCTCTGGAGGATATTTTCTTAGAGATCACGCAGGACGAAACGGCCGATGCATCCGGCGCGGCAGAGCGTGACGAAGAGCAGGAAACTGCAGAAAAGGAGGAAACGGACGATGCTGGCGATCTATAAGAGAGAATTAAGATCCTGTTTTCATTCTTTTATCGGATGGTTATATCTTGCGGTCACGGTGGCTTTGATGGGCGTATATTTCTATATCTGCAACATGCTGATAGGATATCCGACGATCTCTTATCTGCTGCAGATGGTGGTGTTCCTCAACATCTTTACGATACCGATCCTGACGATGCGGTCCATGTCGGAAGAGAGGAAAAATAAGACCGATCAGTTGATCCTGACGGCGCCCGTATCGGTAGGCCGTATCGTAATGGGCAAATATCTGGCGCTCGTGACGGTGTACGCGGTTCCGCTGATCATTCTGGGGATCACGCCGCTCCTTTTGTCCCAAGCGGGGAGTTTTCAGATCGGGCTGTCCTATTCGTCCCTTCTGGGCTTTTTCCTGTACGGCTGTCTTGGCCTTGCACTGGGATTGTTTGTGTCTTCGCTTACGGAGAGCGTGGTGGTTTCCGCTATACTGGGGCTTGTCGTTATGTTTGCCGGTTACATCATGGGCGGGATCACGAGCATCATTTCTTCGTCCGGCACGTCTGCGTTTGCCGAGTGTATGATCAGGGTGCTGAACTGTTTCGATATGGTAAGGCGTTTTGATATTCTTTCAAGCGGATATTTTGAAGTGGAGTCAGTGGCGTATTATGTGACTTTTACGGCGTTCATGTTATTCTGCACCGTACAGTCCATCCAGAAGAGGCGTTATGCATTCGCAGGCAGGGGCGTGGGGATCGGCGCGTTCAGCATCGTGAACATCATGGCGGCTGCCGCGGTGGTCGTACTGGTCAACATCGGGCTGAATTATATACCGGATCAGTATACTTCCTATGACGTGACGGTGAACAAGATCTTTACGCTTACGGAGGAATCGGTCGATTATGTGCGCGGCCTGACACAGGACGTCACGATATATGTCTGGGCGGACGAGGAATCGAAAGACGGTGATCTGGATAAGCTGCTCGGACAGCTTAAGAGCTATTCGGACCATATCCGGGTGGAGTATGTGAGCCCGATCGCCAATCCGATGTTTTACTATAATTATACGGATATCCAGCCTTCCGCCAACAGTTTGATCGTGGTTGGCGAGCACGGAAACGTGGTCGTGGATTACAACGATATGTATATCTATCAGACGAATTATACCACTTATGAAGAGGAAGTGGTGGGAACGGATGCGGAAGGACAGGTCATTTCCGCAATCATGCGCGCGTCCTCGGAAGATACAGCCAAAGTCTATATCGTGGCAGGGCATGATGAACTGATGTTCGACGACACGTTCTTAAATGCTCTGTCCAAGGAGAACGTATCCTATGAATCGCTGCAGCTGTACGCTGTGGACGCTGTCCCGGAAGATGCGGACGTGCTTGTCTTCGATGCGCCGGTCAGCGATTATTCGGACGATGATGTGGAAAAAGTGCTCGCTTATCTGGAGCAGGGCGGCAGCGCCTTTATCATTCCGACGTGGACCGATCAGGACATGACCGGATTTGAAAAAATTCTGGACTATTACGGGATATCTTTGGTGGATGGAGTTATCATGGAAACCGACCGCAGCCATTATTATCAGACGGTTTATGATCTGTTCCCCAATATAGAATATAACGATATCACCCAGACGGTCTATGACGGTACGGTTTTTGCCCCGCTCTGCCGCGGCCTGATCTATGACGAGGAGTCCGAGGACATACGTTATGTGCCGATTCTGACGACCAGCGATCAGGCGTTCAGCAAAAAGGACGTATTGAACGCACAGAACTATAATAAGAGCAGCGAAGACATCGACGGACCGTTTGTGATCGCCATGACGGCGGAGAGACCGGTATCGGATCAGAAGACGTCGAAAGCGGCTGTCGTGGCGACGGAGCAGATGTTTACGGCGCAGGCGGACAACATCGTCCCCGGATATAATGTTAAGCTTTTCGGCAATATCGTGGCCAGCCTGACTGAACAGGAGGTGCCCGTTGTTGTCCCGGTCAAGTATTATGAGATCGGCAACTTGGTCTTCAGCGCCGGAACGGTCCTTACGGTGATCATCGGGATTATTGCCGCCGTGGTGCTGTGTCTGGCGGCAGGCATCTGGATACCGCTGCGGCGGCGCCGGAAATGACAGGAGTGATCGTAATTCGGCAGGCCGTGTAATTGCTCTTGATTTCCTTGCGCGTTTATGCAAGAATATACTTGTGAAATAATTAACACAAAATCACGGAGGAATGTCATGAGAGGGATCGATACGCAGGTTCGTAAGAACAGACGCCGCATTTTCAAAGAAGTGGCTGAACTGGCTTATCATTCGGAAAATTTAATAGATGATGTGGAAGCGCTCCCGTATAAGATCGTCGATTATGACGAATCGGAATATGAGAGCATCTACAGGGAACGGGCGATCGTCCGTGAGCGCATCCGTCTGGCCATGGGGCTTTCGCTGCGGCCGGAGAACCGTCTGGTCCATCTGACGCAGGGACTGGAAGAGAGCAATATCGCGGAGAAATATTATGAACCGCCGCTCATGCAGGTCATTCCTTCCGCATGCAACGCCTGCCCGGAGAATCGTTATCAGGTGACGGACCAGTGCAAGGGGTGCGTTGCCCATCCCTGCCGGGAAGTATGCCCGCGGGACGCCGTTTTCATGAAAAACGGCAAGTCGATGATCGATCAGGACAAATGCATCAAATGCGGTAAATGCAAAGCAGTCTGCCCGTACGACGCCATATCCCATCAGGTCAGGCCCTGTGCGGGAGCCTGCGGCGTGGGCGCCATCAAGAATGACGAAAAGGGGCGTGCGTTCATAGACAGCGACCTGTGCGTATCCTGCGGACAGTGCATGGTGAATTGTCCTTTTGGCGCGATCGCCGACAAATCGCAGATCTTTCAGCTGATACGCGCCATGCAGTCCGGTCATAAGATCATCGCGCAGGTGGCGCCTGCGTTCGCCGGACAGTTTGGACCGGACGTTACGCCGGATATGCTGAAGACGGCCTTGAAGGAACTGGGCTTTTATGATGTATACGAAACGGCGCTTGGGGCGGATCAGGGGGCCATGGCGGAAGCCGAGCACTATGCTTCGGAAGTGGCCACGGGAAAACTGCCGTTCAGCCTGACTTCGTGCTGTCCTTCGTGGTCCGTGCTGGCCAAGAGGTTTTTCCCGGAAACGATCGATAAGATATCCAACGCGCTGACGCCCATGGTGGCCACCGCACGGATCATCAAGGCGGATCATCCCGATGCCAAAGTGGTGTTTATCGGGCCGTGCGCTTCCAAGAAACTGGAGGCGTCCCGAAGGACGATCCGCTCCGACGTAGATTTTGTCATTACTTTTGAAGAACTGGCAGGGATCTTTGAGGCAAAAAATATCCTGTTAAGTGAGATCCATGCGATGGACGAGCTTGCAGGCGCAACGGGCGCGGGACGCGGTTACGGAGTCGCCGGAGGCGTGGCAAGCGCCATAGAAGAATGTGTCAGGGAATATTATCCGGACATAGAAGTCAATATTGAACATGCCGAGAGCCTGTCGGAGTGTAAGAAGATGCTGATGTTAGCCAAGGCGGGCAAGAAAAACGGCTGCCTGATCGAGGGTATGGCATGTCCCGGCGGATGTATAGCAGGCGCAGGGACCAATATCGCGGTGGCGGCAGCCGCCAAAGCGGTTTCAGCCTTTAAGGACGCGGCGGATAAACGGATACCGGACAGGCAGGAGCAGTAGGAGGACAATAGTGTGTAAAATCACACTGATGTGCTGATTTTACACACAGGAATTTGTGCCGGAGCGTCACAAATTCCTCTGATGACAGACGCGAATTTGAGATTCGCGTCGCCTCTGTCGCGTAAACGCTCCAGAATGGAGATTAATATGGCAGTAAGAATAAGGACAAGATACGCGCCAAGCCCCACGGGGAAGATGCATGTGGGGAATCTGCGCACGGCGCTGTATGAGTTTTTGATCGCAAAACACGCAGGCGGGGACTTTATGCTCCGCATCGAGGACACGGATCAGGAAAGATTTGTGGAGGGCGCCACGGATATTATTTACCGGACCTTGGAAAAAGCGGGTCTTACGCATGACGAAGGCCCGGATAAGGACGGCGGTTACGGCCCGTATGTGCAGAGCGAGCGTGTGAAGACCGGCATTTATATGAAATATGCGAAGGAACTGATCGAGAAGGGCGAGGCATATTACTGTTTCTGTGACAAGGAGCGCCTTGCTTCCTTAAAGATCAAAGTAGTGGAGGGAAAAGAGATCAGCGTCTACGACAAGCACTGTCTGCACCTGAGCAGAGAGGAGATCGAGGAAAACCTTGCGGCGGGCAGACCTTTTGTTATCCGCCAGAACAATCCCAGAGAGGGATCGACGACCTTCCACGACGAACTGTACGGCGATATCACGGTGGAAAACGCCGAATTGGACGATATGATCCTGATCAAATCCGACGGCTATCCTACTTACAATTTTGCGAACGTGGTGGACGATCATACCATGAATATCACGCATGTGGTGAGAGGGAGCGAATACATTTCCTCAGCCCCTAAGTATATGCGGCTGTACGAAGCTTTCGGATGGGAGTCGCCCGTATATGTGCACCTGCCCCTGATCACGGACGAGAATCATAAGAAACTTGCCAAGAGAGGCGGGGCCTCGTCCTTTGAGGATCTCATGGAGAGCGGTTTTGTGGCGGAGGCTGTCGTGAATTTTATCGCGCTGCTTGGATGGAGCCCTGAGGATAACCGCGAGATCTTTTCTCTGGAGGAGCTGATACAGAAATTTGATTACCACCGGATCAGCAGATCCCCGGCGGTCTTTGATATCGTAAAGCTGCGCTGGATGAACGGCGAGTACCTCAAAGCCATGGACGAAGACCGGTTCTATGAGATGGCGGAACCCTATTTAAAAAAGGCCCTTACGAAGGATCTTGATCTTCGCAGGATCGCATCCATGGTTAAGACAAGAATAGAAGTTTTTCCGGATATCATGGAAATGGTCGATTTCTTTGAGAAACTTCCGGAGTACGATGTGGAGATGTATACGCATAAGAAGATGAAGACGGACAGGGATTCCAGTCTGGAAGTGCTCCGGGATCTTCTCCCGATCCTTGAGGACCAGACGGATTACAGCAACGACGCCCTGTATCAGACATTGACCGCTTATGTGGAAAAGAAGGGCTGTAAGAACGGCTATGTGATGTGGCCGGTGAGAACGGCATTGTCCGGTAAGCAGATGACACCGGCGGGCGCTACGGAGATCATGGAAATACTCGGCAAGGAGGAATCGCTTGCCAGAATCCGCGAAGGGATCAGAAAACTGGAGAATGACTGAGAGAAGACCGGATCCTGATCAGGAGAGAGCGATCAGGCACACTGTCGGGGCCGCGCAGGTTTTTGCGGGCCCCGGAAGCGGCAAGACCTACGTCACCGTACACCGCATCAAGTATCTCATCGAACATCACGGCGCAGACCCTGCGCACATTCTTGTCATCACATTTACAAAAGCTGCGGCACAGGAGATGCAGCAGCGTTTCTTCCGCCTTATGGAACCGGAACGGCCGCCGGTGAGATTTGGCACATTTCATGCCGTGTTTTATCACATTCTGAAACATTCGGCGCAGTATCGCGGTCATACGATCATAACGGAATCGGAGAAGAAAAGATTATTGCGTAAGATCCTTCGTCTGCACAGGCGTTTCGCGTGCGTTCAGGAAGAGGATATGGAGGAGATAGAAACATGCTTAAAGCGTTATACTGACCGCACCGGAGATATGCGTCTTTCGATCAGGGAACTGACCGGGGAGGATATCCGTTTTCTGGCGGAAGAATACGAAGCCTGTCTGCGCGAATTCAAACAGATGGATTTTGACGGCGTTATCCGGCATTGCAGGGCGCTTCTTTCAGAAGACAGAGAACTGCTGGATCATTGGAGAAGACAGTTTACCTATATCATGATCGACGAGTTTCAGGACATTTCTCCCGATCAGTATGAAATCGTCCGGATGCTTGCCGCTCCGGAAAATAATCTGTTTGTCGTGGGAGATGACGACCAGTCCATCTATGGATTCCGGGGAGCCAGTCCGGAGTGTATGCAGGCTTTTTTCCGGGATTACCCGGAAGCAGAAAGGATGTTTCTAAACGTTAATTACCGGTGCGGCCGCCGGATCGTGGAAGCGGCGGGAAAAGTGATCGCGGAGAATGAACAGCGGACCGCCAAAGAGATCAAAGCCTTTCATGAAGAGGGCGCCGGTTTCCGGCTCTGTTTGTTCGACGAGGAAAAAGAGGAGGAAGGATTCCTGATCCGCGAACTTGCGGACCGGCAGAACGCCGGAGAAACGGACCGCTGCGCCATGATATGCCGCACCCATTTTGACTGCGCCATATGGGCGGGGAATCTCAGGAAACACGGGATCGCTTTCCGGCTCAAAGAAAGACCGGCGGATCCTTTCCGTCATTTTGTGGTGCTTGACATCATGGCGTACCTTGCGCTGGCCAACGGGGATATGCAGCGCAGACATTTCCTGCGCATTATGAACCGTCCGGTCCGGTATTTCCGGAGAGAATGTGTCCCGGAGGAGGCGCTTACCGAAGAGGATATCCTGTCGTACTATCAGGACAGCCCCGGACTGCAGCGGGAAGTGCGGAAGCTTTTTGCGGACATCAGGAGTCTGGGCGGCAGGAAAATCACGCTTCAGATCCATTATATCCGCCATGTGATCGGTTATGACAGATACCTGGCGGAAAAGTACGGCACGCAGAAGGCGGCGGAATACATCCGCACAGCGGACGATTTTCAGAAGCTGTCGGAACAGTTTGCCACATACGGGGAACTGTGCGGTTATATCAGCCGGTATGAGGAAACGGCGGCTTCCAATGCGAAAGAGGAATCTCATGACTCCAAGGAAGGGCCGGGAATAAGGCTTATGACGATGCACGCGTCCAAGGGATTGGAGTTCGATACGGTGTATCTGCCGGACTGTCAGGAGGGCAGGATCCCTTCGGGAAAGGCGGAAACCAAAGAAGAGATTGAGGAAGAGCGGCGTATGCTGTATGTGGCCATGACGAGGGCCAAGAAGGAACTGTGCATGACGGCCTGCAAAGGAAAAAGCGGAAAGGATGCGCCTTCCCGCTTTCTGAAGTGTCTGGTTCAGTCTTCTTCGTCCACCAGTTCGTCAAATTCCGCCGCGTCCAGATATTCGTCAAAGGCATCCGCCACAGCGTCGTATTCGTCGTCGTCATCGATATATTCAAGTTCCGGCTCCTCGTTTGGATCGTCCGGATTCTCGCGGTAGCGGTAGAACCAGACTTCTCCGTCCGCATTGTCCCCGTTTTCGTCAAGAGGTAACAGCGCAATATAGTCTTGTCCGGATACCGGAAGGATAGTTACCACGGCACAGTTGACGGTCGTACCGTCTTCCAGTTCCAGATCTACCGTCATTTCTTCCGCATCGTAGCCGTTATCCGCGCTTTTGTCATTGTTTCTGCCCATATAACTGCCTCCTTACATACTGGAATAGTTATATTTTACAGAAAACGGTCAAGATATTCAATGCAGAAATATTTTTTTATTCAGTAAAAAGAGTTTCTATGGTAATATATATGTGCGATGTGATAAAATACACACAGCAGCGTAGAAACGATCAGTACACCGGAGGGTTTTATGCATATAGAATACAAAGTTAAAGCAGACCGGGCCTATCCGCTGGGCGCTTTTCTGGACAGGGACGGACTTCATATTTCCGCAGTATGCGACTGTGCGGATCCGGCAGAAGAGGGCGGATTCGGCGTCATGCTGTACGACAGAAGACACAAGAACGGCATCCGGATCCCGTTCCCGCAGGAGAGCAGGGTGGGCGGGGTGTATTCCATGCTGCTTGCGGATTATCAGGACAAAGACTGCCGTTATCTCTTATATTGCGGCGGCAGGATGTGGCAGGATCCCTATTGCAGAAAGGTGGACGATCCTTACCGGTACGGGGCAGTCAAGAGCAATATGCCCAGATGCATGATCCAAGGGGAGGCTTACGACTGGGGCGGCGACCGGCCCCTGCGCTGCCCGTATGAGGATATGATCCTCTATGCCCTGCATGTGCGCGGTTTTACGAAGCACAGGTCTTCCGGAGTCGAGCACAAGGGCACTTACCGCGGGATCACGGAGAAGATACCGTATCTGGCCGATCTGGGGATCACTTCGATCCTCCTCATGCCCTGTTATGAATTTGACGAGGTTATGGATCAGGATTTCTGGTCCGGGCGCACCCCTATGGAACAGGGGACGGTCCCCGGCAGACAGGCGCCTTTGAATACCGATGCAGACGGCGGCACGGCATCTGGCGCAGGCGGCAGGGTCAGACAGCGCATAAGGCTGAATTACTGGGGGTATCAGGAAGGGCTGTATTACGTCCCAAAGAGCAGCTACGCATACGGAAAGGATCCGGTGGGAGAGTATAAGGACATGGTAAAGGCGCTGCACCGGAACGGGATCGAAGTGCTCATGCAGTTTTATTTTCCGCCGGGCGTCACGTCGATAGAAATGCTGGATATCCTGAAATATTGGGTCATTGAATATCATATAGACGGTTTTCATGTGATGGGCGTCGATCTTCCGATCGAACTGTTTGCAAAAGATCCGTTTTTAAGCGATACCAAAATACTGACCGAGCAGCAGTACAGCCCGAACGCGGAAGACCGTATGAGCAGGACACGCTGTCTTGGATGGCTGAACGACGGGTTCCTGTTTGACGTCCGCCGCGTGCTGAAAGGCGACGACAATATGATCAATCAGCTGATCTATCATATGCGCAATAACCGCCCGGAAAACGGAATAGTCAACTATATCGCGAAATGGGACGGGATGCGCTTGGCCGACATCGTTTCCTATGACCGCAAACACAATGAGAACAACGGAGAGGCCAATCAGGACGGCTCTGATTATAATTGCAGCTGGAACTGCGGCGTAGAGGGCAGAAGCCGCCGGAAAAACATTACGGATCTCCGGCTGCGGCAGATGAAGAACGCTTTGACGCTTGTATTTTTGTCGCAGGGGACGCCGCTTCTGTACAGCGGGGATGAATTCGGCAATACGCAGGAAGGAAACAACAATCCGTACTGTCAGGACAATGCGGTCGCATGGATCAAGTGGAACCGGTCGGAGGACGGGAACACGCTGCTTGGGTATACCAAACGGCTGATCGCCTTCCGCAGGGCCCATCCGATCCTGCACAGCCCGGCTCCGCTCAAAGGAATGGATTATCTGTCCTGCGGCTATCCCGATATCTCCTTTCACGGGCATGAGGCATGGCGGCCCGACACGAGTCCCGCCAGCCGCAGCATCGGAGTCATGTACTGCGGACGCTACGGCATAACGGGCGGCGCCGAAGACGATAAGTTTATCTTTATCGGCGTCAATCTGTACTGGTCATCCTATCGTCTGGGGCTCCCGCAGCTGCCGAAAGGCATGGAGTGGACTCTGTATGCTTCCACCGACCCGCAGGACATGGAGAGCGATCCGACAAAGGAGCGGCCCGGAACGGAGGGACCTATGCAGGAGATCTGTGTAAAGCCCCGGACCATTGTGATATACGTCGCAGAGGCCTGATAAGGGCGGGGAGAGGACAATGAATAAAGCATGGAATCATTTTAAGACCATCACCCGTCATAAGCTGTTGGTGATGGAAGGCTGCTTTAAAGTGGGATTGTACTGGCAGGGGATCACGCACGACCTGTCCAAATACAGTCCCAGTGAATTTGTCGTGGGAGCCAGATACTGGCAGGGAAACAGAAGCCCCAACAATGCGGAGCGGGAGGACAAAGGCTATTCCTCCGCATGGCTGCATCACAAGGGGCACAACAGACATCATTTTGAGTACTGGCTGGATTACAGCGCTCATGACAATGCCGGTGAGATCGTTCCGGTGCCTATACCGCTTAAATATGTGATCGAGATGTTTATAGACCGGATCGCGGCATGTAAGGTATATAACGGGAAAGCCTATACGGATAAGGATCCCCTCGCGTATTACCAGTCAACCAGCGCGCCGCCTCCGCTGCATCCCAAGACAAAGCACCAGCTTGAATTTCTGCTTCATATGCTGGCTGACTGCGGTGAGGAGAAGACGTTCCAATATATAAGAACAAAGATCCTGCGCCGCAGTAAAAGATAAAAAGATATGTGGCATCCGATCTCCTTATGCATAGCATATAGTATGAAAATAAGGAGATATGCGTATGAATTCTTGGTTGATCTTGTTGTTATTACTGTTGGGCGGTCAAAACGGCTGTGACGATCCTGCGGACTGCGGCTGCGGCGGTCATGGGAACTTCGGCCGTACCGGAGGAAGAGATCGGTTCGGCAGCGGCGACTGCGGCTGCAGCGAGGAAAGAGGACGAAACAGCGGCGACTGCGGCTGCGGCGAGGAAAGAGGACGAAACAGCGGCGACTGCGGCTGCGGCGGAGAAAGAGATCAAAACGGCAATGACTGCGGCTGCGCCGATGTGAACGAGTCCCGTTTTGAACCCCGTTTTGAGTCCGGTCCCTTTGGCAGTCCGGGCTGCGGATGCAGCGGTCAATAATTGTAATGTGCTGCCCTTTCTTTTTGTTGACGGGAAGAAAGGGCAATGTTAAACTGTTTTTTGGTACAAACCTAGGAGTATATGCTCCGGAACGGAGGACGATCATGTTAGACGATAAGAAAGTTTTGTTCAGCGGGATGCAGGCGACCGGAAACCTGACTCTCGGAAATTATCTGGGAGCCCTTAAGAATTGGATAACGCTGTGTGATGAATATATGTGTTTCTATTCGGTGGTCGATCTACATTCCATTACGATAAGGCAGGATCCTGCGGAACTCCGCAGAAGGGCGAGAAATCTGCTGACTCTGTATATCGCTGCGGGCCTCGATCCGGAGAAGAACTGCATCTATTATCAGTCCCATGTTTCGGGACATGCCGAGCTGTCATGGATATTGAACTGCTTTACTTATATGGGAGAACTGAACCGTATGACGCAGTATAAGGACAAGGCGGCAAAACATGCGGACAACATCAATGCGGGCCTCTTTACCTATCCGGTCCTGATGGCGGCGGACATTCTGCTGTATCAGACGGACGTGGTTCCCGTAGGGAAAGATCAGCTGCAGCATCTGGAGATCACAAGGGACATTGCGCAGCGTTTCAATGCGGTCTACGGGGATGTGTTTACGATCCCGGAACCTTATATCGGCAAGGCGGGTGCGAGCATCAAGAGCCTTCAGGATCCGGCCAAGAAAATGTCCAAGTCGGACGAGAACCCCAATGCCAGCATCTATCTGATGGACGATCCCGATACGATCCGGCGTAAATTCAAGAGAGCCGTGACGGATTCCGTGGGCTGTGTACGCTATACGGACGAACAGCCGGGGATCCATAATCTGATCGATATTTACAGCGTATGCACAGGTAAGACGGCCGAGGAAGTGGAGAAGGAATTCGACGGGAAAGGGTACGGCGAATTTAAGGAAGCGGCAGGCGAGGCGGTAATCGGCATACTGAAACCGCTTCAGGATCGTTTTAACGACCTTGCCAAAAACAAAGACTATATTGACAAGATCATCAAAGAAAATGCGGAGAAGGCTGATTATTACGCAACCAAGACCCTCCGCAAAGTACAAAAGAAGGTCGGCTTCCCGGAGAGGATCCGCTGATCTTTATCCCTCAAATACATCCGTGAAATAACCGGCGCCGGAGATCGGTTCGCCGTTTTGCAGCAGATGCGCCACATCGCCGATCATCTGCGTCCGGAAACGGGCAATATGATTCTGCCGTTCCTCTGTGGCCGCCACTGTTACGGAAGTGGGAGCCAGATACATGCCATGCAGCAGAAGGACCGGCGAGATCCCCAGAAGATGGCTGAGCATGACGCAGGTGATACCGAGATGGCAGAATATGACGATGGTGTCATTTACATCCTGCCGGGGCGTGTGAACATAATAATCGTGCTGTCTTGTATAACCATAGTCTTCCAGAAGACGGTCAAGACTGCCGCAGACGTTTTCATAGGCGGGCACCAGTTCCTCGTTGGAACGGTAGATGTCCGTCTTTTTCCATGCCTCTTTGTCGTACATTTCAGGTATACCGGTCCAGTATTCCGGCATGAGATCCCACGGGACTCCGATGCGGCCCGTAGTGGGATCTTGGATCGTATAGGAAAATTCCTTCATCCACTCGTGGGTAACGGCCTGTTTTCCGATCTTTTCAAGAGAGTACGACGCCGTCTGTCTGGCCCTGCCAAGCGGCGAGCAGTAGAAATCATACTGATCGACGGGCCATCCTGCCACGCGGTCGGATAGCAGTCTGGCCTCCCTTACGCCTTTTTCGGTCAAAGCGTCGTTGATATAGTCCGGATCCCCGTGTCTTATAAAAATGATCCTCATGCTTATTCTCCTTCTTTTGCGCTGCGGCCGGGCAGGCTGGCAGACCGGCTGCTGAATTTAACAAAATTTTATTAGTGTTTCTTCACATTATACTATATAATAACATAGTGAAAGTCATATGAAAACACCGATCATACGGGATGGCCATTTCTATGACGAGGAAAAGGAATTACGGAGGAAAAGAAAATGTTTGGCGCAAAGAAAAATGTGGACAATTTTCAGAGCGGCATGAAAAGCCCCAAAAAGCGGGTGAGCGGAAAGATCTATATGTTTTTGGCCGCCGCGGTGATCCTGCTTGTGCTGATCAGCCAATCCTACTATACGATCAAGGAGGAAGAGCAGGCGGTCGTCTGTACTTTTGGGGCGCCCAAGGCCGTTACGACGCCGGGACTGCATTTTAAGATCCCTTTTGTACAGACTGTGACGAAGGTGAACACGACGATTCAGGGATTTTCCATCGGTTATCATTCGACCGGAGAGGAAGACGATGCGTTGATGATCACTTCCGACTACAATTTTATCTTCGTGGATTTTTATGCCGAATACAGAGTGACCGATCCGGTCAAAGCGCTGTACGCATCCCAGAATCCGGAACTGGTGCTTAAAAATATCGCGCAGAACTGTATCAGGACTACGATCGGCTCCTACACCGTGGACAGCGTGCTGACGACGGGCAAGAACGAGATCCAGTCCAATATCAAACAGCTGATACTGGATAAACTGGAAGAGTACGATATCGGGATTCAGCTGGTCAATATAACGATTCAGGATGCCACGCCGCCGAACACGGAAGTGGAAAACGCCTTTAAAGAAGTTGAAACGGCAAAGCAGGGCAAGGAAACGGCCCTGAACAACGCCAATAAGTACCGGAACGAGCAGATCCCCAATGCCGAGGCGGAAGCGGATAAGATCCTTCAGGACGCGGAAGCGGAGAAACAGGAGAGGATCAACGAGGCAAACGGCCAGGCAGCGCGTTTTAATTCCATGTATCAGGAATATGTGAAATATCCTGAGGTTACAAAGAAGAGAATGTTCTACGAGGCCATGGAGAACGTGCTCCCGGACGTCAAGGTAGTCATACAGAGCAAGGACGGCAACATGAACACGATCCTGCCGTTAGACAGTTTTGTGACGCAGGACGAACCGGCAGACGGCGCGGCGGATGCGTCCGGCAGTACGGGCGGAACCGATACCGATGCGGACGAAGATGTCGTTTCACAATAATAGATCAAGGTGATAGTGTAAACGACCACACCGATGTGCTGATCGTTTATACGGGATTTGTGCCGGAGCGTCACAAATTCCTCTGATGGCAGACGCGAATTTGAGATTCGCGTCGCCCCGTCGCGTAAACGCTCCGGAATGGAGATTAGTATGTCAGAGTATAATCAGAACGGAAATAATATGAATACTTCTTCGGAACAATATGAACATTACAATTCCGACGGTACGAAGAAGAAAAAGAAGGGCGATAAGAAGAAGCGCACCGGCGCCAAGGTCCTGACCGTCTTCGCGGCGGCAGCCATTCTGCTCGTTCTCGGAAGTTCCATGGTGGTGACGAAACAGAATCAGTTTAAGCTGATCCGGCAGTTCGGCCGTGTGCAGAGGATCGTGACGCAGCCGGGATTGTCGTTTAGGATCCCGTTTGTGGAATCCGTCGATACGATCCCGAAGGAGCTGATGCTGTACGATCTGCCTGCGTCGGACGTTATCACATCGGATAAGAAGACCATGATCGTGGACAGTTATGTGTTGTGGCATGTGACCGATCCGCTGAAATTCGCCCAGACGCTGAGCTGTTCGGTGAACAATGCGGAAGGCCGTATCGACGCCATCGTATACAACGCGATGAAGAACACGATCTCGAATATGAAGCAGGATGAGGTGATCCGGAGCCGTGACGGGAAAATGACGATCACATTGGATGAGGACGGCACGGATGTATCCAACAACGATCTGGTCCTGTCTGAGGAAACGGAAACCGTGGTTGAGATCACGTCTTTGACGGAAGAGATCATGGCGCAGATCGATCATGTCGAGAATCAGTACGGTATCGAGATCGTCGTGGTGGACGTCAAGAAACTGGATCTTCCCGACGACAACAAACAGGCGGTGTATACCCGTATGATCTCGGAGAGGGAGAATATTGCGGCGCAGTATACGGCGGAAGGCAGATCCGAGGCTAAGATGATCGAGAATACGACCGACAAAGAAGTGTCCATCATGCTGTCGGACGCCAAGGCAAAGGCGGAGGCCGTTGTCGCGGAGGGTGAAGCGGAATATATGCGTATCCTGTCGGACGCCTATGCCAATCCGGAAAAAATGGATTTCTATTCTTTTGTCCGGGCTCTGGATGCGGTCAAAGCCAGCATAAGCGGCGATGATAAAACGGTGATCCTGTCCGAAGATTCACCGGTGGCGCAGATCTTTAACGGACAGTATTAGGATCTAAGTTTCAGGAGATCGGCGACTGCTTTCCGGCAGCCGTCGTGTGGAAAGGGCTGGTTTAGTGTTATGAATGTGGAGAAATTTTTGGAAACGCTGGATTCCTATTTTGCCGCACAGCAGATCGACAAGGTCGAGCCGTATCTGACCGCTTCTTTGGAGCAGGCGAAGGCGGAAGAAGACTATGGGGCATACATTACGATCTGCAATGAAATGATCGGCTTCTACCGGAGCATATCCGCTTTTGAGAAAGCTTACATCGTATCGGAAGACGTGCTGCTTCTGATGGAAGAACTTCAACTCGACCACACGGAGCATTTTGCGACGACTCTTCTGAATTCGGCGACGGCCTATCGGGCGGCGGGGGACTATGCCGCGGCGCTGCGTTTCTACAGGCAGGCGGTGCAGATCTATGACGCACTTCTGGATCCGAAGGATTACCGTTTCGCAGGTCTGTATAACAATATGAGCATCCTGTTTGAAAAAATGGACGATAACGAATCGGCTATCGACTATGCAGACAAGGCACTTTCGATCATTAGAACTCTGGAGGGAAGCGAGGCGGAAACCGCCACCACCATGACGAATCTGGCGCTTTTGTATTTTAAGACGGAGCAGCCGGAAAAGGCAAAGGAGCTGTTGGAACAGGCTGTCGCTCTGTTTGAGAGCACGGGAAAAGACGGCGATACCAACGAGCATTACAGCGGCGCGCTTGCAGGTGTGGCGGAAGCGTGTTACCGGATGCAGGATTATGATAAGGCGCTTTCCTATTATGAGAAAGCGTTGGAAAAGGTAAAAAAGCATTACGGCGAAAACGCCGGTTATGCCGTCCTGTGTGAGAACTGTGCCGCAGTATGCGGGAAACTGGGCGATTTAGAACAAAAACAGCAATACCTGCGCAAAGCGGAAGAGGTCAGAAAACGGATAGGGAGCCGACAGTAAGATGCAGGGACTGGAGTTGTCTGAAAAATATTATGAAGCATACGGCAGGCCGATGATCGAGGAGCGGTTTGCGGATATCGCGGGGCAGACGGCGGCGGGGCTGGCAGGCCGGGGGTCGGAATGTCTTGGTTTTGACGACGAGATATCCAGAGATCATGACTTCGGCCCCTCTTTTTGTATCTGGCTGCCGAGAGATCTGTATAACCGGTACGGCGCCCGGATGCAGGCGGCATACGATGCGCTTCCGAAGGAATTTATGGGATACGGCGCGCGGATCTGTGAAGAGCAGGGCCGCGGCAGAGTGGGCGTGCTGTGTCTGGAAGATTTCTATTCGGATATCCTGGGACGCGATCAGATCCCGCATACGGCGGGAGAATGGCTGTCTATGGACGAAGCGGATCTGGCTGCCGCTGTAAACGGCAGGGTCTTTGAGGACAGGCTGGGGATGTTCAGCAGGATCCGTCAGGAACTGCTCGATTATTATCCGAGAGAGGTATGGATCCGCAGGATCGCCCAGAGTCTGGGGCTGGCTGCTCAGGCGGGGCAGTACAACTACGCCCGCGCCATGAAACGCGGGGAGAGGATAGCGGCGGAACTGGCGCTGACGGAATTTATCTGCGAGAGTATGAAGCTGGTCTATCTGTTTAACCGGAAATACGCGCCGTATAAGAAATGGATGCGCAGAGGACTGTGCGGTCTGGAAAAATTTTCGGAGATAGGGGATATGCTCGATCTTCTGTATCAGGTCCCCGATCCGGCGGCGGCATGGGAAGGGGTCAAGGCGGAGGACTATCTGTACGATCTGAATACGGACGACGGCAGGATCCTGATCATAGAGGCCGTCTGCAATCTGTTTGTTCAGGCGTTGAACGAACTGGGCTTGTCCGATCGGCAGGACAATTTTTTACAGAACCATCTGAATACGGTGTTGGAAAAAGCGGGAGATATTCCGCGGGAAATGCAATGACGCAAAGTACGGCAAAATCCACAAAGAAACTTGAAACATATGTTCGAATGTGGTACAATGTGTATGATCGATAAGCGGACAGCATAGGGATTTGGAAAAATGCAGCAGTCTGAATGTTCGGAGCAAAAGATTATCCATAAGATCAGGAAGGCGGATATGGTTTTGATCATCGGCTTTCTTTTGTCAGCGCTGCTCATGGAAGTTTTTTTTATCCTTCCATCCGATCCGGTCAGCGAGATCCGCTTTTTGTGCGACGGAACGGAGATCAGGAGAATAACGTTACAGTCCGCTGACAGGGCCTATGACGGCGCGGCGGACGGATATTATCTCATCACATATCCGGACAATACCGTGAAGGTGGAATTTTTTGCATCCGGACCGGATGCGCCCACGGCGGAACATATAACGGAAGACATGGATGAAGGCACAGGCTATAATCTGGTCGTGGTTGAGGACGGTAAGGTATCCGTGGCAGCTTCCGACTGCCCGGATCAGATATGCGTGAAGCACCGGCCGATCTCCTTGGCGCGGGAGAGTATCGTCTGTCTGCCGCATAAACTGGTGATCGAGATGGCGGAAGGCGCGGACGGAACGGACGACGGGGCCTTGGACGGGGTGGCCAGATGACAAAGAGGATCGTACAACTTGGATTTCTTCTGACATTTGCACTGATCTTGGCGGCTGTGGAATCCTTTATCCCTTTTTCTTTCGGGATTCCGGGCATCAAACTGGGACTTCCCAATCTTGTGGTGGTCCTTCTGTTATCCCAAGAGGGGATCGGGCAGTTTGGCGTCCGTGATGCCGTTCTTGTGAATCTGTCGAGGATCCTTCTTGCGGGATTTATGTTCGGCAGCCTCTACACGATCCTGTACGCCTTGGCGGGCGCCGCGCTCAGTCTGTGCGCCATGCTGGCGGGAAGGCGGGCAGGATGCTTTTCCACGGTGGGGATCAGCGTTCTGGGAGGTGTCTTTCACAATATCGGGCAGATCATTGTGGCTGTATTAGTGACACAGACCGTTTATATAGGATATTATGTGCCTTTTCTCATTGCCGCCGGGACTCTGACCGGCGCAGTACTGGGACTGGCAGCGATGGAACTGGCGCCGTATCTGACGCGGCCGATTGACGGGAGATAACTATGTATGCATATTTAAAAGGCACTCTGGAAGAGGTCACGGAAGACAATATCATTGTGGAAGTGGGAAACATAGGCTATAATGTGAAAGTGTCCACGACCACGGCGGACATGCTCCCGCCGACGGGCAGCGAAGTGAAGATCTACACCTATACGCTTGTCCGTGAGGATAGCTTTTCCCTGTACGGTTTTATGACGAGAGATGATCTTGAAGTTTTTAAAAAGCTGATCACGGTCAACGGGATCGGCCCTAAGGGCGGACTCGCTATCTTATCCGTCATGAGTGCGGATGCGCTGCGCTTTGCGATTCTGTCGGGCGATGCAAAAGCGATCGCAAAAGCGCCGGGAATAGGCAATAAGACGGCGGAACGGGTGATTCTGGATCTGAGGGACAAGGTATCGCTGGAAGATACGCTCCGCGGATTCGGACAGCCCGCGGATTCCGGCGCCGCTGCCGCAGACGTCGATCATTCCGTGATCAATGAAGCGATCGAGGCGCTGACCGCCCTCGGATATTCCGCGTCGGATGCCGCCGCCGCTGTCAAGAAGGCGCATACTGCGGAAGATATGACGGTGGAGAGCCTTCTGAAAGAAGCGTTGAAATTTATGTTTTAAGCGGGGCAGGACCCGGATCGGTATGCTTTTATCTGAGTTAGGGTGTTTTTATGGCGAACAGGATGATCGAAACAAACTTAATAGAAGAGGATATGAAGATCGAGGGCTCGCTCAGGCCGCAGACTTTGAATGACTATATCGGTCAAACAAAGATCAAGGAAAATCTTAAGATCTATATCGAGGCGGCGAAGCAGCGGCATGACGCGTTGGACCACGTTCTTTTCTACGGCCCGCCGGGTCTGGGAAAGACCACACTGGCAGGGATCATAGCCAATGAAATGGGCGTTCATATGAAGGTGACAAGCGGTCCCGCCATTGAAAAACCGGGTGAGATGGCCGCCATCCTCAATAATCTTCAGGAGGGCGATCTCCTCTTTGTGGACGAGATCCACAGGCTGAACCGTCAGGTGGAAGAAGTGCTGTATCCGGCGATGGAAGATTATGCCATCGACATCATGATCGGAAAAGGGGCGTCGGCGCGGTCCATTCGTCTTGATCTGCCGCACTTTACGTTGGTTGGAGCCACTACGAGGGCGGGACTTCTGACCGCTCCGCTCCGCGACAGGTTCGGCGTGATCCACCGGCTGGAGTTTTACTCTGTGGAGGAATTGAAGGTGATCGTTCAGCACTCCGCCGTGATACTGGGCGTCAGCATAGATGAAGAGGGCGCTATGGAACTGGCAAGAAGGAGCCGCGGTACGCCGCGCCTTGCCAACCGGATACTCAAAAGGGTGCGTGACTTCGCACAGGTGAAGTACGACGGGATCATCACGAAGGAAATTGCGGATACTGCCCTTGATCTGATGGATGTGGATAAGATGGGGCTGGATCACATTGACAGGAACATATTGTGCACCATGATAGACAAGTTTAAGGGCGGTCCGGTCGGACTGGACACGCTGGCCGCCGCGACAGGCGAGGATCCCGGAACGATTGAGGACGTCTATGAACCGTATCTGATCAAAAACGGCTTCTTAAACAGAACGCCCCGCGGCAGAGTCGTCACGGAGCGTACTTATCATCATTTTGGATTGGAAATACCGGCTGAACAGCAATAGTCTGTCTGCGTGGCATCATACCGTCACATCAACGTTTGCCCCGGCAGTTTCCGCTGCGGGTTCGGCGGTTTCCGCCACGGGGATCTCGGAGCCTCCAATTTCCAAGGACACGCCGGTCAGGCTTAAAGTGTTGTCGGACTCGGAGTCGTTTGATGTGTTGTAAGAGCCGTTTGCCGCGCTTTCTTTTTCCTTGGCAAGTTTGTTGAACAGCGCTTTCAGGTACTCCATATCCGCTTTCATGATATCCCGCATTTCGTCGGAGCGGTGTTTCTTTTTCAAAAGTTCAAGGTCGCCGGGTTCCATCGGCCCGCTGTTTGTCTGGAAATATTCCTGCATCAGATCCTCTTCGGACTTCATCGCCTCTTCCAGTTCTTTTTCCAGTTCGTCCATGACTTCCTCGATCTGTTCTGCAAGTTTTTGGAGCTCTTCCTGACTCATGCCGGTGGTGTCGAGGATCTCGTCCTCTTCGTCTTTTTCGGTCCGCATTTCTTCCGGATCCGTCATGCCCTGACGGCCGGTTTGCTCGATGTTTTCCTCCTGTTGGAGATTCTTCAGCCGTTTCTTGGCCACCCGCGCTATTTTCTCCGCATGTACGAGAGCGCTGTGTATTTCCGTGTAGTCATAATCGCCGCTGACCATTTTCATTTTCAGGTCGGCGATCTGGAATTTGGCCTTTGTCACCAGCTGTTTCGCACTGGCGGGGGTTTTTGTGCGCAGGATCTGATTGGATAAACGCTTAAAATTATACTGCAGCTTTTTATATTTTTTCTTGGCGGATGTCTTGCCCGATCTGGAAGCGGATCTGCTGCGCCCGGTAGAAACCGTCAGCGTTCCCGCATAGGAACCGTCCCGGTTCCGCAGTTCCACGCTCATCGAATCGGCGTTCAGAGATAGGATCCTTCCAACGGATGTACCCATAGCGATCACCATGCCTTTCCAAGCGGAATACTCCCTGCGGGAGAACCGCAGCATTTTTTGTGCTCCAGAATCCGTCTGCTTTGCAGCCGCCGTGCTGACGCACTTTAAGATTCTGTCATTATCATATCAGGTGAAATCAAATGCTCGCTCTGCTCGCGCTTGATTTCCTGCTGATGCAGTAAAAATTCCAGAATCCGTCTGCTTCGCAGCCGTCGTGCTGACGCACTTTAAGATTCTGTCATTATCATATCAGGTGAAATCAAATGCTCGCTTTGCTCGCGCTTGATTTCCTGCTGATATGATATATATCGGTGGGATGGCCGGTTTTCTTAATGTTTCGGCGGGGTGTCCGGCGCTGATCCATGTCAAAAAACGTTCATTTCATGACATCGCGCTAAGCGGCGCACAGAAGAAGGACATGCCAGAAGCAGCATCAAAAAATGCAGTAAAATCAAGATTTTCTGCTATTCAGTAATGTCAGACACAATGGAAAAATTGAATACTAAAATGAAAAAGGGATTGCAGTCAGTAATCCTTGCAGGATTATATTCATAGGCGGCATAGCTATATCCTGTCTGTCCTGTCAGTCAATATCAATCATATCAGTAATCGAAAGGATTTACAGATACACCACAAGGAGGACACTATGCATACGGTAATTAACGAAAAAATAATGTGGCAGAGCATTAACTCTGGTACGATAGCCATTGTTTACACGACAATGGTTATTTTTATGGAGGCAGGATATGGAAAATGCAAAGATTTATGGATATATGAGAGTATCCACAAGGGAGCAGAACGAGGACAGGCAGAGGATAGCTTTGATTGAAATGGGCGTACCTGAAAAGAACATATACGCCGATAAGCTATCGGGAAAGGACTTCAATCGGCCGCAGTATAAGAAACTGTTGAAGAAGCTGGACAGCGGTGCGGTACTGTTTGTGAAGTCCATAGACCGATTGGGGCGTAATTATGCCGACTTGAATGAACAGTGGCGCATCATCACTAAGGAAAAAGGGGCAGATATAGCCGTGATCGATATGCCGCTCTTGGACACAAGGCGGGAAAAGAACCTGATGGGAACGCTCATCAGCGACATTGTGCTTGCGCTGCTTTCCTATGTTGCGGAGAATGAGCGTATGAATATCAGGCAGAGGCAGGCGGAGGGGATTGCCGCAGCAAAGGCAAGAGGCGTTAAGTTTGGCAGACCGCCGCTGCCAATACCCGATAATTTTTACAAGGCGCACAGCGATTGGCGGAGTGGGAAGATCAGTATGGAGCAGGCGGCGAGGGACTGTAATATGCCGCCGCAGACCTTTTACGGAAAAGCCAAGAAATATGAAAAAGCCGATTAAATAAATCTGTTCTCAAACTGGAAAAGTATACTTTTCCAGATTTTACACGCGGAAAGTATTGTATCACTTTTTCCCCATAAAGTCTATCTTTTTTAGCAAAACCGTCCCAAAACCGTCCCAAACCTCCCCCAAATCCCAAAAACTTTTTAACATAAAAGATAAATTTTTTAAAATTTTAGTCTGAAACTTTTTTCTGGAAAAGTATACTTTTCAAATTTGCAGAAGGAGGGATACAGAATGGTACGGGAAGCGATTGCCATAGCGAAGCCTGTTCTGCAGATTATAGCCGCGCTGTCCGGCGCAGGGAAGGACCAGCCGGCGGCAGGACCGGCGCGTAAGGCAGAACGCTCTGTGGCAGGGCGGAGGTAAGAAACGTGGGAAGAAAATAAAGCGGAAAGGCGGATACTAGAGATGAAACAGAAAGCGTGCAAATGGATACTGGCGGTGGCGGTGCTGTGCGGGATGCTGGCAGGGTGCGGCGGGAGCGGAGAAGAAGAGAGCGGCGGCCGAGAGGCAGAAGAAGTAGAGGCGGACAAGGACGAGGATGAGGACGAAGGGCGCGGCAGCGCGTGGACGTTCGGCGGAAACGGCGGAGAGGAAGAAAACGAGAGCGGCGGCGACAGGTCGAAGGTAACTTTTAAGAACGCCACGTCATGGGGCTACAGCGGCAGCAATATCTGGCTGTTTAAGGACGGCGAGCTGGTCGTCTGCGTGGACGAGGGCGAGATACCGGAGGGAGAAATGCAGGAGGAAATTCCCAAAGGCGCGGTAAGGAGCGTGTATGCGGAGAAAGGTGTGATCGTGCTGAGCGGCGATATGTTGGAAGGGTGCAGCAATCTGATCAGCGTGGAGATGGCGAGCGATACGGAGGCGGCGATAGGTGCATTTACTGGCAGTCCCAATCTGGCGAGTTTGAAAATACCGAATGCAACGACCGTGTGTATACGCGGAAAACTAGGCAGCCTGACAAGCGTGGAGCTGCCGAATGCGGTCTATGTGAGCGGGTTTGAAGAATGCAGCAGCCTGACGAGCGTGGGGTTACCGAATGCGGTTTATGTAGACGGGTTTACTGGCTGTAGCAGCTTGACAAGCGTGGAGCTGCCGAATGCGGTTTATGTGGACGGGTTTACTGGCTGTAGCAACCTGACAAACGTAGAGCTGCCGAATGCGGTCTATGTGGACGGGTTTGGTGGTAACAGCCTGACAAGCGTGGAGCTGCCGAATGCGCTTTATGTGTATGGGTTTAATGGTGGCAGTCTGACAAACGTGGAGCTGCCGAATGCGCTTACCGTGAGAGGGTTTTGGAACTGTGACAGTCTGACGAGCGTGGAACTACCGAATGCGCTTACCGTGGGAGGGTTTGTGGACTGTGACAGTCTGACAAGCGTGGAGCTGTCGAATGCGGTTTTGGTAGGGGGAAGTATAAGTATAACGCCATCAGAGTATGACGAGGAAAAACAGATAATGCAAGCGTTATACAGCAAGGCAGGATCTTCAGCAGCCGCAGAGGCGGAGGGGACCTCGGCGGAGGAGACCTCGGCGGTGGCAGATGGAGAAATGGCGGCAGTTGATCATATACCAGAGATGACAGAGATAACAGAGAGTGCGATAGAAAGTGCAATAGGAAGTGCAATATCTGGAGAATTTGAAATGACGACTGGAGAAGCATTTGCTGACTGTGACAGCCTGACGAGCGTGGAGATGCCGAATGCGGTTTATGTGGGAGGGTTTGCTGACTGTGACAGCCTGACGAGCGTGGAACTACCGAATGCGCTTACCGTGGGAGGGTTTGTGGACTGTGACAGTCTGACAAGCGTGGAGCTGCCGGATGCAGTTTATGTGCGAGGGTTTTGGTACTGTGACAGCCTGATAAGCGTGGGGCTGCCGAACGTGACGGAGATAGGCGATTACGCATTTCAGGAGTGCAGCAGCCTGACAAGCGTGGAGCTGCCGAACGTGACGAAGATAGGCGAGAAGGCATTTCAGGAGTGCGCCAGCCTAACGAGCGTGAAGGCACCGAACTTGGCGGAGATAGACTATGATGTATTTAGGTATTGCGGAAGTTTGACAAGCGTGGAGGCACCGAATTTGCACATGTCTGCCCAAGGAGCATTTAATGGCACCCCCTGGGCGAGTTTTTCGTACTGATCGCGCCGATCTGTCAATAAAAGAAGCGGCAGTTTATTGCGATCCTTGTCGCCGGTTTCGTGGGCCGGTGTGGTATATGCGGCGGTTTGAAAGGAATTTTAGTGGAAGATAGACGGGCTTGGCAAAGTCCAGACAGGGGACATTCAGAAATGGGTGTCCTTTTTTTTACAGCGTCAGCGCAGAAAGGAGAGAGGACAATGATCGAGAACAGGAACACCCTTGACAAAGGCTTGGAGAGTGCACTGAAAGCACTGGAACAGGCAAAGCAGCGTGCAGCCAATGAGAAGAAAAAGCAGAAAAAATTTAAGGGCCCGTCTGGTGAAAAAAGGTTGAAATTATGCCGCAGGAAATATATAATGATTTTGTATTATACAGTTCGTTGAGTGGCGCATTTAGTATTGGAGGAACGCTGTATGTCAACCAAAACGGATACAGAGGTCATTATCGCCGGTAAGGTCTTTACCTTAAGCGGCTATGAAAGTGAAGAGTATTTGCAGAAAGTCGCCTCATACATAAACAACAAAGTGGCGGAGTACAACAAAGTTGACAGCTTTAAACGGCAGCCTGCCGATGTGCGGAATGTTCTGATGCAGCTTAATATTGCGGATGATTATTTCAAGGCCAAGAACCAGATCAGTCTTTTGGAAGAGGAGATTCAGAATAAAGAGAAAGAGATGTACGATCTGAAGCACGAACTGATCGCTTCTCAGATCAAACTGGAGAATACCGAGAAGAGCGTACAGAAACTTCAGGCCGAGGCCAATGAGAACGCCAAAAGGATCGTCCGAATGGAAACAGAGTTGAAAGAACTGAAGAAATAGTATTATAAACATAGCCCTGTCAGAGCAATCTACAGGGCTTTTCAAGTAATATCGGCGGCCCGGTGGACGCAGATCATTGACCGATAAAGGATTAGTTATGAAGGGCAGAGTTGAGTTGCTTGCTCCGGCAGGAAATTACGAGGCGTTTCTGGGCGCCGTGAATTCGGGCGCGGATGCCGTATATCTGGGCGGAGATAAGTTTGGGGCGCGGGCCTATGCGGACAATTTCACAACGGAGGAGATCTGCCGCGCGATCCGTACGGCTCATTTTATGGGCAGAAAAGTATACCTGACCGTCAACACTTTGATAAAAGACGCCGAATTGGAGGAGCTTTATCCATGGATGCTTCCCGTATACGAGGCGGGACTGGACGGCGTGATCGTTCAGGATGCAGGAGTCCTGTCGTATATCAAAGAATTTTTCAAGGATCTGCCGATCCATGCCAGTACGCAGATGTCGATTACCGGTCCCGGCGGAGCCCTTTTTCTCCGGGAAAAGGGCGTGGAGCGCATAGTCCCGGCAAGGGAGCTGTCGCTTGCGGAAGTGCGGCGGCTGAAAGAAGAAACCGGGATGGAGATCGAGTGTTTTATACACGGGGCGATGTGCTGCTGTTATTCGGGCAAATGTCTTTTCAGCAGCATTTTGGGCGGAAGGAGCGGCAACAGGGGTACCTGTGCGCAGCCGTGCAGGCTTCCCTACCAGATATACAAAGACGGTTCAAGGATAAGCGGCGCCGGGTATCCGCTGAGCCTGAAAGATATGTGTACCATAACCTGTATTCCGCAGCTGATCGAGGCGGGCATCGATTCCTTCAAGATAGAAGGGCGCATGAAAAAGCCGGAATATACGGCCGGAGTCACCGCTATATACCGCCGGTATATAGATCGGTACGAAGAGAAAGGCCCCGAAGGATACCGGGTGGACAGCGGGGATATACAAAAGCTGCACAGCCTGTATATCCGCAGCGAAGTACAGACCGGATACTATGACCGGCATAACGGCCCGGAGATGATCACTTTTCGTGCGCCCGGCTATTCCGGCGCCGATGAGAGGACTCTGGAAGAGATCCGGCGGCGGTATGTGCATGATCCGGACAGGCTTCCGGTCCGGTTGCGGGTGAAACTGAGGGCCGGAGAACCGGCATTGCTGCAGATTTCGTCCGATCGGGCCGGAAAAGATCCGGACGTCAGCGTCATCGTACGCGGGGACGTGGTGCAGCCCGCGCAGAAAATGCCTTTGCAGACGGAAAATATCAAAAAACAGATGGAGAAGACAGGCGGTTCCCTTGTCATAGTATCGGCCTGTGAGATCGATATGGACGGGGACGTGTTCCTGCCGGTCAGCGCTTTGAACAAACTCCGCCGGGAGGGCGTGGAAGCGTTTGAACGTAAGGCGGCCGTTTCCGGAGGGGTCTGCGCTCCGAGGAAAGTCTGCGCCGACAGAACGGAGCCGGGCGGACTGAAACCGGAGTCGGACCGGCGGATATGCAGACGGGATGTGCCCGTTGAAAAAGACCGGGAACGTCAGCAGGACAGACGGCAGACGCCGGTATATACGGATATCCTTGTATCGACCTTGGAGCAGCTTGAAACGGCGGTAAGGCATCCCTGCCGCCGCATATACATCGAGAGCGACCTCTATACGGCGCAGCACGAACAAGTATGGGAATACAGAAAAGAGCATATGGACCGGCAGTATTATCTGGCTATGCCCTACGTCCTCCGCGAAAGGGACAGGGAGTATCTGGAGCGTCTGACCGCCCTGCTCAACAAGGACAGGGAGTCGGCTGCTGCGGACGGCCGTGATGCAGGATGCCGGGGCGCTGCGGCAGACGGATTCCTGATCCGCAATTACGAGTCGGCGGCCTATGTCATGGGCCTTGCGGGGGATTACGAGATCGTTCCGGATGCCGGTATGTATCTGTTCAACGCATACGGGCTGGAATTTTGGAAGGATCATTGCGGCGAGTATACGCTCCCTTATGAACTGAACGGCAGAGAAGCCGCAGGGCTTGCGCGGCGCGCGCGCGGGATGGGGATGAAGACGGCTTTGATCGCGTACAGCCGGATCCCCATGATGATCACGGCAAACTGTATCAAAAAGACGGCGGGAGAGTGCCGGACAGATGGAAAAGTGTGGATCAAAGACCGATACGGAACGGATTTTCCGGTAGAAACAAACTGCGTCCACTGTTATAATATTATTTACAATTCCGTGCCGTATTCCCTTCATCTCCAGAAAAAAGAAACGGCCGGGATCGGAGCCGACGCATTGCGTTATGATTTTACCACGGAAACTGCGCAGGAGTGCCGGCAGATTCTTGAAAACAGGGATTTCCCTTTTGATAAGCACACGACAGGACACTTGAAAAGAGGCGTGGAATAGCGGTTTATGGAATTATATATCACGGAGTTGTCAAAATATTTTATTACATTATTCATAGCACTGTACACCTTGGAATGTTTTCTCGTCTTTCGCTTTTCAGATGAGGAAAGGCGCAGCGGATGTTATATGCGGCAGAATCTTCTGATGTTTTTGGTGCATTTTTCCTGCTTTCTGGTCATCTGTTTTGAAACGGGAAAAGTGGAGTATCTTTTGTTTTATATCCTGCAGCAGATCCTTCTGTTTGCCACGATCGTTCTGTTCCGCATGATCTATCCCAAAGGAAACAGGCTGATCATCAACAATATGTGTATGCTCTTGAGCATCGGTTTTGTGATCCTGAGCAGACTATCCTTTGAAAAGGCCGTCAAACAGTTTTTTATCGTGACCATATCCGTTATCACGGGGATGATCATTCCCTATTTTATCCATAAGCTCAAGTTCTTAAAGAGCCTTACATGGATCTATGCGGCGGTGGGGGCTGCGGCGCTTGGGATCGTGCTGATCTTAGGCTCTACGACTTACGGATCCAAGATCTCTTATTCGATCGCGGGAGTCACTTTTCAGCCGTCGGAATTTGTCAAGATCATATTTGTCTTTTTTCTGGCCAGCGCGCTTTATGAATCCCATGATTTTCTGCGGGTCGTCCTGACGACGATACTGGCCGGTATCTATGTGCTCATTCTGGTGGCGTCAAGGGATCTGGGAAGCGCCCTGATCTTCTTTATCGTATATGTGATGATGGTGTTTATCGCGACCGGAAACTGGCTGTACCTGCTGATGGGATGCGCCGGAGGCAGCGGTGCGGCGGTTTTGGCATATCAGTTCTTTACGCATGTTCAGATCCGGGTGCAGGCGTGGCGTGATCCGTTCAGCTGCATCGACGACGCCGGTTATCAGATCACGCAGTCGCTTTTTGCCATCGGCAGCGGAGGATGGTTCGGACTGGGGCTGTTTAGGGGAACGCCCGATTCCATTCCTTTTGTCGAGGCGGATTTTGTGTTTTCGGCGGTGGCGGAAGAATTGGGGATCGCGTTTGCCATGTGCGTGATCCTGATCTGCATCAGCTGCTTTATCATGTTCATGAATATCTCGATCAGGCTTCAGGACAAGTTCTATCAGCTGATCGCTTTCGGATTGGGAGTCACCTATATTTTTCAGGTGTTTTTGACGATCGGCGGGGGAACGAAGTTCATCCCCATGACCGGAGTGACCCTTCCGCTGATCAGCTACGGCGGAAGTTCTGTGTTGACTACACTGGTCATGTTTTTTATCATAGAAGGACTCTATATCATCAGGCAGGAAGAAGGAGCCAGACGTGTCAAAAAGAAACGAAGACAGAGAACAGAATATGAAGACCCGCAGCCGGAAGAGGATTAAAAGAAATATCCTTGCGGTCACTTATCTGTTTGTCGCCATGTTTCTGGGAATGATGGTATATACATGCCATTATGCAATGACGCACAAACAGGAACTGATCAACAACAGCTACAACGGCAGACAGGAGATCTTCACGGCACAGAATACGAGAGGATCCATTTATGCGTCGGGCGGGCAGGTGCTGGCTGAGACCCAGATCGGGGAAGACGGCGGGGAAACAAGGGTGTATCCGTATGCCAATCTGTTCGCACATGCCGTCGGATATGCGTCGAACGGAAAATACGGCATCGAGGCTCTGGGCAATTATTATCTGATCAATTCAAACGCCAAATTGTCCGACAAAGTAGCCAATGACATGGCAGGAGAAAAGTATCCGGGCGACAATGTGTTTACCACACTGGACGTGGATCTGCAGGAGGTCGCTTACCAGTCCCTTGGGATCTATAAAGGCGCCGTTATCGTTACGGAGCCGTCTACGGGCAGGATCCTCGCCATGGTATCCAAGCCGGATTTTGATCCGAACGAGATCGACGCCATATGGGATGATCTTCTGGAAGACGAGGAGAGCACCGTGCTGCTGAACCGCGCCACGCAGGGATTGTATCCGCCGGGTTCGACGTTCAAGATGGTCACGGCGCTGGAATATATCCGCGAAAATCCGGACAGTTACAGCCAGTACCGGTATCAGTGCGGCGGAAGGTTTACCCTTGGAGAGAATACCATCAACTGTTACCACGGAACGGCCCACGGAAGTGTGGATTTCGCCAGATCGTTTGCCAAATCCTGCAACTCTTCCTTTGCCAATATCGGTATGAAGCTGGACCGTGCCAAGTTTGGGGAAACGTTAAAGAGCCTTCTGTTTAATGAGAAGCTTCCGGTTGATTTTGCCTATAGCAAAAGCCGCCTGATCATCGATGCGGATACGGCGGACGCCGATATCATACAGGCGTCGATCGGGCAGGGCACGACGCAGATCACGCCGCTCCACCTGAATATGATCACCTGTGCGATAGCCAACAACGGTGTGCTTATGAAACCCTATCTGATGGATTGTGTGAAAAATTATGAAGGGAGCGTTATCAAACAGTTTAGTCCCGACACATACAGAAAATTGATGTCCGAAGAGGAAGCGGCCGCGTTAAACGGGCTGATGCAGGAAGTCGTCAAGAGCGGCACGGGCACCAAACTGTCGGGGATGCCTTACACAGCCGCCGGTAAGACGGGCTCCGCCGAGTACAACAATGTCAAGACGGATTCCCATGCATGGTTCACGGGATTTGCCCCGGCGGAAGATCCTGAGATCTGCGTGACCATTATTATCGAAGGCGCCGGATCGGGCGGCGACTATGCGGTTCCTATTGCGAAACGGATATTCAACGAATATTTTGATCAGTAGATCGAAACGATTTCAAGATCGGGCACAGCCACAAGATCGATCTCCTGTATGCCGCTTCGCAGCACGGGTCTGGCGAGGGCGTTCTCGTTGATCCGTATGATCTGCGCTTCCGCATCGTTGGACAGGCGGACGTTGAAGCCCAGCTGTGTGGCCGCAATGTGGGAGAGGATCGGCCTCAGGATCGTTTCGTCATATTTGACATAGCCGTCTTTTTCAAAATTGGCTATCACCTGAAAAGGATTGAGGGACTGCCGGTACGTTCTGGCGGAAGTCATGGCCTCATATGCGTCGATGATGGCGATGTACTTGGCGTATATGTCGATCTGCGAAGAGTGCAGTTTGGAGGGATAGCCCGTGCCGTCGCAGCGCTCGTGGTGCATCAGGGCCGCCTTGATGATATGTTCATCCATGCCGCAGTCTTTCAGCATATCGAATCCGAGCATGGTGTGCGTTTTCAAACGGGTAAATTCCAGATCGGTCAGCTTGCCGGACTTCCACAGAAGATCCTGCGGCAGCTTCAATTTGCCGATGTCATAGAAAAATCCGCACTGGATCAAAAGATCGATATTTTCCTTGGGGAGATTGAGCCAATTCCCGAAGACGCCTGCGATCAAAGCGGAATTCAGACAGTGCGCATGGGTCAGATCATCCTCGCTCGGAAGCATGTTGTACAGATAGTCCAGCATCTGTTCCCCGTTTCCGGCGCGGGAAGCAAGAGTCGTGTAGATCTCCATCAGCGTGCTGATCTTCACGGGCGTTCCCTGTTCGACAAAGGCCGCCATATGCTTGCGGAAGATAGACATACAGTTATGATATGTCAGTTCAAAAGAGCGAAATCCCGCGCTCAGCCGTACTTTTTCAAAATGAGTGACGGCGAAGTCGATTTCTTCTTTGATGCTGACGACCATGATGGAATGACGCGCCAGTTTGGTGATGACATTTTCGTCGATCACGGTATCTTTCGGAAAGATAAGCTGATTCTGGTAGCTGTAGACATCTTCCGCCAGCACCATTCCGTTTTCCAGTGCCATACGAGCAATATTTTTCACGTTTGAGTCCCCCATACACATCCGGATCTGCCTTTGTCCGGAAAAACGCAGATACGACAATGTTTTATCGATCTGATATCAATGCACGATTATAGTATAGATCCTTCCAACAGGAAGCGCTGTGCCTGCCATATGCGGCAGACCGGCCAAAGTTTATAATACAAAAAACAGCGCGATCATGCCGATCAGGAAAGCCGCCAGTATAAACATTGCGATGTAAGCCGCCTTCCGCTTTACGCCCGATACAGGTCCATCGTTTCTGCTGCGATAAATAATACAGCTATTATATATGATATAGTCCAAATGCATATTTGTCAA
Organism: uncultured Lachnospiraceae bacterium; assembly: GCA_947631955.1. Taxonomy (GTDB): domain Bacteria; phylum Bacillota; class Clostridia; order Lachnospirales; family Lachnospiraceae; genus UBA3282. The sequence continues at coordinate 44,908 of CANRNJ010000003.1, forward strand.
CGCAGGCGGCCATTTCGAAACAATGCAGGCCGTCATTTTGAAAAAATCACAGACACGGCCGTCGATCAGTCCGGTCTTTTTATTTGAAAGAAAGTGTGGTACAATGACTCCAGAATCCATGGAATTTCGTATCACCGGTGGTCATTATGAAATTTTATAAAAATCTCTATATTGGGGACACTGTTAAAAAGCCCTGTAAAATCATAAAGAAACTGAAAAGATATGCGAAATTGAATCATGTCTATCTGATCGTGTATGATGCGGAAAGCGGAAGAGTGGAGAGTTTTCACTGTCTGATGCTGCAGCAGCCTTATTATAAAGTGAAACCGCCTTATATCATCGGGATCGCAGGCAGCCGGGACGAAGCGGACCAGATCATCTGCCGGATGGTGCAGGAATCTTTGGAAAAGACCGGCGGAGTCGATCTGCGGGCGTATCTGTTCGGGGAAAACGCGGAGGATGACATGACGTCATAGACCGGCGCCAGAGCCATGGGCGGGAAAAGGAATTAAGATAGAGATCATATGCTACATATCATTTTATTGATTCTGAAAATCATAGGTATTGTTTTGGCAGTCGTTTTGGGGATGTTATTCCTTGTGCTGATAAGCGTACTGTTCGTGCCCGTGCGTTACCGCGTCCGCGCAGAAAGGCAGGAGGGCGACGACAGCCCGCCGGTGGAGGTTTATGTGAAAGTCACATGGCTGCTGCATCTGGTCAATGTACTGGTCCGGTATCCCGGCAGAGTGGCCGTAAGGGTCAGGATCCTCGTGTTTACGCTGTTCCGGCTTCCGCAAAAAGAGAAAAAGCCCGGACGGGAGCGAAAACCAAAAAAAGAACCGCAGCCCAGCGAGAGCATGGAGCCCAAGAAAGAGCCGAGGCCGCAGCCTGAGGAGAGCACGGAACACAAGCGGGAACAGGAACAGAAGTCCGAAGCAGCGGGATCCGGGCAGGAGCCTCAGCCTGACGGCGAGAGCGCAGAGTCCAAGGAAGAGCCGAAGCAGCAGCCCGGCGAGAGCGCAGAGTCCGGACAGGAGCCGGAGCAGGAGCCGCCTTATAAGGATTCTTTTTCCGGTAAGATCAAAAAGGCGCTCGATAAGATCAAAGCCGTATTTGAAAAAATCAAGGCGTTCTTTCAAAATATACAGTACACAATCCGGAATATCTGTGATAAAATAAAGAACACGTCCGATACTATACATTATTACAGAGAAGTTTTGGAGAGTGAGATCTTCCGCAGCTCTCTGCAGCAATGCAGGGGAGAACTGGGCTGGGTATTCAGGAAGCTGAAACCGGACAGATTCGAAGCGGACCTCATTGTCGGCATGGAAGACCCCGCTGCGACCGGAGAGATACTTGCCATCTACGGCATGCTATATCCGCTGATCGGTCAAAGCGTGCGGGTGGCCGGTGATTTTGAATGTGATAAGACACGCGTGGAAGGCCGGTTTTATATGCGCGGCAGGATACGGGCTTTTACCTTCATAAGAGCTGCCGTCCGGCTTTATTTTAACAAGGATATCAGAAAACTGATCAGATTATTGAAAAAGGAGGCTGTATAAATGGCAGACAATAATTTTACCGGGGTGATCGATTCCCTCATGAAAGGAATGAATTCGATCCTTGGCACAAAAACGGTCGTGGGCGACGCAACGCAGATCGGTGATACGATCATTCTGCCGCTTGTCGATGTCAGCTTCGGTGTGGGAGCAGGCGCCTCCGCCGCTGACAAGAAGAACGGAGGAGGCGGCGGATTTACGGCAAAGATGTCCCCCAGCGCCGTTCTTGTGATCAAAAACGGATCGACCAAACTGGTCAATGTCAAGAATCAGGATACGATCACAAAAGTTCTGGATATGATCCCGGATGTGATCGACAAATTTACGGCGCCGAAGGAAGAGATGATCGAGGACGACAAGGCGGTGGATATCGCTTTTCCGGAAGAATAGCAGAGCTGCCGGATCCGCGTTTTGTGCGCGGCAGGCCCTGAACTATTTTGCACAATATTTCATATAATGTAAAGAAGAAGCATATACAGGTATGGTGTATGAAGAAATTGATCGGGCTGGCCGCCTTTTGTATTGCGTTTGGTATGCTGTTTATGCTTTTTTTGGTCAATCGCTTTGTCGGCTTGGTGCTTATTATTTTGCTGCTGCTTATCGGTTATAATTTTTTTTGCTGTAATTAAATGCTTATACGGCAGAGGTTTGTTTATGGATAACTTTGAAGAAACTTTGGTGCATGGGTCCAAAGAAGAACTCCAGGAATTAAAGTCTTGGCTTTTCAGGGAGAATATCAGACTGGTCACGGCGTCCAGAGAACTGGAACAGCTTCAGGAGCAGTTCCTTAAGGAAAAAATGCAGTTTCAGGAAGAAATGAAACTCCTGAACCACAAGATATCGGGAGAGCGCCAGAGGCTGAAAGAGGACAACCAGTTTTTTGAAAAGAAGATGGAGATCCTGAAGAACGGTTTCAGCCAGCTTGACATGGACCGCAGGCGTCTGGATAAGGAATGGGCCAGACTGGCGGCGGAGAGGGAACTCATGGGCGAATATCCGGTATATGACGGCGCTGCGGACGTTTCCGTTTTCTTTAAGGGGGTCCGTACGCCTTTGGCGTTGAAAAAGCGGTATAAAGATCTGATCAAGATCTTTCATCCGGATAATGTGGCAGGGGACAAAGAGATCATCCAGCGGATCAATAAAGAATACGAAAGACTGAAAAGAGAGTATGACAGTATCAAACAGGCATAAAAAACAAATCGGGCTGTGTATCAGCCCGATTTTTCGCTTGATCATTGACGCTGCGGCCATCCAATGAGTCTACAGACTCCGGCGCCGACAAGCCCTTAAGATACGATCTGCAATTATGCTCTTTCTACGTTTCCGGATCTCAGGCAGCGCGTACAAACATGAAGCCGCTTATTTGCGCCGTTTACTTTGCACATGACCTTCTTGACGTTTGAATTCCAGATTCTGTTGGATCTTCTATGAGAATGGCTTACATTATTCCCGAAATGAGCACCTTTGCCGCAAATATCACATTTAGCCATCTTTACACCTCCTTTATCGCTACACAACATTTGTATAATAGCAGAAAGTATTCAGAATTGCAAGCAGAAAATATATATTTTTGGTCATAGTTTTGGACATAGGGTGATTTTTGGGACATAAAGATATGACGGCGGTAAATTGTGAATATTTTATATTTCTTTTTTTGCCGTGACAGGTTATAATACCATTATATATTTAGAATAATATGACAGTGAGGAGGTAACTTAATGAAAGTTTCTTCGATGGATACGCATATGGGAAACATATCGATAGATCAGGAAGTGGTCGCACAGTATGCGGGTACTGTCGCTATGGAATGTTTCGGCGTGGTAGGCATGGCAGGTATGAGCGTCAAGGACGGTCTTGTCCGGCTTCTCAAAAAAGACAGCATGACCCGCGGGATTCAGGTCATTTTGAACAATAATAAGCTGACGTTGAATTTTCATATCATCGTTTCTTACGGCGTGAGTATTCTCGCGGTAGCGGACAATCTGATCAGTAATGTGAAATACAAAGTGGAAGAGTTTACGGGAATTGAAGTGGAAAAAATGAACATCTTCGTAGAAGGTGTCAAAGTGATTGACTGAGGGAGGATAAGCGAGGTGGTTACGAATTCGATCGATGCCGGAGTAATGGCTGATTTATTTCTTGCCGGCGCAAAAAATCTTGAAAGAAACAAAGAATGGATCAATGACTTGAATGTTTTTCCGGTGCCCGACGGGGATACCGGTACCAATATGACGCTGACGATCATGTCCGCCGCGAAGGAAGTGTCCGCGCTGCGCGGCACGGGCGATATCGATATGCAGTCGCTGTGCAAAGCGATCTCGTCGGGATCCCTGCGCGGCGCCAGAGGCAATTCGGGCGTCATTCTTTCCCAGCTGTTCCGCGGTTTTACCAAGGGCGTTAAAGAATATGACCATATCACGATCCCCGTGATCGCGGCCGCTTTTGACAAGGCGGTAGAAACGGCGTACAAAGCGGTCATGAAACCGAAGGAAGGGACGATTCTGACCGTGGCTAAGGGCGCTGCGATCAAGGCGAAAGAACTGGCGGACAACGGCACGGAGGACATGGAAGATTTTCTCCGGCAGATCATCGAGCGCGCGAAGGATGTGTTGGAACAGACTCCGGAAATGCTTCCGGTCTTAAAGCAGGCGGGCGTTGTTGACTCAGGCGGTCAAGGACTGGTGCTCGTGCTGCAGGGGATATACGATGCCTTTACGGGCAAAGAAACGGATTTTTCTTTAAGCGAGGCGGAAACATCTCCGGCAGGCGGCAGGAGCGCGGCCGTCAATGTGGACGCACAGGCTGACGCGGATATTAAATTCGGCTACTGCACCGAATTTATCATTATGCTCAACAAGGTCTTCAACATCAAGACCGAATTGGATTTTAAAGCGTATCTGGAGTCCATCGGCGATTCGATCGTTGTCGTGGCGGACGATGACGTGGTTAAGGTGCATGTACATACCAACGACCCCGGTCTGGCCATACAGCGGGCGTTGAAATACGGCGCGCTGTCCAATATGAAGATCGATAATATGCGTCTGGAGCATCAGGAGAAGCTGTTCAAGATGTCGCAGAAGGCGCCGGAAGAAACTAAGCGGAAACCGGCGGCTGACCAACCGAGGAAAGAGGTCGGCTTTATCGCCGTATCCGTGGGCGACGGCATAAACGAGATATTTAAGGGACTGGGCGTCGATTACATCATCGAGGGCGGCCAGACCATGAATCCCAGTACGGAGGATATGCTCAACGCCATAGACCAGATCAACGCGGACAGCATCTTTATCCTTCCGAACAACAAGAACATCATTCTGGCGGCCAATCAGGCGCAGTCGCTCGTCAAGGATAAGAAGATCATCGTCATACCAACCAAGACCGTGCCTCAGGGCATTACGGCGGTCATTAATTATGTGCCGGATATGACGGCGGAAGAGAACGCCGAAGTCATGTGCAGGGAGATCAAATGCGTTTCCACCGGGCAGGTGACTTATGCCGTAAGGGATACGAGCATCGACGACAAGGAGATCAAACAGGGCGATTTCATGGGGATCGGCGATTCTGGGATCCTCACCGTCGGAACGGCGATATCGGAAGTGACGATGAATATGATCGACGAGATGATGTCGGACGATATGGAATTGATCAGCATTTATTACGGCTCGGACATAACGGATGAAGACGCCGAGAGCCTGCGGTCGCGCGTGGAGGATAAATATTCTTCCTGCGATATCGAACTGCAGTACGGCGGCCAGCCGATCTATTATTATATTGTTTCGGCAGAATAAACTTTCCGTAACAGGATCAGACAGTTTCCCTGACAACATGCACGGAACAGGTGCTGTTGCCGGGGATTTTTTGAGGTGATTTCCATGAAGATCACGGAATTGAAAGGAATCGGAGAGAAGACATCGGAATTGTTTCATAAGCTGCATATCGATACGGCGGAGGACCTTGTGCATTATTATCCGAAGGATTACGAGCGCTTTGATCCGCCGGTAAGACTGACGGACGCGGTTCTGGAGGAAGTCGCGGCGGTCGCCGGAACGGTGTGCAGCTCGATCGCTTCCAGACATGTGCGCGGGTTGAGCATCACTGTTTTCGACGCGGAGTGCGGCGGCGGGATCCTGCATATGACCTTTTTCAATATGCCGTATCTGAAAAACAGCATCAAGACGGGAGCACGTTATATTTTCCGGGGGACGCTTACGCAGCGCGGGACCCGTTATGTGATGGAACAGCCCAAGATATACAAGCCGGATCAATACGATGAGATGGCAGGCCGTCTGCTGCCGCGCTATTCCGTCACAAAAGGGCTTGGCAGCAACACCATCGTCAAGGCCATGCGGCAGGCGGTGGAGGCGGTCGATCTGAGCGGCGATCCCCTTCCCGAAGAGATCCGCGCAGAAAACGGCTTTTTTACATACGGGGAGGCGGTCCGGCAGATGCATTTTCCGGTGGACCGGGAATCTCTGGTCAAGGCAAGGGAAAGACTGGTGTTCGATGAATTCTTTTTCTTTATCCTTATGGTCCGCAGGATGAAAGAAACCAATGCGAAACTGCCCAACCGCTGTCCGATGATCTGTGTGGCAGAAACCGGCCGTCTGATCGAAGCCCTTCCGTACAGGCTGACCAACGCGCAGCTGCGGGTCTGGGGCGAGATACAGGACGATCTGACTTCCGACCACACCATGAACCGTCTGATTCAGGGCGACGTCGGATCGGGCAAGACGATCCTCGCGTTCCTTTCCCTTATCATGTGCGCCGCCAACGGCTATCAGGGCGCTCTCATGGCGCCCACGGAAGTGTTGGCGCTGCAGCACTATGAAACGCTGATGCAGATGAAAAAGAAATATCATCTGCCGATAGCGCCTGTGCTGCTTACGGGGTCTGTTTCCGCTAAAGATCGGAGGACGATCTATGAACAGATCGAAAGCGGGGAAGCTGATATCGTTCTCGGCACACATGCGCTGATACAGGAAAAGGCGGTCTACCATAAACTGGGTCTGGTCGTCACCGACGAGCAGCACCGCTTCGGGGTCAGACAGCGGGAGAGCCTTGCCAGAAAAGGAAACGACGTGCACGTCCTCGTCATGAGCGCCACGCCGATCCCGCGCACGCTGGCCATCATTTTGTACGGCGATCTGAATATCTCCGTGGTGGACGAACTGCCCGCGAACCGGCTCCCGATCAAAAACTGCGTAGTCAACACTTCGTTTCGTGCAAAAGCCTACCGCCACATCGAAAAAGAAGTCTTCAAGGGGCATCAGGCGTATATCATCTGTCCGATGATCGAAGACGGGGAAACGGACGAACTGGAGAGCGTCGTGTCCTATACGGCTAAGCTGAAACAGGAACTGGACGGCGCCGTGCAGATCGCATCGCTGCACGGAAGGATGAAAGCGGCTGAGAAGAACCGGATCATGGAGGCGTTCGCCGCCGGACAGATCGACGTGCTCGTATCCACTACGGTCATCGAGGTGGGGATCAACGTGCCCAACGTCACGGTGATGATGGTGGAAAACGCCGAGCGCTTCGGGCTGGCGCAGCTTCATCAGCTGAGGGGCCGCGTCGGGAGGGGCGACGCCCAGTCTTACTGCATCTTTATGAGCGGGTCGGACAAACCGCAGACCATGGCGAGATTAAAGATCCTCAACGACTCGAACGACGGTTTCTATATCGCTTCGCAGGATCTGAAACTGCGCGGGCCGGGCGATCTGTTCGGGATCCGGCAGAGCGGCGACATGCGGTTTGCGCTGGCCGATATTTTTCAGGATTCCGTGCTCCTGCAAAAGGCCGGAGAGTGGGCGGACAGGATTCTGGAACGGGACGATTTTCCCGACGGTGACCGGTATGCTTCTCTGCGGAAACGTCTGGAGCACACTTTCACAAATGAGGTTGACTTTAGAACTATCTAAAAGTAATATGGTTAGGTAGATAAAAGATAGAATATCAGGATGGAGAATGGATAGAGATGGCTAAGCAGATAGCGGTGGTTACGGACAGCAACAGCGGCATTACGCAGACACAGGCGCAGGATATGGGGCTCCATGTACTGCCCATGCCTTTTATGATCAACAATGAGATCTTTTATGAAGACATTACTTTGACGCAGAAAGAATTCTATGAGCGTCTTGCGGAAGGCGCCGATGTCATAACGAGCCAGCCGACGCCGGATTCCGTGCTGAAATTGTGGGACAGTCTGCTTGCGGACCACGACGAGATCGTACATATCCCCATGTCGAGCGGATTGAGCGGCTCCTGCCAGAGCGCGGTCATGCTCGCGCAGGACTACGGCGGCCGGGTTCAGGTGGTCAATAACCAGAGGATATCCGTCACGCAGAGGCAGTCCGCCTTAGATGCGCTTGAGCTCGTCAGACGGGGCATGGACGCGGCGCAGATCAAGGATTTTCTGGAAAAAGACAAGTTCAATTCGAGCATCTATATTATGCTGGATACGCTGTATTATCTGAAAAAAGGCGGGAGGATAACGCCTGCGGCGGCCGCTCTGGGCACGATCCTCAAACTGAAACCCGTACTGCAGATCCAAGGGGACAAACTGGATGCTTTCGCAAAGGCCAGAACAGCGTCCCAAGGCAAATCGATCATGATCAACGCCATCCGCAGCGATATGGAGAAACGTTTCGGCGGCGCGGACAAGGACAATATCTGGCTGGAGATCGCTTACAGCTACGACCGTGATGCGGCAATGCAGTTAAAGAGCGAGGTGGAAGAGCAGTTCCCCGGATTTGATATCCATATCGATCCGCTGTCGTTAAGCATCGCCTGTCATATCGGCCCCGGATCTTTGGCGGTTGCATGCTGCAGGAAAATATAGACAGCCTCCTGCGGTTCCTGTTTCGATCAATGGGGAAAAGAGTGGGTTTATGATACGCTATGCATCGACGAATGACAAGGCAGAATCTGAACTGCAAAGAAAATATATGGAGAAAGCGGCCGTTTATGTAACAAAGCTGCAAGAGAGCCTTGGACGCAGTCCGAAATGCTGCGTCGTAACATTCGGCTGCCAGATGAATGCGAGGGACTCCGAGAAGCTTCTCGGAATCCTGACCCAGATCGGCTATGAGTCCGTTGAAAACGAGGAAGACGCCGATTTTGTGATCTATAACACCTGCACGGTGCGCGACAATGCGAATCAGAGGGTTTACGGGCGGCTGGGCTTCTTACACAGTCTGAAAGACAAGAAACCGCATATGCGCATAGCCCTGTGCGGCTGTATGATGCAGGAAAACGAAGTCATCGAGAAGATCAAGAAGAGTTACCGCTTTGTCAATCTGATATTCGGGACGCACAACCTGTTCCGGTTCGCGCAGCTGCTTGTCACGATGTTTGAAAATCAGGAGATGATCATCGACATCTGGCAGGAAACGGACCAGATCGTCGAGGAACTTCCGGTCAAACGCAGATATCCGTACAAGTCCGGAGTCAATATCATGTTCGGCTGCAATAATTTCTGCAGCTACTGCATCGTTCCGTATGTCCGCGGACGCGAACGCAGCAGGGATCCCAAAGAGATCGTCCGGGAGATCGAGGATCTGGCGGCCGACGGTGTGGTAGAGGTCATGCTTTTAGGGCAGAACGTAAATTCGTACGGCGGGAATCTGGACCATCCCATATCGTTTGCGCAGCTGCTGCGCGAAGTGGAGCAGATCGACGGGATCCGAAGGATCCGCTTTATGACATCCCATCCGAAAGATCTTTCCGATGAACTGATCGAGGTCATGAAACAGTCGGACAAGATCTGCCGCCATCTTCATCTGCCGCTTCAGGCGGGATCTGACCGGATCCTTAAGGCCATGAACAGAAGATATACCAAAGAGCAGTACCTGGCGCTTGCCGATAAGATCAGGAACGCCATGCCCGATATCGCCCTGACGACGGATATTATCGTTGGGTTCCCCGGTGAAACTCTGGCCGATGTGGATGAAACGATCGATGTCGTGCGCAGGGTCCGCTTTGACAATGCCTTTACGTTTCAGTATTCCAGAAGAACGGGGACACCGGCGGCCGCAATGGCCGATCAGGTGCCGGAGTCTGTGGTCCGGGAGGGGTTCGACAGACTGCTTAAGGCCGTTCAGGACACGGCGAGAGAACGCGCGGCGCTTTGGCAGGGGCAGGTCATGGATGCCCTTGTGGAAGAGGTGAACGAGCAGGATGATTCCCTTATGACAGGGCGTCTGACCAACAATATGCTGGTACATTTTCCGGCTGACCGGACAAAGATCGGCCAGATCGTGCCGGTATCGCTGGATACCTGCCATGGATTTTATTATACGGGGCACATCCCATCACAGAAAGACGGTTGACGCAAATGGCTGAACTTACACCGATGATGCAGCAGTATCTGGAAACGAAAAAAGAATATCAGGATTGTATTCTGATGTACCGCCTCGGTGATTTCTACGAAATGTTTTACGACGATGCGCTTCTGGCATCCAAGGAACTGGATATTACGCTCACGGGTAAAAGCTGCGGGCAGGAGGAGCGCGCGCCGATGTGCGGCGTACCGTATCATGCGTTGGAAGGTTATCTGAGCAAACTGGTTTCAAACGGCCATAAGGTAGCGATCTGTGAGCAGATGGAGGATCCGAAGCAGGTCCGGGGGATCGTGAAGCGCGAAGTCGTCAGGATCGTTACGCCCGGCACCAATCTGAATCTGCAATCTCTTGAAGAAACCAAAAACAACTATCTGATGTGCATCGTGTATTTTCCGGGGAAGACCGGCATCTCTGCCGCAGACGTCACCACCGGGGATTACTATCTGACGGAAGTGGAGGATATCCACAAACTTCAGGATGAGATCAACAAGTACGAGCCGACCGAGATCATCTGCAATGAGCAGTTTTTGCTGAGCGGTTATGATATCGATGATCTTAAGAACCGGCTCGGCGTCACGATCTTTTCCCTTGCGTCGCAGTATTTTGACGAAGATGGCTGCCGGAGGAGCATAAAGAAGCATTTCCATGTAAATTCCTTATCCGGGCTTGGGGTGGATGATTTCCCGACGGGGCTCATTGCCGCAGGCGCTCTTATGCAGTATCTGTACGATACCCAGAAAACTTCCCTTGCGCATTTTACGCACTTGTATCCGTATCTTACAAGCAAATACATGCTTTTGGACAGTTCGACCAGACGCAATCTGGAACTGACCGAAACGCTGCGGGAAAAACAGAAAAAAGGTTCTCTTCTGGGTGTCCTTGATAAGACCAAGACCGCTATGGGCGGACGTCTGCTGCGCAAATACATAGAGCAGCCGCTGATCGACAGGGAGAAGATCGAACAGCGTCTGGACGCGGTGGATATGCTTGGCAGAAACAGCGTGGACCGGGACGAGATAAGAGAATACCTGAATACGGTCTATGATCTGGAGCGGCTGTTAGGAAAAGTAAGCTACAAGACCGCCAATCCGAGAGATCTGATCGCCCTGCGCAATTCTCTGGCGATGCTGCCTTCCATCAAGACCCTGCTGGGCGGTCTGGACGTAGAACTTTTAAAACGGATCGACGGACACCTGGACCCGCTTCAGGACATTTTAGAACTGATAGACCGGTCGATCATAGAGGAGCCCCCAATCGCCATCCGGGACGGCGGCATCATCAAAGAGGGATTCGACGAAACCATCGACGCTCTGCGCAATGCCAAGACGGACGGAAAGAAATGGCTCGCCGCTCTGGAGGAAGAGGACAGGGAGCGTACGGGGATCAAGAATCTGCGCATCAAATACAATAAAGTATTCGGCTACTATTTTGAAGTGACCAATTCCTATCAGCACCTTGTTCCGGACGACTATATCCGCAAACAGACGCTGGCCAACGCGGAGCGGTATACTACGCCGCGTCTGAAAGAACTGGAAGACTCGATCCTGAACGCGGAGGACAAGCTGTATACATTGGAGTATGATGCGTTCTGCGGGATCCGTGATGCGGTCGCGGCCCAGATGGAGCGCATACAGCAGACGGCAAGGGCGGTGGCGCAGCTGGATGTGATGACTTCCTTGTCCTATGCGGCCGAGCGCAATCATTATGTCCGCCCGTCCCTCAACGAAAAGGGCATTATCGATATCAAGGACGGCAGGCATCCGGTGGTGGAGCAGATGATAAGCAACGACATGTTCATCGCCAATGACACCTACCTCGATAATCGAAAAAACTGCATTGCCGTGATAACGGGCCCGAACATGGCGGGAAAATCGACTTATATGCGCCAGACGGCTCTGATCGTGCTGATGGCGCAGATCGGCTCATTTGTACCGGCCAGATCGGCGGACATCGGCATCGTTGACCGGATCTTTACCCGCGTGGGCGCGTCGGACGATCTGTCCAGCGGGCAGTCTACGTTTATGGTGGAGATGAATGAAGTGGCCAACATCCTGCGCAACGCCACGGTCAACAGCCTGCTGATCCTGGATGAGATCGGGCGCGGGACGTCCACTTTTGACGGGCTCAGCATTGCGTGGGCGGTCATAGAACATATCAGCAACCGGAAGATATTGGGCGCAAAAACGCTGTTCGCCACGCATTATCATGAACTGACGGAACTGGAAGACAAGATGGACAACGTCAACAATTACTGCATTGCCGTGAAGGAAAAAGGGGACGATATCGTCTTTCTGCGCAAGATCATCAAGGGCGGGGCGGATAAAAGCTACGGCATACAGGTCGCCAAACTGGCCGGAGTGCCGGATATGGTCATCGACCGCGCCAAAGAGATCGTCGAGCAGCTGAGCGACAACGATATCATCGAGAAAGTGCAGAATATAGCGGTCAACGTCAAGGGTGAAAAGCGTAAGGAAGTCAAGTATGACGAGGTCGATCTGGAGCAGATGTCGCTCTTCGACACCGTAAAAGACGAAGATATCATCAAAGAATTACAGGAGATCGACGTTGGGAACCTGACGCCGGTGGAGGCGCTGAACACTTTGTACCGCCTTCAGAACAAGCTGAAGAACCGCTGGTAATGTTATCAGCGTACCGGCGGGGATGTCCGCGCCGGGTATGAACAGACGGGAATAGGAAAAAATGGCTGTTATACATGTTTTGGACCATCAAACAATCGATAAGATCGCTGCCGGTGAGGTGGTGGAACGCCCGTCGAGCGTTGTGAAAGAATTGGTTGAAAATTCGATCGATGCAGGTGCGGATGCGGTCACGGTGGAGATCCGGGAGGGCGGAACGACTCTCATCCGCGTGACCGACAACGGCAGCGGTATCGGCAAAGACCAGATCGCCAATGCTTTTCTGCGGCACGCCACAAGTAAGATCACCTCGGCAGATGATTTGACTGACTTAGTCAGTCTGGGATTCCGGGGAGAGGCGCTCGCCAGTATCGCGGCCGTTTCCGCGGTGGAAGTGATATCCAAGACTCCGCAGGAACTGACCGGGGTCCGCTATGTGATCGAAGGCGGCATAGAAAAAGAAGTTGAGGAGATCGGGGCGCCCGACGGCACGACGGTTCTGGTCAGAAACCTGTTCTACAACACGCCGCCCCGCAGGAAATTTCTTAAGCAGCCGCAGACGGAAGGGTCGTATGTGGCGGAACTGGTGGAACATCTGGCCATGTCCAATCCCGGCATTGCGTTTAAATTCGTATCGAACGGCCAGACTCGTTTTTACACGTCGGGCAGCAATGACCTGTCAGAGATCATATACCGGATCTACGGCCGGGAGATCGCCAAGGAACTTATCCCGGTCGCGTATCAAAGCGGAGATGTTTCGATCGACGGGATGCTCGGAAAACCCGTACTCAACCGGGCGAACCGCAGCTACGAGATCTTTTATATCAACGGGCGGTATGTGAAGAGCTCCCTGATCGGTAAGGCTGTGGAAGAGGGCTGCCGGGAATATCTGATGCAGCACAAATTCCCTTTCTGCGTGCTTCATTTCCGCATGGATACGCAGAAACTCGATGTCAACGTCCATCCGTCCAAGATGGAAGTGCGTATAGCGGACGCACCGGCTTTTTATGAAATCGTCAGGACTGCGGTGTCTGAAACGCTGCACCGGACGGAGATGATCCCGGAGGTCGTCCTGACCGGGGAACGGTCTGCCAGACCGGCCGCAGCGGTGAAAGAGTCTGTCCCGGAACCTTTCGAGAAGACGCGCGCAGAGTCGGCGCGGATCGAACGGACACGGGCCGCGCAGCCTGAACCGGGGCAGAGTCCGGCGCCGCAGTCTGGCCCGGAAAAGGAACAGGCCGCGCATTTTGAAACGACGGAGGGGCCGACAGCAGGGTTTGAACCGGCGGAAGGTCCGGCGGCGCAGTTTGACCGGCTCCGGGAAGAGCCGGCCTACTTTACAGGGCAGGCGGTGCAGACGGAACTGTTTGAAACAAAAGTGCTGTCGGAACAGGCGCGGAAGCGGTATGAGATCATCGGGCAGCTGTTTGAAACTTACTGGCTGATATCCTATGAGGACAAACTCCTTATCATCGATCAGCACGCCGCCCATGAAAAAGTCAAATACGAAAGGTTCCTGAAACGTTTCCGCGGGCATGAAACCTTGTCGCAGGCCATCGATCCGCCGATCATCGTCACGATGAATCCGAGAGAACAGGAATGTTACGGGAAATACGTCCGGGATTTTGAGGCGCTTGGGTTTGTACTGGAAGAATTCGGCGGCAATGATTATGCCATAAGAGGCGTGCCGACGGATCTGTATGGCTATGGGGAAAAAGAACTGTTCCTTGCGGTTTTGGACGAACTGGCGGACGATCCGTCCGCAGGCACTCCGGAAAGCATCCGCATCCGTATAGCCGAAATGGCGTGCAAGGCGGCGGTCAAGGGAAATATGCGGCTGAGCAGGCAGGAAGCGGAAAAGCTGATCGATGAACTTCTCACATTGGAGAATCCTTATCATTGCCCTCACGGCAGACCCACGATCGTTTCCATGACGAAATACGAATTGGAAAAGAAATTTAAGAGGATAGTAACTTGATGAATGAATTGAGCAGGCCGCCTCTTATCATTCTGACGGGACCGACGGCAGTCGGCAAGACCGATCTGTCCGTTGCGTTGGCGCAGAAGATAGGCGGTGAGATCATATCTGCCGACTCCATGCAGGTATACCGCCATATGGATATCGGTTCCGCAAAGATACTGCCCGGACAGATGGGCGGGATCCCGCATCATCTGATCGATATCATGGAGCCGTCGCAGGAATTTAACGTCGTTTCATTTCAGCGTCTGGCGAAGCAGGCGATGCAGGAGATCTATGCGAACGGCCATATTCCGATCGTTGCAGGAGGGACCGGTTTCTATATCCAGGCGCTGGTGTACGATGTGGATTTTACGGAGAGCGATGAAGACGCCGGGTTCCGGAAACAGCTCGAAGAGATAGCCAGATCGCAGGGAAACGGCGTGCTGTATGAAAGGCTGCGGCAGATCGATCCGGAGTCGTGCGGGGTCATTCATGCCAACAATGTCAAAAGAGTGATCCGCGCCATTGAGTTTTACGAGAAAACGGGGCAGAAAATATCGGAGCACAATAAAAACCAGAGGCAGAACCGATCTCCTTATCGGTTTGCTTATTTTGTGTTGAACGAGGAGCGGCAGAAGCTGTATGACAAGATCGATGCGAGGGTGGACGAAATGATCCGGCGCGGTCTGGTCGAGGAAGTGCGGCGGCTTGCGGATATGGGATGTACGGGCGATATGGTGTCCATGCAGGGACTGGGGTACAAGGAGATACTGGCGTATCTGAACGGAGCCTGCACGCTGGACGAGGCGGTATATCTTATCAAAAAAAACACCAGACATTTTGCCAAGAGGCAGCTGACATGGTTCCGG
The DNA here is from genome assembly GCA_947631955.1 of uncultured Lachnospiraceae bacterium. Taxonomy (GTDB): domain Bacteria; phylum Bacillota; class Clostridia; order Lachnospirales; family Lachnospiraceae; genus UBA3282. The sequence continues at coordinate 60,271 of CANRNJ010000003.1, forward strand.
AGGGAGCGCGAAACGATCTGGCTTGACAAGGAAGAGCAGGATCACGGAGAGGATACCGTTTTGGACCGGATCATCGAGATCCTCCGGCAGAAGGGCATCATCGAAGAGTAGAACAGGATGCAGATCAGATCTGCTTGGAATGGGAGATTGAAATGACGGATTTGACAGAGCAGTACGCACGTCTGGGGATAGGACCCCAAACTTACGCTTTCGGAGAAGAGATCCTCCGATCGCTTCACGATCGTTTTCAGGCTATCGATGAAACCGCCGAGTACGGCCAGCTGAAAGTGATCCATGCCATGCAGCAATGCCGCGTGAGCGAAGCGTGTCTTCTGGGGACCACGGGCTACGGCTACAATGACATTGGCAGGGATACTTTGGAGAAGGTGTACGCGGCCGTGTTCCACACGGAAGACGCTTTGGTGCGGCCGCAGATCACCTGCGGGACACACGCGCTAGCGCTGGCGCTCATGAGCAATCTGCGCCCCGGCGACGAACTGCTGTCCCCGGTGGGAAAACCTTATGATACGTTGGAAGAAGTGATCGGCATCCGGCCCTCCAAGGGTTCGCTTAAGGAATACGGCGTTTCCTACAGGCAGGTCGATCTGCTGGAGGACGGCGGGTTTGATTTTGAAGGAATCCGCAGTTCCATCAACGACAGGACGCGTCTTGTCACCATACAGCGTTCCAAAGGGTATCAGACAAGGCCTACGCTGTCTGTGGAACGGATCGGCGAACTGATCCGGTTTGTCAAGAAGATCAAGCCGGATGTGATCTGCATGGTAGATAACTGTTACGGGGAATTTGTGGAGAGGATAGAGCCGACGGATGTGGGCGCGGACATGGTGGTCGGTTCGCTGATCAAAAATCCCGGCGGCGGCCTTGCCCCTATCGGCGGATACATCGCCGGAAAAAAAGAATGTGTGGAAAATGCGGCCTATCGGCTCACTTCTCCCGGACTTGGAAAAGAAGTGGGGGCGTCCCTTGGGCTGCTGCCTTCATTTTATCAGGGATTGTTTATGGCGCCGACGGTCACGGCGTCCGCGCTGAAAGGCGCCGTGTTTGCGGCCAGAGCGTATGAGAAGATAGGATTTCCGGTCTTTCCCGACGGAACGCAGGACAGATACGATATCATACAGGCGGTAACGTTCGGCTCTCCGGAAGGGGTGATTGCTTTCTGTCAGGGGATCCAGTCCGCCGCTTCGGTGGACAGCTTTGTCACGCCGGAACCTTGGGATATGCCGGGATATGATTCAAAGGTGATCATGGCGGCGGGAGCGTTCGTTTCCGGCTCTTCCATAGAGCTCAGCGCGGACGGTCCGATCAAGCCCCCTTATTCCGTTTATTTTCAGGGCGGACTCACGTTTCCACACGCCAAACTGGGGATTTTGAAAACGCTGCAGAATCTGTTGGACCGCGGCATTATTTCGCCGGATTTCCACAGGGTATAGCCCGTAAAAGCATATGGGATCCTGCAAAATTTTACCGATTTTTGTATACATCAAATGTGTGTTGTGATAAAATGAGCGTTGGGGAAAGGAGTATGTCATTTGTATGCGTAAAAATGCTTGGACATGTTTTTTGCTGATTCTGGCAGGGATCGTGATCGGCGGTTTTATCGGGAGCATGTTCCCGACGACATGGCTCAATTACGGGCAGTCGTTCGGCCTGACGTCGCCGTTCGTACTGGATCTTGGAATCCTGTGCATTACGTTCGGTATGACGATCAACATCACGATCGCAAGCATTATCGGCATTGCCGCAGCGATCGTCATATATCGGTTTATTTAACAGGATCTTTACCCGTCCTATCAGGAGAGAGAAGCTGTCGGGAAAGAGATTGAATGAAATCAGATAAGTGTGAGAACAATGGATATTACAGGATGCAGAATCTTCCATATGAAAAATTCCTCACCTATGGAAGCCGGTCGCTCACCGATTCGGAACTGCTGTCTATCCTGCTGCGCACCGGGACACGGGGCGTGAATGTGAGGGAACTGGGCGAAAGGGTCCTTGCGGAGACCGCACGGTATGGAAACGGACTTCTGGGCCTTTATCATATCCCTATGAAAGAACTGTGCCGGATCGAGGGGATCGGGCAGGTCAAGGCGATACAGCTCAAGACCGTCGCGGAATTGAGCACGCGGATGGCGCAGGCGAGGGCCAAAGGCAGTCTGTCGTTTCATCATCCGAAATCCGTGGCGGATTATTATATGGAGCGTTTCCGGCATGAAACGGTGGAATATATCCAGCTGCTCCTGTTGGATTCCGGGCTGCATCTGATCGGCGAGCATCTTTTGTCCAAAGGGACCGTCAACGCATCGCTGCTTTCTCCGCGGGAAGTGTTTATCCACGCTTTTCAGGCGCGGGCGGCGGGTATCATGATGCTGCACAATCATCCCGGCGGGGACCCGAAACCGAGCGGAAACGACATCCGGGTCACGGAGCGCATCGCGAAGATCGGCGCACTGGCGGATATACCGCTGTTCGATCATATCATTATCGGGGACAACAAATATTTCAGCTTTAAAGAGAATAAATTAATGACAGATATGTCATATTCTGAAAATGCATTACAGGAAAGAGAGGATGGCTGTTTTGGCTAACAACGCATTTGGAATCGATCTGGGAACCAGTAATATTAAGATATATAATCGATCGGCCGATGATGTCTTCGTCGAGAAGAACATGATCGCGATCGAAAACAAGAAAAACCTGTTCGCATACGGGGATTCCGCTTTTGAAATGTACGAAAAGGCGCCCGACAATATCAACATTTCCTATCCGCTGAGCAACGGTGTCATTGCGGATATCCAGAATATGGAACTTCTGGTAAAGTATTTTCTGAGCGATCTGATGAAGGGCAATATCCGTCCGGCCGATTATTACATCGCGGTCCCGTGGGATGTGACGGAAGTGGAGAAAAGGGCCTTCAAGGATCTGATAAAAGAGGCGAACGTTAAGGCAAGACGGGTCATGGTCGTGGATAAGGCGGTCGCGGACGGCCTGGGACTGGGCATAGATGTGAAAAATTCACAGGGCGTGCTGGTGGTAAATGTGGGATTCGACACGACGGAGATATCCATCCTTTCTCTGGGCGGGATCGTGCTGAGCAGGCTTATCAAAGTGGGCGGGCGCAAGTTCGACGACGCCATCAAAGCGGCGGTCCGCCGGGAATACAGCCTGATCATCGGCGGAAAAACGGCGGAAGTCGTAAAGATGTCTTTGCTGGATCTGGAAGAGCAGAGGACGGGAGCCCTTGTTTACGGAAGGGATATCGTCACCGGACTCCCGGTGGAGCGCGAGATCCCTACCGGACTGGTGGACGAATGTCTGGTTGAACACTTTAATACGATCATTGACAATATCAAGGTGATATTGGAGCGCACGCCCCCGGAGCTCGCCGCGGATATCTATCGGCACGGCATCTACCTGACCGGCGGCGCGTCACAGGTGAGCAGACTGGCGCAGTTGATGAGCAAGGGGACGGGGCTGAAAGTCAACGTGAGCGAGAATCCCATTACAAGCGTTGCTCTGGGACTTGGCAAGATCATCAACGATGATAATTACAGATCGGTAGCCTATGCGATAGAAGGAATGAGTAAATGAGTCCAATCATAAAAAGAAAAGGAGAAAAATTTACATTACCCGGTAAATATCTCCTTTTTATTTTAACAATCCTCTGCACCGGGATGGTGCTTCTCACATTTAACACGACGGTATTCAGCGGCCCCTTAAGCGCGGTGGCGGGTTATACGGTCGTCCCGTTTGAAAAGGGGATCAGCGTCGTCGGCAGCTGGCTTGCCAACCGTTCCGAGGAACTGGCCCAGATCAGGGTCCTGATCGCGGAAAACGAGAGCCTCAGACAGCAGGTGGACGAACTGACGATCGAGAATACCAGACTTCAACAGGATCGATACGAACTGACAAATTTAAGGGAGCTGTACAATCTCGACGCCCAGTACGACGAGTACGAGAAGACCGGCGCCCGCATCATTGCAAGGGATTCCGGCAACTGGTTTTATTCTTTCGTCATCGACAAGGGCGTCAGGGACGGCATCGCCGTCGATATGAATGTGATAGCGGGAGGAGGTCTGGTCGGCCGTATCGTGGATGTGGGGCCGAACTGGGCCAAAGTGAAGGCGATCATCGCGGATGATTCCAATGTGAGCGCGATGGTCTTGTCCAGTTCGGACAACATGATGGTATCCGGCAATCTGAAACTGTACGCCACGGGCGTGATCGAGTTTGAGCAGCTTGTGGACAGCGATAACGTGGTCGTTGTGGGCGACAAGATCGTCACTTCAAACATCAGCGACAAGTACCTTCCGGGCATTTTGGTGGGCTACATCAACACCATCGGACAGGACGCCAACAATCTGACGAAATCCGGCTATATAACGCCGGCCGTCGATTTTGAACATCTGGAGGAAGTGCTCGTTATCATGAAGCAGAAACAGACTGTGGAAGAAGAATAGGGGCGCAGGAAAAGAAGGGGCTATGAAAAGGTTTATTGTCACCGTACTGTTGATTTTATTATGTTTTCTGCTGCAATGCACGGTGTTTCACGCACTGGCGTTCGGCGGGATCGTTCCGAACCTGCTTATCGTACTGACGGCGTCGTTCGGTTTTATGAGAGGGGAGAAGACCGGTCTGCTGATCGGGTTTTTCTGCGGACTTCTGGTCGATATCTTTTTCGGCGATTCCATAGGTTTTTATTCTCTTTTGTACATGTATATCGGGTATATGAACGGAAAATTCAGCACGATCTTTTATCCGCAGGATATCAAGCTTCCGATCATTCTTATACTCGCAAGCGACTGCTTTTACGGTCTGATCACTTATGTGATCCTTTTCCTTCTGAGGAGCCGATTTGAATTCGGATATTATTTTGTCCACATCATTCTGCCGGAGATCGTGTATACGATCGTCGTAACGATATTTTTGTACCCGCTTATCCTCTCGATCAATACGGCACTGGAACGCGGTGAGATAAGGAGTGGCAAAAAATTTGTTTGATCATATATGGGAACATTTCAAAGAAAATTTCATGAATATGATCACTTCCAGACTGCTTGTGCTGGTATTTATCCTTTTCGGCATGGGCGGCTATCTGATCTATACGATCTTTCAGCTCCAGATCGTACACGGCAAGGAGTATTACAACAATTTTCAGCTCAGTATCACAAAGGAGCGCACTATCCTCCCGACCAGAGGAAATATTCTGGACCGGAACGGTAAACTGCTGGCGTACAATCAACTGGCGTACTCGGTTACGATCGAGGACGTATATGAGTCCGGAAGGGATAAAAACGCCAGACTGAACGATACGATCCTGAGATTGATCGATATGATCGAGCAGAACGGCGATAAGATCATCAGCGATTTCCACATTATCCTCGACAATAACGGCAGCTACCAGTTCAACGTCGAGGGGACGCAGCTGCTGCGTTTTCTGGCCGACGTGTACGGGTATCCGACCATCGATGAACTGGAGGAAAAACAGAAAAATTCCACGGCGGACGAGGTGATCGATTATCTGTGCGGAACAGGCCCCGCCTCGCGTTACGGGATCGGCGACTACAAGAAGGAGGGCAGTTCGGAAACGTTTGTCCCCGGATACGGTTACAGCAAGGAAGAAGTGCTGAAACTCGTCACGATCCGTTATGCGATGAGCGCCAACAGCTATCAAAAATACATCGCCACCACTGTCGCGAACAACGTTTCCGAGAAGACCGTGGCGGTCGTGATGGAAAATGCGGATGTTCTGGACGGCGTCGCCATAGCGGAGGGAACCATAAGAAAATACGACGACAGCATATACATTTCCCAGATCATAGGGTACACCGGAAAAGTCGCGCAGGAGGAACTGGCGCAGCTTCAGGAACTGGACGAATCCTATGACTTGAACGACACCGTGGGCAAGTCCGGCATCGAAGCGTCGATGGAAACGGTCCTTCAAGGCAAAAAGGGCTCGGAAACCGTCTATGTGGACAATCTGGGCAAGGTCATTGAAACGAGAGACCGGGTGGAATCCGTCGCGGGCAACGATATCTGGCTGACGATCGATGCCGATCTGCAGAGGGTCTGCTATCATCTGCTAGAATCCAGACTCGCCGGGATCCTGCTTGACAAGATCGACAATATCAAGGAATTTAAGGTGCCGGAAGGCGGCGCAGGCGGAAACATACGGATACCGATCTACGACGTTTATTTTGCCTGCATCAACAACAACATCATAGATATGTCCCATTTTACGTCGGAACATGCGGGCGAAACCGAGCGGCTTGTGTACGAGGCATATCTCGACAAGAAAGCGTGGGTGTATGCGTCTTTGCGCCAGGAACTTGAAGAAGTCTGCACGCCCTATGACGGTCTGACGGACGAATATCAGAATTATGAAAGCTATATCGTTTCCATGCTCAATGACCGCGGCATCATCCTGAAAGACGCCGTGGACCGGAACGACGAAACCTATATCGCATGGACCAAAGACGAAACGATCAGCCTGAACGAATATCTGAATTATGCCATTTCGCAGAACTGGATCAATGTCCCGGCCCTCGATATCGATTCCCGATACTCCGACTCGGTGGAGATCTATGACAAGATCCTTGACTATATATTCGATCATCTGGATACGGATACCGGTTTTGACAAGAGAATGTACCGCTATATGATCAACGGGGACGAACTGACGGGGCATCAGATCTGCGAACTTCTTCTGGAGCAGAACATCGTGGATGTCCCCGAAGAGGAATTGAGCCAGTTCCGCTCCGGCCGGGAGACCGCCTATGCCTTTATGCGAAGCCGCATTGAAAATCTGGATATCACACCGGCGCAGCTGGCTCTGGATCCCTATTCGGGTTCCATCGTTATCACAGACGTCAATACGGGCGACGTGCTGGCGCTTGTTTCTTATCCGAGTTACGACAATAACAAGATGGCCAACGGCGTAAACGCCTCTTATTTTGCAAGCCTTCAAAGCGATCTGTCCTCGCCTCTGCTGAATTATGCGACGCAGCAGAGAACGGCGCCGGGTTCCACCTACAAGATCGTAACAGCCACGGCCGGGCTGACGGAGGGCGTTATCAGCACTACGGATACGATCACCTGTACGGGGCTGTTCGACAAGATATCCCCCGCGCCTAAATGCTGGATATCGCCGGGCGCGCACGGCTCGCTGAATGTCACGGGCGGACTGCAGCACTCCTGCAACTGGTTCTTCTATGAGGTCGGATACCGTCTGGGCATTATCGGAGATACGTATAACAGCGACACGGCGCTGAAAAAACTGTCCAAAGCGGCCGATCTGTACGGATTGACGGAAACGTCCGGCGTAGAGATCGAAGAGTATGCGCCGATCGTTTCGACCGAGGACGCCGTGCGTTCCGCCATCGGCCACGGCACCAACAGCTTTACGACGGTGGGGCTTGCGCGATATGTTACAACTGTCGCAAACGGCGGGACATGTTATAATTTAACCTTGATAGATAAGATCATGGACCACAATAACGAACTGGTGGAGGACAATGTGGCATCCGTGCGCAATCAGATCGATATGGACGCCGCTTACTGGGACGCCATCCACACCGGGATGCGCAGAGTCGTGGAGAGCAAATCCTACTATTCTGATCTCGGCGTCGCGGTCGCGGGCAAGACCGGTACGGCGCAGGAGAGCCGTTCGCGTTCCAACCATGCGCTCTTTATCAGTTACGCGCCCTATGACGATCCTGAGATCTCCGTTACGGTCCGCGTCGCTCACGGATATACGTCCGATTACAGCGCGCAGATCGCCAGAGATGTTTACGAATATTATTACGGTATCAAAGAGGAAGACGAGATCATTACGGGAACTGCCGGTTCTTTGGCGGGCGGTGCCATTAATGCAGACTAAAAGACAGAAAGAAACAGGTGGAGGATGTCATGAAAAATCCGGTTATCATTAAAAGTTTTCAAAACGGGCTGTCCATTTTTCTCGATGACGAGATGCCCTTTTCAAAACTGCTTGAGGAAATTGCCTATAAGTTCAACGAATCGGCGCATTTCTTTAAGGACGCAAGCATGGTGCTGTCCTTTGAAGGGCGTCAGCTGACGGATCAGGAAGAGCGCCAGATCGTAAATATCATTACGGCCAATTCCGATCTGAACGTGGTGTGTATCATGGGCAAAAATGAGGAGACCAACAAGAATTATGTGAAGGCCCTCCAGAAACTGTCCTACCATCAGCAGGCCATGGAGAATATGGGCCAATTCTACAAAGGAACGCTCAAAGACGGGCAGATGCTGGAAACGGAAAACAGCGTGATCGTGCTTGGGGACGTCTATCCCGGAGCCAGCATCATATCCAACAAGGATATCGTCATACTGGGCGGGCTGTACGGACAGGCTTACGCCGGAGGCGGGGGAGAAGACGGGCACTTTGTCGCGGCGCTTGAAATGTCACCTGAGAAGTTGAAGATCGGTGATTTCAAATATAAGACATCAGAGAAACAGAGCAAATGGTCGATCAAGCCAAAAGTTCAGCCGAAGATCGCTTATGTACAGGACGGAAGAGTAGTTATTGAGCCGATTACCAAAGAATTACTGAACGATCTTCCTGTATGATCCGATATTCTGACAACGGATATCTTTACAGCGCTGCGTTCAGGGGACGATGATACATCACATGAAGGAGGTCATAAAAAACTATGAGTGAAGTAATTGTCGTCACATCCGGGAAAGGCGGAGTGGGCAAAACCACCACTACCGCAAACGTTGGCACAGGGCTTGCCGCCATGGGCAAAAAGGTTATTCTGATCGACACCGATATCGGGCTGCGCAATCTGGACGTCGTGATGGGATTGGAGAACCGGATCGTCTACAATCTGGTGGACGTGGTGGAAGGCAGCTGCCGCATCAAACAGGCGATCATACGGGACAAGCGTTATCCGACCCTGTTCCTTCTTCCTTCCGCCCAGACAAGAGATAAGAGCGCTGTCAATCCCGCGCAGATGGTCAAGATGATCAACCATCTGAAGGATCAGTTCGATTATATCATTCTGGACTGTCCTGCCGGCATAGAACAGGGCTTTCAAAATGCGATCGCCGGCGCCGACCGGGCGCTTGTGGTCACTACGCCGGAAGTTTCGGCGATCCGGGACGCCGACCGTATCATCGGCCTTCTGGAAGCGAATGAGATACACAAAATGGATCTGGTGATCAACCGCATCCGGTACGATATGATCCGGCGCGGAGATATGATGTCTTCCGAGGATGTGGTGGATATCCTTTCCCTGCCTTTGATAGGGCTGGTCCCGGATGATGAAAACGTGGTGGTTGCAACGAATCAGGGGGAACCTCTGGTCGGCAGCAATACGCTTGCGGGACGGGCCTATCAGAATATCTGTCACCGTGTACTGGGAGAAGACGTTCCCTTTCTGGATCTGGAAAAGGGGATCTCTTTCTGGGCAAAAGTTTCAGGTATTTTTCATAGGAGTTAGGAGGGGATGAACGTGTTTAAACATATATTGAAGCGTAAAAGCTCTAGGGAAATAGCAAAAGACCGTTTAAAGATACTGTTGATCTCCGACCGTGTCAACTGTTCGCCTGAAATGATGGAAATGATCAAAAACGACATAGCGAAAGTGATATCCAAATACATGAAGATCGATACGAAAAGCATGGAGATACAGATCACCAAGACGGGAAGCAAAGGAAGGAGTCTGAAGAATCCGACCCTGTATGCGAACATACCCATTCTTGATCTGAACCACGACATACCGTAGCGTTTTCAAAAGAAGGGCAGGACCTTGGAACCGGCGCAGGCAGCGCCGGGACCGCGGGGAAAGAGAGGCCGTGTTATGCTGAAACATTATCATATCAAGGACTATGATTTTAAGCTGATCATACTGGTGACGGCGCTTACATGGATCGGTATCTTTGCCATCGGAAGCGCGCAGGAATCGGTTCAGTCAAGGCAGATCGCAGGATTTGTCTTGGGATTCTTTCTGATGCTTGTCATCTCCCTGTTCGATTATTCGGTCATTCTGCGCTTTTACTGGGTGCTTTATGCGGTCAACCTTGTTCTTCTTGCGCTCGTCAGGTATATGGGCGAGGAGCACGGCGGCGCGCAGCGGTGGCTGAATCTCTTCGGCATACAGTTTCAGCCGTCCGAGGCGGCCAAGATATTCCTGATCCTGTTTTTTGCGCAGTTCATACAGAAACATCAGGAAGAAATGAATTCGCTGAGGATCATCCTGATGTGCGTCCTGTTTTTCCTGCCGTCCATCTGGCTGATCTACAAACAGCCGGACATGTCCACGAGCATCATGGTCGCGATCCTTTTCTGCGTGATCCTCTTCGTGGGCGGCATCAGCTGGAAATATGTCATTACGGCGGTGGCGGTGGCGGTCCCGGCGTTCATCATCCTGTTTATGATGATATTGGAGCCGGATCAGGATCTGATCAAGAACTTTCAGCAGAACCGTATCCTTGCATGGCTCAATCCGGAGGAGTACGCGACTACCGAAGCCTATCAGCAGCTGAATTCCATGACCGCCATAGGATCCGGTATGCTTTACGGAAAGGGATACAACAATAACGAATCCCTCTCGGTGAAAAACGGCAATTTTATCTCAGAACCCCAGACCGACTTTATTTATGCGGTGATCGGGGAAGAATTTGGGTTCGTCGGGGGCTGTATCGTAATTGTCTTATTGATTTTCATCTCATTTGAATGTATTATGGTAGCTAGGAGGGCAAAAGATCTGGCCGGTACGATCATTGCCGCTGCGGTCGCGGCGCTGATCGGATTTCAGGGGCTTTTGAACATTGCCGTGGCCACGGGGGCCAGTCCCAACACGGGTATCCCTCTGCCGTTTGTCAGTTATGGATTGACTTCATTGGTCAGCCTGTATATCGGGATCGGGTTTGTGCTCAATGTACGGCTTCAGTGCAAAAAATGACAGAACAGTATGGAAAGGGGCCGCTTATGAACATTGCCTTAATTGCGCATGATGCGAAGAAAAAACTGATGCAGAATTTCTGCATAGCATATAGGGGTATTTTGAGCAAAAACGAACTGTATGCGACGGGAACGACAGGGCGACTTATCGAGGAAGTGACGAATCTGTCCATCCACAAATACCTTGCGGGACATCTGGGCGGCGCGCAGCAGATCGGCGCGCAGATCGAACATAATCAGATCGATCTTGTGATATTTTTGCGCGATCCGTTGTATCCGAAGTCGCATGAACCTGACGTCAATAATGTCGTGATGCTGTGCGACCGGCATAACATTCCTCTCGCTACGAATCTGGCTACTGCGGAACTGTTGATTAAATCACTTGACAGAGGAGATCTTGAGTGGCGTGAAATGTACAAATAGCGTGCGTAAACGAAAGATTGTGCCCATTGTTCTTGCCGCCGCCGTTTTTCTGACAGGATGCGGCAGCGCCAAGTACGACATGGCGTATGAACTGAATAATGACGTGAGCGGATTTCAGCTGTTGAATATCACCAATCAGGAAACGCTGGAGCCTTTTGCGGCCGATCTGTGCGTCGCTGACAAGGACGTTAAGATGACGGGGATCGATCTGCCGGAGGCGGGTGCTGTCGCTCTTTTTAATTTGAAAACACTGGATACGCTGTATGCCAAGAACGTCAATGTTCAGATCAATCCGGCCAGTCTTACCAAAGTCATGACGGCGCTCGTCGCCATTAAATACGGTTCTCCGGATCAAATGCTCACGGCGTCCGAGAACGTGCTGATCACGGAGCCCGGCGCGCAGCTGTGCGGACTGAAGCCCGGCGATCAAATGACGCTGGAGCAGGCTTTGTATATCCTGCTCATTTATTCCGCCAACGACGTTGCAGTCATGATCGCGGAAGGCATTTCGGGATCCGTGGAAGAGTTCGTGGCGGTGATGAATCAGGAAGCCAGGGAATTGGGGGCCACAAACTGCAATTTTACCAATCCGAACGGCCTGACGGATGAAAACCATTATATGACGACATACGATCTCTATCTGATCTTTCAGGAAGCGATCAAGTATGACCTGTTTAACCGGATCATCCAGACGCCTGTTTACAGCACCGTCTATAAAGACCAGAGCGGCGCAGAGAAGACGCTGGAGGTCAATTCGACCAATCAGTATCTGAGAGGGACTTATGAGATGCCGTCCAATGTCAAGGTGATCGGCGGCAAGACCGGTACGACGAATGCGGCAGGGCACTGTATGATGATATTGTCCACGGACAGCAGCGGGACGCCTTACATATCCATCATCATGAAAGAGCCTTCCGGCGAAGGCCTGTATACGGATATGTCCAAACTGCTGGAGTCCATCAAATAAGTTTTTGGGTTGTTTTTTTTGCTCCCTTCCCTTATAATGTGAATAGACGAAGTCATATTATAGATGTTACAATATTTTACTTTAGGAGGGTTTCGCCATGGTTCAATTAATCGTAGGCAATAAAGGAAAAGGAAAGACCAAACATCTGTTAGATAAAGTAAATACAGTGGTGAAGGATGCGCAGGGAAATGTCGTGTATCTGGATAAGAGTACAAAACATATGTTCGAACTGAACAACAAGATCAGGCTGATCGACGTTTCCGATTATCTGATTACGAATAAAGACGAATTTATCGGTTTTATCTGCGGCATCATTTCTCAGGACCACGATCTGCAGCACATGTATTTTGACAGTTTTCTGAAGATTGCCTGCGTGGACGAGAGCGGCATTGGCGACGTGATCGACAAACTGGAGGCCATCAGCGGCAAATTCCACGTTGACTTTGTATTGAGCGTTTCGGTCGACGAACATGTATTGCCGGAGGAGCTGAAGTCCAAGATCATTGTTTCGCTGTAACAGATACCTATATCGATAAGCGTGTAATTCCATAAAACCTCGGCATGACCGGGGTTTTTGACATGTTAGAGGAGAATGTGCTTTGGCAGGCAATTCAGGGAAAATAACAAAATACAGACAGCCTTGGAACCTGAATATCGGTATGCTGATATTCGCCGCTATCCTCGTCTATGTAGTGATCTGCGTCCTGATGTATTTCCGGACTGACCACATCGTCGGATACAGCGTCAAGGAAGGCTCCCTGACGTCGAACAGCATTTATAAAGGCATCGCCCTGCGCACGGAGGAGATCATCACGGGGACCGACGCCGGATATGTAAATTATTTCGCGCGGGAAGGGGAGCGCGTGGCCGCCGGAGATCTGGTCTATACCGTGGACGAAACCGGACGTCTGGCGGACTATATCAACACGAGCGAGAACGGAGAAAACATGCTGTCGGATTCCGATCTTACGGAGCTGAAAACGGAGATAACGGCTTTTGCCAACCGTTTTGACAGGACGCAGTTCGCAGATACATACAGTTTTAAGCACAGCGTGGAAGGTACGGCACTCAAACTTTCCAATTATAACATCCTTGCGAATGTGGACGATCTGAATAACGCCGCGGGTTCGATGTTTATCAACTACCGCAACGCCCCCAAGAGCGGTATCGTCACCTATTCCATAGACGGATACGAAGATCTGCATCTGGAAGATATGACGGCGGATCTCTTCGACCAGAAGAATTACGAGAAAACCTATCTGGTGAACAACGAACTGATCGCGAACGGAGATCCCGTGTACAAGCTTTCCACCAACGAGGACTGGTCCATCGTCATACAGGTGGATGAAGCGATGGCGGAGGAACTTCTGGAGAAGGAATATGTGGAAGTGCGTTTTTTAAAGAACCAGTATACATCATGGGGTGAAGCAGCCTCCTACACAAACGAAGACGGAGATGTTTTCGTATCTTTGACGTTCACCAATTCCATGATCACGTTCTGTACGGACCGTTTCATCGATATCGAACTGCTTCTGGAGGACGAGAAAGGGCTTAAGATCCCCAATTCCGCCATTGTTCAGAAGGAATTTTTTATCGTGCCCAAGGAATATGTGACCAAAGGCGGCAACGGCGGCAATGACGGCGTGCTTCTGGAAACGATCGACGAGGAGGGCAATCTGGCCACGCAGTTCGTTCCGACCACCATCTACGACGCCACGGATACGGAATATTATCTGGATGATTCGGTGCTGCAGCCCGGCGATTATATCGTGAAGCCGGAGTCCACGGAGAAATATGCCGTCAGCAAGACGGGTTCGCTTACCGGGGTATACAACATCAACAAAGGATATGCCGATTTCAAGCAGGTCAATGTACTGTATCAGAATGACGAATACTCCATTGTGCGTTCCAACACCGTATACGGACTGAACGTGTATGATTTTATCGTACTGGACGCCTCTACGGTAAACGACAATCAATTTATCTATGAGTAACGAAGGCAGCCCGCCTGCAGCGAAGCGCTGCGGGGCAGAATGAAGAAAGCGGGCGGCAGGCCGGAAACCGGAAGACTGAAAAAGGTGCAGGCCAACAGCGGAAGGCTGAAAAGGATGCAGGCGGCAGCCGGAAGGCAGGAGAAGCGGATGGTAAAGGATAATCTTGATAAAGTATATGAAAAGATAAAAGATTCCTGTGAGAGGAGCGGCCGGAAGCCGGAAGACGTGAAACTGATCGCGGTCAGCAAGACGAAACCGGTCCCGATGCTTCAGGAAGCGTACGATCTGGGATGCCGCGATTTCGGAGAAAACAAAGTTCAGGAGCTGGTCGATAAATACGATCAGCTGCCGAAAGATATCCGCTGGCATATGATCGGCCATTTACAGCGCAACAAGGTGAAGTATATCGTCGGTAAAGTCTATATGATCCACAGCGTGGATTCCCTGCGTCTGGCCGAGGAGATCAGCAGAGAAGCCGTCAAAAAGAATGTGACGGTCCCAATCCTGATCGAAGTGAATGTGGCCGGAGAGGAGAGCAAGTTCGGCACGACCGTTGAAGGGGCGGTATCGTTGGTGGAAGAAGCCGCACAGCTGCCGAATATCGTCGTCAAAGGTTTAATGACGATAGCACCATATGTAGATGATCCGGAAGAAAACAGACTATATTTTGCAAAATTAAAGCAAATATATGTTGACATAATACATAAAAACATTGATAATGTTTTTATGGAAGAACTTTCTATGGGTATGACCGGAGATTACGAAACCGCCATAGAAGAGGGCGCGACGTATATCCGTGTGGGTACCGGTATCTTCGGAGAAAGACATTACGACGATGTTTAGTATACATAATTTTTTAAGGGAATAACGCGGAATGATGGAGGGTATATGTAATGAGTGTGATGGACAAGTTTCTCAATGCCATGAAGCTGAATCCGGAAGAAGACGACTACTATGACGACGATTACTACGACGACGATCCCGAACCGGTCAGGAAGCCGGGCACCGCAAGAGAGGACGCGGCACCGGAAGAACCGGTCAAGAAGCCGAGTCCGAAAGTGACGCCCATGCGCCAGATGAAGAAAATGCCGGGCACCGGCATGGAAGTATGTGTGATAAAACCTACCACGGTGGAGGACGCAAGAGAGATCACGGAAACGCTTCTGGCGAACAGGACCGTTGTGTTGAATCTGGAAGGTCTGGATGTGGATATCGCCCAGAGGATCATCGACTTTACGTCGGGCTCCTGTTTCGCGATCTCCGGCAACCTGCAGAAAATATCTCATTATATCTTTATTATTACACCTGCGAGCGTCGATATATCCGGTGATTTTCAGGAGATTTTGTCCGGATCTTTCGATGTCCCGATCAATAACGGAATCTAAGCAATGTGTGATAACTTCCTGACACAACTGTCAGGAAGTTTTCGCGCGTTTACATATGCCTATTACGGAGGAAAGATATGGCTGACAGGATGACGATCAACTATGCGAATAAACCCTGCTATGATATTGTCTTTACGGACAGTTTCGATCTGCTCGTCGAGGAGCTGCAGGCCCTTGATATAGAGAACAGGAGGGCCGCGCTCATAACGGATTCCAATACGGTCAGACTGTTCGGCGATACCCTGCGGGGGCTTCTGACAGGACACTGTAAGGAGCTGCTCGTGTATACCTTTCCCGCCGGGGAGTCCAGCAAAACGCTGGATACGGTAAAAGGCATCTATAAAGCGCTGATCGAGGCACATTTTGACCGGAAGGACCTGTTGATCGCGGTGGGCGGCGGAGTCGTCGGCGACGTCACCGGCTATGCGGCGGCCACTTATCTGAGAGGCGTGGATTTCGTCCAGATCCCCACGACGATGCTCGCGCAGGCGGACAGCAGCATCGGCGGCAAGACGGGCGTTGATTTTGACGGCTACAAGAACATGGTAGGTGCTTTCTACATGCCGAAACTGGTGTACATGAACGTTTCCACCTTGAAGGAACTGGACGACAGGCAGTTTTATGCCGGTTTCGCCGAAGTCATGAAACACGGTCTGATCAAGGATGCCATGTTCTACGAATGGCTCCTCGACAATATGTATGAGATCCACGACAGAGTCCCCCAAGTGCTGCAGGAGATGATCATGCGAAGCTGCATGGTCAAGAAGCTGGTGGTGGAGAAGGATCCAAAGGAACAGGGGGACCGCGCGCTCCTGAACTTCGGCCATACGATCGGACACGCGATCGAGAAATACATGGATTTTGAAATGGTACACGGCGAGTGCATAGCGCTCGGAATGGTGGCGGCAGCCTATATCTCATGGAAACACAACTGGCTGTCCATGGAGGAGTATTATGAGGTGCGCGATATGTTCGTCCCGTTCAACCTTCCCATCAGCATCGATTCCATCGAACCGGAAGAGATCCTGCGCCTGACAAAGTCCGACAAGAAAATGGAAGGCTCCCAGATCAGATTCGTGTTGCTGAAAAAAGTCGGCAAAGCCGTGATCGACAAGAACGTGACGGACGAAGAGATACTGGCTGCAATTAACGAGATCTATTTCAGCGATGAGGACGCGAAGGCATGAAATTAAAGAGAAAATTGTGGATCCTTTTGGATATCATCATAATCTGCGCACTTGTGGCCGTGGACCAGTATACGAAATATCTGGCTGTCGTACATTTAAAGGACAAGCCCGCATATGTGCTGATCAACGGCGTTCTGGAATTGAATTATCTGGAAAATAAGGGCGCGGCGTTCGGGATGCTTCAGAACCAAAAAGCTTTCTTTATCTTTGTTGCGGTCGTGATCCTGAGCGTTATCTGTTATGTGATCTATAAGATCCCGGACAACAAAAAATACCGGATCCTTCATATCCTGCTGAGCCTGATAGCCGCAGGAGCCATCGGCAACATGATAGACCGCATCCGCCTGAACTATGTGGTCGATTTTATCTATTTTGTGCTGATCAATTTCCCGATCTTCAATGTCGCGGACATGTATGTAACGATCTCTACCGCAGTTCTGGTGATCCTTCTTTTGTTCGTGTATAAGGAGAGCGATCTGAATTTTATCAGTTTCAAGCAGAAACGTTACAGGGAACTTAAGTGATATGGAACCGTTTGCGTATCAGATCGGGCTGGGCGAAGACGACTGCCGTCTGGATAAATGGATCGCAGGAGCCCTTCCGGATCTATCAAGGTCTTACATACAAAAATGCATCAAAGACAGCGCCGTATTGGTGAATGACAAGCCTCAAAAGGCGGGATACCGGCTCAAAGTGGACGACGAGATCCTCTTCATGATCCCAGAAGCCGCCGAGCCCGCGATAGAAGCCGAAGACATTCCGCTTGATATCCTGTATGAGGACGACGATGTACTGGTCGTCAATAAGCCAAAAGGAATGGTGGTCCATCCCGCGCCGGGGCACTACAGCGGAACGTTGGTCAATGCGGTCCTGTACCACTGTAAAAACAGCCTTTCCGGCATCAACGGGAGCCTGCGTCCGGGCATCGTGCACAGGATAGACCGCGATACGACCGGCGCGCTCATCGTATGCAAAAACGACCGATCGCACAATGCGATCGCCGCACAGCTGAAAGAGCATACGATCACACGCAGATACCGGGCCATCGTACACG
Organism: uncultured Lachnospiraceae bacterium; assembly: GCA_947631955.1. GTDB lineage: Bacteria > Bacillota > Clostridia > Lachnospirales > Lachnospiraceae > UBA3282. Next base: position 78,226 of record CANRNJ010000003.1, read on the forward strand.
GCGTGATCGGGCAGGAGGACGGAACCGTACGGACGACCATCGGAAGAGATCCGAAGGACCGGAAGAAGATGGCGGTCAACGTGGACGGCGGCCGCACGGCGGTAACTCATTATAAAGTGTTGGAACGCTATCGGGAGTATACCTATATCGAATGTCAGCTGGAAACAGGCCGCACCCATCAGATACGCGTGCACATGGCCCACATCGGCCATCCGGTTCTGGGCGACGAAGTGTACTGCGGCAGAAAAACGCCTTATAAGCTTCAGGGCCAGACGCTTCACGCAATGGTGGCGGGATTTGTTCATCCCTCCACGGGAGAGTACCTCGAAGTGACGGCCCCGCTCCCGGAATATTTTGAGCATCTTCTGCATATTATGCAACGATAATTCATAACGGTGGTATAATATGCGGCAATCAAAATGTTTTTTCGCCGATGTGTTGTAAAATATGCCAAATTATGCTATTATAAGATTTGTATTGTTATAAAAACGGATCGAAAGTGCTCAAAGGCGGGCGATAAACACGGGGCTCACCGTGTTTTTTATTTGAGGTGGAACATGAAATTTTATGCTTTGACCGCATCGGTCAGTGATAAAACCGTCACAAATGAAACGCTTCAAAACGAATACAAGGCAGCCCAGCAGATCGGCAAGATCCGTCTGGGAACGGAACGGTTTTATTTCCGCGTTGTCCGCAAAGTATATTATATACCGTATCCTGCCATATATCGCTATTTCCGCCGCGTCATGCTGGTCCCTGCCAAGCTGTGCTGCGGCAAAGGCGATTTTGCCGTGGAACATTTCGTGGTCTGCGACGCGGAGAAAGAACTGGCGCAGATACAGCTGCCGGGTTCACATGCCGCCAAGGTCCTGATGGAGCGTATGCACAGTCTGGCGCCCGACGCCATCGCCGGAACACCGGACAGCGGTCCCCAGACGGCAGACATTCCATCGGCCGGTGAGGAACCGGCGGGAGAGGATGGTGGAAAATGACCGTTGACGAAACGCTTCAAGCGCTCTTAAGATCCTACAAACGGTATTACAACGTAACAACAGAGAACGCCGTAGAGCCTTTTGCCGCGGAAGCGGTTTTTCATACGCATGACGAACAGTATTTTCTGGTAAAAAGCGCGACCCTGTCGGAAGCGGACGCCCATGAGTACATATTTTTTGCCGCATCGCAGAACGTGGGATATGCGGATGTGCAGAAACTGGACGAACGGGCATGGACGGAAGGCCTGTCCAGAGTAGTGCCGCATGCCAATCACCGCAGTACAGATATCGTTCTGGTCATTGTGGCGGAGCACATTGCCGAAGAGGCGGCGGAATATATCAAAAAATCCAGACATTATAAGAGTTACCGTTATACATTTCAGGGGTGGAGTCATTATTCCTTGGTTGCCATAGAGACTTCGACGGGAAACTTTTTCTGTAACAGACGGGGAAAAAGTCTTAAGAAGCTCTTTCGCAATATAATGAGGCAGACCGGTGGAGCGGCCTGACCTCGGAAGAACTGATAAACGGTTCTTACAAGTAATGAAAAAGAGAGAAGAGAGAGGTGTTTAGCTATGACTGCGATCTTAATTATCGTAGCAGCAATTGTTTTGCTTGTTCTTGGCTATGTATTCTATGGTTCATGGCTTGCGAAACAGTGGGGCATTGACCCTGACAGAAAGACGCCTGCTGTCGAGTTGGAAGATGGTGTAGACTATGTTGCCGCTAAGCCGGCCGTACTGATGGGCCACCATTTTTCTTCCATTGCAGGTGCAGGTCCTATCAACGGACCGATTCAGGCATCCGTTTTCGGATGGCTTCCGGTATTTTTATGGTGTGTGATCGGTGGTATCTTCTTCGGTGGTCTTCAGGACTTCGGTTCCCTGTTTGCATCGATCCGCCACGGCGGTAAATCTGTAGGTGAGATCATCAAAGATTCCATGGGCGACAGAGCAAAGAAACTGTTTATTATTTTTGCTCTGCTGGTATTGATTTTGGTTATCGCTTCCTTCGTGAACGTGGTAGCCGGGACCTTTGCTTCCACAAATCCGTTTGGCTTTACAAGCGGTCCTACAGGCAATGAAACGACTGCGATTATTTCCCTGCTGTTCATTGTACTGGCGATCATCTATGGTCTGGTAACCAACCGTCTGGGTATCAAGACTCTTCCTGCCAGTATCGGCGGTGTTGTCTGTATCGTTCTCATGATCGTGCTTGGCTTGAATTTCGGTTTTGCCATGGGCCGTACGGCATGGATCGTTGCGATCGGCGCTTATATCACGATCGCATCTTTAGTTCCGGTATGGATCCTGCTGCAGCCTCGTGATTACTTATCCAGTTTCCTGCTTTATGCGATGATGGCGGTAGCGCTGATCGGTATCTTTGCTTCGGCGTTTACCGGTACGGCATCTTTTGATATCCCTGTCTTTACGGGATGGAAGACCAGCATCGGCACGTTGTTCCCGGCGCTGTTCATCACGGTTGCCTGCGGCGCATGTTCCGGCTTCCACAGCCTGATCTCCACAGGTACATCGTCCAAACAGCTTGCCAACGAGAAAGACGCGAAACCCATCGGTTACGGTTCCATGCTGATCGAGTCCGCGCTGGGCATTATTTCCCTGATCGCGGTAGGTATGGTATATAAGGCTTATACCGGCGGTGAGTTCGGTTCTCCGGCGGCGGCGTTTGCGGCAGGTATCGCAACCATGTTCGGTACCTCTACCTCCACCGTTTACAGCACGATCTATGCGCTGCTGACACTGGCGGTTTCCGTATTCGCACTGACCAGCTTGGATACCGGTACCCGTCTGAGCCGTTTCATGTTCTCCGAGCTGTTCCTTAAAAAGGACGAAGCAACCTATAAGGATGCAAAAGGTATCCGCAAGGTCCTTGCTTTCCCGCTGACAGGAACGCTGCTTATGGTAGTGATCGGCTGTATCTTGGGCGGTTTGAGCTTAAGCCAGATCTGGGGCTTGTTCGGCGCTGCCAATCAGCTTCTTGCAGGTATCGCTCTGATGGCTGTAGCTGCATGGCTTGGAAATGCAGGCAAGAATAACAAGATGTTCTATATTCCTATGGCGTTCATGCTGATCGCTACGATCACAAGCCTTGTTATGACCGTGATCAGCAAGATCAAACTGATTGCAGGTCTTGTGCCGGATGCTGCGGCAGCGTGGGGCGACTGGTTCCAGATGCTCTTTGCGGCGGCAATGGTGATCCTTGCCATTATTCTTGTGATCGAGGGGATCCAGACATTTTCCGCACAGCTCAAGAAGAAAAAGGCATAATATCAGCCGGAGTATTTGTGTAATATTAATATCTTTATATAAACAGGCATCCGTCATAAAGGCGGGTGCCTGTCAATTTTTTCGATCCAGAAGGAAAACAAACAGCATGGAAAATACTAAAATGGATATTAACGGAACAATGACGATAACATTAGAATTATTTGATGATTCCTTTGAAGCAGAAGCCCATATTAAGTTTTTAGATGATCCGGTAAGGGAAGTGTCCTTCATTTTAAACAATGATCTGTGCATCGAATCAATAACTTCTTCAAACCGCAGCGTATCTTTTTACAAACAGGAAACCGTTGAGCAGATGTTCAGACCGTTGTCACAGAAGATCACAGCAGCGGGCAGCTTTCCAATGTCAGAGATTGATATACGATATAATGGAAGCATACATTTTGACGAAGCCAATCAAAAAAACTGGCATAATGAAATCACTGAAGATTTCGTTTCGCTGAACTGGTATTCTGTTTGGTTTCCCGATAGTTTGTCTGTAAATACTTCAGATGATAAAGTCATAATAAAAAATGGACACAAATGGTTTGTTGTAAAGGGAGAATATCATGATGCTGACGATGTCTGGATATATGGAAATCAGGAATCGGACCGCTGTAATATCGTGGCGTTTTCAAAAGAAAAACTGCATACAGTTATAAGCCCGGCTGTAGATATTTTTTACATTGACGAAAGCATAAAGGATACGGCGGAAAAATGTGTAGATATATACAATAGCATCCTGCAATATTATAATAATATATTGTTTGATAAAAAGGTCATTTCAAAGATGGATATTGTATGCGCATATCCGTATATAAAAACGGGCGGAGCGTACCAAAGGGAAAATTTAGTGTGGTGTACGGTCCCGGATTCTGACGAGGCGGGGCGCACATACCTTTTTGCACATGAGATCGCACACATTTGGTGCTGCGGAGCAGACTGCGGAAGCTGGGAGGATTGGCTTAATGAAACGACAGCGGATTGGTCGGCTTTGTTATTTGCGTTATACAGGAACGACAGGAGCCTTTTTGATAATATTTTAAAGCCTAAAATTGAACTTTACGATAAACTGCCTGCAATAAAAACCTCCGATGGTTCCCGCCCTGACGGAGTACATGAAAAAGGAACTGTTTTATTTTATCAGGTTTACCAAAAATACGGATATGACACTATGGTCGAAATCGTCAGGTGCTTCAGTCGGTTAAAACAGAAAAACACGAAGGAGCTTATTGACGGATTAATAAAGATCGGGCTGCGGGGCGCGGCTGACATGATCGCAGAGGGGATCAATTATGATCGAAAATAGATAGGATAAGGGATATTGCCGCCGCGGCAAATACGGCTTATGAAACAGTATATGAAAGGGCCCTGGCCTATTATAAGCTGAATAAAAAGGGCGATCTTGAGGCAGCCGGAGAATTCGGCGTGCCATTCAGTAAAGTAAATAAAATTCTAAATAGACGAAATATCGTTTAAATTTTTCTGAAAATCCTGTTGCAATCCTTTTTCATATATGATATTATAACTACAAACATATCTGGGGGATCTATGGTTCTGGATGCACGTCTTGTATTTCTGTTCTGAAAGAATCCCTTATATGTATCACAAATTTCATAAGGGAGGAAAAGAATGGGAAGAAAAGACCTGCAGAAGAAGGGATATTTCCACGACGCCGGACGGTTCGCCGATTTGATCAACGGCCTGCTGTGTGAGGGCAGACAGGTACTTACGGCGGAGGATCTTACGGAACTGGACAGCCAGACAGGGCAGTTCGACGCCATGGATTATGGAAAGATAGAAAACAGCGGTGGCAATAGCGTTGACGGCTGCACAGATCCCGGTATAAGCAAGCGCAGAAGGAAAAACTGCGCCCTGAAGGACAGACGCCGTGATCTGGTACGGCAGGCGGCCTTCGGAGTCAACTTCATGGTGATCGGCTTGGAGAATCAGGAAGAAACAGACTATCTGATGCCGCTTCGGTGTATGTCCTACGACATGGCGGAATATGAGAAACAGGCTGTGCAGACCAGAAAGGAAGTCAGGAACAGGAAGGATGTCACGAAAGCGGAGTTCTTGTCCGGCTTTGCAAAGGACAGCAGGCTGTCGCCCTGTGTGACGGTGGTGCTCTATTACGGTGAGGACTGGGACGGGGCGGCGGCCCTGCATGACATTCTGGATTTTACGGACATCCCGCTGGAATTAAGGGACAAAGTGAATGATTACAGGATATATCTGTGCGAAGTCAGAAAGTTCGGTAATACGGACGTATTCAAAACGGATGTGAAGCAGGTGTTCGACTGCCTTAGATATGCGGGAGATCCGGATAAACTGTACGAACTGACGGTAAAAGACCCGGCCTACCGGGCGATGGAGCCTGACACCTACGACATGATCGCGGAGTATACGAAGACCAATGAACTGATGAAAGTGAAGTCCTATGGAGAGAAGGAGGGCAGAGTAGATATGTGTAACGCGATAAAGGAGCTGATCGAGCGCGGGCGCAGAGAAGGGATCGAACAGGGTGTCGAGCAGGGCATGATCAATGCCATCACGGAACTGCTGGAGGATCTGGGGCAGATCCCGCAGCGGATCATGGAACTGCTGCAGGCGCAGGACGATCCTGCGGTCTTAAGCAGATGGCATAAGCTGGCGGCCAGAGCGGGCAGCATGGAAGAGTTTGAACAAAATATGTGAAAAATGATGGGCTGTTTCCCCGAAAACCGCATTTGCGTTTTCATGGTAAACCGTATATAATATAAATATCCAGACAGATAAGGCATCGTTCCTGCAAGGGGACGAATTTCGCGGCAGAAAGGGGAGATTGTTTTATGAATACAATTATTACGATCGGACGTCAGTTCGGCTCAGGAGGCCGTGAGATCGGCCAACGGGTGGCGGATTACTTCGGGATAAAGTTTTATGACAAGGAGCTTCTGTCCAGAGCGGCCAAAGAGAGCGGTTTCTGTGAAGAAATGATCCAGAACCACGACGAGCGCCCGACAAATTCTTTCCTGTATAATTTGGTGATGGATACTTATTCTTTTGGCTATAATTCTTCATCGTTTGTGGATATGCCGATCAGCCATAAAGTGTTTCTTGCGCAGTTCGATACGATCAAAAAGATAGCGGATGAAGGTCCCTGCGTGATCGTCGGAAGATGTGCGGACTATGCGCTGCATGATTATAAGAATTGCATCAATCTTTTTATCCATGCCGACCAGCAGAGCAAAGTAAAGCGTATCATGGAGCGTTATGACGATATCACAACGGAGCAGAAGGCCATTGATATGATGAATAAGAAGGATAAATCCAGACAAAGCTATTACAACTATTATTCTTCCAAGAAATGGGGGCGTGCAGACAGCTATGATCTGTCCATCAACAGCGGTATTCTCGGCATAGACGGATCGGTCAAACTGATTGCGCAGTTCGTCGAGGATTTTGAGAATCGATAGATATAGGACCCGGCCCGCAAATTATGTTTTGAGCGCTGCGCCTGTTGTGCCCGCGGGAAAGATCTGTAATAAAGTATGGAAAGCAGTTAAAAGAGAGGCTCGATAATTGGGCCTCTCAATATATTTTCAAGAAAACAAAATAAATGCTCATTTAGAGCAAAGGCACACGGTATTGGCGAGTGGTTTGTCCCACATAGAACTATGCGCAAAACACAAGTTTAACGAATAGTATATACGTTTTAAACGATATCCACAATGTATGTATTTGAAGCTATAACAGCCATTTTGCAAACTGTGTGTGTGCAGCCGTGCTTGCTATGTTATTAATATATATTTTAGTATATTATTAATTTACATCCATATTATCCAGTGCATATTCGCACGCCTGAATCACAAAACCGGTAAATGTCACGTCGTTTCCTTTGATCACATTTTCTATTTTTTCTATCAGATCAAGCGGGAATCGGATCGATTTGGTTTCGGTTTCTTTGCGGTCTGATTTGATTTGAAATGCCATTTCGGTAGTTCCTCCTCATATCCACAATATATAATACCTGTATATTTCATATCATATTTTAATTTTGCTGTTTAATATGCACTCCAATCAGCAATCTGATTGTATTACATATGTATTGCATAAAGTAATGCATAATGTTATAATGTGCTTATCGCATTTTACCATTTGTGTTATGAGGTGCAGATTTTGAAGTATTTTCATACTCATAAGATGATCCGTCCGGAAATAAAACCGATAGATTTGTTTTTATTTGTCAGCCTTAGCATTACTGCGGCTTTTTTTGTATGCAATATCATTTGTCACGGAGATCTGTTCCGACAGTGCGTTCTCAGCAGTTCTTTTTTATTTTCGGATTATTATTATACCATATCAGCAGGAAATCAAGCGCGAGCACAGCGAGCATTTGATTTCACCTGATATGGTAACGACAGAATCTTATAGTGCGTCAGCACGACGGCTGCGCAGCAGACGGATTCTGGAGTTATTATATCATACGTCTATCATGTATTCCTATGGGGATCCCTATAGTTTTCCTCCTTTTGCCTATATATTGTATACATTTTTGTGGAGCATTTCTCCGTATAAGGACAGTGAAAGTATTTTAAATTGGCAGAATTACCGGGATGCGGATAACGCCTTGGTGGTGTTTGTCGTATACAACATGGCGCTTATGATCCTTCTGCTCTATTGCATTGCGCAGTATTTTCATAAGACAGGCTGTAAATATACCATATTTCTGCCGCTTTCCCTGCTGTTGTCCTACCCTTTTATGTGTACTTCGGTGCAGCAGGGCAATGTGGTTATTCTGGTCGCGATTCTGCTTGCATTAGCATGGATATGGATGGATTCGGATAACAGAATAAAACAGGAAGCCGCGCTCATCCTTACAGCTGTCTGCGCGGGATTTAAGCTTTATCCCGCCGTGGCGGGCGTTGTATATTTAAAAAGAAAAGAGTGGAAAAAAGCCATTCGGCTGATGATATACGGCGTTATTGCGATCTTTGTTCCCTTTTTGTTTTTCGGAGGATCGCAGGGAATGACCGATCTGGTCAAGACTCTGACCGGGTTTGCGTCTTACATTGATCCGAACAAAACAAATACCGTATGCGGAATGGCAAAATATCTTGGATTTAAACTGGGAATGAATGAAATATACGCAGATACGTTTGCGGTCGTTATCAATTTTGTATTCCTGGCATTTTCCCTGCTCTGTTTCTTCCTTTGCTCCAAGAAATGGCAGGAAGCGTTCTTTATAAGCGGGATCCTGGTATCTTATCTGCCGTCGAACTGGGAATATACTCTGGTTTATTACATACCTGTCCTGTTTTTGTTCTTTCAGGAATATGACAAAAATATCCGGCAGGATAAACTGTCGGATACGATCTGGATGGCGGTCCATTCAGTTGGTTTTGGCATGGTGTTCTCCGTCGATTTCCTGATGCTTTATTACCGCTACGGATTTATAACAGGAATCTTTACGATAACTTACCTTCTGCTCGGTATCAATATGCTCAGCGTCTTGATCCGCTTTTTGCGGCGGACGTTTCCGTTAAAAAAGGAAAAGATCGGGCTTTAGAATAATCGTTCCGAATCCAGCCAGATCGTAAAGGGTCCGTCATTTTCAATGGACACCTTCATATCAGCGCCGAATTCTCCGTGTTCCACTACAGGCACACTTTCCCGGCATTTTTCGATGATATAGTTATATAATTCTTCAGACGGGCCCGGTTTTCCGGCATCCGTAAAAGACGGACGGTTTCCGTGACGGCAGTCCGCGTACAGCGTAAATTGTGAAATAATTAACAGGCTGCCGCCGACAGCGGACAGATCGAGGTTGATCTTATCGTTTTCATCACTGAAAATACGGAGATTGACCATTTTTCGGATCATTTTGTCCGCGATCTCTCTGGTATCGGTATCGGAGATCCCCACAAAAACGCAGTATCCGCGTCCTATGGAACCGATGGTCTTATGATCGACTTCTACGCAAGCGCTGTTTACTCTCTGGATCAGGAATCGCAATGTTTCTCTCCTTTATCATAAATAGGTCGTTATTCTTTCGGCGGATCGTCTTCTGGTTCTTTCTTTTTTTCTGTCCGTTTCTTTTTCTTTTTGGCGGGCGGGACATATTCCGTAAAGCAAAGGGATTCATCGATGTGCCCCACCGTCATATACTGCTGTATGGAGGTGGGCAGGTTTTTCTTGGTCAGAAGTTTGTCCACCAACAGCTTTACGCCCGCATAGAATACAGCGAAGATCGGTATCCCTGCGATCATGCCGAGAACGCCGAACAGGCCGCCGAAGATCGTGATGGAAAAGATTACCCAGAAGCCGGACAGCCCCGTGGAATCTCCCAGTATCTTGGGGCCAAGGATATTTCCGTCAAACTGCTGGATCACCAAGATCAGGATAACAAAATACAACGCCTGCATCGGATCGACCATCAGCACAAGCAAAGCGCTTGGCACGCCGCCGATCCACGGCCCGAAGAACGGGATGATATTCGTGACGCCGACTATGACACTGACCAGAATCGCATAAGGCGTGCCGATGATCGTCGTACAGATAAAGCAGATGATCCCGATAATGATGGAATCGACGATCTTGCCGCCGATAAATCCGATGAACGTATTATGTACAAAACGGCATCCTGAGATCACATGGTTTCCCGTTTTGCGGTCAAACAGCGCGTAGGCGATCTTTTTGGCTTGTCCGGCAAATTTTTCCTTGCTTCCCAGTACATAGATGGAAATGATAAAGCCGATCACAAAGTTCCACATCGCCTTGAACATTCCGATCACGCTTGACGACAACGTCTTGATCAGGTTGTTGATATTCGGGAGCAGATTGCTGTTGACATAGTCGAGGATCTTCGACGAATACTGGTCGATCAGCGAGTTTACCACATTTTCCAAATCAGGATTGTTCTTCATGAGCCCCAAAGCCCAGTTGCTCAGGTTATTGATATAGATCGGGAACTGAAAGATAATACTCTGTATGCTGCGCACGACCTGCGGAATGACCAAGCCGAAAAACTCGTAGAGTATCACGAGGATCAGCACGATCGTCATAAAGATCGAGAGCCCCCTCATCCTGCGTTTGCTCTTCGGGGTGGCCGGGATCTTTGCCTTCACATATATAGGTTCGATAATGCGCTTTTCAACCTTATTTAAAACCGGAGTTATCAGATAGGCCAGAACAAACCCGTCAATGATGGGCATTGCGATATCGATCATTATGCCGAAACCGTTTGAAAGATTGGATCTGTGGAATAAAATATAATAAAACAGGATGCTGGCAGCAATTACCAGAAAAGCTGTGATTCCCCAATAGAGATATTTTTTTTCAAATCTGAATTTCATACTTCTGCTCCGTTTCCGTCTGTCCGCCGTATGCCGACACCTAAACAGCAGACAGGCATACTGCGTGATATTGATTTTAGTATACCATTTTTTTCATGATCTGCATAATTTTTTTATGAAATTAAAACATATCCAATTAAAAATACAAAAAGTCTGTTATTAAAAAAAAATATTTTGTATAATAAACACAGTGGTACCCGCCCGAATCCAATACGAAAGGAAGACGCAATGAAACTGCAGCAAGTGTATAGTCTGACGCGCAAAGCGATAGACGATTATCATATGATCCAGCCAAACGACCGGATCGCAGTCGGAATATCCGGCGGCAAAGACAGCCTGACTCTGCTGTACGCGATGCAGGGCCTCAGAAGATTTTATCCAATCCCTTTTGAACTCTGCGCCGTCACGGTGGATCTGGGTTTTGATAACCTGAATCTGGACCGGATAAAGGAATTGTGCACTTCTCTTGAAGTCGAATATCATATCGTGCAGACGGATATTGCCAAGATCGTTTTTGAAGACCGGAAAGAAAGCAATCCCTGCTCACTCTGCGCCAAAATGCGCAAGGGCGCGCTGAATGACGCCATGAAAGCCATCGGATGCAGCAAAGTGGCTTATGCGCATCACAAGGATGATGTCGTGGAAACGATGATGATGTCCTTGATCTATGAAGGGCGGTTCCATACTTTCCGCCCCGTCACCTATCTGGACCGCACAGGCATCACCGTTATCCGGCCGCTGATCTATATGAATGAGGCGGACGTGATCGGTTTTGTGCACAAGTATGATGTCCCGGTCGTGAAAAGTCCGTGTCCGGCGGACGGGCATACCAAGCGCGAATATGTCAAAGAGCTGCTGCGCGGGATCAATCTGGAAACGCCGGGCGTAAAAGAAAGGATGTTTACCGCTGTTTTGAGCGGCAGACTGGAAGGATGGGAATTGTAGATGGACGCTAAACACAGCAGCAATTATCACGACCAACAGAATATTGGAAATGTTCAGAAAATGAGGGATGTTTTAGAGACCCTGCCCTCTTTCTGCCGACAGTTTTTCCGCGGGATCAGCGAATACACATCCGCAAGGACACGTCTGGCCTACGCCTATGATATCCGGGTCTTCTTTGAATATCTTCACGATAATAACAGCTGTTGCCGCAAGATGGCGATTACCGATTTCCCGATCTCGATCTTGGAGCGGATCACCAGAGAGGATATCGAAGAATATATCGAATACCTCTCCTATTATGAAAAAGACGGCAGGATCTACACCAATGACGAGCGCGGTAAAAAGAGAAAACTGGCGGCGCTTCGGAGTTTTTACAATTATTATTTTCAGGCGGAATTGATCGAAAAGAACCCCGCCGTGCTCGTGCCCCTTCCCAAACTGCACGAAAAAGAGATCATTCGTCTGGATGCGGACGAGGTCGCGGCCCTGCTCGATCAGGTCGAGGACGGCACGGGGCTTACGTCGGCCCAGCAGCGTTTCCACAAAGCCACCAAGACAAGGGATGTGGCGATACTGACGCTCCTTCTGGGAACCGGCATCCGTGTTTCGGAGTGCGTGGGTCTTGATATAAACGATGTGGATTTCAAAAACAACGGCATCAAGATACGCAGAAAAGGCGGCTACGAAGCCGTTATCTATTTCGGGGAGGAAGTCGAAACGGCTCTTCACGATTATCTGGACGAGCGCCTGCATGTCATTCCCCAGACCGGCCATGAAAACGCGCTTTTCCTATCTCTTCAGGACCGCCGGATCTCTGTCCGGGCCGTTGAAAATATGGTCAAGAAATACTCTTCCACCGTCACCAGCCTGAAAAAGATCACGCCGCACAAACTGCGGAGCACCTACGGCACTTCCCTGTACCGGGAAACCGGCGATATTTATCTGGTTGCCGATGTGCTGGGACATAAGGATGTAAACACGACCAAGAAGCATTATGCGGCGCTTGAAGACGAACGCCGCCGTTATGCTGCCGACAAGGTAAAGCTGCGGGAAAACAGAAAAGACCAGTGACCACAGGAAAGCAGTCGCAGGCCTCTTCCGTTCTCTCCGTCTGTTTTTGTTCTTATCTTCTACATTCGATTGAGCGCCCCTGAACCGGAAGCATCAAAATCCATGCAGCGTTCTTCTTTTCTCAGCCGATAAACTCATTGCTGTAATAAGGAATGACCAGATATTCCCCGTAATTGATCGTTTCGTCCTGAAGAGAATTCATGTCCTTTACTTCTTCGATATACTCCGTGATCGAGTCATAGTGATCCCTGTCCATATATTTCTCGGCGATCGACCACAAAGTATCGTTGTCGGCGACGACAATGCTCTTATAATATTTATAGGACGTTTCCACGGAGTCGTCCTTTGCGTTGGAGCGAAAGGCGTTCAGGGTAAAAGACCCTGTCACGATAAGGCACAGCGTCATTACAAAAATAAGAAAATTTTTCCTCATTTCCCGCTGTCTTCTGATCCGGTTCTTAAGGATCCTTCTCTCGCTTCTTGTATCTTCTATTCTCATATGGGTCATACTGTTTCTCATGATCATCACCTGTATCCTTTCCATAACCAGAACACGCCGCCTTGGCATACCAGAACAAGTGTTGCGAACAAATGTTCTTTATGATCGTATTATATCGAACAGACATTCGGATGTCAACCCTTTTTTTGTAAAAAATCGAACAAATATTCTGAATATATGTTTGCTTTTTGAATGTCGATATGCTATGATTAAATTAATTAAGAGGAAAACTGTTGATTTTTATCTGTAATATTGGATACCAACGGAAAGGACAGGGAATAATTTATGGGATATGGTAAGATTACCGCAAAACAGCAGCAGATACTGGATTATATCAAAGAAGAGATCCTGAAGCGGGGTTATCCGCCGGCGGTCCGTGAGATCTGTGAGGCAGTCGATCTGAAATCGACTTCTTCCGTTCATTCTCATCTGGAAACGCTTGAAAAGAACGGATACATCCGGCGCGACCCCACCAAACCGCGCGCCATTGAGATCTGTGACGACAATTTTCAGATGGTCCGCACCGAGATGGTTTCCATTCCGGTCATCGGTCAGGTGGCGGCCGGCGAGCCGATCTTGGCCGAACAGAATATTGAGAGTTATTTTCCGGTTCCGGCGGATATGGTGCCGAGCGGCGAGTCGTTTGCCCTGAAAGTCAAGGGCGATTCCATGATCAATGCCGGTATCTTTAACGGCGACCAGATCTTTGTAAAATGCTGCCAGACCGCCGATAACGGCGATACGGTGGTCGCGCTTATTGACGATTCCGCTACCGTCAAAACTTTTTACAAAGAAAACGGACATATCCGCCTGCAGCCCGAAAACGATACGATGGAACCGATCATTGTTGATAATTGCCAGATTTTGGGAAAAGTCTTCGGCGTGTTCAGACTCTACCGCCAGTAATGATTTTCCAGTATAGCAAATGTTCCGGATGGGATAATAATAGTAACTGTCCTGTAATGCGTTCCATAAAACATGATGGAGATGCATCAGACAGTTACTATTATTTTTGCTTTATAAGATTTTGGAGCAGAAAAAAGACTTGAAGGTTCTTATGGAAAGGGGAAAAGAAACATGAAAAATAAAGGTTTAGATTGCCTTGCCCTGACGATTGCCATTATCGGTGCCGTTAACTGGGGGTTAATCGGTCTTTTCAGTTTTGACCTCGTGGCATTTATTTTCGGTAATATGTCATGGCTTTCAAGGATCATTTACGCACTGGTAGGTATCGCCGGTCTTTATATCATTACCTTTTATATGTATGCGGGCGGCGAAACACGGGAAGCGAACTCGTAGCTTACGGATTTGTAACTTACCGGACCAAAAAAGGACCGGCATTGTCTGTCACAGCGATGCCGGTCCTTTCTTTATATGGCCTGACGCCGTCACCCTGATACCGTTACAGCGTTACAGGTTTTCGGCTTCGATCATCTTACCGTCGCGCCATATGCGCTCCAGATCGTAAAAAATCCGGTTCTCTTTGTCAAATATGTGGATGATCACGTCGCGGAAATCAAGGAGGACCCAGTTGGCGTTATCGTACCCTTCCATCTGTTTGAGGGGCACGCCCGCCCTGCCGAGCGTTTCTGCCACATGATCCGACAAAGCCTGTATCTGGCTGCGGTTCGTGCCGTTTGCTATGATGAAATAGTCGGCGATAACAGACACTTCGCTGATATCGATGATCCGGATGTCCTCCGCTTTTTTATTTTCCAGTGCCGTAACGGCAAGTTTTGCGATCTCGCTGCTGTTCATTCGATTCTCCCTTTCTGTCTGCTGCTGTAATAGTCGTATGTCACCTGTGTCATAGGGTCTATTTGATAACTTCGGCCCTTCAGATAAGCCAGTGTGTTCCCAAGGATGAACACGAGCGCCTCGTCAAGATCGCGGAACGCGGCCTGCCGCGCCTTTGTGAGTTCGTCGGCCTCCGAGCGCTCCATGGTCCCCTTTGTATGTTTCCTGCCCGGTTCAATGTAATCCGCAATGTAGATGATCTTCTCCAAAAGACTCATCTGCGGCCTGCCTGTGGTATGGTAAGAGATGGCGTTCAGGATATCTTCATCTTTGACGCCGTACTTCTCTTTTGCCAGTACGGCGCCTGCCTTGGCGTGCAGGACAGGGTTATAGTCTTTGTTGTCTTTTTCTGTCTGGGTCAATTGAAAATGATATTTCAGGCATAGGTTTTTCTGCTTTTTGTAACTCAGACATTTCGCACAGTCATGAAGCATACCGGCTATAAGCGCCTTCTCGATATCCGCGCCGTGCACGGCGGCAAGATTCGCGGCGGTGTACGCGACGCTTAAAGTGTGCTCATAACGCTTGGGTTCAAGCGTTTTTTCCATTTCTCTTCGGATTTTGGCGAGATTTAACGTCTTCATCGGTACAGACCTCTCTTCTCAATATAGGCTGCAACGGAGTCCGGCACATCTCCGGCAATGGATTCTCCGGACGCCGCCCTGCGCCGGATATCGGAGGAAGAGATATTGACGCACTTGGTCCGGAGCAGCCGGATATCCGCATGGTAATCACGCCGCATCATCTCGATCCGCTCTTCCATTTCGGCGTCTGTCGTATCCCCGCGCACCGCCGCCAATACGCAGCAGGCCGCAAAGATGCGCTCCGGATTTTTCCATTTTGTCATCTGAAAAAAACTGTCAGCTCCTGCGATAAAATAATATGCCGTATCGGGATGCGCGCGCTTCAGCCGTTCCAGCGTCTGATAGGTGTAAGTGCTTCCCTGCTGCTCCAGTTCTATGGTTGACAGAGAAAAGCGTGGATTGTCCTGTATGGCAAGCGCCGTCATTTCGGCCCGTGTCTGTCCGGGCTCCACGGACTGATTCGATTTCATATACGGAACGCCGCAGGGCATAAAAAGCACCTTGTCGAGTTGAAACTGCCTCAGCGCTTCCTCTGCCAGCATCAGATGTCCGTTGTGAATCGGGTTAAAGGTTCCGCCCATGATACCGATCTTCTTCAAACTACGCTTTCTCCTTCGGCAAAATGATCTTCGGGTTCTTTTTGTCCGGTTTGTATAGTACGATTTTCTTTCCGATGACCTGAACCACCTGCGAATGTGTCCGCTCGGCGATCATCTGGGCGATCTCGCCCGGATCGTCCATGCAGTTTTTCAGCACGGTGATCTTAAGAAGTTCTTTGGTGTTGAATGCCTCGTCTATCGCTTTGACAAATTCCGGCGTAAGACTCGATTTGCCAATTTGAAAGACAGGATCCAGTGTGCTTGCCAGACTTTTTAAATAGGCTCTCTGTTTGCTTGTCATATTATTCTCCATATCCGGAGCGTTTTCGCGACGGGCGACGCGAATCTCAAATTCGCGTCTGCCATCAGAGGAATTTGTGACGCCCCGGCACAAATTCTCGTGTGAAGAATCAGCACATCAGTGTGATTTTTCACACTATTCTCCATTCAGTGTGATTACTTATAATAATTGAAGTAGAGTCCGTACATCCGCACCGTACTGCCCTCTTCTATCCCAAGCTGCTCCAACTGGTCCCATACGCCGTTGGCCTTCAAAAATTCCTGAAAGAATTTGAATCCCTTCTCGGATTCCAGATTCGTATAGGACAGCATTTTTTCGATCCTTGGGCCTTCCACGACATAGACGTCTTCTTTTTCGTCATAGACCACGGTAAACGGATCGCTGGATGTGTCAAAATGGTATTCCGGGAAAAATTCCTGTTCAAAGATGACCGGTTTGGAATCCATCTGCTCCAGCTTGTTGTTGACCGCATACAAAAGTTCCCGGACACCCTGTCCGGTCATGGCGGATATGCCGAATACCGGGATTCCTTTGGGCTCAAATTCGGCTTTTATCTTTGACACGGGATCCTCTCCGCCGTAGATCATATCCGTCTTGTTGGCTGCGATGATCTGCGGCCGCAGCGCCAGATCTGGATTGTACGCCTCCAGTTCTTTATTGATCGCATAGATGTCCTCGATCGGGTCGCGTCCCTCGGTAGACGCCGCGTCCACGATGTGCAGGATCAGCTTCGTGCGCTCGATGTGCCTGAGAAACTCATGTCCCAGTCCCACGCCTTCGGATGCCCCTTCGATCAGTCCCGGAATATCCGCAATGACAAACCCTTTTGCGTCGTCCAGATCGACCACGCCCAGATTCGGGTTCAGGGTGGTAAAATGGTAGTTCGCGATCTTGGGTCTGGCGTTGGTCACTTTGGCAAGAAACGTCGATTTTCCCACATTCGGAAATCCGACCAATCCCACGTCGGCGATCACTTTCAGTTCCAGCAGGAGCTCCAGTTCCTGCGCCGGCTGACCCGGCTGTGCATAGCGCGGGGCCTGCATGGTGCTGGTCGCATAATGCTGATTGCCGTTGCCGCCCCTGCCGCCTTTCAGAAGAAGGACACGACGGTTGCTGCCGGACATGTCGGTTATGACCTGTCCGCTCTGCGCCTCCTTGATAACGGTCCCGGCAGGCACTTTGATCGTGATATCTTCGCCGCTTCTGCCCGCACAGTTCCGTTTGTTCCCGTTTTCGCCGTTACCGGCGCTGTACTTGCGCAGATGCCTGAAATCGACGAGCGTGTTGAGCCCTTCGTCCACCTCAAAATATACATCGCCGCCCTTGCCGCCGTCTCCGCCGTCCGGGCCGCCGTTCGGCACATATTTTTCTCTGCGGAAAGATACATGGCCGTCGCCGCCCTTGCCGCTTTTTACATAAATTATCGCGCGATCTGCAAACATAACAATCTCCTGAAGAACGGGATCGGCAGCCGATCCGTCCCAAAGCGCCGGATGCTTCTTCCGCATCCTTTCTGTCTTGAAAAAAAGGCTTCAAACATGGAAATGTTCGAAGCCCGAATCAAACGTCCTATTTCTCTACAGGATATACAGAAGCCTGTTTCTTATCTCTTCCCTTTCTCTCAAAGCGAAGGATCCCGTCAACCAGAGCAAACAGTGTATCGTCACCGCCGATTCCGACATTCACACCGGGATGGATCTTGGTTCCGCGCTGTCTGTATAAGATATTTCCTGCCTTAACGAACTGTCCGTCAGCCCTCTTCGCACCCAGTCTTTTGGATTCGGAATCCCGGCCGTTCTTGGTCGAACCGACACCTTTCTTATGGGCAAAAAACTGAAGGTTCATATTTAACATGGCACTACACCTCCTTAAATATCAGTTTACAATAGTTTTCTCCGTATTGTTTTTCAATCTGGCCCAGTCCCAGCACCAGCGAATCGATAAGCGCCTTGGATGTGTCTTTCAGCGGCAATGCGGTGAACCGGCACCGGATCGTACCGCTCTCCTCATCCGTTTCCACATGGAGCTTTTCATGCGTTACCGCTTCCAGAGAATTGATCGTGTTGATCACGAGCACCGATACGGATGCGCAGACGATATCTTTGCCGTACGCGTCGAATCCCGCGTGCCCGCTGCATGTAAATCCCTTATAGTCCGCTGCCGGCGTCTGGTAAAATGTGATCTGTATCATCTCACACCTGCGCCATGCTTTTAAGCATTGATCTTGTCGATCTTAACCTGCGTGTATGCTTGTCTGTGGCCGTTTTTCTTGTGATAGCCGGTTTTTCTCTTGTACTTATATACAATGACTTTACGGAACTTGCCCTGTTTCATAACGGTTCCGGTAACGGTTGCGTTCTTGACATCATCCGCCACCTTCAGTTCCTTATCGCTTACGGCTAAAACTTGGTCAAACGTTACAGAAGCTCCGTCTTCCACGTCAAGCTTTTCGATCTTGATAACGTCCCCTTCGGAAACCTTGTATTGCTTTCCGCCAGTTGCAATGATTGCGTACATATGGCACCTCCTATTCATGAACCGAAGTCCATTTACTCGCTAGTTATGGTGATACCCCGGACTGCGGCTGCGCTGTCCAAAAGGGCATACTTATACCTCGCTATGCGGCATACTTAAATATCATACCGGGTTTGGGGATATTTGTCAATGGATTCCATTAAAATATTTGTCCGCAAATTAATAAAAATTTAAATAAAATATATGATTTCCTTTATTTGTATCCCAATTTATCTGTGCTATACTTAACACAAACCTTTGCGGAAGAAATACCCGCGCAATGAACGAGGCGGTTTGATACGCCGACGGCGCCGTTTCCATACAGAATTATTACAGGAGGAAAAAGACGAACGCTCATGAAAGATCAGAGAATCGACGAAATACAGCCCGAAAACGGCAGGAACGACCAATCCTTTCAATCCTTTCAGACTTTTCAGCATTTTTTCGCAATGTCCAACGACCTGATGTCCTGCTACCGCTGCGCGATCATGGAAATAGAAACGAAATTCCGCGTCCTCAACGAACGTTTCTCCCTCGTGCATGAACGCAACCCCATCGACAACATACAAAGCCGTCTGAAAAGGCCTGACAGCATATACGAGAAACTGGTCCGGAAAAATCTGCCCTTTACGCTGCAGTCCATCGAGGAAAACCTCTTTGACGTCGCGGGCGTGCGGGTCGTCTGCTCCTTTGTGGACGATATCTATATGCTGGCGGACTGTCTGCTGCAGCAGGACGACATAACCCTTATCAAGAAGAAGGATTATATCCGCAATCCCAAGGAAAACGGATACCGCAGCCTTCATCTCATCGTAGAAGTCCCTATTTTCCTTCAAAATGAAAAGAAACTCATGAAGGTGGAAGTACAGCTTCGGACGATCGCCATGGAATTCTGGGCGAATATCGAACATCAGCTTCGATACAAAAAAGATCTGTCCCCGCAGATCATCGCGCAGACATCGTCGCGCCTTCAGGAATGTGCCCGCCTGAGCTCCGTTCTGGACGCACAGATGCAGGATATCAAAGACACCATCGAACAGTCGGATCCAACGGATCAGGAAATGGTAAAATAATAGGCGGCCAGCTGCGCTCTGGAGCTGAATTCCTCCGTTTCCAGAAGTTCGCGGATCTCTTCTTTGGTATAGAAGGCTGCCGTGATCTGCTCGTTTTCCGAAGTATGATCCGCAAAGATGCCCTCCGCGTCCACGAAGGTGATCTGCGTCTTGACGTCGGAAAAAGCGACCGCCGCAAAGGATGGCGGCAGGATGCTGCGTATCCGCTTTACGCTCAGCCCCGTTTCCTCATAGAGTTCCCTCTGTATACATTCTTCTATGGATTCGCCTTCGTTGATCATTCCCGCGCACAGATTATAGATAAAACGGTTCACGCCCATGCGGAATTCCCGCAGAAGAAGCATTTTATCCTCATGATAAGCCACGATCGAAACTCCGCTCACCTGCCTGCCAAGCGCCTCCGGCCCGGAGATCTCGCTGCGGCTGACGATCTCGTATTTTTTCTCCCGGCCCGCCTTGTTTAAGTATGTCAGTTCGTAGTTCTTCAGGTATTTTCCGTCTTTTACTTTTTCCATTTGGAGTAGTTTCATGGCTTTATGCTCTTCCCTCTTTATTTATCTTCATACTGCTCCCGGAAACCGGGATCGATCTTCTTTCTTGTGATCTCCACCAGTCCGAGCCCCGTCATATCCACCACATCCGCCGTTACGCTGTCTTTTTTGAGCAGACTGCGCATATGGTCCATAAGCTGTTTCTTGTGCGCGTTTGTTTTCATATTGATAAAATCCACGAGGATCATGCCGGACAGATTTCTCGCGCGGAGATGTACGGCGATCATTTCCGCGGCTTCCAAGTTGATCTTAAGCGCGGTTTCCTCCTTGTCCCGGCCGTGCTCGTATTTCCCGCTGTTGACGTCGATGGAGATAAGGGCTTCCGTGTGCTCTATGACCAGATAGCCGCCGGACTTAAGCCACACTTTTTTATCCAGAAGTTCCTTGATGCGCGTTTCCACGGAATACAGCTTGTAGAGGGGAAGCGCCTTGTCTTCATAGAATCTCACCGGCAGATCGGTCTGTTTCTGATATTCCCTGAGCATATCGTAGATTTCGGGGATATCCGTAACCACTTCTTCATATTCCGTCGTGTAGGCATTCTCAATAAAATTTAAGAATCCGGGCTTCTCGCGGTGCAGGCAGCTGAAACAGGTGCGCTTATCGGCGATCTCGATGATATGAAGAAGCTGTTCTTTCAGCGCTTCAGCCTCTGTGACAAGCGGCTCCATGTCCGCCAGCTCCCCGGCATTGGTGCGCACGATCAGCTGCACTTCCTGCGCGATGCGGTTCAGCGCTTCGCTGCTCCGAAAAGAATCCTGCCGGATCCTGGAGAGTTTGGAGGAAACCTGAATCAGGCTCTTTGGCGCTTTGGCGCGCCCGGAGGCGCCGTCAGGATACTTTCCGCCGTCTGCCTGTTCGTCCTGCGGATCCGTCTTTTTCCTTTCCACCACGGCATATTTTCCGGCAAGAGAGATCCGTGTCGTCACACCAGCCAGTTTGGTCTTGACCGGTTCTTTGTTCACCTGGACCAGTATCTCATCTCCGGCTTTAAGTTTTCCGTCATAACGGCGGTTCGTGACAAGCGCATGTCTGGTTTCGGAAAGCGGCAGAAATGTGAGATATCCCTGTCCGATATCCACAAACGCGGCACCGATATTCTCCGAAATGCTCTGCACTTTGCCGATATAGATGCTGCCCACGGCGTATTCGCCGCCCCGCTGTACCTGTATCGACAGGATCCGGCCGTCCTTTATCAGCATGGACAAAAGTTTGTTATTCAGTTTCAGAATGAGGATCTTTCCTTTTTCTGGCGTCATACCGTTCCTCTGTGATATTATTCTGCCGCATCCGACAGTGGGACAAATTTATGCGCATCTCCGGGATCCGCCAGATCGGCGTAAGTTTCCAGACGCGTTATCCGGAAGGCGTCCTGTGAAAACTCCGCGCCGATGGATCCGCAGAACTTTTCAAGGACCATCGCAGGCTTGATGCTGCCGCTGCTGCTGGCGTTGACAAGCATATAGACCGTGCCGTCAGCGTCGGCGGACAATTCATACAGCCCTTGTTTCAGATCCAGTTCCACCACATTCTTTTTGGTTTCTTTTGTGTAGGGGATCGTTTCCTGTGCATAAAAGGCTTTGAGTCTTCCGTCAAGGTCTTTGGCCGGGAACGCTCCCCACGAGCCGTCTTCTTTCGGCCGGATCTGATAGGATGCCGCCGCGACGCTTGCCATGGCGTTTTTGGCATTATCGGGCATCACGTTTACCGAGAGAATCTCGACCCCCTCCACCATGACGCGGTTGAGCGCCTGTTTCATGTCTTCCTCGGATGTCATGGAAAGCACTTCAATGTCCATATACTCTCCATAGCTTTCGATCCCGACGCCGAGCGGCGCGGCAAAAGACATGATCTGGTGCGGGCTGAAACCTTCCGAGTACCGTATATCGATGCCTGCTCTTCTGACTGCTTTCTGGAAATACCGCATCATATCCAGATGGCCTATGAACTTCATGACTCCGTATTTTGCAAATTTGATCCGTATCTTCATGAAAATGTGTCCTGTCTTTTTATGATATACGCTTTCAGACGGCGTTTTGACCGTAACAGATCCCGACGCCGAACCGGGCGGCTCCGCAGCCTTGGCACTGTTCCTTACAGTTTTGAGATACGGTCTGTTCCTTCGCTTTCTTCCACTCTCTGAGCAGGAACTGTTTCGTCACGCCGCAGTCTAAGAAATCCCACGGGAATATCTCGTCGTCCGCGCGCTCCCTTGTGGTGTAAAAACCGATATCCACTCCGCATGCCTCAAAACACTCCATCCACACATCGTTGTGAAAATATTCGCTCCACGCGTCGAACAGGCACCCTCTCCGATACGCCTCGTATATGACCTTTGCGATCCTGCGGTCGCCCCGCGCGAAGACGCCCTCAAGCACGCTCGCATCCGCCTCATGCCAGTTGTATTTGATGCTTTTCTGGTTCAACTGTTCCATGATGCCCTGCTTGGTCAGATAGGCCTTGTTGAGGAACTCTTCTTTTGTGCACATGGGCGCCCACTGAAAGGGCGTAAAAGGTTTTGGAATGAAAAAGGACGTGCTCGTCACGATCTGCACTTTCCCGTTGACGCGCTTATCTTTGGGCACCGTATCAAAAAAGACCGCGGCGATCTTGTTGGACAGGTCGCCGATCCCTTTGATATCTTCCTCCGTTTCCGTGGGAAGGCCGAGCATAAAATAAAGTTTCACCCTTGTCCAGCCGCCCTCGAAGGCAAGCGCCGCGCCTTTTAAAATGACTTCTTCGGTCAATCCCTTGTTGATAACGTCGCGGAGCCGCTGGCTGCCCGCTTCCGGGGCAAAAGTCAGACTGCTCTTTTTGACGTCCTGAACCTTGCTCATCGCATCGAGGGAAAAGGCGTCGATCCTGAGCGACGGCAGGGAGATATTGACATGTTTTCTGCTGCAGTCCTCTATCAGAAAGTCCAAAAGTTCGTTGAGTCTGGAATAATCGCTGGAACTCAGGGAACTTAAGGATATCTCTTCGTGTCCCGTGTTGGCGAGCATCTGCATTGCATATTCCTTAAGCCTGTCCGCATCGCGCTCCCGCACCGGACGGTACAGCTGTCCCGCCTGACAGAAACGGCAGCCGCGTATACAGCCCCGCTGGATCTCCAAGACCACCCGGTCCTGCGTCACTTTGATAAAAGGCACCACGGGTTTCAACGGATAGTAGGAATTTGTCATATCCGTGACAAGTTCCTTAAGAATGACGTCCGGAAGTTCTTCATACAGCTTGCGCCGTCCTTTGATCGTTCCGTCCTCTTTATACAGTTCCTCATAGAACTGGGGGACATAGATCCCCGGAACCTGCGCTGCGCTGCGCAGAAAATCCTGTCTGGTCCCGCCGCGCCGTCGGTTCTCCAGATAACGGTCAAACAGATTCCGGTACTGCGTTTCGCCTTCCCCGATATAGAACAGATCAAAGAAATCAGCGATAGGCTCCGGATTGTAGGCGCACGGGCCCCCGCCGATCACAATGGGCATATCTTCGCCGCGGTCTTTGGCATACAGAGGGATCTGGGCAAGATCGAGCACCTGAAGGATATTGGTGTAACACATTTCATACTGGATCGTCACTCCCAAAAAGTCCATATTTTTAACGGGCTCCTGCGATTCCAGTGCAAAAAGAGGGATGTTCCGCTCCCTCATGATCTTATCCAGATCCACCCACGGCGAATAGACGCGCTCGCACCAGACGTCCTCCCACTCATTCAGCATACTGTACAGGATCTGGATGCCCAGATGGGACATACCGATCTCATAGACATCGGGAAAACACATGGCGAACCGGATCGCCGCCTGTTCTTTCGGCTTCATGACAGAGTTGACCTCATTGCCGATATAACGGGCAGGTTTTTCGACCCTCATTAAAATATCATCACTAAGCGCAAGCTTTCTCATCAACGTAGATCCTTAAACAAAAAATAATGTTATTATCCAGTATATAGAATTTACCGCCCAAAATCAAGCAAGGCGGCCAATCCGTCCGATGCGCTGCCACCGCCGTACAGGTTGAACGAGTCCGCCATGATCATATCGTGTATCTGCGCGGTGGTATAACCGGCTATCGTACTGCCTTTGGTGTCGCAGAACAGGAATCCGGCAAACAGGAGGATGGCAAGGGCCATGCGGTATCGGAATGTACCGGCAGGCGGCCCGGAAACCATGCCGTTCTCGGCTGCCGGATCGAACTGCCGTCCTGTCTGCTGTATTTTTCCCATATCATAGAGAGGCGGCTGGCTGTCCGTCCCGTAAAGGATCTTTTCCCGCTGCCTGATCTTCAGGCGGTTCCCGTGATTCTCTTCTCTTATGTACTGCGCAAGCGCCATTTTCTTATCCAGAGAAGTTTTTCGTTCCATCCGTCGTCCGTCCGGTTTTTTTGTTGGTTTATTGTATGCGCGGCGGCAGGAAAAAAGAACGGACGATCACCCGTTCTTTCATACAAGACATTCTCCGATATGCCGCCTTACGCATCCGGAAAGGACGCGCCGGACTGGATCATCTGCGCGCCAGTTCTGCGGTGATCTCCTCCCATGTCACGTTTTTTTCCGCCATCAGCACCATCATGTGGTACAGGAAATCGGAGATTTCATATTTGACCTCATTTGCATTGGGATTCTTGGCGGCAATCACGATCTCCGTCGCCTCCTCGCCCAGTTTTTTGAGGATCTTGTCGATGCCTTTATCAAACAGATAATTGGTGTAGGAGCCTTCTTTCGGATGGACTTTTCTGTCTTTGATTACATCGAACACCCGTTCAAAGACCTTGAGCGGATTCGACTCTTCATACTCTTTTGACATGATCTTGTTGAAAAAGCATGAGTGGGAGCCGGTATGGCACGCCGCGCCGACCTGCGATACTTTGGCGAGTATAGTGTCCTTGTCACAGTCCGCCGTCAGCGATTTGACGTACTGATAATGGCCGCTTGTTTCTCCCTTGACCCACAGCTGCCCGCGGCTTCTGCTGTAATAAGTCATTTTTCCCGTCTGCAGGGTCGTATTGTAGGCCTCTTCGTTCATGTAGGCCACCATCAGCACTTCGTCTGTCTTATAATCCTGGACGACCACCGTCACATGACCGTCGGAATTCAGCTTGAATTCTTCCCATCGGATCGCGGGTTCAAAAGTATTGACACGGATCCCATTGTTGCTGCACAGCTGTTTGATCGCCGGAAGTTCTTTCGCGTTTTCATTGATGGCGTTGCCGGATATGCCGCAGATATTGTCCTTGGAAAGCAGTTCCAGTATCTTATCCAGCGACACGTCCGGTATGGATGCGATGATCGGCTGATGGGACAGGCGGATGGCCTCTTTGAGTTCTTTTTCCTTCACGAGGATGATATCGGACACAAACTGCCTGAGTGTCGTTTCGTTCTCGCTGATCGTAACCGCCTCGGTCACGCACGCTGCGATCTTTTCCTTTCCGAATTTTTGGGAAACTTCCTCGGTAAGCGCAACGTTGTCCGGTTTGGAATAGTTGAGGGCGGCCTTTTTGCAGCCCGCGTAGATCAGCTTTTTGATATCCTCCATCCGCTTTACGTTGCCTGCACCGATCACAGGGATCTCGGCTCCGCAGCAGATGGCTTTGATAACGTCGAGCGCTTCCTCGTGCTCCGTATCGCCTTCCGACATATCGTAGACGATCAATTCGTCCGCGTTGTTATCGCCATAGAATTTCGCCAGCGCCGCGGGATTCGTGTCAATGATCGTCCGATCGGCAAAGCTTTTTACCGCATTGCCCTTATACAAATAGATACAGGGTACAAATTTCTTGTAATCCATATGTTTGTCATACCTTTCCTGACTGTTTCCTTTGTTTTACAATACGCCCTTCGTGCTGAGCACGCCGCTGACCCTGTCGTCATAAGAGGCCGCCTCGTCAAGGGCTTTGGCAAACGCCTTGAACATCGCTTCGATCATGTGGTGCGTGTTCAGGCCGTCGAGCATCCGGATGTGCAGGTTCATACCCGCGCTGTAGCTTACCGCGTAGAAAAATTCCCGCACGAGCTCCGTTTCCAGTTCTCCTGCCCGTTCTGCTCCAAATTCGCAGTCAAAGGCAAAATACGGTCTTCCGCACAGATCGACGGCGCACAGGCAGAGGGCGTCGTCCATGGGGAGAAGAAAAGATCCATAGCGTTTAATGCCCGCCTTGTCCCCCAGCGCTTCTTTGATCGCCGTGCCGAGCACGATCCCCGTATCTTCCACCGTATGATGGCCGTCCACGCCAAGATCTCCATTGACTTGAAGAGTCAAATCAAAAAAACCGTGTCTGGCAAATCCGTCCAGCATATGGTCAAAGAAACCGATCCCGGTACTTATCCTGCTTGTTCCCGTTCCGTCGATCGCAAGCGACAGGGAAATATCCGTTTCCTTTGTCTTGCGGTCGATTTTTGCTGTTCTCATCATGGCACCTTCTTTCTGACATCCGGAATGATGTCTGCGTTTGGTCTATCGCTCCTCTTCAAACCGTACATGGATCGAGTTGGCGTGCGCCGTAAGTCCTTCTTTTTCGGCAAATAGTTCAATATCCTTATGCGCTTTTCGCAGGGCTTCTTCGGAATAAGAGATAATGCTCATTTTCTTCATGAAATCATCCACGCTCAGAGGCGAGAAAAATCTTGCCGTACCGTTGGTCGGCAGTATATGATTCGGTCCCGCATAATAGTCGCCGAGCGGTTCCGAAGAATATTCCCCGATAAAGACCGCGCCCGCATTTCGGATCTTAGTCATGACCGCATAGGGATCCTTTGTGAGGATCTCCAGATGCTCCGATGCGATCGCATTGGCGGCATCGACCGCTTCTTCCATGGAGTCGGCAAGCAGGATATATCCGTACTGATCCAATGATTTACTTATGATCCCGGCTCTGGACAGCTCTTTGAGGAAGCCGTCGATCTGACGCTCCACTTCCTTTGCCAGTTTTGCGTCCGTAGTGATAAGGATCGCGCTTGCCAGTTCGTCGTGTTCGGCCTGTGACAGCAGATCCGCCGCCACATAGCGCGGATTGGCCGTTTCATCGGCAATGACCAGTATTTCGCTGGGGCCCGCTATGGAGTCTATGCTGACATACCCGAAGCACGCTTTTTTTGCCAGTGCGACAAAGATATTGCCGGGGCCGGTGATCTTATCGACTCTGGGAACACTCTTTGTGCCGAATGTCATCGCCGCGATCGCCTGCGCGCCGCCTATTTTATAGATTTCGTCCACGCCCGCGGTCTTTGCCGCGACAAGAGTGCCCGCGTTGACTTTCCCGTCCGGACCGGCAGGCGTAGTGACGATGACCTTATCGACGCCCGCGACTTTGGCCGGTATCACGTTCATCAGAAGACTGCTCGGATAAGCGGCTTTTCCGCCGGGCACATAGACGCCCGAAACCGCGATGGGCAGGATCCGCTGTCCAAGGATACTGCCGTCCGGCTTTGTTTCAAACCAGCTGTTCCGCAGCTGTCTTCGGTGAAAATCTTCAATGTTTGCGGCGGCGCGTCTGAGCACTTCCACAAATTCCGGCTCGACCAGATCAAAAGCGCGGTCGATCTCTTCCTTCCGCACGCGGATGGAATCTTCGTTGATGTCCCATTTGTCAAATTGCCTTGTATAATCAAAAAGCGCCTTATCGCCCTGCTCTCTCACGGCGGCGATGATCTCTGCAACGGTCTTTTCATACTGTCCGTAACGGTTGGGACTTCTGTTCAGCAGATCCTGAAGCAGATCGGCTTTGCTCTGCTCGCTGAGTTGTACGGTCTTCATATTTTTTTTAAACCTCCTGTCCGGGCTGCCTTGGCCTCAGTCGTTCCTGTATTTACTGCACGCTGTAATTCAGCTTGACGGTGATCGATGCGGTCTTAAATCGTGAACTGGTGTCGAAGGCTCCGCCGTAACTGTATTCAGAACTGGTGTTCTGGGCCGTGATCTGGAAAACGCCCAGATTGGCGTTCAGCAGTTCGCCTAAAGATGCGCCGGTCCCTTCCGCCATGATGTCGATCCTTTCCTTGGCGTTCTGGGTGGCCTCGTCCACCAGCTGCAATTTGAGTTCATCCAGTTTTGTGTAAAAATATTCCGGTTCATAGGAGGTAAACTCCACATTGGATTCGATCAGCTGCGTGACGTTTCTGGAAACAGCGTCCACCTTATCCACATCGTTTGAGGTGATGGTGATCTGCTGATACAGATCATACCCTTCCAGATATCGTCCGATCTCATACCCCTCGTCGTTATATTCGGACTCCCATCTTTGGGAGATGCTGACAGAGCCGAACGTCATCTCTTCCTCCGTAACGCCGTTGTTAAGCAGGTACTGTCTGACCGTTTCTCCGTCTTTGGCAAGCTTTTTGTACGCCGACTGGGCCGTCACGTCAAAGGCCGTATAGCTTCCCCTCCACACGATCAGATCCGACTCAAAATCACAGCTTGCGGAGCCGGTCGCCGTAAGTCCGCCGCCCACCGACTGCTTGTAAGCGACCAAGCGGTCTGACAGGATCAATACGCATAGGATCGCGCATATCCCGGCAATCAGGGCAATAACGATGCCCTTCCATTCTCTTATTCCGCTTTGTCCCGCTTTCTGGGGCTTTTCTCTGCTCGTTTTGTCTGTTTCATTCGTTTCTATCTCTTCTGCCATAATTGTTCTCCTTCTTGTCTTCTTATAAGATCACAGGTTCTTGCGGATCTCCTGTATCAGTTTCCGGATCCTCACCGGTTCCATCTGCATACTCACCTGATTGACGATCATACGCGCCGACAGCGGACAGATCTCTTCCAACACTTCCAGACCGTTTTCCTTAAGAGTCGATCCCGTTTCCACGATATCCACGATCACGTCCGCCAGTTTCACGATGGGGCCGAGCTCCACGGAGCCGTTCAGCTTGATGATATCGACCGTCTGGTGCTTCTTGTTATAAAAATAATCCTTGGCGATATTGGGATATTTGCTCGCCACGCGGATCATTTCATGGTGCTTTAAAAGGTCCTCGGAGCTTCTGGGCCCGCAGACGCACATCCGGCATCTGCCGTACCCCAGATCCAGCACCTCGTAGACGCGCCGGTTCTCTTCCATGATCGTGTCCTTGCCGACCACCCCTATATCGGCGGCGCCGTATTCCACATACGTCGGTACGTCCGGCCCCTTGGCAAGGAAAAACCGAAGCTTCAATTCCTCGTTGGTAAAAATAAGTCTGCGCGAGTCCTTGTCTTTCATCCCCTCGCAGGTAATGCCTATCTTCTCGAACAGTTCGATCGTCTTATTGGCAAGCCGCCCTTTTCCCAAGGCAAAAGTCAAATATCTGTCTTCACTCATATCTTAAGCACACTTTCCTACTTTTCTTGTTTCTGCGGATCCCCTCGTAGACCCACCCGCCTATGGTCTGGGAAGCAGTTCCACTTTTTTATCCGCCAGCCGAAGCTGTCTTGCTTCCCGAAGCTTCTCCTCAAAATCCTTCTCCGTATAATACAGCTTCAAAATATCGTCGTCGATGGGGATCTCGACGCCCTGTCTGTTCATTGCGGACAAAAGATCGTCCACAACGATCATAAAACCGATGGCAGGCGCATCTTTTCCAAAACGTTTCAGAAGATTGTCATAACGGCCGCCCTTGACGATGGCGTCGCCCACACCGTAAGTATAGCCCTTAAAAATGATGCCGGTGTAATAATTATACTTGCTCAACATACCGAGGTCAAAGGAAACATATTTTTCCACCCCGTATTCGCACAATACTTGATACACTTTTTCCAGTCTGTCCACGGCGTCCCGTGACCGCCGGTTCGTGGCCGCTTTTTTCGCGTCCTCCAGAATCGCCGCCGGACCGAACAATTCGCTTACTTTGAGCAGCAGCTCCTTGTCTTTTTTGTCCGCTTTTGTCCGGTCGAGCAGCTCCTCCGCGCCGAAATAATTTTTGCCGGAGATATATTCCCGGAGTTCCAGCTCCGTGTCCTCGTCGAGCCCCGCTTCGGCGCAGATCCCTTTAAAATATTCCAGATTTCCGATGCTGATCTGAAAATCGTTGAGTCCCGCATGCCAGAGAGCCTCGATCGTCATGGCGATCATTTCCGCGTCCGCCTGTACGGAGGCATCTCCGATCAGTTCCGCCCCCATCTGGGTGGATTCTTTCAGCTTTCCCTGAAGCTCCGAGGCGTTTGTGAACGTATTGCCCTGATAACAGAACCGGATCGGCACATCCTCGTCCATAAAGTACTTCGCCGCACATCTGGCGATCGACGGAGTGAAATCAGGCCGGAGGACGAGCGTATTGCCTTCCTTATCGAAAAATTTATATAGTTCTCTTGACGGCGTCGTCCCGACTTCCTTGGAAAAAACATCAAAAAATTCAAACGTCGGCGTCTGGATGTCCCGATAGCCGTATCCCGCTATGATCTTATGCAGAAGTCCCTCAACGACGGTCTTTTTTGCCTTTTCCTCTCCATAGATATCCCTGACTCCTTCAGGGGTATGTACCAGTTTCGTACTCATTTATCCCTGCATCCTTTCTAAACCGGAAAATGTCCCATGCCCTGTTTTACAGCATATTTTTATAAAATAATAAGAAGCGCTGTTCAATGCTACTTTAGCAATTTAAAGCGATAATTCGTTAGCAGATTAGCAAACTAAACTTTCTATACTATACCGCAAATGTATTTTTTTGTCAACCGGTCAGTCCACCCTGTCCTCTAAATCTTTCTTAAGGATATCCAGATAAGGGACGAGGATCCCGTGCTTTTTCGGCAGAATGTATTCGGGGTTCAATTCTTCATACCGAAAACTCTTCCGGCCGCCCTCTTTTGCCCGATCCCAGAAAAAGCGCAGCATCTCGTAGGGCAGATAATAAAAGAGGTCTTTGTGGGAATAATAGATCAGGAAAAACGCGATCCCCTTCTGCTTCTCGAACTGCCCCATAAACGCGACCTGATGTTCATGGATATTCTGCAGGGAAAAAGTGTCCGTGGCACATTCCTTTGCATCAAAACAGACCGGGATGCCCTGAACCACGCCGATATAGTCCACCGTGCTCTTCTGGTCGAAGTAGGCCAGCGTGATGTGGCGGCTTGCCTTGTCGATGTTGATGGGGGTGATCGGCGTAGGGATCTTCTGGATGAGAGCCAGTCCGTTCTCCAGATATTTTTCGTTGGTGCGGTTGACGAGATCCTCCAGTGTAGAACCTCTGAGGCCGCGGGAATTCCATGTTGCCATGCTGCTGTCCTCTTTTTTGCTTCCTGCGCATACCGGATGCGCTCTATCACGATCCGGCCGTTTGCTTTTCAGGCCGTCAGACCGGCGGCCCGGAAACTTTTGTAAAAATTGCAGGCGTTTCTGCCGTAAATTCTCTGCCGCTCAGGTCTTCAAAAGGAGCCTCAAGCGGCGGGAAAACCACTTTATAAGCGTGCAGGAGCTGTGACCGCACCTGATATTCTGCCCGGTATATCTCATTCCATTCCCGGTCGCCGTATTTATAGTCGCCCAAAAGCGGGTGGCCGATGCCTGCCAGATGCGCCCGGATCTGATGGGTCTTTCCGGTGAAAAGCTCCACTTCGAGAAGCGTCTTATCCTTTTCCGTCCGGAGCGGCCTATAGGCCGTCTTAACGTAAGAGGCCTCGCAGTCCTGCGGCTTTTCGGATGTTATGCAGACTTTGTTGCGCTTCTCGTCTTTTATCAGATATCCCTCGATCAGCTGCGGCTCCCACAGCTGTCCTTTGATATACAGTTTATAATATTTATGAAGGGTCCTGTCCCTTAACAGCCTGCTTAAAAGCTGTGCGCCCTGCAGAGTTTTGGCACAGAGCACGATCCCGCTCGTATTGCGGTCCAGACGGTTGCAGACAGACGGTTTGTAGACACTGAGTCCGTCCGCCGTTACCATACCGCTGGCGAGAAGATGACCGATCAGCCATTCGTTCAAGGATAAGTCGGCCGGTTCCGCCTTCTGGGTCAAAACGCCCGCCGGTTTGTCTGCCAGAAGGATATGTTCGTTTTCATACAGGATAGAAACGCCGGAGATCCTGTGGTAAGCCGTTTCATATTCGGCGGCAGCGCTCTGCGGGTCAGCGTTTCTGCGGCCGGTGCTTTTTTGGTCAGCTCCCTGTGAGTTGATACATATGATGGCGCTTTTGGGACCGGCGGACGCTTTTCCTTCTCTTGGAGCAGAGGGCGTCTGCCCGGCGCTGCCGTTATGCGGTTTCAGGCTGTTGTATACGGCGGCTCCCATGAATTTCATCAGCGTTTCTTCCGCAAAAAAAAGCGTTACGCAGTCCCCGGCGGCGATCTTTTCTCCGCCTTCCGACTTTTTGCCGTTTAAGGTGATGTTTTTTTTGCGCAGCATCTTATATATAAAACCGCTCCCGGCTTTCGGGAGGATCCTGTGAAGATACTTGTCGAGCCGCTGTCCGGCGTCCTTGGAGGTTATTTTGATCTGATACATATTCTCTCTTTTCTGCTATATGGTCACGGAGTAAAGCATATTTATGATCTCATCCTGTTTCTTATGCGCTTCGACATCCGTTTCGACCAACTGACTCAGTCGGTCGATATACTCTCCGGGGTCAGAATAGATCTTAACCGCCACATTTTTGATCCCTTCCTGAATCAGAAGCTGCCCGATATGTTCCTGTGCTTTAGCGCAGTCGCATTTCGGTTTCTCGGTCATGCCGTAGAGGATATTTCCCTTTAACGCCATATGGCTTATCGGATAGTCTTTCTGATAGGACGTAAAGTACATATCGTAAAAGACCGTCAGCCGATCGTCAAATGGCTGTACTTTCTCTCTCAGGCTCGTACTGCATCCGACGGCTTTGAGAAACAGGATGCAGTTCACCAGACTCTTACAGGCGGGCAGACAGCCTAAGATGGCGACGATCGTCAGCAGATTTTTCTGGGTGCCCGTCGTTACATAGCCGATGATATACAGGCTGACGCTGAGAGCCATATAGACCGCGGTCCGTATTGCCGTAACCGCTTTGTGATTGCGGATATACCCGTAACTGCCTTTTTTGATGATCAGATTCTTCATAGTGATCTCCGCTCCTGCTTTTTTCGGATACTTTTATTGATTTTCTGTTATTTCCGGATTTCTTTCGGTTTTTTCAGCTTTCCGCCATTGTTGGATTTTTGGATTTTCCCTGATTCTTTCAGTTTTTCTGCTGTTTTACGGATCCGCGGCGTCTTATCCCGCGAAGCTGCTGAGGATCTCCGAGATCCCCTGCGTTCCCCAATACAGCAGTTTCATGGGAAGGCCGCAGATCGAAACGGCTTTTTTATTTGCGCAGTCTTTGATTGCCTGCGCTGCCACGGTTTTGGCGTTTACCATGGTCTTTTGCTTCAACCGGCTGATCGGTTCGCCGTTCTTGTAAGCCTTTTCCAGAAAAGGCGTCTTTACCGGGCCGGGGCACACGGTCGTCACATAGATGCCGCGCCGTTTCAGTTCTTTATAAAGCGCTCTGCTATAGGAATATACATAGGCTTTGGAAGCCGCGTAGACGGCGAAATCCGCCTGCGGGACAAACGCCGCGCCGGAGGAGAACTGGAGGATCCGGCTGCCCTTTCGCATATAGGGCAGACATATCTGCGTCAGCCGTGTGAGCGCGTCGATATTCAGACGCAGCATCTCAGTGACGTCCTCTTCGCTCTGCCGTTCAAAGCTTCCGTGGCGCCCTGTACCGGCGCAGTTGACAAGCACTGTGATCTTCGGACGGCTGATATCCAACACTTCCGAAAAACGCCGCAGCTCCTTTTCACACGTCAGGTCGATGGGAATGACCCTCGTTTTGATATGCATGTGGGCCGCCGCAGCTTCCAACGGTTCTTTTCTGCGGGCAAGCAGCCATATTTCATCGGTCTTTGCAAGCCGCCCGTCGATCTGCCGGGCTAATTCCATCCCGATGCCGGAGGATGCGCCTGTGATGATCGCAATGTTCATTTTCAATCTTATCTCCTCTCCGTTCCGTGCGCCGCTTTGACAAGCGGCCGGAAGACATGCATTTTGCACGGTCTTCTTTTTCCGCGCCCGATCTTAACTGTTTTTCTTATGGACGTTTCGTATCGTCCGATTTTTCTTTTTCCGGCCTGCGCGGTTTTGGTCCGGGGCCGCTGTCTGCCCGGCGCGGCTCCTGTTTGAATCCGGTTTCCGCCCGGTGCGGTTCCTGCTTGGATCCGGTTTCCGCGCTGCGCGGTTTTGGCTTGAATCCGGCTTACGCACCGCGCCTCCTGTGCGCATATCCGGCTTCTTTTCCGGCTTATACGGCCTGATCAGGCATTTGGGCCCGAAGCCGATCAAGTCCTCCCGGCCGCCTTTTATCAACGCTTCTCTGACCAGATCGTACCTGCCCGGATCGCGGTATTGGATCAGCGCCCGCTGCATCGCCCTCTCATGCGGATTGCGGCAGACGTAGACCGGCGTTTTATCTCTTGGGTCGATGCCGGTATAGTACATGACCGTTGAAACGGTGGACGGCGTGGGATAGAAATCCTGAACCTGTTCCGGCATGTATCCGAGATCTCTGACGTATTCCGCCAGTTCAATGGCTTCTTTCAGCGTTGAGCCCGGATGGGAAGACATCAGATACGGCACCAGATACTGTTTTTTTCCAAGCTTTTCATTGATCTTATGATATTTCTTTACAAAGCGTTCGTAAACCTGTTTTTCGGGCTTGCCCATCCTGACGAGCACCGCGTCCGAAATATGTTCGGGAGCCACCTTCAGCTGACCGCTGACATGGTGCTGCGCCAGTTCCCGGAAAAATGTATCGTCCGGATCCGCCAGAAGATAGTCAAACCGGATCCCCGATCGTATGAACACTTTCTTTACACCCGGAAGGGCGCGCAGTCTGCGCAGAAGGTTCAGATAATCGGAGTGGTCCGCCCGAAGATTGGGACAGGGTTTCGGAAAAAGGCACTGTCGGTTCCTGCAGACCCCCTGCGTAAGCTGTTTCTGACAGGACGGATGCCGGAAATTGGCTGTGGGGCCGCCCACATCGTGGATATAGCCCTTAAAATCCGGATCCTGTATGATCCGCTCTGCCTCGCGGATAATGGATTCATGGCTCCTTGCCTGAACGATCCGGCCTTGGTGGAAGGTCAGCGCGCAGAAACTGCAGCCGCCGAAGCATCCCCTTGTGCTCACAAGCGAAAATTTCACCTCAGCCGCCGCGGGCACGCCGCCGAGCGTTTCGTAGGATGGATGATAGGTCCGCATATACGGAAGATCATAGACGTCGTCCATCTCCTGAATGGTAAGGGGCGGGGAAGGCGGATTCTGCACCACATACACGCCGCCTGGATAACCTTCGACCAACGTTTTTCCCGTAAAAGGGTCCGTATTATCGTATTGGATCCGGAAACTCTCCGCATATTCCGCCGGATCCGCCTTCATCTCTTCATAGGAAGGAAGCCGTATCCCGTCATAGACTGCGCCCAGATCCTTGGTCTTATAAACGGTTCCCGCAACAAACGTGATGTCTTTGACTGCGATCCCGGCCGCAAGGGCATCGGCGATGCCGATAATGGATTTTTCACCCATTCCGTAAGAGATAAGGTCCGCCTGACTGTCCAGTAAGACGGAATGTTTAAAGCTGTCCGACCAATAGTCATAGTGCGCCATCCGGCGCAGACTTGCCTCTATCCCGCCAAGAATGACCGGACAGTCTTTGTATACCCGGCGGATCAGATTGCCGTATACCACCGCGGCATGATCCGGTCTTTTGCCGGTTCTGCCGCCGGGCGTATAGGCGTCGCTTTGGCGCCGTCTGCCGGATACATAATAATGGTTTACCATGGAATCCATATTGCCGCCGGAAACAAGGAAACCGAGCCGCGGTCTGCCCAGAACGGCAATGCTGTTTTCGTCTTTCCAGTCCGGTTGGGAGATGATCCCCACACGGTAGCCGTGGGCCTCCAGCACTCTGCTGATGATGGCATGGCCGAACGAGGGGTGATCCACATAGGCATCACCGATCACATAGACGAAATCCAGCTGCTCAATGCCCTGTTTTTCCATATCCTCCTTAGAAATCGGTAAGAATCCCATCTTCCATCAACTCCCTGAATCGATAGGTATAATAATCCGCCAGACGCTTTTTTTCTTTATCCTGATACTCGGAATATCTGTCGTACACGGCGCAGACGCGCATCCCGGCCGCCTTGCCCGCCTGTATGCCCGGTATGATATCCTCAAAAACAAGGCAGTTTTGGGGAGATACGCCAAGCTTTTGCGCCACGGCCAGATAGATATCCGGCGACGGTTTCCCTTTTGCGACTTCGCAGCCCGTTATGATACAGTCAAAATAGGAATTCAGATCGTGGGCCCGGATCACGTTTTCCACCAGTTCCCGCGAATTGCTCGTGGCTATGCCTGTCTTGATGCCATGTCCGGTACAATATTCCAGCAATTCGACGACGCCTTCTTTGAGCGGGACATCATGGGCGTATTTATCCCAAGCCATACGGTTCCAGTCCGCTTTGATGGTTTCCAGATCGTCCGGGAGCCGGAAACGTTCCTTGAAGTAAGCTGCCGTTTCGCTGAAACTCATTCCCTCGATACAGGCCTGAAGGTTTTCGGGAAGTTCTATTCCAAACCTGCCAAGGTATTCAATGTCAATGGCGCGCCATATCCACATGGAATCGACCATGGAACCGTCAAGATCAAATATTACCGCCTCGATCATCTGTATATACTCTCCGTTTCTTCGCCGGTCAGTCTGCGGAAACCGCCCTTTTCCAGCGTTTCGTCCAACATAAGCGCTCCCATGCGGAGCCTTTTCAGGTACAGGACTTCGTTCCCCACCGCCGAAAACATGCGTTTTACCTGATGAAACCTGCCTTCCGTTATGGTGAGGGTGATCTTTTGGCCGTCTATCACCCGGACCTTCGCCGGTTTCGTCAGCGTCTTATCTCCGATATCCACGCCCTGTTCCAACTGGTTTATCTGCCTTTCATCGATCGGACAAGCCAGAAGACATTCGTACTCCTTTTCCACATGTTTTGCCGGAGAAAGCAGATCGTGCGCCAATGCTCCGTCGTTGGTGATCAGCATGAGTCCCTCGGTATCTTTGTCCAGTCTGCCCACCGGGAAAAGATCGTCCCTTGCGGCATCGCCCATCAGGTCGATCACGGTCTTATCGTGCCGGTCTTTTACCGCGGATATCACGCCTGCCGGTTTATACAGCATATAGCAGACATATTTCTCATACCGGCACGGCTGTCCGTTATAACATATGCGGTCGCTGTTTTCATTGACATGCTGTTCGGGGCTTTTGACGCAGGCTCCGTTTACCGTTACGAGCCCTGCCCTGATATCCTTTTTGATACGGCTTCGCGTACCCAGTCCGCAGTCACATAAGAATCTGTCCAGTCGCATATCAAAACCCCTGCCAGAATATAAATATTGATAAGACATCCTTCCTGAAAGGAGCCTTCGTCCACAGCCATGACCCGAACCGACAAACTAAACCGCCTGCTGTTTACGATCCTCTCCCTGTATCTTACCGTTCTTCTGCTGATGTATCCGCCGCTTTCTCTGGAATATGCATCCGCCGGGCTCAGGCTGTGGCTTACCAAAATGGTGCCCGTCCTGCTGCCGTTCATGATCCTGTCCGGCATCATGATACGCATGGATCTGACGGAAAATTTTGTCCGTCTGGTGCATCCGCTGCTGCACCTGCTGTACGGCACTTCCAAGAACGGGTCCTATACGATCGTCATGGGATTTCTGTGCGGATTTCCCATGGGAGCGCGGATCATCGGCGAACTCTACGGATCCGGCAGGCTGTCCAAAGAAGAAAGCGCCCGCCTTCTCTGCTTCTGTAACAACATCGGCCCTATCTATTTCTTAAGCTATGTGGCGCCGACGCTGGACATCCGGCATCCGCTCATACCGTTTCTGATCATGTACGGTATCCCGCTGCTCTACGGGATAGCGTTGATGCGCATCGTGCCGATAAAGCGCCGGACGGCGTCTGCTCTTTCGGATCTTGAGGAAGACGGGCGGCCGGATCGCATGACTCTCCCCGCGGCCATCGACGCCTCCGTGGTATCCGGGCTGATCGGGATCGCCAGACTGGGCGGATACATGATATTCTTCAATCTCCTGAACATCGCCTTTGTGCCCTTTCGCCATACAGATGCGGCGCTGCTTAAGATCTACCGGTGTGTACTGGAGATCACCAGCGGGATTGACTATTCAGGTCAATCACTGTTCTATCCGATCCTGATACTGCTCCCCTTCGGCGGATTATCCTGCATCGCACAGACATACAGCATGATATGCCATACCGATCTGCCGCTGAAACCGTATGTGCTCCACAAAGTCATTCAGACCCTGCTCACCGCCCTGTGCTATCTTGTCCTGTACCTGAACTGAATCCGGAAACATGCGCTATCTGCGTTTCCTGCGCCGTCCCTTTCTGCTTCTCAGGATCAAGATCAACGACAATACCATGCCGAGGACAAGAAGCGCGCAGACCATGCAGACGGCCATAAAGTATCCGAACGATATCGAATCTTCTTTCTCGGCCGTATCCGCCGTGCGCACAGTTTCCGCTGACTGCGCCGTATCCGCGGCCGGATCGTCCTGCGCCGCCGCGATCTTCCCCGATGCGCTTTCGACGGCATCCTTCTCTTTCTGCGCGGCCTCCGCCGCCAGTTCCTCCTCGGTCTTGTAATCCATAGCGGGAAGAGAGATCATGTTGCTGGCGGTATACAGATCATAGCCATTGTATCCGTTGACGACGATCTGCGGTATGATATGCGGCGGAACATTCATGGTGAAACGGAACGTGTCGGACGACTTGTCCGGCCACTCCTGCAGATCTGAAAAATGCCCGCCGTTGTCATAACTGTATGTATAGTACAGCATCCCGCTGTCATAATCGTCGGCGGAAACCTGAACCGTAATATCCCCGTTGGAAGCGTTCTGGTCCACGACTTCGATCATACAGACATCCGGTTCAGTCCTGTCCGGCTCGACCACACGGGACGGCACCGGCACTTCGGGAACGTCGTAGCCGCTGTAGTCCGCTCCCAGGATATCCGACTTCAGGCGGAAATATTTAGCCGCCGCGTCTGCATCCAATACGCCGAAATCTTTCAGCTTTTGGTCATGATCATAGAAAGGCTGGTCATTTATCTGGTCAAGATGGCAATGCTCGATCAGCACACAGGGGAAACCGCGCTTCGTAGAATGACGCAGAATCCCGTAATAGTCCGTTCCCTTATCATTCAGCCTTGTCTTGATGCCCCGCGAATACAGGCCCATTTCCTGAAGCATCCCGATCTCAATATTGGCAAAACTGCATCCCTTGCTGTAATTTTCCCCGAAAGCGGACACCCAGCACTCCGCTCCGAATAACGTATGGTACTCCGACATGTTGAAATGCAGGCAGAACATCATATCCGCACCTACACTCTCCGCATAGGCGCACCGCTCGTCCAGCGACAGATCACGGTCGTCATCTCTGGTCATATAAACGGTAATGCCGTCATATTTCTCCAATTCTTCCTTCATGGCCTCTGCCACGATGAGGGTCATTTCTTTCTCGGTATAATCACCGTATTCAGCGCCCAGATTATCTCCGCCGTGGCCGGGATCGATAACGACCACGACAGGATCCTCTTCTTTTGCCATGACGGCGGAATGTCCGTCCCAGCACAAAGCGCCGCATACCGCCGCGGTCCCTGTGATAAACAGCGCGTATATTCCCTTTCGGACTAAAAACGGTGTCTGTCTTTTCTCTCTCAATTCAAACATCCTTTATGTGAAAATATAATCAGCCTGCAGAAACAAAGCAGGGTCCGCCGGAACAAGTCTAAATAAGCCGGTTTACAAAACCGGCTTGTCATTAAAACTATATTTTTCTTTTAGCCTGTTACATAAGATCCAGTTCTGCGGGTTCTCCGTCGCCTTCTGCTTCCTTGAGCATCTGCTCCACCTGTACCGGCCGCAGTTCCGCACGATTGGCCTTAACGGTTTCATTATAGCTGTTGATCGTATTATAAAAACTCTCGTAGTGCTCGGTGGTCGTTGCAAGCGTTGCCGTCATGGCGCTCTCCAGATTGGCAAGCATATCATCCAGATACTGCATCGCCGAGGTCCTGACGCCGTTGGCTTCTGCCGTGGCAGTATTCAGGATCTCCTGAGCCTGCTGCGTAGCCATCCTGACCACCTCATTGGCCTGCGCATAAGCCTGCTGCATGATCTCGTGCTCGTTGATAAGTTCGGTAGTCTGTACCGTGGCATCTTTGATAAGAGCTTCCGCTTTGGCCCTCGCATCGTTCAAGATCGCTTCTTTGTTGGTTATGATCTTCTGGTAACGCTTGATTTCATCCGGTGTCTTCATGCGCAGCTCGCGCAGAAGTTCATCGATCTCTTCCTTGTTGACGATGATATTCGTTTTGGACAGAGGCTGATACTTGCAGCCATCAATATAGTCTTCAATTTCATCGATTAATTGTTCGATCCTACTGCTCATTTCCACTCCTATCTGCCATATCCGTATTTTTCATAGATCGACTTTGCAACAAAATCCGGTACGCACTGTGAAATATCTCCGTTGAAGCTGGCGATCTCTTTCACAGTAGAAGAACTCAGGTACGCATATTCCAGACTGGTCGTCAAAAACATCGTATCCAGTTCTCCGCCCGAAAACTTCCGGTTGGTCTGCGCGATCTGCAGCTCATACTCAAAATCCGTGATAGCCCGAAGACCTCTGATCGCCACATGTATATCGTGTTCTTTGGCGTAATCGATCAACAGACCGCTGAACGAATCTACTCTGACATTCGGCAGATCCTTCACAGCCTCCTTTAACATCTTAACACGTTCTTCCACAGAAAACAATGGAGTCTTTATTTTATTGTTCAATACGCTGACGGTCAGCTCATCAAAAATATCCGCCGCGCGGCTGATGATATCAAGGTGTCCAAAAGTTACCGGATCGAAACTGCCCGGATAAATCGCTGCTTTCATAGACGGCAATTACCCTTTCCCTCATTTGTTATACTGTATCTAATATAATTCCTTTAAGATCCGATTTCAAGCAGGATCTTTGTTTATCTTCTTTCTTTTCCGCAGACCGGTCAGCTTCTGCGGCAGAACACATGCCGGTTCGTCTTGTAGCGTTTTTCTTTCACAAGTTCAAAGCCAAGTAACGGAAGATAAGAAAAATCCGTTTCCAGAGAAGCCTCTATGACGATCAGCGTGCTCTGTGTCACATAAGGAAGATCCTTCAAACGTTCCAGGACCCGGCGTTCATGTCCGCAGTCATAGGGCGGATCCATAAAGATCACATCCGCTTCCTTCTCATGGATCCCTGCAAGAGCCGCCAGCACATCCTGCTTCAAGACCGTGGCGCTGTCCGTAAATCTGGTAAAACGCAGGTTCTCCGCGATACAGGCAAGGGCGTTTCTGCTGTTTTCCACAAAATAGACGTGCCTCGCGCCCCGGCTCAACGCTTCAATGCCGATGCCGCCGCTGCCGCTGTACAGGTCGATGAAGACCGCGCCGGGAAGATACGGCTGCAGCATGTTGAAAAGCGTTTCTTTGATCCGGTCCGTAGTCGGCCGGGTATCCATGCCCTCCGGCGTTTTCAGGCGCAGCCTGCGCGCTGTTCCCGCTATGACTCTCATATCCTGATCTTAACTCCTTTGCCGTCGCGCCTGCCAAGCTTGATCTTGTTCAGTTCCAATTCCTTCCCGCCGTAGTCGATGCTCTGCTCAACGGCATTGCGCGTATAATAGACTGCTTCAAGGCTGTCTTTGGCGCCCAGACGCATACCTCTTACGCCGATGGCGCCTTTCTTCTTCTCCGGGATCTCCTCTACCGGAAAACGCAGGAAATATCCGTCGGCGGACTGCAGTACGATATTGCGCTGTTCGATCAGCGCCGTAACGCTTATGACTTCATCGCCCTCCTGAAGTTTGGTCGCGGCCACCGTTCTTTTCGCCACGTCAAATTCTCCGCCGTCAACCACTTTAAGCATGGCCTGCTTTGTGGCGAAGATCATCCGATACAGGTTCAGATCGCTCTGGCTGGCAGCGTAAACGATACTTTCTTTGGAGGAGTCGTAGTTGCTGATGTTGTCCACCGGGATGCCTTTATCCCGCAGCTTTCCCATCGGCAGGTCCGCCGCTTTGAACGTGTGAAGCTGCCCGGTATTGGTAAAAAGACACACTTTCCCCGTGTTTTTGCACACAAAGGCATACTTGTTCTCGCTGTCCGCCGCTTCTTTATTTCTCTCGTACGTTGCGGTGTCAATCGTCTTGGCATAACCGAAGCGATCCATCAAAAAGACGATATCCATCTCTTCTATCTTTTTCTCCACATAGACCGCTTCGCTCTCCGTGGTGATCTGCGTCCTTCTGGCGCGCTTGTACTGTTCTTTGATCTCGTCCAGTTCGTTGATGATTACCTGCGCCATGGAGTCCTTCCGCGCCAGAATATCCTCATAGCGGTAGATGTTGGCCATCGTTTCCTCGTGTTCGTTGATCAGCGCTTCGATCTCCAGACCGATCAGCTTGTACAGGCGCATATCAAGGATCGCATTGGCCTGTTTTTCCGTGAACATAAGCTGAGCCGCCATGATCTTGGACTCTTTGGACTTGAATTTGATCCCGTCGATCCGGCCCTCGACCAGACAGGCTTTTGCCATGGCTCTGTCTTTGGAGCCCCGCAGGATCTCAATAATCAGGTCGATCACATTGCACGCCTTGATCAGTCCTTCCTGAACCTCTTTACGCTCCAGTTCTTTTTCCAACAGATTCCTGTATTTTCTGGAGGTGATTTCGTACTGGAACTTGACGCACTCCTGTATGATCTGTTTAAGCCCCATTGTTTCCGGCCGTCCGTTTACAATGGCGAGCATATTGACGCCGAAAGTGTCTTCCAGACGGGTCTTTTTGTAGAGCATATTCTTAAAATTCTCGACATCCGCATCTTTTCGCAGTTCGATCACGATCCGGATCCCCTCTTTGGAGGACTGGTTCGTAATGTCCACGATATCCTGCGTCTTCTTTGTTTCCGCAAGCGCCGCTGTATCCGTCAGGAACTTGGCGATATTGGCGCCGATCATCGTATACGGGATCTCCGTGATCACCAGATTGGTCTTCCCGCCCTTGGCCTTTTCCACTTCCACTTTGCCGCGGATCTTGATCTTCCCCATGCCGGTTTCGTAGATCTCCAGCAGTTCATCCTCGTTGATCACGATGCCGCCGGTGGGAAAATCCGGTCCCTTGACATAGCGCATCAATTCCCTTGTGGTAATGTTTTCATCCAGCATATACGCCTTGACTGCGTTGAGGACCTCAGCCAGATTGTGCGGCGGGATGCTTGTCGCCATGCCGACCGCGATCCCCTCCGAACCGTTTATGAGCAGATTGGGGATCTTGACGGGAAGCACGCTGGGCTCTTTCTCTGTTTCGTCAAAATTGGGGATGAAATCAACTACATCTTTATCCAGATCGGCCAAAAAGGCTTCCTGCGTGATCTTTTCAAGCCGCGCCTCCGTATAACGC
Organism: uncultured Lachnospiraceae bacterium; assembly: GCA_947631955.1. Taxonomy (GTDB): domain Bacteria; phylum Bacillota; class Clostridia; order Lachnospirales; family Lachnospiraceae; genus UBA3282. Next base: position 122,258 of record CANRNJ010000003.1, read on the forward strand.
ATGGCGGCTGCGCCGTCGCCTTCGATATTGCCGAAGTTTCCATGTCCGTCAATAAGAGGCAGCCCTTTCTTAAAATCCTGCGCCATGACGACCAGAGCGTCATAGATCGAGCTGTCCCCGTGGGGGTGGTATTTGCCCATTGTATCGCCCACGATACGCGCCGATTTACGGTAAGGCCTGTCGTAGCGGATACCCAGTTCATGCATGTCGTACAACGTCCTTCTCTGCACCGGTTTCAGCCCGTCCCTCACGTCCGGCAGAGCCCGCGCAATAATGACGCTCATAGCATAATCGATAAAAGATTTCTGCATTACCTCGGAATATTCCGTTTTAATGATTCTGTCGTCCATGTCCCATGTCCTCTCCCGTGGTCAAAGTCTTCCTCAGACATCCAGTTCCGCTTCCAACGCATTTTTGTAGATAAATGTCTTCCGCGGCGACACGTCCACACCCATCAGCAGTTCCGTCACTTCACTGGCCATTCTGGCATCCTCGATCTCCACCTGTTTGAGGATCCTTGTGTCGGGGTCAAGAGTCGTTTCCCACAGCTGCTGGGCGTCCATTTCGCCAAGGCCCTTGTATCTTTGCAGAGTAAACGCTCCGTGATGTTTTTTGCGGTATCTTTCAAGGGCTTTGTCGTCATAGAGGTATTCTTCTTCCCCCTTGGACGGCATTGCCTTATAAAGGGGCGGCATCGCGATATAAATATGCCCCTCGTAGATCAGTTCCGGCATAAAGCGGTAAAACAGCGTCAGAAGCAGATTGGAGATATGCGCCCCGTCCACGTCCGCATCCGCCATGATGATGATCTTGTCATAGCGCAGCCTGCTGATATCGAAATCGTTGCCGTACCCTTCCGAAAAACCGCATCCGAAAGCGTTGATCATCGTCTTGATCTCGGCGTTGGCAAGGATCTTGTCGATGCTCGCCTTCTCCACATTCAAGATCTTGCCGCGGATCGGCAGGATCGCCTGATACATGCGGTTTCTCGCCATCTTCGCGCTGCCGCCTGCGGAATCACCCTCAACGATGAAGATCTCGCATTTGGAGGCGTCTTTGGATTCGCAGTTGGCCAGTTTTCCGTTGGAATCAAAGGAAAATTTCTGCTTGGTGAGCAGATTGGTCTTGGCCTTCTCTTCGGTCTTCCGGATCTTGGCCGCTTTCTCGGCGCATCCGATGATGCTTTTGAGAGTTTCCAGATTCCGGTCAAAAAAGCGGACGATCTCGTCCCCCGTCACCTTGCTCACGACTTTGGCGGCATCCTGATTGTCCAGTTTGGTCTTGGTCTGCCCTTCAAATCTGGGATCCGGATGTTTGATGGATACGACGGCGGTCATTCCGTTGCGCACATCCGCTCCGGTAAAATTGACGTCTTTTTCTTTTAAAATATTCAAGCCTCTGGCATAGGTATTGATCACGTTGGTGAACATGGTCTTGAATCCGGTCAGATGCGTGCCGCCTTCGGCGTTGTAGATATTGTTGCAGAAGCCCAGGACATTTTCGTGGAACTCGTTCACATACTGGAACGCCACTTCCACCGTGATCCCTTCGGATTCCCCCTTATAGTAGATCACATCGTGTATGCTTTCCTTGGACTTATTCATATCCTTGATAAAGCCGATGATCCCCTCCGGCTCATGGTACTCTATGCGTTCCGGCTCTTCCTCTCTTTTATCCTCGTAAATAATGGTCAGTTCCGGATTCAGATATGCCGTTTCGTGCAGACGGCTCTTTATCTCGTCCTCTTTGAAGCGGGTGCGGTCAAAAATAGTGTCGTCGGGGAGAAAATTGATGGTGGTCCCCGTTTCTTTGGTCTTTCCCGTCACCGGCAGGAGCCCGTTCTCCAACTCCATGACAGGGATCCCGCGCTCGTAATCATCCTCGTAGACGAAGCCGCCTGTCTTGACCGTAACATGAAGATGCGCCGACAGCGCGTTGACTACGGACGAGCCCACACCGTGAAGGCCGCCGCTGGTCTTATAGGCCTCGTTGTCGAATTTTCCTCCGGCGTGGAGCGTGGTAAAGACAAGACGTTCCGCACTGATCCCTTTCTCGTGCATCCCCACCGGGATCCCACGCCCGTTATCCGATACCGTCGCCGAACCGTCGGCTTCCAATGTGACCCGGATAACAGAGCAGAACCCTGCCAGATGTTCATCCACGGCATTATCCATGATCTCATAGATCAGATGATTCAGCCCTTTGGTGGACACGCTTCCGATATACATGCCCGGCCTGACACGGACCGCTTCCAGTCCTTCCAATACGGTAATACTGGAAGCATCATAATGATTTTCCGAATTTGTTTTTCCCATGTGATCGTTCCTCTATCATTTCGCATTACAGATCGTTTCACGCATATCATATCCACGGCATGCATAAAGCGCCGCACCGCGCCGTACCGCAGCATCCGAAAGTCTTACAGATACTCGATCAGTTCCTTCGGGAGATACCGGTGGACCATTTCCTCCAGCTGGACGGAATCGATCGGTTTCGACAGATAATCTTTAAAGCCTTCCCGCAGGTATTCTTCCTTGGCGCCGACGATCGCATTGGCCGTCAGCGCTATCACGACCGTCCCGCTTTCCTGATATTCTTTCATCTTCTGCATATTGTGCAGCGTTTCTATACCGTCCATCTCCGGCATCATATGATCCAGCAGAATGATATCATAGTGATTGGCCTTCACTTTTTCCAGACACTCTGCCCCGCTCAGCGCAGAGTCAAACTGGACCTTGAGCCGCTTTAAAAGGCCCTTGACCACCGTGATGTTGACGCGGGTATCATCGACCGCCAGAATACGCGCTCTTGGCGCCGCAAAAGGCTTTTTGCCATCGTCTTTTTCCGCTTCGGAATCGTCCGCCGCCATTTTGTAATTGCCCAGAAGTTCGGTTCCCGCTACTTTCTGCGGGATCACGAAAGAAAAGGTGCTCCCCTTCCCGTACAGGCTCTCCACCGTCAGATTTCCGCCCATCATTTCAAGCAGACGCTTGGTGATGCTGAGTCCGAGTCCGGTTCCCTCGATATTCTTGTTCTTATTCAGGTCCAGTCTGGTAAAAGGATCGAAGAGCAGATACAGTTCGTCTTCTTTGATGCCGATCCCGGTGTCGGATACCGATACCCACAGATTGATCGTGCCGTCCTTATTGTCAACGAAATCGACCTGAAGCTTCACGGATCCTTCTTTTGTATATTTGACCGAGTTGGTCAAAAGGTTGGTGATGCACTGTTTGATGCGCTTTTCATCCCCGTGGAGCATCTTCGGAAGTTTTTCGTCCGTCTTGATGCTGAAATTAAGATTTTTCTCTTCGGCCCGCAGCGATATCATATTTTCAATATCTAAAAGCAGGCTTCCCATGTTATAGTCGGACTCCATGATCTCCATTTTACTGGATTCGATCTTGGAGAGATCCAGAATATCGTTGATAATGGACAGAAGGACTTTTCCCGCGCTGTGGATGTTCGTCGCGTATTCTTTGACACTGTCCGATTCGGCCTCGCGCAGGATCATCTCATTCATGCCGAGAACAGCGTTGATCGGTGTCCGGATCTCATGCGACATGCGCGCAAGGAAAGAACTTTTGGCCTCATTGGCCCTTTCCGCGTCCTCTTTCAGTTCGATCAGCTGCTTCGTATACAAGTAGTTGTCCGTCATATCAAAGATCCGGTACAGGATACCCGCTTTCCGCTGATTATCATCAAATATCTCGTTGCTCTGCCATTTATAGAAACGCTCCTGAATGATAAATCCGTCCGCATGCAGGTCCATAAAGCGGAGCACCTGCTCTTCCACTACGCTCTTGTCGTCCCAGTCGATATTCGGAAAAACAGTGCTGATCTCTTTATTGTGATAAACGACCGAGCCGAGTTCGTCCGCCACCAGAATCCCTTCCCGGATCTCGTCCACGACTCTGTCCTTGGCGTTCTTGACCGTATCGAACAGCCGGTATCGGAACATAACGACCACAAGCAATGCTTCTGCGATCAGCATCGACAGCGGATAGGAGTCGTAAGCGCCGAACAGGCCCGCCATGCGCAGTATCCAGATTACGATAGGCACCAACGATGCCACGAGGATCAGGCGCAGTTCGGGACGCTTTTCGCCTTTGTGCTCCATTACGGACTGGAGCATGATCAGCGCGATCAGAATCCCCATAACGGTGATCGTGATCGTCCACCAGTAATAAAAGATCCCCGGTTCATAGATCCACAGATATATGCCGTCCTGCTCGGTATATGTGATGCTCTTGTAATAAAGAGTGTGATAATCCATCGTAAATACCAGCAGGAGGATAAAGACGTTGCTTATGGAATAAAAGATCTTTATCGCCCTGAGGCTCTTGTTATGCTGATGGCTGCTGTACAGACAGACAAAATAGAGGAAACTCAGCAGACCTATCGTCGTGCCAAGATATTCTATCTTGACGGCCAGTCTGGTCACATCAATCTGCGTGCTCTGCAGCTCGTAAAAATATCCCGTCACATCAAGGAACGTAAACAGAGATCCGGCAAACAGGATCTTCTGCTGCTGGGACGGTCTGGCGCTGTACACCAGAAGGATCAATATAAAACTGACTATGATTCCCACACCATGCAGGACGACCATCATGTTCATAATACATCCTCTTACGATTTGCTGTCGCTGTATACCGGATATCCCGACATACCTTTTATATTATATCCGACAAAATCTATAGAAACAAGTTTAAATTCTTAAATCTATCGATAGCGCTCCGCCACCTCATACAGATACTCCCGGCCCCGTTTTCCGGGCCGGATAAGAAATCCCATATGCATAAGCAGCGGCAGCGCCGTTCCGGCCAGATCCCTGTGTATGCCCGCCGCCTGCGCAAATTCCCTGACGGTAAATGCGCCGTCCAGTTCATACGGGATCAATCCCAAGAAGTCTTCCGTCCGCTCTATCAGCACTTCGTCATACAGGGCAAGCGGCATCCGGTCATACCGGCTGGATCCTCTTTTTCTGTTTCTGCTCCACCCGTTCAGCAATCTGTATTCATCCATATCGATCAACGGAAAAGCAAACGACAGGTTGGGATGTCCAAGATACTGCTTGATCTTGTACAGTTCCGGGAAGGCGTGGTATACGCTGCCTGTCACCGGGGATCTATGTTTGGGTGACAGACTGCCCGATTCCTCATCGATCCAAATGACCCACTTGCTGTGCGGTATCGGCAGCACGACCGTCACCGGATATGACGGCAGAAAGGCTTCCAGTTTCGGCCGCAGCTTGTTAAAATTCCCGTTCTGGATCTCAATGATGCGCTTTCCGGTATAAATATCCGCAATATAGCCTTCGATCGGCACTTCATGAAAATCCTCGTTCGGTTCATAGTACAGCTTCATCACCGCATGCACCGTCTTTTCACGAAGCGTTCCGAAACCGTGCGGATCGTTCTGTTTTAATAAAACTTTCATTTTCGCCTGTTCAAAGGCTTGTCTGTCCATACTCGGCCACAGATCTCCATTATTTCCGCCGTCTTAACGCCGGTTTTTTCCAAAGCGTATCTTACGCGCCTATTCCATTATAGCGGCGGCCGCCCTTCCAAACAAGCCCGGACCGTTTTTCTTCGTATTTTTGTGCGGATCTTGAAGAAATAATGAAAAAGGAATAAGAAATTGTAATTTACTTTGCATAAAATATGCTATATAATCACTTTGTATCCGGCATGGGACCCGCCTGTCCGCAGGTTTCCTGCCGAATATACACTTTTTTTCAAAGGATCCGTATCTATCATGAAAAAAACTGCAGCACAGGACTCCCGGCTCGTCCGGTTTTTACTGTTTTTATCTGACTATAAATTTCACTTGATGATCTATTCCATCGGCATCGTGCATATGACGTTCTTTTTTCTGTTCCTTTATCTGCATGTAATGCCTATGGCGGTCTTTAATGTATTCAGCGTTCTGACCTACGCCGCGTGCGCGTTTATGCTCCGCAGCCTGAAGCGGCTGTTTGCCGTTTTCTTTGCCACCTATCTGGAGATCCTTCTCCATTCCCTTGCCGCCGCGGTATGCGTCGGATGGCAGTACGGCTTTTCGCTCTATGTACTGGCCCTGATTCCCTTTTGCTATTACATGTGCAATAACTTAGTCAAAGGCCGCAGAAAATACATCGTGGCGACATGGCTCGGCTTCATCGCTTTTGCCGCTTATGCCGCATGCAGGATGATCATCCTCTTTCGGCCGCCGCTGTACGGCCTGTCGCTGCCGCCTGTATTTTCCTTCTTCATCTATATGTTCAACGCATCCAGCACCTGCATTTTCATGATCGTCTTCTCCTTGATCTTTCTGCTGGAGATCCATCTGTCCGCAAACAAACTGAGCCGGCAGAATGAACTGCTGGAAAGATTAGCGAACACGGATCCGCTGACAGGCCTGTACAACCGAAGGAGCATGCAGGTATTCCTTGATCACGCGGCGGAATCGGAAACAGACTTCTGTCTTGCCATGTGCGATATAGATGATTTCAAGAAAGTAAACGACACCTACGGGCATGATGCAGGCGACATCGTCCTGAAGGAGATCGCCGAGATCATGAAACACGAAACGGGCAATCAGGGGTATGTCTGCCGCTGGGGCGGCGAAGAGATCCTGATCTTAAGCAGCGCAAATTCGGATCAGACGCGCGAGATAATGGAGAAGATACGCCGCAGCATTGGCAATCATATCTTTGAGAGCAGGGAAAAACTGTTTCACTGTTCCGTTACGATCGGAATTGCCGCCCACAAGAACGGCGGTTTCGTTGAAGACACGATAAATCTGGCCGATTACAATTTGTATCAGGGTAAAAGGAGCGGAAAAAACAAGGTGGTCAGCTGATCTATAACTGTTTTGCGTTCCTGTCACCATGCAGGATCCTCTCCCGGTCCGAAGCGCTCGGTTCGACCACGTTGCCGTTCCTGTCGTAATAAGTCAAAAGCGTAGAATTGTGAGCCACGGTCTTTCTGCCGTTATCGGTGAGCAGACTCAACACATGGGACAGATCGCCGCTTTTCAGATACGGCTGCACTTCCCGGTCGATCCGCACTTCTTCGCTCCGCATCTGAAAGGTCAATTCTTCCGCGGTAGGCGGATGCTCTTGGAACGGGCTGTCTGCCTCTTTGGCAGTTTCGCCGTTCTCCTCATTCTTCAGTTTTTCTATCTGCTCCGGCTCTGTTTCCAACGCCGCAGCAGACTGTTCTATGCCGATTCCGCTTTCCGCCTCTTTCGGCGCGTCGTACCAGATACGGTGCAGAATGGCTTTGACGGCATCCATTACGGTCCGCACCATACCGCGCAGCGATTCCAGAGCGGAAGGCTGTTTGGTGTCCGTCCCTTCCGTGTCCCGGCCGGGGGACTTCACACGGCGGAGCGCTTCCTGCCCCTGTCCGGATAACTCCAGACGGACGCCCTCACGGTCCGCATCTGAATTTCGCGTATTTCCCGATGCGGTCTTATCGATCTTTTCTTTCTGTTCTTCCCTTGAAAGGTTTGTGCCGTTTCCGTAGTCCAGACGGAATTTCTCCCCCTCCTCGATCCTGCTGCCGGGGTTGACGTTCTTCGTTCTGGAATATTCATACGGATTATTATTATCGATCCTGTTTACCATATATCAGATCTCTTTCCTGCTTTCGCAGAATCCGCCGCCATCCGGCGGTCCGCCTTATACTGCCTGAGAACTATTTACGGTTGATATAATTGACCAATCCTTCCGCATCGATGATCTTCTGCATAAATTCCGGAAAGGCCTGCCCTTGATAAGTGGTATTCTTAGTCACGTCCGTGATGATGCCGCTGTCGAAATCCACTTCCACGGTATCCCCCGCTGCGATTTCTCTTGCCGCCTCCGGACATTCAATGATCGGCAGCCCGATATTGATCGCGTTGCGGTAAAAGATCCTTGCAAATGTTTCCGCGATAACGCAGCTTACCCCCGCCGCCTTGATCGCTATGGGCGCATGTTCTCTGGAAGATCCGCAGCCAAAATTCTTGGTCGCCACAATGATATCGCCTTGCGATACTTTATGGATGAACTCCTTATCGATATCTTCCATACAGTGCGCCGCAAGTTCTGCCGGATCTGAAGAATTGAGATATCTTGCCGGAATGATCACGTCCGTATCCACATTATCCCCGTATTTAAAAACCGTTCCCTTTGCTGCTTTCATATCAAAAACCTCGCTCTTTCTGTTTTCTTTGTTATTGCGGCGGACGGCGCCTGTCCCTTCACGGCGTGCCGCCTTCTGCGGATCACTTCAAACGGCACGGACAGGAAATCCTGCCTTCCACCGCACTGGCAGCCGCAACTGCCGGACTGGCAAGATAGATTTCGGACTCCACATGTCCCATACGTCCCACAAAATTGCGGTTTGTCGTGGATACGCACCGTTCTCCCTGCGCCAAGATCCCCATATATCCGCCAAGGCAGGGGCCGCACGTCGGCGTACTTACCACAGCGCCCGCTTCGATAAAGATCTTCAACAGACCCTCTTCCATCGCCTGCATGTAGACCGCCTGCGTCGCCGGAATGACGATACAGCGGAGTCCTTTCGCCACATGTCTTCCCTTTAATACTTTTGCCGCGGCGCGCATATCTTCCATACGTCCGTTTGTGCAGGAACCGATCACGACCTGATCGATCCGGATATCTTCCTTGATCTCATCGATCGTCTTTGTATTTTCCGGCAGATGCGGAAAAGCGATCGTAGGTCTTAATCTGCTTAAGTCAATAGTATACTCTTCATCATATACCGCATCTTCATCCGCCTCATAGACCGTGTACGGTCTGTCGGAATGTTCTTTCATATAAGCGGCCGCCAGATCATCTACCGGGAAAATGCCGTTTTTCCCACCGGCTTCTATTGCCATATTGGCAATCGTGAAACGATCGTCCATCGTGAGATTTCCGACGCCGTCCCCCACAAACTCCATGGACTTGTAGAGCGCGCCGTCCACGCCGATCATCCCGATGATATGCAGGATCACATCCTTGCCGCTCACCCACTCGGACGGTCTGCCGACAAGATTAAAGCGGATCGCGGACGGCACCTTGAACCACGCCTTGCCCGTCGCCATGCCCGCAGCCATATCCGTGCTGCCGACGCCCGTCGAGAAAGCTCCTAGGGCTCCGTATGTACATGTATGTGAATCGGCGCCGATGATCACATCTCCTGCCACCGTCAAACCTTTCTCCGGCAACAGCGCATGTTCGATCCCCATCTCGCCCACTTCAAAATAGTTGGTGATGTTGTTGCGGTATGCAAATTCTCTGACACACTTGCAATGCTCCGCGGATTTGATGTCTTTATTAGGAACAAAATGATCCGGAACGAGCGCAATCTTATCTTTATCAAACACCCCGTCCACATTCATTTTTTCCATTTCCTTGATCGCTACCGGGCTGGTGATGTCGTTGCCGAGCACCAGATCCAAATCTGCCTCGATCAACTGCCCCGCCTCCACTTTATCAAGTCCCGCATGCGCTGCGAGAATCTTCTGCGTCATTGTCATTCCCATGACTGTTACCTCCTGTCGCTGTGCTCGTGTAGATATTTTTCATATGAGTATTATTGTAGCATAGAATAGCGGTTATGAAAAATGTTTTTTAGAAATTAAGAAAACAAAGGAAAACAAATAAAGGAAAACAGGTTCATGAAAAACAAAGGAGATCAGGCAGGCTGTCCGGCCCATACGGCAGCCTTCTCTTTTTTCGCTTACTTTTGCGCCACCGCAGTAAATTCTCCGGGCAGATCTTTGTTCTCCCATGCGGGATGCTCGTCGAACCGTTTCAGGCAGAAACCGGTGCGGAGTATGGAATTAAGGATCTCGCTTATCGTATATTTTCTGTACATGCATCTCGGCATCTGTCTTCGAATGTCCTCCCCGTAAAATCTGGCGTGCGCCATCTCGCCCTCAAATACCTCCGTCGAAAAATACCCCATTGTGGGCTGTTCCAGTTTCAGGCTGTCCATGATCTTGGTAAAAGGATGAAAATCGCTGCAGATCATTTTCCCGCCCGGTTTTAACAGGGCGTACATGATCTTCATAAATTCGTCGATATCATGAAAATAATGCAGTACGCCGCCTTCCATGAATACCACGTCGAAACAGCCGCAGTACTTTGCCATATCGATCTCTAAAATGTCGCAGACTTCATAACCGATATCGACGCCTGCCGCTTCGGCCGTTTCCATAGCGTACCTCTTATTATCCTCGGAAATGTCAAATACGGTGACCTGAGCGCCCAGAAGGGCAAGCGGGACCGCTTTCTTGCCGCAGGAACCGCAGATATTGGCAATCCGTACGCCTTCATAACCGTCAAAATAATCTGCATAGCGTCTGAGCATCCCGGCAGGATCTTCTTTGTCTTTTTGCGCCCTTTCCGACGGCGTACCGGCAGTCCTGACCCAAAAACCGTATGCATCATATTCCCAAGCTTTTTTGTTCTGTGCGCTGTAGTCTTTCATCGAACGCGCTGTCCTCCTTTCGGATAAGTTGACACATGATATCTTATCATACCGCGGCAGTTTAGTCCACCTGTGCCAAGCACAGCGGCCGCCTGATGAATGAATACCAGACATATACCAAAGCCGATCGCAATGTCTGGATTACTGTCCAAGCTGATTGAGGCGTGCCTTATAAAAAAGGACTGCCGTCGGAGCCGGAAAACCGGATCGGCGCGGAAGGTATGCCGATGATCGCAGAAAAATAAGCAGAAAAATAAAGAGTCGGCAGCCTGCGGATTCTATCCGTAAGCTGCCGTATGAAAATGAAAGAAGGATGAAACCGATAATCAATATCGTCTATGCCAATTTCTGTATTTTTTCACTGTGTTTCATAACCGTTTTCTTGATGATATCGATATCGCTCTGCATAATCTCTATCTTATCCGCATTGGACTGATATCTCTCGAAAGTTGACAGATAACAGGATTCAATCGTCTGAAGACGAGGAAGAACATTGTTTTCCAGTGTCAATTCAATCCTTTTCACGGCTTGATCTGTCTTTTGCTGTGATTTTTCCAGCCTTTTCACGGCCTGTTCTGTCTTCTGCTGCGATTTTTCCAGCCTTTTCACAGCCTGATCCGTCTTTTGCTGTGATTTTTCCAGTCTTTTCACGGCCTGTTCTGTCTTCTGCTGCGATTTTTCCAGTCTTTTCACAGCTTGATCTGTCTTCTGCTGCGACACTTCCAGTCTTTTCACGGCCTGTTCCGTCTTTTGCTGTGACGCTTCAAGTCTTTTCACGGCCTGTTCTGTCTTCTGCTGCGATACTTCCAGTCTTTTTACGGCCTGTTCCGTCTTTTGCTGTGATTCCTCCAGTCTTTTTACGGCCTGTTCTGTCTTCTGTTGTGACGCTTCCAGATTACTCAGCCGCGGAAGAATATCTTCTTTCTGCGTCCGTTCTATCTTATCCAGTCTGTCATTCACAGGTTTGAGTTTTGTATCCATCATATCTGAGATGGCGGTCAATAATGTGCTGTCTGTCATTCTGTGCTGTTTCCCTCTTTGTTGTTTAGTGTTGCTTTTTGATGTTGTTTCCTTTTGCGTTGTTTTTTACGTTATTTCTTTTGATGCTGTTTCCTTTTTCGTTGTTTTTTTACGTTGTTTCTTTTGATGCTGTTTCCTTTTTCGTTATTTCCTTTCGCGTTGTTTCCTTTTGTGTTATTTTTCTGTGTTATTTCCCCACCTGTGCCGCTCCAACTGTGTGGTAAACAAATCATATCATGCGGTAATCATAAATGTACAGTCATTTTTTTGCTCTGTAAAAAAGCATTTGTCAATTTGCACAACACAATATCTTGTTATATGGTTTCAGATGGTTGCCTTTGTATACCAGATATAGTATTGAATGGCAAATTATCGATATAACGATTATAATTTTTCTATAATTGTAGACTGCAAAAGAAAACTGCAAAGAATGACCGACAGAAAAAAAGACAGCCTCTCAGTCTGTTCTCAGCCCAAGAAACTGTCTTATGTTTTGATCTTGTTTCAATTTTTCAAGTCAAATCTTTTGTATGGCAGACAGGTCAGTTATTGAATCCCGTGTGCAGTAACAGCATAGATATTGAATCGCGCAAGGACGCAGCTTAGTTATTGATCAGCTTATCCTCGCCGTTCCAGCTGTAAAGTTTTCTCACTTCCTCACCGACGATCTCCGACGGATGTTCAGCAGCCAATTTTCTCATAGCCTTAAAGTGTACCTGACCGCCTGCGGAAGACATATCCAGAAGGAAGTCTTTGGCAAAGGTACCGTCCTGAATATCCGAAAGAATCTTTTTCATGGTTTTCTTGGTTTCCGCCGTGATAATCTTCGGGCCGGTGATATAATCACCATATTCCGCCGTGTTGGAGATGGAATATCTCATGCCTGCGAAGCCCGACTGGTAGATCAGATCCACGATCAGTTTCATCTCATGGATACACTCAAAATACGCATTTCTCGGATCATAACCCGCTTCAACCAACGTTTCAAAACCGGCCTGCATCAAAGCGCAGACACCGCCGCAGAGAACAGCCTGTTCACCGAAGAGATCGGTTTCTGTTTCTGTGCGGAAAGTAGTTTCCAGTACGCCTGCTCTCGCGCCGCCGATCGCCAATGCATAAGCAAGTGCGATATCCTGTGCTTTGCCTGTCGCATCCTGATGTACTGCGACCAGACAGGGAACGCCTTTACCGGCCTGATACTCGCTTCTTACCGTGTGTCCCGGCCCTTTGGGTGCGATCATCGTTACATCTACATCCTTGGGAGGCACAATGCAGCCGAAATGAATATTGAAACCATGGGCAAACATCAGCATATTGCCGGGCTCCAGATTGGGTTCGATATCTTTTTTGTACATAGCCGCCTGCAGTTCATCGTTGATAAGGATCATAATGATATCCGCTTTCTTGGCAGCTTCCGCAGCCGTGTATACTTCGAAGCCCTGCGCCTCGGCTTTGGCCCATGATTTAGAGCCTTCGTACAGGCCGATGATAACATGGCAGCCGGACTCTTTTGCATTTAACGCATGAGCATGTCCCTGACTTCCGTAACCGATAACTGCGATGGTCTTGCCGTCCAGTAAAGACAAATTACAATCTTCCTGATAAAAAATCTTTGCCATTTTTCTGATTCCTCCGTTTCAATACTTTTTTCTTTTTAATAACGATATGTTATTGTTTATTTTGAGAGGGAACACCCTCCAATCAACATCTTTCTATTCGAGATATGTGACATTTTCAATGCCCCGGCCCAGTCCCGCAATGCCGGTCCTCGCAAGTTCCAATATTTCATAGCCGTCCAGAAGATTGATAAACGCCTCGATCTTATCCTGATTGCCGGTCAGTTCAATAATAAGGCTCTCCGGCGATACGTCGATGATCTTTGCGCGGAAGATATCCGCCACCGCGATAACGCCCTGCCTTTCATTGGCCGACGCCTTGACTTTGATCATGGCCAGTTCACGGTATACGCTCTGATTCGGTTTCAATTCTTTGATATCTCTGACATCGATCAGTTTCGCCACCTGTTTTTCGATCTGATCCAATATCTCGTCATCGCCCGAAGTCACGATCGTGATACGGGTAAAACGCGGGTCGGCCGTCACGCCTGCCGTAATACTGTCAATATTATAGCCTCTTCTGGAAAAAAGTCCCGAAATACGGCTTAATACACCCGATGTATTGTCTACCAGCAACTGAAACACTTTTCTCTGCATAATGCAAACCTTTCCGCACATGGCTGTCTACTGTCACGCGCTGTCAATTATTGTATCAATTCAGATACCAAAAGTCAACCGTCAGGAGCCATCATCGCAGGGCGGCCAGAGCCGTCATTGAAACGCAGGATAAACAGTTTCCCCGCAAACCCTGTCAGGCATCCGTTTCCAGACATTTCTGCAGGGCCAGCGTCCCCGTCCTTGCGACCTCCACGATACTGATCGACTGCATCATATCGATCAGAAGGCGGATCTTTTCCGGCGTGTCACACAGCTGAATGATCATCGTCTTCTTGGACATATCCACGATCTGCGCCTTCATGACGTCACAGATCTCCATGATCTCGCGCCGGTTGCCCTTGTTATATTTTACTTTCATCAACATCAGTTCTCTGCTGATGCTGACGGTTTCATCAAACGTCTTGACTTTGATCACGTCCAGTTTCTTATTGAGCTGTTTCTCGATCTGTTCGATCGTCCGCTGATCACCGCTGCTGACGATCGTCATGCATGAGGTGGAAGGATCATCCGTTTCTCCCACCGCAAGGCTGTCGATATTGAAACATCTTCTGGAAAAGAGCCCCGCGACTTTGCACAGTACACCGGATCTGTTTTCCACCAAAACCGAATATATTTTTTTCATAACCGATTCATCCTTTCCGTATCCGCTGGCAGGCCGTGTCTATTTCACCAGATCCATCGGATCGATGATACATTCCAACAGTACCGGACGGTTATCCGCCAGAAATTCATCGATCGTTTCCTGCGCATGTTCCATTGTGGCAAGACGCATGAATTTCATATCGTAGGCTCCTGCCAGTTTTTCCAGATCAGGGCTGCCCGACAGATCCACCACCGAATAGTTGTCTTTATAGGTGTAATGCTGATATTCACGCACCATTCCTAGATAATTGTTTTTCAGCACGATCACTTTGACCGGTATATCAAACTGCCGCATTGTGGCAAATTCCATCATAGACATCTGGAAAGATCCGTCGCCGCATACGGCCACCACCTGTCTGTCCTTATCCGCCAGTTTTGCTCCCATTGCTGCCGGGATGGAATACCCCATGGTTCCCATTCCGCCGGTAGTCAAAAACCTTCCGTTCTTGACGATATGATAGTTGCAGGACCATATCTGATTCTGTCCCACATCCGCCACATAGACGGCATCGTCGTTCAGGGATTCCGAAAGCATGCGGATGAACTCCGCCGGATCGACGTACGCCGGATCAGGTTTCCTCACTCTTCCCATGGTCGCGCGGTATGTGTCCAGCGTCTTGATCCACTCTTCATGCGCGCAGGTGAATTCTTCTTCCATAAAATCAGCTATGATATGCTTGGCATCTCCGACAAGCGGGATCGTCGGACCGACGTTTTTACCGATCTCGGCGGGATCCACATCGATATGCACAAGCACCTTGTTTTCCGTGATCAGATCCGGCTGGCTCACGGCGCGGTCCGCGACTCTTGCCCCCACCATAATGAGCAGATCCGACTCGTTCATTGCGCGGTTTGCATAGGGGTGTCCGTTGTTGCCGACCATCCCGTAATACATCGGATGTTTCGTGGGCATCACGCCGATCCCCATCATTGTGGAAACAACCGGGACACGGTGCTTTTCCGCAAAAGCCTTCAATTCTTTTTCCGCATCGCTCAAAAGCACTCCGCCGCCCGCGCAGATGATCGGGCGTCTGGCCTTTGCCAGTTCTTTCACCACTTTCTTGATCTGCACGGCATGTCCTTTAACGGTGGGTTTATAGGTGCGCATGTTGACTTCGCCCGGATACCGGAATCTGGAAATGACCGTATTCTGTACGTCGATCGGCACATCGATCAGCACGGGGCCTTTTCTTCCGGAATTCGCGATGTAAAAGGCTTCTTTGAATATCCGCGGTATATCATCCGCATCTTTTACCAGATAACTGTACTTTACAAACGATTCCACGGCGCCGGTGATATCCGCCTCCTGAAACACATCGGACCCCAGCAGCGCGCTGTTTACCTGTCCGGTAATGCATACGAGCGGTATGCTGTCGGCAAAAGCCGTAGCGATACCCGTGATGATATTGGTCGCTCCGGGGCCGGACGTTACTGCGCACACGCCGACCTGCCCGGTCACACGCGCAAGACCGCTCGCCGCATGGGCCGCGTTCTGCTCTGTCCGGATCAGGATCGTATCGATGGGCGAATTCAGGATACTGTTATAAAACGGGCATATCGCCACTCCCGGATATCCAAACACATATTTTACGCCTTCTTCTTCAAGGCATTTCACCATTGCGTCTGCACCTAACATAATTTCACTCCTTATTTTTCTTCCATATGCAGTATTTTCTTCGTCAGTTTCACGGCGTCCGCAGCGTCCTTGGAGTATCCGTCGGCCCCGATCTCGTCCGCATATTCCTGCGTAATAACGGCTCCGCCCACGATGATCTTGGCGCCTACTTTTTCTTTTCTTGCATACTCGATCACATGCTTCATCTGCTGCATGGTGGTCGTCATTAATGCGGAAAGCGCGATCACCTGCGCATGATGCTCCTTCGCCGCCTGTATGATCTTCTCCTTGGGAACGTCTTTTCCCAGATCGATCACTTTAAATCCGTAATTCTTAAGCATCAGGGCTACCAGATTCTTGCCGATATCGTGGATGTCCCCCTCTACCGTGGCGATCACCACTGTGGGCATTTCCTGATCGGACTGTCCGGTCATAAGCAGCGGCTCCAGATACTCTATGGAAGATTTCATAGCCTCCGCACTGGAAATAAGCTGCGGCAGAAAATATTTTCCCTTGTCAAAAAGTTCTCCTACCTCGTTGATCGCCCGAAGCAGCACGCTGTCCAGAAGATCTCTTGCATCATGTCCTTCTTCCAAGGCTCTGCGGGTATCCTCCACAATGACCCCGCTGTTTCCCTTAAGCACGTCGGCATACAGTTTGTCCGTCACGCTTAACGCCGTTTCCTGCATTCTGCCCGATCCGGCGTTATTCAGCCGGATCCCCGTGCTGGCCGCAGGCTTATCAACGCCCAGTGCCATGCGTTTTTCCTTCAGGGCGTCCGTCAGCTGAATATATTTTTTGTCCGCGTCCTTCTTATTAAGCAGCAGATCGGATGCGAACGCGCAGCTGACCAGCAGTTCCTGCGAAGGATTCGCTATCGCCATGGACAGCCCTTCCCGGATCGCCATGGCAAGAAATACCGCGTTGACATAGCCGCGTTCCGGCAGTCCGAAAGAAATATTGGACAGGCCGCAGATCGAAGCCAGACCGTGCTCTTTGCTGTAACGGATCGTTTCCAACGTTTCCAGCGCCGCTTGTTTGTTGGCGCCGACCGTAGCCACCAGTCCGTCCACCACGATGTCTTCTCTGCGCATCCCAAGTTCCAACGCTCTGGCCTGTATTTTCTCAATGATTCCGATCTTTTCGTTCAGATCCTTTGGAAGCCCTTCGTCCGACAGAGGCAGGAGGACAAACATGGCCCCGTATTTACGGGCGATCGGGAGAAGCTCCTGAAATTTGCTCTTTTCATAAGAGATGGAATTGATAAGCGCCCGTCCCGGATATCTCCGAAGAGCGGCTTCCAACACGTCCACATGACTGGAATCCAGCGACAGCGGCAGGTCGGTGACATTCTCCACAGCTTCGATCGCCTTGAGCATCATCGCCTTTTCGTCGATACCGCTCATGCCCATATTGATATCCAGTATCTCGGCGCCGCAGGCTTCCTGTTCTTCCGCAAAATCGGCCACCATCTCCATGGAACCGCATTTCAACTGCTCCTGAAGTTTCTTTTTCCCGGTAGGATTGATACGTTCGCCTACGATCAGGAAACGGTCGTTGAGATCGAAGGAAACCGTTCTGCGCTCGCTTGTCAAAAAGCGCCTGCCGGATTCTTTTTTGACCGAAACGGTCATGCCGTCCACCGCCTCTTTGGTCCTGCGTATGTAATCCGGTGTCGTTCCGCAGCAGCCCCCTATGATCGAAGCCCCCGCTTCGACCAGCGCCTTCATATGTCCGCCGAATTCTTCGGCTCCCATATCATAAACCGTTTGTCCGTGATCGTCCAGATAAGGAAGTCCGGCATTGGGCTTGGCTATGACGGGTACACGGACAGCGTCCGCCATATCCCGCACGATCTCCGTCATTTTATCCGGTCCGGCAGAGCAGTTCACTCCTACCGCGGCGGCCCCCAGACTTTCCAGTACGACGGCGGCGGTAACCGCATCCGTGCCGTACAGGGTCCTTCCGTCCTCCTTGAATGTCATGGTCGCCATAACCGGCAGACTGCATACCTCCATGGCGGCGATAAGAGCCGCCCGCGTTTCCTGAAGGCTCATCATGGTTTCCACCACCAGAAGATCCGCCCCGGCCTCTTCCAGATAACCGATCTGTTCTTTGTATACGTCGATCAGATCTTCAAAATCAAGCCGGCCGGCCGGAGCCAACTGCTCTCCCGTCATTGTGATATCGCCGGCAATCAGTGCCCTGCCGCCAACGGCCTCTCTGGACAGTGCGACCAGATCCTGATTGATCTTCCGGATTTGATCCTGAAGTCCGTATTCTTTCAGTTTGATCCGGTTCGCGGTAAAAGTAGGCGCATAGACGATATTGCTCCCGGCATCGACAAACGCTCTCTGCAGTTCGGACAGCGCATGGGGATTCTCCAGTATCCACTGTTCGGGACAGACTCCTGAAGGCATCCCTTTTTTCTGAAGATTGGAGCCGGTAGCGCCGTCCAGATAGATCAATTTATCCGCTGTAAAAACTTGAAATTCCTGCTTATTCATTTTCCTGACCGTTCTCCTGTCCGTCTTCTAAGCCTGACTCCTGCATGCCGTCCTGCCCAAGTTCCTGTCCGCTGTCCTGTACGGGCTCCTGGCCGCTGTCCTGTACGGATTCTTCATCGGTTTCATTTTCCTGCGTCTGGTTCAGATATCCGCCGCCGAGGATACCGTCTTCCTCGATATAGGTTATCCCTTCGCCTTCAGGGATCTCCCCATGCAGGATCATGATGATATATTGGATACGAAGATTGGCTCTGTCATAATACTGCCGGGCTGTCTGGGCAGTCACGTCATCATAAGGTACTGCCTCATATGCATTATGATACAAAGCGACTGCCTGTTTCATATTTTCGTCCGCTTCGTCGGCCAGACTGTCTACCGCCGAGAATTCTTCCGGCGTGTCCAAAGAAGCCATCCATGTGACGTTCGCCTGAAGCTGATCCAGATAGGATAAAAGCTGCTCCACCGCATCCTCGGCGGAAGCGTCGATGGAATTCATGCCTTCATTGCAGGATGCAACGTTTTCAAAGAACTGATTCATATCTTCCTGATAGTCCGTCAGTTCTTCATCCTCGCCGCACGCCGCCAGAACCGGCATACACATCACGCACATACAAATTAGAAACATTTTCTTTAAAGTCTTCACAACGATCTCCTCCGGTCTGACCGATCAAAACCTCTTATCCGCCGTTTCCTGCCCGCCCGCAGCCAGACCTGTGCCGCCGGGCGGTATAAAAGCCGTCCGCTTACAAACATAAAAAAGGGAGAAAGCAATAGATGCCGATAGCGCACAAATAAAGACAATCTCCCAGACAAAAAGCCTTGTTTTCTTTTTGAAGCGATACTCTCATAGATCCTCCCGCGCTATTTACACAACGTCTTTCCCAATATCTTAATATTGTAACATGGGAAATATGATGTTGCAACAGCTATCCGGGATTTTAGAAAGCCCTAGATCTCGATCTCACAGTCGGGCTCCACTCTCCTGCATGCTTTCAGGACCTGTTTCATAACAGATCTTTCATCCGCCCCGTCGGCAAATTCCACTTTCATCTTCTGCGTCATAAAACTGACTACAGCCTCTGCGACGCCCTCAGTCTTATTGGCAGCTTCCTGCATCTTCTCCGCGCAGTTTGCGCAGTCCACTTCGATCTTATAAGTTTTGCTCATATTACCCTCCATTCCGGAGCGTTTACGCTCCATTGCGCTCCGTTTCCCGTTACGATACCGCCAGACAGCACAGCGTCTACTCCTCGACATGCTCCATGCCCATACTGATGATCGCGCGGACGTGTTCATCGTCCAGCGAATAGTAAATGGATTTGCCGTCCCTCCTGAATTTCACCAGTTTGGAAGACTTGAGTATCCTGAGCTGATGGCTCACCGAAGACTGGCTGAGATTCAGAAGCTTTGCAATGTCATTGACACACAGTTCATTGTCAAACATCGCATACAGTATTTTGATCCTGGTAGAATCGCCGAACACCTTAAAAAGCTCGGCAAGATCATACAAGATCTCATCGTCAGGCTGCTGTTCCATGACCTTGTGCACGATGTCCTCCCGTCCGTTTCCGGATCCGTTCTCTGCAGTTGCATCTGGTGTTATCCGTTCTGTTGACACTGTTTTCTCCTGTTACATATGATTACATGTTCATATGTATAATAATATGATTTTTCTAAAAAGTCAACCTATATATACGATGTTCTTATCCAACCGCTCCTCACGGACTTTCTGCGGGCTGTTTATTCCCGGATCTGCCCGTTTCCCCGGATCAGATATTTGTATGTGGTAAGTTCTTTAAGCCCCATGGGTCCTCTGGCGTGCAGTTTTTGGGTGCTGATACCGATCTCCGCCCCGAATCCGAACTCGAATCCGTCCGTAAAACGGGTAGACGCATTGACATAGACGCATGCCGAATCGACCATTTTCAGAAAATATCCGGCATGTTCCTTATTTTCCGTGATAATAGCATCCGAATGTTTTGTGTTATAACGATTGATATGCGCCACCGCCTCTTCCACGGAGGCCGTCGTCTTCATGGATATGATATAATCCAGATATTCTGCGGCATAATCTTCTTCCGTGGCGTCCACCGCGTCAGGGATCAGCTCTTTCACCCTCTCGTCCGCCCGGATCTCGACATGCTTTTCCTTCAACGCTTTTCCAAGTTCGGGGAGCAGCCTCTTAGCAATCTTCTCATGGATAAGGAGCGACTCGCATGCGTTGCATACCCCGATCCTCTGCGTTTTGGCATTGATTATGATGGGGATCGCCTTTTCTATATCTGCATCTTCATCCACATAAATGTGGCAGTTTCCCGTTCCCGTTTCTATCACCGGCACCGTGCTGTTTTCCACCACCGCCCGGATCAGACCGGCGCCTCCCCGCGGTATGAGTACATCCACATACTGTTTCAACTTCATAAAGGCCGTAGTGACCTCCCTGTCGTTATTGGTGATAAGCTGCACGGCATCCGCCGTTATTCCCTCTTCCGACAGCGTTTCTCTGATTACTTCCGTAATGGCTTGATTGGAATAAAAGGCATCCCTGCCGCCTTTTAAAATAACGGCATTTCCCGTTTTGAAACACAGGGCGAAGGCATCCGCCGTCACATTCGGTCTTGCTTCATATATGATCCCTATGACCCCCATAGGCACTCTGACTTTCTCGATATGAAGGCCGTTCGGACGCTCAAAACTCTCCATGACTTCGCCCACGGCGTCTTCCAGCGCCGCGACCTGCCGCAGTCCTTCCGCCATAGCTTCGATCCGGACCTCCGTCAGTTTCAGACGGTCCAGCATCCCTGCCGCCATACCGCCCTGTACGGCTATCTCATAATCTTTGTCATTTGCTTTCAGGATCCGCGCAGTCTGACTGACCATTGCATCGGCTGCGGCTTTCAGCACAGCCGTTTTCTTTTCCGCCGCCAGATCCTGAAGCTCATATTTGGCCGCAGCCGCTCTCTGTCCCAACTGATCTAAATATTCCATATGTCCTTTTCCTTTCAATCATGCTCCAATATACCGTTCTCCGTTATGATTACATGAGGCACAGCGTCATATTCCTCGCAGGGGATATCCGGAAGGACCTGACAGCTGTATGCCAAAGCCGCCAGAGTCAGCGAAACGCCGTCCATACAGGATCTGTGCCCTTTAGTCGGCAGCTGGTGCAGAAGACGCTCCAGACGGGCAGCATATTTGTCATAGAATCCTCCGCCGTAACCGATCCTATGACCCTTCGTGTCAAAAGCCGCGCCGGGCATCCACATCATCACCCGCAGTTCTGCCGATCTTTTGGCCCGCCCTTTTATCCATTCCGGAAAAGAAACTCCCGTGTCCGGTTCCATGATCCCGTGAAAACCCGCCTGCAGATCCTTCTCCGAATCGATCTTAAAAAATTCCATTTCCTCTCCCGATACTTTGGGGGCGAACACACTCTTTCCGTCATTCCATGCCCGCCGTATCAGTGAAAGCGTGCCGACTTCGCTGCGAAAGCTGACGTAAGCAAGGATGGCGTCGGCTCTTTGATACTCATCCATCCCGGCGGCGATCTCTTCGATCTTCTCATCCCACCGGGCCCTCTCCGTTTTTGAAAAGCTGTCCCGCAGCGCGAGCATACGCTTTCGTATCATCTTCTTCTCTTCCGCCATCTGTTTACTCTCTCCGCTGCGGTCAGTCATGCATCCTCTGCACATACAGAGGAAGGTCAAAATTCTCATCCTTATGGGCTAAGAAGAGCGTTCCTATATTCTGCCCCGCCAGTATGCGGTGGATCACCTTGATGTCCGCGCTGTTGGCGATCACCATGTCAACGCCCATATTATTGGCGATCTTGGCCGCCTGAAGCTTTGTCGTCATGCCGCCCGTTCCCGAATCGCTCCCCGTGGAATTTTTTCCCATTTCCATCAGATCATCCGTCAATCTTTCGACCACTTCGATGTATCTTGCATCCGGATTTTTTCTCGGATCATCCGTATACAGTCCGTCAATATCCGACAGAAGGATCAGCGCATCAGCGCCGATCAGAGAAGCCACGATCGCCGACAGCGTATCGTTATCGCCGATCCCCAGTTCGTACGTCGCGATCGTATCGTTCTCATTTACGATCGGCACAACGCCGAGTTTAAAAAGCTCCGCAAACGTATTGCGCGCATTAAAGCGGTTCAGATTATCGATGATCGTATTCTTGGTCATCAGGATCTGTGCGGCGATCTGATTATATTCCGCAAATATTTTCTGGTATATCATCATGAGCCGCGCCTGTCCGATCGCCGCGCATGCCTGCTTGACAGCCGTAGGGTTATCACCGCCGATATCTTGGATCATAACAGCCTTCCGTCCGGCGGCGATGGCGCCCGACGTCACGAGCACAACGTCTTTTCCCCGGTTTCTCAGGTCGCAGAGTTCGCGTACCAACACGTCCAGTTTTGTATAATCCAGATCCCCCGTCTGCTCATGCTGTAAAGAAGAAGAGCCGATCTTTATGACGATCCTTTTCTTATCTTTCATCATTTTTCTGATATCTGCCATTGTATTTCTCCGTTTTCTGCCGTTATCTTTCTTTTTGCTATCTCTGCGGGAGCAGGCTGCGGTACTTCGTACGGATCTGCTCGGCAATGAACATGCCGTCCATTGCAGCGGAAGTGATCCCGCCCGCATAACCTGCACCCTCTCCGCACGGATATAACCCTCTGACCGCCGACTGCCCCGTATCGTCGCGCATGATCCTGACCGGCGAGGAAGTCCGGCTCTCCACCCCGGACAGATAGGCGCCTTCGTCCGCGAACCCCTCCATCGAATGTCCAATCAGTTCGATCCCTTCCACCAACGCTTCGTTCAGCGCGGGCGGCAGGATGTCGTGGACCGCCGCCATGCGGTAAGTTCCTTTGACCGCCGGAGCAAAATCAGGATATTCCTGCCGGATAGCGGATACCTCTGTCTTTTCCCCTGTCACGGCATACCGATAATCGCCGTATCGTTCTACCGGGACCGCTCCCGCTCCTATCCGGTACGCTCTTTCTTCCAGTCTGCGCTGAAACTCCACGCCTGCAAGCGGTGTGCAGCCTCCGTAATCTTCCGGGGTAACGGTGACGATCATAGCGCTGTTGCTGTTGCCGCCGCTGCGTCCGCTGTAACTCATGCCATTGACTGCCAGCCTGCCCTCCTCCGACGATGCATTGACCACATAGCCGCCCGGACACATGCAGAAAGAATACACGCCCCGGCCCGACGATGTTTTGGCCGTCACTTTATAATCGGCAGCGGGAAGACGCGGATGCTGTGCCCCTCCGTACTGTATCCGGTCGATCAGCTGTCTTGGATGCTCCATGCGAAGACCCACCGCAAACGCCTTGGCCTCCATGGGTATGCCCTTTTTATACAGCATTTCAAAAGTATCCCGCGCGCTGTGCCCTATGGCGAGCACGACCGCCTCACATTGGACCTCTTCCGTGCCGTTGATCAGGATCCCCGACACCCGGCAGGTCCGGCGGTCCGTACCGGATATCGGCTCCTCCTTGCAGATCAGATCCGTGGCCTGTGCGCCGAACCGGATCTGCCCACCCCATTCTAAAATACTTTCCCGCAGATTTTTTACTACATTGCATAAGATATCCGTTCCGATATGGGGTTTGGCGTCGTACAGGATGTCCGCCGGAGCGCCTGCCTCCACAAATATTTTTAACACTTCTCTGTTTCTGCCGGATCTATCCTTGACAAGGGTATTGAGCTTTCCGTCCGAAAAAGTGCCCGCGCCCCCTTCTCCGAACTGCACGTTCGACGCCGGGTCAAGGATCCCATCGCGCCAGAATCTCTCCACATCTTCACGCCGCTGTTCCACGCACCTGCCGCGTTCGAGCAGGAGCGGTCGATAGCCGTGTTTTGCAAGCAGATAAGCGCATAACAGTCCCGCCGGACCCGCTCCGATGATGACCGGTCTGTGCCGCAGGATCTCCGTGCCTTCTTCCGGAAAAGAATAGGAAACGCCGCTCACCGCCTGAACCTGCGGGCTGCGGCAGCCGGCCAGCACTTTGTCTTCCGCTTTGACGCTGACATCGACCGAATAAACGGCCCAAAGACTGGGTTTGTGTCTGGCATCGATCGATCTTCTCACGATCTGCCATGATATGATCTTTTCGGGCGGCACACGCAGGATCTTGGCAGCCTTATACAAAACATCCTCCTGCCGATGGGACAGAGGAACTTTGATCTGGTTTATTCTGATCATCGGTCAAAACGCCTCTTTCATCATACTTCGCTCTTGCCGTAAGCAGCCCTCCTCCGGGCCGCGCTTACGTTCCTCCCGGCTCCGCGGCACGGCGTCCGCGCTCCTCATACTTAAAACAGGATCCTTTCAGCCGCTTTCTCGTCCGCAGCCGGGTATAATTCCCTGACCCGGTCATAGATCCTCTGCCGGGACTGCTCCGGACTCTCATGATATGCGGAAGTCAGCAGATCATAACCCCAGACGGATTCCGGCGGAAGCATGACGGAGACCGGCATCCCGTATTCCTCTCCGCGCTTGTTGGTACGCCTGCGAAAATCTACCGTTACGAGATAAAGTTCCATCTGCAGACGCGTCACAATGCCGGAATAATTTTTGGCGCCCGTCTTTCCGAAGCCTGCCATTTTCTTCAGATCCGTAGATAAGATCTGATCCGTCTTCCAGAGAAGATCCCCGCTGTCCTCTTCCGACAGATAGAAATCCATAATGGCCTTCTCTCTCCGGTCGGCCAGTCCGTCTGCCCATTTTGCGTCAAAATCATAGCCGCTGCGTCTGGCATTTGCAAAAAAAGGAAGCCATTTCAAACTGATAAATCCCGCTTTCTTATCAAAGAACTTACCGTACGCCGTTTTTCTGCTCCGCGCAATGATCTCGCGCCATTCCCATGGATCTTCTTTTGCCGAACCGGTCCACCAGTGGCCCGCGAAAACATGTTCTTCCACCGAGAATCCTGTCACTTCATTGGCAAAAAGCGGCAGGAACCCCACTTCGTTTATCCAGTTTACGAGTTCTTCCCATGTCCGGATCCTATAGGGATCATCCCATGATAAACCGCGCATGATCCACTCTCCGTTTTCATTTCCCATTTTTCTTCTCCATGCAGCCCCAGACTGCTGATACGCACAAACGTCCCGTGCGTCTTCTTCCCTCGCCAAATTTTATCATTTTTTTATTCTGCTGGCAATACGTTTGCTTTTGCTGTGTCCTTTCTGTTTTCAATCATCTTGAAAAGTCCCGGCGCTTATTGCGGAAATCATCGATTCATACTACAATGATACCGTACAGGAAATGAACGGGATCGATCTTTGGGAGGCTTGCCATGTTATATCACTATACGGATTTTTCCGCTTTCGACGGTATCATCCGCTGCGGAGAATTGAGATTGAACAATATTCTGAATATGAATGACGCCGCTGAGATGCGTCTTTTTATGAACGGCATCTGCAATGCCGTTATCGAACGGCTCCGGTCAGACACGGATGCGGACAAACTGTCCGCGGCGCAGGATTTCTTCCGGCGCGAGATGGAACATGAATTCAGTTACTCCGCCTATGCCGCCTGTTTCTCTCTCCACAGGGACGACGCCTCCCAGTGGGAAAGATACGGCCATCTCGGCCAGGGCGTATGCATCGCTTTCCACAAGGATCTCCTGCAGGAAATAGCGGGCGGCGTGATCTCTTTTCAGGAAGTATATTATCAGGAAGACATGCGCGGCCATCGGCTTGTGAATCAGTTCTGCCGGCTGATCAGGTCTTCCGATCCGTTTGAAAACTGCCTTGCGCAGATGCAGGATCTGATGAACGAGGCATGGATCAATTCTGCCGCCTTCAAACATCCATCGTTTGCCAGCGAGCGGGAATTCCGTCTGGTCGCTTCGCCGTTTATTTCCAATGCGTTTGTCGTAGAACCGAAATATCATGTGGCTCAGGAACGGATCAAAAAATACTATCCGCTTGACTTAAACAGAATGTGCGGACGGCTGAATATGCATCTGTCGGATCTCGTGGGAGAGATCATCATCGGCCCTGCTTCTTCGCAATCTCTTCCGATCCTGCAGGATTATCTGGAAGACTGTGGATTAAGCATATTAAAAAACAAGATCGTAATGTCGCAATGTCCCCTGCGCAAGCCCAGATCGTAGTAAGACCGCTGCGCGCTTTCAGATAAAGATCCGGATACAGGACGCCGCCTGTACCCGGATCTCTTCTTTCTCTATACCGCCTATCGCTGTCTTGTATCTGTTTTTTCTTTTCATCTGTTGTTCCCGCACTGTGATGCGCTGTATCAGGCGCTCATGCAGCCACATGGATACAGCCTCTGCGGAGATCTATTTTGCAGGCGCCACAGAAATAATATGCGGATTAACGCCTTGATACCAGTACAGGAAACCTTCCATATCGATCTTGTCGCCGATATTCAGCGCCTTGACAGCATTGTATACATCGGTCGTGTTATCGCACAGATAAGACTCAACCGTAAATGTATAGGTGTTTCCGTCAAGCGATACGTTAAAGTACAGATCGTCGCCATCCTGACCGGAACCGTCCCAGTTGTACAGATATGCCACGTCATTGCCGTCCGCATCCTGTCCTGCCGCTTCGACCGTCATGCCTTTAAAAGAAACATATTTATTCTGATGATCGATCAGTTCGTCGGAAGCAAGCAGAGATGTGACATCTTCCGGCTCCGCGATATAACTGCCGTCTTCGATCTCAAATGTACCGTCCGCGATCTCGATCTCTCCGGACCACTCGGACTTATATCCCGTAACCTTGATCTTGGTTCCCGGTGTCAGCTTCTCATAGTCTTCCTCGGAACACGCCAGATTGTAAAGGAAGTATGCGCCGTCCTTATCCTGTGTGTACAGGGTTGCCGTGTTATCCCACCAAGACTGTTTTGCCTGCACATATGTTTCGATAACTACCTCCGAGTCCAGTGCGGCTGCCATGTACTCATCGTATGTCATGACGCCTTCTGATTTTTCATCCGCATCACCGCCGTTTGAACCGCATCCGGCGCAGGTAAGCACAAGTGCCATGACTGCTATTAATGCTGTGATTTTTTTCATAATGTCCTCCGTTCTTGAAGCATAAGACTCTCTTCACCTTTTGATTTGCTAAACGTGCCGTCCAATGACGACAAAATAAGTATACATGAATTTTCTGAGAAATCAATACTATTATGAACGTTTTCGTCCCTGTCAGCCGTTTCTTTACCGCCGGATATCTTTTTCAACGGCCGTTTTTCTTCTTTTTTATCTTCTGAAAGACCGCATAGGCGATGATAAACAGCCATGCCGCCGCCAAAGACGCCAACAGGATCACCGATGTGTCCGGCAGAGGACCGAGATCCCGGCCGTCTGCAGCCATACGGTTCCCCATGCTTCCGGCCTGATCCAGCCGGTACAGAGATGAAATATCGTCGAACAGCGCCGCTGTATACTCCTCGTCAATCGTCGTCTGTCCTCTCCTGACGCTTTTTACGGTATTTTCAATAAGCTGCCCGGATGCATCCCTCAGGGACGCGGATCCGGCAAACACCGGCGTCACAAAGGTATGTCCGATGTTGTCCAGCATCAGTCTGGCCGCGCGGATCTTTACGTCATAATGCACGTCGTTGTCCGTGCCTGCCGCTGCCAGATAGTCCTGATATTCCTCAGACTGCTGCGCCTTTGAAGTCACCGGCACATAGCCTTCCGTTTCCGAATATGCGATCTGCACATCATTGGTGAGCAGATACTGCGTAAAAAGCCATGAAGCCATGACTTCCTGCGGATCTTTTTTGTTGAATACACAGACGGAAGGCCCCTGAGAGATCATATAAGGCTTATCCGTATCGAACTGTGGGATCATCATGACTTCCGTGTCAAACCGGACGATCTTGTCTTCGCTGATATCCGACAGGGGCGCGTCCGTTCCCATCCATGTGGCGCCGGCCGTCGAATCCACCGCAAAGATGCACTGTCCGGCGTTCAGGAAGTTGGCCGGGTAACTGGAGATCTTAAACGTCGAAAAAGCTCCCGTGCGCGCATGTTCCGCTATCGTCCTGAGCAGGCCGCCCGTCGTGTCGTTAAAAAGCAGTATGTCCCCCGCATCCGTGGAGTATCCGGCGTCCTTCTGTTTAAGCATCTGGATCATCATATTATCCGTCGATTTATAGATAAAAGGGATCAGCACTTTCTGTCCGTTGACAAGGTAATTCCCCTCTTCGTCTTTTGCAAGCGCCGCCTCGGAAACTTCCCATACGAAATCCCATGTCAGGGTTTCGGGAAGCTTGTACCCCAGTTTCTCCACATAGGTCTTATTGACATAGCACGCCTCCGTGGAACGCATGTAAGGAAGCGCATAATAATGTCCGTCGATCATACATTCATCCAGAAAATCCGGAATGATCTCGTCAAACGACGGGGAGTCAAACCGCACGTCGCTTCCGCCGAAGCCGTATCTTTCATCCCTGATCAGATCGTCAAGCGGAACGACCTGATTGACACCGGTCAGATAAGTTGCTATGTGATCCGGATAGGTGATGCATACGTTTGGAGTCGTGTCGGTGGCGATATTGGTGATCACATCGTTATAGATCTTTCCATAATCCGTGTACAGACGCAGATTGACGGTAATGTTAGGATAGGTCTTCTCAAAATCATCGATCGCCTTTTCATAGATCTCCGTCTGCGTTTTGTTCGTATCGTTTTTGGCCCAGAACGTGATCTCGTAGTTTCGTGTCATATCAAAGGTTTCCGGCATCTCAAAAGCGGGAAGCCCCTCGCGTCCGTGGCATCCCGTCAGCGCTGTCAGGCAGACCGCCGCCGCTGCCACAGCCACGCGTCTAATCATATCTCGCCATAACCTGTCATTACTCTTCATCAGCCCTTTGTTCCTCCTCTGGATACCCCCTCCATTACCTTCTTTCTGAAGATCAGAAACAGCACGATAAGAGGAACGGAGATCACGACTACCGCCGCCATCATCGCGGGAATGTTTTCACGTCCGAACCCATTTTCCCGGATCTCCTGAATCCCGTTTGAAACGAGAAAATAACGCGGATCATCCGTGATAAGCCTCGGCCAAACATAGGAATTCCAACACTCGATCACCTTTAAGATCGTGATCGTTACAAGCGTCGGTTTGGAGATCGGTATCATGACACGGATCAAATATTTCAGATCCGACGTGCCATCGACCTTTGCCGCCTGATACAGGTTGTCCGGTATCTGTTCAAAGTTCTCCTTTAACAGATATAGATAAAACACCGATGTGACGGACGGCAGGATCAGTCCGGCAAAAGAATTGCGCATATCAAGGTCGGTGATCGTGATAAAATTGGTGATGATCACCAGTTCGTTCGGGATCATCATCATGGACAGGAACAATACGAACGCCGCATTTTTACCCCGGAATTCAAGCCGTGCAAAGGCAAACGCCGCCAGAGTAATGACAACCAGCATAATGGCCGTCGTAATCACCGTAAATATCAGCGTATTGAGCAGATACCTTCCGAGGGATACCGCCGTAAAAGCATCCGCATAATTCCGGAGCGTAGGCGAAAGCGTATAGAATTTCGGGATATATTCCGAATTGTACGCGCCGTAACTCTTGAGCGATGTCAATATCATCCAGTAAAACGGAAACAGAACAATGACTGCCCAGACCGCCAGAAACAGATAAGTTATCGTATGCGCCGCAATGCTTTTCGCTCTGGCTGTCTTTTCTATTTTGTCATAATCCGACTGATGATTCATACTGATCCCCATTCCGGAGCGTTCTCGCGACGGGACGGCGGCGCGAATCTCAAATTCGCGTCTGCCATCATGGGAATCTGTGACGCTCCGGCACAAATTCCCGTGTGAGGAATCAGCACATCAGTGTGATTTCTCACACTACGCCTCACAAACTGTAATTTTTCTTACTAATCAACAGATTGATACAGGTGATCGTAAACACGATCGCAAACAAAATGACCGCCGCTGCGGATGCAAAAGACGGATACCCGCCGCTGTCGCCGTAAAGCATGTCATAGACATACCCTACGATCGTATTCATCCCCGCCGCGTTCAGATTCGTTCCAAACAGAGCGACCACGTCGCTGTAAGCCTTAAATGCACCGATAAATCCCGTGATGACCAGATAAAATATCATCGGCGAGATCATGGGCAGCGTGATCCGCGCGAAAGTCCTGAATCTGGAAGTCCCGTCCACCTGCGCGGCCCGGTAATAATCCGGGTTGACAGACGCAAGCGCGCTGGTCAGGATCAGGATCTTAAACGGCATGACCACCCATATCGTATAAAAACACAGGACAAACATTTTGGCCCAATAGGGGCCGTCGATAAAATCTACGCTGTTTCCGCCGAACCATGTGATAAAAAGATTGATCAATCCATCGGAATACGCCGTCTTTTTAAACAGGATCATGAACACCATGCCTACCGCCAGCGTATTGGTCACATAGGGCAGAAAATAAACGGTCTGAAACAGATCCCTCAACGGTTTGATGGAACTCAGCCCCAGAGAGATGAGAAGCGCGATCCCCGTGGATAACGGGACGGTAATAATCACCAGAAGGAACGTATTCTTCACCGCCTGCAGAAAATAAGGATCGTGCAGCACATAAGAATAATTATATCCGCCCGTGCCCATGTACGTCTGAGAGGCGGAATTATAGCCCTCCTCAAACGAATAGATAAACACATCTACAAGAGGATACACCATGAAAACACCAAGAAAAAGCAGCGCCGGCAGAAGATACAGCCATCCTTTCAGTCCGCTGTTCCATTGCTTCTTAAACATCATATCTAATCTCCATTCCGCCGCTGCCGGACTTCATAATCGATCTTTTCTTCCGTCCTGCGGTCAAACAGGAAAACCTTGCGCGGCAGCACGTCAAAACGTATCGGACTGCCCTCCGGCTTATGACGCGCCTCTTGCGTCAAACGATCTTCCGCTCCGACGATGGAACGGACCGCAGGCCCCGCAGCCGCATCGTTCACGGAAACGACGCTGATATCGCGCCCCATCACTTCCACGCCGCGCAGCGTACAACCGAGCGCCCCTTTGTCATTCAGGACAAAGCCTTCCGGCCGGATCCCGACATAGACTTCCTGATCCATGACTCCCTTAAGGTCCAGCACAGCGTCGCCGCCGATCCATAACCTGCCGTCCCTGATACGCCCGTCAAAAACGTTGATGGGCGGCGTTCCCAGAAACTTAGCCACAAACAGATTCGCAGGGCTGTCGTACACTTCCTGCGGCTTTCCGATCTGCTGGACGACGCCGTCTTTCATTACAATGATCAGATCCGAAATGCTCATTGCCTCTTCCTGATCGTGGGTGACAAAGATCGTCGTGATCTTCGTTTCCCGCTGGATCCGCCGGATCTCTTCCCGCGTCTGGATCCTCAGACGCGCGTCAAGATTGGAAAGAGGTTCATCCAGAAGAAGGACTTTCGGTCTTTTGACAAGCGCTCTGGCTATGGCCACACGCTGCTGCTGTCCGCCGGACAGTTCACGCGGCCTACGGTCCATCAATCCGTCGATCTGCACCAGTCTGGCCGCTTCATCCACTTTTTTCTGCATCTCTTCCTTGGACAGCCTGTCTTTCCCTTTAAGATTTTCAAGCGGGAACAAAATATTCTGTCTGACGGTCAGATGAGGATACAGGGCGTAATTCTGAAACACCAGACCGATCCCCCTGTTTTCCGGCGGAAGATCGGTCACATCATCCTCTCCGAAAAAAATCGACCCCTCCGTCGGCTTTAACAGACCGCTGATCAGATTGAGCACGGTGCTCTTGCCGCATCCGGACGGGCCTAAGAGTCCGATCAGCCTGCCGTCCGGGATCTCAAAAGTGAAATGATCGACCGCTGTAACTTCATTGCGGTTCTTTTTGTCGCGACTCGGAAATTTCTTGGTCAGATTCTTTAATATAACTTCCATTGTGTATACCAGTAACCTTTCTTGCAGCCTTCTTTACGGTCTTTCCACAGCCTGTTTTGCGGCGGCCCGTCCTGCCGTAAATCCGCTGCTCCATGCCCACTGTAGATTATATCCGCCGCAGATCCCGTCCACATCCAGTATCTCGCCCGCGAAATAAACTCCCGGCGCAAGGCTGGACTCCAGCTGCGGCGTCACTTCCCTGCAGTCTACGCCGCCGGCGCTCACCTGCGCCTGTTCAAAGGAGTTGGTCCCCTTAACAGACACAATAAGCGAACGGAAAAGGTTTGTCAATTCTTTTCTCCTGCTGTCCGTCACGTCACAAACTTTCTCGCTCTCCCCGATACCCGCCAGTTTTAAGAGCAGGAGCCCCAGTTTTTTATTGACCAGTCCGGTCACAAACTGTTCCATCGTCTGACCACTCTGCCGCTCCCACCGCGGATTCCAGAACGCATCGGCCTCTCCGTTGCCCGCATCCTTCGGCAGATCCGGCATCAGGTCTATCCGGACGGACACGGAGCGCTTCTTACGCAGGGCATACGCGGCATCTCTGCTAAGTTGAAAGACCGGTATGCCGGAGATCCCGTACTCCGTCCATTGCAGCTCGCCCCGGTCGGAAACGGTTTCGCGTCCGTCGATATACAGTGTCAGATCCGCGTCGCACCGCACGCCGGAAACGCGCCGGAAAAATGTTTCTTTACAGTGCAGCGCCGTCAGCGCAGGTACGACGGGAACGATCCGGTGTCCAAGCTTCTCTGCCAGAATATAGCCGTTTCCGTCCGACCCGCTGTTAGGTGCTGCTTTCCCACCGCAGGCAAGGATCACCGCATCATAATCCCTTTTTGTATGATCTGCCGTTTCTATCCGGATCCGGCCTTTGGGGGACGTCGCACCGTCGTCCGTTCCCGCATCCTTCCCGTTCCTCAGAGGAACGACGGCAATTACCTTCCGTTGTGTATGTATCGTGACGGAGAGCTGTTCCAGTTCATAGCGCAAAACGTCCAGAACGGTCGAAGCCTGTCCGCTTGCCGGATAGAGGTATCCGCCGCGGTCTTTGATCCGCATGCCAAGCCCTTCAAAAAAAGCTTTTGTTTCTGTGACGCCGTAGTTTTGGTATATCTGTTCGATCAGTTTCAGGCCGCTGCCGTGATAACAGCCGCTGTCCATCTTTTCATTGGAAAAATTGCACCTGCCGTTGCCGGTGGATAAGATCTTCCTGCCGACCCTGTCATTTCTCTCGTATATCTCCACCTTGGCGCCTGCACGCGCTGCGTGGACAGCCGCTGCCATCCCCGCGGCCCCGCCGCCGACCACAGCAATCCTTCTGCTCATAATACCTCCGTTTATCTCTGCCTTCGTCCCAACCGCCGGATAAGCGGCTCAGCTTGAATAGGATTCCAGAAACGTATATACCTCGTCCTCTGTCGCCATATATTTTCCCTGAATGATCTCCGCCTTCAGGGCGTCGCTCAGGTTTTCCAGAAGGATCTCCGTATTGATATAGACCGTTTCCTTGTCCGCATAATAGACCACTACAAAATGATCCGCGGCCATCAGATAGAAACCGGGATCCTCCTGTTTTTTCTCCTCCTGCGGCCTGTAATATTTACAGATAACGACTCTGTCCTTGGAAAAAGCCGTAAGTTCCGCCGTTTCAAACCCTCTCTCCAACTCGGCGAGCGGGGGATTATCGTCATAGATCTCCAGTTCCTGAAGCAGTTTTTCCCGATCCAGTCCGATGTATTTGACCGGGATGCTCTCTTCCCTCTCCTCAATGGAACCGTCCGTCAGATCGACTTCCTCTATCAGATAGGCCGTGTCTGCGTTCACGACGGAGAACTGCTCCGCCGCGGCCTCTATGACCTGTTCGTTTACAGCGTTTTCCTCGTAAGTCTGCCCCTGCGCGCGGACGGGCTCCTTCTGTGCGCGGAACCGGTTCGGGTAAAAGAACTGCTCCGCTTTCAGCGCGGTATATCCTCCGACCGCCAACATAACGCTTGATGATATAATAAAAAGACTGATACGTCTTAATAGCTTCATTCTTACATATAAACCTTCTTTTTCACGGATTTTATGTAATCAGTATCAGTCATTTTATAAAATTTATGCAGATTTCATCTTATTTTTTCGCTCTTTACAATACGCCTATGTTCCGTCCGAGCATAATGAAGAAAAAGCCGAGAGGGAGCCTTGACAGCTCCGCTTCCCCAATGACTCTTAAGATCATCAGAAACGTCACATAGAAAAACAGTCCGACCAGCACCCCGATCAGGATCGTAGGGACCGCGCCGAGAGGTTCTAGGAGAAAATGCGCGGTCAGGCCAACCGCCGCGCCGGATACCCCTGCGGCCGCCGCCGGGAAAAGGACTCCGCCGAACCATTCCTGTCTGTACTTTAAACTCCGGCTGACCAGAACAAAATCCAGTACAGCGTAAACCGCGAAGAAAATGATCAGGGAATACAGAACGCCGTTCACTCCAAGCAGCGCTCTCTGCACCAGCAGATATGCGGACGCCGCATGTATGATCAGAGAGATCAGCGTCGTGGCCAGAAGCTCCCGCATCATATGCATCCGGTACATAAGCTGCCCGAACAGGAAACAGAAACCGTACAGCACGATCAAAACCGCGCCTTCCCGCACCCATACCGCCGCCTCGCTGTTGTCACCGCCAAACAGGGCGTCCAGAAGGGCCTTTGCCAGAACGGCCAGATAAATGGATATCGGAAAAGCCGCGATGCATATCCTGCGGACCGCCCTGCCGATCCGTTCCCGCATTACACGGTATTCTTCCCGCTCATATACACTACAGATCCTGCCCGGCATGGAATAGACGTTCAGAACGGTAAACGCTGCGCCGACTCCGATCAGCACGGCACATTTTCCGTAGTAGTCGCCCCATATTGCCGTGCGCTGCGGCTCCATTTCCAGTTTGTTCATACAGTAACCGGCCATACGCTGATCGATCAGCATAAACAGATTGGACAGGATGGCCACAAGTCCAAGCGGCACACTGTTATCCAGTATCAGCCTCTGGATGGTATACTGCGTTTCCATCCGCCTGCTGTTGTCCATTCCCAATTTGCCCCTCAGTGTCCCGGAATAGATCACATATACGATCAGCAGATGAAGCGTCGTAATGATCTGTGACAGCATCACTCCCATCATCGCGCCCATCGCGCCGTAGGCGTAAGCCAGTGCGTCGTTCTGCTTTAAGGCCGCCACTTTTAACCCGTATGTGTACAGCATATCGGAGCAGAACACCGCGGCAGCCGCCATGGAGATGCTCTCCACATACTGCGAGTGCGCCGTGAGCATACCCAGTCCATACCCGTTGAAATATCCGCGGAACGTTCCGATAAAGGACGCAAAGACTACGACCGGCGCCGCCGCCATGACCGCCATGCGCGAATAAGGCTCCAGCGCAAGGATCCCGGCGATCTTGGATGCCAGTGCAGCAAGAAGGACCGCCGCCGCCATGCTGACCACAAAGTCCATAAAAAACGCGGTGCGGAAGACTTTCTTTGCGTTGCGGTATTGTTCCCTTTTCACCCGGTAGCGGATGATACCGGTCAATGCTGCCGTAATGCTGTAGGACGTAAAAAGCGTCAGCAGAAAAAAGATCTCGAACGCCGGCGCGAACATTCCCACGCCGCTGCTCCCCATCGTCTTATACAGCGGTATGCGCATGATCAGAATGATGGCATAAGAAAGCACCCCCGCATACTGCGCCAACGGATTCTTGACCGCTCTGTTGAACAGGCTCCCCTGAATATTTTCTTTCTTTCGTATTCTCATATCCAACCCATTTCCTTTTATCCCATTGCCGGATCCCATTCAGTCATTTCTCGTAATGCCAAGCTGTGTGAGGACAGCCTCCTGTTTTGCTTCCATGACGCCGGCCTCCTGCTCCTCCATATGATCGTAGCCGCACAGATGAAACATGCTGTGGGCCGTCAAAAAAGCAAATTCCCGGTAAACGCTGTGTCCGTACTCTTCGGCCTGCGCCATGACGCGGTCTGTCGAGATAATAATGTCGCCGAGCACCAATTCGCCGCTGTCCGGGTCAAAATGATCCGCTTCACCCGACTCCACAGCCGAAAAGTCACCGGCTCTCTCAAACGATATGTTGGGAAACGACAATACGTCCGTTTCCCGGTCGATCCCCCGGTATTCCCGGTTGAACTGGCGGATCCCCTCGTTGTCCGTCAAGAGCAGGCTTACCGTCGTTTCATAAGGGCAGCCTTCCATTTCCATGACCGCTTCCATGATCCGCTGTAAAGTGTCCTGAACGTCAAACGGCATACAGACTTCCGTTTCATTTTCAACGTAAGAAGTCATAGTATAA
Organism: uncultured Lachnospiraceae bacterium; assembly: GCA_947631955.1. Taxonomy (GTDB): domain Bacteria; phylum Bacillota; class Clostridia; order Lachnospirales; family Lachnospiraceae; genus UBA3282. The sequence goes on from CANRNJ010000003.1 coordinate 159,019, forward strand.
TTTCTCCTCGACAAAGATTTTCTGCATGGCCCGTATCTGCGCCAGCGAGATCTCGTTCTCCCACAGCTCGTCCGTTTCCAGTTTGCTGCGGAATACGGTGTCGATAATCTGTTCATAGTCAAGTTCCGCCTTGGGATCCTTTTCAAGCAGATACAGTATAGAGGAAACGATCGTATCCGCAAACAGCACGACGATCGTTTCTTTCGACACGATCTTCTCGGATCCATCCACATACTCTTTCAGTATTTTTCTGGTATTGGCAGGGAAATGATACTCGCTGCAGATAGACGAAACATTTGCCCATGTATTTTCACCCTTCAGTATGCCGATCCTGTGATAATAGGCACAGGCCTTCGCCGCGGCATCGTCAAGTCCCAGTCTTCTCGCGATCCGGTCGCTCAAATAAGCCGTATGGACCGCATGGTAATACTCTTCCTTGGACATGTCCTTAAGCTGCACCAGAAGCGGAAATTCGGGGTCGTTGATCTCCATATATTTTTCCCTGTTCCGATGGATCACGGCCGTGCTGAATATCTTAAGGCTGACCAGCAGCAGGATACAGCATACGATCAGATTGATGCCTGGAATGGTAAACTGAGCCGCCGACAACGGTTCCTGAGAAAGCAGGATCACATTGGCCGTCAGGCACAGCATCAGAATCGCAAGGGATATGAACATCGGCAGGCCGACTTTAAACTCCTCGTTCAGCGTGCTGAAGACCAGGATCCCGGCCGCACCGCTGATAAAATACAGCCAGAATACGGAAAAAGAGCTGCCCGCCAGATTCACGGACAGAAGAAGGCACACGCTTCCCGCTGCAAGTCCCGTGATATCGTCGCTGAATACGCCTAAGAGAACAAAGAGCACCAAAAACGGCCATCCGGTCACCGGCAGATAAGGCAGGAGCACGGATGCGGCCAGACTGAACAGGTACATCGCGGCAAACCGCATATACTTTCCTTCGTTGCGGTAGATAAAACGGTGGTTGATCTCCTCCAAGGTATAGGAAAAGATCACGATCCCCGTACCCGCAAGGATCATGACGATATTGCGGATCAGGATCTCCGTATTCTTTCCATAGAGCAGGCTGCCGCCCCACGCGATCACGCCGGAAGCCGCAAACATCAGCCCGAAAAATAGTATTCTCTTTATGGTCTGTTTTTTATTTTTTTCCACGTTCGTAATTCCTGTTTCTTGCCTTCGGTTCACTCCGCTTTTTCTCTGCGGTTTCGTATGTTTCGTATGCCCTGACGATCTTCTGTACCAGCGGGTGCCGCACCACGTCCTTGCTGCTCAACCGGCAGAAGGCAATATCGTCTATCTTGGACAACACCCTGACCGCCACATCCAGTCCCGACTTTGCATCGGGCAGCAGATCTTTCTGCGACGCATCTCCCGTCACGATCACCTTAGAGCCGAAACCGATACGGGTCAGGAACATTTTCATCTGCGCCGGTGTCGTGTTCTGCGCTTCGTCCAGAATGATATATGCGTTGTCCAGCGTCCTGCCGCGCATATAGGCAAGAGGCGCGACCTCGATCAGGCCTTTTTCCATATTCTTTACAAAACTCTCTGCGCCCATGATCTGGTACAGCGCGTCATAAAGCGGCCTCAGATAGGGATCCACCTTGCTCTGCAGATCGCCCGGCAGAAATCCAAGCTTCTCTCCCGCCTCGATCGCCGGTCTTGTCAGAATGATGCGTCCGACCTCGTTGTTTTTAAAAGCCGTGATGGCCATCGCCATTGCCAGATATGTCTTGCCGGTTCCCGCAGGGCCGATGCCGAACACGATCATATGATCCCGGATAGCGTCCACATACTGCTTCTGTCCGAGAGTCTTAGGCTTGATCGGCTTGCCGCTTATCGTATGACAGATACAGTCGCCGTCTATCTCCAGCAGAATGTCGTCATCTCTTTCGCCTTCCATCTCGATCGCATAATTCACGTTCTGCTCTTCCAACGTATTTCCTCTCTCCGACAGGGCCAAAAGTTCCCGCATCACATGGGATGCCTTTATGACCGCTTCTCTGTTCCCGCTGATCTTCACCACCCCGTCGCGGTTCACGATCGCCACTCCAAGGTCGTCCTCGATCTTTCTGATATAGGCATCCTTACTGCCGAACAGATTCTGCATATGCTCCGCCGGCACATCGATGCTGTCGATAAATTCTTCCATATATCCAATTGCCTCGCTGCTATTGGGCAGCACCGGCCTGTTCCGTTCCCTCCCCGTCGGCGCCGTCCCCGTTTTCGACCGGCTGCGTCGCGGTCGGCACAAGCGATACCGCCGATTCTTCCAACTGCATCTGGGCATTTAAGACCCAATTTGTACTATTCTTTTTAATTGTAACATTTTTTTCGATAATTTGTACCCCTTTTTCCTCTAAAGTTGATATTATTTTGTTCCACTCTTCCCGCATGATCTCATTCATCTCTTCTTCCGTGTGTCTGCGCTTGACCATATCATATTCCTGAACCGTTTTTTCCCCGTAATAGATCGGAAGATAGAGATTATCCAAAAGCCTGACCTGCTTCTTCTCGCCGCTTATGTCATAATTTTCATAGTTGATCGATCCCCACCGCAGATCCCATTCCTTATCCTTCGTCCCCAACATGAACATTTTCTTCTGCCGACCGGAATAGACCTTCTCCTCATACAGAATGTCCCGTTTGACGGAAATCGATTCGGGATACTGCAGCCGGATATCCGCATCGGAACGGACAAACTGATACCTGCGTATCGTTGTGTCCTCATTGTAGACCGGAACCGCGCCGCTTACAAGTATGTCCCCTTTCTCCACGGCATCTCCCAGAGCCGCCTGCGGCACGCCGCTTCTGGTAATGATGTAGGACACCGTCCCCGCTCTGGAAGCTGTCAAGTCCATTCCCTCCGTCTTCGCGGCCTGATCGTTCCGGTCATAAGACGGCATCTCATTTTCTTTGATGCTGATAAGGAGCGTGGTCCCTTTCAGCTGAACGGACGTCCATGTGATCACATCATAGTCTTCCCGCAGACTGCTCTCCAGTTTTGCAATGTCCAGACGCTTTTTTTGCATGGACACGCGGATCCCCTTATCTTCCAGATAATCGAGGAGCACATCCTGCGTGAGAGTGTAGTTGCCTTCGATCCTGATATTCCAGATAAACTGCGACATCAGCATCCAGAAGATCATACACCCTGCAAAACCTGCGACAAAGATCTTCCGGCGCTGCATTTTGGACATAAAAAAAGGCAGTCCATATCTTTTCAGAACGGATGCCTTAGTTCCGGTCTTTTTCAGAAGCGGTCTTAAGGCAAAGAAACCTTTCACGCTTATATTCATGGTAGTGTATCCGCCGTGATCCACGATATCCCATACCAGTATATCGTGATTACCGCAAAGGTTGAGAAACCTTTCCGTCGAATATCCCCACACCTTGATCGTCACATACCCTCTGATATATTGTATCCAATGAAGCATCTCCTGTCATCTCCGTCACACATATCTGACAGCCTCTATGCTGCCGCTGATTTTCATGTCTTCATTGGTATAATAATCGATCGAAAGCCTTTTTCCCTCAAAACAGATCCGGCGGTTCTTTCCCTGAAGGACAATGGACTCCGTGGTATACTCTATGATTCCTTTATAATTCTCTATAAAAGCTTCACGATCCCCGGTGATCGTTACGATGGACGCCCCCAGCATCGTATCTTTCGGGAGTTTGAGCGATTCCACGATCAACTCCTTGGAATTTGTTAATGCCGACAGCGGCGTTTTCCTGCGATCTCTTTTCATAGTAAACTATATGATGCGCGCAGGCATTTCATACCTGAATCTTTACCGCCGGTTCCCGCGCAGAAGAGCCGCTGCAGATTTTGACGGCGCCGCTTTTCTTTTTCCCAAACCGGAAAGGGATCTATTTTATGACGCCCCGGATCAGTTCTCTCTTGGGCGGCTGTTCCTCCGATATGTGGTAAGCCTTCAAAAACCGCTCTTTCGCCGCGGAAAGTTTCTCCCTGTCATTGGCGTATATTGTGGCAAGCGGTTCGCCCGCCGATACCGGATCCCCGGTCTTCTTATGAAGCACAAGCCCCACCGAAAGATCGATGGCGCTTTCTTTGGTTTCCCGTCCGCCGCCAAGGATCAGGGAGCAGACGCCCACTTCGTCGCAGTCTATTTTCCCGATATAACCGCTCTGGGGCGAAGGGATCTCTTCCGCCATGTCCGCCTCCGGCAGCCGTGAGGTGTCGTACACGTCCTGCGGATCTCCTCCCTGCGCCCGGACAAATTCCGCCAGTTTGTCCAGAGCCTTTCCGTTTTCAATGACCTGCGCCAGTTTATCCCGCCCTTCTTTTTCATCCGCTGCGGCGCCGCCTGCGATCAGCATACAGGTCCCCAGAGTCATGCACAGCTGCCTGAAATCCTCCGGGCCCTCGCCGCGCAGAGCGGCTATCGCCTCTTTGACTTCCAAAGCGTTTCCGACCGCATACCCAAGGGGCTGATCCATATCCGACACCACGGCTATGGTCTTTTTCCCGGCCAGATTCCCCAGTGTGGTCATTTCCCGCGCCAGTGCGAACGCATCGGGCTCTTCCTTCATGAAAGCGCCGCTTCCCGTCTTCACATCCAGCACTATCGCATCGGCGCCGGAAGCCAGTTTCTTGCTCATGATAGAACTCGCGATCAGCGACATGTTATCCACGGTAGCCGTCACGTCCCGCAGGGCGTACAGCTTCTTATCCGCAGGAGCGATGTCCGCGGTCTGTCCCATGATCGAGATGCCGATATCGTTTACCTGTTTTATAAAATGCTGCGCGCTGATACCTGTCGTGAATCCCTTAAAACTCTCCAGTTTATCGATCGTTCCGCCGGTATGGCCCAGTCCCCTGCCGCTCATTTTGGCGATCTTCGCGCCGCATGCGGCCGCCATCGGAGCCAGAGCAATGGATGTCTTGTCCCCCACGCCGCCCGTAGAATGTTTATCCACCTTGATCCCCGCTATGCCGCTCAGATCCATCCGGCCGCCGCTGTCCGCCATCGCCGTTGTGAGCGCCGCCGTTTCCTGCGCATCCATTCCCCGAAAATAGACCGCCATCATCATGGCCGACATCTGATAATCCGGGATGCGTCCGGCCGTATATTCCGCGATCATATATTCGATCTCTTCACGGCTCAGACGGCCCCCGTTTTTCTTTTTCATAATAAGATCATACATCCTCATATGCGGTGTACCTCCTTATTTGTGATACGGTTCTCCGTTTATGATGCGGTAAGCACGGTAGATCTGCTCCAGCAGAATGACCCGCATAAGCTGATGCGGAAAAGTCATTTTAGAAAAGCTGACCGTCAGGTCAGCTTTCTTGCGAACTTCTTCATGGAGCCCCAGAGAACCGCCGATAATAAACTGTATATGGCTCTCTCCCTCCGTTGCAAGCCCGCTGATCTTCTCCGCGAACCCAAGGGAATCGAACATTTGTCCACGCATATCCAGTGCGACGATATAGGCGTCCTTTTTGATATGTTTTATTATGGCATCCGCTTCTTTGCGCTTAACGGCTTCCTCTATGGATGCGGCCGCCTTGTCCGGCGTCTTCTCATCCTCCACCTGAACGATCTCCAGCCTGCAGTAACGGCTCAGACGTTTCCCGTACTCTGCAATGGCATCCGCATAAAATTTTTCCTTGATCTTACCGACCGCAATGATCGTTATCTTCATTCTGCTCCAGACACTTCCTGCCGTGTAAACGGCCTCTTGGCACGGACTCTTTACGGGAATAGATTCTGATAATACTCATCTATAAAATGTTCCAAAAGGCCCTGATCGAGATTCATGAATTTGTTGTTTATGATCTCTTTCATCCGATTGGTCCGTTTAAAATACTTCTGTTCCTCCGGCATGTCTTCTTCAAGGGACTCCCGGTCGATCTGTTCCGCGTCCAGATTTTCTTCGCACCATTTCGTCAATTCCGCCACCAGAGAGTTTTCCGACTGCGCTTGGACAAGCAGGACCTTGGATGCCCGTATGGACACGACGCCGAACACGATAAAAAGAATAAACAGCGCGCCCATCACACCGCAGATCAGATATTTCGTGGTGCTCACATTCTGAAACACAGGAATGATGTCCATAAACACAAGCAGCACGCCCGCAAAACCAAGTATTCCCACAATGAACAGCGTATAGGCCGAAACTTTGTTGTCTTCCGCTTTCACCGCGCTGTCCTGATACGCATGATACAGGATCGGCTCCTCGTCCGGTCCTTCCCCGTCTTCCGGCATTTCCTCATCAGGCCCTGAATCCGCTGCGGACGCAGGATCGAAGAACATTTCCGCCGCCGCCATCTGCGCTTCATACGGTCCGGCGCTTGGTTCTTTCGTGTCGTCTTCCAGCTGGTCCACCAGTTCGACCTGACACTCGGCACAGACTTTGATCCCTTCCCTATACTCATTCCTGCATATCGGACACCAAGGCATAAACGTCACGCTCCTTACCGCAAAAAGTCTAAAATGATGCCAAAATAAACCAATTCATAGCTTTATTTTATTATCATTCTACACAAAATGCAATCTTTTCTATCGTGTGTCTTCACATTCTGTTTGTGTGGTCTCACTTCCTACTGAGCGCCCTCACTTCCGGCAGGTTTCATCAGTTCCGTTATCCCAAGGCTGCCGTTTTCCGACTGATCAACGTCCAGACAGAGGGTGTCGTCCTGTTTGTTTTTCCATATGGAGCACTCGCCTATGGCGCTCATTTCTCTCCACAGAGAGAATTCCCCTTTGTCCGCCGTTCCGTCCCACTCTTTTACATTGCCCGTCAGATCTACCGTATTCAGATACATATCTCCGTCGTAGAAACCGTTCACAAAACGGCCGACATAATTCTGCGGGATATTCTCGCTCGATTTTATCGCGGACACGTCTACATCGTAATGTTCCGCGCCTTTCCCGTTCGGCAGGTCGTTGGCCCAATCGCCCGCATAGCTGTGAGAGGTATAGATCCCCATCCGGTTTCTTTCGCTCTTTTCATTAATATAGAACCGGAACCATCTTCCGCCCCCGCTTTTTACTCCATCGTCCCAATCTCCGTAATAGTAGCTGTTATCCTCGTAGATCGCCAGACCTCTGCCGTCCGGCTGTCCGGCCTGGTTGACATCCCCTATGTAGTAATACTGCCCTGTTCCGGTCAGTTCATTGGACAATTTGACATATCTTTTCAGATGTGCCAGATCGCTTATCGCGGCATGATTATTATCGGCGAAATACGGAAGCGCTTCGTTCAGGATATACTCTTTGCTGTATGCCTCGCTGTTCTCGTCTTCCGCTTCGACTACGACCGCCTCTTTACCGCTGTCTGCCGCTGTCGGGACGTACTCCTCTTCATTCCCGGCTCCCGTTTCCGGTTCCGGAGCGCCCGGCACCGGCTCCAAAGCGGTATCGTCATTTTCCCGCGCATCGGCGTTCTCATTTTTCATTCTTTCTTCTATATCGACCGTTTCACCCGACAGCCCGGATACCTGATCGTTCTCCTTCTGCTGCTGCGCATAGTCTGCGATGCTCTGCTGGAGTGCGCTGTCCCCATCCGCCGTTTTCTTACTGCGGCCGGGGATCAAAGCCAGCAGCGCGATAACGCAGACTAGGAGCACGACGATCCCGAACATGACCGACGTCATATAGGGTTTGTGCAGGAAATCCTGTATATCTTCCTTTTCATCCGTATGCTGGTCCTGTTTCATCGGACTCATATACCACCACTCACCTTTCTTCAAAAATATCGATCCGGTGTACATCCGGCCGGGGAGACCGTGCCGCGCTTATGCTTCGTAATCCAGACATGTCCTCTGCCCGGTCACCGAACGTATATACTCCGCGGCGGCAGTATGGGCAGGCGATGTCTGATATGCCTTCAGCGACGCCTCGTCCTCAAAGGCGGAGATCAGCCCGATATCCATATTGCTTGAAGGAAGCGGAGAGATCTCCACTTCCAGCGATACCACGCCGGACACCTGCTCTTTGACCGCTTCAAGTTCTTTCTTGATGCGCGCCGCCGCATCTTTTTTCTCCTGTTCCGTCAATTCTTCCTTAAAGTTCCATAATACGATATGCTTTACCATCTGTTTTATTCTCCTGTCATAATGATGATATTTTCAGAATACACGATATATGACCATCTTATTTAGAAATTATAATCGGTATTCCTTAATAAATTACTGGCTGAATTATTAAGATTTATATAAGAAAAGTCCGCCGTATCGACAGACTTTCTTATCGTTTCTATATACCGGACCGTCCTCCGGCGTTTTCGATCTTATCTGGACAGATACTCGTCTATCCCTTTGGCGGCCGCTTTTCCTGCGCCCATTGCAAGGATCACGGTTGCGGCGCCTGTCACCGCATCGCCGCCGGCATACACGCCTTCCTTCGTCGTCTTACCGGCCTCTTCGTCCGCAACGATACAGTGATATTTATTGACCTCCAGCCCTTCCGTGGTGGAGGAGATAAGAGGATTGGGCGATGTCCCCAGCGACATAATGACCGTATCCACTTCCATGACAAATTCGGAACCCTCGATCACGACCGGCCGTCTTCTGCCGGAAGCGTCCGGCTCGCCGAGTTCCATCCGCACGCATTTGATGCCGGATACCCAGCCGTTTTCATCTTCAAGGATCTCTACCGGATTTGTCAAAAGATCAAAAATGATCCCTTCCTCTTTCGCATGATGCACTTCTTCCACACGCGCGGGAAGCTCTTCTTCGCTTCTTCTGTATACGATATGGACCTCTGCTCCAAGACGGAGAGCCGTCCGCGCGGCGTCCATCGCCACATTGCCGCCGCCCACTACGGCGACCTTCTTTCCTCTCATGATCGGCGTGTTGGACTCTTCGTCGAAGGCTTTCATCAGATTGCTTCTGGTCAGATACTCGTTCGCGGAGAATACACCGTTCGCCTGTTCGCCCGGTATCCCCATAAATTTGGGGAGTCCTGCGCCAGAACCGATATAGACCGCCTCAAACCCTTCCTCTGTCAAAAGTTCGTCGATCGTAACGGACTTGCCTACCACAACGTTCGTTTCGATCTTGACGCCCAATGACCGTACATTCTCGATCTCCTTGGCAACCACATCCTGCTTGGGAAGACGGAATTCGGGTATTCCATACACCAGAACGCCGCCCGGCTCGTGAAGCGCCTCAAAGATCGTTACGTCGTATCCCATCTTGGCGAGATCACCGGCACAGGTCAGTCCGGACGGGCCGGACCCGATAACGGCGACTTTTTTTCCTTTCTTCTCCTTGGCGCCTTCCGGGCGGATATCGTTCTCTCTCGCCCAGTCTGCGGCAAACCGCTCCAGTTTGCCGATAGAGATCGGCTCTCCCTTGATGCCGCGGATACATTTGCCCTCGCACTGGCTCTCCTGCGGGCAGACACGGCCGCAGACCGCCGGAAGCGCCGAAGACTCGCTGATGATCTGATAGGCGGCCTCTATATCGCCGTCCTTTATCTTCTCGATAAATCCGGGTATATTGATGGCTACCGGACAGCCTTTGATGCACTGTGCGTTCTTACAGTTGATGCAGCGCGAAGCCTCGCACATTGCTTCCTCTTTATTGTAGCCCAGACATACCTCGTCAAAATTTGCCGCACGAACTTTCGCGTCCTGCTCACGGACAGGCACTTTCTTTAATACATCTGTTTGCATTAGTCATTACCTCCACAATTTCCGCATCCTCCGTGATGGGTATTCCCCTCCTGCGCCTTCAGATATGCTCTTCCTTCTTTTGTCTTATAGATCTGCTGGCGTTTCATCGCCTGATCAAAATCCACTTTATGCCCGTCAAATTCCGGTCCGTCCACACAGGCAAACTTCACTTCGCCGTCCACGGTCAACCGGCAGGCGCCGCACATTCCCGTTCCGTCCACCATGATGGGATTCATGCTGACGGTCGTTGGCAGATCGTATTTCTGAGTGGTCAGACAGACAAATTTCATCATGATCATCGGGCCGATCGCTATGCACAGGTCATAACTTTTCCCTTCCTCGGTGATCAGGTCGTCGATCACCTTCGTCACCATGCCGCTCCTGCCGTAGGAACCGTCATCGGTAGTGATGTAAAGATTGCCCGCCACCGCCTTCATTTCCTCTTCCATGATAAGCAGATCCTTCGTCTTGGCGCCGACGATCACATCGGCGTCCACGCCGCGCTCATGGAGCCATTTGACCTGCGGATAGACCGGGGCCGTTCCCAGTCCGCCCGCCACAAACAGTATTTTTCTGCTCTTTAAACTGTCAATGCTCTCCTTTACCAGTTCCGAAGGGCAGCCGAGCGGTCCGACAAAATCATGGAAATGATCGCCTGCCTTCAGATATTTCATCATCTCCGTCGCCGCGCCGACCACTTGAAAAACGATCGTGACCGTTCCGGCAGAGCGGTCATAATCACATATCGTCAAAGGGATCCTCTCGCCGTCCGCATCCGTTCTTACGATCACAAACTGTCCCGGCTGACAGGACTTTGCGGCCCTCGGCGCTTCAACGACCATCAGATATATGTTCGTTGTAAGTTCTTCGGCTTTTAAAATCTTGTACATTGCTGTTGATCCTCCTAAATTGATATCCCCATCCGCTTGTATCCTTATGCCCATGCGCTCCTTAACTATCCGCATGACGGCACATATACCTAGTTAATGATATAGGAACTCTTATTTTTTTGCAACTGTTTTTCCATCAATTACCTATCCTCAATTACCTGTCCTGCCCGCCGCGCTCACAGAAGTATGGCCATGAACCCGCCGTTATCGTCATATCCAAGCTGTGCCGCTTCCCCCGTATGGATATTCACAAGAAATACTTTGTCCGTGCGGTTTTTTAAGCCCGTGCCGTCGTCGTAATATTCGTTGACGGTATAGTAATCATCGGATTCCCCGATCCGCAGCACGGAACTGAACCGGTAACTCAAAATGCCGCTCTGGCGGCTGTTGTGACCTGCCGCATCTTCCAGATATCCGATCTCGACAAGGCGTTCGATCAGCCCGGTAACCGCCTGCGAGGTTGGAATGGCATCCGACAGGGACAGCGTATAGGTCCTTGCGGTGATCTCGCTGGACACCCCTTCTTCGCTGATGTTGACAAACTTAAACAATGTCTTGCCGAGCGGCATCGGGATCGGCCCGGTATAAGGCACACTGTCCGCCGTCGGCTCCGACCCGTCCGTTGTGTAATAGGTGTCGCATCCCTCGATCTCGTCCACCACGATCATGGACGGTTCCGTGTATTCACCGCTGTATAATTCGATCTCCGGAGCGTTTGGTACGGGCAGACTGATGATATAAGTCTTGCTGACGACCTCGCTCTCGATCCCGTAATCGTTGACAAAAAAGGCGCTGACCGTATATTCCCCCGACTCCAAAAACAGCGGCGCCGTATAGACAGGGCTGTCCTTGGTCGGCGGCGTGCCATCCGTCGTATAATAAATGGTGCCCGCCGTATTGGAACTGAGTTTTAAAGGGATCACCTCGTCGTAGCTTCCCTCCACATAACTGAACTCCGGGACCAAAGCAAGATACCTCTGAAACATGTTGACGATCTCTGTTTCCGGGCAGTTTTTCAACAGTTCATTGATCTCCTGATACATACCCTGATTGGCGTAGATCGTTATGACTTTGTCATACGCTTCCACCAGATCCTCATACGGAAAATCTTCCCGTTCGATGATCCTGCTTAAGACCTCGACGGCGCGGACATTGTCCTTCATCAGATAATAGTAATCCGCTTCCAGAAAAAGGAGCTGCGCTTCGTCCGGATAAGAGGCGTATGCGTCCTCCAGACAGGCGACCGCCTCCTGATAAGATCCTTTTTCGGCATATTTTTTGGCCTTATCGATCCGATATTCCACCATTCCGGTATAATAAGCGTAAGCCCCGCCGGAGATCAGCGCAATGGCAGCAAAAATGATCAGACTGACGACCAGCCATCCTTTCCGCCCGTTCCTGCCCGGAGCGCTGCGCTTCTTCCGGTCGTTTTCCTTGTCCCGGTCCTGCTTCTTTTTCGAGTCCTGCTCCGTTTCCTGTACATCCGTTTGGGAAAAACCGTCGTCGGCAGTTCCGCCTTCCTGAAGCGCCGCAAGCGTTGAGAGGGTCTCCGTTATGCTGTTTTCAATTTCCGGTTCAAAGTCCGGTACGATCCGGATCTCTTCTCCGCACTGTTCGCAGATCAGATGCCCGTCTTCCAACTCATTACCGCAATTAGGGCACTTCATAAACCTCTGCCTTTCTATTCTGTCTGCGGTCCGCCTACTTCATGGAAGCAGACGCAACGCAGTTGTTCATCAACATCGCTATCGTCATGGGGCCGACGCCTCCGGGCACGGGTGTAATGGCGCTGCATACCGGGGCGACATCATCGTAGTCCACATCCCCGCACATCTTCTTATCCTCATTGCGGTGGATCCCCACGTCGATCACTACGGCTCCTTCTTTCACATATTCCCTTGTTATCATTTTCGGCTTTCCGACGGCGACCACCAGAATATCCGCCCTTTTGGCCACTTCCCGGAGATTTTTGGTTTTGGAGTGCGCCACGGTGACGGTCGCGTTCTCCCGCAGAAGAAGAAGGGCCATCGGCTTACCGACAATGTTGCTCCTGCCGATCACGACACATTCTTTTCCGGCGATCTCGATCCCGGAACGTTTCAAAAGCTGAATGATCCCCGACGGCGTACAGGACACAAACCCCGGCTGGCCGATGCAGAGCGCGCCAACGTTCTGCGGATGGAAACCGTCCACATCCTTCTTGGGATCGATGGCGCGGATCACCGTGTCTTCATCGATATGGTCCGGCAGAGGCAGCTGTACAAGGATCCCGTTTACCTCCTTCTTGGCGTTCAGCTCTCCGATAAGGTCGAGCAGTTCCTCCTGCGTAGTTTCTTCGGGAAGCTCATAGGACAGCGAATCGATGCCGATGTATGCGCACGCTTTTTTCTTGTTTCCCACATATACGGAGGACGCCGGATCGTTTCCTACCTGAACCACGGCAAGACAGATACGGATCCCCTCCGCCTTCATTTCTTCGACTTTTTCTTTCAATTCATCCTTGATAGCGCCGGAAATGGCTTTTCCGTCTATGATCTGCGGCATATAAAAGATCTCCTTTCCTAAAACAAACCTGTGATAACACCGTCTTCATTTACATCTATCCCATAAGCCGCCGGTTTTTTAGGCAGCCCCGGCATCGTCATGACCGCGCCCGTAAGGACGACCACAAATCCCGCGCCTGCAGAAACATATACTTCTCTCACATTCAGCGTAAAGCCCGTCGGCCGTCCGAGAAGCGCCGGATCGTCCGAGAGCGAATACTGTGTCTTGGCCATGCAGACCGGCAGATGCCCGAATCCCAGATCTTCCAGTTTCTTAAGCTGTCTTTCCGCGGCCGGAGCATAGGACACACCGGCCGCCCCGTATATCTCACCCGCGACCGTTTCGATCTTCTGCTTCAGGAACAGATCATCCTCATACAGGAACCGGAAATGGCTCTCCTTCGTCTCCAGAGTATCCAAAACCTTTTTCGCCAGTTCAATGCCGCCTTCCCCGCCTTTTTCCCATACTTGGGAAAGGGCAAACTCGCACCCTCTGTCCTGACAGAAACGACGGACGTATCCGATCTCCGCCTCCGTATCGGTGACAAAAGAGTTGAGCGTAACAACGATGGGAACCCCATATTTATGCAGATTCTCTATGTGTTTCTCCAGATTGACGATCCCGGCCTGCAATGCCTCCATATTTTCTTCCGCCAGATCGTTCTTGTCCACCCCGCCGTTGTATTTCAGCGCGCGGACAGTGGCTACGAGCACCACCGCATCCGGCTCAAGGCCCCCTATGCGGCATTTGATGTCAAAAAATTTCTCTGCGCCCAGATCAGCCCCGAATCCGGCTTCCGTAATGACATAATCGGCCATTTTAAGAGCCGACCGGGTGGCCCGTATCGAGTTGCACCCGTGCGCAATGTTCGCAAAGGGTCCGCCGTGCACGATCGCCGGTGTGTGCTCCAGTGTCTGGATCAGATTCGGTTTCATGGCGTCTTTCAGAAGGGCCGCCATCGCTCCCACCGCTTTGATATCCGATGCGGTGACCGGTTTTCCGGAATAATCATAGGCGACGATGATCCTGCCGAGCCTTTCTTTCAGATCTTTCATATCCGCGGCAAGACAGAGGATCGCCATGATCTCGGAGGCCACCGTGATCACGAAATGATCTTCGCGCACGAAACCGTCCGTCTTTCCTCCCATGCCGATAACGATGTTGCGCAGCGCCCTGTCGTTCATGTCAAGGCAGCGTTTCCACACGATCTGACGAGGATCGATCCCCAGTTCATTGCCCTGCTGGATATGGTTGTCCAGAAGGGCCGCCAGAAGATTGTTTGCCGATGTGATCGCATGAAAATCTCCCGTAAAGTGAAGATTCAGATCTTCCATCGGAACGACCTGCGCATACCCGCCTCCGGCCGCGCCGCCTTTGATGCCGAAACACGGTCCGAGGGACGGCTCTCTGAGGGCAATGACCGCCTTCCTGCCCAGTCTGCCAAACGCCTGTCCCAGTCCGACGCTCGTAGTCGTCTTGCCTTCTCCTGCCGGTGTGGGATTGATCGCCGTGACAAGGATCAGTTTTCCGTCGGGGCGGCCGCTGATCCGATCTATGTATTCGTCGGAGATCTTCGCCTTGTATCTTCCGTATAGTTCCAGATCATCCGGTCCGATCCCGATTTTGTCCGCCACATCCACAATATTGTCCAACACCGCTTCCTGTGCTATCTCGATATCCGTTTTCAAGCCTTTGTCCATCCTTTCCGTCCCTGCACTCCGGGCTTATCCCAGCACCCTGTTACACTCTGTCCCGCGGCATCCTGCCACAGTGCGCCCGCCGCGCGCTATCCTACTGTGTTTCTTCTATGAACCGCTCAAACTCTTCCGCGCTCATCAACACCTTGCGCGGCTTCGTGCCTTCCTCTTCCCCAACGACACCGGCCTCGCACAGTTGGTCCATAATGCGCGCCGCCCTGTTGAAACCGATCTTGAATACCCTCTGCAGCATACCGATGGAAGCCTTGTCCTTCTCGATGATAAACCTTCCCGCCTCTGCAAAATACTGATCGTATTCGGAATCGCCGTCACCTCCAAAAGCGCCGCTGGAAGCCGAACCGTTCCCTATATTTTTGATCTGGCTCTCCACATCATCGTCATACACATTACCGATATTCTGATTCTTCAGGAAATCGACCACGTCCGACACCTCTTTGTCCGATACAAAGGCTCCCTGAATACGGGCGGGTTTGGGATATCCCTGAGGATAGAACAGCATGTCCCCCTTGCCGAGCAGTTTCTCGGCGCCGACCATATCCAAGATCGTCCTTGAATCCACGCCGCTCGATACGGCAAACGCCACACGGCTGGGCATATTCGCCTTGATCAGCCCCGTAATGACATCCACGGACGGCCTCTGCGTCGCAATGATCAAATGGATGCCGCAGGCTCTGGCAAGCTGCGCCAGACGGCAGATCGATTCTTCCACCTCGCCCGGTGCAACCATCATCAGATCCGCCAGCTCGTCAACGATGATCAGGATCTGCGGCAGGATTTCCGGCGCATCCGGATCACCGGCCGCGCGCATACTCTCCGCTTTCTTGTTGTATCCCTTCAGATCACGGACATTGTGATCGGCAAACTTTTTGTAACGCTCAGTCATTTCCGCCACACCCCAGTGGAGGGCGGCAGCCGCTTTCTTGGGATCCGTCACGACGGGGATCAGCAGGTGCGGGATACCGTTATAAACGCTCAGCTCCACGACCTTCGGATCGATCATGATCAGCTTCACGTCTTCCGGCTTCGCTTTGTATAAGATCCCCATGATGATCGTATTGATGCAGACCGACTTTCCCGACCCGGTGGCTCCTGCGATAAGCATGTGCGGCATCTTGGCGATGTCCGCCATGACGATCTTGCCGCTGATATCTTTTCCCACCGCAAAGACAAGGTTGGAAGGGAACTCTTTAAACTCCGGCGACTCCACCAGATCCCGGAACGCAACGGCGCTGTTCTCCTTATTGGGCACTTCGATGCCCACCGCCGCCTTGCCGGGGATCGGCGCTTCGATACGGATATCCGTGGCGGCCAGATTCAGCTTGATATCGTCTGCCAGCCCCACGATCTTGCTGACCTTGACTCCAAGTTCGGGCTGCAGTTCGTACCGCGTGACAGACGGTCCCTGACTGATATCCGTGACCGTTACCTTCACGCCGAATGTTTCCAGTGTCTGCCTGAGTTTCTCGGCGGTTTCTTTCAGTTCTCTGGAAGAACTGCCGCCGCTTTTCCCGCTTCCTTTTTTCAGAAGGCTGAGCGGCGGGAACCTGTACGGCTTCGGCGCATGGACTTTCTGTCCGGGATCCTCCGGCTGCATGATCTGCTCCGCCCCGGCTGCTAGGGGCTCGTCCTTTCTTGCGGCCGTGGGCCTGACCGGCTCGTATACGGCTCTCTCCGGCGCCTCAATGTCCGGATATCCCTTTACGGTTTCCTCTTCCGCTTCTATTTCTTCCATGTCCGAAATATCTTCCGGTCCGTCCGCCGCGCCGTGTATGCGGATCTCATTCAGGGCGTCCGACTCGTTCTCTATGTAATGGCGGGAGTGGAGTTCTTTCGCCGGGCGGATCTCCTGCGTATCTTCCGTCTGGCCGTCCGAAACGTTCAGCGTGATCTCATGAATATCATCCCGCGCCCTTTTGGCCTCCTCGCGATCCTGTCTGCCGTCCTCTTTCCGATCCCTGTCAAGCATCGTATCCATCATTACGCCGGACACCTTCTTATCCATGCGCAGGATCTTCTCGTTCTCCAGTTCCTCTTCTCTCTGCTGGCGGCGCTGCCTTTCCTGACTGCGTTTCTCCTCCATGGCAATCTGGCGTTCTCTGGCGCGTTCCCTGCGGTACGCCGCATCCTCCACGGAGCGCTCGTACATCTTCTTTCCATGTTTTTTCACTCCGCCGATAAACGACTTCTCCGTAACGATCACCATACAGATTATGGCCAATACAAGGATCAGAAGGATCGTGCCGGCCATTCCGAGAAAGTGATAGGACAGATAGACCAGAGAACCCGCAATGACGCCGCCGCCGCTGCGGTCAGCGCTGCACCGCCCGTATATCTCCTTGATCTGATAGCTGTCCATATTCGCCAGATCGGCGCTGAACAATTCGCAGACCATGCTGACCAGAACAAATAAGACGACGCCCGATACCAGTTTTCTGGCCGCTATCTGATTGCCCGTGTTGGACATGCCGAAAGCGATCGCAAGAAAAATGATGATCGGCGCGATATATGCGGTCAACCCGAAGACTCCGAACATAAATGTGCTGACCGCGCTGCCGATGCTCCCGACAATACCGAAGTTACAGAGAAAAAGAATGACTGCAAGCGCCAGAAACAGGATCAGCAGGACCTCATTGCGGATCGCAGCATCCATCGGCTCTGCGGACGAAGCCCGCCCGCCCGGATCCTGCCGTTTTGTCCGGTTGTTTCTGCCGCCGGTATTTTTATTTGAAGATGATGTGCTCCTCTTTGCCGAAGAGCGCTTTCCACCCTGACCTGATGCCATATATAAGTGCCTCCTGAGCATACTTCCACTCAATAATATAATAGTATAGCATCTTCACTTTGTCTTGTCATCCCTTATTTTGTATCCTGCTTTTTTCGTTCTACCATATGGTGGAGTTTTTCAACCGCATCCCGGATACCGCCCACCTGACAGATAATGCCCTCTTCCACCGCTTCGTTTCCCACGAGGATCGTTCCGACGTCCTTAGTCAGGACTCCCGTTTCCATCATCAGCTCTTCCAGTCTTGCCTTGGAGATCTTACAGTGTCCGCACACAAATCCCGTGATCCTGTCCTGTATCTGCCGGAAATAGTCAAATGTCTGCTGTACGCCGATCACCATCCCGGTGAGCCTGACCGGGTGTATCACCATGGTGCCCGTAGGTACGATGTAGGAGTAATCCGTGCTGACGGCTATCGGCACTCCGATGGAATGACTGCCGCCGAGCACCAGAGAAACCGTCGGTTTGCTGAGAGATGCTATCATCTCCGCTATCGCAAGTCCCGCTTCCACGTCGCCGCCCATGGTGTTCAAAAGGATCAGGACGCCGTCGATGTCCTTGCTGTCCTCTATCGCCGCCAGCTGCGGCAGAATATGCTCATACTTGGTCGTCTTGGACGTACTGCTCAGATTGTCGTGTCCCTCGATCTCTCCGATGATCGTGATCAGGTGGATCTTGTGATTGGCCTCGTTTTCATCCAGAGTGATCTGCCCCGTTTCGCCGATCCGTTCGTCGCGGTGTTTTTCTTTTTCCCGCTCTTTTTCCTGTTCCTCGCGTTTCTCCTCGTTCTGTCCGCTGTTTTTGCCGCCGCTCTTCTTGTTATTGTTATTGCTGTTCTTGTTTCCCATTATGAACCTCCGACTTATATGATGATCCGCAGTTGTCTAATGCAGAAAAAAAGAGAATCACAAGCCTCTATGCTCTGTGATCCTCTCTTAGTTTGCGTTGTGCGCCGATATTTATACATCATACCGCCGCCGTATCATGCGCCCTGCATCAGATTTCAAAATCATCCCCGTCCGGCACATCCACATCGTACTTCATATCCTTTTCTTCTACCTCATATCCGTATTCCATCTCCCGCTTGACATGCTTCTTTGGAAGAGGCAGCGGATTTTCTATATAACCGTTCTTTGTTTCCACCGTATGATTGATCTCCTCTATCACCGCCTGAACCACCTTTGCCTTATCGCCGAACAGACAGTTCTGCAGTCCCAGACCGGCAAGCACGATCCAGACATACAAAGACAGGACCGTAAACCCGTGTTCGCCGTACGCCGCCGCCGGGACGGGCGCCGCAGCCATACACAGCAGGATCCACGGCGTATAATTTTGTTCCTTTCCGCTCCTGAAAAATTCAAACACAAGAAACGAAGCGGACACGGCCAGCGCGCAGATCGGATAGAGTTCCAAACCTGTCCGGAGCCCGGCATCCGGATAACTGTTCCGATAACATGCCTCAAATCCCGCAAGCCAGCTTCCGACAGGACTGCCGGATCCCATACCGGACACAAACGGTTTGAGCGCCAGCCATACGGCCGCGCATATCCCTGTGGACACGACAATGACCGCCGCGTTCATTGCGGCGCCGTGATAAGGGGTCTTACCCTCCCGCCGGTCTTTCCGGCCAAGCGCGGCAGTCAGTACAATGACAAGAAGCGAGAACGCAATCACGTCAAGACATGCCAGAGCGCCGATCAACGCCCCTACGCACACCGAAAAAAGCACGGCGGCAGGTCTGGCGATATGATCCGCGCAGTACGCTTTCACAAACGCCGCCGCAAGCAGCATGACGATCATATACAGGTCAAAGAACATCCATTCAGGCGTAAATTCAAAAAGCATCCGCAGACAGGAGCCCGATCCGGCCAGATACAGGGCAGCCGCACATGCCGGCAGCCTTCCCGCCAGTTTTCCCGTCACGGCATAGACAAGTACGATGCCGACGATCTGCAGAACGATCTGTAAAAAGACAGCCGCTTCGGGTTTGGCACCCAGAAAAGACAGGGCCACAGACAACAGTTCCACATAGAAATACTCTGTCCCGTCCTCAAAAGTTTCCACAGCAGCGCGGTCTTTTCCCAGAAGTTCCAACGCGGCCTCCCAGCACGGCTGATCCTGTAAGGCGGGATCTTTTGCGCCATACGCCTGTATCCCGTAAGGCAGCGCACTCCCCGACACATAATTGTTCAGACAGAGGATCCGCACAAAGACGGCCGCCGCCAAAGCCAGTGCAAAGACGACGCCCGCCGCTATCCCGGCGGTACGTTCCTTACACGGCCATTTCATCCTGACCTGTTCGGAAACGATCCGGATACACCAGTAAAGCGCGGCAGCCGGGAGTACGGACAGGACGACGGCAAAGACGGCGCCGCAGCGCAGCAGAGCCTGCATACACACCGCCATCACTCCGACGCACAAAACCGTATATAGGAACCATAACACCCAGCCGAACCATGTTCTGCGATAAATCATCATTCGTGTCCTTCTTCGCTAGATCTGGGCAAGCGCCTGTTCCAGATCAGCAATGATATCATCTATATGTTCTATACCGACGGACAGCCTGATCAGATCCGGAGCCACGCCCGCCTCTTTCAGCTGCTCGTCGTTCATCTGCCTGTGCGTATGGCTTGCCGGATGGAGCACGCTGGTACGCGCATCCGCCACATGCGTTACGATCGCGGCAAGTTTCAGATAATCCATCATTTTGGCAGCCGCCTCTCTTCCGCCTTTTAAGCCGAAAGATATGACGCCGCAGGTGCCGTTCGGCATATATTTCTGCGCCAAATCATAATATCTGCTGCTCTTAAGGCCGGGATAGTTCACCCATGCCACCTTATCATGCCGTTCCAGATACTCCGCCGTCTTCTGCGCATTGTAACAGTGCCTTTCCATTCTGAGCGGAAGAGTTTCCAGTCCGATGTTTAACAGGAAAGAATTCTGGGGTGACTGCATAGACCCCAGATCCCGCATCAGCTGGCTCGTCGCCTTGGTGATATAAGCCGCCTTGCCGAATTTTTCCGTGTAAACGATACCGTGGTAGGACTCATCCGGTGTGCACAGCCCCGGATATTTATCGGGACAGGCGCTCCAGTCAAAGCTGCCGGAATCCACGATACAGCCGCCGAGCGATACCGCGTGTCCGTCCATATACTTTGTCGTGGAGTGCGTCACGATATCGGCGCCCCACTCGAAAGGGTTGCAGTTGATCGGCGTAGCGAACGTGTTGTCCACGATCAGCGGCACCTGATGGTCGTGCGCCGCTTTGGCAAATTTCTCGATATCCAGCACCACAAGCGCCGGATTTGCGATCGTTTCCGCAAAAACACACTTTGTGTTCGGCCGGAAAGCTTTGGCGATCTCTTCCAGAGGCGCGTCGGGATCGACCACCGTACAGCTGATCCCCATCTTTTTCATCGTACAGGTGATCAGATTATAGGTCCCGCCATACACCGTGGAGGACAGTACGACATGGTCCCCCGCCTCGCATATATTGAGCACGGCATAATGGGTGGCAGCCTGTCCGGACGAAGTCAGCATGGCCGCCACGCCGCCTTCCAGTTCGCATATCTTGGCCGCCACACAGTCGTTGGTCGGATTCTGCAGTCTGCTGTAAAAATAGCCGTTTTCCTCCAGATCGAACAGGCGGCCCATAAACTCCGACGAGTCGTACTTAAACGTGGTGCTCTGATAGATCGGCAGCACCCGCGGCTCCCCATTGCCCGGTTTCCACCCCGACTGAATACATATCGTTTCTTTCTTATATTTTCTGTCCGTCATAACATGCATCCCTCTTCCGCTTTCTTTCTTCTGCTTTCTGCCTTTCACAGGATCTTATCCTGCGGACTGCCGTCCGGGATCACTCGTCCCAGTTGTGGTATACCGCCTGAACGTCGTCGTCTTCATCCAACAGATCAAGGGTCCTCTGCATATTCTTGACCGCCGTTTCATCCGTAAGTTCCACCCAGTTCTGCGGGATCATGGTCACTTCCGACGACACCGCCTCCACACCGGCCTCTTTCAGGGCCGCGTCCACTCCGCTCCACTGGTCGGGATCGGTGTAGATCTCGTAGCTGTCCTCTTCCTCGGAGAAATCCTCCGCACCCGCATCGAGCGCCATCATCATCAGATCATCGGCATCCATACTGCACTCTTCCTTGTCGATAATGATCAGCCCCTTCTTGTCGAACATAAAAGAAACGCAGCCGGGCGTACCCACATTTCCCTGTCCCTTTGAAAACGCATTGCGCACATTGGCCGCCGTCCTGTTCGGGTTATCGGTCAGCGCGTCCACGATAACGGCGATGCCGTTAGGGCCGTACCCCTCATAAGTCACATACTTATAGTTGACGTTTCCGCCTTCTCCGGCCGCCTTCTTGATGCCTCTTTCAATCGTTTCGTTGGGCATATTGTTGGCCTTCGCCTTGGCAATGACCTGTGCAAGCTTAAAATTATTGGCCGGATCGGGGCCGCCTTCTTTGACGGCTACCGCGATCTCACGCCCGATAATGGTAAAGATCTTGCCTTTGGCGGCATCGTTTTTCTCTTTCTTGTGTTTGATGTTTGCAAACTTTGAATGTCCTGACATATGTAATCTCCTTTGTTTTTATTGATCGCCCTTGATCGGACGTGCAAGCACAGACCTGATCATCCGGTCCTTGACCTCAATGATCCGGAATGTGTATCCTTCATAAGAAAACTCAAAATCTTCCCCTTCTTCCGGGATGTGTTCCAGTCTGGAAATGACAAACCCATTGACCGTGTCGAACGGCTCCTCCTCAAAGCTGATGCCCAGCTGTTCTTCCAGTTCTTCAAGCGGCGTCTGCCCTTGGATCACATAGCCGTCCTCGCCGCTTCTGCTGATGTAGCTGGCCTCCTCGTCGTACTCGTCCTCTATATCGCCGACGATCTCCTCCAAGATATCCTCCAGAGCCACAAGCCCGGCCGTCTGGCCGTACTCATCGATCACAATGACCATCTGTATCTTTTCCGCCTGCATGACACGCAGCAGATCATCGATCTTTCTCTTCTCCGTGATAAACCTTGGCTCCCGGAGAAGCCCCTTGATCTTGCCGATGGGCTTGTTCTTCATCTTCTCGTTCATCTGCATACGCATCACGTCTTTCAGATGCAGGATGCCCACAATATGGTCTATCGTGCCGTCATATACCGGAAACCGGCTGTTGTGCGCGTCCACGATGAACGACGCCGCCTCCTGAAGCGTCATGGTACATTCGATACCGATCATGTTGTTGCGGTTGACCATGATATCTTTGGCTTCCTTATCGCCGTATTCAAAGATATTGTTGATCATCTCCGCTTCATTCGCATGGAGGATGCCCTGCTCATGTCCCTCGTTTACCATGGACAGGATCTCTTCTTCCGTCACATCCGACTTGTCTTTTGCCGCGTTCATGCCGAACAGGCGCAGCACTCCGTTGGCGGTCAGTGATATGAGCGCCGTAAAAGGCGACACTATCCGCACATAATAATAAACCGGGAAAAGAAATGCAGCGATCCACTTCTCGCTGTTGCGCGCGGCCGCCTTTCTCGGCAGCGACACGCCAAAAGCCACGACTATGTACAGCATGAGCAGCACGGCCGCCGCCGTTATAAGTGCCAGCACTAACTCCGTATACTCAAGCGCATAGGCGCCCGCGCTGTATAAAAGACCCGCGATCCCTGCCGCATAGATGCCGATCCGATACAGATACAGCAGAGCAAACAGGAATGTCACAGCCGCCATGCCAAGCTGCATGGCGCCGTTATACTGCGCAGGGTGGGCAGTAAGATAATCCAATCGGCGCTGTCTGGGGTCTGATCTGCCGGATTCTTCTCCTTCCGTTTCCTCTTTCTCCACGCTTTTCCTGTTGCGGAATGAAGAGTCAAAACCGTTTAACAACATCTGGAGCAGCAGCAATATGACAAACCATATGATACTGCCCGCGGCACCGTCGTCCATATTTTCAATTCCTTCCTTTATCATAAATTATCTGCCTTTATAATATAGCAAGGATTGAAAGGGGTGTCAAATGCCGGTCATCCTTATGTATTTAACTCCAGGCTGACCATTAATCCGTTGTTGACTACCTGCATGATATCCTGATCCAGATGGCATATCCTGTCTTTCAGACGTTTCTTGTCGATCGTCCGAAGCTGTTCCAGCAGGATCACGGAATCTTTTACCATATCATATTTGCTGGCATTTAATTCAATATGCGTCGGCAGTTTCGCCTTGTTCATCTTGGACGTGATCGCCGCGCAGATCACAGTCGGGCTGTGCTTGTTTCCAACATCGTTCTGTATTATCAACACCGGTCTGACCCCTCCCTGCTCGGATCCGATGACCGGTCTTAAATCTGCATAGTAGATATCTCCTCTTCTCATTATCACACACTTCCTTATTCGAATATTTGCATCTTTAGTATTGCCGGATTCTATAAGGGTATACATGATAATCTTTTTTCTGCAGATATTTCCTGCGCCGGACCTTTACCGGCAGTCGTCATAATAATCTTTGGCGGCAGTTATCTGCCCGCCTTTCTTATATATCCGCGGTATCCTTTTGCCCAGACCGCACGCAAGTTCATAGTTAAACCGGCCGGACAGCCCGCCCAGTTCTTCCATGGATATCCTCTCTCCGTTGTCCTCCCCGATCAAAGTCACCTCGTCGCCTTCCCGCGCATCCGGTATGCCGTCCACATCGACCATGAACTGATCCATGCAGACGCGCCCCAGTATCGGCGCCTTCCTGCCCCGTATCAGCACATATCCCTTTCCGGACAGCCCTCTCGGATAGCCGTCCCCATAGCCTACCGGGATCGTCGCAATACGCATTTTCTTCGGCGTGACATAAGTGCCGCCGTAGCTCACCGGCACGCCCGCCTCCACTTCCTTGACAAAAACGATATGGCTCTTCAGCGACAGGACCGGTTTCAGCTTGACGATATCCCGCGATACCTGATCGGACGGCCATAATCCATACAGCGTGATGCCCGCGCGCACGACGTCCATGTTCGCTTCCGGCATCTCTATGATCCCCGCGCTGTTAGAACAATGTTTGACCGGAATACGGCAGCTCAGCCGTTCCTCCGTCAGTTTCATAAAACCGCTGATGCGCCTGAGCTGCTCCTTCGCCGATGTTTTATCCGCCTCGTCCGCCCTTGCAAAGTGTGTGAACATTCCCTCCAGTTCAACGCCTTCCGCCAAAAGCACCTTTTTTACAAACGATATGCCGCTCTCGTCCGGCCGGATCCCCACCCGCGTCATGCCCGTATCGACTTTGACATGCACCTTGACGGGTCTGCCAAGCCTCTGCGCGCAGGCGGAAAGCTGATCGACCGTATCTTCCCGGAATACGGCCGGGCGTATATCGTTCTTTATCAGATCCTCGTAAGCGTAGGGAAAAGTATACCCAAGGATCAGGATCGGTTTCTGCAGGTGCGCCTGCCGCAGTATCAGCGCTTCTTCCGCGGTCGCGACCGCATAACCCCATACATAGTCAAGCTTCTCCAGTTCCCGTCCGATCTGAATGGCGCCATGTCCGTAGCCGTCGGTCTTGATCACCCCGATCATCCGGGTATGCTCAGACAGATTCAAATGCATCTGTTCCATATTGTAACAGACGGCATCCAGATCTACCACCGCACAGACTCTTTGGTAATTCTCCCACATAACGCTCCCTCTTTTTCCTCCGATCCGCCCATGCAGCCCTTTTCTTCTTCCAAAACATCCCCGCGCTGCAGCCGGACCGCATCCTTTATATGATCGATGATATCCGCCGCCGTCATAGATACGTCCGACTCACCGGCCGCCGCCAGATCCCCGGCGGTCCCGTGAAGATAGACACCGGCGGATGCCGCATCCTCTCCCGACATTCCCTGAGCCAGCAGGCCCGTGATCATGCCTGCGAGCACATCTCCGGATCCGGCTGTCGCCATACCGGAATTGCCGGTCGTATTCATATAGCCCTGCGCGGCTTTGCACCGCACCACGACCGTCCGGGCGTCTTTGCAGACAACGACACAGTTCAGCCGGCCGGCAAGTTCGGCCGCGTACTCCGGATAGTTTTCCTTGGCCTGCGCGGTACTGCACCCGTAAAGCCTTGCAAACTCGCCAAGATGCGGGGTGAGGATCACGGTCCTGCCCCTTTCGCCGCAGCCGCGCACAGCCTGCGAAAACGTTTCGTCCGCTGCCGTCAGATTAAGACCGTCCGCGTCTATGACGATCGGCAGACCGCTCTCAAACAGCGCAAACCGCATCAGAGCCTGCGCGCACGGCCCGGTCCCGATGCCCGGTCCGATCAGGATACAGTCCGCCCATTTCTCCGCTTCCGCCAAATCGTTTTGAAACGCCGGATCGCTCACGCACGCAGGAACCGGATCAGGCGCTGCATTGCCGCACATATCTTCCCGATAGGTAAGCGTCATCGCCTCCGGCACATACTGCGCCAAGGCGTCCTTGTTCTCTTGGGCGGTCACCACTTTGACCATACCGGCTCCGACCCGGAAAACGCTCTTGACCGCCATCAGCGCGGCGCCTGCGATACGACGGCTTCCCGCGATCACAAGCGCCTTGCCGAAAGTCCCCTTATTGCCGTCGGCTCTGCGGGCGGCAAGCACCCGGCTGTCTGCTCCGAAATGCGTATACCAGTACGGCGGCTGCCCCAAAAAGCTGTGCTCGTCGATGCCCATCTGCCGGCATACCAGTCTGCCCGTATGATCCGCGCCCGGATACAGGATATGTCCGAGTTTGCAAAAACCGTATGTCACCGTCAGGTCAGCGCGGACCGCGCAGCCCATGACCGCGCCCGTGTCAGCACTGATGCCCGACGCGATATCCACGCTGCACACAAACGCATCCGCCGCATCGATCCATTCAACGGCGGCCGAAAAGGCACCTTCCACGGGACGGGAAAGTCCCACGCCGAACAGAGCGTCTATTACTATATCATATTCACGATCCTGTATTGTGCCATCAATGGGGACGCCGTATTCCCGCAAAATGCGCAGCTGCTGCGCCGTTTCTTCGGTACACTTATCCTCGTTTCCGATCAGCGCGCAGCGCACCTCATACCCCTGCAGCATGAGCAGGCGGCCCACAGCCAGACCGTCCCCGCCGTTGTTCCCGCACCCGGCCGCGACCAGGACCCGGCACGGTCTGTTCCCATATACACGCTGCAGTTCGTCCACCGTCACCAGCGCCGCCCGCTCCATCAACAGCAGCGGCGGCATGTGGAACTTCTCTATAGTATTGGCGTCATAACGTTTCATTTCGGATGCCGTCACCAGATATTGCCGCATCTATTTCTCTCCCGGATCCGTCCCGGCCCTGCCGTCCGTCCCGGACGTTTCCTTTTCCTTTCGATATTTTTCTTCCGGATCGTACTTCATATCGAACAGTTCTATGACGTCCGCCCCGAAAATATCATGCATATAGGAATACAGCTGATGATTCTCAGCCTCTTTCTCCTGCTTGCGGATGATCTTCTTCTTCAATTCCCTTCGGATATTGGTGATCCACTGTTCGATCTCCGTCACTTCCGCCGTGTTTTTTTTCAGTCTGCGGTAACATACTTCCATCGTGGCAAGCATAAGTCTGTTGTTGAGCTGATTGATCTGCCGCGGCAGTTCGATCATCTCCTCCTCGCACGCCTCCAGTTTCTCGTTGCACTCGGTAATGATCCGCCTGCATTCTTCCTGCTTCTTCTCCAGTTTTTTGGAAGGCGACTTCTCGATCCCGTCGGCAAGGACCACGATTTCGTCCATCATCATTTTTTTGAGTCTTCGGATCTCTTTGTTCTCGTCGTTTAATTTACCCTGCCGCTTCAGCAGATCGTTGAGTTCCTTTTCCATCTGCTTGATCTTTTCCGTGTGCTCGCGCTGTGTAAAAAGCTGATGCCACTTGTGGTCAAGCGTAAGGATCGGGATCTTTTTGCCGATCAGGGCCTGTTCAAACATATCGTCCGTACCCGCCATACTTTCTCCTCTATCCCCTATACCTTTTAAACCCTATATTTTTTATACCCTATATCTTCTATACTCTATGCATCCTGTTTCTCTGCCTTCTGCTGTATCCCACACCGTTTATTCATCGTGCGACGCCAGATTGTACGACAGTTTCATCAGACTGTCCGACAGATGCACGTTTTCTACCTGAATGTTCTCAGGGACGTGCAGGTCCACATGCGCAAAATTCCAGAAGCCCTTGATGCCATAAGAAACAAGCTGTTCCGCCACTTCCAGCGCGCTGCCCTTGGGTATGGTCAGCACGGCTATGTCGATATCGTTCTCCCGGACGAAACGCTCCATCTCGCGCATCGGGCGCACTGTGATCCCGCGCACCTTCGTCCCCTGTATCCGCTCGTCTATATCAAAGATCCCGCGGAAAATAAACCCTCTCCGCTCAAAATTCATATAATTTACAAGCGCCTGTCCCAGATGTCCGGCGCCTACCAGGATTAGATTGTGCTCCTTGTGCAGTCCCAGTATCTTGCCGATCTCCTCGTACAGATATCCGACGTTATAACCGTACCCCTGCTGTCCGAAACCGCCGAAATTGTTCAGGTCCTGACGGATCTGAGAAGCCGTGACCTGCATGATGTCGCTCAATTCCTGAGAGGATACCCTCTCCGTCCCCTCGTCCTTCAATTCACCGAGATACCTGAAATATCTCGGCAGACGGCTGATAACTGCCTGTGATATCTCTTTCTCTTCCACCCTCCGTTACCCCCTGCTTTATAATATTTTAAGTATACCTCTGTGTTAAAAAACTGTCAAACAAGTTGACAGCCCCGCCCGCGGACGGTAAACTGATTGATGTAAAGAAAGGTTTCCCAATACAGATCATGATACTATCCGTCAATAATATAGACAAATCCTTCAACGAAATACCGGTGCTCAGGAACGTTTCGTTCCATATCGAGGACAATGAAAAAGCCGCCGTCATCGGCATCAACGGAGCGGGCAAGACCACCCTGCTGCGCATCATCATGGGCGAACTGGCGGCTGACAACGGCTCCGTGGCCCTTGGCAGGAACAGGACCGTCGGGTACCTGTCCCAGCACGAGGCCGTGTCCGGCGAAAATACCATCTACGACGAACTCCTCAGCGTGAAACAGGACATCATAGATCTGGAGCGCCGTATGCGCAGTATCGAAATGCAGATGAAAACGGCGTCCGAAGAAACTCTTGGACGGTTAATGGACACCTACTCCTCCCTGACCCATGCCTTTGAAACCGCAAACGGCTACGCGTACAAAAGCGAACTGACCGGCGTATTGAAGGGACTGGGATTTGCGCAGGAAGACTTTGGCCGGACGGTATCCACTCTCTCCGGCGGCCAGAAGACCCGCGTCGCTCTCGGCAGACTTCTTCTTACGAATCCGGACCTGATCATTCTGGACGAACCCACGAACCATCTGGATATGTCCTCCGTCACATGGCTGGAGAATTATCTGCGCGCCTATAAAGGCGCCGTGATCGTGGTATCGCACGACCGCTATTTTCTTGACCGGATCGCCACGAAGATCATCGAGATCGACAACACCCGCTCGACCGTTTTCACCGGCTGCTATTCGGACTATGCCGCCAAAAAAGAGATCCTCCGCACCGCGCAGTACAACGCCTATATCAAACAGCTGCAGGAGATCCGCCATCAGGAGGAAGTCATCGAAAAGCTGCGGTCGTTCAACCGTGAGAAATCCATCCGCCGCGCGGAGAGCCGCGAGAAGCTGCTCAATAAGATCGAGCCTCTGGAAAAACCGGTCGAAACGCGCGCCGACATGCGTCTGCGTCTGGAACCCCGCTGCGAGAGCGGCGGCGATGTGCTCCATGCAGAGGATCTGTCCAAATCGTTCGGCGCACTCACCCTCTTTGAACATCTGCATTTTGATATAAGAAAAGGGGAACATGTGGCGCTGATCGGCGACAACGGAACGGGCAAGACGACGATCCTGAAAATGATCAACGAACTGGCCGCGCCCGACAGCGGCACGATCCGGCTCGGTTCCAACGTGGAGATTGGCTACTATGATCAGGAGCACCATGTGCTGAACATGGACAAGACCTTATTTGACGAGATCTCCGACGCGTATCCCGATCTGAACAATACGCAAATCCGAAACACGCTTGCCGCTTTTCTCTTCACCGGCGAGGATGTGTTCAAGCAGATCCGTTCGCTGAGCGGCGGAGAGCGCGGGCGCGTATCTTTAGCCAAACTGATGCTGTCAAAGGCCAATTTCCTTATTCTGGACGAGCCCACGAACCACTTGGACATCCTTTCCAAGGAAATTCTGGAAGACGCCTTAAACGCCTACACCGGCACGGTCCTGTATGTGTCCCACGACCGCTATTTTATCAACCGGACGGCATCCCGGATCCTTGATCTGAGCCACAGGCAGCTGACGGAATACCTTGGCAATTACGATTATTATCTGGAGAAAAAAGAACAGCTGCAGGCAAAACTCTTCCCGCCGGATGCCGCGGATGCTCCCGCAGCGGCTCCCGCCGCAGGCATGAAGCAGGACTGGCTCTCCCAGAAGGAACAGCAGGCGGCTCTGCGCAAAAGGGAAAACGATCTGAAAAAATGCGAGAACCGCATCGAAGAACTGGAAAACCGCAACGAAGAACTGGATACGCTCATGGCGTCCCCCGATATCTGTACGGATGCGGCCAAATTACAGGAACTGAACAATGAACGGCAGACAAACGAGCAGGAACTGAACGATCTGTACGAAAAATGGGAGCAGCTCTCCGAATGAGAACGGCTCCCGTTTTCTATCTCAGAATCACACCGGCCTACAGCGCATCGAAGGTCGCCCGGATCGCCTGAATGAACTCCAGACTGTTGAGGATCACGGGTTCCCTGCATGTGGATATCAGGGCGAGGCTCTTCGTCATTTTACCGTCCTCCACCGTCTTGATGCAGGCGCGTTCCATCCGGTCGGCAAATTCTTCCAGTTCCCTGATGCCGTCCAGTTCGCCCCTTTTGCGCAGCGCCCCTGTCCACGCAAAGATCGTCGCGATAGAGTTGGTGGAAGTTTCCTCCCCTTTCAGATATTTATAGTAGTGGCGCTGCACCGTTCCGTGCGCCGCCTCGTATTCATAGATGCCGTCGGGGGACACGAGCACGGAAGTCATCATCGAGAGATCCCCGTACGCGGTGGCCACCATATCGCTCATCACATCGCCGTCGTAGTTCTTGCACGCCCAGATGAAACCGCCTTCCGACCGGATGACTCTCGCAACCGCATCGTCGATCAGGGTATAGAAATACTCGATGCCCGCCTTCTCGAACGCATCCTTGTATTCGGCGTCATAGATCTCCTGAAAGATATCCTTGAACCTATGGTCATACTTCTTGGAGATCGTGTCTTTGGTGGCAAACCAC
The DNA here is from genome assembly GCA_947631955.1 of uncultured Lachnospiraceae bacterium. Classification (GTDB taxonomy): domain Bacteria; phylum Bacillota; class Clostridia; order Lachnospirales; family Lachnospiraceae; genus UBA3282. Next base: position 190,017 of record CANRNJ010000003.1, read on the forward strand.
AGATCCTGTCTGGTGTCCAGCGCATAATTGAAACATGCCTTTGCAAAACTGGTGATGGACTTGTCCGTATTATGGATCCCCTGAAGGATGCCGGGGCCTTTGAATTCATGTATCGTTTCACGGATCTGCGTGCCGTCCTCTCCGGTAAAGACGAGTTCCGCCCTGCCTGCGCCGGGCACTTTGATCTCTACGTTTTTATAGACATCTCCGTATGCGTGCCGGGCGATCGTGATCGGTTTTGACCAGTTATTCACATAGGGAATGATCCCTTTGATGAGGATGGGCGCGCGGAACACCGTTCCGTCCAATGCCGCCCTTATCGTCCCGTTGGGGCTCTTCCACATCTCTTTCAAATGATATTCGGTCATTCTCGCCGCATTGGGCGTGATCGTCGCGCACTTGACCGCCACTCCGTATTTCTTGGCCGCCTCCGCCGAGTCTATGGTGACCTGATCGTCGGTTTCGTTGCGGTGCTCCAGTCCGAGATCATAATACTCTGTTTTCAGATCGATGTAGGGCAATATCAGTTCATCCTTGATCATCTTCCAGAGGATCCTTGTCATTTCATCTCCGTCCATCTCCACGAGAGGCGTCGTCATTTTAATTTTTTCCATCGTCACTGTCAACCTGCCTTTCTTCTTCGCCATATATTTCATACAATCCGTTCCTGACCATATTGTCATAAGCGTTCAGCATATGCCTGTTGGCCAGCTGTTCCGCCTTGTCGGCGTCCCCCGCCTTGATCGCTTCCATGATCTGCCTGTGCTCGTCGTTGGAAGCCCGTCCCCTTGTATTATTGGACAGCGTTTTCTGTCTGACGCGCATCACATACTGATGATAATCCCGCAGCGTATGTTCAAGCATCTTGGAATCACATGCCTCGTAGAGGATATCATGGAAACGGTTGTCCAGTTCCGCCATCTGGTCCATATGCCCTTTGGAAGCATGAAATTCCGCCAGATAGATATTTTCCTCCATCTCCTCCAGCTGCTCTTTCGTGATCTTTTCCGTCGCCAGTCTGGCGCACAGCCCTTCCAAAAGAGAACGGATCATATAAATGTCTTTCACATCCTTGACGGTGATCCCCGTCACATAGGCGCCCTTGTTCGGTACGATCTGTATAAGACCCTCCAGTTCCAGCTGTCTGAAGGCTTCCCGGACCGGAGTGCGGCTGACCCCCAGTTCTTCGCCGATCGCCACCTCTTTTAACTCTTCATGCTCCTTGTATTTGCCGCTCAGTATATCTTCGCGCAGTTTCTGGAACACTCTGCCGCGAAGGGAATACTTGTCGTTCACTTCATGTTTGATATCATAGTTCGCCATTTCTTCATCCCGTTCCTGTTACACAAATTCACATCCGCACGCCTTATTCGGACTGCTGTTCCGAATCCGGGCGCGCTATGTTGAGCTCTCCGCACACTCTCTCGATCTGCCCGATCAGTTCCTCGTCCGTCAGCACGGTCACACGGCCGGAAGCATACTCATTATCCACCCATACTTTCAGGGCTTTGACCAGTTCACAGTTCTTGTCCAACTGCTTATCGTCTTTGAGTTTGTAATAAGTGTTGATCCAGTGCGCGATCCCGGCCAGACCCGACGTGTTGGACACCGCGCACAGTACCGGCCTGTTCAGGAATTTCTCCGTGTCGAATATATTATAGATCTCTTCGTTTTTTAACAGACCGTCCGCGTGGATCCCCGCCCTTGTCACATTAAAATTCTTGCCGACGAACGGCGTCCGCGGCGGGATCTCATAGCCGATCTCTTTCTCATAATACTCGGCCAGTTCGGTGATAACGGTCGTATCCATCCCGTTGAGATCGCCCCTGATCTGCGCATACTCAAACACCATGGCTTCAAGCGGCGTATTCCCTGTGCGCTCGCCGATGCCGAACAGCGAAGTATTGATGCCGGAACAGCCGTACAGCCATGCCGTCGTAGAGTTGGACACCGCCTTATAGAAATCGTTGTGTCCGTGCCATTCAAGCAGTTCGTGCGGGACGCCCGCATGTGTATGCAGCGCGTAGATGATCCCCTGAACGCTCCTTGGAATGACCGCGCCCGGATAGTTGACGCCATACCCCATCGTGTCGCACGCGCGCACTTTGATCGGTATCTTGTACTGCTCCATCAGCTTCATCAGTTCCATACAAAAAGGCACCACATAACCGTAGATATCCGCCCGCGTGATGTCCTCCAGATGGCATCTCGGACTGATCCCTTCCTCCAGACAGTCGCGGATAACGCTCAGATAGTGATCCATCGCCTGCCGCCGGGTCATCTTCAATTTCAGGAAAATATGGTAGTCCGAGCAGCTTACCAAGATGCCCGTTTCCTTCATGCCGATTTCCTTGACCAGTTTAAAATCCTCTTTGCTCGCCCGGATCCAGCTAGTGACTTCCGGATATTGATAGCCGCGCTCCATGCATTTGTACACGGCGTCCCGGTCTTTCTTGCTGTACAGGAAAAATTCACTGGCCCGTATCATGCCGTTGGGCCCGCCCAGTCTGTGCAGATAGTCATAGATCGTCACGATCTGCTCCGTCGTGTAGGGCGCTCTGGACTGCTGTCCGTCCCGGAATGTCGTATCCGTGATCCAGATATTCTTGGGCATATTGTGCGGAACCGTTCTGTCGTTAAAGGGGATCTTCGGTATCTCTGAATAAGGGAACATATTTCTGAATACATTCGGTTTGTCCACATCATCCAGAATGTACATATGTTCTTCGATCTCCAGAAGATTATTGTGCTCGTTCATAGTCACCGGACGATTCATAAAAGTTCTGTCTTCATTCATATCTGTCACACACCTTTCTGTACGTCGAGTATTATTGTATACAGAAATACGATGCATGTCAACCCATCCCGCATATTTGTTCTGACTGAATACCGTACATTTGTTCTGCCTACATGCCGCACATCCGCTCTACATTCAGCATCCCCCACCCCTGCTTATCCCACGAATCGCCCATATCGCGGGCGCTGTAGATCATCTGCCTCTTGACCTGCGCATTGTTCATATAGGGAAATTTCTGCAGATACAGGGCCGCCGCGCCGGACACGATGGGCGTGGCCATGGACGTGCCGCTCTTTTTGGTGTAGGAATTGCGGTATCCGTATCTCGAACTTCCGGTGCACTGGACGCAGCACGACACGATATCGGTTCCCGGCGCCACCACATCCGGTTTCCTGTGGTCCAGACCGCCGCCTCCCCTCCCGGAATAATTTTCGCACAGATCCTGACGGGCCCCGAAATATCCGCCCTCATGGCAGCCTACCGTGATCGCCTTACGGCTTTTGCCAAGCGGCGAGATCGTCCCTGCGAGGGGGCCGTTGTTGCCTGCGGCGCACACTACCACGATGCCCCTGTCCCACATATCGTCCAACAGCTCCACCAATTCCCGCATGTGCTCGGCATTTCCTCCCGACCCGATCCCAAGCGATATGTTGAGGACCCGGATGCCGTATCTGACGCGGTTCTTCATGACCCAGATCAGGCCCCGGCGCATACTGTCGATACTTCCCTCGCCGTTATGATCCAGAACTTTGCCGACGCACAGACGGCATTGCGGCGATATCCCCTTGTACACGCCCCGTGACGCATACCCGCTTCCGCCCACGCAGCCCGCCACATGGGTGCCGTGCCCGCTGTCGTCGTAACTGCCGCAGCGTTCGTTCACGAAGTCCGCGAAATCAATGACACGGTCGCCAAAATCCGGATGCGTGCCGATGCCGGTATCCAGGATCGCCACACAGACCTCTGCCGTCAAAATGCTCTCCTGTACCAGATCGGTACACCCCACCTGTTTTCTCACACGGTTCACGACGATTCCACCTGCACATAAACAAAAACTCTCGACTTATAGATTATTCTATGCCGAGAGTCCTGTCAGGTTCTGTATGATATGTGAAATTTATGTCGTTTTCCTTTTTATGATGTTTTCCTTCTTATGCCGTTTTCCTTCTTATGATGTTTTCCTTCTTATGCCGTTTCCCTTCTAATATTGTCTTCCTTCTTATGCCTTCCTGCGTCCGCTCTTTCTGCCGCCCCGGTAAAAGAACAGCGCCATGGCGGTACAGACAAGTCCGATGCACAAAAACCATTTCGGGTGGATACTGTAATCGCCCGTATCCGGGGAATCGTCTTTTTGGCCGATAGACACAAACACCGCCTGCCCGTCTTTCACGTCCGCTACGGCTGCGCTTTCGCCATAATTATAGATGCCGTACGCCGAAAAATGCCCGGCCGTGAAAGTGAGCGCATCCAATCCGTCGGAAGATACGACCCGGCTCGGCACTTCTTCGAGCTGCCCGTCCGCATCCAGACAGACCACATGCAGATTATCCGTACCGACGCCCTGCGGGATCGGGATCGATACTTCCGCCCTCAGCCTGCCCAAGCCCGTGATCGGAACCCCTGTCCGATCGTCCGTGAGCGTCATATCATACGCGCACAGATTATGCGGGAGCCTGTTGCCGTACAGGCTCTTATAGACATCGCTGATCTCGGCTTTGGCCTCTTCACTGTCCTGAATCGTCAGGGTATAGCTGCCCTCCGAACCTTCCATCACCGCGCTGGCGATGCCGTCCTGAGGCAGCGAATAACTGTTGACGTCCACACGGATGGCGCCGGATGTATTTTCATGGCCTGCCATCTCTCCACCGTCCTGTGTCAGGCTCTCCGGGAACTCGTCTTCGCCGTCCTCCAGCACATAGGTCCTGCCGTCTATCACGCAGTTCTCACCGGCGGCAGGGAAACTGCCGTTCCCTCTCTTTCCGACTATCTGCAGCGTGCCGTTTCCGCCTTCCGCGCCGTCCTGCGCCTTGCAGATCAGGCCCTCAAATCCGCCCTTATCATCCAGCACCGTTCCGGAAATATCGCTCACGCTCTGCGGAATGACAGCGATGGTACAGCCTTTGAACGCCTTGTCCCGATAAGCGTCGCGGTACACCTTGGTAGAATTAGTCCCGTAAGACAGCTTCGGAAGACTGCCGCCTTCAAACACGACCGCGCGGACGCCTTCAAGGACATCCGCTGCGTCAAATGCGCGCAGGCCGACCGACTCCGTCGCCGCGCCGATATGCACAGCGGCGATCGGACATCCGGCAAACGCTCTGTCACGGATCTCTTTTACATTCTTTCCGCCCTCTGCCGCGCTGAGACCAGTGCAGCCTTCAAAGGCCGCTTCTCCGATCGTTTCCACGCTGTCCGGTATGATCACTCTCGTGATCGTCGTACAGTCCTTAAAAGCCTCCGCCCCGATAGTCTTGACCGAATCCGGGATCGTGACCTCGGCGCCGTTTCCTTTATATGCCAACAGAATACCGTCGCCCACGATCAAAAACTCGCTTCCGCCCACATTCTGCTTCCAACTGGTCAGCCACGGCGTCTGCGCAAAAGCCGACGCCCCTATTTCCTTGACGCTGGCAGGAATAACGATCTGTGAAAGCTGATCACAATGATAAAACGCAGCGTAACCGATCTCTTCTACGCCGTCCGGGATCCTGATCGAAGTCAGATCCGACCTTGTAAAAGAAAACTCTCCCAGCCGCGTGACCCCTTCCGGGATCTCATAGGACGTCATATCGACTCCATAGTATGCCTGAGCCGCTATGACCTTTCCGTCCGCGCCGTCCACCACGGTATATTTCGGGAAAGAACCGCCCTTGGCGTCCTGCGAACCCTCCAGTCCGGGCACCGTATCCGTGTACTGCCGGGTATCCTCCGGCGCGCCGCCCAGAGTTTCCCCTGTGGCTCCCACATTGACGGTGGCCTGCGCGTTATCGATCAGCACGACCGCCTCGCTGCCGATCACACGGGTCTTTCCTTTGACGGAGTCGTCTTCCTCCTCTTCCATGGCGTTCATGTGGGATACCTCATGATAATAATCCACCGGAGCCGAGATCTGCGGGACCGCGCCGTCCCCGGACGCCTCGTTCTGGCTGCCGGGAATATACGGGACCTCTTCCTCCTCCGATACTTCTATGTCGTCCAGGACCAGAGTCTGTGCAAATGCATCCGCGGCGGAACCCGGCTCCGCATGGATCGTGAGTCTGGTGCAGCCGTCAAACGCCGTGCTGTGTATGGTATTGACGGACGGCGGGATCGTGATGTCCCGCAGCCTGACGCAGTCCTCAAACGCCCTGACGTCTATATTCTTAACCGAATACGGGATCTCCACGGATGTCAGATTCCTGCAGTTGGAAAAAGCATAGGGAGATACGGCCGACGCCTGAGAGCTGATCTTGACGTCTTTCAGATGATAACAGCCCCAAAACGCATAAGGTTTGATCGTTTCCACAGAGTTCGGCATCGTATAGCTTTCGCCTTTCCGACCCGCGAGCACCTGATACAGCGTAGTCCATCCGTTTTTGTTATATATGGCTCCGTCGTCGCAGGTAAATTTCGGATTGCTGCTGCTGAACTGGACCGTTTCAAGACTGTGGTCCCCGGCGAACGCCCCGTTTCCAAGTTCCGCAAGGCCCTCTCCCACCATGACCTCACGAAGGGAAGGACAGCGGGAAAACGCCGCGCTTTCTATAGTGACCACACTGTCCGGGATCGTCACGCTCTCCAGTTCGTCACAGCCGGAAAATGCCCCGGAGGCTATGACTTCCACATTTTCACCGATAACCACATGCCGGATACTGTCATTATCCGCAAACGCCCCCGATTCGATCCGTTCGACCGAACCGGAAATAGACACGTCCTCGGACGTGCCTGTATATTTCACTAATGACGTTTGATCCATCTGAAAATCAGATGTGGAAGAGGTATCCACCGCTTCCACATCCGATACAGGTATCTGTGTTACTGCCACCGCAGTCGCTATCAGCAATACACCGATCAGGTTTCTTATCTTTCTTCCCATAGGCTTCCCTTTATGTGGTTTTCACTTTAGCATCCTTATCCTTCTTGATAAACAGGATCACAGATAAACATGCAAGACCGATCGACAAGAACCACTTCGGATGGATCGGATCGCCGGTCTTCGGCGTCGCATCCAGCATACCTTCCGTCAGATTACCCGTATCGACATAGATCGTATACGGTGAGAAGTGGGATGCCGTAAAGCGGATACAAGGCACGCCGTTGATCGTTGTAAAGTTCTCGTTTAAGTTCTCCAGCTGATTGCCATTGACCACCGCGCCCGCCATGTTATTGCCGCCGTATGCGACGAGCGCATCCGGTATCGGCAGCGTGATGTCAACGGTAATTCCCGAAGTATCCGTCAGCTTCACCGTTCCGGTGGAATCATACAGACTGATATCCATCGCATAGTACAGGATGTTGTCCAGACTGCCGTATTTGTTGGTCAACGCCGCCTGAACCGCCGCGGTCGCCTCGTCGGTCTCCGTGATCTTGATCACAAAGTTATCCGTCGAGCCGTTTACATTGGCCGAAGCGAGATCCTTATTTGAAATACCCGGTTTCGTGATATCCACGCGGGTGCTGCCGCCGTTATCTGCGGTGCTGACCGGAGTTGCCGCAGTATTTGCGGCCGCCGAAGCCGTCGTGTACTCCGCTGTGATCGTCACGTCGTTTGCCGGCATCTTAAAGGTCGTCGGCGTCGTGCTGACGCTTGCCAGCGTTACACCCTGCGACGTCGTCACCCATTTGCTGAATACGGAGCCTGCGGCCGGGGTATTCGCCGTGATCAGGACCGTTGCGCCCGCCGCATAGCTGCCGCTGCCGCTGCCGCCGTTGACGGTCACGACATACAGGCCGGACGCCGTTGCCGGTGTGGAACCGTTTGAACTTGAAACGGCCGTGCCGCTGCTTGTATTACTCGTATCGCTTGTGTTGTTCGCATTGCTCGTATTACTCGTATTGCTCGTCGAAGCCGGATTGCTCGTCGTATTCGTCGAAGCGGTCGAATTATTGGACGAACTGTTGGGCGTGTTCGACGTACTGTCGCCCGACAGATGTGTCGTGTCGTTCGACGACGATCCGCCGCTGGTCGCGGCTGCCTTATACTTCATGATGATCGTCTTGACAGACTGCACATTGGTAAAGGTATCGCTGAATCCGTCCGGTTCATAACCGGCATGTTCCGGATGAGCCGGAGCCACCGCATCGCTGCCCGGATCGACATACTGCGTAGGGCCTACCTGCTTGCCGTCGACCCCGTCATAGAACTCGACCGGATATTTCCCGTTGATCGTCCCGTTCGTCGAATATCCCTGCGCATAGAAGAAACTGTCTTCATGGATCGGCTGCGCAAGATCCACATTGTTGGAGCCTACCCATCTCTCGAAGGTCCATCCGGACAGTGTCGGATTCTCCGGTACGACCGCATAGGCGCCGTCCTCCACATATTGAGGATTATCCAGCGGATTGCCCATCTGATCCTTCAGATCGCCTATCAGGGCATAATTCGCATCATAGAAAGATACCTGCCACAGGGAACCCAGCGGATGGGTGTCGTCATACTGCAGCTTATATTCACGGCCGTACTGTTCGATATAACGGGATACCGCCGAATCCTCATAGGCTCTTATCATGGTAGTGGCTCTCTTGTCACTGTCAAAAGCGCCGGCGGAGATCTGTACTTCATTGCCGTAAATCGTAAGTCCCGTCAGATTATCATCTCCGTTGAACGCCCCACGCTCTATTTTGGTGGCCGACATAGGGAGAACCACCGTCTGCAGAAGATCGCAGTTCTTGAAGCAGTCTTCCGGGATCGTCTTAAGTCCCAAAACATCGCGTCTTCCGAAATTCACCTCCGTAATGTAATCACAGTCCTCGAAAGCGCCCGGCCGGATGCTCGTGATATTGGCCAGATTCGGATCGGACGCCGTCGTAACGACCGCCGGTCCTACCAGATTGCCTCTTGCCGCCAGACACTCTTCCACCGTATAAGAACCGTCCTCGTTCTTGGAATAGATGATCCCGTTGACTGTCGTGTAATATTCGTTGTCCCCCACCGTAGTCATGGAGTAACAGCCTCTAAACGGCGCTTTGCCGATATCCGCGCAGGCATCGCCCAATATCACATATCCCAGATTCTCACAGCTGTCGAACGCATAATCGGGCAGATACTTCACGCTGTGCATGGTCACGGACGTGATCAGGTCGTTGCCCCTCTCGCGATTCTCTTTGGATGCGCCGCTGTCCTGATAATCGTCAAAGTACCCGCTGAACAGGCCCGGAACGCTTTGTATGCCGTCTTCGTCGGCAGGCTTCACGTTTTCATACATGAAACGGCTGTCGGTATCCCAACCGCCCAGTCCATTCAGATAAGTATTATAGTTTCCGATGTTGCTGTACCGTGTCGTATTCTCTTCTCCGTCCGCCGTCAGATCATGCCGGTAGCCGTACACATCGATGGACTCCACTCCAGCGGGGATATCGATGTTCTTTGAATAATATACGATATCTCTCTCTTCCGGCGTCGCCGCTCTGTACGGATCGTTGGCATCCACGATCACAGCCACATCATATTTGTTCCTTTCGTAATAAGGATCCGGATAATCCGCCGCGTACGCGGTGATCGGCTCAAACAGCCATCCGGCCAGCGACCTCTGCTCCGAAGCGGCCGCCGCGAAAGTTCCCGGATCTCTCCAGTCCAATGCCCCCGTATCGTCATTAAGCCAACGCTGCAGCTTGGCAGAATCCTGACAGAATGTCACAAACTTCGGACTGATCCACGGGCCGTAAAACTCGGAAGAATACAGCGCGTTCAAAGCGGTCGAATCCTCACCGGCTTCGTTCCATCCTCTCATAAACTCCCTGCGGAATCCGTCATACTCCGTTCCCGCATAGCGCCTGTACCACTCGTCCGCTTTCATGTCCTCATAAGTGTTGATAGGATCGAGTTCTTTGTCGACAGCGCTATTTGCTTCCCTGACTGCACTCTTATACTTGTCATTCAGGAGCGAGCTGATCTCGCCGTACTTCGGATAATCCAACAGCGTGACCATATCCGTGATGGGATTGTACATGACTGTCAGGTAGGTGGGGGACAAACTCTTATAGCATACTCTGATTCCGTCCTGATCTTTTATGATATTGTCCGGATCCATCGCCCAGTCAAAAGGCGCGTATCCCTCTACGATATCCCCATGGAACGTAAGTTTGGAACTGCCGGTCTTAAAGGCGTCGGTTCCGACCGTAAACGCTTCATAGCCCGCCGACGGAGTGTTGAACGTCACATCCTCAAGAGCGGTGCAGTCCTTGAAGGCATTTGCCCCGATCGCAGTCACGGAATTACCGATATATACTTCCTTCAGGTTTTCCCAGCCTGTGCAGACGCCGTCGTTTAGGAGCGTGAGTTTGGAGTTGTCGCGAATGGTCAGCGATGAAATCTTCTGATTCAACTCGTCGTCGCTGAAACAATCCGACGCGATCCCCGTCACATAAGTATCGCCGACTTTATCCGGGATCTCCAGATCAACGAGTCCATCGATCGAAGCATCAGGATTCTTCGTACAGGAAGTCAAAACGCCCGCGTCGTCGATACACATCAGATAATCGCCGTCGCTCACTTCGTAGAAGTGCTGATCGCCCCGGTCATACCGATAAGGTATAGGCTTCAATAGGGCGTTTTTGGCCTTCCATGTGCTTCGGCGGGGTTCAGCGGGATTTCTTAAGACATCCAGTTCCGGCCCCCATACATAGAAATCCGGATTTGTGACTGTTGCAAACAGACCATCATCGAACTTTGCCCGCCCGCTGGACTCCGGGAAATGTACGCATTGCAGGTTAAAGCAGTTATAGAACGTATTTTCCGGCACGGTAGCTATTGTATTACTGCCGTAGGAGGAAGGCATGGTCACGTTCAGCAGATTGGACCGCCCTGCCAGTATACAGTCTTTAAACTCGCTGATCGCACCCGGAAAGACGAATTCCGTCAATCCGCCGGTTATAACATTGTCCGCCGCAAACGCGCCTTCTCCGATCTTCGTGATACCCACGGTGACCTCCGCAGAATCGCCGCGCTTGAAATTCACGCTGTTCAGGCCGAGCGCGTTAAAAAATGCATAGGCGCCGATATGGACATCGGATCCCGTTATGCCGGAGAAATCCACCGTCCGGAGGGATGTGCAGTTGGCAAACGCACCCACTCCGATCATTTGAACTGTAGACGGAAACGTCACGCTTGTGATGCCTGAGCCGTAGAAACATTCGTTGCCGATCTCGGTAGTGCCCGCCCCGATCGTAACCGAGGTCAGGTCGCTGCAGTTCTTAAACGCCATATCGCAGACATTCTCAACGTTGTTGAACGTGATCTCTTTCAGGAAAGACCCTTCAAAAGCGCTCGTGCCGATGTATTTGATCTCCGGCGGAACGGTCAGATAGTACACGTTCCGGATATCTTTGAACGCCCCATTGCCGATGCCGATGATGCTCGCGTCCGTAGTATAGACAAAGCCCTGATCGTCAAACCTCAGCGTATTTGACGGGGAACCCCCTTCCATCTTCTGCGGGATATATACATAAGTATTGATACCGCCCGCACCCGGATGCTCCGAGTCAATGACGGTTGCAAGCTTGCAGCCCTTATATTTTCCGTTCTCTGCATTTTCACAGTAGTATTCGCAGCGCTGATCGGTCGTCAGATCCGATATCTTCTTGCTGAAACTGGGTTCCACCGGTTTGGTTGCCTCGACCTCCGGATCTACCGGCTCAGGATGCTGCTCGTTCCAACTTGCCAATTCCGCCTCATAAGCAGCCTTATTGGCGGCATAACCGCTGGCATAAGCCTCGTACTCACTCTTAAAATATTTATCGAAAAACGCTTTGTCGATATCCTGTATCCGAACCGGATCCTTGCAGGAATATGTAAAGGAATCCGAACGGTTGCCCACGCTGTCATGTTGTTCTTCGTCAAAAAATTTATCAAAATTCTCTGCGGTAACTTTCACATAGTCGCAGGTGACATTGGGTTTCAACTCGACCCTGTCCTGTTGATATGTACTGTTATATTCCTTAATGATCCCTCTGCTTCCCTGACCCGAAATAGTTGTCATATAGAATTTAAACTGCCAATCCATCTGGTACAGACCGTCCGACAGGAGTTTGATCGTATACGCCGTGGTCAGATCATCAGTGCTTGAATGATCTAAGATATCGTTATTTTTCACCGAAAAATCTTCCTCGTCACCGTCAATGGATTCAATATCCGCAGGATAACCATACGGCACATTCTCCGGCAAAGAAAGCGGCATCCACCCACGCTCCTGTGCCGCCTCGTTCTCCGGTACCGGCACCGCCGCCACACCAATCGCCGTAATCATCAGAACAGCAGCCAGACTTCGTCTGACGCTTCTCTTCAACTTCCTTCTCGATTTCTTAACCGGTGCTTTTTTAGCCATTGCTCTTCTCCTTCACGCCTTTACTGAATCCTTTTTGCCACTACCACGAACCGTCCGTCTTCCTCTGAGTTGTCGCAGGTAGAAAGGGTGAGCAGTTCGTCCCCGTACACCGCCGTAACGCCGGTATCATACAAGGAAAGCGCCGCCATCTCCTGCATATTGGACTCAAATTCTTTCTCAGACGAGGCGTCTAAAAATTGGTAGTATTTGAATACGATCTCGTCCTCATTGTAGATCTTTGAACGAAAAACGTACATGACTTCATAGGTTCCCTTTTCATATATGGTATCAAACCGGATCGTGGAATGTTCCTTCCCGTAATCCTCGCTGCTGTACTTGTTCAGGTTGCCGAACATCTTGCCTGATTTCATATGATGCCCGTATATGATCAGATTCGTGTTCCTGTGTACCACATCGCAGTCTTTATCCAGAAAAAGGCTGCCGTTTTTGTCATATTCCTGATTGTAGTTATGGTCCAGATAATATTCGTTGTTGACCGTCTGCATCACGGGGTAATCAATATCTGTATCGTCAATTTTGAGCCAGCCGATTAGGCTTTTGTTCTTGTTGTAAAGCGTCTGATACTCTTCCAGCACCTTCAGCTCAACGTCGTCGTCTTCGGTATAATGGATCGTCACCCCTGACGTCCGCGCCGCCAGCGCCCGATTTCCTTTCAGTCCTGCAAGGGATCGGTACGCCGCGTCGGTCCTTCCCGCAAAATAATAATATACTCCGAAATAGGCAAAGCAGCCCGCCGCCACCACCGCGCACAGGGCGATCATGAGCCTGCGGCGCATTTCCCGTTTCTTTAACTCCTGCAGAATGACTTTCTGCATGTTTTTATCGTAACCGTTTAACGAGATATCGGCATTTTTTTGTTTTTTCCGGCCTTTTCCGGCGTCCGCCGTCTTAACGGAGATCCCGGCATCCGCCGTACTGCGGGCAGCTCCGGCGTCTTTGGCGGTATTCCCCGCCTTCTTTTTGGCTTTTCTGCCCGTCGGCAGCCTGCTGTCCTTATTGTATCCCCTGCGCTTATATTCCTGCGACAGTTCGTAGATCTCGTCGTCAAAATCGTTTCCTACGATCGTTTCAAAGCGGTACCGTCCGGCCTGCATCTGATCGTACAGCGTAATGACCTCGCCCGGCTGCTCCATATGGACATGCCTTCTGATCTCTTCTATTTTGGCCTGATCCCGCAGCGCTGCCTTATAATCCGCTTCTGTCCGAAATCTTCTTCCGGCGACTTCAAACCCCTCCATGGGGATCTCTCCTTTTCCGAATATATGAGCCGTATGACCACACTCTGACCCACTAACATATAGTTTAATTTTACTATATATTGAGATTTATGCAAGTGTTTTGATTAAAAATCCACAAGTCGGACACATTTTTTTGCCTCCGGCGGGGAAGTACGGCGCATCCCGTGATCATTTTTTATTCACACTTTCTGCGCTGCGCCATAAGATAAACCATAAATAACATTTGGAGGCTATGGAAATGAGTGATTTATCGGCAACACAATGCGGATGCAGCAACAATAACAACGGCGGATTCTTCGGCGGCGGATGCAGTTCCATCATCTGGCTGCTTCTGCTGTTATCCGCCTGCGGCGGCGACAATGACGGATGCGGATGCGGCGGCAGCAACGGCTTTGGCCTGTTCAACAACAACGGCAGCAGCTGCTGTAATACATTGATCTGGTTATTGATCCTTTCAAGCTGCTGCGGCAACTAACAGACCGCGAACATCCCCTTTACACATCTATTACTTCACGTCTGAGAAAATAGGCTCTGCTCCTTAAGAGCCTATTTTTCTCACATGCGGCATATACATGTATGAGAAACCGCGGGCATCAGGAAGGCGTATCCTATGGCAGCAAAAAACGAGGAAGCAGAAAACGTTATGGCATTCGATGCCTTGTACACGACTAATCAGATCCAAAAGATCAAGGTTCTTCTCCCCTACATAGAACCTGCCATGCAAAAGCATCTGGCGGTCTATATTAAATATATGGAGCTGCAATACACATTGAAATATGTCCGAAGACATCCTCTTCAGATACACGGATGCAGTCTTTCTTCCGGCAATGGCGAAAAACCCGATCTGTGCGCGCTGTGCCGCCAGCTGGCTCTCTACTCTTCACCGGAAGAGATCCGGCAGCTGGAACAGCTGCAGAACATGCTGCAGACCATGGAAACGATGCAGGAAATGTCACAGGCGATGTCCGTCCTGAACGAGATCTTTCCGGAAATGTCTGCCGCTCCGCCTTTCGGAAGCGGCTCTGTATCCTCCGATGCGGATGAAACAGAGTCCGCGCAGACGGGCAGCTTTTCCGCACTGGACATGATGATGAACATGCTGACGCCTGAACAGAAAGCGATGTATGAGATGTTTCAACAGCAAAATTCAGATTCAGATAAGGAGAATACCGGATCATGACAGGAAACTGGATGGAAGACCCTGCCGTAGCCCATATCGACAGGAACAAACTGGATTTTCTACAGGCGCTCTTCTACGAGAGCCGCTCTCTCACCAAAGAGCAGATGCTGCCCTTCTTTCTGGCCGCCGCCAAAAGGAGCCGGGACAGCCACATTTCTTTCAGCCGGGAAGAGATCGAAACGATCACGTCCGCGATACGCAGATATTCCTCCCCGGAGGAGGCGGAGAAGATCGACCGGTTCATGAAGCTGCGCCAGACGCAGCCCCCTAAGTCCCCGCCCATCCGGTAATGCGCAAAAAAACGTCAGGAACGTTTGTCCCTGACGCATTTTCCTATCCGTTATTTCTTTATTTCTGAACGATGTTGACGATCCTTCCCGGAACATAGATCTCTTTTACAATGGTTCCGGTCAGCTTGTCGGCCACCGTTTCTTTTGCCTTGGCGATCACTTCGTCTTTCGGATCGTCTTTGCCGATCGCAAGAGTCGCTCTGGTCTTGCCGTTGATCTGCACGGCGATCTCCACGGTATGCTCCACCGTCTTGGCCTCCTCATACGACGGCCATGTGCTCTGATATAAGCGGCCCTCAAATCCGACCGTCTGCCACAGTTCTTCCGTGATATGAGGCGCCACCGGGTTCAGCATCGTAAGGAGCGTCTTGAACTCTCCTTTCGTCACGGCGTTTTTCTTGTAAAATTCATTGATAAGCGCCATCATTGCGGCGATCGCCGTATTGTATTTGAGGTTCTCGAAATCGCTGCTGACTTTCTTGATCGTCTGATGCATCTTCGTTTCAAGATCCGCGGAATAATTCATGTCGTCCGTCAGGATGTCCTGCAGTTTCCACACTCTCTCCAAGAATCTGCGGCAGCCTTTGACGCCGTCCTCGCTCCACCCGGCGCTCAGTTCAAACGCTCCGATGAACATCTCGTAAGTTCTCAGGGTATCCGCTCCGTATTCGGTCACGATGTCGTCCGGATTCACCACGTTTCCAAGCGACTTGGACATCTTTACGACCGGATGATCGGCCATCTCGCCGTATTTTTCTTTCAGGGCTTCCCTCGCCTTTTTCTCGCTCCCGTATTCGGCGACCAGTTTTTCCTGCTCTTTGACGGGCATATTTGCAAAATTATGCGGATTCAGCCCCAGGATCATGCCATGCGAAGTCCTCTTCGCATACGGCTCCGGACAGGGAACCACTTTCTGATCGTAGAGGAACTTGTGCCAGAATCTGGAATACAAAAGGTGCAGCGTGGTATGCTCCATACCGCCGTTGTACCAGTCTACCGGCATCCAATACTCCAGCGCTTCTTTGCTTGCGAGCGCCTCGGTATTGCAGGGATCCGTGTATCTGAGGAAATACCACGAGGAGCCAGCCCATTGCGGCATCGTATCCGTTTCTCTCTTCGCCGGGCCTTTGCAGCACGGGCATGTGGTATTGACCCAATCGGTCATGAGCGCCAGGGGCGACTCTCCGGTATCGGTAGGCATATAGCTGTCCACCTCAGGCAGTTCCAGAGGCAGTTCGCTCTCGTCCAGAGGCACATAGCCGCATTTCTCACAATGGACGATCGGAATGGGCTCGCCCCAGTAACGCTGTCTGGAAAATACCCAGTCCCTCAATTTAAAATTCGTCTTGGCGCATCCGATCCCTTTCTCTTCCAGAAAGGCGATCATTCTGGCCTTTGCGTCCTCCACGCTGAGTCCGTTGAGGAAACCGGAATTGACGATGGTTCCCGTGGCAACGTCCGTGTACACTTCTTCCTGAACGTTTCTGCCTCCGGCCACCACTTCTATGATCGGCAGGCCGAATTTCTTGGCGAAGTCCCAGTCTCTTTCATCGTGCGCCGGTACAGCCATGATGGCGCCCGTGCCGTAACTCATGAGTACATAATCCGAAACGAAGATCGGGATCTCCACGTCGTTCACGGGATTTACCGCCGTGAGGCCGTCGATCCGGACGCCGGTTTTGTCCTTGGCCAGTTCGGCGCGCTCAAAATCCGATTTTCTCGCGGCCTGCGCGCGGTATGCCTCCACCTCGCTCCAGTTTTTGATATCGTCCTTATATTTGTCCAGAAGCGGATGTTCCGGGGACATGACCATATAGGTGACGCCGAAGAGCGTATCGCATCTGGTCGTGTAGATGCGCATCTTATCTTCCTTGCCCTTGATGGTAAAATCCACTTCCGCGCCGGTAGACTTGCCGATCCAGTTTTTCTGGGAAACTTTGACCCTCTCCACATAGTCCACCGTGTCAAGGCCTTCGATCAGCTTATCCGCATACTCGGTGATCTTAAGCATCCACTGGCTCTTGACTTTGCGGATCACCTCGGAACCGCAGCGCTCGCAGACGCCGTTCACCACTTCCTCGTTGGCAAGGCCGACTTTACAGGAAGTACACCAGTTGATCGGCATTTCCGCCTTGTAGGCAAGGCCTGCCTTGAACAGTTTCAAAAAGATCCACTGGGTCCATTTGTAATACCCCGGATCCGTCGTATTGACTTCCCTGTCCCAGTCGAACGAATAGCCCAGCGAATGGAGCTGGCTCTTAAAACGCGCCACGTTGTTCTTCGTCACGATCTTGGGATGAATGTGATTCTGGATCGCATAGTTCTCCGTCGGAAGCCCGAACGCGTCCCATCCCATCGGATAGAGCACGTTGTATCCCTGCATCCTTCTCTTTCTCGCAACGATATCGAGCGCCGTATACGGTCTTGGATGTCCGACATGAAGCCCCTGTCCCGACGGATACGGAAATTCTACCAGTGCATAATATTTCGGTTTGGAATAATCGTCGGAGGTTTTAAACGCCTTCTCGTCATCCCAGATCTTCTGCCATTTTGTTTCCACTTCTCTGTGATTGTAAACTTGTGCCATCTGTTCCACCATTCCGAAGCGTCCACGCTTCTATCTCATAATAAACAACTAGTATCATTATCGTGATATGGGATCGATTTGTCAACCTTTATCTTAAGATTGCAGGACATCGTGCGGACATAGAAACAGGGCATGTTTCCATGCCCTGTCCCTATAAAAAACCTTCTCTATCGCTGCAGGCGATAACAACATTCCGCAAGACATTCCCCTTCTGCCCTGCATTGCATACCGCGCCGGCACATATGCCTGCCGGCTTAAACTGCCTAAGCGCTATGCCTCGCTTCCTGCCTCGGCCACTTTTCCGGCTCTGGCTTCCACTTCTTTCTCCTGAACGTCACCCGGCGCCTGTTCGTACCTCGCGAACTCGTATTTATAGGTTCCGCGTCCGCCGGTCATGGAGCGCAGATCGGTACAGTACCCGTTCAGACATGCTACGGGGATATCCGCCTCGACTACCGTCCTGCCGCCGCCCGCCGGGTTCATTCCGAGCACTCTGCCCCGCCGCTTGTTCAGATCGCCCATAATATCGCCCGTATAGGTATCCGGGACAGTGACCTGAAGGTTTGCGATCGGCTCAAGGAGCACCGGACCGGCTTCCATGAATCCTTTCTTGAACGCTTGGATCGTCGCCATCTTAAACGCCATTTCGGAGGAATCGACCGGATGGTAGGAGCCGTCGTACAGGATCGCCTTGACGCCCACTACCGGATAGGCCGCAAGCGGTCCGCTCGCCACGGAATCCTGAAGTCCTTTTTCGACAGCCGGGAAATAGTTCTTCGGCACCGCGCCGCCCACTACTTCCTGCTCGAACACATAAGGTTCCTCCAGACTGCCGGAAGGCTCAAACCGCATCTTGACATGGCCGTACTGCCCGTGTCCTCCCGACTGCTTCTTATACTTATATTCCACATCCGATTTCTTGCGTATCGTTTCTCTGTATGCGATCTTCGGATCGGACAGTTCGATCTCCGCCTTGTACTCGTTGAGGAGCCTGCTCGCGACTACGTCCAGATGAAGTTCTCCCATGCCGTACAGCAGCGTCTGCTTGTTCTCCGCATCGTTGACGACCCACAGCGTCTGATCCTCGTGCCGCATCTTCTGCAGAGCCTGCGCGACCTTATCTACATCGCCTTTATTCTTTGCGCGGTATCTCTTGCATGTGTACGGCGTGGAGATCTCGGTCTTGCCGTAGCGGATGATCCTCGCCTTCGTGGACAGGGTGTTGCCCGTTCTTGCCGCCGTCAGCTTAGCGATCGCGCCGATATCGCCCGCATGAAGTTCCTTCACCTCAATGGGTCTGCTGCCCTGAAGCACATAGATCTTGCTGACCCTCTCCTCCACTTCCTTTTCATCGTTGTAGATCATGTCGTCGTTCTTGAACACGCCGGAGCATACCTTGATCAGCGAATACTTGCCGATAAAGGGATCCACGATCGTCTTAAAGATATAAGCGGACTTCGGTTTTGAGAAATCATAATTGGCCTGAAAGATCTCGTTGCTCTTCAGATCGATCCCGGCGATCTCCCGGTTCTCCGGACTCGGCATGTATTTTACGATATCGTCCAAAAGCGTATAAATGCCCTGGCACAATATGTTGGAACCCATCGACATGGGCACTATGCTTCCATCCATGACATTGTTGCGCAGCGCCGCACGGATCTCGGCCTCCGAGAAGCTGTCGCCGTTGAAATACCGCTCCATAAATTCTTCGCTTGTTTCCGCAACGGCTTCCATCAGCGTGTCCCTGCATATCTGCAGATTATCTTTGCTGTAATCCGGCATCTCACACTCGACCACTTCCTTGCCTTCCCAGCGGTAAGCCTGCTCCGTGATAACATTGATGTATCCCACAAACTTCTCGTTCTCGCGGATCGGCAGGTGGAACGGAGCCATCTTCTTGCCGTACCGTTCCGACATATCCTCCACTACCTGACGGAAGGACGCATTGTCGATATCCATATCCGTGACGAACACGAACCGGGGCAGTTTGTATTTATCGCACAGCTCCCACGCCTTCTCGGTGCCGACTTCCACGCCCGCCTTGCCGGATACGACGATGATCGCGGCGTCCGCCGCGCTGGCCGCCTCTTCCACTTCCCCCACAAAATCAAAGAATCCGGGCGTATCCAGTACATTGATCTTGACATCCTCCCACTCGATCGGAATGACCGACGAAGCGATGGATATATGGCGCTTCTGCTCCTCTTTGCCGAAATCGCTCACCGTATTTCCATCGTCTACTTTGCCCATTCTTGAAGTGATGCCGGACAGGTATGCCATCGCCTCAACCAGACTGGTCTTTCCACAGCCGCCATGTCCGAGCAAAACCACATTACGAATCTTATCAGTTGTGTAAATATTCATTTCACGCAATCCTCCAGTTCTGTTATTCACTCATGATTGGGCAAATTGTTCCGTTTTCGTTCTCCCCAAGCACAAATTGTAAGTATATTTTACTAAGTTTTAGCAGAAATTTCAATATCTTTTATGCGAAATGTATAAATATGATCTATAAATATCTCCTCTTGTGACCAAACCCCTAAAATGCTATACTGTATACAGACAAAAGGCACCGCCTTGGTCGGAAAGGCATTTATCATGAATACTCTTACCTGTGGATTTATCGGGCTTGGACTGATCGGAGGCTCCATAGCCAAGGCGGTCCGCGCCGCCGTTCCGGACGCCCGTCTGATCTCATACGACACGAACCCCGCGTCACTTCAGCTTGCATACGACGAACATATCATCGACGAGCCGCGCCGTTCTATAGACGATGCGTTCGCCTCCTGCGACTACATATTCCTGTGCGCCCCGGTTTCGTATAACGAGGCCAATCTTTTGGCGCTCAAAAAATATCTGTCGCCCCGCACGATCCTGACGGACGTGGGGAGCGTCAAGACAGGGATCCACAGGCAGGCGGAGGCTCTCGGCCTTAATGACCGCTTCATCGGCGGACACCCCATGACCGGATCCGAGCGTTTCGGCTACGCCAACTCCAACGCTTCGCTTCTGGAAAACGCCTACTATATCCTGACCCCGTCGGAGAGCGTGCCGCAGGAGATGCTGGAGCGGTACCGCAGTCTGGTCCGGTCGCTCGGCGCGATCCCGCTCGTTCTTGGCTATGAGGAACACGACTACGTCACGGCGGCCATCTCGCATCTGCCGCATGTGATCGCCGCTTCTCTGGTGAATCTGGTCCGCAGTTCCGACACCGAAAAAGGCATCATGAAAATGATCGCCGCAGGAGGATTCAAAGATATCACGCGGATCGCCTCCTCCTCCCCGGATATGTGGCAGCAGATATGCCTGAGCAACACGGACAACATCGTGTCCCTTTTAAAAGATTATATCCGATCGCTGGACGACGTTCTGGACAGTCTGGACAGCCGCAGCGCCGACACCCTGTACCGGTTCTTCGACAGCGCGCGCAGCTACCGGGAAACTCTTGCCGACATCTCCAGCGGCCCGCTCAAAGCGGAATATGTATTTACCGCGGATATCGAGGACAAACCGGGCGCCATCGCCGCCATCGCGTCCCTGCTCGCGGCGCATGACGTGAGCATCAAGAACATCGGGATCAATCACAACCGGGAATTTGCGGAAGGCGCGCTCAGGATCGAATTTTACGACAGGGATTCGATCGACCGGGCGATCGGGATCATGTCAGAACAGGGCTATAAGCTTCATACGAAATAGAGATCTTCGGCAGACAGAGATCTTATCCAAATACAGATCCGGACGGGAAGGGAAACTTCCTGCGGATGCAGATCCGGACAGAAAGAGGCAGATCATGATCATTCACAAAGCGAAACGATGCAGCGGGGAACTCACCGTTCCCGGAGATAAATCCATTTCCCACAGAGCCGTGATGTTCGGCTCTCTCGCGGAGGGCACTACAGAGATAACCAACTTCCTTCAGGGGGCGGACTGTCTTTCCACCATAGACTGTTTCCGCCGCATGGGGATCGAGATAGACAATACGCCTGAACGCATCCTGATACGCGGCCGGGGGCTGCATGGCTTAAAAGCGCCTTCGGATATTCTGGATGCGGGCAACAGCGGCACTACTACCCGGCTGATCTCAGGGATCTTGTCCGCCCAGCCGTTTGAGACCACCCTTACGGGCGACAGTTCGATCCAGAAACGCCCCATGCGGCGGATCATCGAACCGCTGTCCATGATGGGCGCGGACATCACAAGCGTAAAAGGCAACGACTGCGCTCCGCTGCATATCACCGGCGCTCCGCTCCACGGGATCCATTATCGATCCAAAATCGCGTCCGCACAGGTCAAATCCGCCATACTTCTGGCGGGTCTTTATGCGGACGGCGCCACGCAGGTGACGGAGCCCGTTCTCAGCCGCAATCATTCCGAGATCATGCTGAAACGCTTCGGCGCATCCGTGCATACGGAAGGGACCACCGCCGTCATAGAGCCGGAACCGGTCCTTACGGGACAGAAGATCGATGTGCCCGGCGATATCTCTTCGGCAGCCTTCTTTATCGCGGCGGGACTTCTCGTGTCCGGCGCGGAAATACTGATCCGGAACGTGGGGATCAATCCCACCAGAAACGGCATCCTGAAAGCCGCAGAAGCCATGGGCGGCAGCATCTCCTATCTCAACGTCCGTGAGGACGGGGAACCCACCGCGGATCTGCTCGTCAAACACAGCGCGCTCCACGGCACTACGATCGAGGGGGACATCATCCCCACCCTGATAGACGAACTGCCGATCATCAATATTATGGCTGCCTGCGCATCGGGAACAACGATCATCAGAAATGCGGAAGAACTCCGCGCAAAAGAATCGAACCGCATCGACATCATGACAGACTATCTCAGCGCTATGGGATGTGATATCACGGGAACAAATGACGGTATGATCATTCACGGCGGACGGCCTCTCCACGGCACCCGCATAGATCCCCACATGGATCACAGGATCGCCATGAGTTTTGCCATAGCCGGTCTTGCGGCGGACGGCGAAACCGAGATCGCGGACGACGCCATCGTAAACGTCAGCTATCCCGGCTTCTATGAAGAATTGCAGCGGCTGACGAGATGACCCTTAAGACCGTGTCCGGGTCGATCTGGCATCTGGCCAATGACGGGTTCGGAGATCAGGACAATTTGACCAATAACCGGTTCAGAAAATAAGACACGACCATACACAGGATCCCCGCCAAGCCGCCGTACCAGTTAAGCGACACGTCGGACATCTGGAAGTGCCGTCCTTCGACAAACTGCTTGAAATATTCCGTATAATATGCCAGCATGTAGCACACAACGCCGGACAGCGCTATCCCGATGATGCGGAAATAGTGTGAGAATATCACCATACTCACAAATGCCGTGACCAGACCCACCACAAAAAACATCGCCAGATGCGCTCCGTACCGGATCATCAGGCTGACGGTCCGTATCTGCTCCTGAGTCGGGTCCTCAAAAACATTTTCCGCTATGCGCGCCGCCGCTTTCATCGTCACTCCCGAAGATTCCGTCCCGTTCTGAAACGAAACGAACACCACGACGCACAGCAGGACCGCAAGCGACATGATCGATGCGAAGACCACGATCAGCTTCAGCCACAGCTTTGCATATTTTCCCTTTATCATATCAACAGTTCCCCTGCTCTGCAATAAAGCGTTTCTCTCTTCAAGCCCTCATTCAGACAGTTTATCTATCGTATCATAGGCCGCTATCCTGCTCGCATCCTGTTCGTTCATGCCGATAAAGATCGAGCCGTACCCATAGCCGCCTTCTCCCTTATCAAACACGCGGACGATCTCCAGAAAGACATGCAGGATCTCCTTGGTCCATATCGTCAGAAACGACTCATAGACCGCGCCGACCTCCAACTGCACCGGACACAAAAATCCGACGCCGCTCTTGGACACATCCGTCACTTCAATGTTTACTTCCTTCGGTTCCGAGTCCTGATCCATCCTTTTGATCAGAAGCTTCGCCTCAAGTCCTATCCGTCTGTTTTTTCTTCTTTCTTCCATCTGTTACCCCGCTTACACTTTTTCTGATAGTTTCTGCCTGCAGACCTATTGTAACCCATGGCATGCCGCCTTAGCAAGAATAAATAAACATCGCGTCCCCAAAACTGAAAAAACGGTATCTCTCCCGTATTGCCTCCGCATAGGCGTCCATGATATGTTCTCTGCCCGCAAGCGCCGACACAAGCATCATCAGCGTGGATTCCGGCAGGTGGAAATTGGTGATCAGGCAGTCGGTCACTTTAAACCGATAGCCCGGATAGATAAAGATGTCCGTGTCGCCGCTGCAGGCTTTCATCGTGCAGTCTTCCGCCGCCGCGCTTTCCACGGTGCGGCAGCTTGTGGTCCCCACACAGATCACCCGGTTCCCGGACGCCTTGGCGGCATTGATCTTCTCCGCCGCCTCCCGCGTCACCTGATAGGCCTCGGAGTGCATGTGATGCTCCAGTATGTTGTCCTCCTTGACCGGGCGGAATGTGCCGAGCCCTACATGCAGGGTGACATAGGCGGTTTCTACGCCTTTCTCCTCGATGGCTCTCAGGAGCTCTTTCGTAAAATGCAGTCCCGCAGTCGGCGCCGCCGCCGAACCCTCGTATCTGGCGTACACCGTCTGGTACCTGTCTTTGTCCTGAAGCTTATGCGTGATGTAGGGAGGCAGCGGCATCTCGCCGAGCCGGTCCAGAGTTTCCTCGAAGATGCCGTCATAAAAAAAGCGGATCAGCCGGTTGCCCTCTTCCACCACTTCAAGCACCTCCGCCTTCAGGCTGCCGTCACCGAAAGTGATCTTCGCGCCGGGCCTCAGTTTTCTGCCCGGCCGCACAAGGGTCTCCCACACATCCTCCGCATGTCTTTTCAAGAGCAGGACTTCCACCGCCGCGCCGGTATCCGTCTTGGTCCCCATAAGCCTTGCGGGAATGACCTTGGTGTTATTTAAGACCAGACAGTCGCCCGGTCTTAAGTAATCCACGATATCCTTAAAAATGTGATGCCGTATCTCTCCGGTCTTCTTGTCCAGAACAAGCAGTCTGGAACCGGAGCGGTCTTCCAGAGGATCCTGTGCGATCAGCTCCTCCGGAAGATCAAAATAAAAATCGGATTTTTTCAGTTGTTCCATTCCCTCAGCCCTTTCGGTTCCTGCGGCTCCTTTGACCGCTGCGGCCTTTCCGGTTTTCCGGCGTATTTCCGCTCCGCCCTGCAGCCGCGCCGTCTTTTTACAGATCGGCGTGTTTCAAGAAGGCGGTGTAACCGCGTTTGGTTTCGTAGACGTCCGCCTTGCTTGTGGCCTCCCACGGCGCGTGCATATTGAGCACGGCAACGCCGCTGTCGATCACGTTCATGCCGTACAGCGCAAGGATGTAGGCGATCGTTCCGCCGCCGCCCAGATCCACCTTGCCAAGTTCCGCCGTCTGGAAGTTGACTTTTTCTTTTTCAAAAATGGCCCTGATGTGTCCCAGATATTCGGCGTTGGCATCGTTTGACCCGGATTTCCCCCGCGAGCCGGTAAATTTATTGAACACCATGCCGCAGCCAAGATAAGCCACATTCTTCTTGTCAAAACTCGACGCGTAGGTGGGATCAAAAGCGCTGCTCACATCCGAGGAAAGCATACAGGAGCGGGACAGGCATCTGCGCACGTTCAGTTCGCTGTACTCTCCCGTCAGATTCATCACCTCAGCCACCGCATTTTCAAAAAACTTTGACTGCATACCGGTGGCTCCCACGCTGCCGATCTCTTCTTTGTCCACCAAGATACAGCACGCGGTGCGATCGGTCGTCCCGGTTTCCAACATTGCTTTGAGGGAAGAGAAAGCGCACACCCTGTCGTCCTGCCCGTAAGCCAGGATCATGCTTCTGTCGAATCCGGCTTCGCGCGCTTTTCCCGCGGGAACCACTTCCAGTTCCGCAGAAATAAAATCCTCCTCCTCGATATCGTATGACTTCTTTAAAATGTCAAGGATGCCGTTCTTGACCGCCTCTTTACCGGCGCCTTTCCCGTCCTCATCCTCTTTTTTCTCAGCCCCTCTTCCTCTTTTTTCGATCACGAGCGGTTTGTTGCCGATGATGATATCGAGCGCCTCTCCTTCGATCACCTTGTTCGCCTTCTTTTCCATCTGCTCCTGCGCCAGATGGATCAGCAGATCCGATACAAAAAATACGGGATCGTCTTCGTTCTCGCCGACATTGATCTCCACTGTCGTTCCGTCTTTCTTCACAACTACGCCGTGGATCGCAAGAGGTATGGTCACCCACTGATACTTCTTGACGCCGCCGTAATAATGCGTATCCAGATAGGCAAACCCGCCGTCTTCATAGAGCGGATTCTGCTTGATGTCAAGCCGGGGAGAATCGATGTGCGCGCCGAGTATGTTGATTCCCTCCGTCATTTTCTTCCTGCCGATCCGGAACATGGCAACGGACTTGTTCATCCATACGCTGTACACCTTGTCGCCCGTTTTCAGCTTTCTGCCGGACCGTATCAGCGTTTCCAGTTCCTGATATCCCGCGTCCTCGATCGCATTGACGATCAGATCGATGCACTCGCGCTCCGTCTTGCCGTTATCCAAAAAATCCATATACTCTCTGGCGAAAGCATCCACCTCTTTCATCTGCTTCGCGCTGTATGTTTCCCATGTATTCTTGTGTTCCATATCTGCACCTTCTTTCTTAATTGATCGGGATCCGTCAGCTTCTCAGTTCAATGCCCATTCCTTCCAGACCGTTCAGGATCTTCCTCATGACGCCGGACACATCGCTCTCCTCCAGCGTCCTGTCTTTTGCACGGAAAGTGATGGAGTAGGCCACGGACTTAAAGCCTTCCTTGATCTGGTCGCCCTCGTAGATGTCAAACAGCTGATAATCTTCCAAGATCTTTCCGCCGCGCTGTTCAAGGACCGCCTCGATCTGTCCCACCCGGATATCCTTGGGCACCACCATACTGATATCTCTCGATACCGCAGGATACTTCGCTATTCCCTGATATTTCCGGTCAAACGTCGCAAAGGGTACGACTGAAGGCATGTCAAGGACCGCGATATAGGCTCTGGTCTTCATATCGTAGTTCTCGCACACTTCCGGATGAACTTCTCCCAAGTACCCCAGGACCGTGCCTTCATATACGATATCCGCCTGCCGTCCGGGATGCAGGAAGTTTTTGCCCGAATCGGGGTCGTAATGGATCTTTTTTTTCATACCGATGCTGTCGAAAAATTCTTCCACCACCCCTTTCATGGTAAAGAAATCGCAGTCGCCGTACATGCCCAGTGTAAACTGCATCCTCTCGTCCGGAAGCTCCTTTAACGGCAGCTGTTTCGGAAGATAGATGTTGCCCAGTTCGTAAAGACGCACTTCTTTATTTCTTCTGTTATAGTTGGTCGCCAGACTGGTAAGGATCCCGTTGAGCGAAAGGGTCCGCATGATCGAGAAATCCTCGCCGAGCGGATTGGATATCGTGATGGCCTTCCGCGCCGGATCATCCGCGTCCAGCAGAAGTTTGTCGAACACCTTCGGACTTTCAAAAGAATAGCACATCCCCTGTGAGAACCCGCAGTATTCCGCGATATCTCTCGCTTTCTGCTCGATGCGGAGTTTGAACGGCAGCTTGCCCATCGTCGCTTCTCCGCTTGGCAGCGTGGTCGGGATCTTATCGTAGCCGTAGAAACGGGCCACCTCTTCCGCAATGTCGCACTGGCGCAGCAGATCCTGCCGGAACGTCGGCACCGTCAGCGTGTTTTTGACCGGATCGTAATCCACTTCTATCCTTTTAAAGATATCCAGCATTTCTTCTTTTGACACATTCGTGCCGAGCAGTTTATTGTAGCTGTCCGGTTCAAAAGGAAGCACCGTCCTGTCCTTCATCGCCGCGTGCACATCAACGATACCGCCCACGACTTCGCCGCAGCCGAGTTCTTCGATCAGCTGGCAGGCCCTGTTGATGGCCGCCTCGGCGTTATAGGGATCCAGTCCCTTTTCAAACTTACCGGACGCATCTGTCCTTAGTCCGATCCTCTTGGCGGACTTACGGATATTGGCGCCGTTGAACGTCGCCGCCTCGAACAGCACGGTCTTCACATTGTCGGTTATCATGGAATTTTCGCCGCCCATGATACCGGCAATACCGACTTCTTTCTCCGCGTCGCAGATCATCAGCACCTCCGGATCCAGATTCCGGTCCTGCCCGTCCAGCGTGCGGAACACATCTCCTTCTTTGGCGCGGCGCACGATGATCTTATGTCCTGCGATCGTGTCCAGATCATAGGCGTGCATTGGCTGTCCGTACTCCTCCATCACATAGTTTGTAATGTCCACCAGATTGTTGATGGGACGGATGCCGCTGGCCGCCAGACGCCTCTGCATCCATTTGGGGGACGGCCCGATCTTGATATTGGTGCATACCCGCGCGCAGTACCGCGGGCAAAGATCCGTATCCTGCACTTCTACGGAGATATAATCTTCCACCTTTTCTTTATTTTCATTTACTTGGACCACAGGCGGATAAAAGGGCTTACGGAACGTTGCCGCCGCTTCTCTCGCGATGCCGATCACGCTGTAACAGTCCACGCGGTTGGAAGTGACCTCGTACTCGAACACCGTATCGTGAAGTCCAAGCGCTTCAACGGCGTCCGTCCCCACTTCCACATCGTCCTGAAAGACATAGATCCCCATCTCCGGTGCCTCCGGATACATATTCCGGTCCGAGCCGAGTTCTTCGATGGAACACATCATTCCGTTTGACTCCACGCCCCTGAGCTTACCCGCTTTGATCGCGATGCCGTTCTCCGGCAGCGGCCCTCCGTCATGGCCTCCCGCCACTTTTCCGCCGTCTAAGACCACCGGGATCTTATCTCCTTCTTTTACGTTGGGCGCGCCCGTGACGATCTGAATGACCTCTGAACCGATATCGACCTGACACACGATCAGTTTATCCGCGTCCGGGTGTTTCTCGATCTTTTCGATCCGTCCCACCACGATCTTCTCCAGATTCTTATCCGGTCTGCTGTATCCTTCCACTTTGGTGCCGGACAGCGTCATTGCATCCATATACTCCTGATCCGTACAGTCAAGGTCCGGCACATATGCTTTGATCCATGATAATGCTGTATTCATCTTGTTCTTCTCCTTTCAAACCAATCAGAACTGCTTTAAGAAACGTATGTCGTTCTCATACAGCAGCCTCATATCATCAATCTCGTATTTGAGAAGTGCGATACGCTCCAGACCCACGCCGAAAGCGAATCCTGTGTACTGTTCCGGATCGATGCCGCTCATCTCCAGCACATGCGGATGAACCATACCGCATCCCAAGATCTCGATCCAGCCTTCGCCTTTGCAGAATCGGCATCCTTTTCCGCCGCACTTAAAACAGGTGACGTCCATCTCAGCACTGGGCTCCGTGAACGGAAAATGATGCGGTCTGAACTTGACGCGCGTATCTTCACCGAACAGTTCCTTTGCGAACTTGGCAAGCGTTCCTTTCAGGTCGGCAAACGTAATGTTTTTGTCAATGACCAGTCCCTCGATCTGATGGAACGACGGAGAATGGGTCGCATCCACCTCGTCGGCCCTGAAAACACGTCCCGGCGCGATCATACGGATGGGCAGCCTGCCCTTTTCCATCTCGTGAACCTGTGTCGAGGACGTCTGGGTCCTCAACAGAATATCCCCGTCGATATAGAACGTGTCTTGTTCATCCTTGGCCGGATGATCCGCCGGGATATTGAGCGCCTCAAAATTATAGTAATCCTTCTCGATCTCCGGGCCCTCGACGACCTCGTAACCCATGCCGATAAAGATCCTTTCCACTTCCTCCAGCGCGATCGTATTGGGATGGCGGTGTCCGACGTTGTTCTTCTTGGCCGGGAGCGTGACGTCGATGACTTCCCTGCGCATCTTCGCATCCCTGACCGTCTTCTCCATCCTGCGGACGGATTCCTCCAGTACCTTCTCGATCTCTTCGCGCGTTTCATTGACGAGCTGCCCTACCTTCGGCCGCTCTTCCGGCGCAACGTCTTTCATGCTTTTCAGGACCGCTGTCAGCTCGCCTTTCTTTCCGAGGAAATTGACTCTTACCTCGTTGAGTTTCTCCAGTGCGTCGCTCTCTTCGATCTGACGCAGCGCTTCCGCCTTGATCTGTTCCAGTTTTTCTTTCATCGGTTTTTCTCCTTTTCTCTTAACTGCTTCGAGATAAAAAAAGCCCCATGCGCATCAACACATGGGACGAATCATATCCGCGGTACCACCCTTTTTCCCGATCCCGCCCTCGCTTCGGCCTGCCATCGGACAGGCGTCATTAACGGGACAGTGCGGATCAGGCACTCCTTTCAAGCGTAACGTGCTCCACACGTCTTAAACTACTCAGTCCGCCGCATCCTCCCCGGCAAAAACGCCGATGCAGAACGGCAGGGCCTTTCCCTTAAGCGGCTCCGGCGGGAAATTCGATCGCTGTCCGAACCGAAGGAAACTTCCAGACGATGATTTCCTCTCTCTGACGGGAAACAGTTCTCTACTGACGCCTTCACAGCCTTTGACCGTAATCGTTTACGTCTGATCTATTGCCATTTTAGTGATTTTTATGCGACTTGTCAAGCCATCCGAACAGAAATTTATACGCCGGTCCGAAATAACGGTTGATGTGCGCTCCGATCAACAGTATGTACATAAGCAGATAAAACCAGAACATCAAAATGACTACTGTAGTCAATCCGCCGTATGTGCCGAACCCGTTGAAGTGATCCACATATACGGAAAAGGCATAAGAAGCCGCGCTCCACAGCACCGCCGCGAAGGCCGCTCCCGGAATCTGCTTTTTAAAGCGCAGTTTACTGTTCGGTACATAGGCGTAAATAAGCGCGAATATAAGCGTCAGCACAGCCCACGAAAACAGGAAGCGGAAATGCATGATAAACTGCACAAAAATATGCAGCGGCGGGATATCCGCCAGCAGCAGATCCACGATCACGTTGCCGAAGACCATGACAAACAGGGCAAGCAGCATGGCGATCAGGATAATGACCGTATAAATACAGGCAATGGACCGGAGCACAAAATAATTACGTTTTTCCTCAAAATCGTTCACGGCGTTCAGTCCGTGGATAAGCGCAAGCATCGCCTTGGACGCGGACCAGACCGTAACGATCGCAAATACCGTGATCGTCCCGGCGGACCGGGCATACACGTCCGACACCACGCTGACCACCAGTTCGTTCATGGCATCCGGCGTAAAGCGCATGATCGCGCCGATCAGGTTATCTTCCGTCAGCGCGGTATACGGCAGGATCGCACACAGCGCCATCAGCAGAGGGATCATGGACAAAAAGAGAAAAAAAGCCGTACTGGCCGCAAAGGCGGCGATATTTTTCTTTGTCATCTGCCAGCTGAAATCGCGAAATATGTAAAACAGTCTTCTGATCATTTTAATCTCCATTCCGGAGCGTTCTCGCGACGGGCGCGAATATACGCTGTTATATGCCTCCGGCCGAGGCAATGCTGTCTATCCCGCAGCCTTTAAAAAAGAACCGCAGTATCTCCCTGCAGCCGGCTCCTTCCTCACCCAGCGCCTTGGCTGCGTTCTGGGACATACCGGCCCCGTGGCCGTATCCGCCGCCAGACAAGGTATATCCTACCACATTCCCGCCGCTTTTACCAGTTTCAATCACAAAAAATCCGCTGG